>NZ_AAUW01000012.1 GCF_000168975.1 Roseibium aggregatum IAM 12614
CTACCTCGACAAGATCGCTGTCCTTCTGGCCGGACACGCGGCAGAAGAACTTTTTTCGATGAGGCGTCAGACGGAGCCGGTTTGGTTGCAGGCTCAGATCTGGAGCAGGCAACGATGGTTGCTGCCCAGCTGGTGGCCTGCTCAGGCCTGTCGAGCAATCTGGTTTTCAAGGCCAATTTGACAGGAGCAGAGCTCAAGAGAATGGTTCGGGACAATGACAGGTTTTCCAGAGAGTGCGATCTGATCTTGAAAACACAGATGCAGCGGGTACGAGAAATCCTGGAAGCGAACAAGCCGACTATTCAATCAATTGCAGTGGATCTGAAAAAATCAGCGAAGCTCGAACGGCATCAGCTTTCAGAGCATTTGGGTAAAAATACAGAGATTTCGCCATCCGTAGATTCAACAATCATAAAATTGGCGAGAACCTAAATGCTGCTTCTTATCGTTAATCTCGGTTCACTCTTCCCCAGGGCTCCCCTAGTTCGAAAAAACCTGGTAGTAGCTCTCTCCCCGAAACGCCGGTCGCAAATGGGTTGCGATGCGTGTTTCGACTTCGGCTTCACCCACCAGCTCAGTCTGGCAGGAAATAGGAGGTAGCCGACCATGACTTTCATGCACAACAATTCGGCTCTCCGCGAAGCCGCACAAGATCTCCCGATACACAACGCTTGAGTTGGGTAACCGACCGCCTGCGTGATGTCTGACATTCGACATCCGCCGGAGTTGGTTCCCTTCTGCTGTCTCGTCGTGACCTCACCGGTCATGGCGCGCAGTTTCTGTTGCTGATGTCGGGAAACGATACCCACTGATTGTCGTTTTAACCGGCACAGCAACTCTCCCCTCAAGTGTTCGAGTTTCGAACCCGCCACTGCGCGGGAACAGGAGAATTGTGCCATGTGGAATGCATTGAACCGTATCTGCTCGCTTGCCCAGTCCGGGCTCTGCCGATGCCGGTGGTTCCGCCTGCTGAATTGCTGCCGTGAACAGTCACGTCAGGACCAAGTAGGAAAGGAAACCACCATGTCCAACGACAACTTTAATTTCTTCAAGTCTCGCAAGCCGTCCAAGCGTTCTCGCAGGGGAACCCTGAAGTCCTCTGCCTCGTCCCGGAGCTTTTACCCGAACGACACCCTGGACAGCTGGGCCTTCTGCGAAAGCACCTTGGAGCGAGAACTCCTGACCATCGTGCTTGTGCACCCCAGCGTCGTCGGGGTTCAGGAACAGCCTGAGGCTGTCACCTACATCGACGACGACGGCAAGGAGCGGACGCATACGTTCGACTTTCGGATCCGTCTCTGCGACGGCCGGACGATCGTTGTCGACGTCAAGGCTGACAGCCGGCGCTTGAAGAGCGGGATCGATGAGGTTCACCGGCTCATCCAGGAGCAGCACCCCGGCTATGCGGACAAGTTCATTGTCCGCACCGATCGCGAGATCTCTCGCGACGGTGTCCGGAACGCAGAGCTGATCCTGCGGGCACGCACCCTCTGGGATGAGGAAGCCATCGAAGAGCTGCGCCGGCACCTCGCCTCGATGCACGGGGTTTTCCGGTTGGCTTCTCTCGTCGCCCTCTTCGACAGCGAAGCCGCCGGTTTCAACGCCGTCCTCAACCTCATCGACGCCCAGGAGCTGAAGCCGGTGACCCGCGGTCGGATCAACGACAACACCGAGCTTGAGATCTGCAAGGCCGCTTAACAGGAAAGGAATTGGAACATGACTGAACTCACCGGCAACAACCAGATCGCAGATGTGGCCTCCGGATCCGATACTCGGA
This sequence comes from Roseibium aggregatum IAM 12614, assembly GCF_000168975.1. Classification (GTDB taxonomy): domain Bacteria; phylum Pseudomonadota; class Alphaproteobacteria; order Rhizobiales; family Stappiaceae; genus Roseibium; species Roseibium aggregatum. The sequence continues at coordinate 1,778 of NZ_AAUW01000012.1, forward strand.
TCCGGCTCGATCCCGAAGCAAGGATCTGGATCAATGGACGCCCGTACGTCGTGGTGACGTTGGATGAAACGACCAACGTGCTGCGGCGTGTGGACCTCCCTCGCGTCTTCGCGCGTTTCACCGACGCCGACCTCAGGAAGCTGATTGCCCGAGGTCGCTTGATCCAGGACTACGGAGCGCTTTCCCCGTTCGAGCGTAGCCTCCGGTACAATCCGGAAGTTACGTTCTGGCACCTGGACCCGGATGTTGCCGATAGCGTGATTTTCCGGATGTACTTCTGCTTTGGGCTTCTTGAACTGGACCGGAAGGGGAAGCTCCCGCGAGGCGATGCCTCCATGGAAGTCGCGATCAGCCAAATCTACGAACGCTGGATGCGCCGGATTTCAAAGTGGGAAGGTTCCTGCCGGCGTCTCCCCACCAACAAATGTCCGAAACCTAGAACCGTCCGGGATTGGCTTCGGAAATTCGAAGCCAGTGACTTTGAGCCCATGGCGCTCTGCCCGCAGCAACACAAGCGCATCATCTGGAGCCGGTGACGCGCCGCCCCTCACGAACTCTCCCCGATATCCGGAATGCATCCCAACAGGAAAGGAATTTGAACATGCTTGAACTCAACACGAACCAGATCGTCGCCTCCACGTCCGCCTCGCGGATCCGCTTCGCTCCCCATTCCGAAGTCATCATCAAGGGAGTTTCGTATACCGAAGTTCTCTCTGATAAAGAGTTCTGCGTTCTGCGGCGCGTCGACAACCCGGACGTCCACAAGAAGTTCACTTACGTTGAGCTGAACGACCTTGTCGCGCAGGGACTCCTTACTGAGGAACGAGGCGCATTTGACCTCTCCAAGCAGGCTCTCAAGATCGGTCCCAACGTCAGGCTTTCCGACCTGAAGCCGGAAGTCGCGGAACTCGTTCATTTCCGCCAGTTCATCTGCGATGAATTTCTCAAGATGGAAGCGGCCAGTGAGGCGTCGCGCAGTGACGCAGCGCTGGAGCTGGCGATCGCGATCCTCCATGGCAAGTGGAGCACTCTGCTTGCGCAGCGTGCTCCTGGGACCCGGTTCAGCAGCCAGCAGACGAAGGGATCTTTCGGGATTCCGAGACCCAGCACCGTCCGCCGGTGGCTTCAGAAGTACGAAGCGGCAAACTTCAATGTGATGGCGCTATGTCCCATGAAGCACAAGTGCGGCAACCGGTCGGATCGCCTTCATCCGGACGTCCGGGCGCTTCTGCGCAATGGCGCTTTGGAATATGCCAGCCTCCTGAAGCCGACCATGGAGAAGGTCTATGACAAATTTGTCGAACATTTCGACGGGCTGAATGAAGCCCGCGCCGAAAAAGGGCTGCCGGCCCTGCCGCTGCCGAGCAAGGCGGCAATGCGTGCGGAAATTCGCAAGCTGGCGCCCTATCACGTCGATGCCGGTCGGCATGGCGTCCCGTTTGCGAAGAAGAAATACGCCTACATTCAGGGCAAGCATGACCCGGAATGGCCCTTGCAGCTCGTCGAGATGGACGAGTGGCAGGTCTCGCTTCAAGCGCTGCTCCAGGGCGATCCCGTTTGGGAAGGGTTGGGCATCACTGCAAAGAAGGAATTGGACGAAGAAGTCGGGCGCATGCAGCTCTCAGCGGCCATCGATGTTCGAACCAAGTGCATCCTGGCGATGCAGCTGGCTCGTACGGCGACTGCTGATCTCGCCATCGCCACTTTGAAAATGGCAATGACCGACAAAGGCGATATCGCTATGGCCTCAGGTTGCGACACCCCCTGGGATATGGCCGGTCGCATCCAAATGGTCCGCGTGGACAACGGTTCGGCTTATCTTGCCGATGCATTCAGCACCTCAGCGATCAATGCCGGGATTGCCGTCGACTACGCCGTTGCCGGCGCGCCCCATCTACGCGGCTCAATCGAGCGTGTGTTCAGCAGCTTCCACACCGGTGTCATTTCGCTCTTTGAAGGACGCACCTTCACCAATGTCGTGGACAGGGGAGAGTACCAGGCAGAGGCTCGAGCGACTCTCACGATTGATAAGCTCAGTGAGGCGCTCGTGCGGTGGGTCGTCGATGTCTACCACAATACTCCCCATGGCGGCCTGGGCGGCCGCTCGCCAAGGGAGGTCTGGCTTGAACTCAAAAACAAGGTCGGTGTCCCTCTGTCGCCCCGGGAGGACGAAATGCGTGCCTGCTTCGGGATCACCGTTGAGCGCGATCTCCGCAGTGAAGGTATCCAGCTTTACTGCAACAAGTACCAGTCCACGGAGCTTCAACGCATTCGTCGGGAGTTTCGTCTCCGGAAGAAGTTGAGGGTTCGCTTCGATCCGGACGATATCGGACACATCTCCGTCGAAACGCCCAAGGGCTGGCTCAAGGTCCCGTGCACCACGCCGGAGATGCATGGAATTCCGCTGGAAGCGCATGTCGAAAACCGGCAGCGCATGCTGGCAAGATACGGTGAAGAAGCCGCCCGCTCTGCCCCGATTGTCAAAAAGGCCCTCGCCGACCTTCGTCGTCTTGCAGATGAATCCCGCGCCCGCCGCGGCATCGCATCGCCGGTCTTCACCGCCACCAACCTCGCCCATCTCGAAGCCCATTTCTCTGACGACCGTGTGCGGGTCGATGAGGCGTTCGACGGCGACATCCTGGGGCTCGATGAACCCGATGACGCCGGAGTGGCAGGTGATCCGGGAGCTGCCGGTGAGACCACCGCGTCACTGGTCAGGGACTCCATGCCGTTCCTGGGCGACGACGATGATGACGATGACTTCGAATATGTTCTGGAGGACTGAGATGCAGACTGAAATGACCCACGATGAAACTGCCGCGGCTGAAGCGCCGGCACAAAATGAAGGAACCCACCATCGACGAAAGCGCAATTCGGAAGTCGCGGTCCTTCAGGCGCAGCTGAAGCACACGTACTACCCGCACGCCCGTGACCGTGCGCTTCTCGACCAGCTCAACAAGCTCTTGGACGATTTCGAGGATTTTGATGAAATTGCCGACCAGGCGGGTCTCAGCCGCGTTGGTCGGCTGAACGAAGGCCGGGCCGTCGTCGTCGTTGGCGAATCCGGTGCCGGCAAGTCCCGCTCTCTGGAGCGCGCCTTTGCCAAACTCGGGATGACCGACCGATCGGACAAGACCTTTGTCGTCTCCGTCCGGGCTCCCTCTCCGTGCAACCTCAAGCAGCTTGGCATCGAGATCCTGGATGGCCTGCGCTATCCGGTTGAACGTGACCTTCGGGAAAACGTCGTTTGGCGCCTGGTCCGGGAACAGCTTGCCATGCGTAAGATCAGCTTCCTGCACATTGATGAATTGCAGCATCTGACACAGCTGAACAACCCGGCCGAAGCCCTCAAGGTGTGCGATACCCTCAAGGGCCTGATGCAGAATTCGGATTGGCCGATGTGGCTGATCCTGTCCGGCATGCCCAAACTCGCGCACATCATCGAGAGTGACTTCCAGCTGCGCCGCCGCAGCACCTTTGTTCGCCTTGACCAGCTAACCACCTGCAAGGAAGACCTGAAGGAAATCCGAAACGTTCTCGGCAATATTGGTCAAAAAGCGGAATTGACCCTCGACGACCTTCCAATTCAGGAACTCGCCAGCCGTCTGCTCCATGGCACTGAGGGTCGCCTGGGATATCTCATTGAGGTCGTCCAGGAAGCTTTTTCCCTGACGCTGCAAGAGGGGCGGAAGACCCCCCTCATGGGTGATTTCGAGCGAGCCTATGAGGCCAAGACCGGTTGCCGCCCGGAGCACAACGTCTTCGCCGACGGCGTCGAGTGGCAGAACGTTGACGTCCGCAACACGCTCTTTCCCGACCAGGACATCGAGGAAAAACCGAACCCCGGCAATCGACGTCGTAACGCCGTGCGAGGCGCATGAGCATGAAACTCGATCCCTTCTACGTCCCCACCTGTCACCCGGAAGAAACCCTCACGAGCTTCGTGTCGCGCGTCGCCGCCATGGCATCTCGCAGTGCCCGCGACTTCTGCCTCGACATGGGCCTGAACTTCCAGTCCCTGTGCGATGGCGACCAGAACGCGGTTGGCGCCTTCGCCGAGCTTGCCGGCTTCGATAACGGAAGTTTCCCGGGCGCCATTCTTGAGCGCACCGGCGACCGTTCTTTCAAGATGAACGCCGAACCCCTTCCCAGGGCGTCGCTTCGCCGCTCGACGGTTCGCGTCTGTCCTCACTGCATCAAGGCAGATCTGGAGTGCAGCGCTGACCATGAGAGGGTTCGGCCATATGGCCGCTGGTCCTGGATGATTGCATCCGTCCGGACCTGCTCGAAACACAATACGCCTCTGATCGTGGCCGCGAACGACGATAACCCTCAGATGCTGCACGACTTCTCGCAGCATCTTCAACCCTTTGCGGAGGAGATCGACCGGCATGTTGCCGAGGCACGTGACCGGATGCCGTCGGACTTCGAGACCTATGTCCAAAGCCGCATCAAAGGCCAACCGTCCAAGTTCTGGCTCTCGTCCCTCCCCGCCTACGCCGCCGCCCGGTTCTGCGAAATCATCGGAGCCACCAAGATCCATGGCGCCCAGGTGATGGCGGAGAGCCTGTCGGAGGACCAATGGTACGACGCCGGCCAGGCCGGCTTTGAGATTGCCGCACATGGCCCCGAGAGCATCCGGGTGCACCTCAACGACATGCAGCGGGCATTCATGCAGACGCGACACGCGTGGGGCCCCAAGCAGATCTATGGACGTCTCTATGAATGGTTGGCGCATGAAACCGGCGACACCGCTTACGACGCTCTCCGCGAGATCATCACCGAGCATGCTTTCAACACGCTGCCCATGGGACCTGACGACGAAATCTTCGGCAAACGACCGGTCAAACGGATCATTCACTCCATCCACTCCGCCCACCTTGAAACCGGCGCCCATCCAAAGCGGCTTCGAAAGGTTCTCCATGCGGTCGGTTTGATTGCTGATGAACAGATTGCCCTGTCAAACGAACGAACCCTGTTCCGTGCCGACGACGCCAAGTTCTATCTGGACCGGATCGAAGAGAGCATGTCCCTCAAGCAGGCCCGGGCCTACATCAACGCGCCTCGTCCCGTTGACCGGCGACTGTTCGAGGCAGGTATTCTGAAGCCCTGGCTCCAAGGCGGAACAGATGTCTTCAAGAACCATGCCTTCGCAAAACGCGATCTCGACGAATTCCTGTCAGCGTTGGCTGCTGGAACAGCGCCAGTAACGGATGAAGAAAAGTCCTTGGAGCCAATCCTGCGTGCAGCGAAGATGGCGAACTGCTCCACACTGGAAGTCGTGCAACTGATCCTGGACAATCGCCTGGGCACGATCCGAACGGATCCGGACCTGACTGGCTTTCTTGCCGTACTCGTCGATCCGGAGGAAGTGAAGTCACTTGTCCGTCGGGAGGACCACGGCGGATATTCGCTTCGCGAAGTCGAGCAGAAGCTGAAGACCACGACATGGGTGATCAAGGCGCTCATCGAGCAAAATCACCTTGAGGCTGAAATCGCGGTCAACCCGATCAACCGCTGCCCGCAGACCATCGTGAAGCGAGACGTCCTGACCGCCTTTATGGACAAGTTCGAGACCGCCAGTTCCCTTGCCCGCAGATCGGGGTCTCATCTCCAGACCATGATGAAACGCCTTGATGGTTTGGGCGTCGGCCCCGCCTTTCCCAAGGACCAGATCCCGGCAACCTTCTATGCGTTGGACCAGGTCCGGTTAGCCGATCCGGATCTCATTCCGGCGCCCTGAACCGGCAGCCTCGCGACCGTCGATGACGCCTCCCACTCCGGGAGGCTTTTTTTGTGCCTGCCGTCCAGATTTCAAGGACTTAGGCTTCTATTGAGCCAGATTATTCATGTATTTGAGTACGACTTTGGCCGAAACCCGGGAATGACTGAGCCAAAATTGAAAATAAAGCTGTTTAATTTCAATGACTTATTTTCTCCATGAGCCATACTATGCATTCACGTACACGGCCAGCACCGGCCGGAGGTTTGGATTTGATTGCTTTCAAAGCTTAGCCGGGAGTTCGCCCAGGCCGGTGTCCACCAGCCACAGCGCGGCTCCCGGCGCCCAGACGAAAAAACCCGCCCGTCGGAAACGATCGGGCGGGTTTTGTTGTTCAGCGAGTCTTCCTTACAAGTGGCAAGACTTCTTCCAAGCTGCCACTTCGCATTGACCACCAATTGAACGGGCACTGCCCGTTCAATTGTTTCACGCCCAGCGGGATCGTCTGGGTCATATAGGCCGACGTCCCCTCCAGATGGTTTTCGGCAGCAAATTCGCGGCAAACCTTGACGCGTGTCGAGACAGGCCTCTGCCCGAGCTGGAAATTGTAGCCCGCTCCCGAGGGTTTGACGAATGGCCGGAAAACAGGTCCTGGGCAATCGGCCCGGCTCTTCGCCTGGTGAGCAAGTTCGTTGCCTCCTTCGAAGAACATCCGCCCCGTACCGCAAGTTTCTCCGCTTCGGATGACGATATGTCGACCCGGATCATGAGTGCCGCTTCGCCGCCTCAATAAACTCAGCCGTCCACAACCGGTTATTCCTAAAGTCCCAGTTATGATCTTCCGGGCCGTCGGATCTGGAACCATCGGTTCCGGCAACCCCAAAAAGACAAGTTCCTGCGTTCGGTCAGCAAAACTTTTTTCTCTCAATAGCGTGTCGGGTTGCCCGCCAGTCAACGCCATCACCTCGTTCCCATCTCCTCGAATCGGCCGATTGTCATCCGACTCCTTGTCAGGCGTCTTGAAATTGAGCTTGCAACCAATGAATGCAGGATGAACAATGCCCAATCAAAACTGGAGGAGGAGGCCCCAGTTGGTGAAACTTTGCTTGACCATCGGTGTGTCCAGAGCCCCACCGCTCTCCTATTTGCCTGGCGCTATTACAGCAGCGAAGGAAATGAAGGAATGGGCTGAGCGGTCGGGTTATAGGACGACGATCCTCACGGATGACGGGAAAGTATCCGTTACAGTCTCCCGCATTCGCACCGCGCTTCTGGAGCTCCTTCCGGAAAACGACATCGTGAATGCGTTCGTTTTGCATTTTGCCGGCCATGGCTACCGCGCCGGAGCAGAACAGAACATGTGGCTCCCAAGCGACTGGAACACCGAATTACGTGCAATATCGGTAGAAGGTTTGAAAAAGCGCCTCTATGGCCATGGCATCGAGAACCTGACCATATTGAGTGACGCTTGCCGTTCGCTTCCATCCAGCGTGGATATCGCTGATCTCAGTCAGGATTCGGTTCTGCCACGGGGGCCATACGACCCTAGTTTTCCGATCATCGACCGCTTCAACGCCGTCACGGACGGTAGAGAGGCGTATATGTTGCCGGGCGATGAAAACGCCCCTGCCCGGTGTATCTTTTCTTCCGTTTTGCTCGAAGGCCTCTCTGGCCATCACGATGAAGCGTTCGACAAATACGTCAGTGACTGCGTTACCTCCGAGTCACTGGATCTTTTCAGCAAAACGAGAATGAAAGAGATTAGCGAACTTTATCGTCTCAAGTGCGCTCCCGAAAATACAGTCGGCACCCCAAGGGATCATTTCATCTATTTCCGCCGCGACAATCCCGGAAACGGCGATGCCGCGACATTGCGGTGGCCCGCACCGCCGGAAACGCCATCGGCACCAAGTGCCGGGGCCGAAATCTTGAAGCATGCGCCGCCTCTGAAAGATGAAGCGCTCTTTGAATTAGCGCCGGCTCCACCCAACGAGAGGCAGCCTCAAGACATCCGACAGAGCTTCCGTCTTGGAAGAGAATATACAAATGACGATGTTAATCTCGTCATCCTTGGGCCGACGCCGACAAGAATCTGGACAACAGAACACGCAGCCGACACCGGAAATAAGGTACGCTCAAGCGAGTATAAGGTTGAAGTTTCACCTCAAAGCACGACCCAGATCCTGGTCGAGTTCAACGACGGTATCTTTGCATCGGCTGTTGTCTACGATCAGCTTCTCACCGTCCTGAGCCGTGATGAACATGGGGTGATCGGTTGGGCTTGCGCCAGTCGTTGGACCGAGGCGCAGCCCCAGATCAACTCCTCAATTGACGCCATTTCCAACCTTCAGGCGGGAAGCCTTTCCGCCGACCAGGTCGATAACATCGCCGCCCAACTTAGAGAGATGAAGCACGTAAACCCAACGTTAGGGGCGATATCGAGCTATCTTTACGACTATAGCGGCGACATCGACAGCATTCGTCGGATGGCTTACTTCTATTGCCTCTACGGTCAGGGCATCCCTTTCGATATTGCCTATATGGGACTGTTGCCCTTCCACAGGAACGCACCAGTCTACGCGACCGATGTCCCTCCAATAGCCGCGCGTAACGCCACTCCGGAAAACGATAGATTGCCTGAATGGGTCACGAGACGCACCGACCCGATTTCCGGTTTCGTTGCAGGCCTTTGGCCTTGGCTGCGCCAGGGCTGGGAGTTTGTCGAAGAGCCGGAAAATGAGGAAGCTATTCCTGCGGAACACATTCGAGACGCCATTCCTTATCTGCTCCCATCCCAGTTCACGTCCTTTAGCCGAGATGGCGCGGAAATTTTGATCCGAAAGTTTCATATGGAGGGAAACTGATGAAGGTCTTGATGATACACGGCATTGGGCAGGAAAGTTCAACCCAAAAAGAGCTTCTCGAAAAGTGGACTGAGAGCCTTCACAAGGTTTCGCCCGGGCTTCTTGCGAATGCAGAAACACGGATGGCCTACTACGGCACGACACTGGCGAACTGGGCCAATGGTGATACGGCCGTGGGAATGGGGACAGGTGCAACCGATGTGAACATCGGCGACGCAGACGAGGTTGCCTTTCTTACATCCGCACTTCGAGAAGCGGCAGAAGTTCAAAATCTGACGGATGCAGACATTGCCTCGGCGGAACAAGACGCTGCTGAGGCCGTTGCAATGGACAGCATGACGGGCCGGTTTCTTGTCGGCCTTGTGCGCGCACTGGAAAAGATTTCTCCGCTGAAGGGCTCCTTGTTGCTCCGCGTCGTAAAACAGGGACACACCTACCTGTCCTCGCCTGGAGCCGGCACGGCGGTCGACAATCTTGTCAGGCCTTACCTGAAAGAAAGCCCGCAAGTTGTCATCACACATTCGCTGGGAACGGTGGTCGCGTTCAAACTGTTGCGAGAAATACAAAAGAGTGGCACGGACATCGAGATCCCGCTCCTGATAACAATGGGATCACCGCTAGGCTTGGAGGCATTCAAGAAGAAACTCGGTCCGCCCCGGTTGAAGCCGCAGTCCGTAAAAAGATGGATGAATTTCTACGATCCGTCGGACTTCGTCTCACTCGGCAAAGCTTTACATAAGGAATTTGCAACAGGCATCGAGGACGATGGCACGGTCGACAACTTCACCGATAATGCCCATGGCATCATCGGTTATCTGCCGCATCAGGGTGTGGTGCAGGCGTTAAAAGCCGTACTTTGATCACAAAACAACGTCATCCACCAACCAAACCATGTCCGGCTACGTTTCCAATCGGACCTTTTTAGTGCCCACCACCACCGCCGGCAGGTACCGGTTTCGGCCGTTCCACGAAATAAAGCGCGGCGACAAGGGCGACGAACATGCCTGTCAGGATCAGGAAAACATCCGAGAAAGACAGCAGAAACGCTTCCCGGCTGACGATGCCCGACAGGGTTTTCAAGGCGGCGGTTTCCGCGCTCTGACCAAGCTCCGAAAAGGCATGTGTCATGTTGGTCAAGGTCTCGTTGACGACGGGACGTGACCAGTTGACCGTTTCGGAAATTCGCTCGTAATGGAAATCCTGTCGATTGGTCAGCAGCGTGTTGATCACCGCAAGGCCTACTGCTCCGCCCAGGTTCCGCGTCAGGTTGAACAAGCCCGAAGCGTTCTTGATCATTTGCGGCGGCAGCATTCCAAGTGCGATGTTGTTGATCGGCACCATGCACAGCATGAGCGAGCAGCCGCGCAGGATCTGCGGCACCAACAGTTCCCAGAAATCCCAGTCATGGGTGATACCTGTTACCATGTAAGTGCCAATGGCGAAGCCGGAAAACCCGATTGCCATCATCACACGCGGATCGAGCAAGGACATCAGTCGGCCCGCAATCGGCGCCGTCAGAAACATGGCAAGACCGCTTACGAACATGGTTTCGCCGATCTGCAACGACGTATAGTCGCGGACGCCGCTGAGATAGACCGGATAAAGATACGTCAGGCCGTAAAGACCAACGCCCATGACAAAGCTGAACAGACTGCCCATCGCGAAGTTCTTGTCGGTGAACGCCCTGAGATCGACGATGGGTTCGCGTGCGGTAAACGCCCGCCAGAAGAAGATGGCGGCCCCCAGAGCGGTCACCGCGGAAAACAGGACGATCTCGCCACTCTGGAACCAGTCTTCACCTGAGCCTTCTTCCAGAACGAACTCCAGCGACCCGAGAAAAATCGCCATGGCCGCGAAGCCGTACCAGTCGAAATGGTCGAGCAGCGACAGATCCGGCTCGTCGAAATCGATCAGGGTGACCGCGGCAAGCGTTACGAAGATGCCCGGCACCACGTTGATAAGAAACAGCCAGTGCCAGGACCCGAATTCGGTGAGATAGCCACCAAGGGTCGGGCCGATGGTCGGCGCAAGCGTGGCCACCAGACCGATGACCGGAGAGATGACGTTGAATTTCTCGCGCGGAAAAATCAGATAGGCGGTCGCAAAAACCGTCGGGATCATGCCGCCGCCGAGAAATCCCTGCAAGGCGCGGTAGATGATCATCTCCTCGATGGTGGAGGCCGTGGCGCACATCAGGCTCATTATGGTGAACCCGGCAGCCGACAAAGCGAACATCCAGCGGGTGGACAACATGCGCGAGAGATATCCGGACAGCGGGATCATGATGACCTCCGCGATCAGGTAACTTGTCTGCACCCAGGGAATATCGTCCTGGGAAGCGCCTAGGCCTGCCTGAATTTCAGACAGGGATGCGGACACGATCTGGATATCCAGGATCGCCATGAACATGCCAAACACCATGCAAAGAAAGGTGAACAGCTTGCGTCCGTCGATGGATTCGCTTTGTGCCGTCTCGCTCATGTGACGTAGCCTTGGACCGGCTGGCATTCTGTCGAAAGCGGCAGAAAAAACTCTTGGCCGGTCAGTCGAAAAAGTTGGAGCCCCCTACGGCATGCTGCCGACCAAGGTTACTCTTCAAAGGGGCGGTATCCGCCAGTGGCGGATACCGGGCGTGTGCGGTTGGAGGCCGCGGGGAAGACTTGATCTGGTGCGGATCCTTGTCCTGCACCGCAAACCTAGTGAAGCGCTGAAACGGTGACATCGGCCTTTTGGCCGCCTGTCCTGGTGTCGACCGCGACCACCACCGACATGCCCGCCCGCAGATGGCCGCTCGTGATTTCCTCTTCCGGAACCTTGATCTTCACCGGGACGCGCTGAACCACCTTGGTGAAGTTGCCGGTCGCATTTTCCGCCGGCAGCAGGCTAAACACCGAACCGGTGGCAGGGGCAATGCTTTCGACAGTTCCGCGGATCGGCTGGTCCGGATAGGCGTCGACGGAAATTTCTACCTCTGCCCCGGGCTGAATGCCCTCAAGCTGGGTTTCCTTGAAATTCGCGTCGATATGCGTGTCGGCCAGCGGCACGATTGCCGCAATCCGGCTGCCCGGCTGCAGCAGGGAACCCACCTGGGCGGCCCTGTTGCCGACAATCCCGTCGACAGGTGCCCGAATGACCGTGAAGGCAAGATCGCGTTCGGCCTTTTCAAGCGCGGTTTTGGCAGCAACCACCGCCTGCTCGGCTTCCTTCTGTTGCCCGTTCAGCACATCGATGTTGGCTTTGGCAAGCGTTACCGCTGCCTGGGCATTTTCAAGATCCGCCTGAGCCCCTTTCAGCGCAGCGTCTGCGGTATCGAGTGTTGCCTGGCTGGCAAACTTGTTGTCCGCCAGCTTCTTCTGGCGGTCAAAATTGGCGGAAGCTTCGTCTTTTTTTGCCGTGGCTGCCGCAACAGACGCTTCAGCCTGTTGAACGGAGGCCTTGGCAGCCGTGATCTGGGTTGCGATGCGATTGACCGTCGCCCGGGCGCTGTCGATGGAGTCCTTGGCCGACTGAACGGCCAGCTTGTAGTCCCCGTCATCGATCTTCAAAAGGACGTCGCCAGCCTTCACACGCTGGTTGTCGCCAACGGCAACCGATGCAACATAACCGGAAACCTTGGACAGGATCACGGTTATGTCGGCAGTCACATAGGCGTCGTCCGTGCTGGCGATAAATCTGCCTTCGGTCCACCAGTGATAGGCTTCATAACCACCGAAACCGAGGCCCGCGAGCAGGATCAGCGTAAAGACCCGCTTGGCCTTGCCCTTCTTTTTGGGCGGAGGTGTTTGCTCAGACGCTGTTGAAATCGACACCTGGGCCTTCGACGGCACAGCCACCTGCCCGCCCTTGGCCTCGCTCGCGTCTTTGGTATCGGACGGTGTTGCCTGCTTGCTTTCTGCGCTGTCGGCAGTCTTTCCGTCATCCTTCTGGGGGCTCGCGGTCTGCGGCCCGCCACCGATCGCACCGCTCTCGTTGCGGCCTTCTCTGAGTGCCACGATGGTATCCTTTGCCCAAATTCTTGACCGCTCAATCATTGACTGAACGGTTCGGTCAATGGCATTTATATGTTCAATATCCCAGTCAGTGCAAGGGTTGCGGCAAATTTTTTGCGGCGCACACAAGCTCAAACCCATTGAGCAACCGCGATAGACTGACAAGGAGAAAGGAATAAACGGCAGTGGCCTTTCATGATCGCCACCCGGGAGAATGGATTATGCTGGCCGGTCCCTCGTGGCTTTACAACCAGCTTGCTGTTGCAGGTTCGAGCAGGAAAGATTGAACGGTTCGGACTAATGGCCGATAGTAATGAGAATGATGAATCACCTGGCGGACAGTTGACTTCAGAACCGATAAGACAAATTCTGCAACACTGCATATATTTGACGAAATAACTTGTTATAACTGACTGAAAAACGGCAGAAATTCGAGATTGCGATGACCACCGACACACAGGAACTACCGGCGCTTTCCGAAGATCCGGCCCAGAAAACTGACAACGCCAAATACCAGCAGATTCTAGCCGGGGCGCGAAAAGTCTTTCGGGCGAAGGGCTTCGACGGTGCCAGTATGGAGGTGATCGCCAAGGAAGCTGGCGTCTCGAAAGGCACGCTCTACGTCTACTTCAACAGCAAGGAAGCGCTGTTTGAAGCTCTGATCCTGCAAGACCGCTACAGCCAGGCGGAAATCCTGCGAGAAGCTCTTGTGAGCAAGGCGGATGTCGAAACCGATCTGCGCCGGATCGGCCGCAGCTACCTGCAGAAAATGTCCAAGCCGGACAAATTGTCGACCCTTCGCATGGTGATCGGTGCCGCCGAAAAGTTCCCGCAATTCGGCATGCTTCTATATGAAGCCGGGCCCTGCCAGGGCCGGCGAGACCTCGGCGCTTTCATCCAGGAACGGATCAATCGCGGTGAGTTGAAGGCTTGCGACGCTGAACTGGCGGCCGGCCAGTTTTTTGACCTGTGCGTGGCGGGCGTGCTGAGACGCATGCTTCTAAACGCCAGTCCCAAGCCGAGCCAGGAGGAAATCGAGAACAACATCGATGCTGCGGTGAAGGTGTTCATGGCAGCCTACGCAGTGTAACAGGCGACGCTTTGGCCGTCGTTGCTGCCCCTTCGATCAAAAATCCAGTCCGGCGGGGCGGACAGACTGTCTGCAGCTCCTATATTAGGCGGTAGAAACCAATCCCATAGATCACAGCAGGTTCCATGACTGCCCGACCGCCCATTTTCCAGTTCGACAATTCCTATGCCCGGGATCTGCCCGGTTTTTACGTGGCCTGGGAAGGTGCTAAAGTGCCTGCTCCCGAACTCGTGCTGTTCAACCGGGATCTCGCGACGGAACTCAACCTGGATGCTGACCTTCTGGAAACGCCGGAAGGCGCCGAGATCTTTGCCGGTGTCAGACAGCCTGACGGTGCCTCACCTCTCGCTCAGGTCTATGCCGGCCACCAGTTCGGCGGCTTCTCGCCGCAACTCGGGGACGGTCGCGCGCTTCTTCTCGGCGAGATCATCGATAGCGCCGGCAATCGCAAGGACATTCAGTTGAAAGGGTCGGGCCCGACCCCTTTCTCCCGCGGTGGCGATGGCAAGGCGGTCGTAGGACCTGTTCTGCGCGAATACATCCTCGGCGAGGCCATGCATGCGTTGGGCATCCCTACAACGCGGGCGCTGGCAGCGGTCACAACGGGAGAAACCATCTACCGGGACGGTCCGAAACCCGGCGCTGTGCTGACGCGCGTGGCGGCAAGCCATTTGCGCGTCGGAACATTCCAGTATTTCGCGGCGCGTGGTGAAACGGACAAACTGCGCCAGCTTGCAGATTATGCCATAGCCCGCCATGCCCCGAATCTCGCCGGACAATCAGACAACTACCTCCGACTGTTCCGGGGTGTTGTCGAGCGACAGGCTGCACTCATGGCCAAATGGGTCCTGGTTGGCTTCGTTCACGGTGTGATGAACACCGACAACACCACGATCTCCGGCGAGACAATCGACTACGGACCCTGCGCCTTCATAGACGCATACGACCCGGCCGCCGTGTTCAGTTCCATCGACCATGGTGGGCGCTATGCGTTCGGTCGGCAGCCCGTCATCATGCAATGGAACCTTGCCCGCCTTGCCGAAACGCTGTTGCCTCTGATCCAGCCCGACGATCAGGACAAGGCAGTCGATCTGGCAAGCACCGAACTCGCCCGCTTCCCTAACCTCTACCGCTCTGCGTGGCTAAGCGGCATGCGCTCGAAAACCGGCTTGCAGAGCGAAGCGGAAGACGATCAGGATCTCTTCGAGGCCATGCTTTCAGCGCTGCAGGAGCAATCGGTCGATTACACGCTGTTCTTCCGGCATCTCGCAGACGCTGCTGTCGGCACCCCACAAAAGCTGCGTGATCTTTTCATGAGCCCGGTACAGATTGATGGCTGGCTGGAGCGCTGGAGGCAACGCCTTGAAAGGGAAGGCAAAGCCGTGGCTGAGATCAAGGCAGGAATGGACAGCGTCAATCCCGTCTACATTCCAAGAAACCATCTCGTGGAAGAGGCCCTCCAAAGCGCAGAGGTCGGAGAGTATCATTTGGTCAATAAGTTACTGGATGTTCTTCAATCTCCATACGAAGAAAAATCCGGCTTTGAGGCCTACGCACTCCCCGCACCTGCTGCATTTGGCCCCTACCAGACTTTTTGCGGCACGTGACCAGAGATTTTCCGCTAACGGACGTTTTCCGGGGCTTGAAGCTCAGGCGACGTTTGGCGCGATAAGCTGGCAATGTCTTTCTAGCCGGCCAGGCGCTCGACCAGAAAGTTCATTTCCTCTTCCAGCTTTTCGCCAGACAGGCCAACGAAGCGCGCTTCCAGGCTGATCGTGACGAGACCATGCACGGCGGCGAAGGCAGTGCGTGTGCGCGCGGCTAGGTCTTCATCCTGCATAGTGGGATCGAGCTCGCGCAGGGGCGCTGCAATAAAGCCGAGGAGCGCGATGTTTTCCTGTATATGCCACTCAGGCACCGCCTTGCCTTCAGGCAATTGGTGGCTGAACAGGGTCATCCAGAGATTACGGTTGTCACGCGCAAACCCCAGATAGGCCAGAGCCAGCACTTTCAGGCGCGCCAATGGCTCGTCCACGGTTTCGACTTTCGATGCCATCAGCTCCTTGATGCGCCCGAGGGTCACCGAGTTGACCGCAAGCAGCAACGCATCCTGATCCTCGAAATGCTTGTAGACCGACCCGACGGAATAGCCGGCATCGGCTGCGATTTTTCTGATGTTGACCGCTTCCATGCCCCCCGCTTCCACGGCGGCGATCGCCGCTTCCAGAACGCGCCGATGGGTTTCTTCGCTTTTAGCTTTTTGAACTCCGGCCATTAACCGTATCGCACCTCAAAAGTGAACATTGTTCATTTTTCTTCTTGACCTAATCAAAATGATGTGGCTTTGTCAAATAGTGAACAACGTTCACCTTTTGAGAGAGGCACGATGTTTGAGCCATTCATGAACCAACTGAAGGCGCTGTTTCTAGCCAGCGCAGAGGAAAGCCGGGACAGCCAGTCCCTTGCTCTCCTGTCGATCAACACCCGCACAGCCGCGGCATCCGTCCGCACTGCCCAGGTTGCTCTTGCCCGCGCAAAGGCAGAACAGCAGCAGGACCGCAAGCGGCTGTGGCAAATCAATGCATCCCTTGAAGATCTTGAAAACCGGGCTCGCAACGCCCTGCTTAAAGGTCTTGAGCCCCTTGCTCGAGAAGCAGCGGAAGCCATTGCGCTGCTGGAAGACGAAAAGACGGCTCTCGAAGAAGCAATCCACTCCTTCGACGGCGAGCTTTCAAGTCTCACCGAAACCCTGCACCGCGCCCAGAGCCGTCTGCGCGCCCTGAAGCGCGGCGAACGCACGGTGGAAGTTCGAGACCAGATCCAGAAAGCACAGTCTTTCGGCACAACGACCGGCCAGTCGGCCCTCGCAGTTGCCGAAGAAAAGCTGGAGGAGATCCGCCGGCGTCAGGAGCGCGATCACATAGCCGATCGGGAATTCAAGGCCCTGTCGGCAGCAGATAATCCGAGCGCGGTTATCGAAAAGCTGGGCGACGCCGGATGCGGCGCGCCTGTGAAAACCAGAGCGGACGACGTGCTCGCCCGCCTGAGATCCGACCTACCCCTTCTTCTGGAAAAAAGCAGCTAACACGAGGACAAGACCATGCAGGAAGCAACAATCAAACATTCCAACAACTGGACCATTTTTACCGCTGGCAGCTTTGCCATTGCCGCTATCATGATGGCCCTCGGTATCTGGAACCTTGAGGCGAGTTTCTCCGCCAAGGGTTTCTACACCATGGCCGCGATCATGCTTGTCCATACTGCGGTAACATTGACCAAGACGCTGCGTGACCGCGAGGAAGCCAGCAAGTTTTACAACCGTCTGGAAGACGCAAAAACAGAAAAACTGCTGATGGACATCAGCAAACCGGAACACGCCTGATCCCAATTTCAAACCGGACGGAGACCTTTTAGCTCCGTCCGGGTTTTTATACCGAAGGTTATAAAGCCGCCGAAACATCGGCAGCTACGAAGGAGGACCTTATGAGCGCTCCACTGATGACATCCCGGCGTTTCGCTCCGCTCTTCTGGACGCAGTTCTTCTCCGCGTTCAACGACAATTTCCTGAAAAACGCCCTGGTGTTCCTGATTTTGTTCCAGGTCGGGGGACAGGCTGCGGACGGTGGTAACACCGGCGTTCTGATCTCACTGGCCGGAGCAGTTTTCATCGCTCCCTTCCTGTTTCTGTCCGCGCTTGGGGGCGAGCTTGCCGACAAGTTCGACAAGAGACGGATCGCGCGGGCGACCAAACTGGCCGAAGTTGCCGGAGCCGGCCTGGCGGTTGCCGGCATGGCCCTCTCCTCCCTGCCCGTCCTCTTTGCCGCATTGTTCGTATTCGGCGCCATGTCAGCCCTGTTCAGCCCGGTCAAATACGGGCTGCTGCCGGATCATCTGCCGGCCGCCAGCCTGCCGCGCGCCAATGCCTGGATCGAGGCCGGCACGTTCCTGGCGATCCTGGGCGGCACGATTTCCGCCGGGCTTTTGTTCAGCACCGGCGCTCCTACCCTGATCTTCGCTCCGGTGATGATAGTGCTGGCGCTTGGCTGTTACGGGCTGAGCCGTCAGATCCCCTCCGCACCGGCCGCAGCTCCCGATCTGACGGTTGACTGGAACCTTGCCACCTCCACATGGCGCGTGGTGCGGGATCTGGCGTCCGACCGCCGCCTCTTTCTGGCTGCCTTGATGAATGCCTGGTTCTGGCTCATCGGCGCCATGGTGCTCGCACTTCTGCCGTTGATGGTCAAAACGTTCCTGGGCGGTGAGGAAATCGCCGTCACCTATTTCCTGACGGTCTTCGCCGTATCGATCGGCATCGGGTCGGCGATTGCCGCCTGGCTTCTGGCTGGCCGTGTTGTTCTTCTGCCGGCCCCGGTCGGAACGTTCCTGCTGGCGCTCTTCTGCCTCGACGCCTCGCTGACCCTGGCCGGCCTGCCGGTCACAACAACCGCGTCAAGCCTGCGGGTATTCCTCACACATGAGGGTGTGATACGTCTCAGCATCGATATGGCAGGACTTGCCATTTCCGGTGCCCTGCTGGTTGTCCCCACCTTCACCGCGCTCCAGACCTGGGCAAAACCAGAGGTGCGGGCCCGCCGGATTGCAGCCTCCAACGCTCTTGGCGCAGCCCTGATGACGGTTGGCGGAATTCTGCTGGCAGGGGCTCAGAAACTCGGATTTTCCGTTCCCGCGATTTTTCTGGCGCTGGCCGGACTGAACCTCGTCACAGCACTGGTCATGTTGAAGGTCCTGCCGACCAATCCGCTGCGCGATGCGATTTCGATCCTCTATCGCGCCATCTTCCGGATGGAAGTCAAGGGAATGGAGAATCTGGAAAAAGCCGGCGAAGCACCGATCCTGGCCTTGAACCATGTCAGCTTGCTGGACGCAGGCCTGGCCCTGACCCTGACAGACAAGAAGCCGTCTTTTGCCATCGATTATGACATCGCGCAGCGCTGGTGGGTTAAACCCTTCCTGCACCTGGCAAACGCTTTGCCGATCAACCCGACAAAACCCATGGCCACACGCGCACTGATCAAGGTCGTGAACTCCGGCGAACCGATGGTGATCTTCCCGGAAGGCCGGCTGACGGTGACCGGCAGCTTGATGAAAGTCTACGACGGCGCGGCCATGGTGGCCGACAAGACCGGTGCCATGATCGTCCCGATCCGTATCGACGGCCTTGAGAAAACGCCGTTCTCCTATCTGAACCCCAGCCAGATCCGCAAACGTCTGTTCCCCAAAGTGAAGGTAACGATCATGGAACCGACCCGCCTGGACCTCAATGACGACCTGAGGGGCCGTCAACGCCGCGCGGCAGCCGGTGCCAAGCTCTATGGCGTCATGTCGGAACTGATGTTTGAAACCAGCCTGACGGAAGACGTCACCATTCTGGAAAAGGTAATCGCCACAGCGGCAGAACACGGCCACGGCAAACTGGCGCTGGAAGATCCGGTATCCGGCAAGCTGAGTGCAGGCAAACTGCTGACAGGCGTTTCCGTGCTTGGCCGCAAGCTGATGCAACATACCAGCGGCGAAGAAACCCTCGGGATCATGCTGCCCAATGCCAATGGCGCTGCCGTGACCGTTCTGGCGACCATGTCCGCCGGCAAGGTGCCTGCCATGATCAATTTCACGGCCGGACAGGAAAACATTCTCGCCGCATGCCGTGCGGCCGAGGTTCGCACGCTGTTGTCGTCCCGTGCCTTCGTCAAGCAGGCGCGCCTGGAGCAACTGGCCTCAAACCTTGAGGACCACGTTCGCATCATCTGGATGGAGGACCTGCGCGCTGAAATCGGATTTGCTGACAAGATCCGCGGCCTCCTGACCAAAAGCCGTCCTCTGGTGCAACGGCACGCCGACGATACGGCAGTGATCCTTTTCACCTCGGGATCGGAGGGAACACCCAAGGGCGTTGTTCTGACACACAGGAATATTCTGTCGAATGCCACACAGGCAGCAGCACGGGTCGATTTCACGCCGAACGACAAGGTGTTCAACGTCCTGCCGATGTTCCACTCCTTCGGCCTGACGGCAGGCACCATCCTGCCGCTGATTTCCGGCGTGCCGGTCTATCTCTATCCCTCGCCCCTGCACTACCGGATCGTTCCGGAGCTGATCTACACCTCCAACGCAACGATCCTGTTCGGCACCGACACCTTCCTGAACGGCTATGCCCGTGTCGCCCATGCCTATGACTTCCGCTCCCTGCGCTACTGTTTTGCCGGTGCGGAGCCCGTCAAACCGTCAACGCGTCAGATCTATCAGGAACGCTTCGGCCTGCGGGTTCTGGAAGGTTATGGCGTGACCGAAACCGCGCCGGTCATCGCGCTCAACACGCCGATGTACAACCGCCCGGGCACGGTCGGCAAACTGATGCCGGGAATGAAGGCCCGCCTTGAACCTGTGCCTGGTGTGGAAGAAGGCGGCAGACTGCATGTTTCGGGGCCGAACGTCATGGTCGGCTATCTGAAGGCAGACAATCCGGGCGTCGTCGAGCCGCTGGTCGATGGCTGGCACGATACCGGCGACATCGTCGAGATCGACGCCGACGGCTACATCATCATCAAGGGCCGCGCCAAGCGCTTTGCCAAGATTGCCGGTGAGATGGTGTCGCTCTCCGCCGTGGAAGCCTTGGCAGGCCAGATCTGGCCGCAGCACCTGTCAGCTGTCGCTGCCGTCAAGGATGCGCGCAAGGGCGAGAAGCTGGTGCTTGTGACGGAAAATCCGAACGCGGATCGTGCCGCCTTCATTGAAGGCGCAAAAGCCCGCGGCGCGCAGGACCTGATGATACCGGCAGAAGTTCGTGTCGTGTCCAAGGTCCCGGTCCTGGGCTCTGGCAAGCTGGACTTCGCAGCGGTTGCGAAACTGGTCAAGGACGGATCCGAACTGGGCGAAGCTGCCTGACATTACGCCCCGACCTCGCGCAAGCCGGGTCGGGGCGAATACTGATCACTACACCTCTTTATCTTATCTAAAGAGGTTTTTCGGCATCAACAACAAGACATCAGAAGAATTTTTTCCGACTTAAACCGCCGGAAACGCAGGAATTGCCCTCCCGGAGAAACTAAACCTTAAGACGAATGATACAACCTGTAAACGCATACCC
The DNA here is from genome assembly GCF_000168975.1 of Roseibium aggregatum IAM 12614. Taxonomy (GTDB): domain Bacteria; phylum Pseudomonadota; class Alphaproteobacteria; order Rhizobiales; family Stappiaceae; genus Roseibium; species Roseibium aggregatum. The sequence continues at coordinate 22,548 of NZ_AAUW01000012.1, forward strand.
AACGCCAGAGATCTCCGGAACTTACGGATGCGTTTTAAAAAAGGATTTGCCGTGGCCTTGTGCTTCGGTCTGCTCGCTTGCTCGGATAACGTTCCATCCGGAGACCCGCAGTCCGGTCTGAAGCGCGACATGCGAGGCTACAAGGCATCACCCGGCGTCCTCGTAGCAGAAGATGGGACACCTCATTGGATCCAGTCCGCGGTGACTGGGTACAAGGAAACGACCTTGGACACCGACCTTCCTGCGAAGGTTGTCATGCAGCAACCCACTGCATTCTGCCGCTTCCGCAAACCAAACCTCGGGGAATATATCGGCAATGTGCATGTCGGCACAGGCAACATGCATGCGCCGATCTACACCTGGTCGAAAACGAAAATTCGGGAACGGGCACAAAAGCTGGCTGAAAACGCCCAGAAACCAGCCGACGACCCCAGAAAGATTCGAGACGACACCATGGTACTCAGTGCAAAGGACGACAGTTTTCCTGTTGTCGATGTCGTCGTTACTGAAACCGAAAAGCCTGTCTACCTGATCCTGCAAAACGAATTCGGCAAGATCCTGTGGAACATCCATCTGGCACCGGGCGCCCGCATCTCGCACGTGGTGGCACTCGGTGTCGGCGATATCGCTTTCGCCAATCTTGATCCTGACGTGCCTGTTGAAATGGTCGGGGCAAGAACCCTTCGTTCCTGCGGTGTTCAGCCTTGGCGACAGATGCAAGATCACTGGCTTTTCGTAAGAAACGCCAAGGAAAATCCGAGCCTTCATGAAGAGCCCGTCGCCAAGAACAAGGCGGCTTATCGCAAGTACGACAGCTGGTTCAAGAGCGCCTTTGGCATAAGAAGCGAGCAAAATCTCGCTGGCGTGGAACGGTCAACTCACGTGCTCGTTGGGCCGCTCCCGGAAACTCTTGATGACCGGGTTCCTTTCCGGCCATTGGGGGGATCACTCGTCATCATGACGCCGGTCGAGAACATCGCAGTAGCTGGCAAGTCCGGCTACGAGGACAAGGCGATGGCGCAGATCAGGCCGTTGGTCGACAAGGCTCTCGGACGTGACAGCACCGCCAATACCAATTCCGGTTCATAAGCAACAGGGAACAGTCTTGATGCGTATCCTTCAAATCGCCTGCGGAGTGATCTTTTTCGCAGTGACGCTCTACTACGGCTACATCATGTTCAGTGCTGCCAACGTCGCGAACACTGTCTTCGGCTTCAAGAACGACCCGCTGAAAGGACAAGCGACGGTCCACAACGCCAGGCACGGCTCGAACGGTTCCCTGAAAGATGGCTACGTCGCCCTCACGGACTTCAAGAACCTTGATGCCGGACGGGTGGTCAATATCGTCATGCCCGTATCGGTGAAAGAGCTCTTGAAGGAAACAGGAGCTCCTGCCGACATGGACATGATCGAGGTCTTCATCTCCGGACAGGCCCCCAGGATCGCGGAAGCCGAATGCAAGCTCCTGGTGAAGACAATTGCATCGAATTGCCGGGTAAAGCTGACAAAAGCCAAGCAATTCAAGGATGATCCGAAATTTGCCGAGATCAGGATGCAGCTTGAGTTCGTAGAGAAGCAAGTTCCCGGTACCTTCAAGACAGAGAAACCTCTCAACTACCAGGAAGTGGACGTCGATCTGGTGGATAGTGCCGGTATCTACGCCGAAGCCTGGCTGAACGAATTCAAGAGCCGACGGGCGAAACTCTATACTACGGCAGCCCGCGCCTGCGATCCCTTGCGGCGTCAGCACGGCAATTGTTCGGTGACTGAAATCAACGTTTTGGGACGATGGGAAAAACGCGAGGAATTCGTGGTCATACGCTCGAACGCGACCCTGTCATATCTGTGGCCCGAACGAACCTGACCAGGGTCGCGTCTTCCGCAGCAGACTCATCCGAGCTGTTCTGTGGCATGTCGCGGCTTGTAGCTGCAAACAATCTCGGGCTAGATCAAGAGTAACTCTTGATCGGAATCGATTGATGGTCCTTTGATCACCCCTGAAGTGTCGAGGCAACTTGCCCAGTAACATCGTTTCGCGAAATCTTTTGCCTATCAGACAGGAATTGAACCATGTCCGCACCCGCTTATGACGACCAGAATGTCTTCGCCAAGATCCTGCGCGGCGAACTGCCGAGCCACAAGGTTTACGAAGACGACAAGACACTGGTGATCATGGACATCATGCCACGCGGCGACGGTCATGTTCTGGTGATCCCCAAAGCCCCTTCCCGCAACATTCTGGACATCGCCCAGGACGATCTCAACGCGGTGATGGCAACGGTCCAGACCATGGCCAGAGCGGTGATCAAGGCCTTTGATGCCGACGGCACGACCATCCAGCAATTTTCGGAACCGGCCGGTGGCCAGGTGGTGTTCCACACGCACGTCCATGTCATTCCGCGCTTCGAGGGCGTATCGCTGAAACCCCATACCGGCGCGATGGCCGACAACGACCTTCTGGCGTCTCAAGCTGAAAAGATCCGGGCAGCGCTGGCCTGAACCGGGTTCGCCCCACAGACAGGCCAAAACACAACAAAAAACGCCCACCCGGCTTGAGACCGGGCGGGCGTTCTTCATCGACCTTCGATCAGCTGTCGAACCACCAGCGGCTACAGGCTCTGGCCCCATCGAGCTCCCAGCTCGATGCCAGTTGCTCGCCATGCTGGACGTTGCTTCGGCGGGCATAAACGAAGTTGCGGAAGAACGGGATGATCGTGCCGCCGTCGTCATGTGCCAGCAGTGCCATTTCCCGGTACATCTCCGCCCGCTTGGCGTCGTCCAGCTCGGCCTTGGCCATCAACAGCAACTCGTTGAAGCGTTCGTTCTGCCAATGGCTTTCGTTCCAGGCGGCGTCAGACTTGTAGGCCAGCGAATACATCACATCCGGCGTCGGCCGCGCACCCCAGGCCACCACACAGAATGGTTTCTTCAGCCAGACATCCGAATAATATCCGTCGTTGGGTTCGCGCACGACCTTGATGTCTATGCCCGCAGCCTTGGCATGTTCGGCATAAAGAACGCAGAGATCGACCGCTCCGGAATAGATGGATTCCGCCGAGGAAATGCTGATGGACAATCCTTCGGCCCCGGCCTTCTTCAACAGCGATTTAGCCTGATCCGGATCGTAGTCGTGCTGCGGAATGTCGTCCGGCCAATAGGGCATGGCCGGCGAATGGTGGAAATCATTCGCTTTGGTCGCCGCCCCGAAGGCGATTTTTTCGATGATCTCGTCGCGGTTCATCGCAAGCTTGAGCGCGTTACGCACATCCTTGTTGTCGAACGGAGCCGTATCGCAGAACATCGGCATCGTGAGCGTCGAGGCAGACGGCACGTTGTCGATCTCCAGGTTCGGATTCCGCGCAAGCAGCCCCATGGTCTTCAGATCGATCAGCGAAACCGCATCCACGTCCCCAGTGACAAGGGCCGTCTGGCGGGCGTTCGGATCGGTCAGAACGATCAGTTCCACACCATCGAAATGCGCCCCATCCAGATGCCAGCCGTCATGACGCGTCAGCGAGAACCTCACCCCGAAATCACCGTTCTCGATCTTGTAGGGACCTGTGCCGTCACCCGAGGCCCAATCGATGGTACCGTCCTCGTTGGCAGGGCAGATCACGAGATGGTAATCGGTCATCAGCCACGGCAGATCGGCATTGCCCAAGGACAGCTTGAAGACAATTGCGTTGTCGCCGTCCTTGACGATATCCGTGACATCGGTCAGCAGCGCCTTGGCTGCCGAGGTCGTGCTTTCGCCGCGGTGATGGTTGATCGACGCAATGACGTCATCTGCGGTCATCTTGCGGCCGGAATGAAAGGTGACGTTCTCGTTGAGCTTGAAGGTCCATTCCGTCGCATCCTCGTTCGCCGACCATTCGGTGGCAATATCCGGCCCCAGAGAGCCGTCCGGCTCGATCAGGGTCAGGTAACTGCGGTGAGTATGCGCCAGAACAATCATGGCGATGGTGAGATAGGTGCCCGGATCGTGGGTGTCTGATGTGTTGCCGTCATGAATGCCGACCCGGAAGGTCCCGCCCGGCTTCGGTTGCGCCCTGGCGCTGGTGGTCCAAAGTCCCGTTGCGGCGGAAGCTGCAACACCGGCAGCCATGGAATAGTTCAGGAAATCGCGGCGGGAAATGCGGCCGGACTTTGCAGCGTCTGCCAGTCTTTCCAGCATTTCCGTATCTTTGAACTTGTCCTTCATCGTCAGATTACCTCCAAGTTTATCATCATCCATTCGGCTTCGACCCGCTTTCAATCGTTAACTTTAGGTCGGTCACGTTTGATCCGATCATCCGCCATTCGAAGTTTAGTAACGCAAAAACGACGTTTCCTTAGATAGTGCGCAGCAATGGTTTGTCCGGTCAGGATTACGGATAGTTTTAGTGGCAACTGCTGACGAGGAGCGCACGACGGCAAACATCGCGGCAAGGCAAATTGCGGTAGTCGTTGAATTTGGCTGCACGTCGGCAGACCGGATTCTGGCAGGCTGACCCGGTATCCGGGATATCGTGGAAAGAACGCTGGCTCGACGACTAGCCTAGGCTACGCCGGCTTGAACAGCAGCGTCTTCTTGTTCCCTGGCCATGTTCTGGTCCTCCTGAAGCACCTTCACCACCGAAGGCCTCTCGGAGAACCACTCGACATATCTCGTGAATTCTTCGAATTCCGGCACGATGCCGAACATCATGCCCCACCTTATCCCGACGCCCCAAAGGATGTCGACAGCCGTCATCCGCTCTCCAAGAACGAACGGGCCCTTGGAAAGCTGGATACGCATATTCCCCATAACCGTGTCGAAGGACCCGTAGGCCGACATCGAATGCGGCGGTTCTTCACGTTTCAGCGCACGGTCGATCAGGGCTGGCTCGAAACAGGAGGCCATGTGGACAAACCAGCGCAGGTAAGGCCCTCGCAGCGGATCGTCCAGCGCGGGTGTCAGCCCTTTTTCGGGAAAAAGATCTGCCAGATAGAGATAGATCGCGACCTGTTCGGTAATCACGGCCTCGCCGACACGCAGCGCCGGAACTTTCCCTGCCGGGTTTACCTGAAGATATTGGGGCGTCCGGTTTTCACCCAGTTTCAGGTTGAGCACGTTCAGCTTGTAAGGCGCTGCCAGCTCTTCCAGGAGAATGCGCACACCAGTGGCACGTGTCTGCGGTGCGTAAAAGAGTTCGACCTGATCCGTCATTTCGCTCTCCCTGACCGAGTGCAATCACCGTTCTCTTCAACCTACCCCATCTGGCGGGCAAGTGAACACGGGAATTCGATCTGGATCAGGAAGCCATTGCGTCGAGGAGGAGCCAGCCGGCAACAAGGAAAACTTCGGCGGCAAGCACGCCCACAAAGACACGTTGACGGGCGGCAAAAAACGAGGCGAAACCGAAACTGGCAGCAGCCAGGCGCAGCCAGAGTGGCGTCTCGGCCAGCACGCCTTGCGGAAACAGGATCAGCTTTGAAATCACCCCGGCGACCAGGGCGGTCGCGACACAGCGCACCCAGATCAGCAGTTCGCCATCTTCACGCAGCCTGCCACCGGCAAAGACCCCCAGCCAGCGCCAGACGTCGGTTGCAAACCAGCCGGCGACTATGATCATCGCCAAGGGCCACCAGGTTTCGGAAAGCAATCCGCCTGCGGTCGATCCGTCCATCACGACAGCCCCCTGCGCACGATCCGCGTTCCGATATAGGCTATCGTCCCGCCGACAAGGCCGGTCCAAAGAAGATCAAGCCCGGGCAGATAGATGAAGAAAACCGGCCCGAGCAGCAGCCCCGCGACCATCGCCGCCCGGTCCGCATTGAGCCGCGCCGCTCCCCAGAGCGAACACAGGAAATAGACCGGCGTCAGCAGGAACAAGGCGCCCGCCACCATGCCCGGCATGCTTTCCACCAGCAGATAGGAGACACCGGTCATGCAGAAAACGAAACTGGTCACCGCTCCACCGAAACCGATGAAAAACGGCAATCGACCTTCCCTTGGCATATCCGGCAGGTGCTTCATCGCGAACACCCAGGCGGTCACCGCCACGAAATGAGACGCGATCAGCAACTGCCATGTCCTGGTCTTGCCAGGCACCTTGATCAGCGGCATCAAGGCCATTGTCATCGGCATCAGACGGACAGAGGCAAGAGCCACGGCAATGCCCGCCGGAATCATCCCCATTCCGGAAGAAATCGCCCCGGTCAGAACCACGATGGAAGGCAGCGCCCAGACGAGCCCGGTCATCGCCAGGGTCTCGACAAGCGTCAGTCCGCTCTCCCGGGCAAGCCCTGCATAGCCGACAAACGCCGCGGTCAGAATAAACGCAGGAATAGACACCGCCGCCCGCGCCCCACGCGCCATCCAGACCCGAGCATGTTCCGGCGGGACTTGCAGGTTCTGGGTGGTTTCTGGCTGATCAGGAGCCGTCATCAAGCTGACTCATCTCTGGGCAGTTAGTAAGGTAGCCTTACCTTTTTGAAGATTTTCTGTCCAGAGCGCTTAAACGTGGATTGGTACGCCGGAGAACCGAACCGCCTAGCCTACTCATCGTCAGTGGCAACGAGACGAAGTCACCAATCAATACAACCCACGACTGCATTTACGCCACAATTGAGGACGATCAGGGTCAGACCATTTTTGTTTCAGAGCGGCCTGAATGTTTCACAAGCTAATTTTCCTTCCGACATGCCTCTTCGTGTTTCTGTTTTCAAACTCCCCGGGCATCGCTGACGTCTCAGACATTTCGTTCGGATGCGGCGGGCCGTTCGATCTCTGCGGCTATGTCGACAGAAAGTCGGGACAATCTCTGATCCCCTTCAAGTTTGAGGACGCACTACCTTTTAGCGAAGGACTGGCCGCAGTTAAGAGAGATGGCAAATGGGGATATATCGATAGCCTCGGCTCTATCGTTATCGAACCGCGCTTCGACCTTGCAGGCACTTTTACATCCGGCCATGCAGAAGTCGTTATCGATAATCAGGCACGCGTCATTGACCGAAACGGAAAAGTCGTTGTTGAGACACAGTTCGCCCGTGCAATTCCGTTTACTGAAGACGTTGTTCTTGTGGCAGAAGGACAACGTCGCCTCGAAGACGGGTTCAGACTTGCCCCTTTAGACGAACTCAGCAGCATCTTCATCAAAAAACGATTGGGTCTGTATCGGATCGATCAGGGTTGGATTTCAAAAAAACAGTACAAGATTGCCTATTTTGACAAGCTGAGTCGCGGCCTGATTTGGGCGTCTGACGCAAAGGGTAAAGAGCCGCTCTTCGGCCTTCTGAGAGCTGATGGCTCGTGGCAAGTTACACCGCGCTACACAAGCGCGTATAGGCTCATTGGCGACTTTGCGACCGTGCAAGGCACTCCTGACGTGGCCGAGCCAAAGTCACCTCAGTCTAAGAAGATAATGTCAGGTGCAGTTGATAGAAACGGCAAGCTCGTCATTCCGCTCAAGTTTGAAGGTCTCAGTTACTGGATGGGTGGGTATGGGTTGGCGCGCAAATATGACAATCTTTCACAACTGGGTTTGGTAACCCGACACGGCGAGCTATTGACCGGCCGTTATTATGAAAATGTTGACCGACCAACGGATGGCCGCTGGCCGCGAGTTCTGGAAAATGGGCTATGGCGCAGCGTTACGCCTGAAGGAGACCTGGTGCCTGATCAACGCAACGGTCACGTGCATGTTTCTTGCCCCAAAGGACTTCAGGTAATCGAACTGAACGGGTTCTACGCGATCCGCCATCCCAAGCTTGACACCTTAGTAAAGACAAAAGTTAGCGCAATAAACACGCGGTTTTCAGACGACTTCTGCTTGTCGCCCTACTTGGCCTCGATCGGCGACAAACGGTATAAGTTTGTCACGCAAGACGGTCGAACACTGCCGTCCAAAGGCTGGTATGACAACGTTCTCTACGTCAACGAAGGATTGTCTGCGGTTTCCTCCGCTGGAAAGTGGGGTGTGATTGACGACGACGGACAATTTTTGGTTCCGCCACTTTACGACAAGCTCCAAATACACAGACACAACAAAACATGGTTTGCCGTTCGGTCTCAGACAGGCCTCAAAAAAGAACCGGTTGTCTTAAAGGTCGAACAGAATGGAAGAGAATTCTGGATCGACACCCACAACAATGAAGTCGTAAAGCCCACAGGCCCAACCAAAGAAGAGAGCGAAGCAATACTGGCCTGCGGTGGCATGCTGACGCGCTTCGAAGAAAATGGGCTCTGGGGTATGATGGGCCCAAGCGGTAGAGTGATTATCGACCCAGATTATCGGGCGCTGACGTGTTTCAGACGGGGCATCGCTTGGGGCGCACTCAAACAGAAAAAACTCTGGTGCCCAATCGATTCAGATGGTCGGCAGAAGGCTGCTTTCTCTTGCAGGAAATCTATCGACGTTGTGGGGCTTACTGACACTCGCCCCGAGGAACTGTCCCAGGATCCCCACGAAAGCAGCGTTCTCTGGCTTCGTGCATTGCTGGACTACGCCCAAGGAAAACGGCCAGAGCCGCCGGGCTTGCGAGGAATGACCTTCTAACTCTCGAATTCCCTCACACCGACCGCGTCAGACCACCATCAATGCGGATGTTCTGTCCCGTGATATAGGCCGCCGCCTCGCTGGCAAGATAGGAAACCAGACCGGAAATCTCGTCGGCGCGGCCATAGCGGCCCATGGGGATCCGGGCGAGGTGGTCTTCCTTCTCCGGCAGGCTGTCGATGAAACCGGGCAGGATGTTGTTCATGCGCACGTTTTCGGCCGCGAATTTATCTGCAAAGAGCTTGGTGAAGCTGGCAAGTCCTGCCCGGAACACACCGGATGTCGGAAACAGCGGGTCTGGTTCGAAGGTGGCGAAGGTGGAGATGTTGATCACCGTTCCCCCACCCTGTTCCGCCATGACCGGAGCGACGAGGCGCGCCGGGCGAATGACGTTCATCAGGTAATAGTCCATACCGAGGTGCCAGTCCTCGTCGGAGATTTCCAGAATGCCGCCTTTCGGACCGTGTCCGGACGAATTGACCAGAACATCAATCCGGCCAAGGGAGTCCAGGGTCTTTTTGACAAAAGAAGTCAGGTCGTCCGCAACAAGGTTGGAACCGGTGAAACCGACCCCGCCCAGCTCTTCCGCAAGCGCCTCGCCCTTGCCGGATGAAGACAGGATTGCGACCTGGAACCCATCCGCGGCCAGCCGTCTTGCCGCGTCGGCGCCCATGCCGGACCCGCCTGCGGTGATCATGGCAACCTTGTTATCGCTCATATCCGTTCTCCCGAAAGTGTCTGCTTCTTAGCTAGGCGGGAGACCGGGTTGCTGCAAATGATTTTCCTGAATGGCTTCAATTCCAAACATGAATGAGACTAACCGCCACTCGCCTCACCAACAGTGAGCTCAAGGCACGGGATCCCCTGCCCACTTCAAGCGTCATCAATCGTCTTCGCTGGCCAAAACAAAAAAAGGCCCCGGATCTCTCCGGGGCCTTTACGATCTGATTTTGCCCGGCCTCAGTCAGCCAGGGGAACCTTGGGGACAAGGCTTTTCTTGGATGGACCGCTCTTGCCTGCCGGCGGCTTGGTATCCTTGGCGCTCGCAGCCTTGGCAGCGGGCTTGCGACGGCGCTTCGGCTTGGCCTTGGCTTCGGTCTTTGCCTTGGCTTTGGGCGGCGTCGCCCGCTCCTCGATGCTTTCCAGAAGCAGACCCTTGCCGTCCTCGGACACGGTGACCTTGACCATCCCGCCTTTCTTCAGCTTGCCGAACAGCACCTCGTCGGCCAATGGCCGCTTGATGTGCTCCTGGATGATCCGCCCAAGCGGGCGAGCCCCCATCTGACTGTCATAGCCCTTGTCGGCAAGCCATTTGACGGCATCCTCTGTCAGCTCGAAGGTTACGCCGCGGTCAGCCAGCTGGACTTCCAGCTGCATGACGAACTTCTCGACCACCTTGTAGACGACTTCCATCGGCAGATTGCCGAACGGAATGATCGCATCGAGACGGTTGCGGAATTCAGGCGTGAACAGCTTGTTGATCGCTTCCGCGTCGTCGCCTTCCCGCTTAATGCGGTTGAAGCCAACGGGCATCTTGGCCATGTCCGCAGCACCGGCGTTGGTGGTCATGATCAGGATGACATTGCGGAAGTCGACCTGCTTGCCGTTGTGGTCGGTCAGCTTGCCGTGGTCCATCACCTGCAACAGGATGTTGAACAGGTCCGGATGGGCCTTTTCGATCTCGTCCAGCAGCAGCACGCAGTGCGGATGCTGGTCGACACCGTCGGTCAACAGACCGCCCTGGTCGAAGCCGACATAACCCGGAGGTGCACCGATCAGGCGCGACACGGTGTGCCGTTCCATATATTCGGACATATCGAACCGGATCAGCTCGACACCCAGCGAAGACGCGAGCTGCCGTGCAACTTCCGTCTTGCCGACGCCTGTCGGGCCGGAGAACAGATAGCTGCCGATCGGCTTGTCCGGTTCACGCAGGCCGGCACGCGCCAGCTTGATGGCCGACGCCAGCGTTCCGATGGCCTCATCCTGACCATAGACGACCCGCTTCAGATCCTTGCCGAGGTTCTCCAGAACTTCCGCATCGTCCTTGGAAACGGACTTCGGCGGGATCCTGGCCATGGTGGCAATCGTGTTCTCGATTTCCTTCACACCGATGGTCTTGCGGCGGCGGGCTTCGGGAACCAGCATCTGCGAGGCACCGGTTTCATCCAGTACGTCGATCGCCTTGTCCGGCAGCTTGCGGTCGGAAATGTATTTCGCCGACAGCTCCACAGCCACCTTGATGGCATCGTTGGTATACCGAACCTTGTGGAAGTCCTCGAAATAGGGCTTCAGACCTTTCAGGATGTCGATCGCGTCCGGGATCGACGGCTCGTTGACGTCGATCTTCTGGAAGCGGCGGACCAGCGCCCGGTCCTTCTCGAAGAACTGGCGGTATTCCTTGTAGGTGGTCGAACCGATGCAGCGGATCGCACCGGAAGCAAGTGCCGGCTTCAGGAGGTTGGATGCATCCATCGCCCCGCCCGACGTTGCACCGGCGCCGATCACCGTATGGATCTCGTCGATGAACATTACCGCGCCCGGATAGTCCTCGATTTCCTTGACCACCTGCTTCAGCCGCTCCTCGAAATCGCCGCGATAGCGGGTACCCGCCAGCAACGAGCCCATATCGAGCGAAAAGATGGTGGCATCCTTCAGCACATCCGGCACATCGCCATTGACGATGCGATGCGCCAGACCTTCCGCGATGGCGGTCTTGCCAACACCCGGGTCGCCGACGAAGAGCGGATTGTTCTTCGACCTGCGGCACAGGATCTGGATCGTGCGCGAAATTTCGCTGTCGCGCCCGATCAGCGGGTCAATCTTGCCATTGGTGGCCTTGGTGTTGAGATTGACACAGTAAGCTTCAAGAGCGTCCGTCTTCTGACTGGACTTCTTCTCGGTTTCAGCTCCGGGCATCACATCTTCTTCATCCGCCCCTTCGACAGGACGAGCCTCGGACATGCCGGGACGTTTGGCGATGCCGTGGGAGATATAATTGACCGCGTCGTAACGGGTCATGTCCTGGTCCTGCAGGAAGTAGGCTGCATGGCTTTCGCGCTCGGCGAAGATCGCAACGAGCACGTTGGCGCCGGTCACTTCCTCCCGGCCGGACGACTGGACGTGGATAACCGCCCGTTGAATGACGCGCTGGAAGCCGGCGGTCGGCTTGGAATCCTCGTCACTGTCGGTGACAAGGTTGTCCAGCTCGGTTTCGATATATTCAACCAGGTTGCGGCGGATCGTATCCAGATCCACATTGCAAGCGCGCATGACCGCAGCCGCGTCCTGGTCGTCAAGCAAGGCCAGCAGAAGATGCTCTAGCGTTGCATATTCCTGCTGCCGCTCATTGGCGAAGGCCAGAGCCTGGTGGAGTGCTTTTTCTAGACTGCGTGAGAAGGAAGGCACGTGCGTTTGTCCTCACTTTTTTTCCATGACGCATTGCAACGGATGCTGATGCTTGCGCGCGAAATCCATCACCTGGGTGACTTTCGTCTCCGCGACTTCGTAGGAATAGATTCCACATTCCCCGACGCCGTGATGGTGAACATGCAGCATAATGCGGGTCGCCTCTTCGCGGTTTTTTTGGAAGAAGTTCTCCACAACGTGAATAACGAACTCCATCGGAGTGTAGTCATCGTTCAACAGCAGCACTCGATAGAGATTTGGCCGCTTGGTTACTGTTTTGGTACGGGTGACTGTAACCGTTCCGGCGTCGCCACCGTCATTGTCATAATCAGAGCCCGCCGACATTGCCGTTTCTTTTGCCTCTATCACTCCGGCCATCACCAAATTTCGAATCCTGAACACTCTGCCCTGCGCAGCTGGTCCAGAGCTTTCCGCAGCACGGACTGCGCCGCGAATACGCATTCTCAGTGGTAATCCTGCCGCGCAAGCCGCTCTCGCGCAATGGTCGATTTCATCAACATAAAGGTCAACAGCGCATTTGTAGTCCCTGCGCTGCCAGTCAAGAGGAATGTAGGTTGCCTGACAATGAATAAAAGGTGGCAAGAGAACGCATTTCAAAATGCGTTCCAAAATGGCACCCTGCCCCGCGCGTCGCCGGTAAACCTGTGCATACACGAAAAAACCCGGCTCGAACGAGCCGGGTTTCAAACTTCAAACCGTTGTGAGACGGCTAAAAGGGAACTTTATTTCGCAAGCTTGCCCATCACGCCTTCGTAAGGCTTGTAGGCATCTTTGGACATATCGGTGACCATTTCACCGATCTTCGTCATTTCGCCGACAAAACCTTCGTAAGCGGTTTTGACGTAGTCGGCCTGCGCTTCGAAAGCCTTGTCGAGGGACTTGGAGGAAACGAGCTTCTCAACAGCTGCGGAACTTTCCTCGAAAGACTTCTTCTGGTAGTCGGCCATTTCAGCGGCGATGGCCTGGAAACCCTTGCTGACAGAACCGAAAGACGCCATGGCCATGTCCATGTTGTCTTTGCTCATCTTCTGCAGTTCATCAAAATTGTTCATCATTTTTCTGCCCTTTTCCGGCGAACCGGTTACCAATCCCAAGCATCGGCCATATGGGGCGGTCCGGCGCGCGTATCGCGTTACCTAACGAGACTTTGTCGTAATGCACTGCACAATAAGTGTCAAGGTGATTTTGCATTGCAAAAACAACCATTACGCGAATTTAACGCTCCTTTCATAACGTAAGCTGCCGCGCCAATGTCCGAAAAACAGCACCCTTGACGTGGACAGGCAACAGCAACCAGAAGAAGGCGACACACACCCCAAACCAACAAAGCGGGAAGATGCTTGCGCGTGACCAAATCCGGAACAAAAAAAGCCAAAAATAAACGGAACCTTAACCAGAAAATCAAGCAAGAAGAAGGTTTTACGAAAACAATACTTGCAAATACGAAAGAATGTGACTTTAACCAACGATTAACTCTAACAAAAAACTATTTTTTTAAGTGGTTTTTCGATCATTCATTTACCCATTCGTAACCGTAATTCCATCAAATGACATGGAGAACGACGGAGCAGCGGTTCTGAATCTCAGGGGGTTAAGATCCAAAACGCGCCGCTCCAGAGACAAACCACGTGACCCGGAATGGGATAGTAATTGTGTTTGGGATGCGTATTTTTCGCAAGGGACGGGTTCTCGTCCGCACTGCAAAGTTCTTGACCCTCGGCCTTGTGCTTTTGGGGCTGCCTGCAACGGCGATGGCAAACCCGAAATATGCAGGGATCGTCGTCGACGCCAAAACCGGCAAGACACTTTACTCCTCATCGGCAGATTCCTACAGGTATCCCGCCTCTCTCACCAAGATCATGACCCTGTATCTGGTGTTTGAAGAGCTGGAAGCCGGACGACTGTCGCTGGACTCCAACCTGAGTGTTTCCAGCTACGCATCCGCGCGGCCGCCCTCCAAGCTGGGCCTCAAGCCCGGTGGCACCATCAAGGTCAAGGATGCGATCCTTGCGCTGGTCACCAAGTCAGCCAACGACGTTGCTTCCGTCATTGCGGAGAACCTTGGCGGCTCTGAAAAGAAATTCGCCGAACGCATGACCCGCACAGCGCGTCAGATCGGCATGTCGAAGACCACTTTCCGCAATCCGCATGGTCTGCCGGACAACGGACAGCGCACCACTGCCCGGGACATGGCAACGCTCGGCCGCGCCATTCAGGAACGGTTTCCGCAGTATTACGGTTACTTCAAAACCCGGGCCTACAAATACAAGGGCCGCACCTACGGCAACCACAACAAGCTGCTCGGCCGCGTGAAGGGTGTTGACGGGATCAAGACCGGTTATATCCGCGCCTCCGGCTTCAACCTTGTTACCTCGGTCAATCGGGACGGCAGGCACATTGTTGCTGTTGTCATGGGCGGCAAAACCGGCGCATCGCGCAATGCCCAGATGACGAAGCTCATCAACGCCTACCTGCCCAAGGCAAGCCGTGGTCCGAAAACAGCGCCGCTGATCGTCCAGAACACCTCTGAACCGACGTTCGTTGCCGTTGCGCTCAAGAACCCGCCCTTGCCGAACACCAAACCCGGTAGCGAACCGGCGCCGGCTGCGGGTGAGCCGATGGTGCTGGCCTTTACCGCGCCGACCAAAGCTTCAGCGATTCCGACACCGGCTCCCGCTCCTGTCCTGGTGACCGCCTCCAATGCGCCCGTCACGGCATCGGTCCAGACGCCCGCTCCGGTTCCGGGCTTCGGCAACGACGTACCTCTGCCGCCGAAGCTTGTGAAACAACGGTTCGACAGCACGTTTGCGGTTGCAACCGCCCTCCCGCCGATCCCGCCGTCAAGCCCGGACGAGCCGCTGAACACCAATTCGATTTCCAGAGCTGCTCTGCTCGAAGCCGCAAAGTCCGAAGGTGCGAAAGCAGGTGGCGCACAGCGCGCCGTTGGTTCCGCGCAGCCGGTCAAAACGGTCTCTGTTCAGACCATCGCGATCAACACCACACCGGTTGAGACCGTGGCAGCACCGGAAACCGCATCTGCCGACAACAGCAGCGACGATGACAGCGTCACGGTTGCGACAAGCGATACCCGCGATGTCGAGCCGGGCTGGCAGGTCCAGATCGCTGCGACCGAATCCGAAAGCCAGGCCATCACCATGCTGAAGGATGCCAAGGCCAGAACCGGAGCCGCCCTGCGGGGCCGGGTCCCCTACACCGAACCCGTCGACACCAACGGACAGACGCTCTACCGCGCCCGGTTCGTCGGCTTCGACACCAAAACAGCTGCGTGGAATGCCTGCAAAAGCTTGAAAAAGGCAAAATACGCATGCTTCGCCATCTACCAGTAACCGCGTAACGGATGCCGTCAATGTCTTCTGAGAAGCGTGTCTTTAGCCTCGTTGATTTTCGCCGCGAGGAAACCGGAGCCTCCCTGGTCGGGGTGGACTCGCATCATAAGCCTGCGGTGCGCAGCTCGAATTTCCGCGTCCCCGGCATCGGGCGAAAGCCCCAGGATCTGGTAGGCCTCCTCATCTGTCATGGGGCCCGAGCTCGCCGGGCTTCCCTGCCGCTCTGCTCCATCCGCCTGGAAGTGTTCACGCCATCCGGGAAGCCTGCGGTCGAGATAAGCTTCGACTAGCTTCTGGCTCTGACCGTCCTGGGCCGTTTCCTGCCAAAAGGCTTCAAGGTCCGGTTCGGTCAGTTCATCCAGCTCGCGCCCCTGAAAGGTGCCCGCAAGCACGGTTCCGGTCATGGCACCGGTATCGTGATCAAGTTCCATCTCTACCATGGCAGTTCGCACACGCGAGCGTTGCCCTGAGGTTTTCTGAGGCTTGTAGCCAGACGAAAGCCAAGGGAGACCGGACATCCCCAGAACGGATAAACCAAGCCCGAACAGGGGGATGGCAAACAGGAACCGGCCTGTCAGCGCAAAGATCAGCGCCACCACCATAAGAAGACCACCCGCGAACAGGCGTAATCCTCTGGCAAGCTTCGCCGGGTTGGCGTTCACGAACGTGTTGCCGAGGGTCAATAGGGCGGTCAGCGCTATCAAGCCGATAATCAGATAAATCATGTGGCGGTGGGGTCCCCGTTCGCCGGCCCGGGCCCGTACCCTATGGATGCAGCGGCCCTATTCCAGTCACGTGTTGAATGTTTCCGGTTATGTAAACCTGTGGCAGAGGCAACAGCAAGGAAGAGCGGTCCCTTCCCTCCCAAGCCTAACGGACGGAGGGCAACTGCTGCAGCAAAAGCGTTGCGCCCTTGCCGCCTTGCTTTTCCAGCTTCTGCAACGCCGTTCGGCCGCCGCTGGCGTAAACGGCAACGGCTTTCAGGAGATCTGACAGCTGCTGAGCCGAGCCGGAATCAAAACGGCAAAACACGCCGTTGGTAAGCCTGGCCATTTCACGAAACGCACGCTCTGCCACCGCGTCCCGACCTTCCTGAAACAGGAACATCGGCACGCCGAGCAGGCCCAGCTGGCCAGCCTTGTCACACAAGGCATCGACGTCCTCTTCCATGCAGTCGCCCACGTAAACCAGGGCGGCGATCTTTTCGGTATTGGCGGCTGACAGCGCGGCCGAAAGCACCTTGCGGATTTGTGTACGCCCACCCTGGCAGGCAATGCGGCTCATGGCGTTTGCAAGCTCGGCTCCACTGTTAAGCCAGCGGGAGGCCCGGCACTCTCCAAATCCGCGAAAATAGACGAGTTTGATACTGAGACCCGAAATCTTGCCCGCTTCCCGAAACATCTCGGCCTGGATCTGGCAGGCCTGGTCCCACGTCGGCTGGCGGCTCATCGTCGCGTCGAGGGCGAACACAAGACGCCCTCCACTGCCAGGTTGCGGTGCGATTTCCTCGGCCTTGCGGAGAAAGGAGGCAACCTCGGAAGCGGCTGAAGGCACTCCGGCTTCCTTCCGGACCATCGGGTCTACCGTGCCTTTGCCGGTCTTCACGTTCACGGCCGCCTCCTTGTGCCTGTTTATGACAGTCAAATTGGGTCCGGAAACCCGTTTTGGCAAGTCTCAGTCCATGGGATGCGACACGGGTTAGCCCCTCCTGCCCTCAGGCAGCAGCCGAGACCAGGCGTGAGCTTTTGGGACGAACAAGAAGATACACTTCCATGAAAACCGCATTCGGGAGCCAGCACAGCCAGGCAATGAGAGGATAGGCAGTTTGAAAGTCGAGACCTGCCGCCATGCTGCTTCCCAGATAGACACGCAACGTTACAGCAGCAAAGGTAAGGGCGGCCGAACGCAGCATCCAGGCGCGGTGACGCGGGATGTTCCGCTGCAAGGCAAAGACCAGCGCGATACCGGTAGTTATCATCCACAGGACCGCCAGCAGCGCAAAGCCTGTTGCAGCGAAAATCCCTGCTGTTGTGTGAAAGGCGAGCTGCAGCCCCGCAAGACCGGAAACCAGGACTGCAGCGACGTAACCGCGGCCCAACCAGCGGTGCAGTTTCGGCCGGCGCGCTCGCAGCCGGGTCATGAACTGAAACGGCATCAATGCAAGCGCAATCGGCGCAACACCGATGTGTGCGTAAAGCATCAGCGCATTCCCGTCGAGATTATGCGCCACGAAGTCCATCGACGCGGATACCCCCAGCGCCAAAAATCTCAACGAAGCCACCGCAACCAGGACAGCGCTAACCGCCGCTGTCCAGAAGGCTACACTTGCTGCAAACCTTGAAACCATCGACATTCCGCCTCTCCAGGTTAACTTGACAGTGTCAAGATAAAGCGAAACTTGACACTGTCAAGCATATCGCCGATGAAGATCGCATGACAGTTTCTCCCCCCTCCCGCCGCAAACGAGACGGCAGTCTGAGAAGGGCTCTGGTCGATGCTGGTGTGGCGCTGTTGCGCGAACGTGGTCCGGACAAGCTCTCCCTGCGCGAATGCGCTGCCAAGGCAGGTGTTTCACACGCGGCCCCTGGCTATCACTTCAAGAATATCACGGGCCTGTCGACAGCAATTGCCGCGCGTGGGTTTGCCCTGTTTTGTGAGGCTATGGAAAAACGGCTCGAGACCTGCGCTCCTGCCGCTGCCGAACGGCTGAGCGCCATCTGTCAGGGATACCTGGATTTTGCGACCGGACACCCGGAGCTGTTCCTGTTCATTTTTTCAGGACAGAAATTCAACGAGAACGATGAGGAATTTGCTCTTCACGCCTCAAGATCCTATGCGATCTTGCGCGAAACATGCGCACCGCTGATCCCTGAAGGGACCGATCCGGAGGAAATCGAGATCCTCGTCTGGTCGCTGGTGCATGGCTACGCGCATCTTGCCATGACGCGCAAGAAGGAAAATCCCGGCCTTGGGCCAGGCTGGCCGGACTTCAGCACGATCATCGGACATCTTCACAAGGCGTTGCCGGTTTCCGGCTGATGCCGGCAGATCAAAGCAGGCAGAGCTCAGTAAGATCTCGCCGCATATCCTCCGGCATGGCCTGGGCCGCTCCGCCGGCCTTCAGGTCTGCCGGAGCGTCCTGCGCCTTCAGATAGCGCCAGCCCTGAAACGGACGCTTGGGCTGGAACTGAGTCAGGATCAGTCTTGGCTCCATAACCAGATCGCAGCGTTTGACGCCCGCCTGGTCCGTGAACGGCCGGATATCGATAAGGTGCTGGCGCACCTGGATCTTACCCTTGATCACCCAGTAGAGAGACCCGCCATCCAGAAGCTCGTCCTTGCGGGTTGGCACCATGCGCGTCGTATGGATCGTTTCTGCTGGAAGCCCGGTTTTGCGGGCATTGTCCATGCGAAAATCGATCCAGGCCTGAAGGGACTCGACGCTGTCCGCGCCGACGCACAGTTTTACCAGATGCAAGGTCATGCTTCTCACCTATCAGGCTTCCGGCCAAGGTCAAGATTGTGGCAGAAAACGGCGGTGGATTGTCGCCCGTCCCGGGCAGCTTCAGCTTGCGCCGCTGGCCAGAACGGGGTTCTCTTTGCGCATGGAAGTATTTGTAACGGGTGGAACCGGCGAGATCGGTTCTGCCGTGGTAAAGCGGCTGGTTCAGGACGGTGCCAGGGTAATCGGTCTGGCCCGCTCAGACGCGTCTTCAGCCAAGCTGCGTGCGTCTGGCGCAAGTGCCTATCCCGGAGATCTGCGCGCACCGGAAAGCTGGGTATCGAGGGCAGCTTCATGCGATGCCGTCATCCACCTTGGCGCGACTTTTTCTGAAGATATGGGACGGGTCGACCGGCAGAGCATGCTCGCCCTGAAGCAGGCAGCCAAACACCGCAAACAGCCGCTCAAGATCATCTACACCGGAGGCATCTGGCTTTTCCCTGCAACGACAGGAAACCAGCTGCTGAGCGAGAAAACCCAGTTCGCTCCCCTGCCCGCGTTTCGCTTCATGACCGAAACGATCAGGACCCTGTCGCATGGAACGGATCTCAATCTGACGGTCATTCACCCGGCGCTCGCCTGCAGTCAGACAACCGGACCAATTGCCCTGATGACGGCAGCGCTCAAGGAAGGCAGGCCGTTCCAGACCCGTGCAACAGCCCAAACAAGGTGGCCGTTGGTAGAAATAAACGACCTTGCCGCGCTTTATACGCTCGCCCTCAAGAACGCCCGGTTCCGGATGTCGCTGATTGCAAGCTGTATTGAAGGTATTTCCGTCGGTCACCTGGCTTCGCATATTTCAGCCCGACACGGATTGCCGCTGGAAATCGAGACGGTTCCCGCACCTGAGGCTGCCGAACCGCTCACCGATTGGGCTGCCGGCTATGCCCTGTCGCAATCCGTTGACGTCAGCCACGCCCAAAGAGCAACTGGCTGGCAGCCGGAACATTCTACAATAGAAGATCTGGTGGTGTCCCTGTCAAAATAGACGATGACCTTGAGTTTTCGCAGCAAAACGCGGCGACTCCGGTATTGGACAAAGACTTTCTAAAGTTTTGAAGATGTATGGTCGGGCCAAATTCCAAAACAGGGTCCGGGCGTGTTTCGTACACTCATTTCGTTGCTGGTCTTTCTCGCTTCCGTCGTGCCACTGCAGGCGGAAGTCGCCGTTCCCGTTGGCATCTTCAAGGTGGTCAACACGGAAGGCTTCGTCCAGAGCAACGGTGAGCGCGTTGCACTAGAAACGGACATGAGTGAAGGCACCGCGCTGATCGAAAGGGACGCTGCGAACCGCCTGAATGTCGAGATCAACGGAGCACAGCTCAATCTGTTTCCTCTGGACCGGGGTCTTGCCGCGCTCACCTGGGATGCCAATGGCACCGCCCTGCTCCACGACATCGACGTCCGTGCGCTTTTCGGAAAAGACGATCCGGAAGATGTTCCGGCCTGGGGCGCGGAACTTGAGTGGCCCGGATCCGGCACTGTCCAACTCGTGCTCCTGCCTCTGGGCGACCGCGCCTATACGGCGTTTCTCATCAGCCACCCCCGCGACAAGACAGTGGTGCGGCAAATGGAATTCAGGCAGTTCTACGGACCGTCGGACAGGCCTGAAATTTCCTTTTCGTCCAGCCTGACCCCCGCCAACTAGGTGTGGACAGGATCCGGCGAAGGCCTCTTGGGAAAGTTGCCAAAGAGCAAAAAAGAGCCCCTCAAACGACAAAAGGCGCAGCCTCACGCTGCGCCTTTGTGTTCCTTGCGTCCCGCTGGCTTATTTGGCGGCGGCGACGGCTTGTTGTGCACTTTCAACATCGTTGAACAGAAGAACCATCGTCAATGCTAGGCCCACTGCAGCGACAGTCCAGAGAGTGACGCTCCAACAAGATTTCTGCACGTTTTCGTCCATAAAAACCCTACATATTGTTGTGTGGCACCAGGTCCCACCGACCTCTAAATATGGCGCCATTGAGGCGACGAGGTAAACGATCCCTTACCATTTCGCAAGCGCAAAAAGAGAGCAGCAGATCCCGCATTTTTGCAAACCTCCTACAGCTACTGGAATTTCAGCTACTTAGGGTCCACAAGTCTGTCTGTCAGGGACACTGAAAAGTCTGCTAAGACAGGTGATGGTCGGATTCGGCCGCAAGAGAATCAGAAGGGATCACGATGCACGCGCTCTCGACTCTGGACCTGGCAGCCGCGGCCTGGTTTCTGCTCGCCTGGCTCGGTTTTAATGTTCTGATCGATCTCAGCCCACTGCGTAAAAAGACCTTGTCCAGCGCGATGGAAAGCTACCGGCGCAACTGGATGCATGTCATGAGCCTGCGCGAGGTTCGCATCATGGACACCTCGATCATGTCCGGGTTGCAGCAGGGCACAGCCTTTTTCGCATCGACATCCCTTCTGGCCATCGGTGGTGGCTTTGCGCTTCTTGATGCAACGGAGCGCATCGTTCAGATTGCTGGAGACCTGTCCATTCCGGTAGCCGACAACCGGGCACTCTGGGAGATCAAGGTGCTCGGCCTGATGCTGATCTTTGCCTATGGTTTCTTCAAGTTCGGCTGGGCGTATCGGCTTTTCAATTATGCCAGCATCATCATGGGCGCGGTCCCCCACAGAGGCCAGGCACCCGATGAGGTCATCACAAAGATGGCTGCACAAGCCGGGGAACTGGGTGTTCTCGCCGGCCGCCACTTCAATCGCGGCCAGCGTGCCCTGTTTTTTTCAATCGGCTTTCTTGGGTGGTTCGCCGGCCCGTATGTATTTGCCGCAACCACCCTCGCCGTTCTCTTGGTCCTGCTACGCCGTCAGTTCGTTTCCAAGGCCAGAGATGCGGTACTCTTGGGGCAATATCCAAACTTGGGGTCGGCTGACAAGTCCGGCGAATACACCGACACGGGTTCATCAAACCCCTTCACCTGATAGCGACCATAAAGTCCCGATCTGCACCCCATGACCTCCGCCAGAGCGTCCGACACCAGAAGCTGGCGCTGCAGGTCCTTTGCAAGCTCGGCAATACGGGCCGCAAGATTGACCACAGGGCCGACGACGGTGAAGTCCAGCCGGGTTTCGCTGCCGACGTTGCCATAAAAGACATCGCCTGCGTGAAGGGCTATTCCGACACTCAGATCAGGTGTGACCGCGCAGGTTCGGGCCGTGTTGATCGCCTCGATCCGCGTCAGCGTCTCACGTGCAGCCATCAGGGCGCGCATGGAGGCGTCCCTGGCTTCCTCTGCGGTCTCGTAGGGAAAGATCGCCATCACTTCATCGCCGATGAACTTCAGCACTTCGCCGCCATGGGCTTCGACGGCTGCCGTCATCGCTCCGAAATACTTGTTCAGGAACAAGACGATCTTGTCTGCAGGAAGCGTATTGGACAGGCGCGTGAAGCCACGGATGTCGGCAAAGCTGACAACCGCCTTGATCCACTCGCCTTCTCCTCGCCGGGTTGTGCCGTCCAGAACCTTCAGTCCTGCCCGCGGGCCGACATAGGTGTCCAGCACCGTTTCGGCGGTACGGCGCAGCGTCTTCAATTCACATACCAGCGCAAGCGGCTGGATCAGCGAGTCGAACACACCGATGTGCGAGCCTGTAAAACCGCCCGGCGCCTTGGTCGCGAAACTGGCAACCTTCACCGTCCCGTCTGAAAACCGCATGGGCAGAGCGATATAGTCCGTATAACCTTCCCGGGCCAGCTCGGCGGTAATCGGAAATTCGTCGGCTGCACCCGGCGTCTTGCCGATCTCGACACGAACTGGTGTCTCGTCTTCGTGCACGCGTTTGATGGGGCTCTTCTGATATTCGTCCTGCGAAGTGTTGTCCGCAGTATGTAGGCGCAATTCCGGCGCCTCTCCGTTGATCCAGATCGAGCTTTCCGCGCGCACGTTCGGATGCACCACCCAGATGCCGGTGGTGACACGGTCGACCGGAACTTTTCCGGCGCGCAAACGTTTCGCCATCTCAGTGACGATTTCGAGTGTCCCCTTCAGTCGGGGCGCATCGCTATACAGCCATTGTACGACGTCTGCCGCAACGATAGGCGCTTCGAGGACCATCAGCCCACGTCCTTTCGAATCCCTGAATGAGCCCATTATATGGGAACAGGCTCTTTGCAGTAAAAGAGGTTTGATTTCAAAAGTCGGCGTCAGCCGAACGTGTTTTGCAAGCTTAAGGACCGGGGAAGAATGCCGTGCTCCGTCCGAGCAGTTTGTAGACCGCAAGACCGACCCACTCCCGGAAGGCGATATCAAAGCGCCTGAGGCCCTTGGAGGCACCGTCAAAGCCGAGCATGCTGTCCTGCGGTCCCCGTGTTCGGAAATCCACCGGATAAGCTGTCACGCCTGTCCAGCCGGCCTTCTCGAAGACGCCCATCGAACGCGGCATATGATAGGCCGACGTGACGAGCAACCAGCGCTGGCCGGGCTGCGGCTGCACGATCTTCTTGGCGTAGACCGCGTTCTGCCATGTGTTCTGGGATTGGTCTTCAAGAATGATGCGCTCAGGCGCAATACCGAAGTCCCGGAACAGTCTCGCGGCTCCCTCCGCCTCTGTTGCCTGCGACGACACAATCATGCCCTGCCCTCCGGTATGGATGATCTTCGCTGCCGGCAGCGCTTTGGCAAGACGCGCGGTGATGGTGACCCGTTCCGCGGACATGGTCAGCGCCGTATCGCCCCGGACACCGGTGACGACCGTGTCCACGGCACCGCCCAAAATGATGATGCCGTCATAGTTTTCCAAAGTGGCGGGACGCTGAAAGCGGTCCTCAAGCGGCACGATCAGCCAGTTTGCCGCAGGTGAGAAAGCACAAACCACCAGCCCGGCAAACCCGGCGAAGGTCAAGAGGCGGCCGCGCCGTCGCCACCTGGCCGACAGGCTGAGCAACAGGCCGGCAGCCATTAAAACAATGAGAAAGTTCGACGGCAGGATCAGAAAACCGCCGATCTTCGAGAAGAAAACATACATATGAAATTATCCGAGTCGTTTCGGCCCCTGCCCGTGACAAGCAATACATCCGTTCCGCCCGCGACAGCCATGCCTTTTGCGTCTGCCTGACCGAACAATCCCATCAAACAGGCAAACGATCTGCATACTCATCGCCGTATTGCAGGAATCCCCAACCACTTTGCGGGAAAGCGAATCCCTTGTTTTCTGTCCAAAATCTCGTCTCGGCCGTAAGCAATGAGGAATTTGCTCAGATCCGGCGTGACGCCGATTGCGGCGCGCAACGATAGGTATCCAGCGGAATCACGGTCTACGCACCCTTGGTGCGATGCCCTTACGTCACTTGACCGTGACAAGATAAGCCGGCTTCACTTACGGCCCGATGCTGGCCTTTTTCGGCCCTTTCTAGCCCTTTGCGCGGCCAAAAGAGTGAATTTGCGGCTGACCTTGGCCATCTGCAGGCACTGGTGATTTTAACAAAGGCATTATCCGTGATCAGAGTCACAGGGCTGGCACGCCTTTCGAGTCATCTTGTTGCCATCGTATTGAAGGCTCAATCGAGGGAAACCAGATGACACTCTATATGAAACTCGGCGGTCGCGAAGCGATCATGCAGGCAATGCCACACCTGAAGGCCAGGCTGGAACAGGATCCCTGTTTCGATGTGTCCAGCTTTCTGCCGGAATTCGAACACTCGGACGATCTGACAGAGTTCCTGATCTTTCTTGCAGGCGGAGCTCCG
Organism: Roseibium aggregatum IAM 12614; assembly: GCF_000168975.1. Lineage (GTDB taxonomy): Bacteria > Pseudomonadota > Alphaproteobacteria > Rhizobiales > Stappiaceae > Roseibium > Roseibium aggregatum. Next base: position 47,028 of record NZ_AAUW01000012.1, read on the forward strand.
ATTTACGACGGAAAGCCAGTCAGCGACCTGCTGGCGCCGATCTGCACCTGCAACAGCATCTATGAACGGTTCGTCGACCACCTGGTCGCGGTCATCTTCAACGGAGCTCCCGCTCCCGGAGACGAAGCAGACCTGCGGGACCTCATGGACCGGCTTCGTCCGCATGTGCTCGCCCGCAAACCGGTCGCTCGCGCACGAGACTATTCCATTCAACCCGAAGCGGTCTGCATCTGACCGTTCTCAGAAAAAAACGCCGGCGAAGCCGGCGTTTCTGCTTTTTTGTGAAGATCGTTAAAGATCAGCCCAATTCGTCGACAGTGGTGACGATCTTGCCGACCAGACCGTAGTCGATCCCTTCTTCCGGGCTCATCCAGTAGTCGCGGTCGGTGTCTTTTTCGATACGCGCAATCGGCTGACCGGTTGCGTCCGCGAAAATCTTGTTCAGACGATCGCGCATCTTGATGATTTCCCTGGCCTGGATTTCGATGTCCGTAGCCATGCCGCCGGCGCCGCCGGACGGTTGGTGAAGCAGGAAGCGCGTGTTCGGAGTGCAGAACCGCTTGTCCTTGGGAACCGACACGTAAATCAAAGCTCCGGCGCTGGCGACCCAGCCCATGCCGAGGATACGAACCTCAGGTGCGATGAATTTGATGGTGTCGTGAATCATGTCGCCGGATTCGACATGACCGCCCGGAGACGAAACGATGACCGTGATCGGGTCGTTGGAAACCTGCGCCAGCGCCAGAAGCCGGGCGCAAACGTCGCGGGCCATCTCCTGTGTCACCGGACCGGTGATCAGAACTGTACGCGCTTCGAACAGATGCTTGTCGACCTGGATCGACGGCTGGCTCTTGGGCTTGTCCTCGTCTTCATCGTCGAGGCGTGCAGGCACCGTGGTCGAATAGTTTTTCATGCGCAGGATTAAGCTCCCTTTGCTGTTGGGCCGGCCGGACCGGCATTTTCGATGGGCTGACGGAAGGTTCCACCGCCCTGCGTTGGTCCATGTGTAAGCGAAGTCAGTTGCACTCGCAAATCATCAGACCCTGATTAGCGTGAAAAGAGTTATCAGATCGGCAACAGGCCAGGCCCCACGCCCTCAATCGCCTGTTCCTGTCGGCCTGCCGAGGCGTTTTTCCTGACGGCCAACGAGCAGGTGCCAGAACAGCATGGCCGCAAAAGGCAGCGAAGGCCAGACAAACCACAAAGTGGACAAACCGGAGGTCAGGAGATTGAGCAGGAAAAAGAGGCTTATCATGAAGACGCAGCCTCGGACCCGTTTCGGCTGGGCTCTCAACCAGCGGCGTGCCTGTTCGAACCCTGAGGCGACAGCCTGGGTATCCCGTTCCCATTCCGGCCTTGGAATACCGTCCTGGCGCGGTGTCCCTGTGTGGTGTGTCTTTTGGCTGGCACTGGTGTCTGCAGGTGAATTTCGGCCCCCGATCCGTACCGAGTATGTTTCGACGGGCTCGGTGACATTCTTGACGTGCTGGGGTCCAAGTGGATCGAAGCCCAGCGCCATTTTCGATTTTACCTGATCATAGACCGACTGAGACAACATGATGCCGCCCCGCGGTGCGAGTTCCTGCAATCGGGCGGCCACATTCACGCCGTCGCCATAGATGTCCTCGCCTTCGACCATGATGTCGCCGAGGTTGATGCCGATGCGAAACTCCATCCGGTTCATGTCCGGCAGGTCCGCGTTGCGAACCGAAAGCTCGTTCTGGATGTCAACGGCACATTGCACGGCTTCCATGACCGACGCGAACTCGATGATGACTGCATCACCCCAGGTGTTCACGATGCGTCCGTTATGACGCTCCGTCAGCGCCGACATCACCAACCGGTAGGCTTTGAGCCGGTCCAGAGTTCCGTCTTCATCCCGCTCCATGAGCTTGGAATATTGCGCAACGTCCGCGCACATAACTGCCGCCAGACGCCGCTTGACCCGTTGCATGCTCTTACCCCGCTTGCTCCCGCTTAGGAATGGGAAGGCACACCGGAAATTGCAAGGGAAAATCCACCGAATTCACCGTTGTGACGCATGTTCGGCACACCTGGAAAAAACGGGATCAAATGTCTCCGGCGAGATTGCGCAGTGCCGCCAGAGCATCTTCCGCGCGTTCTTCGGGCACAAAAACATGATCGTGAAAAAAGGCTGCAACCACATTCGCCGAAATTCCTTCGGCTGCCAGAGCCGCGGAAATGGATGCCGTCAGTCCAACGGCCTCCAGCGAGGAATGCACAGTCAGCGTTATCCGCCGGAACCACTCGGCCTCTGCCAATCCCAGTTCACGCGCCCGCTCAACCGGCAGAATGGCTGTCAGCCCTTCGGTTTCCGCAAACAGGCCGATCGGATCGTACTCTGCCAGATCCGTCATCGATTTCGATACAAATGTGCAGAATACATAAGGCTGCGGATCCAGCATCGGGCGCATCTGCGAGATCAGGGTGGCAAGGTCTGTTTCGCCGGTCATCTGGAATTTCCGTTCATAGTGTCTTGCGCATGAGTGGCCGCTTGGGGCTTCTGCGTGCGATTTCGACAAAGCCTGCGCGGCGGAAGACGTCAGCAATGCCCACGAAGCCTTCGCCCCATTGCAGAGGCTTGTCCGTCTCCATGGGACATGCATCCATTTGTCGAGCCCCTTCTTCCCGCGCATGGGCAATGGCCGCATCCAGCAGAAGGGACATCAAACCGGTGCCGCGATGCCCTTTCCGGATATAGAAACAGGTGACCGCATGTGTTGTCTCTATCGCCTGTTCACTGTCTTCCGGCAGGGGTTGGCTGGTTTTGCCAAGCAGGAAGCGTAGATACTGACTGCGCGGTCCGAGCGCGATCCAGCCGACCGCGAGGCTGCCTCGATACGCCAGGAGCCCGGGGGCCGGGCCAGCGTCTACCTTCTGCTGAAAAGCATCGCGCCGTTCCTCACGGGTCATCGCTTTCCAGTCCTTGCCCCGCAAGAAAGGCCACATGCACCAGCAACCGCCGGACGCACCTCGTTCCGGTCCGAACAGATCCACCAGATCGGCCCAGCGCTCCGGTGTCGCAACTTGAATGTGGACGAGATCGTTATGAGTCATATCCACTCCTTCCGATTGCAAAGTTGCACGGAAAGAACGGGGACGGCAATCCCGGTGAAAGTGTCTGTTCCACAAAAGCAAAACGCCGCGGATCAGGCGGCGTTTGAATTTTTGTTCTTCACTCAGGCCTTGCAAGCCGAACCAGACAACGAACCATGCGAATGCTGCTGTTCAGGCAGCAGCTTCCAAGCCGGCAATGTCTATCTTCTTCATCTTCATCAGGGCGGCACTGACACGTCCGGCGCTTTCCGGATCGTTGCCATGCATCAGCCGGGGCAATGCCTTGGGAACAATCTGCCAATAAACACCGTAGCGGTCTTTCAGCCAGCCGCACTGGCCCTCTTCCCCGCCATCGGCAAGAAGCGCCTGCCATAACTGATCTGTTTCCGCCTGATCTTCGGTCAGTATGGAAATCGAGGTCAGATAGCTTGACTGCATATCCGGGTTGCCGTTCAGTATCATGAAGGGGGACCCCGCCAGGGTGAACTCGGCAACCAGCACCGGCCCGTCTGGATCCGGCCGGAAGATCGACTCAATCTCGCTATTCGGCAAAAGGGACGTGTAGAAGCTGGCTGCTTCCTCTCCCTTTTCACGGAAGAACAGACAGGTGCGCACCTTGGCGGCAAACGCGGGTTCGGTTCGCAGCCCCTCGACAGCAATCGACCTTGCAAGTGCATCAAGCTGAGCGGAGGCTGCTTTCCAGCCCTCCTCAAAGCCCATCTCAAGATGCTTGTTCCTGTCTGCTTCGGTCGCGTGGCGCGCACCCCACGTCAGGCGCGTGCCGACGCCCGGGACATCGGCAAGTTGGACGTAGCCTGTCATGAACGGCGTCTCCCGCGGCACATAGCCTTCGGAGAAGGCATCCGTGAACATCAGCCTCTCGCCATCCACAACCTCCAGGAACATGCCCACATTCTCGAACTGCTCTCCTTGCGGACCGGCCATCACGGTGTTGAAACGGCCACCCGGACGAACGTCCATATCGGCCTGCTGCACAAACCAGGGCTTCGGGCAGAACCACTGTTTCAGCAATTCGGTATTGGTCCAGCATTGCCACACGGCTTCACGCGGCGCGGCAATGACCCGGCTGAGTTCCAGTGTCAGATCTTCCTTGCGAATTTCAACTTCACTCATTGCACTCTCCCTTGTCATGACCGGCCGAACAGCAGTTCGACGTAACGTTTCAGATGCTCGATGCTGTCCGTCGCTATCGATGGCGCATTGCCTGCCTTTGCCAGCACGAAAGCCCCCTGAATGACGGCCTGTGTGTGCAGTGCCAGGCTTTCCGCTCCTCCAGGAACCTCAATACCCCGGGCCTTGGCCGCTTCTGCGATATCGGAAACCAGCGTTGCCGCGTGCCCGGTGATGCTTCGGTTGCAGGCATCGCGGATGGCAGGAATCGTGTCATAGACCTCCTGCACCATGGTCCCGACCAGACAGGTGAACTCCGGCACATCGCCCTGCACCAAGGCCTTGCGGAAATCGAGATAGCCGATCACCCGGTCAAGCGGGTCTTCAGGATCGTGATACGCCGCCTGTTCGAAAAGCGCCCCGGTCGTTTCGGACCAGTAATCCGCCGCAGCCACCGCCAGATCGTCTTTCGAACGAAAGTGATGGAAGAAGGCTCCCTTCGTCACACCCGCTTCGCGGCACAGGTCATCCACGGTGGTGGCCGTGTAGCCTTTCATACGGATCACACGCAGCGCAGAATCCAGCAGCTTTATCCGCGCGTCTGGCCGTTTTGTCTTTTGAGTTTTCTCTACCATGCCCCATACATACCGACCAGTTGGTATGTTGTCAATCTGCTTAGATGGCGGACGCACAGCAACTGCCTTGCCGCCAATGGCACGCATTGGAGTAACCGCCTAATGAGACGGGCAGAATTTCAGGAATTGAGCGCCCAGGAGAATCGAAACGACGTCTCGCCAACATCCTGTGTTCACGGAAGAAAATCGAATAGTACCTGCAAGTTACCCGGCGTCGCCGCTTGGCTTCGCTTACCAGGGAATGGGCCTGCCGAGCTGATCGAAAAAACCTCCGGACTGTGCGGGCGTGAGACTGACCACAAAGTCGACAAGGCGTTCTGCCGCGATCGCTGGTTCCTGAACGTCGAGCCCGGTCTTTGCAAAATTCTCGGTCAGGGAGGTTCTCACCGTACCGGGATGAAGCGCAACACAGATTGCTTCGGGATTCTTGCGCGCGAGCTCAATCGATGCAGTGCGGACCAATTGGTTGAGCGCGGCCTTCGAGGCCCGGTACCCATACCATCCACCAAGGCTGTTATCGCCGATTGAACCGACTCTTGCGGAAAGGGTTGCAAAAACACTCCGTCCCTCTCTCGGCAGCAGCGGCAAGAAGTGTTTCATCAACAGTGCCGGGCCGATGGCATTGATTGCAAACGAACGGGCAAGGACTTCAGGATCGAGTTCCCGCAGGCTCTTTTCGGGACGTGCTGTCCCCAGAGTGAGTGCACCGGTCGCGTCGAAGAGCAAACGCACTTCACCTTCAGCCTGCCGAACCTCTTCGGCACAGGCCTGGATCTTGCATTTATCGAGCAAATCGAGAGGTGGTGAAGACTTGCGATGAAGCGCGATGACCCTGTCATAGCCACCGTCACTTTCAAGACGCGCCTTCACGGCTGAACCAATTCCGCCGCTGGCACCAAAGATCACCGCTACTGTCGTCATTCACTGCCTCTCTTTCCTGATGACAGCGATACGCAGGAAAAGCCGGATCGGTTCGGTAACAGGATCGGCCCTAGTTTCCGCCGACCGTTGCCTCCCAGGGGCCATCGACAAAGTCGGCTTCTTCATCTCCAGGCCAGGGAGGCATGGAGATACAAATGAACTGAAGCACGCTGTCACCGGTGTTCCGATACTGGAAAGCGGTGCCGGCCGGGATATCAATGGAGACACCGGTCTCCAGGTCGACAACGGTCTGGCAGGCATGGTCGGACCTCCAGATCTGTCCGCTGCCGGCAAGCACGTACCAGAATTCATGCACGGTCTTGTGCCGTGTCGCACGGTTCGTCTGGCCGACAGGAACAGTCGAATGGATCATGTTTCCTGTCGGGCCATCCATGATGAAACGGATATCGGCCCCCGCTGGAGATTTCGCATCAGGTTTGTCGGGAAGCCGCGTCTGTTTCATGCCATCCTCAGTATTCCGTCATCTGGCCGTCTTGTTGAAGATCTCCCGCCCAATCAGCATCCGGCGAATTTCCGAAGTTCCGGCACCAATCTCGTATAGCTTTGCGTCACGCAGCAGACGGCCGGTCGGATATTCGTTGATATAGCCGTTGCCACCAAGCAGCTGGATTGCATCGAGAGCCAGCTTGGTTGCGTTTTCAGCCGCATAGAGGATCGCACCAGCCGCGTCTTCACGGGTTGTCTCGCCTCTGTCACAGGCCTTGGCAACCGCATAGACGTAGGACTTGGTGGCATTCATGGTCACATACATGTCGGCCACCTTGCCCTGCACAAGCTGGAACGTGCCGATGGGCTGGCCGAACTGCTCGCGCTCGTGGATATAGGGGATGACTACATCCATGGCCGCCTGCATGATGCCGACGGCACCTGCTGCAAGAACGGCGCGCTCGTAGTCGAGACCCGACATCAGAACGTTGACGCCCTTGCCAACCTGGCCAAGGACGTTTTCCTCCGGCACTTCGCAATCCTGGAACACCAGTTCGCCGGTTTCGGACCCGCGCATGCCAAGCTTGTCCAGTTTCTGCGCCACGGAAAAGCCCGGAAAGCTCTTTTCGACCAGAAAGGCCGTGATGCCCTTCGGCCCGGCTTCCGGATCGGTCTTGGCGTAGATGATCATCGTATCGGCAGACGGGCCGTTGGTGATCCACATCTTGGATCCATTGAGGACGTAACGGTCGCCCTTCTTTTCTGCCCGCAGCTTCATGGACACGACGTCAGATCCGGCGCCCGGTTCCGACATGGCCAATGCTCCCAGGTGTTCACCGGTCACCAGCTTGTTCAGATAGCGCTTCTTCTGCTCGTCACTTCCCCAGCGTCGCAACTGGTTGACGCAAAGGTTGGAATGGGCACCATAGCTGAGGCCGATGGAGGCAGACGCCCGGCTGACCTCTTCCATGGCAATGCAGTGCTCCAGATACCCGAGCCCCGAACCGCCCCATTCTTCCTCTACTGTGATCCCGTGAAGACCGAGCTCTCCCATTTCCGGCCAGAGCTCACGCGGGAACCAGTCTTCCCGGTCGATCTTTTCCGCCAAAGGCGCGATCCGGTCCTGACTGTAGGAGCGGACGGTATCGCGCAGCATGTCGGCGGTTTCGCCGAGATCGAAATTGAAACCCGGAAAATCGTTACGGATCATGTTGATTACCTCCCAGAGTTCTTAAGGCCTGTCGTATCGGACAAAATCGCTCAACACGCCGATCCGGTCGTAAAGCTGCCGGGCGCGCGTATTGTGATCATGGGTGTGCCAGTAGACCTTGCCGCTGGCGGACGGCTCATCCGTTGCGGCCTGATGGACTGCCTCGATCAACTTGCGGCCAGCCCCTCCACCGCGCAGGTTTTCGCTCACGAAAAGATCTTCCAGATAACAGGTCGATGACGTGGACCAGGTGCTGTCGTGAAACAGGTAATGAACCAGCCCGACAAGCTTATCTCCCTGCACCGCCACGCATGCGCTGTGGCCTGCATCGGACAGCAGACGCTCAAACAGGGTCTCCGTGACCTCCGGCGCCAGTTCCTGCTCGTAAAACGCAAGATAGGCTGCCCACAGCTCAAGCCAAGCAGGCTTGTCTGACCGCTTGAGAGGCCTGGTGGTGATATCCGTCATTCTTCAGTCCTTGACGCCTGCGACGCTCATGAGCGTGAACAGGCCCGTTGCGACATGCACCTGTGTGCCGTCGTCCAGTCCATAAACATCTGCCTTGGCAATTGTCAGCGTGCGGCCGGGTTTGACCACACGCCCCCGTGCAAGAAGCACAGGCTGCCTTGCCGGGTTCAGCAGGTTGATCTTGTACTCGCTCGTCAGCACGCCGAAGCCTGCGGCAAACAGCGTCAAAGCCGCATATCCCACCGCACTGTCTGCAATGGACGAGGTCGCGCCCGCATGGAAAAAACCATGCTGCTGTGTCAGTTCGGGCCGCATCGTCAGTTCCAGATCGATAGCGCCTGGCGAGACGTGAACCATCTGCGCGCCCAGATGGGTCATGAATTTCTGCGCGGCAAAACTTGCTCGCACACGCGCTTCCCAGTTCTCGTCACGAGGAGAAAGATCCATCAGCTTTTCTCCGATGCAGCATCTGCGCCGGACATTTTGCCCGGACCTGTTTCCAGCACGGCCATACGCGCTTTCGCGCCAGCCTCGACATCATCGAGCTCCACAAGCGTCAATTCGATATCGCGCTGTTTTTCGAGAAGTTCCGCCCGGCGGGCGGCAATCCTGTCCAGCAGCAGCCGCAACTGGCCTGCCTCGCCCGGCGCACTGCCGTACATCTCGATCATTTCCTTGATTTCGTTCAGGGAAAATCCGAGACGCTTGCCGCGCAGGATCAACTTGATGCGGGTCCGGTCGCCTGGCGTGTAAAGGCGTTGGCGGCCACGGCGTGTCGGTGACACCAGCCCCTGCGCTTCATAGAATCGCAGCGTTCTGGTCGTTATGTCGAACTCCTGCGTCAGCTGGGTAATGGTGAAATAACGCTGCATGCCCGCTCCTTGTTGGAGCGCACAGTTCCGTCTTTTTACGTTAAAGTCAACACGTCAATTTTAAAGCTTATATTTCATAAGCTTGCCTGATCAGGACTTGAGGTTATCCAGGCTCTTGTCCGGGTGCAGAACATTCAGGTCCACGTCACCTGAAACGCCTTTGATCGTTCCCCTGTCGTGGTACTGCCAGAGCGTCCAGTCTGACACATAACCGGGCGAATGCCAGATCGACTGGGTCCAGAGCCTGCGGTTCAGACCCCTTCCCTTCAGATAGTCCAGATAGAAGTTCTCCGGCACATAGAGGATGACCTGTTTACCCCGCCCCTGTTCGACCAGCGCCGCAAAGTCACTGATCTCCTGCAGCACTTCCTCGGCCGGCGGACGGCGGGCACAGTTTCCGGTGTATTCCAGATCCACCACCGGGGCCAGCATATCGCTGTCCTGAGGCAGGACGGACAGGAAGTTTTCGGCCTGCTCACGGCCTGATTTGCACAGGCTGAAGAAATGATAGGCCCCCCGCGCCAGACCGGCGCCACCGGCCCCGGCCCAATTTCGGGCAAAGGCGCGGTCCTTGAAGTCGCCCCCTTCAGTGGCCTTCATGTAGACGAAGGCAACATCATCCGCCGCCACCTGCGCCCAGTCGATGTCCCCCTGATGGTGCGAAATATCGATGCCGCGGATCGTGTAGTGGTTCCGGTCAGGCTCCCAATTCATGAAGAAAAACGCCGCTCCGACAATCGAAATCACCCCGCCGACGGCAACGTAGAACAATGTCCGCAGGACCGCTTGCAAGAAATTCATTGCGCCACCCGATATGACCTTCAAACACCGTCACCCTGCCGCAAAACCTTTAAAGTTTACGACTGATAATTTGGCCAAAGCGGCGCAGTTACCAGCTCCAGAACATTGCCGTCCGGATCGTTGAGATAAAGGCTCTGGCCACCTGCTGGCCATGTGACCTCGCTGATAATCTCCACCTTCATTTCGTTCAGGTAGTCTCTCCAGGGAGATAACTGATCCGAGCTGATGCGAAATGCAAAATGACTGTGCCCGGTCGTATCGTGCCCCGGCACGACGCCGCCAGGCGTTTCGACGTCTTCTCTGGTATGGCCGCGATGAAACACCAGGAGAGTCTGGGCGGGACCGGCATCATAGGCAGAGAGCCTTTCGCCGGCGACCATGCACTTCAACCCCAAAATGTCTGTATAAAACGAATGCGCCGCCTGCATGTCATCGACATAAACAGCGGTTTCCAGAATGCCATCAAGCTTCGGCCGCATATTCTTTTTTACTCCGTTTGAAACCCCTCGCCCTTCTTATCACCCAACTGAGATGGATTGCAGGGCATGCGGCAACGTTTCCTGTTGAGCATCAGCTCGTGGGGGGAAACTTTCAAGAAGCTCCCGTCGCGAAAAAAAAATATCGGAAAGCATGCGCAGTCGGAGCCGAGGCCAAATAGCTTTTCGATCCCGGCGGGCCGGCGAAAAACAAAAGGAAGGCCATTCAAATCGGCCGCCTTGAAAAATTGAACCCTGAAAAAGGAAGTCCGGTTCTGCCGCAAGCGACAGAACCGGACTTTCAGCATCAGGCGACCGTCAATTTGACGTCGATATTGTTCCGGGTCGCGTTGGAATAGGGGCAAACCTGGTGGGCCTTGGCAACAAGGTCTTCAGCCACAGCCTTGTCCATGCCAGGAAGAGAAACTTCCAGCGCAACTGTGAGACCGAAACCGCCCTCGGAGCGCGGTCCGATGCCAACCGTCGAGGTGATGGACGTATCTGCCGGGACCGAGATTTTCTCCTGTCCACCGACGAATTTCATCGCACCGATAAAGCAGGCCGCATAACCGGCTGCGAACAGTTCTTCCGGGTTATTGCCTTCGCCGCCTGCACCACCGAGCTCCTTGGGCGTCGCCAGCTTCACCTTGAAGGACCCGCTCAGGGTTTCTGCCGCACCGTCGCGGCCACCGGTTGCCTTTGCACTGGTTTCATATTTCACGTCGACAGCCATCTGAAGGCTCCTTCTCTACCTGTAAGATCATTTCATCCTTTTATATCGCGTCGCGTTTTATCGCGCACGATATAAATTACCCACATATACGCACACCGGCAAATCGTCAACATGTTGCGACCATATCGCGCGCGATTTATAAGGGGCGAATGAGCGAGACCACTGACCAGATGTCCCTGCTGGACGCGATTGGATTTTCCGCGCCGGAAGCGACCGAAAAACAGAAAAAAGACAAGCCGGCAAAAACCGGAAAGTCTGAGAAGAAACAGCGCAAGAAGGCTGCTGCCAAGCCTGAGGCAGAAGCAGAAACGGCCTCTGGCGCTGAAGGCGATGATGCGCGCGAAGCAGAAATTGTTGCTGCTGTCGCCGAAACGCCGATCCCCCTAGAAGAGCCCGACACCAGGGACACCCCGGACGTGGCTCCGGAAGCCGAAGCGGCAGAAGCTCCCGGCACCGGGCAGTCCGCCTCCGTTTCAGTTGAAAAAGACCTGGATGACGAAATCCCGCCGGCTTTGGAGGGCGCCCTCACGCTCGATCGCTTCCTCTGCTTTGCGCTTTATTCCGCCAACCATGCGATGCACGGCGTCTACAAGGCCTTGCTCAAGGAAGTCGGCCTGACTTATCCGCAGTTCCTGGCGATGACCGTGCTCTGGGAGACAAACAACATTCCGGTCGGTGCAATCACGTCCAAACTGCAGCTCGACACCAACACGCTGACACCGCTCTTGAAGCGGCTAGAAGCCATGGGGCTGGTCACGCGTACACGCAATATCAAGGACGAGCGCCAGGTGATCCTGAAACTGACCCGTAAGGGCCGCGCGCTTCAGAAGAAAACGGAACATTTCAGCTCCTGCATTCTGTCGTCCACGGGCCTGCAATTGGAAGAGGTCATGGACCTTCAGCAAAAGGTCATGCGCCTGCGCGACAATCTGCGTGAAGCTGGCCTGGAGTGACGCCTTGTATTGGCGCCGGGATAAATGAATTGCCATGTGACGGGCTTCGGGAAGTCGCTGTGTCAGCGCACCTCTCGAACCCGATCATTCTGACCATCTCCAGGGCATTTGCGTGATTTTTGGTGTTGCATCTGCCAGTGTTTCTCGGCTGGCAATTGCCTTTTCCTGTCCGGCTGTTCGCATTCGGACAGAAAGACGCACAAGGGCAATGAGATCGCGACGAAAGATTAGCGGTTAAAACGGCAGGCCGAACCAAAGCGCCGCGATGCCGAGAAAAGCGAAGAACCCGACCACATCGGTCACCGTCGTCACGAAAACGCTGGAGGCGATGGCCGGATCGACGTTGATCTTGTCGAGCGCAATCGGGATCAAAAGGCCGGAAAGCCCCGCGAACAGAAGATTGATCACGATTGCACCGCCAATCACCACGCCGAGCCCGGGACTGCCAAACCACAGCCAGGCGGTCACGCCGATGAGGATTGCCAGGGCTATGCCGTTGAATACACTCACCAGGATTTCGCGGTTGAGAATGCGCAAAAGATTGCGTGCGCCCAATTCCTGGGTGGCAATACCTCGCACGGCAACTGTCATGGTCTGAGTGCCGGCATTGCCACCCATGGAAGCAACGATCGGCATCAGCACCGCAAGCGCCACCATGGCTTCGATCGTGTCCTCGAACAGCGCAATCACCACGGAGGCAAGCACGGCAGTGCCGAGATTGACCACCAGCCAGGTCAGGCGCGAGCGTGCAATGGTCATGACGTTATCGGAAATCTCTTCGTCACCGACACCGGCGAGCGCGCGCAGGTCTTCTTCCGCCTCTTCCTGAATGACGTCGACGATGTCATCAACCGTCAGAACACCGACAAGCCGGTCGTTCTCATCGACAACGGCCGAGGAGACGAGGTTGTAGCGCTCGAACCGGCGGGCGACCTCTTCCTGATCTTCCGTTGCAAGCACTGCCTGGCGGGTTTCTTCCATGATGGAAGTGACCTTCTCGTCCCGCTTGGTGCGCAGGATCTTGTCCAGGTGCACGGAGCCCAGCAGCTTGAAGGTCGGATCGACAACATAGATTTCGTAGAAACTGTCCGGAAGATCGCGCGCCTCGCGCATGTAGTCGATGGTCTGGCCGATGGTCCAGAACGGTGCGACCGCGATGAACTCGGTCTGCATACGCCGGCCGGCGCTTTCTTCCGGATAGTCCAGCGCCTTCTGTAGCTGCGCCCTGTCCGCATAGGGCAATTCTTCCAGAATCGCGGCCTGGTCGTCCTCGTCGAGGTCTTCCAGAATGTAGACCGCATCATCCGAATCGAGTTCGCCAAGCCCCTCGGCGATGACCTCCGTCGGCAGATCTTCCAGAACCTGCAGACGCACCGCCTCGTCGATCTCGGTCAGGGCGGTATAGTCGAAATCCTCGCCCAGAAGCCGAATGAACGACGCCCGATCCTCGGGTTGCAGTGTCTCGAGAAGATCACCCGTGTCCGCTTCGTGAAGATCGGCGGCAAGGTGCCTCAGGCCATCCTGATCGTTTGTCTCGATCGCCGCTTCAACGGCTGCAATGAAGTCGCGATTGAGATGCTCATCCTCGTCGCGCACCGGAATAACCGGGACCGGAGAGGCGGCAACATCAAGCTCGGATGCTTCACTCATCAGGCGCCTCCCCTCACAACGCGCAGAAACTTTCCGGCAAAACGCACCGGACACTCACCACCAGATCTAGCGTTTGCCGTAGCAAAGCGCCACCGGAAAAACAAAACCGGTCCACAGACTTAACCCGGCAATGTGAAATTGCTCACGGCATCAGCAAGTGCGCCACGTGGCCCTTCAACGCAGCCTGGGGCCTTCACAACCTTTGTCTTTTGCGACGCTTCGCAAGTGGTCGAGATAGTCACGGGTGTCCGGCGGGAGTATCGCCTCGTCGCTGGAAATACACCGCTCCGCACGCCGAAAGGCCCGGCGAGCCCGCTCGCTGGAAAGGCAGACCCTGCCCGCTGCCAGAACTTCCTGTTCGACGTACCAGAGCTGCTGGCACGTCATCGCACCGAACCGCCCCGGATCAACGGCCGGATTGACAAAAAGCGATTGCGCCAGCGCCGCAGCCGGCAGGCACACAAGGGCCATCACCGCAAATCCAACCCGGCACAGGTGTACCCATGGCTTTCCGTCGGAGCCTTGCTTCAGGGTCTCATGCATCGGTGAAACATTTCCTCGAAAAAGGGGCGTCCATCAGAAAGAGTGCAGTGAGCGGTATCAGCGCGACACCATGGCGAACCCACGAGTAAAGACTGCCGATCTGGACCATGGGCGCTGCCCCCACCGGCTTTGCAGTTGCGGTCAAGCCATTGCCTCTTTTTTCTCGTGGGCGGACCCCGGCAGGCAAACGTGGCCTCAAGACAAGGTCGCGACCGGTATCTCGATGGATACTGGCTCCTGTCGCGGCACCAGGATCATTCGACCTCGCACTCCGGTGGTCTGGTGTCCATCGTCCAGTCCTGGACAGGCAACGCTTTCAGAGAAGTCTTGAAGGTCTTTCCGTTCAAGACACCCTTGCCCGTCAGAAGGTTGACGTCGCATTGCCCGTTCGCATTCGGGTCCAGCGTATCGTAGTAGGAATAGGTGTAGCCGGCGACCCGGAAGACGCCATTGCGATAGGCGATGGTCAGGACCTGATCCCATCGGTTGCGTCCGACAGCCGAATTTTCCGAATAGATTTTCAGCGAACCATGTTCGGTCGCCTCCATCCACGGTTCCTGGCCATACATGCCACCGCGCCATACCATGTCCCTTGCATGGGCAACCTGTTTCCAGCCCTCTCCCGCGTCCGTGAAGACATAGAGATCCCCACCCCCTTCCGTTTCAACGAGGACTGCACGGAAGCGATTTATGTCGCCATCGACGGGAGACGTCACAGCCCCGGCAATCGCGCCGGCCGGAACCATCGCCTCCTGCTGCGGCTGCTCCTGTTCCTGGGCCTGAACCGGCACGGACAGGACAATCGAGGACAGCACCACGGCACTGGCAAGGCTTGTGAGGGAACGGAAATTGGACACGTACGGCTTCCTTCGATTTCGCATCAATGTGCCGGCATATTTTCGCCAGCGACCCCTGAGGCCTGTTCCGGGCAGAAAAGCACATCGCAGGATCTCCCAAAAGCCGGTATCTGAATTTTCCCAGATCAATCAGGTATTTTGCAGGCACGCGCCCAAAAGCAAAAAGGCCGCCCTGAGGGGCAGCCTTTTGAGGAAGCATCGGTAGGAATGCTTCGAATATGGTGCGGTCGAGAAGACTCGAACTTCCACGGGTTTTACCCCACAGCGACCTCAACGCTGCGCGTCTACCAATTCCGCCACGACCGCATATTCGATTGTTCCCGGCGCCTGTCAGCGTCGAGGCGCTCCATGTAGCAAAAGGATTTTGGGGGCGCAAGAGGCCTTTTTGCAATAATTCACAGGCACGCGATTTTTCTTATGCAGAAATGTTTTAGCCGCTCACAGAGGGCCATCGGTGCGCATGGGGCGAATGTCCGGCGGACGCATCAGAACTTCCGTGATTGAAATGCCGATGCGTTCTCCCAGCAGAACCACCTGCCCCTTGGCGACAAGGGTATTGTTGGCATAGATCTTCACGTCCTCGTCTTCGGCCACATCCAGGTCGATCACGGCGCCGCGTCCCATGCGGAGCAACTGGTGGACAGGCATCTCGTTCTCGCCGAGAACGACGGAAATATCGACTTTGATTTCATCGAAGGTAGTCATCGGACGCCTTGATCCTTAAATAGGGCAACTGACCCGCCAGCGCTTAACCATACCACGGCATGGCAAGCCAGCTCAAAAAACAATGAAGTGTCATCCACATGTCACCCGCAGATAGAGACGCTCTTTCCCTTAGTTTTCTGCCAGTTTCCGGCTCCCGACCGGTCGAATGGCGGATTTCCGACGAACCGGTCGATTACGAGACCGCTCTTCGGGAAATGGATGAAAGGGTCCAGAGAATCATTGCAGGCGAAGCGGACGAGCAGGTCTGGCTGCTGGAACACCCCCCGCTTTATACCGCCGGCACCAGCGCCAAGGACAGCGATCTGGTCGCTCCCGACCGGTTTCCAGTGTACCGGACCGGGCGCGGAGGACAGCACACCTATCACGGTCCCGGGCAGCGTGTTGCCTATGTCATGCTCGACCTGAAGCGCCGTCAGCAGGATGTGCGTGCCTTTGTTTCCGCTCTTGAAGCCTGGCTCATCAGCACGCTCTGGCACTATCACATCCGTGGAGAACGCCGGGAGGACCGCGTCGGCGTCTGGGTGCGCCGGTCGGACCGCGGCGCCACGGTCGAGGACAAGATCGCCGCAATAGGCATCCGACTGCGCAAATGGGTCACCTTCCACGGCATCAGCTTCAACGTGGAACCGGAACTGGATCATTTTGACGGTATCGTGCCTTGCGGCATCACCGAGCATGGCGTGACCAGCCTCGTCGACCTGGGCCTGCCCGTCACCATGGCCGAAAATGACAGTGTTCTGCGCGCGGAATTCGAGAAGATATTCGGTCCGACGGTGTCGGTCTGAGGCCACCCTGCCGAGATGATCCGAGGCGTTTGCGTTGCCTTCGGGAAGAAGGCGTGAGGGAAGCAGAATCGGTGGACGGCTCCCCCGGTACGGCATCTAGCCTGACCAGCAAGTGCCGAAGGTCAGTTCCCAGCTTCATTCAGCCTTGCGAGCGATTGCACAAAAGCCTTCAGCCTTTCCCTGCCACCGGGTGCCCAGCCAAGCGCACGCAGCCTGTCAGTTGTCATTTCGCCGGGTATTTTACCTGATGCTTCTGGCGCGTTGAGGCTCAAGCCGACTTCCCCTGCATAGAGCGACAGCAGCTCTCGCCGGTCGAGCAGGAGATCGGAGACGTTATAGACTTGGAACGCCGCCCCCAAAGCGCCTCTTTTCTCCAGAACCAGGGCCACCGCAGCGGCGAGATCTTCGCCATGAACTTCCGTAGCCTTGCGCGGTCCAATCGGAACGCCCGCCGCAAATTCCTGAAAGAGGCCGGACCATTTGTGGTCTGCCAGACCTGGGCTAAGGCCATAAACACCGGTCGCCCGCAAAACGATACCAGTGATATCCTGACCACACAGCGCCTCAAGCGCCTGCTCCCCTGCCAGTTTCACTTCGCCATACAGCGTGTCCGGTGTCGGCACATCCGCTTCGGTCAACGTCTCGCCTCGCCGATGATCGCCATAAACGGCCCGGCTGGACAGGAAGACGATGGCACGGCACCCGGCTTTCCCAGCGGCTTCAAAGAGACGCCGGGTTCCATCGACATTCAATCTCGTGAACCGCTCCGGGTCATCGCCTTCACCGCCTCGGAATTTGCCGGGCGCATGGACCAGCGCACAGTGAACAAGGGCGTCGGCGGGCGGAAGCTGAGGATCCCGGTCTGCCAGATCATACGCGCAGAAGCCTGTCTCAAAGCTCTCAACCGGACGCCTGCCCAGAACCGTGACCTTGTAACCATCGTCAAGTAGCCGCTTGAGAACGAACCGGCCAACTGCACCGCTGGCGCCTGTCAAAAGAACGTGCATCAGGACGCCTGCTTTGCGGCCCACTCCTGAGGACCCGGAAGACCGGTAATATCGGCAGGCATGCCGTCACCGGTCGCGAAGGCCTGCCAGAGGTCGATGAGAGGACGTAACCTGGCAGTCTTCTCATGCCCCGTCTGCCAGGGCTTTTCATACTGGTAGTGCAGCACATGGATCTGCTTCCAGTTCCAGAGGTCCGGCAGGTTGAACCAGACGTACTGGAGGGTGTTGAAGACCACCGGCAAGCCGTGCCAATCGGGGAAATACTGTTCCAGAAATGTCTGGTCCGTGCGCCGCCAGAACGCATCAGGCTGATCAAGGCGCGTCATCATGGCCTGGAAGGTCCCGCCATCAGGGTGGGCGGTAAAGACACCGCTGTTCAGCCGGTGAAAATCCTGCAGGCTCTCGTACACATTGGGCGCTGCGCAGAACTCCGGGTAGCCGAACAGCTTGTCGCAGTTCTGAAGCACAAGCGCATCGGCATCGATGAAGACGACCCGCTCATACTCCGTGAGCTGCCAAAGCCGCAGCTTGACGAAATTGTCCAGCGGCGTGTGGAAGACCGGTTTGCCGCCTTTCGTGAACGGTGCCGCCTTGTGCAGGCGGCCGCGCTCATGGCGTTCATTGAAGGCCTCGCTCGTCGGCAGGCGCTCACACCGGCCAAGCCGCGGGCTGAAAACCGAGAGGGAAGCGAGATCCTCCTCGCTGACCCCAGGCGTATAGAGGACCACGAGATCGGCATCGGTTCCCGAATGCCGGAGCGAGCGCAGCAGCGCCGTCGCCCCGAGCACATAGTCCCGGTTGGTCACCAGCGTGACATAGGCGCATGAGCTGCCTGGAGCCCGGTCGAACTGGGGAGCCTCTTGCATCACCGGCCTCAGGAGACGGATTTCAGGCGCGGATGTTCCGGATCCCGTTCGATCCCATCCGCGATTTCCTTGGTCCAGGCGGATACCGCCGGCACACGGCTGCGGTCGACCCTGTAAGCGTAGTTCTTGGCGACATCGACCACTTCACTCAGCAGACCATCTTCCAGCGTTATGGGATTGAGGCCGAGTTCCAGGAACTGCTTGTTTTCGACAACCAGGTCGTTTTCAGCCGCTTCCTTGCGCGGGTTCGGCAGATAGGCAACCTTGGCACCGGTCAGGCGTGAGATCAGCTCCGCCAGATCCCGCACGCGGTGGGTCTCGGTCATCTGGTTGAACACCTTCACCCGGTCGCCTTTCTGGGGCGGGTTCTTCAGCGCAAGTTCAATGCAGCGGACCGAATCCTGAATGTGAATGAAGGCACGTGTCTGCCCGCCGGTGCCATGCACCGTCAGCGGATAACCGATGGCCGCCTGGATCAGGAAGCGGTTCAGAACCGTGCCATAGTCGCCATCATAGTCGAACCGGTTGATGAGCTGTTTGTGGCGCAGGGTCTGTTCCGTGTGCGTGCCCCACACGATCCCCTGGTGCAGATCGGTGACCCGGAGCCCGTCGTTCTTGGCGTAGAACTGGAACAGGAGCTGATCCAGGCACTTGGTCATATGGTAGATCGAACCGGGATTGGCCGGATAAAGAATTTCCTGAGATGCCTTGGAGCCGCTGAGGGTCTCGACATCAACCGAAAGATAGCCTTCCGGAATTGCCGCACCAACGCTCGAATAGCCGTAGACGCCCATGGTGCCGAGGTGGACGAGATGCGCATCCAGATCGAGTTCCACCATTGCGTTGAGCAGATGGTGCGTCGCATTGACGTTGTTGTTGACCGTGTAATTCTTGTGCTGATCCGATTTCATCGAATAGGGCGCTGCCCGTTGTTCGGCGAAATGGATGATTGCGTCCGGCCGGTTGTCGGCAAGCCAGGCTTTGAACACTTCGTAGTCGCGAGCAATGTCGATCAGGTGGAAGCGAATGGTGTTGCCGGTTTCCTGCTTCCAGATCCGGGTGCGTTCCTGGATCGAATCCATGGGTGTCAGCGATTGCACGCCCAGCTCTGCATCGATCCAGCGGCGGCTCAGATTGTCGATGATATGAACTTCATGGCCCTGATCCGAAAGATGCAAGGATGTGGGCCAGCCGACAAAACCATCACCGCCAAGTATCGCAATCTTCACTGAAAATCTCCCCGGTTACACTTTTCGGCCCCGCCTGCGCAGCGCCGATTGCTGCATGTGAAAGATCAGATCATTGCGATAATTCCGTGACAACTCAACTTCGAATGTCACGATTGATATAGAAAAGACGATTGGCCACAGCCGGTTAAGCCGTATCGCGCACTTCAAAGATACCCGAGCAGGGCTCTACCGGCTCCAGGTCTTTCACCAGGTTCACCCTTGCAAGCGATGGGCCATGCCAAAGGGCATCAAGCATGTCGACGACAGTATCGGAGGGGCCGGAAAACACGGCCTCAACCCCACCGGACTTGAGATTGCGCACCCAGCCGGCCAGCACCCTGTCTTCAGCTTCACCCGCGCACCATGCCCGGTAGCCAACGCCCTGGACGCGGCCCTCAATCAGCACATGAACGGTCAATGGATCTGTGGTCATTCAGGTCTCCGAGGGTCGCGGCGCTGCAAAAAGCTTAGAGCAAACCTGTCTGTTCGCAAATGCTTGCGCGCGTTTCAGGCTGTGGACACCTGCGTGCCGCGCTTCTGCTCGTCCAGCATGACAAGCAGCGAAGCGCCGACAATCACCAGCGCACCCGGCCAGAACGCACCGTTCGGGGCAAAACCGAAAGCTAGGAAGCCGACCGCAATATTCAGCGGCAGCTTCAGATGGTCGAATGGCTGGACAAAGGCGGCATCGGCCTTTTGGTAGGCAAGGGTCAGGAGATAATTCGCCAGCACCGTCAAGACCCCTGCCCCCACAAGCAGCCAGAGCGCCGGTCCCGTTGGCACGATACCGCCCTCGCCCAGGGCGAGCACTGCATTTACCGGCGTCAGAAGAAGGAGCAGATAAACGGTTATTGAATCGGCGTTTTCGGTTGCAGTCAGTTTCTTGGTGACGAGCGAGGTTCCGGCCCAGAAAGCCGCGGCTCCGACCGGCAGAAGCGCGGCAAGGCTGAAAGCCTCCGTCCAGGGTTCCAGAATCACCATGCCTCCGGAAAACCCGGCCAGCGTCGCAAGCCATCGGACGATACCCACCCGTTCCCTGAAGAAGACCTTGGCACCAACGATAACGAAAAACGGCGAGGTCATCACCAACGCAATTGCCTGCCAGATCTCGACCCGCGCAAGACCGGCAACCCACATCTGAATGCCGATGACCGCCAGACCGCCGCGGACAAGATGCCAGCCGATCTGCCTGGTCTTCAACGCCGACAGACCGCGCCGCAGGACGAATGGCAGAGCAACGAGCAGGCCCAGCGCATACTGCCAGAAGGCGGCGGACGTCGACGGCACGCCCAGCCGCATGGTCGATGCCTGAAGAGCGCCGTTCACAAGAGCAAAGCAGGCCCCTGCTCCGATCATGGCAAGCGCGGCGAAAATGGGTTTCTTGGTGGTGGTTAGCATGGGCGTCCTATCCGCGATCCGTTCTGTCAACTTTCAGAACAGTCTCAAAAGACACACGCCCACCGGCCTTCCTCTGATGGCGGCGGTCAAGTTCTCTCTCATCCGGACTTTCGGGTGGCCTCATTTGACGCCACCTCAACCGTCGGCTCCGGCCTCTCACCGGATCTGCTGACCTCCGGACATTTTGTCCGGAGCGCTCGCGGGCTCCGGGTTTCCCCGATACCGCCGGTGGGGAATTTCACCCCGCCCCGAGAACTGCTCTCTAGGGGTTTCAGTATCCCTGAAATGGTCCGGATGCAATAGAGGAAGAAGGTCGTTCGTTACGGCGAAGGCCCATCAGGCCATGCAGACCCGGTTTCTACCAGCTTGCTTGGCGCAATAGAGCGCATCATCAGCCCTTGCAATGGTCTGGCTGACTTTCTCGCCGTCAGCAACGCTTGCGACCCCTATGCTGACACGCATCGGGATGACCTGTTCCCCGTGCATGTGGGGTGTGGTTTCGACGGCCCCTCGAATACGCTCTGCAATTGTGAAGGCGTCATCAAGGCCGCACTCTTCCAGGAGGCAGTAGAACTCCTCGCCGCCCGCTCTTGCAAAAATGTGAGGTGCTTGAAGCACGTTTTTCAGCAGACCGACAATATGATTGAGTGCGGCATCGCCGCAGGCGTGCCCAAACCGGTCGTTGATCTGCTTGAAATGGTCGACGTCCAGCACGAGTATAGAGAGGCTTGCCGACGTCTTTTTCGCCCGGTCCTCGGCGGAATCTGCCAGTTCGAAAAAACGCCGACGGTTATAGGCGTCGGTCAGAGCGTCGCGTTCCGCGGCCCGTTTGAGCTGCTCTTCCAGGCGCTTGCGCTCGGTGATATCGAGCATGGAACCGGCAAGACCATTCACCTCACCGGAAACCGGATCCCGCGTCACCGCCTTATGAAAGGTCACCGTTCGGTATTTACCATCGGCGTAGCACACTTCCGCTTCGTATATCTGAACACCGCCCCGTTGCATCAGCTCTTCGTCGGCCGCTTCATACACCTTTGCCAATTCTTCCGGGGCCACATCGTAAACGCTGGCCCCGCGCACCTTGTTGGCCGGCAAGCCAATGAACGACTCGAAGGCCTTGTTGCAGCCGCTGTAGATGCCGGCCCGGTCTTTGAAGAAGATCGGCGACGGCAGGTTGTCGATCGCGGATTGAAGATTGTCCCTTTCAGTCGCGAGATCCCGGCACTTGCGGAACAGGACCCCTTGCCGGGCGATCATGAGCTCGGCCCGTCTGAGCGCAAGCAACAAAAGGTCCTCATCATCACCGTTGACCACGTCGTCCACGCCGCCGTCAATCAAGCTCAATTGATCGACTACGGGCAGTTTCCGGTCCGCGCAGGCAATGATGAAGGTGGACTCGCTAATTCTGCGAAGATCGCAGTCAGGTAATTTGCCTGTCGACCCCACATCCAGAAGACAAATCTGAAACGGACGATTGGTCAGAGGCTGGACCGTTACCTGATGCAGCACGTATCGGGCAGGGAGCGATGGAGGTGGTCTTTGAGCAGGCGAATAATACCCGACGTCAACCACAGTTTCAGACGGTACCGCCGTACTATTGGTATCCGTTGCATGCATCCGTTTTGCCAAGGCCCGCTCCTCTTGAACCTAACCTACGGGAAAATCGATAAATTCCGAGTTAAAAAATATTTTGGCGCCTGCAACAAGCCATTCGCGCACCTGGCTTCGGCCTGCAAAACCTTGTTACCGGACGCCAAAATGCGCGGCTATGTCCCCAGGGGTCTCGGCGATCAGAACCGGATGCTCGGCGGCTAGCTCCTCCCGGCTGCCATAGCCCCACAGGACACCAATTCCCGCAACGTCATTGGCGTTGGCCCCGACAAGGTCATGCTTGCGGTCGCCCACCATGACAGTTTCCGAAGACGCAATGTTTTCCACGCCGAGAATATGGGCAATCAGCTCCGCCTTCGCGGATCGCGTGCCGTCCAGCTCCGAGCCGTAGACCTTGCCGAAAAACTCACTCAGGCCAAAGTGCTCAACGATCCGGCCCGCGTAGCTGTGGGGCTTGGACGTGCAAACATGCAGAACCATCCCGCCCTTGCGAAGCGCCTTCAGAAGTTCGGGAATGCCTTCGATCAACGAATTTTCGAAGAGCCCCGTAACCGTATAGCGTTCCCGGTAAAAGGCCACGGCGCGGTCCAGCTCCGCCTTGTCTTCAGTCCCCAGCAGCACCTTGAAGCTATCCCAGAGGGGCGGCCCGATACACCAGCGCAGGTCTTCCGTATCCGGTGCCTGCCCACCCATCTTTTCAACCGCATGTTGGATCGAACGCGTAATACCTTCGAAGGGATCCGTCAGGGTTCCGTCCAGATCGAAAAGGATGGTGGAAATTGTCATACTGCCCCGTAAAGCATTGAAAAAGAAAGCGGCCCGGACCGTATGGTCGCAGGCCGCTGAATATCGGTAGTCTTCGATGACTGTCAATCAGGCATTGCCGGAGATCAGGAAAACTCCATGATCACGGCATCGACAGCGAGGCTGTCGCCCGGAGTTGCCTTGATTGCGGTCACGACACAGTCGCGCTCCGCCCTCAGCACGTTTTCCATCTTCATGGCTTCAACAACAGCAAGCTGCTCGCCTGCCTTGACTTCCTGTCCCTCAGCCACTGCGATGGACACCACAAGACCCGGCATCGGGCACAGCAGCATCTTGGATGTATCCGGCGGCAGCTTCTCCGGCATCAGGGCATCCAGTTCGGCTATCCGCGGCGTCATCACCTTGGCGGTCACCGAATAGCCTTGCCAGTCAAGACGGTATCCGCCGCGCAGGGTCCGTACCTGTACGGTCACCTCCTGGTCGCCGACCTTGCCGGACCAAAGCGGATCGCCTGGAGCCCAATCGGATTCCACGTTGACCACCGGACCGTCGCCTAACGCTACGTCAATCTCGACGGGCGTGCCCGGGAACCCCGCGACGAGGCGGATCGGAACATAGGTCTTGTCGAGCTTGATCACCCAGTCTTCGCGAATGGCACCGGAATGGGCCCTGAGCCGGCCCGGCAGATGATCCAGACGCTCACGCTGCAGCGCACCCATCGACAGAGCAACGGCAGCGAGAACCGAATAGGCGTGGTCATCGGGAACCGCCGGTTCGAAGCCATCTGGATATTCATCGGCGATGAAACTGGTTGCCAACTCGCCGGAGCGCCAGCGCGGATGGTTCATCAGCGCGGTCAGGAACGGCACATTGTGCTGGATCCCGTCGACGTAAAAAGCATCCAGCGCCGAACTCATCGCATCGATCGCTTCTGCGCGGGTCGGCGCATGGGTGATCAGCTTTGCGATCATCGGATCGTAGAACATCGAGATTTCCGCCCCCTCGACAACACCGGTGTCGTTGCGCACGGTAACCCCGTTGCTGATCGACTCCTGAGGTGGCCGGTAGCGCACAAGCCGGCCGATGGACGGCAGGAAGTTGCGGTAGGGATCTTCTGCATAAATGCGGCTTTCGACTGCCCAGCCGTTCAGCTTGACGTCTTCCTGGGCAAGTTCCAGCTTCTCACCGGCCGCAACGCGGATCATCTGCTCCACCAGGTCGACACCAGTGATGAGTTCGGTCACCGGATGTTCCACCTGCAGACGGGTGTTCATCTCAAGAAAGAAGAAGCTCTTGTCCTGCCCGGCAACGAATTCGACTGTCCCGGCGCTGTCGTAGTCGACGGCCTTGGCAAGCGCGACGGCCTGCTCGCCCATCTTGCGGCGCGTTTCCTCATCGAGCAGCGGCGACGGCGCTTCCTCAATGACCTTCTGGTTCCGCCGCTGGATCGAACATTCACGTTCGCCCAGATAAATCGCGTTGCCGTGCTTGTCCCCCAGGACCTGAATTTCGATATGGCGTGGGTTTTCGATGAACTTCTCGATAAAGACCCGGTCATCCCCGAAGGAAGACGCCGCTTCGGATTTGGAGCGGATGTACCCGTCCCGCACTTCGTCCGCATTCCACGCAATACGCATGCCCTTGCCGCCACCGCCGGCAGAGGCCTTGATCATGACCGGATAGCCGATGTCTTGCGCGATCTCGACCGCCTGCTCCGGACTTTCGATAACGCCGAGATAGCCCGGTACCGTGCTGACCTTGGCTTCGTTGGCAAACTTCTTGGACTCGATCTTGTCACCCATCGCCATAATCGCGCGCGGGTTCGGTCCGATCCAGACAATGCCCTCCTTTGCCAGTGCCTCAGGGAAGCTGGCGCGTTCGGAGAGGAAGCCATAGCCCGGGTGCACGGCTTCGGCACCGGTCTCCTTGCAGGCCGCGATGATCTTGTCGGCAATAAGATAGGATTCCGATGCGGCCGCCGGGCCGATGTGAACAGCCTCGTCTGCCATTTCCACATGCAAGGCATCGCGATCGGCATCGGAGTAAACCGCAACTGTCTTGATGCCCATGCGGCGGGCCGTCTTGATGACACGACAGGCGATCTCACCACGGTTGGCGACTAGTATCTTGGAGAACATGAATTTCCACCCAGCTGGACGATTTTTCCATTTTGTAGGCCGCACCACATTGGCACGCAACTTATCCAAAGGGCGAGACGTGATTTTGCGGATAGGTGCGCCAGCAGCCAAAACCGGCACTTTTGTCACGATGCGGCAGGCTTTGCGGCGGTGGAAGCGCAGCCATTTATCCGAATTTTAAGAAAATTCTTGCAGAAAATACTTAGGCAATGGGGAAATAAATAAATGCAACGCATCCTTTCAGCGGCATTGATCGCAAGTGCTTTACTGCCAACTTCCGTACTGGCAGACACAGCCGGAAAATGGAAAAGCGGTGAAATCAACGGATTTACACGTTACTGGACCACGAACAACGATGGCGCGAATTTCGTCGTCTGGTGTCACCCGAAACGCAGCATCAACGGCACCTTGCTTCATGTAGACATCGGCGGAAAAATGCCCCCGCCCAATAGCAGGATCAAATTGATCATGGACCGGGAGGTTCTGGAACTGCCGATCAACGAGCAGGGATATGTCGAGACAAGCTGCGCAGCCTGTTCCGACAGTTTCGGCTATGTCTGGCACAGATTGCGGTCTTCCCATTCCCTGGCGGTAAAATTCCAGAACGACAGCTACGCAGGTTTTTCCCTGCGCGGCGCACAGAAAGTGATGCCTGGCGATGTCTGCCCCACGGACTGGCAGAAACAGCACCCAAGGTCCTGATGCAAGCTGCCGGGCCGGGACGGCCCCGTCCCGGCTTGCCGGACCCCAGACACACTCCTGATTTGACGGATTTTAACTGAAACCTGTAGTTTTCGTCGGTGACGAATTACGGAAACGGCTCGATGCGGATTGCTCTACTTTCATTCGTATTCCTGACCCTGGCCGCGCCATTTCAGGCAACAGCCGCCGATCACGGCAAATGGCACACGGACACCGCCCACGGTTACGAACGTTACTGGACAGAAAGCTCGACTGGAGCACGGTTCACCATCTGGTGCCCGCCCAATCACGCCATCAAGAACACCCTTATCGGCATACGCATCAAGGGCCGCAGACCAGATCCCGGCACCACGGTTCTGGTAGAGCTGGATCACAAGCTGATAAAATTCAGAGCCGGAGACGACGGCTTCATCTACAACGACTGCCCAGCCTGTTCCGACAACATGACCTATTTCTGGCACCGGCTGCGCTCCGCGGTCAAATTCGCCGTGCAACTGGAAGACAGACGCTACTCCGGCTTCTCGCTGAACGGTGTTCGGGAAACCATGGCAGGGTCCGTCTGCTCCAAACAGATTGCCCAGAACATCCGGTAAGGGTCCGCGAAAGCGCGACTGATGGAATTTATGTGCTCGCAATCACAATTGCGCGCCGCTGAATGGTGCACACTCTTGCCATCAACCAACTTCCGGACGGTTCTGCTAAGCTGACGAAGCAAAGCGTCCCGTCCCGGAGGCGATGGCACGTCAGGAGACCTTCATGCGGAAACTGTTTCTTTGCGCAGCAGCGCTCGCCCTCCCCGGCCTGGTCGTCTCGACCGCAGCCGAGGCTCGTCCGGATCTTCGCAAGATGACCTGCGCCCAGGCTCAGAACATGGTGCGTCAGCACGGTGCCGTGGTCTTCACCACGGGCCAGTACACCTATTCGATGTTCGTTTCGAACCTCAGTTACTGCGATCGCAACCAGGTGCTGTTCACGCAGTATGGCCAGACGCGCGACACGCCACGCTGTCCGGTTGCGTTCGAATGCAAGGAACCGTTGTTCCCGCGCGGTTTGTCCCGCTGGGATTGACCCTGGAGACATGACACAGGCCGGAAAATCCGGCCTGGTACACGCTCTCATGTCATTGCATCGTCCCAGCGTTCAGTCTTCCGGAACCCAAGCGAATGAATACAAACCGGCTCTATTTGCTAGAGCGGAATATTGTCATGTTTTTTCCACGGCATGTCGGCCTGCTTCGATCTGAGCAGAGCCAGGGCCTTCGACACGCGCCTGCGGGTGGAATGCGGGCGAATGACATCGTCGATATACCCACGTTCCGCCGCAACGAACGGATTGGCGAACCGGTCTTCGTAATCCTTCGTCCGCTTGGCGATCTTGTCCTTGTCGGCAAGTTCCGACCTGTAGAGGATTTCGACCGCTCCCTTGGCGCCCATGACCGCGATTTCCGCGGACGGCCACGCGTAGTTGATGTCGCCGCGAATATGTTTCGAGCTCATCACGTCATAGGCACCGCCATAGGCCTTGCGCGTGATCACTGTAATCTTCGGCACGGTCGCTTCCGCGTAGGCAAACAGGAGCTTGGCCCCATGCTTGATCAGGCCGCCGTATTCCTGCGACGTGCCAGGCAGGAAGCCTGGAACATCGACAAAGGTCACGATGGGAATGCCAAAGCAATCGCAGAAGCGGACAAACCGTGCGGCCTTGCGGCTTGCATCGGAATCGAGCACGCCCGCCAGCACCATCGGCTGGTTGGCAACGATACCGACGGTCCGGCCTTCGATCCGGCCAAAACCGGTGATGATATTGCCAGCGAAACTGCCCTGGATCTCGAAGAAGTCGCCCTCGTCCACCGTCTTCAGAACAAGTTCCTTCATGTCGTAGGGCTTGTTCGGATTGTCCGGAATAAGCGTATCCAGACTGGTGTCGATCCGCTCCGGATCGTCGTAGTTCGTCAGCTCCGGCAAATCCGCGCGATTGTTCATCGGCAGGTAATCGATCAGCCTTCGCATTTCCTGCAAGGCTTCGACGTCATTGTCGAAGGCCCCGTCGGCAATGGAAGATTTGGTGGTGTGGATCGATGCCCCGCCAAGTTCCTCGGCCGTGACCGTTTCATTGGTCACCGTCTTCACCACGTCCGGTCCGGTCACGAACATGTACGACGTGTCACGCACCATGAAAATGAAGTCCGTCATGGCCGGCGAGTAAACGTCACCGCCCGCGCAAGGTCCCATGATCAGCGATATCTGCGGAACGACGCCCGATGCCAGAACGTTGCGCTGGAACACTTCGCCGTAACCGCCAAGCGCCGCGACCCCTTCCTGAATACGGGCACCACCCGCATCGAACAGACCGATGATCGGTGCGCGGTTCTGCAGGGCCATGTCCTGAAGCTTGGTGATCTTTTCCGCATGCGTTTCCGAAAGAGACCCACCGAAGACCGTGAAATCCTTGGAGAACACGTAAACGGTCCGTCCGTTGACCGTTCCCCAGCCGGTGATCACGCCATCGCCTGGGATATGCTGCTCTTCCATGCCGAAGTCGGTGCAACGATGCTGCTTGAACATGTCGAACTCTTCGAACGACCCTTCGTCCAGCAGAATTTCGATCCGTTCGCGTGCAGTGAGTTTGCCCTTGGCATGCTGCGCATCGATCCGGCGTTGTCCGCCGCCGAGCCGCGCCGTTTCGCGGCGTTGTTCCAATTCGGCCAGAACTTCTTTCATCCGGTCCTCCCAAAACTTGAGCTTGGATCACGCCGTAGCATGATCCCCCAACAGAGCCGAGTCAGCACATGGGCTTATGGGGAAACTACGCTCCGTCAACCTTCCCGGCAAATCGTGTCGGCAGACCAGATTCAGCCCGTCGCAAAAATGACAGGCAGGCCTGCAGCAACCCGCTTTACCCGCCGCCCCCTTTTCCCTAGCGTCACCGCAAGACGGAATAGGTCAAGACCGCCTCAACCATTGCCTTTTGCTGAAGCCCCCAAAGCATCGGCATGACACGAGGTTTCAGAACGCTTTTATAATGGAGTCTATTGATGTCAGGAAATTTCGTCGTTGATCACCGTGATGGCGTCATCACGCTCGCCCGCCTGCAGTATTTTGATGTCAGCCAGGCGAACCTCAAGGAAGAGCACAAGAACTGGCTGCGGCGGAACGTAGTCCCGTTGCTGAAGGGCAATGGCAGCATCAGTATCGTCGGGCTTTCCAGCCGCAGCGGCAAGGCAGCTTTCAACAAGGCCCTGTCGATGAAGCGGGCAAATGCCGTGAAGTCGTTCCTGGAAGAATGCCTTCTGTCCTGTTTCCCGTTCGATCTGGTCGATGGGCTTGGCGAATCCCTGGCTGAAGAAATGGGCCAGGAAGACGGTGTTGAAGACGGACAGTTCCGCGCTGTCATGATTTACGTGCATTCCCTGCCGACACCGCCCAACCCGAAGGTCATCAAAACGCCCAAGAAGATGAAACCCAAACCGAAGGCAGCTTCCACCTTGTGGGTTGGCATCGGCGAAAGCCATTCGGGCGATCTGGTTGCCCTTGGACGATACAACTGGAATGGACGCCTTTACCGTGCCAGCGCCGACGACAACGGCTATGTGGACTATGTAGACCTGATGGCCGATGGCTGGAAAATCGGCGGGGGCCTGGGCGGTAGCGTCGGCGGCATCGTCATCGTGGCCCATGGCGTCAAAACGGCGAGCGAACTCAACAAGAAGGGCGAATGGTCCGATTGGGATCTCGATCTGGCGATTGCAGGCAAGCTGGGCGACGTCCTCAAAGGGATCAAGGGCATCGGCAAGATCATCAATACGATGGAGAAATACGAGGAACTCAGCCATGCCGCGATCGAACTCACCAAAAACAAGGGGTTCGTCAAGAAAGGCCTCTACACTATTCCGATGCTCGGCGTCGGTGCGGGTCTGCACGTGTGGACAGGACGAAAATACGGCGACGTATCGGTGATGTCGGTCGGCAGAACCTTGATGCGGTAACGCACGCTACCCGGCCTCCGAAGCGTGCCATTGCCGGCTCGCAAATCACGTCTCCGGCACGGTGGGTTAAC
This sequence comes from Roseibium aggregatum IAM 12614, assembly GCF_000168975.1. Taxonomy (GTDB): domain Bacteria; phylum Pseudomonadota; class Alphaproteobacteria; order Rhizobiales; family Stappiaceae; genus Roseibium; species Roseibium aggregatum. Next base: position 77,086 of record NZ_AAUW01000012.1, read on the forward strand.
TGCACACGAACTGTGCGTTCCGGACGGATGCACCTCGTAAATCGGACCATGCGGAGCGACATCGACGCTCCGCATGGTTGGATTGCAGGAGGGGAAAAGCGCCGAACCAGTGTAACGAGCCCCAGATCCGGCAGGAATTTCGGAGAGGGGACCGGACATTTCAGCCCGTCATTTCGAAGAAGATTACCGTCTCAAACGTCGCCAAACACCACCAATACTGCGCATTCGGGTAGTCGAAAAAAATATACTCAACTTGAGGGAACCTTAGGATATTTCGACGGATTTCAGCTTCCTGCCTAATTTGTAAGCAGTAGCGCCGCGACATTGAACTTTGACACCTTTCAGAATTTTGCCATGATTGCCCAAGAACGAAGCATCGGCAAAAGGGGAGGCAATGTCGGACGAACGCACTTTCTTCAATGAAATGCTCGACGAGGCTAACAAGCCACGACAGCCATATGCCCGGCTCGCCAAATGGCTGGAAGACAAGCCAGCCAACTTTCTGACCAAGAAGGGCCGCGACGCCGAAACGATCTTCCGCAGACTTGGCATCACATTCGCCGTCTACGGTACTGAAGAATCAACCGAACGGCTGATACCGTTCGACCCCATCCCGCGCATCATCTCTGCTTCGGAATGGCGACACCTGTCCGCCGGCATCGACCAGCGTGTGCGCGCCCTGAATGCCTTCCTTCACGACATCTACCATCGCCAGGAAATCCTCCGCGCAGGCAGGATACCCGCTGATCTCGTGTTGCAGAATGAAGCGTTTCTACCGGAAATGGCCGGGTTCACACCCGCCCGCAAGGTCTATGCCCATATCATCGGCACCGATCTGGTGAGGGTGTCGGAAAACGAATTCTACGTTCTGGAAGACAACACCCGCACCCCTTCTGGCGTCTCCTACATGATGGAGAACCGGGAGACCATGATGCGTCTCTTCCCCGAGCTCTTCCAGAGCCACCGGGTCGCCGCCGTGGAGCAATACCCCGAGAACCTGCTGCAAACGCTGGAAAGCGTCGCACCGGATCCCTCCAAGTCATCCCAGACAATCGTCGTCCTGACCCCCGGCATCTACAATTCCGCCTACTTCGAACACGCCTTCCTGGCAGACTCCATGGGCGTCGAACTTGTGGAAGGCCGCGACCTGTTCGTCGATGCCGGCCATGTCTTCATGCGCACCACGCGTGAACCGAAGCAGGTCGACGTCATTTACCGGCGGATCGATGATGCTTTCCTGGATCCGCTCACGTTCAATCCCGGCAGCATGCTCGGGGTTCCGGGCCTGTTCGATGCCTATCGCGCCGGCAACGTCACGATCTGCAATGCACCGGGCACGGGTATCGCCGACGACAAGGCGATCTATGCCTATGTCCCTGACATCATCGAGTTCTATACCGGCCAGAAGCCGATCTTGAACAACGTTCCCACCTGGAACTGCTCACGGCCGGATGACCTTGCCTATGTGCTGGACAATCTTGAGGAAATCGTCGTCAAGGAAGTCCACGGCTCGGGTGGCTACGGCATGCTGATCGGACCGACCGCCTCCAAGCGCGAGATCGCCGAATTCCGCAAGGTGCTGGAAACCAATCCTTCGAACTATATTGCCCAGCCGACCCTGGCGCTATCGGCCTGCCCGACGCATGTCGCCTCGGGTGTTGCCCCGCGCCACGTCGATCTGCGCCCCTATGTGCTGATCGGTGACCAGGTCCGCATCACTCCCGGTGGCCTGACACGGGTTGCCCTCAAGAAAGGCTCGCTTGTCGTCAACTCCAGCCAGGGTGGCGGCACAAAAGACACCTGGGTACTTGAGGACTGAGAGAACCAGATGCTCGGAAGAACCGCCTCTTCGCTGTTTTGGATGTCGCGCTACCACGAGCGTGCCCAGAATGTTTCCCGTCTCCTGGAGGTCGCCTGCCGCGGCGCCATTATCTCCCATTCCGGGCAGGAGGACGGGACCCACTGGACCTTTGCCCTCGCCTGTTCGGACTGTGAAACCGGGTTCAAGCAGAAATACGAGGAACTGAACGCCCGCAACATGGCGTCTCATATGATCTTCTCCAAGGATAACCCCTCGAGTGTCCGCAGTTCTCTGGAGCTTGCCAGAAACAATGCGCGTGCCGTTCGCACCGGCATCACGGCGGAACTCTGGGAAGCCATCAACACGACCTGGATCGAGTTCACGGATGTGAGCCCGCAATCCATCACCCAGGAAAAACTGCCTGATTTTCTGTCCTGGATTAATCAGCGCGCACATCTCTTCCGTGGTGCCTTGCTGAACACAATACTCCGCGACGATGGCTATTTCTTCAGCCAGATGGGCAATTTTGTAGAACGGTCGGACAACACGGCCCGTATCCTCGATACCTATTACTGGACCTTGCTGCCGGACAGCGACATCATCGACGACGGTTCTCTGGAACACTATCAGTGGTCCGCAATCCTCAGGGCGCTGTCAGGACGACGAAGCTACCGGTTTGCGTATCCGAATGCGCGGCTGAAGGCCTTCAACATTGCTGAATTCCTGATCTTGAGGACGGAAATGCCCCGGTCCCTCGCCCATTGCTACGACTGGATGGCCGATACCGCTGAAGATCTGGCCCAGTTCTATGGCTCGCGCGAACCGAGCCTGGACATGGCTGCGGACATGGCAAGAGACCTGGCCGAAAAACAGATGCACGAGATCTATCAGCAGGGGCTACATGACTTCCTCTCTGATTTCATCAACAAGAACAACCAGTTCGCCCATCAGCTTTGCGAAGACTACAATTTCGCCTGACCCTGGAACCCCGCAGAATCGGTGCAGCATGCGACTGACAGTCAGACACACGACCCGATACCGCTATGAGGCGCCGCTTGCCAATGCCATGCAGCAGCTGCGCCTGACACCCGAGGACGGCCCGAGCCAGAGAGTTGTCGAATGGTCCATTGATGCCCCCGGCATCGAACGGGCAACGACCTACAAGGACGCTTTCGGCAACCAGGTGCACATGGTCTCGCGCAGCGAGCCGATCGAGGATGTCGAGATCACGGCCAGCGGCGTTGTCGAGACGACCGACACCAACGGAATTCTCGGCCACGAACCCGATGCCGGCATCCCTCCGCGCATTTACACCCGGGTCACGCCGCTTACCCAGTCGAACCAGGCCATCCGCAGACTGGCAGCCAATGCGGAAGGCCATGACAAGATCGCCGGCTTTCACGCCCTGATGCATGCCATCCGGGACAAGGTCGACTACAAGGTCGGCGTCACCGAAACCCACGCACCGGCCACGGCGGTTCTGGCCGCCGGAGAAGGTGTCTGCCAGGATCACGCGCATATCTTCATAGCCGCCGCGCGCTCCATCGGCGTTCCGGCACGATACGTTTCGGGCTATCTGCTGCTGGAAGACGAACAGGCCTCCGAAGCGCATCATGCCTGGGCCGAAGTGATGATTAACGGTCTCGGCTGGACCGGATTCGACATATCCAACGCAATGTGCCCAACCGATCGCTATATCCGCTTGACGGTGGGCCTGGATTCCCGTTCAGCTGCCCCTATCAGGGGAATCCGGTTTGGCGGGCTGGAGGAGAATCTGCATGTTGAGGTCGACGTGGCGCAGGCTGCGCTTCAGCAACAACAGCAGCAGTAGCAGTCCTCTCCAGGCTCCCGAGCGGCTCACCCAGGACAAAGACGTTTAAGGGCAACCTGCGCCCTGCCGATAGATGCCTTCACCCCGAGGGCACCGGTGACAGGTCAAGGTGCAGTCTGAGGGCTTGGGAATGACTTATTGCGTTGGTTTGAAACTGGATCGCGGACTGGTGTTTGCCGCGGACACGCGCACCAACGCTGGTGTCGACAACATTGCCACGTTTAAAAAACTTCACGTCTGGGAAGAGCCTGGCGAGCGGGTGATCACCCTGCTGTCGGCCGGCAACCTTGCCGTTACCCAGGCTGTCGTCTCCCTGCTGAGCGAACACATCATGTCCGCGGAAAACGACCGGGCGACGCTGATGACGGCAAGGACCATGTTCCAGGTCGCCCGGCTCGTGGGCAGCGCGGTTCGTGAAGTCAAGGCAATCGACGGCGAAGCGCTCGCAACCAGCGCGGAAAATTTCTTCGTCACCTTCATTCTGGGCGGCCAGATCAAGGGCGAAGAGCCGCGCATGTTCCAGATCTATGCCGCCGGCAACTTCATCGAGGTCGGTGAAGACACGCCCTATCTGCAGATCGGTGAACACAAATACGGCAAACCGATCCTCGACCGGGTCACACGGGCGGACATGCGCCTCGGGGAAGCAGCCAAGCTGGTGCTTCTGTCGTTCGACAGCACATTGAGGTCAAACCTGTCCGTCGGCATGCCCATCGACATGCTGCTCTACAACACCGACAGTTTTTCGACCGATCGCCAGGTGCGCATTCAGCAGGATGACGCGTATTTCCAGAAACTGTCGCGGGGCTGGTCCGACAAGTTGCGGCAGGCCTTTGCCGATATTGAGGAATTTGAGGTCTGAACCGGCAGGCAACTGTCAGCCTGACGTCACAAAGCATCAGTAGAAGCGGTCCGGACCTTTCCGGAAAGTGAGTATCCATGAGCAATTCCAGCGATGCCGCCGAGCTTGACCCCACCGTATGGACCCGGGAGCCGGCCAACGAACCGCTGGAAGCCAATGACGATGCGCTGAGGGCCGTCCGCGACATGATCAAGGCGGGGCAGCGCACGCAACTGGTTGAGCTGCTCAAGCGCTGGGACCCTGTCGACGTCATGCAGTTGCTGACGCGGCTAAGGCTGAAACAAGCGCGCAAGCTGTTTCAATGGCTGCCCGCCAACCCGTCGATCAAGGTGATTGCCGAGCTGCGCCCGGAATACCGGTCCATCCTGATGGAAGAATCCACGCTGGAGCAGTTCCGCGATATTCTCGCCGGTCTCGATCCGGAAGACGCCACTGAAATTCTCAACGAGTTTCCCGACGATGTCGCCGACGAACTGATCGCGCGCCTGCCGGACGTGGAAGACATTGCCACGCGCGGTTCCTACGCGGACGACACCGCAGGCCGCGTCATGGCGCGCAAGTTCGTTGCCCTGCCCGAAACCTGCACCGCCGGCGAGGCCGTCGCACAGATGCGTGCGGAAGCCAGCCGCATCCGCAAGGTCTTTACCGTTTATGTGACCGATGCCGACGGCAAGCTGACCGGTACGGTGGAAGTGGGCAAACTTCTGCTCGCCCCGGCAGATGCCCCCTTGTCCAGTTTCATGAACCGGGACGTGATTGCCGTCTCCACCGACACCGATCAGGAAGAAGTGCTGCGGCTCGCCAGAAAACGTGACATGCGCACGGTGCCGGTCGTCAGTGGCGACGGTCATCTGATCGGCCGGATCACCCCGAAGCAACTGACGCGTATTGCGTCGGACGAGGCCAACGAGGACATGTTGCTGATGAGCGGCGTATCGGGCGAATCCCGCTCGGACGACACGGTGCTGCGTATTGTGCGCGGCCGCCTGCCCTGGCTTCTGGCCGGTCTGCTGGGCGCCAGCGTCGCTGCAACTGTGGTCGGCTCTTACGAGGATCAGCTTGCCGAAGCCGCCATTCTGGCCGCTTTCATTCCTGTCACCATGTCCATGGCCGGAAACGCCGGTCTGCAGGCCTCGGCCGTGGCCGTTCAGGGCATTGCGACCGGAGCCTTGTGGTCTGGCGACATCTTCTATCGCCTGCTGAAGGAATTGCTGGCGGCGCTCTTCAACGGCGCTATCGCCGGTACCATTCTCGGCTGTCTCGTGCTGGTGGCATCCCTGGTCGTACCTCTGGAAGACCCCGTCCACCTCGCAATTGCCACCTCGCTGTCACTGCTCTGCGTCACCACGCTCGCCGCCATGGTAGGCGCCACCGTGCCCATCCTTCTCGACAAGATCGGCATCGACCCCGCCATGGCCATCGGCGTCTTCATCACCTCCTCCAACGACGTCCTCGGCGTGCTCATCTTCTTCCTGATGGCAACGACGTTTTATCTGGGGTGAGACGGGGAAGGTTGTTCGCAAGCGACTATGCGGTTTCCTGGGTCCCCGCTTTCGCGGGGATGACACCTATATTAGCCTAGCGCATTCAGTTCCGGATTGATGAATCCGAAGACACTCTTATTTCACCTACATCCTTGCGAGCGGTCCTGGCGGAACACTTTATGTCGGTGTCACCAACGATCTTGTTCGCAGAACAATGCAGCACCGGGAAGGTGTGGCAAGCAACTTCACGCGCAAATACAAGGTGCACCGTCTGGTCTATTTCGAAGCCAATACCGATGTGGAAATTGCGATCAGAAGGGAAAAGAACTTGAAGAAGTGGAACAGAGCCTGGAAAATTGAACTGATCTCGAAGTTCAGCCCCGACTGGCACGATCTGCTCCCGGGGCTCTTGACCGCAGAAAACCAGAACTAGTGTGTCATCCCCGCGAAAGCGGGGACCCAGGACACCTCATCGCTCGACAATTTCAAAACGCTTCACAGCGAAAACGTTACCCTTCCATCAGGATCAGCACCGCTGCGTCGAATTCCTTGCGCTTGTAGGCTCTGACGAGGGCGGCTTCCGCGTCTTCGCCCCAGCGTTCGATGTTGAAGTCTTCTTCGACATGCGCCGCCGTCCAGGCGGCATCAGCGTCGAGGTAGTCTTCCATGAGACCAAGCGCCAGAAGGGCGGACCCTGTCAGGCTGGTGATCGTGTGGAACGCAGCAAGGCGCATCGGGGTCAGGTTTGAAAGCCTCGCCCGGTAAGCGACAAGCAACGGCTCCGGCTGGGCCGCGTGCATGACACCTTCGATCAGCACAAAACGGCCGCCGAGCAGCCCGCCGGCCCAATCCACCACCGGGTCCCAAAGGCGATTTTGCGTGTCGACCAGGCTCTGAGGGGTGTCTGCCCGGTAACACAGTGCATCGTTACCGGCAAACCGGGTGATATCGTCGGCCACTTCGTCGAACCGCACACTCACCGCATCGAGCGCCGAATTGGAAATCCGCGTCAGCGGCATGCTGGCCGGGTTGATTTCCTTTTCCTGCGCCTGCCACTCGGCTGCAACAGCTTTCGCCAGAGCTTCGCTCGGCAGCAGCAAGGGCGCCTTGCCGGGGGTCTTGACCGGCCTGCCGTCCAGGTGGATTGCAAATCCGCCGTCCGCGGGAACGTGAGTAACGTCCTTGTAGAAACGCTTCGGCAACTCACGGCGCGAAAGCTCGCGTGCCCGCTGTTCCGGATCCTTGTCCGCATCTTCCTGCAAGGTTTCAAGAAAATCGCGCATCACATTGTTTCCTTGTCGAAATCCAGCAATTCGCCGAGCGCGTTATCCAGCTCGGCATAGGTCTGAATGATCCTGTCCGCACCATCGGACGTCAGCCGATCCTGGTCATGGTAGCCCCAGGAAACGCCCAGGGCATGCGCCCCGGCAGCCTTGGCCATCGCCATGTCGAAGCCCGTATCGCCGATCATGATCGTGCGGGACCTGTCCGCTCCCGTCTCTGCCATTGCCCGCAGCACCATGTCCGGATGCGGCTTGGAAGGCGATGTGTCAGCCGTCTGAATGGTTACGAAGCGACCGTGCAGATCCTGGGTATCCAGCATGTGCCTGACGCCACGCATCGCCTTGCCGGTGGCAATTCCAAGCAGGACGTCGTCACGCGCATGCAGTCTGTCGATTGCCTCGCGCGCTCCCGGGTAAAGCGGGTCCAGGTCCAGCCCTTCTCTCCTGCGGGAGACCTTCGCCTCTTTATAAGCACCCGACATGACCGATATCTTGTCGCTGTGCTCCGGTCCCACGAGATCCAGAAAGGCCTCGTCCAGCGACCGCCCGACGATCGACAGGGCCGTTTCGCGGTCCGGCATGGGCAGGCCCACGGCATCGAAGCCGACTTGAAGCCCCTGCAAGATGGTCTGCTGACTGTCGACCAGCGTGCCGTCGACGTCGAAGATGATCAGATACATGGGCATCCTGTGCCAAGCGAACGGAAGTCCGCCCGCATGTGCCGGGTTTTCGCCCGGGGGTCAAGAGCACATTTGGCAACGCGCCAATTTGCAAGATCTGGCTTCATCTACGTCAAGGATTGGTAATTTCAACACCCGGCAAAGAATTCCACACTCTGCGGCAAATTGACGTTCAATCTTTGGATATCGTTCAATTTGGAAAACTGCCCGAAAAATGCCTCTTTAAAGTGATTAGCGGTCTCATGGCCGTTTGCTCATTCATCGTAAAGATCTTGGTTACCATGATCGACGATACTGTAGCTGGCGGGTGGGCATGAACGTTTGGGGCAAGTTTGTCACCAAAGGATACGGATTTGGAACGCGGTCGAATATGGCCGGCGTAAAAGAGTGGTTTTGTCTGAATGCTTCAGAAGAAACAAAAGGCCGGCCTGAAGGGTCAAACAGCACCCCGGAAGACCAGCCGGACTTTTTACACGATCCTCGCGGGGGCAACTCTGGTGATATCCGGCCTGGCCGGAAGCGCCACCTATCTCGGAAGCTCGATCGCCCCATCCCATTTTGCCGCGAACAGCACGGTGCCAACAGATAAAATGACGCTTGCGCAGGCAGCCCCTGCCGCAGCTTCTTTAGGTCTGGCACCGACTGCGTTGACGCCGAAAAAGCAAGAAACCTTCAAAGCGGTGACCGCTCTGGCAGCGGAAAAGGCTGCCTCAGAGGCCGCGGCAATTGCCGAAAAGGCAGAGGCCGCCCTGAAGGCAGAAGCTGCAGGTCTTGAAGCCGAAGCAAAGAAGGCAGCCAAGGTTGCCCTTGCTGCCAAGCTCGCTCGGCTGAAGCTCACCCAAACGCTGCTGGCCCGCCAGGTAGCCGCCAACGAACCGACGAACGTCGCGGCGATTGATGAAACGGCACCTCAGGACGCTGCCCCCAATGTCGCGGTCGCAGCCTTGCAGGGCGTCGGCACCGCCGCTCAGGCAGAAACGAATGTCGAGGCGAAACCCGAACAGACAGCCGTGACTGTTGCCCTTGCAGCCGGCAATCCGGCCAAGCCGGGCGCCATTCTGCCACCAACTCCGGACATGAAACCCGAACCGCCGCGCCGCAGCGCGCCCGCGGTCGCCGAAAACCGCCCTGAAGGCAGGGACAAGCCTGAACAGTCATCGCCCGTTCTGGCCTATGCCACACCGGGCACCCCCGAAGAAGATGAAAACGGTGTGTTCGGCGGGTTGGGCAAGTTGTTCGGCAGCGCAAAGCCGGGGCTTCCCGGAGCAGGCAGCAAGATCGCCGTCTATGATATCAGCGCCGCAACTGTTCACATGCCGGACGGCACCAAGCTGGAGGCTCATTCCGGCATCGGCCACCGGATGGACAATCCGAAGTTTTCTCACGTGAAGATGCTCGGCCCGACGCCACCCAACATCTATACCTTGAGAATGCGCGAACGGCGTTTCCATGGTGTGGAGGCCATCCGCATGCTGCCGCAAGACCGCGCAGCCATGAAAGGCCGGGACGGCATGTTGACCCACACGCGCCTGCTGCGCCGGTCCATCGGTTCCCATGGCTGCGTGGCTTTCAAGGACTACAACAAGTTCCTGAATGCGTTCAAACGCGGCCACATCAAGACGCTGATCGTCGTGCCGTCGATGGAAAAGCTGCCGACCTACATGGCAAAACTTCAGCGAAGCACCGGCGCCTGACCTTGCAGGCATCCGCTGGATTGGCTATGCCCTTGAGACATTCCGTTTTCAGCCGAAAGCGGGATGTCTCTTCGTTTTGGAACCGCTTGTACAATCGTGTCTGACGGTGCCAGCCAGGCACCTGCCGAACCAGCATAGCGCGCCCTGCCCGTCCGGAGCTTTTCTTGACCAAGATCATCCTTCTGCTCCTGTTTCTGATTGCCGCGATCCAGGTGATCAAGCCGCTTGGCTGGCCGGGCCTCAGGAAGCGCTCGGATGCCTGGAAGCTGGTAGCAGGCGTCTTATGCGTCACATTTGTCTCGGTGATCCTGAGCGCGCTGTTTCAGGGCGTTTGAGAAACTCCCCCAAGACAGCAAACATCTGACAGCGAGCCTCCCTTCGAATGTTGCCACCAGACACCGCCCCCACTTTGCATCTGTTCTGCGGCAAGCCCGCCTCAGGCAAGTCGACCCTGGCAGACCGCTACGCCGAGCGTCCGGGCAGCATTCTCCTGCGCGAAGACCTCTGGCTGTCCGGTCTCTATGGCGACCAGATGTCCACCCTCGCCGATTTCGTCCGCTGCTCTTCACTGTTGAGAAAAACGATAACGCCACATGCCGTGGCGCTGCTTCAAAGTGGCCTGTCCGTCGTGCTGGACTTTCACGCCAATACGAAGGAAAGCCGGCAATGGATGCTGGCCATTGCCGAAAAGGCGCAATGCGGCCACCAACTTCATTATTTTGACGTACCGGATGAGGTCTGCAAGGCGAGGCTTCACCAGCGTAATCTTTCCGGCAAGCACGAGTTCTCGGTATCCGAAGCCGAGTTCGACCGGATCGCGAGCCATTTTCAGCCGCCTGCGGAAGATGAACCCCTCAATCTGAAGCTCCATACCGCAGGCGATCAGGCTTCTGGCAAAAATGAAGGCCGCTTTTAGCGCTTGTTGAGCGCGTCGTCCGGATCATCCACTTCCGGATCATAATCCGTTGCGTCAAACCCAAGCAGGTTCCAGGTCTGCTGCATGTGCGGCGGAAGCGGCGCCGATACATCAATCGTGCCGTGACCCGAAGGATGCGGGATAACGATGCGGCGTGCCAGCAGATGCAGGCGGTTCTGGATGCCGCCCGGCAGTTCCCAGTTCTCGATGTTGAAATACTTGTCGTCGCCGATGATCGGATGGCCGATATGGGCGGCATGGGCGCGAAGCTGATGCGTCCGGCCCGTTACCGGCTTCATCGTGACCCAGGAAAGCTTCTGACCGGATTTTTCGAAGACGGAATAGAGCGAGACCGCGTGCTGCGCCTCGTCTTCGCCCTGGCGGACGACCTGCATGCGCTCTTCGCCATCGTTCCGCGCAAGGAACGTGGAAATGCGGCCCTGGAAGGGCTTGGGAACGCCTGCAAGGATTGCCCAGTAGATCTTGCGGGTATTGCGATGGCGGAAGGCCTTGGTGAGCTCCTGCGCGGCCTGCCGCGTGCGCGCCACCAGAATGATGCCGGAGGTCTCACGGTCGAGACGGTGCACCAGACGCGGCTTGTTGCCCTTCCTGTCCGTGTAGGCGTCCAGCATGCCGTCCAGATGGCGCTTCAGGCCTGATCCGCCCTGAACAGCGAGACCGGCCGGCTTGTTCAGCACCATCACCTGGCTGTCCTCAAACAGCAGCATGTCTTCGATGGCCTTGCGATCATCGGCAATCAGCTTGGTGGACTTCGGCTTGGCGTTCTTCTTGTCGTCTGCCGGCAGCTCCACCCCGAGCGGCGGGATACGGATCATCTGCCCCTTGGCGATACGGGTATTGGTCTCGGCGCGCTTGCCATCGACACGGACCTGCCCGGTGCGCAGGAGTTTCTGCAGATGGCCGAAGCCAAGACCCGGGTAATGGGACTTGAACCAACGGTCGAGGCGCATGCCCGCCTCATCGGCGGTCACTTGTTTCTGTTCAATCGCGGACATGTTTTTCTCAAATTGGGCATCCGGCCTGCCGCCGAGACGCGCATCCATCGCCCCTGCATCAAGGCGGGGGGAAATTCGTTCCGCTGCGTATAGGCGGAATCGGCCGGAAAGGGAAGGAATTCTTAGGCAGCGACCTGACGCATCAGCATCAGACCGGCAAAAACCGCAAGAATGGACAAGACGACAGAGACGACCACGTAAATCAGCGCAAGATGCGTATCGCCACGCTCCCACAAAACGGAGGTGTCCAGCGAAAACGCGGAGAACGTCGTAAAGCCGCCAAGAAACCCGGTCGCCACGAAGTAGCGCAACGTCTGCAGGTCGGCGGTCTCGTTGCGCACCAGCCAGCCGATGAAAAGCCCCATGATCAGCGATCCGACAACATTCACCGTCAGGGTACCGACCGGAAAACCGGGACCAAAGAGCCTGAGTGTCACCAGAGACACGAGGTGCCGTCCCCCCGCGCCCAGACCGCCGCCCAGCATCACCAGAAGAAGATGTTTCAATCCAAAGCCCCGTTACTCATTCTTCCCGGCATGTCATCTAAAGGCGGGTACCGGTTGTTGCGGCCTCCCCCCGGGACCAGCACAAATGCCTGAATCATATGACCCCGCACTTACACCACTGCGCGTCCGGCGGGACCTGAAAACATCTTATTCGCCAGGAGCTGCCGGCTTTACGGCCGTTTTCTCACCCATTTGTTCGAACACCTTGACCTGCTCGTCATATTTCGGATCGATGGTGCCGCAGACACGATCCCAGAACGAGAAGAAATTGGCGAAGTTATAGCGGAACCGCGAGTGATGCTGGTCGTGAAAGGTTACGCAGACCATTGGCGAGGGCATGCGAGACATGGGCGATGCCCAGAACTCGAACCCGGAGTGGCCGATGGTGCCGTTGAAATGGTCCCAAAGCCTGTGAACGATCAGCACCGGGATCGGGATCGGCAGAAAGATCACCGCCCACAGGTAATAGCTCTGCATGACAAAGGCATCGACCAGGTCGTCGGAATAGGTGCTCCAGACCGTTGGCGCGACGGAGCGGTGATGCTCCGCATGAAAGCGGTACATCGCCTTGGTGTGCATGAACCGGTGGCCCCAGTAGAACCAGGTGTCGAAGGCCAGGATGGAAACGACGAACATCAGGATTGCCGACCACCAGGTCAGTTCCAGCGGAGCAACCAGCGTCCAGCCCTTCATCGACAGGAAAATGCCACCGGCAAGACAGCCTGCGGTCACGGTCAACGAATAGACGCTGGCCCGGATTTCCTTCCACATGCGCTTTTCACCGCGCCGGTTCTGCTGGATCCGCCGCTCCGGATGACGGTCCTGTATCTTCACCAGCACCCAGCCCGTGGCAAAATACAGGAACACGTTCACAGCGTAGCAAGCTGCGTAAATCGGCAGGAATTCGAGCAATATCGTCAGCGCCTGATCGAGCATATCTCTTCATATATCCAGTTGGTCGGTTGGCTGACACACGTCAGTACTGTGCGGGCTTACCCGGTTGCCTTGACTTTCGTTTCTTCCGAATCCGGAATTTCGCCGGTCTCTTCCATGGAACGCACCAGCACATCATACTTCGGATGCACCGTTCCGCAGATCCGGTCCCAGAACGAGAAGAAGTTACCGTAATTGTAGTGAAACTGCGAATGATGCAGATCATGGAACGTCGTGCAAATCAGCGGCGACGGGAATCGCGACGATTTCGAAGCAAAATATTCAAAGCCCGAATGGCCGACCATGCCTGAAATCTGGTCGAAAAGCCGCAGCGCAAACACACTCAGGGCAGGCACCGGCAGCACGAACCAGACCAGTAAATAGAAGAAATGCTCAATCAGCGTGTCCACCGTTGTCGAGCTGTCGTTGCTCCAGACCGTCGGAGCGATCGAGCGGTGATGCGGTACGTGGAACCTGTAGAGCGACGGCCAGTGCAGGACCCGGTGCCCCCAATAAAACCAGGCATCGAACAAGACGAAGCAGACGGCGAACATCAGCGGGAAAGACCACCAGCTCAGGTCCAGCGGTGCGACCAGCGTCCAGCCCTGGGTCTGTGCGAAATAACCCGACGACAGCAAGACGGAAGATGTCGCCAGCGCCTTCATGGAGGCCCGGATTTCCTCTGCCTGACGCTTCATGCCGTCGCGGTGTTTCTGGATCCGCCGATCAGGATGGCGGGAATTGATCGCGATCATGGTGAAGCCGGTCGCGAAATAAACCGACACCATCGCTGCATAGGTCAGCGCCAGAACGATGAGATAGTCGGCTAGAAGCCCCATCATGACTTTTCCTGCTTGCCGGTGCCGGCATAAATCGCCTCAAAGCCCTCTACCCGCTCGTCATATGTCGGATGGATGGTGCCGCAGAACCGGTCCCAGAATGAAAAGTAGTTGGCGTAATTGTAGACGAAATACTGGTGATGCTGGTCGTGATAGAGCGTGCACAGCAAGGGCCAGGGCTTGCGTGCGCTCGGGCTCGCGAAATGCTCATAGCCGCAATGGCCAATTGCCGCGGACACCTGATCGAACAGCCGGTGGCCCAGGAATACCAGCGGAGGAATGGGCACGAAAAACAGCACCAGCGCATAGTAGGAGTGGGCAAACAGCGTATCGACGCTGGAGCCCGCATCGTTGGACCAGACTGTCGGCGTCACCGTCATGTGGTGCGGTTTGTGGAACCGGTAGAACATCCTGGTGTGCAGGATCCGGTGTCCCCAATAGAACCAGGTATCATGCAGGACCAGGGAGATCACGAAGAACAGAGGCACAGACCACCAGGACAAGGCGACAGGATCGAACAGCGTCCAGCCACGCAGCTGGGCATAGAGGCCGATGGAAAGGCAGCAGCTCGTGATCGAAAGCTGGCGCATGGAGGACTTGATATCGCGCAGGGCGTCATGCGTCGGCTGACGCTTCTGGATCTTGCGGTCCGGATGACGCCGATTCATTGCCGTCATGATCAGACCGGTCGTGAACAGCACGATCAAGCTGGCGGCATAAAGCACCAGAAAGAAACCCAGAAATACCTCTGGACCGGTTCCAAATCGTTCGGCAATGAAAGTCATCAAGTCAAAATTCCACACGCAATTCCCTGGCCACTTTTGTGCGTAGCGAAAGAGCAGACCTCACGTCAAGGAATGACTTGCCAAATAATGACCGTCAGCCGGTCAAACCCTTGCCGCCACATGGGCGAAGTCGGGATAGATCGACCGGATCAAGTTATCGATCCGCTCTATTTCCTCAGGTATTTCAGAAAGTTTGCCGCGCTCTTCTTCCAGAACCGCCAGAAAGATCCGCGCTCGCGCCTGATTGACCTGCATCTGCGGCAAAGTGCCCTCGCCCGCCGCCGACAGCACGATGCTGACCAGCCTGTCGGCAGCATTGAGGCGGCCCCACAGATAGTCATGTTCCCGCCAACCCCGGTTGAAGAAGGCCCCAAAGGTATTCAGAGACTTGCCCTTGAGGTCGAACCCCTCCGTGTAAAGGCTGGCAGCGTCCGTTGGGCTGATCCGGTCGACCAGGATTTCCGTCACCTCGGAAAAGTCGTTCCGCTGCACACCGGAAAGGTTATCAGATCGAAAAACCCGAACCCGATATAGGTACCCATCAGGAGATATGGCGGCTTTTGTCGAGGAGATTGCGGGCCCTGTCGGCAAAAGCTCGTCGTGCAACCGGTCCAGGTCGGCAAGCCCCATCATTTGCGTCAGCGATGTCAGCATGGGCTGGACATGTTCGGCAGCTTCCGGACTGTCGGCCTCGACCGCACGCACGAAAGCCTCGGCCTGGTCCCTGCTGCGGCCACCGAAGAACCGGTCATTCCAGCGCCACCCCAGGTGGTCGATCTGCTCGTAGAGCATTCCCTTCATCTGATCGAGCGCCTCGAAATCGGGTGGCGGCAGACCAGAGCTGGAACGGTAGTGATAAAACCCGTTGAGTTTGCGGACCGCAAAGCGCAGTCGGCGTATCCGGTAATCGACATCAAGTCCGCGCAGCAAGGCAATCACGTGAGGATCGGAGCGGCCCAGAGCATCCTTGCTCTCGGCTGTCAAACGGCCGGTGTGACGAAAGATGAGCCCTAAAATTGCCTCTTCATGGTCCCGCGCGCACTCCAGTCCGCTGAGCCGCGCCGTCAGACCGGCCAGCCGCTCAGCCAGGGAATGCAGCTTCAGGGACTGATAGTTGAGAAAGGCGAACCCAGCCTGTTCGAAGGCGGCGACGGTTGCCTGCTTCCGGCAGTTTGACAGAATGTCCGGCGTTACGCGCCGCCGCCTGGGCAGGATGCGGGACACCGCCTTTTCGACCATCGGAACCGCGTCATCGATCAGTTGCGACAGCCAGCGGCTGCGCCGGTTGTTCTGTTCGAGCTCTTTCAGATCGTCGCCGATGGGCTCATTACGCGGAATATGGGCGAGCGAAGCCAGGATCACCCGGAAGAACCCGGGTAGTTCCGAAATGGTACTGTCCGTTTCCACCGGAACAACGGGAGAAGGATCCACGTAGATCAGCCGCCGGGCGACTTCACGCACCGCCGGCCGATCCTGAATAACGTTGATCACGGGCGCAAACGGCTTGTTCATCACAACGCTGCCGTCGACAAAACAATGCTGACCGGCCGTCTCGGCGGTCAGATTGAGCCCTCTTGCGAGAAACGGATCGCGGTTGGCCCACGTCATGTCGTGGTCTGCCAGCACCCGCTCCATTTCTGCAACCGTCGCAGGCGGAAACGCTCCCGGAAAGGAGGAGGTCGCGCGGGCCGCGAAAACAATCTCGGGAATGCTGTTGGCGTCGAACTGGCTCTCGATATGTCCGGGCATCCTGTGAGCTGCGTGGAAGTTCAGGATCCGCCGATGATCCCACTCCTCGACATAGTCCGGATCATCGAGATGAATGCGCCGCTTGATGCCGTTGTAATCGGTGATGGTGACAAACAGATCCAGCGTCTGCCCGCGCGGGATGAGGCTGCGGCCCGGCACCGCCCCATCCTCCATCTTCTTGCAGGCATCCAGCATCCAGCTAATGAAACGTTCGCCTGAAAAAGGCGGTGTGAACCATCGCGCCTGCATGAAGATCCGCAGCTTTTCGCGCGTTTCCGCGCTTTCGATCTGCTTCATCAACCGGGTGGATATAAGCTGGTCCAAAACGGGTGAAATGGAAATCTTCAGATAGCGGGACAGGCCCACCTGCGGCCGGGCCAGGCGCGTGACGTCGGCATTTTCCAGCCACATCTCGCTGTGGCTGTCGAGCGGCAGATCGTGGGTGATGGCCCGCGCCAGCATGATGCCGTTGACGCCGCCAGCAGACGCCCCTGCAATTGCATCAACCACCACGCGGATATCGGCAACGGACGACAACAGATCGAGCAGATCCTTGTAGGCGCTTTGAACCGGAGGCAGTTCCTGATCCAGCGCGTCCTGTGTCGACCCATTCGATTTACGGTCGAGGCGGCAGCTTGACGCCCGTACGAGATTGAGGATCTCCCGGCTGACACCATGCATATAGATGGCAAGCGAAACGCCGCCATAAAACACCAGCGCCAATCTGAGTTCGATTTCCTTCATGAGGTCACCGCGGGGATCATCTGAAAAAGACCTAGCAGAAAAGAATGGCTACATCCTTTATGCGGCCGTGCTTTCCATACGCCAATCAAGACATGGCGAAACTATGCTCCGGCCCGATCACTTCTGTGCAAACATAATTTGACACGCAAGCCTCCCGGGAAGCTTGCGCTGTGCAACCGGCAACACTTTTCCCCTGCCCGCCCTTTATATTCCGCTAAGATAG
Source organism: Roseibium aggregatum IAM 12614 (assembly GCF_000168975.1). Classification (GTDB taxonomy): domain Bacteria; phylum Pseudomonadota; class Alphaproteobacteria; order Rhizobiales; family Stappiaceae; genus Roseibium; species Roseibium aggregatum. The sequence goes on from NZ_AAUW01000012.1 coordinate 94,432, forward strand.
TCCACGGATCCGAGTGTGATTCTCAAAAGATCAGCGCTATAAACCTGTCAATCTGACCCGATCTTTCGACGCGGAATAAAATGGCCAAGAGTGTAGATAAAACTGCCCAAAACTCCGATGATTCCGGGCAAGCCGACAAGACAGCCTCCCTGCAATCCCTGCAGGAAGAAAACGACTATCTGCGCTCCGAACTGGAAGATCTTCGATTGCTCTATGAGGCCACCATCGAGCATGGCGAAGCGGTCGAGGACCAGCTCGCGGACCAGTCCAACAAGCTTGAAGCTCTGTCCCGTCAGCTCGCCAAATACCTGTCTCCACAGGTATACCAGTCGATTTTCGATGGACGTCAGGAAGTCAAGATTGCGTCCACGCGCAAAAAGCTGACGGTTTTCTTCTCCGATATTGCCGATTTCACCGAAACGGCGGACCGGCTTGAGTCGGAAGAACTCACGGCAATCCTGAACCAGTATCTGACGGAGATGTCGAATATCGCCCTGCGCTACGGGGCAACCATCGACAAATACGTCGGCGACGCCATCCTGATCTTTTTCGGCGATCCGGAAACACGCGGCGTCACCGAGGATGCGCTTGCCTGTGTGCGCATGGCCATCGACATGCAGGAGCGGATGAAGGCTCTGCAGGGCGCCTGGCAGGAGGCCGGCATTTCCAAACCCATGAAGTGCCGAATGGGCATCCACACGGACTATTGCACCGTGGGCAACTTCGGCAGCGAAGACCGGCTGGACTACACCATCATCGGCCGCGGTGTGAACACGGCGTCCCGACTGGAAAGCCTTGCCACGCCAGGCTCGATCCTGATCTCCTTCGAAACCTATTCCCAGGTGAAGGATCAGATCAAATGTGCGGAAAACGGCGAAGTAAACGTCAAGGGCATCGCCTATCCGGTCACCACCTACGAAGTGATCGGCCTGAAGGAACCCGCGCACATCAAGGGTGAGCTGGAGCTGGATCAGGTGTCACGCCAGTTGGAGAAGATTTCCGACACGATGGCGCCGGAAGACCGGGAAAAACTGATTGCCGCCTTGAAGAGCGCGCTCGACCGCCTGACATCCATCGAAACCGCCTGAGGCTTCGCTCTCCCGGCCGGCAGCCTCAGCCGCGTTCCTTGCGCCGCTTGTCCCAGAACTCCAGACGCTTTCTCAATTCCCGCTCAAAGCCTCTCTGCGGCGGATCGTAATAAGTCTTTCGGCCCATCTGCTCCGGGAAATAGTCCTGCCCGGAAAAGCCATCGGGCGCGTCGTGATCATATTGATAGCCGTCGCCGTAACCTTCCTGCTTCATCAGCTTGGTGGGTGCGTTGAGGATATGCTTGGGCGGCAACAGTGAACCGCTGGATTTTGCGTCCCGCATCGCAGCCTTGTAGGCCACATAGGCGCCGTTCGATTTCGGGGCGGTTGCGAGATAAATCACCGACTGCGCAAGCGCCAGCTCTCCTTCCGGAGACCCGAGCATCTGATAGGCATCGCGGGCCGCATTGGCCTGTACAAGCGCATTGGGATCGGCAAGACCGATATCCTCGACAGCCATGCGGATCAGACGGCGCGCCAGATAGAGCGGATCTTCTCCGCCGTCCAGCATCCGGCAGAACCAATAGAGCGCGGCATCGGGATCCGAACCGCGGACGGACTTGTGCAGCGCGGAGATCAGATTGTAGTGCCCGTCGGCACTCTTGTCGTAAATCGGCGCCCGCCTCTGGACGATTTCCTGAAGGCGTTCGGCATCGAAGACTTCGTCCTGGCCAGCAGCGCGCCAGACATCCTCAGCCAGGGTCAATGAAGAGCGGCCGTCGCCATCGGCCATGCGGATCAGCACCCGGCGCGCGTCCTCATCGAGCGGCAATTTGCGCTCTTCCAGTTCCTCTGCCCTGGCCAGAAGTTTTTCGATTGCCTCAGCCGATAGCGAGTGAAACGTCATCACGTGCGATCGGGACAAGAGCGCCGCGTTGAGTTCGAAAGACGGATTTTCCGTGGTCGCACCGACCAGCGTGATCGTGCCGTCCTCCATCACAGGCAGAAAGCTGTCCTGCTGCGCCCGGTTGAACCGATGAATCTCGTCGACGAAGAGCAGCGTTGCCCGGCCGCTCATGCGACGGGCCCGCGCCGCTTCAAACACCTTCTTCAGATCCGCAACGCCGGAAAAGATCGCGGAGATCTGCTCGAACGCGAGGTCCGTTTCGTTGGCAAGCAACCGCGCAATGGTCGTCTTGCCGGTGCCGGGAGGACCCCAGAAGATCAATGAGCCGAGCGTCCGCGTCTTGAGCATCCGCGACAGCGTGCCCTCCGGTCCGAGCAGGTGATCCTGCCCCACCACATCGGCCAATCTGGTCGGGCGCATCCGGTCCGCCAGCGGCCGCGGACCGGACTGGCTCAATCCGGAAGCTTCAAACAGATCGCTCACACCGACACCTAACCGCGCAGAATGATCTGCGAGACCTTGCCGTCCCGCTCGATATCGATCTGCCACAAACGCGGCGGCTTCCGGGTGACGTCCTCCAGCATCTGTGTGCTCTCGATTGCCTTCTGGTTGATACCGCGGATGATGTCGCCTGGACGAAGCCCCACACGGTCCGCCGTGCTGCCGCGTTTCACGTCGGCGATCGCAACACCGTCGAAAAGGCCTTCAAGGCCGAGTTCTTCCGAAACGGCCGGCGAAAGGTTCATCACCGTCGCCCCTTCGAAAGGCGAATATTCGACAAGTTCACGCGTGTCCCGCGGAACGGTTTCCGGCGCGGGTTTCAGGGCGACTGTCAGATGTTTTTCCTCGCCACTCCGAAGGACCACGAAGTCGGTCTCTTCCCCGATCATCTTTGTCGCGAACCGATAGCCGAAGGAATTGGGATCAGTCACTTCCTTTCCGTCGACAGCAATCACCAGATCGCTGACGCGAAGCCCTGCCTCATAGGCGGGTGAGCCTTCGAAAACGGCTGTCACCAGCACACCTTGTGGCCGCTTGAGAGACAGTGCTTCGGCGATTTCGGCATTCACCAACTGCACGGTCGCGCCCAGCCAGGGCCGCTGAACCTTGCCGCCATGGTCAGCGGCCTGAGCAACAAAGCGCGCCATATGGGCCGGGATGGCAAAGCCGATGCCGTTGGACCCGCCGGAGCGTGAATAGATGGCCGAGTTGATGCCAACCAGCTTGCCGGTCATGTCGACGAGCGCTCCGCCGGAGTTGCCCGGGTTGATCGCCGCATCGGTCTGGATGAAGAACTGAAAGTCCGTGACACCGACCTGGGTTCGGGCCGTGGCGGAGACGATGCCCTGAGTCACCGTCTGGCCGACACCGAACGGGTTGCCGATGGCAAGCACGATGTCGCCCACTTCCAGACTGTCGGAATCCGCAAAGTCGATGCTCTCGAAAGGACCGTCCCCGCGGATCTTCAGAACCGCCAGGTCTGTCCGCTCATCCATGAGGACGATGTCGGCGTCGAATTCGCGCCTGTCGTTCAAGGCAACACGAACGTCATCCGCATCCTTGATCACATGGTGGTTGGTGATGACCGTGCCGTCAGAAGAAATGATGACACCGGATCCGAGGGAGGATTCCACCCGCTGGCGCGGCCTGTCGTTGCCGCCTGGCTGACCGAAGAACCTGCGGAAGAACGGATCGTCCATGAAAGGCGACACCTGCCGTCGCTGCACCACCTTCCGGCTGGCGTAAACGTTGACCACCGCCGGCGCGACCTTTTTCACGATGGGTGCAAAGGACAGTTTGATCTGCGCATCGCTTTGCGGAACCAGACGCAGATCGGCCGGAGACGGCTGCACGGACTGGGCAAGCGCGGCAGACATACCAATCAGGCCGGCCAGAGCGGCAAGGACTACGGGACGCGTAATGCTGGTCAGAACCAGGCGCATGGCGGGAGCCTCTTTTTCGAATCTTCTGATACCCATCGCGATACATGGCAGATAGGGAGGAAAAGAGGCAAATACAAAAGGGCCGCCGGATTTCCGGCGGCCCCTTTTTCAGTCGGTAAAGCTTGCTTTAAGCCGAACGGACCTGCGCGAGGAAGCTGCGCACCTCGTGATCGAGTTCTTCTGCCTTCGACGCCATGTCCGCAGCTTCTTCGGAGAAGGTCTGTGCAGCCATGTTGGTGTCGTTGGACAGCGAGGAAACATTGCGGATGTCCTCGGTCACCTTGGAGGTTCCACCGGCCGCCCGCTGGGTGTTTTCCGCGATGCCCTGCGTCGCGTAGCTCTGCTCGGTGACAGCAGCGGCGACTTCGCTCACCGATTTGGTGATCTCGTCGATCGTTTTCTGAATGTCACCGATAGCATCGACCGCATCGTCGGTCGCGCCACGGATGGCATCGATTTGCTGCTGGATTTCACCGGTCGCCTTGCCGGTCTGGGACGCAAGGTCCTTGACCTCGGAGGCAACCACCGCAAAGCCCTTGCCCGCCTCACCCGCACGTGCGGCTTCGATCGTGGCATTGAGCGCCAGAAGGTTGGTCTGGTCGGCAATGTCGGAAATCAGTGTTACGACTTCGCCAATCCGGTTGGCAGCCTCCGCAAGGGAGCGGACAGTGTCGTTGGTCGTTTCCGCGCGCTTGGTCGCTTCGGCGGCAACGCTGGAGGATCGCTCGATCAGGGTCGAGATTTCCTGGATCGAGCTGGACAACTGATCGGAGGCGGCTGCAATCGATTCCACTTCCGCCAGGGTTTCCTCGGACATGGTTGCCGCATTGGCGGAAGTCTCGCCGGCAATATCGGTCATGTTCCGCATCTTGTTGGCGGATTCACGCAGGCTTGCAGCCGTGTGCGCAACCTTGTCGACAACAGTGCCCACGGTCGCTTCGAAGTCACCGGCAAGGCTTGCCAGCATCTCCTGACGCTGTTCGGCCTGACGCCGCGCATCGTCGGCTTCCTCTGCAGCACGGCGTTCGTTCTCCTCAGCCGCATTCTGACGGATCTGCAGTACGGCCCGGCCGATGTCGCCGATTTCGTCCTTGCGGTTCGCAGCCTTGATCTCCGCACCGAGGTTCCCCGAAGCAATCTCGTTGAGTGCTCCAACGAGCGTGGTCAGCGGACGGGTGATCGACTGGGAGAAGAACAGCGCGATGACGGCAGCAACGGCAATCGTTGCCAGCGACCAGAGGAACATCTGGTCCCGCATGCGGGTGACGGCAGACAGCGTTTCTTCCACGCTCTTTTCCGCAACGATCGCCCAGTTCTGCCCCTGGAAAGCAAGCGGACGGCAACGACCAGATCGTCAACTCCGTCAGCACCCTGCACGATGCCGGCGGCTTCCGTGCCGGCCGCAGCTTCAATCGCCGGCCCAGTCGAAACTGTGTGCTCAGTGCCGTGGGCGCACCGGCAAGCGCATGTCGCTCAGCACGACGCCGTCCTGGTTGATCACATAGACCTGGCCGGTTTCACCCAGATCGTCCCGGTTCGCCACGACTTCGCTCAGGAAATCGGAATCGATCCGCATGACGGCAATACCGCTCAGGCTGATGGTCCCGAAGGAATTCATGAAAACAGGCGAAGCCAGGAACAGGGAGCCATCTCCGCCCGCTGGCGCATAGGGTGCAAACACACTGGCCGCGATCTCGCCTTCACCCAGGTTCTTGGCGGCGTTGAAAACAGTCTCAAGCCCGGTGCCTTCAGCAACACTGCCTTCGCCGATCTTGGACAGGAACTCGTCGCCCTTGGTCACGGAATAAAGAACGAGACCGGCGTTATCGATCAGATAGAGATCGGCAAAGCCGCCGTTCTTCCAGACATTGTAGAAGGCCGGGTGCGCTTCAGTGTGGCGCCAGGCGTACATCGTCTTCTGTTCCTTGCCTGTCACCGAGGCACGCTCTTCAGGTGTCTGCGGCGCCTGGAACAGCGCGAGAATTTCTTCCTTTTCCTTGGCAAGGTTCATCGTCGCATTGCCAAGATTGCTCAACGGATCGGAGACGCTGGAGGCCAAATTGACGATCTGGGATTCAGCGGCGTGCAAACGGGACTGCAGGAGCGCATTGCGTGCTGTAATGACCATGCCGAGTTCGGCTTCCGCCGCTTGCTGCAATCCATCACGACCGGTCATGTAACCAATAACGCCCACAGCAGCACAAGCTGCTACTGTAATCACGATCATCAGAGCCGGAATAACAAAAGAAAGTCTAAGAGAAGGCGACCTTTTCTTAGAAACGGAATTCGTGTTCGCTGTCACAGTAGTTCTCCCCAGCCACTCCCACTAGTCCAGGAGTCATGGGGGGAGCCTAGGCAGTTTTCCTTAAATCATTGATAATCGCGATCTCATTATTCGAAATGAAATCGTCAATTTTGACAATCGTTTGACCAACAAAAAAGGCGGGCATTTCTGCCCGCCTTCGTGATTTGCCGAACAGGCAACTTTTTACGCTGCGTTTTCAGCCGCTTCTTCAGCTTCCACGCGAGCGCGGTCTTCAGCACCGCGTGCTTCCGGGTCACGGTCGACCAGCTCGATGACAGCCATCGGAGCGTTGTCGCCATAGCGGAAACCGGCTTTCAGAACGCGGGAATAGCCGCCGCTGCGGTCCTTGTAACGCTCGCCGAGCGTTTCGAACAGCTTGGCAACCATTGCCGCATCGCGAATCTGCGAAATGGCCTGGCGGCGTGCATGCAGGTCACCGCGCTTGCCCAGGGTGATGAGCTTGTCGATGATCGGCTTCATTTCTTTAGCCTTCGGCAGGGTCGTCACGATCTGTTCGTGCTTGATCAGCGACGCTGCCATGTTCGCGAACATAGCCTTACGGTGGCTAGAGGTCCGGTTGAGCTTGCGGCCGGATTTACCGTGGCGCATGGCCCTCTCCTTTTTCTTTCAGGCAGTCAGTTCTTCTGGTTGAACTCTTGCCCGGTTGATCCTCACAGGACGCGTGCGCCCTTAGTACTGATGGTCTTCGTAGCGCTTGGCGAGATCATCGATGTTCTCAGGCGGCCAGTTGGCGACTTCCATGCCGAGATGGAGACCCATCTGGGCGAGAACTTCCTTGATTTCGTTCAGCGACTTGCGGCCGAAATTCGGAGTCCGCAGCATTTCCGCTTCGGTCTTCTGAATGAGATCGCCAATATACACGATATTGTCGTTCTTCAGGCAGTTTGCAGACCGCACAGACAGTTCCAGCTCGTCGACCTTCTTCAGAAGCGCAGGGTTGAAAGCCAGTTCCGGGACACTGTCCTCGGCGACTTCACGCTGCGGCTCTTCGAAGTTGACGAAGATGGAGAGCTGATCCTGCAGAATGCGTGCAGCGAATGCCACGGCGTCTTCCGGCTTGACGGAACCATCGGTTTCGACAGTCAGGGTCAGCTTGTCATAGTCAAGAACCTGGCCTTCACGGGTGTTTTCCACCTTGTAGGAGACCTTCTTGACCGGAGAGTAGAGGCTGTCGACCGGGATCAGGCCAATCGGCGCATCTTCCGGACGATTCCGATCCGAAGAATGATAGCCCTTGCCGGTGTTGACGGTGAATTCCATGCGGATTTCAGCGCCTTCATCCAGCGTGCAGAGCACCAGTTCCGGATTGAGAACCTCGACATCGCCAACAGTCTGGATGTCGCCGGCGGTGACAACACCAGGTCCCTGCTTACGCACAACCATGCGCTTGGGGCCTTCGCCTTCCATACGGATGGCGATTTCCTTGATATTCAGCACGATGTCGGTGACATCTTCCCGGACACCCGGGATCGACGAGAACTCATGCAGAACGCCATCGATCTGAACGGCGGTCACGGCGGCACCCTGCAGAGAAGACAGCAGGATACGGCGCAGCGCGTTGCCAAGGGTCAGACCGTAGCCACGCTCGAGCGGCTCGGCAACGACAGTTGCCAAGAAGCGCGGATCTTCACCCGGCTTGATCTCGAGTTTGGTCGGCTTGATCAGTTCTTGCCAGTTTTTTTGAATGGTCACGTTTTCGTCCCTTCGGCTATCCCGCCCGGCGGATCAACGCCAGGCCATTCTTTGCCATTTGGAGAAACAAGTACCTAAAGCTGGGAAGCCTTAGACGCGGCGACGCTTGCGCGGACGGCAGCCGTTGTGCGGAATCGGCGTCACGTCACGGATGGACGTGATCAGGAAACCGGCAGCCTGCAGGGCGCGCAAAGCAGATTCACGACCGGAACCCGGACCGCGCACTTCCACTTCGAGGGTGCGCATGCCGTGCTCGGCAGCTTTTTTCGCAGCGTCTTCCGCAGCAACCTGGGCAGCATACGGAGTGGACTTACGGGAACCTTTGAAACCGAGAGCACCAGCGGACGACCAGGAGATCGCGTTGCCCTGTGCGTCGGTGATCGTGATCATGGTGTTATTGAACGTGGAGTTCACATGCGCAACGCCAGAAGAGATGTTCTTGCGTTCGCGGCGACGCACGCGCGTCGTGTCTTTAGCCATTCTCTTATCCTTGTTTTGATCTCGTCACTGCCGTAATGCCGGCAGCTCCACCACCAATCCAGGCAGGGTAATTATTTCTTCTTACCTGCGATCGGTTTAGCCGGACCCTTGCGGGTACGTGCGTTCGTGTGCGTCCGCTGACCGCGAACCGGCAGGCCGCGACGGTGACGCAGGCCGCGGTAGCAGCCAAGGTCCATCAGACGCTTGATGTTCATTGCGGTCTCACGACGCAGGTCACCTTCAACGAGGTAATCCCGGTCGATGGTTTCGCGGATGGACAGGACTTCTGCGTCAGAAAGCTCGTTCACACGGCGGGCAGCATCGATGTTGTTCTTCTCGATGATTTCCTGGGCGAATTTCGCGCCAATGCCGTGAATATACTGAAGCGCAATGACTACGCGCTTGTTCGTCGGGATGTTAACGCCAGCAATACGTGCCACGTTCGTCTCCATGATTACGCGACGAGACCATGGTCTTGCCGCAGGTTATAATGCCCGCGTCCGGTGGAGTCCGGCCCTTGCGGGTACGAAAATGCCGGGGTAGCCCCGGCACAGAGAATGCCGGCCCCACTTACATGGAACCGGCTTAACTGTAAGGTAGAGCGGGTCGTTTAACGGCTCTAAACCTTTTCGTCAAGTCCTTGAAGTACGGAATCTATTGAAGCCGTTACTTCATCAATGGACTGCATGCCGTCGATCACGGAAAGAAGACCTGTCTTCTCGTAATACGGCACAACAACTGCGGTATCGCGGTTATAGGCTTCAAGACGTTGCTTGAAGACTTCCGGGTCATCGTCCTTGCGCACCGGCTGGCCGGCAGCCTGTGCATCCGCGGCACGTTTGATGATCCGGTCGACCAATTTGGACTGGTCGACACGCAGTTCCAGCACAGCGTTCAGTTTGAGGCTGTTTGCTTCCAGCATCTCATCAAGCGCTTCGGCCTGCGCCAGCGTGCGCGGAAAACCGTCGAGAATGAAACCGTTCTTGGCATCTTCTTCGGCGATACGGTCGCGAATAATACCGACGACGATCTCGTCAGAGACAAGTCCGCCAGCGTCCATCACTTCCTTGGCTTTGAGGCCTACCGGGGTCTTGGCGGCCACTGCAGCCCGCAACATGTCTCCGGTGGAGAGTTGCGGTATCTCGTATTTTGCAACGAGATGTGCGGCTTGTGTCCCCTTCCCCGCTCCTGGCGGTCCAACCAGAATAAGCCTCATCGACGCCTCCCACTCAATTTCGCTTTTTTCACCAGACCCTCATATTGATGCGCAAGCAAGTGCCCCTGGATCTGTGACACGGTATCCATCGTCACGCTTACGACAATCAACAAAGAGGTGCCACCGAAATAGAACGGAACGCCAGTCGCCGAAATAAGGAATTCGGGTAATAGACAAACGACGGTGATGTAGATGGCACCGACCACCGTAATGCGCGTCAGAACGTAGTCGATATACTGCGCGGTGCGCTCGCCGGGACGAATACCCGGGATGAACCCGCCATGTTTCTTCAGGTTGTCAGCCGTATCGCTCGGGTTGAACACGATCGCGGTGTAGAAGAAGCAGAAGAACACGATCATCGCTGCGTAGAACACCATGAACAGCGGCTGGCCGTGACCAAGCGCCGCAGTGATATACGTCAGCCATTCGTTCCCCGAACCCTGGCTGAAGCCGCCGATGGTGGCAGGAACCAGCAGCAGGGAGGACGCGAAGATCGGCGGAATCACACCGGCAGTGTTGAGCTTGAGCGGCAAGAACGAGGTGTTGCCTTCGAACATGCGGTTGCCCATCTGGCGCTTCGGATACTGAATCAGCAGCCTGCGCTGAGCCCGTTCCATGAACACGATCAGTGCGATCACAACGACAGCCAGAATCAGGATACCGAGAATCAGAACGGTCGACATCGAACCCTGGCGGCCGAGTTCAAGCACGTTGACCAGCGCGACCGGCAGACCGGCGACAATTCCGGCAAAGATGATCAGCGAAATACCGTTACCGATACCGCGCGATGTGATCTGCTCACCGAGCCACATCAGGAACATGGTACCGCCAACCAGCGTCAGAACAGTTGATGCGCGGAAGAACCAGCCCGGATCGGCAACCACATTGGCGGCTCCCTCCAGACCGACTGCAATACCGTAAGCCTGGAAAGCAGCCAGGATAACAGTGCCGTAGCGCGTGTACTGGTTGATGACTTTGCGGCCCTGCTCGCCTTCCTTCTTGAGCTGCTCGAGTGACGGCACGACGGTCGTCATGAGCTGCATGATAATGGAGGCGGAAATATACGGCATGATGCCGAGAGCGAAGATCGCCATGCGCTCGACAGCACCGCCGGCAAACATGTTGAACATGCCGATGATGCCGGACTGGGCCTGGTTAAAGGCCTGCGCAAAGGCGTCCGGATTGATGCCGGGCAAGGGAATGTAAGTGCCCAGTCGATAAACCAAAAGCGCCCCCAGTGTGAACCAGATGCGCTTTTTGAGTTCTTCAGCCTTGGCGAAAGCTGAGAAATTGAGATTTGACGCCAGTTGCTCGGCGGCCGATGCCATGCCCTACTCCGGAATGCTTGCCCAGGAAATGGGTGAAGCCCAGGCTGTTAAGCCTGAGCTCCCTGGACGGCAACCTTGCCGCCTGCTTTTTCAATCGCTGCAACAGCGCCCTTGGAGGCACCGGCAACTTCAAAGGTCACTGCAGCGGTGAGTTCACCGTTGGCGACGATGCGCACACCGTCACGGACCCGTTTGACAACGCCTGCTGCCTTCAGCGCTTCGACGGTGACCGTCTCGGACGCATTCAGCTTGCCTGCATCAATCGCCTTCTGAACACGGCCGATGGACACAGTATTGTAGTCCTTGGCAAAAATGTTCGTGAAGCCGCGCTTCGGCAGACGGCGGTGAAGCGGCATCTGACCGCCTTCAAAGCCTTTGATGGCAACGCCGGAACGGGATTTCTGACCTTTGACACCACGGCCACCGGTCTTGCCCTTGCCGGACCCGATGCCGCGAGCCACACGCATGCGGTCTTTTACGGCACCTTCGTTGTCACGAAGTTCATTGAGCTTCATGTTCGTATCTCCTCACCCCGTTTACGCGTTGTCTTCGACGACGCGAACGAGATGCTGGACCTTATTGATCATGCCGCGCACTTCAGGAGTGTCCTTCAGTGTGGAACGGCGGTGCATCTTGTTCAGGCCGAGACCGACGAGCGTCGCGCGCTGGTCCTTAGGACGGCGCAGCGGGCTGCCGATCTGTTCGACCGTGACAGTCTTTTCGGTGTTCGCCATGGAACGTACCCTCTCTCAGCTGGGGACCGGAGCCGCTAAGGTCAAGCCTCAGCGGCAGCCGAAGCCGCCTCATCGTTGTTGTCACGACGGCGGGACTGCAGCACAGAGACCTTGAGGCCACGGCGGGCAGCGACGGAACGCGGGCTGTCTTCCTTGGTCAGCGCAGCAAAAGTTGCACGAACCATGTTGTAGGGGTTGGAAGTCCCCAGAGACTTGGCCACAACGTCCTGGACGCCGAGCGTTTCGAAAACGGCACGCATCGGACCGCCTGCGATGATACCGGTACCGGCCGGAGCTGCGCGAAGCAGAACCTTACCAGCGCCGTGACGGCCTTCCACATCGTGGTGGAGGGTCCGGCCTTCGCGAAGCGGCACGCGGATCATCGTGCGTTTTGCTGCTTCAGTTGCCTTACGGATGGCTTCCGGCACTTCACGTGCCTTGCCATGACCGAAGCCGACGCGGCCCTTCTGGTCACCAACCACTACAAGTGCTGCGAAGCCGAAACGACGGCCACCCTTGACCACTTTAGCAACGCGGTTGATGTGAACGAGCTTGTCGACGAATTCGCTGTCTCGCTCGTCGCGATCGCGATTTTCTTGTCTCGCCATATTATACGTCTTCCGTTCTTAAGAGCGCCAACGGGCGCTGGTCAGAATTCAAGTCCACCTTCACGGGCTGCATCAGCAAGCGCTTTTACGCGCCCATGATACTGGTACCCGCCACGGTCGAACACGACCTGCTTTACGCCAGCGGCCGCAGCACGCTCGGCGACAAGCTTGCCAACGGCTGCGGCTGCAGCGACGTCGGCGCCCGTTTTCAGGCTGCCCTTGAGATCTTTTTCGATCGTTGAAGCAGAGACAATCGTATGTCCCTTCGCATCGTCGATGATCTGGGCGTAGATCTGCTTCGACGAGCGGAAGACAGAAAGGCGCGGACGACCGTTCGCGGCTTTCTGAATCGAACGGCGCACGCGATCGCGGCGGCGCTCGAAAGCTTGTTTGCTGTTCGCCATGATCTGGGTCCGTTACTTCTTCTTGCCTTCTTTGCGGACGATGAACTCGCCTGCATAACGAACGCCTTTGCCCTTGTAGGGCTCCGGCGGGCGGAATTCACGAATTTCAGCGGCAACCTGACCGACGCGCTGTTTGTCGGTACCGGTGATGCTGATTTCCGTCGGCTTCGGGCACACAATATCGATACCATCCGGAATCGGATAGACGACGTCATGAGAGAAACCGAGCGCCAGCTGAAGGTTCTTACCCTGGACCTGAGCGCGGTAACCGACACCGGTGATAGCGAGGTCTTTCTTGAAGCCCTCGGTCACACCGGTGATCAGGTTCGCGACCATGGTGCGGCTCATGCCCCACATGGAGCGAGCCGGCTTGGTGCTGTTGCACGGATCGATTTTGATCCCATCATCCGTCATTTCGGCCAGAACAAGATCATTGAGCACGAAAGATTTTTCGCCTTTCGGGCCCTTGATCGTAACCGTCTGACCGTCGATCGATGCCGTTACCCCGCTTGGCACGGGGACTGGCTTTTTGCCAATACGAGACATATGACCAACCTTGTCGTTGTTTTAAAAGTGAGGATGCCGCATCAGAAGACGCGGCACAGAACCTCACCACCTACGTTTTCGTCCCGCGCCTGATGGTCGCTCATGACGCCACGCGGAGTCGAAATGATCGACACGCCCAGGCCATTAGAGACATGCGGGATATTTTTCACCGACGAGTAAACGCGGCGGCCCGGCTTGGACACACGTTCAATCGTGCGGATAACCGGTTCACCGTCGAAATACTTCAGTTCGATTTCCAACTCGGACTTACCGCCCTCGTATTCAACCGTGGTGTAGCCACGGATGTACCCCTCTTTTGCGAGCACATCAAGTACATGTGCACGCAATTTGGAATTTGGTGAACTGACCTTGTTCTTGCGACGCATCTGCGCGTTGCGAATGCGGGTCAGCATATCCCCCAACGGATCAGAAATTGCCATCGGAGTTTCTCCTTACCAGCTCGACTTGACCAGGCCCGGGATCTTGCCCAGGGAACCCAGTTCACGAAGCGCAATACGCGACATCTTCAGCTTGCGGTAAAAACCGCGCGGACGGCCGGACACTTCGCAACGGTTGCGAACGCGGTTCGGCGCGGAGTTCCGCGGCAGTTTCGCCAGCTTCAGGCGTGCGTTGTACCGCTCTTCCAGGGACAGGCTTTCATCTTTAGCCAGTGCCTTCAGGGCAGCGCGCTTCTCAGCGTATTTCTTGACAAGCTTCTCGCGGCGCTTGTTTTTCTCGATTGCGCTTTTCTTCGCCATCGTCGATCCCTTCCTTGCCCGTTACTTCGTGAACGGGAAGTTGAACGCGCGCAGAAGCTCGCGTGCTTCGTCGTCATTCGGCGCCGTGGTGCAGATGATCACGTCCATGCCCCAGATCTGGTCGACCTTGTCGTACTCGATTTCCGGGAACACGATGTGTTCTTTGATGCCCATGGCGTAGTTGCCGCGACCGTCGAAGCTCTTCGGGTTCAGGCCGCGGAAGTCACGAACGCGCGGCAGCGCGATGGTGATCATGCGGTCCAGGAATTCGAACATCTGCTGGCGGCGCAGGGTAACCTTTGCGCCAAGCGGCATGCCCTCGCGGACCTTGAAGGTCGCGATGGATTTTTTCGCTTTGGTGATGACCGGCTTCTGACCGGCAATCAGTGCCAGATCGTCAGCAGCAATGCGCGCTTTCTTGGAATCGCTCACCGCTTCGCCGACACCGACGTTGAGAACGATTTTTTCCAGCTGCGGAACCTGCATGACGTTCTTGTACTGGAACTTTTCCAAAAGCTGCTTGCGCACGACTTCGTCATAGTGCGTCTTCAGACGCGGCACGTTAGTGGTCTCAGCCATCGATCAGGTCTCCCGAACGCTTGGCCACACGGACCTTGGTGCCATCGTCCTGCACTTTGAAGCCGACGCGAGTCGCCTTGCCGTCCTTCGGATCGGCCAGTGCGACGTTGGAAAGGTGAATCGGGGCTTCCTTGGCCACGATGCCTGCTTCCTGCGTCTGGGTCTGCTTCTGGTGGCGGCGAACCATGTTGATGCCGCGGACCAGGGCCTTGTTGTCAGCCGGCAGCATCTGGATGACTTCGCCGGACTTACCCTTGTCACGGCCGGTCAGCACAACCACCGTGTCGCCTTTTTTAATTTTCGCAGCCATCAGAGCACCTCCGGCGCGAGCGAAATGATTTTCATATGGTTCTTTGCACGGAGTTCGCGCGGTACCGGTCCGAAGATACGGGTGCCGATCGGCTCCTTGTTGTTGTTGACCAGCACGGCCGCATTGCGGTCGAACCGGATCACGCTGCCATCGGGACGGCGGATATCCTTTGCCGTGCGCACGACGACAGCCTTCATCACGTCGCCCTTCTTAACGCGGCCCCGCGGAATTGCCTCTTTGACGGAGACGACGATGATGTCGCCAACCTGGGCATATTTACGCTTGGAGCCGCCGAGCACTTTGATGCACATGACACGACGAGCGCCGGAATTATCGGCGACGTCGAGGTTTGTTTGCATCTGAATCATGACTGGCTGCCTTGTTCTTCTGATGGCGCTCGGGTCACGGGCGCCTGATGCTCACTGAATGGAGCGCGGTCACTGAGCGACCACGGTCCAACGTTTGTTTTTCGAGATCGGCGCGCATTCTTCGATCTGAACAATGTCGCCAACCTTGTACTGGTTGTTTTCATCGTGTGCGCGGTACTTCTTGGTCCGGCGCACAGTCTTCTTCAGCAGCGGGTGAGTGAAGCGGCGCTCCACATTCACCGTCACCGTCTTGTCATTGGCGTCGCTGACAACGGTGCCCTGCAGGATACGCTTCGGCATGGCCGTCTCCTTACGCGTTCGCCGACACGCGCTTCTCGCGCATGATCGTCTGGATACGTGCGATGTCGCGGCGGATCTGCCGGACACGCGCAGTGTTTTCAAGCTGACCCGTAGCCCGCTGGAAGCGCAGGTTGAACTGCTCTTTCTTCAGGCCTTCAAGCTCACTGCGGAGCTCGTCGAGGGTCTTAGCCCGTACATCGGTAGCCTTCATGGCTCTAACTCCTCGCCTGCCTTACTCGCCGATACGCTGAACGAAACGGCACTTGATCGGCAGCTTGGCTGCAGCAAGACGCATAGCTTCACGCGCAATGTCTTCCGGCACACCATCGATTTCGAACATGATCCGGCCCGGCTTGACACGGCAAGCCCAGTAATCCGGAGAACCCTTACCTTTACCCATGCGGACTTCAGCAGGTTTCGAGGAAACCGGGACGTCCGGGAAGATGCGGATCCAAACACGACCCGCACGCTTCATGTGGCGGGTCATAGCACGGCGGGCCGCTTCGATCTGACGTGCCGTAACACGCTCCGGCTCCATAGCCTTCAGACCGAATGCGCCGAAGTTGAGGTCAGTGCCCCCCTTCGACAAGCCGTGGATGCGGCCCTTGTGCTGCTTGCGGAACTTTGTGCGCTTCGGTTGCAGCATCGTTCTTCTCTCGTCTTTCTTAAGTTACGAGCGGCAGGCAGCTTGAATTAAGCTGCGCGCTCGCGGCCCCGATCCCGGCGTCCGCCGCGATCACCCTGGTTGCCTTCGGAAGCAGCGGTCGCACGGCGTTCAGACGCCATCGGATCGTGTTCCAGAATTTCACCCTTGAAGATCCAGACCTTCACACCGCACACGCCGTAAGCCGTGTGAGCGCTTGCAACACCGTAGTCGATGTCTGCACGCAGAGTGTGAAGCGGCACGCGGCCTTCGCGGTACCATTCGATACGCGCAATTTCCGCACCGCCGAGACGGCCACCGCAGTTGATACGAATGCCCTGGGCACCGAGACGCATGGCGGACTGAACAGCCCGTTTCATGGCGCGACGGAATGCAACACGGCGTTCCAGCTGCTGGGCAATCGACTGGGCGACCAGGGTCGCGTCGATTTCCGGCTTGCGCACTTCAACAATGTTGAGGTGCACTTCGGAATTGGTGATGTCGGCGATCTTCTTGCGAAGACGTTCGATATCGGCGCCCTTTTTACCAATGACCACACCCGGACGACCCGAATGAATGGACACGCGGCACTTCTTGTGCGGGCGTTCGATGACAACCTTGGATACTGCAGCCTGCTTCAGTTCTTTCAGCAGGAGTTCACGGATGCGGAAATCTTCGTGCAGAAGATCGCCGTATTCGTTCTTGTTCGCGTACCAGCGGCTATCCCAGGTGCGGTTGATCCCGAGGCGCATGCCGATCGGGTTTGTCTTATGTCCCATCAGGCAGTCTCCTCAACTTCGCGCACGACGATGGTCAGGTTCGAGAACGGCTTCTCGATCCGGCCAACACGGCCGCGTGCACGGGCCTGGAACCGCTTGATCACAAATGCCTTGCCGACATGTGCTTCAGCAACCACCAGGTTGTCGATGTCCAGATCATGGTTGTTTTCCGCGTTGGCAATCGCGGACATCAAGGTTTTCTTGACGTCCTGCGCAATGCGCTTGCGGGAGAATGTCAGATCCGCAATCGCGGAACCAACTTTTTTACCACGGATCGAAGCCGCAACGAGGTTCAGCTTGCGCGGGGAAACGCGCAGCATGCGGGTCATTGCCCGGGCCTCGTTGTCAGCGAGCGTCCGCTCACGCTTCGGCTTGCCCATCGTTACTTCCTCTTCGCCTTCTTGTCGGCGCCGTGTCCATAATAGGTCCGGCTCGGCGAGAACTCGCCAAACTTGTGACCGATCATTTCTTCAGACACCAGCACCGGAACGTGCTTTTGACCGTTGTAGACGCCGAAGGTCAAACCGACGAACTGCGGCAGGATGGTAGAGCGGCGGCTCCAGGTCTTGATGACCTCGCTCCGGCCGGACTCACGGACCTTGTCCGCTTTCTTCAGCAGATACCCGTCGACAAACGGACCTTTCCAGATCGAACGTGCCACGATCCTTGCCCTTTACTTCTTCGCGTGACGGCTGCGGACGATAAACTTATCAGTCTGCTTATTGCGCCGCGTACGCTTACCTTTGGTCGGTTTACCCCAAGGGGTAACCGGATGACGACCGCCGGAGGTCCTGCCTTCACCACCACCGTGCGGGTGGTCGATCGGGTTCATGGCAACACCGCGAGTATGCGGACGAATGCCAAGCCAGCGGGAACGGCCTGCTTTACCCAGGTTAACGTTGGCGTGGTCCGGGTTGGACACGGCGCCAATGGAAGCCATGCAGGTTCCGAGCACACGGCGCTGCTCGCCAGACATCAGGCGCAGCGTGGTGTAGCCCTGGTCGCGGCCGACGATCTGAACGAACGCGCCTGCCGAACGAGCGATCTGGGCGCCTTTGCCCGGCTTCAGCTCGACATTGTGCACGATCGTGCCAACCGGAATGCGAGCCAGAGGCGCGGCATTGCCCGGTTTCACGTCGACGGATTCACCGGCGACGACGGTGTCGCCAGCAGCCAGGCGCTGCGGCGCCAGGATGTAGCTCAGTTCACCGTCTTCGTAACGGATGAGAGCAATGAATGCGGTCCGGTTCGGATCGTATTCAAGGCGCTCGACCGTAGCCGGAACGTCCCATTTGCGGCGCTTGAAGTCGACAAGACGGTAAGACCGCTTGTGACCGCCACCGCGGTTCGGAGACGTCAGGCGGCCAGCGTTGTTGCGGCCACCGGACTTGGACAGGCCTTCGGTCAGGGTCTTGACCGGCTTGCCTTTCCACAGACCAGAGCGATCAACTTGAACCAGCTGACGGCGGCCTGGGGACGTCGGGTTGAATGTCTTAAGTGCCATTTTTCTTAAGTCCCCGTCTTAGAGCCCGGTGGTCACGTCGATTGCGTGACCTTCCTGCAGCGTTACGACGGCCTTTTTGTAGTCGGACTGCCGGCCGATGCGACCGCGGAAGCGCTTGACCTTGCCCTTGCGGACCAGGGTGTTCACTGCCGTGACCTTCACACCGAACAGAGCTTCGACTGCGGCCTTGATTTCCGGCTTCGTTGCGTCATTGGCAACTTTGAAGACAACCTTGTTCTCTTCGGAAGCCATCGTCGACTTTTCGGTGATCACCGGGCCAACGATTTTGTCGTAGTGAGGAAGTTTGCTCATTTCAAGCGCTCCTCAAGTGCGGACACCGCAGCCTTCGTCAACACCAGGGTGTTGGCGCGCAGGATGTCGTAAACGTTGATACCCTGAACCGGCAGCACATCCAGATGCGGAATGTTGCGGGACGCCAGAGCGAAGTTTGCGTCGACTTCAGCACCGTCAATGATCAGGGCGCTGGTCAGGCCAAGCTTGGAAAGCTGTGCCTTGAGTGCCTTGGTCTTCGCTTCGGCTGCCTTTGCGTCTTCGACCACAACGATGCTGTCTGTCATGGCTTTCGCCGACAGAGCATGCTTCAGGCCGAGGGCGCGAACCTTCTTCGGCAGGTCATGGCTGTGATCGCGAACGATCGGGCCGAATGCCTTACCACCACCGCGGAACTGCGGGGCCTTCTTGTTGCCGTGACGTGCACCGCCGGAACCTTTCTGGCGAACGAATTTCTTCGTCGTGCCGGAAACTTCCGAACGGCCCAGTGCCTTGTGGGTACCTGCCTGGCGCTTGGCGAGCTGCCAACGCACCACACGGTGGATCAAATCGGTGCGCGGCTCGAGACCGAAGATCTCGTCAGACACCGTGATCGAACCGGCCGCCCCGCCTTCGAGGGTCTTGACCTGGAGTTCCATCACTCACTCTCCTTCCCGGCGGCCGCAGTCGCTTCGGTTGCTTTGAAAGCACCCGGAACCGGAACGTTTTCCGGCAGCGCCTTTTTGATCGCGTCGCGGACCAGGATCCAGCCGCCCTTGGCGCCCGGAACAGAGCCCTCGACCATGATCAGGCCACGCTCAACATCAGTGCGCACAACCTTCAGGTTCTGCGTGGTCACGCGGGCATCGCCCATGTGACCGGCCATCTTCTTGCCCTTGAACACGCGGCCCGGGTCCTGACACTGACCGGTAGAACCGTGCGAACGGTGCGAGACTGAGTTACCGTGCGAAGCACGGCCACCACCGAAGTTGTGACGCTTCATGGCACCGGCAAAACCCTTACCGATAGAAGTGCCGGTCACGTCGACAAACTGGCCTTCGACGTAGTGGTCAGCGGTCAATTCCGCGCCAACGTCGATCAGGTTTTCCGCGGAAACGCGGAATTCGGCCACGGTCCGCTTCGGCTCGACCTTTGCAACAGCAAAGTGGCCGCGCAGTGCCTTCGGCGTATTCTTTACTTTACGGGTACCCGCACCGAGCTGCAGTGCAGTGTAACCATTTTTTTCGTCAGTCCGGTGGGCTACCACCTGGCAATTTTCCAGCCGCAGAACGGTGACCGGAACATGCTCGCCTGCATCGTTATAGATGCGGGTCATGCCCACTTTCTGAGCGATCACTCCAGAACGCATGGATGTGTCCCCTTCGACCCGGCTTAGAGCTTGATCTCGACGTCGACACCAGCGGCGAGGTCGAGCTTCATGAGCGCGTCCACCGTCTGCGGTGTCGGATCAACGATATCGAGAAGACGCTTATGCGTGCGCATCTCGAACTGATCGCGGCTTTTCTTATCGATATGCGGTCCGCGAAGCACCGTGTACTTCTCAATCCGCGTCGGCAGCGGCACGGGACCCCGTACCTGAGCACCGGTCCGCTTGGCCGTATTGACGATCTCCTTGGTGGAGGCGTCGAGAATACGGTGGTCAAACGCCTTCAGGCGGATCCGGATATTCTGACCGTTCATTGTTGTTGTTCCCAATAAGACTGCGGGCCTGCCCGCGCTTCATTT
Organism: Roseibium aggregatum IAM 12614; assembly: GCF_000168975.1. Taxonomy (GTDB): domain Bacteria; phylum Pseudomonadota; class Alphaproteobacteria; order Rhizobiales; family Stappiaceae; genus Roseibium; species Roseibium aggregatum. The sequence continues at coordinate 114,901 of NZ_AAUW01000012.1, forward strand.
CAAGATCACCGGCAGGCCCGGCTGTCGATTATTCGATGATGGATGCGACGACGCCGGCGCCGACGGTACGGCCACCTTCGCGGATAGCGAAGCGGAGGCCTTCTTCCATGGCGATCGGCACGATCAGCTCAACCTCGACGGAGACGTTGTCGCCCGGCATCACCATTTCCGTACCTTCCGGCAGGGACACCACACCGGTCACGTCCGTCGTACGGAAGTAGAACTGCGGGCGGTAGTTGGTGAAGAACGGGGTGTGACGACCACCTTCTTCTTTCGTGAGGATGTAAGCCTCGGCCTTGAACTTCGTGTGCGGGGTAACAGTACCCGGCTTGCAAAGAACCTGGCCACGCTCAACGTCTTCACGTGCGATACCGCGGATCAGAGCGCCGATGTTGTCGCCTGCTTCGCCGCTGTCCAGCAGCTTGCGGAACATTTCAACGCCGGTGACCGTGGTCTTCTGCGTGTCCTTGATGCCGACGATTTCGACTTCTTCGCCAACCTTGACGATGCCGCGCTCAACACGACCGGTCACAACCGTACCACGGCCGGAGATCGAGAAGACGTCTTCGATCGGCATCAGGAACGGAAGATCCTTCGGACGCTCCGGGGTCGGGATGTAGGCGTCGACCTGAGCCATCAGCTCGCGGATCGCATCGCGGCCGATGGCCGGATCGCGGTTTTCAACGGCTGCCAGCGCAGAACCCTTGACGATCGGAATGTCGTCGCCCGGGAATTCGTAGGAAGACAGCAGTTCGCGGATTTCCATTTCGACGAGCTCGAGAAGCTCTTCGTCGTCGACCTGGTCAACCTTGTTCATGAACACGACCAGAGCCGGAACACCAACCTGGCGAGCCAGGAGGATGTGTTCGCGGGTCTGCGGCATCGGGCCGTCAGCGGCAGAACACACCAGGATCGCGCCGTCCATCTGCGCTGCACCGGTGATCATGTTCTTGACGTAGTCGGCGTGACCAGGGCAGTCGACGTGAGCGTAGTGACGGTTTTCCGTCTCATACTCAACGTGGGCCGTGGAGATGGTGATGCCGCGAGCCTTTTCTTCAGGCGCGCCGTCGATTTCGTCGTAAGCTTTTGCAGTCGCACCGCCGGTTTCAGCCAGCGTCATGGTGATTGCTGCGGTCAGCGTCGTCTTGCCGTGGTCAACGTGGCCAATCGTGCCAATGTTAACGTGCGGCTTGTTGCGCTCAAATTTTTCTTTCGCCATCGGATTACTCCGTTTCTCTAGTTCTTCTTGACGTTAAGAGGATGGGCTCAGGCGTATTTCGCCTGAACCTCTTCGGCGACAGCCTGCGGCACCTGCTCGTAGTGATCGAACACCATCGAGTACTGTGCGCGGCCCTGTGACATGGAACGCAGGTTGTTCACGTAACCAAACATGTTGGCCAGCGGGACCATTGCGGTGATGACAGTAACGACGCCCCGGTTCTCCGTACCCGCGATCTGGCCGCGGCGGGAATTCAGGTCACCAATCACGTCACCCATGTAGTCTTCCGGTGTGACAACCTCGACCTTCATGATCGGCTCGAGCAGTTTCGGGCCGGCCTTGGCAATACCTTCGCGGAAACCGGCACGGCCGGCGATTTCGAAGGCAAGAACCGAAGAGTCAACGTCGTGGTAGGCACCATCGATCAGGGTTGCCTTGATATCGAGCATCGGGAAGCCTGCCAGCGGACCGGAGGACATGACGCTTTCGATACCTTTGGTAACACCCGGGATGTATTCCTTCGGAATGGAACCGCCGACGATCTTGCTTTCGAAGACGTAGCCTTCGTTCGGCTCGGCCGGCTCGATGATCAGCTTGATACGAGCGAACTGACCGGAACCACCAGACTGCTTCTTGTGGGTGTAATCCACTTCAGAAACCTTGGTGATGGTTTCGCGGTAAGCCACCTGCGGCGCACCGATGTTGGCTTCGACCTTGAACTCGCGCTTCATGCGGTCGACGATGATGTCCAGGTGCAGCTCGCCCATGCCGGCGATGATGGTCTGACCGGATTCTTCGTCGGTTTTGACGCGGAAGGACGGATCCTCAGCTGCCAGGCGATTGAGCGCGAGGCCCATCTTTTCCTGGTCGCCCTTGGTCTTCGGCTCGACAGCGATCTCGATGACCGGTTCCGGGAATTCCATGCGCTCCAGGATCACCGGCTTCAGCGGATCACACAGGGTGTCGCCGGTCGTGGTGTCCTTCAGGCCTGCGATGGCAACGATATCGCCTGCATAGGCCACATCGATGTCTTCGCGGGAGTTGGAGTGCATCTGCATCATACGGCCGACGCGCTCACGCTTGTCTTTCACGGTATTCAGCAGGGACACGCCCTTGTTCAGAACGCCGGAATAGATGCGGCAGAACGTCAGGGAGCCGACAAACGGGTCGTTGGCGATCTTGAACGCCAGCAGACCAAGAGGCTCTTCGTCTGAAGACTTGCGGATGATTTCAGCTTCGGTCTTCGGATCGATACCCTTGATGTCCGGCACTTCAACCGGGCTCGGCAGGTAATCGACAACAGCATCGAGAAGCGGCTGAACGCCCTTGTTCTTGAACGCGGAACCACAGAACACCGGAACGAATTCGGTGCTGATCGTACCCTTGCGGACAAGCTTCTTGATCGTCTCGATGGAGGGCTCTTCGCCTTCCAGATAAGCTTCCATGACAGCTTCATCGACTTCGACAACGGTCTCGATCAGAGCATCGCGAGCTTCCTGAGCGCGGTCTGCGAGATCAGCCGGGATGTCGACAACGTCCCAGGCAGCGCCGAGGTTTTCCGACTGCCAGATCAGAGCCTTCATTTCCAGAAGGTCGATACAGCCAGCGAAGTCGTTTTCTGCGCCAACCGGAAGCTGCATGACCAGCGGAGTAGCGCCGAGGCGTTCCTTGATCATCTTGACGCAACGATCGAAATCGGCGCCCAGCTTGTCCATCTTGTTGACGAAGATCATCCGCGGGACGTGATACTTGTCGGCCTGACGCCAAACAGTTTCAGTCTGCGGCTCAACGCCAGCGTTTGCGTCCAGAAGGGCGACGGCACCGTCGAGCACGCGCAGGGAACGTTCAACTTCAATGGTGAAGTCAACGTGACCCGGGGTGTCGATGATGTTCAGGCGCTTTTCTTTCCAGAAAGCGGTGGTTGCAGCAGAGGTGATCGTGATGCCACGCTCCTGCTCCTGCTCCATCCAGTCCATGGTGGCTGCGCCGTCATGAACTTCGCCGATCTTGTGGCTCTTACCAGTGTAGAAGAGGATCCGCTCGGTCGTGGTGGTCTTGCCAGCATCGATGTGAGCCATGATGCCGAAGTTGCGGTAGTCCTCGATTTTATGCGTGCGCGCCATAGCGTCAGCCCTTCGAAGTCACAGATTACCAGCGATAGTGCGAGAATGCGCGGTTGGCATCTGCCATCCGGTGCGTGTCTTCGCGCTTCTTGACTGCGGTACCACGGTTGTTAGCCGCGTCGAGCAGCTCGCCGGAAAGACGATCAACCATCGTGGTTTCGTTACGATTGCGAGCCGCAGTGATCAGCCAGCGAATTGCCAGCGCCTGACGGCGATCGGTACGAACCTCAACCGGAACCTGGTAGGTCGCACCACCAACACGGCGGGAACGAACTTCCACTTGCGGCATGACATTCTCAAGAGCAGCGTGGAACACTTCGATCGGGTTCTCGCGGGTCTTGTTTTCGACGACGTCGAAAGCACCGTAAACGATGCGCTCGGCAGTCGACTTCTTACCGTCGTACATGATGGAGTTCATGAACTTCGTGACGACGGTATCCCCGAATTTCGGATCCGGGTTGATTTCGCGTTTTTCTGCGCGGTGACGACGGGACATCTTATGTGCTCCTTACTTCGGCCGCTTCGCGCCGTACTTCGAACGGCGTTGCTTACGATCCTTGACGCCCTGGGTATCGAGCACACCACGGATGATGTGGTAGCGCACACCCGGCAAATCCTTCACGCGGCCGCCGCGGATCATCACCACCGAGTGTTCCTGAAGGTTGTGACCTTCACCCGGGATGTAGCCAATGACTTCGAAGCCGTTGGTCAGGCGGATCTTGGCCACCTTACGCAGAGCCGAGTTCGGCTTCTTCGGCGTCGTCGTGTAAACGCGGGTGCAAACACCACGCTTCTGGGGGCAGGCCTCCATGGCCGGCACCTTGTTCCGCTTCGGCGGATCTTTCCGCGGCTTGCGGATCAACTGGTTGATGGTCGGCATTCTTTGCCCTTTACCTTGTCCATCCAAAAATTCGTATGCAACTGCAGTCCTCCGCTGATTTTGATCTCTTTCCGGTTTGACCCGTAAAGACATGCAAAATCGCGCCCGCGCGCTCAGTGAAGAGCGGCAGGCGCTGCGAAAAACCAGAGGACCACGAGTTGCCCCGCGGTCATGCAATCGACGCGTATTCGCCTATATAACCCGGCAGCGTTTAAGAGGACTGGGTCCTGCGCCTTGGTGGCGCTGGACGGGTTCGCACTTACCGCCTGCCCTTGGGATGCGCGGAAACTACTCATATGCACCCATTGCGTCAAGTGCTTTGTCGAAAAAACAGCGTTTGTGCGGGTTACAGCTTAGCCATCTGAATTTCCGAAACGAATCCCGCCACTTATCGGCGCCATTCAATAGGTTTCTACCGCTTTTCGGTAATTTTATTGCGTGGCGCGATTCCGCAAGCCGGCGGAATTCTGAATCAAGTCTGACCGGAATGAGTCAAATCGGGTCACTCGATCCCGCGCTCCCGTTTTGCCTGGCACTTTAGCCCGTTGATTCACCGGCTGATTCCAGACATGTCGTTGAGGAAGGCTGCCTGGATTCGCTAGCCGCCGCCGCCCTCGCCTTCGCTATGCGCCAGACGCACGGCAGGTATTTGGCGGGCAGCTTCAAGACCTGGCCCTTTCAAGCCGGTCAGGCCGTGAAGGTCACGATGGCAACATTGCCGGAAAGAGCATCCTGATAAGCGCCCTCGTACACCGGGTCGTCCGGTTCACCATCCATCACCCCGATCTGATCGAGTTCGGCTTCCGCAAATCCCTGGGCCGACAGAGCCTCCAGCGTCTTGCGTACCGCATCGTCATCATCCGGCGCGGTCAGCAGCGCGTGAATGGTGATGGCATCGTCCGGCAAAGCCTCTTCGTTTTCCCAGACCCTGCCAATGACGATGTAGACCACCGGATCCAGTTCAAGTTCATTGTCGTTCATAAGATCAGGCCTCTTTTGCCTCATTATACAAGAAAGGCCGCCCGAGGGCGGCCTTTCGATAGCTATTCGGCAAACCGATTATTCGGCTGCGCCGGTCATATCTTCCAGAAGGCCTTCCGCAGCGCTGTCCGAGGACTGCTGACGCTGTGCTTCCTGGATCAGGTCGTCGCGATGGGTCGCGATCTGACGGATCCGCTTCATCACCCCACCGGTACCGGCCGGGATCAGACGCCCCACGATGACGTTCTCCTTGAGGCCGACCAGCGGGTCGGTCTTGCCGTTGACGGCCGCGTCGGTAAGAACGCGCGTCGTCTCCTGGAAGGAGGCGGCGGAGAAGAACGACCGCGTCTGCAGCGACGCCTTGGTGATGCCGAGCAGAACCGGCGTCCCCTTTGCAGGATCGCGTGCATTGTCGATCGCCCGGCGGTTGGCTTCCTCGAAGTCGATCTTGTCGATCTGTTCGCCTGCGAAGAACTCCGTGTCGCCCGGATCGGTGATTTCGACCTTCTGCAGCATCTGGCGGACAATCACTTCAATGTGCTTGTCGTTGATGGTCACGCCCTGCAGGCGGTAGACTTCCTGGATTTCGTTGACGAGGTAAGCCGCCAGGGCCTCCACGCCTTTAACGGCCAGGATGTCGTGCGGAGCCGGGTTACCGTCGAGAATGTACTCACCCTTTTCGATGGCATCGCCTTCCTGAAGATGGAAGTGCTTGCCTTTCGGGATGAGGTATTCGACGGGCTCGACACCTTCTTCCGCCGGCTCGATGATGACGCGGCGCTTGTTCTTGTAGTCGCGGCCGAAGCGGATCGTACCATCGATTTCGGCGATGATCGCATGATCCTTCGGACGACGAGCCTCGAACAGTTCCGCAACACGCGGCAGACCACCGGTGATGTCCTTGGTCTTGGCGCTTTCCAGCGGGATACGGGCCAGAACGTCACCTGCCTTGACCGAAGCTCCCGGCTGGACGGAGAGAATCGCGTCCACGGAAAGCATCAGGCGGGCATCGGACCCACGGTCGGTCTTGGAAATGATGCCTTTTTCGTCCTTCACGACGATAGCCGGCTTCAGATCCTGACCACGCTGCGAAGAGCGCCAGTCGATGACGACACGCTTGGTGATACCGGTTGCCTCGTCGGCCGTTTCCTGAACGGACGCACCATCGACCAGATCCTCGAAGTCCACGATACCGTCGACTTCTGCAAGCATCGGACGGGTATAGGGATCCCACTCGGCAATCCGCTGACCGCGCTTGACCGCATCGCCTTCATCGACATGCAGCTTGGAGCCGTAGGCCACACGATGCACGGCACGCTCGTTGCCGTCGCTGTCGATGACAACGATGGACATGTTGCGGACCATGGCAATCAGGTTGCCGTCGCTGTCGCGATTGACCGAACGGTTCCGGATCTTCACCGTGCCGTCGACGTTGGACTCGATGAACGAGCTGTCGACAACCTGTGCGGTACCACCGATGTGGAAGGTACGCATGGTCAGCTGCGTGCCCGGCTCACCGATGGACTGTGCGGCGATGACGCCGACAGCTTCACCCATGTTCACGGGCGTACCGCGAGCAAGGTCACGGCCGTAGCAGGTTGCGCACACGCCGGTCTCGGTTTCACAGGTCAGAACCGAACGGATCTTGATCTGCTGAACCTTGGCGGCCTCTATGGCATCAACGTCCTTCTCGTCGATCAGCGTGCCCTTGGGGACAAGCAGTTCGCCGGTCTGGTTGTTGTAGACATCTTCCGCAGTCGTCCGGCCCAGAACGCGCATGCCGAGCGAGGCGATGACGTTACCGGCATCGACGATCGGTGCAACGGTGATGCCGCGCGTGGATCCGCAATCCGGTTCCAGGATAATGGAGTCCTGGGCAACGTCCACCAGACGGCGGGTCAGGTAACCGGAGTTCGCGGTCTTCAGTGCGGTATCGGCCAGACCCTTACGGGCACCGTGGGTGGAGTTGAAGTACTCCAGAACCGACAGGCCTTCCTTGAAGTTCGAGATGATCGGGTTCTCGATGATGGAACCGTCCGGCTTGGCCATGAGGCCACGCATGCCGGCCAGCTGCTTCATCTGCTGGGGCGAACCACGGGCACCTGAGTGGGACATCATGTAAACCGAGTTCATCGGCTTCTGGCGTCCGGTCTCTTCATCGATCTGGACCGCCTTAATGCGGGCCATCATCTCGTCAGCAATCTTGTCGGTACATTTCGCCCAGGCGTCAACGACCTTGTTGTACTTCTCGCCCTGGGTGATCAGACCGTCGTTGTACTGCTGCTCGTATTCGGTTGCGAGCGACGAGGTCTCGGCCACCAGCTTCTGCTTGGTGTCCGGAATGACCATGTCATCCATGCCGAAGGAGATGCCGGCGTTACAGGCGTTCTTGAAGCCAAGCTGCATGATCCGGTCACAGAAGATAACCGTCTCCTTCTGACCGCAGGCACGGTAAACCGTGTCGATCATCTTGGAGATGTCCTTCTTGGTCATCAGCTTGTTGCAGACCTCGAACGGCACTTCGTGGTGCTTCGGCAGAAGCTCCGCGATAAGCATGCGGCCCGGAGTGGTCTCGTTGATCTCGGAAGTCTCGTTTCCATCGGCGTCGATGGAGCGGAAACGGCCCTTGATCTTCGTGTGCAGCGTGATGACCTTGTTGGCCAGCGCGTGGTGGATCTCGCCGGTGTTGCCGAAGACCATGCCTTCGCCCGGCTCACCTTCTGCCATGATGGACAGATAGTAGAGACCCAGAACGATATCCTGCGACGGAACGATGATCGGGCCACCGTTTGCCGGGTGCAGAATGTTGTTGGTCGACATCATCAGCGTACGTGCTTCGAGCTGGGCTTCCAGCGACAGCGGTACGTGAACAGCCATCTGGTCACCGTCGAAGTCGGCATTGAAGGCCGAGCAGACGAGCGGGTGAAGCTGGATGGCCTTGCCTTCGATCAGGGTCGGTTCGAACGCCTGGATACCAAGACGGTGCAGCGTCGGCGCGCGGTTCAGCAGAACCGGGTGCTCACGAATGACTTCGTCGAGGATGTCCCAGACTTCCGGACGTTCCTTTTCAACCAGCTTCTTGGCCTGCTTCACGGTGGACGAGAAGCCCTTGGCGTCGAGGCGCGAATAGATGAACGGCTTGAACAGCTCAAGCGCCATCTTCTTCGGCAAGCCGCACTGGTGCAGCTTCAGTTCCGGACCCACGGTAATAACCGAACGGCCGGAATAGTCGACGCGCTTGCCGAGCAGGTTCTGACGGAACCGGCCCTGCTTGCCCTTCAGCATGTCGGACAGCGACTTCAGCGGACGCTTGTTGGCGCCGGTGATGACGCGGCCGCGGCGGCCGTTGTCGAACAGGGCGTCAACGGATTCCTGAAGCATGCGCTTTTCGTTCCGGATGATGATATCCGGAGCACGCAGTTCCATCAGGCGGCGCAGGCGGTTGTTACGGTTGATCACGCGGCGATAGAGATCGTTCAGATCTGACGTCGCGAACCGGCCGCCGTCGAGCGGAACCAGCGGACGCAGATCCGGCGGGATCACCGGAACGACGGTCATGATCATCCATTCCGGGCGGTTGCCCGACTCCATGAATGCTTCAATGACCTTCAGACGCTTGGCAAGCTTCTTCGGCTTCAGTTCGGTGGTCGCCTCGGCGATCTCCTGACGCAGCTTCTCGCTCTCGCGCACCAGATCCATGCTCATCAGGATCTCGCGGATCGCTTCAGCACCGATCATCGCGGTGAATGCATCTTCGCCATACTCGTCCTGAGCAGCGATGAAGTCTTCTTCAGACAGAAGCTGGTGTTGCTTGAGCGGGGTCAGACCCGGCTCGAGAACCACGTAGTTCTCGAAATACAGAACCCGTTCCAGATCCTTCAGCGTCATGTCGAGCAGAAGGCCGATACGGCTCGGCAGGGACTTCAGGAACCAGATGTGCGCAACCGGCGCAGCCAGTTCGATGTGGCCCATGCGTTCACGGCGAACCCGCGACAGGGTGACTTCAACGCCACACTTTTCGCAGATGACGCCTTTGTATTTCATGCGCTTGTATTTGCCGCAAAGACATTCGTAGTCCTTGATCGGGCCAAAGATACGCGCGCAGAACAGACCGTCGCGTTCAGGCTTGAACGTACGGTAGTTGATGGTCTCCGGCTTTTTGATTTCGCCGAAAGACCAGGACAAGATCTTTTCCGGGCTCGCAAGCGAAATCCGGATATTGTCGAAGGTCTGTGCGGGAGCCTGCTGATTGAACAGGTTCATGACCTCATGATTCATGATCCATCTCCTTCGATGCGCGGTGGGGGAGCGAGCTCTTGCGCCCCTCCCCGCAACCGGCATTCCAAGTCATTTGTGGTCCGTTGGCGGGGTTATTCTGCGGCGTCCGCAGTTTCTTCCTCGCCGATCACGGGGACATCGGTTCGTTGCAGTTCAACGTTGAGACCCAGGGACCGCATTTCCTTCACAAGCACGTTGAAGCTTTCCGGAATGCCTGCCTCGAAGGTGTCGTCGCCACGAACGATGGCCTCATAGACCTTCGTACGGCCGGCAACGTCATCCGACTTGACGGTGAGCATTTCCTGCAGCGTGTAGGCCGCACCGTAAGCTTCAAGCGCCCAGACCTCCATTTCCCCGAAGCGCTGGCCACCGAACTGTGCCTTGCCACCGAGCGGCTGCTGGGTGACGAGCGAGTACGGGCCAATCGAACGGGCATGGATCTTGTCGTCGACCAGGTGGTGGAGCTTCAGCATGTAGATGTAGCCCACGGTCACCTTGCGGTCGAACTCTTCACCGGTCCGGCCATCGTACAGAACGGACTGGCCGCTCGGATCGTAGCCGGCGATGTTGAGCGCCTCGACGACATCGGGTTCACGAGCACCGTCGAAGACCGGCGTCGCGATGCTGACGCCTTTCTTCAGCTGCTCTGCCAGGCGTACGATACCTTCGTCATCGTATTCCTTGACGTTGTCGCCCTTCATGTTGTCGCCGTAGATCTCGACAATCTTGCCGCGCAGCTGCTCGATCTCGCCCGACTTCCTGTACTCATCGTACATTTCGCCGATCCGGTTACCCATGCCGCGGCAGGCCCAACCCAGGTGGGTTTCAAGGATCTGACCGACGTTCATGCGCGACGGAACGCCGAGCGGGTTGAGCACGATATCGACATGCGTGCCGTCTTCCAGGAACGGCATGTCTTCGCACGGGTTGATCTTGGAGACCACGCCCTTGTTGCCGTGACGGCCGGCCATCTTGTCGCCCGGCTGAAGCTTGCGTTTCACGGCAACGAAGACCTTGACCATCTTCATGACGCCCGGCGGCAGTTCGTCACCGCGCTGCAGTTTCTCGACCTTGTCGATGAAACGCTGCTCGAGACGCTTGCGGCTGTCGTCATACTGACCGCGCAGAGCTTCGATCTCGGACATGAACTTCTCGTCTTCGGTGGCAAACTGCCACCACTGCGAGCGCGGGAAGTCGTTGAGTACGTCCCCGGTCAGTACCGTGTCCTTCTTGAAGCCCTTCGGGCCGGCAATGGCGGTCTTGTCCATCAGCATCTCGGCCAGACGGCCATAGACGTTGCGGTCGAGGATCGCCTGTTCGTCATCGCGGTCTTTTGCAAGACGCTCGATTTCCTCACGCTCGATCGCCATCGCGCGTTCGTCTTTTTCAACACCGTGGCGGTTGAAGACGCGCACTTCGACAACGGTACCCGAAACCCCCGGCGGCAGGCGCAGGGAGGTGTCGCGAACGTCGGACGCCTTTTCGCCGAAGATGGCGCGCAGAAGCTTTTCTTCCGGCGTCATCGGGCTTTCGCCCTTCGGCGTGATCTTGCCGACCAGAATATCGCCCGGGTTCAGTTCGGCACCGATGTAGACGATACCGGCTTCATCGAGGTTCTTCAGAGCTTCTTCCGAAACGTTCGGAATGTCGCGCGTGATTTCTTCCGGTCCAAGCTTGGTGTCACGGGCCATCACTTCGAATTCCTCGAGGTGAATGGAGGTGAACACGTCGTCGGAGACGATCCGTTCAGACAGGAGGATGGAATCCTCGAAGTTGTAGCCGTTCCAGGGCATGAACGCGACGAGCACGTTCCGGCCAAGCGCCAGATCGCCAAGATCGGTCGACGGACCGTCGGCAATGATGTCGCCCTTGTGGATCCGGTCACCGACACGCACCAGCGGACGCTGGTTGATGCAGGTGTTCTGGTTGGACCGCTGGAACTTCTGCAGACGGTAGATGTCGACGCCGGACTTGCCCGGATCGAGGTCTTCGGTCGCGCGGATAACGATACGGGTCGCATCCACCTGATCGACGATGCCTGCGCGGCGGGCACCGATGGCAGCGCCGGAATCGCGGGCCACGATCGGCTCCATGCCGGTACCGACGAACGGTGCCTCGGCACGAACCAGCGGAACAGCCTGACGCTGCATGTTCGAGCCCATCAGAGCGCGGTTGGCGTCATCGTTCTCAAGGAACGGAATGAGCGCGGCCGCGACGGACACGAGCTGCTTCGGCGACACGTCCATGAGGTCGACCTTGTCGGACGGAACCATCATGTTTTCACCGGCGTGACGGCAGGTGATCAGCTCTTCCGTGAACCGGCCTTCGTCGTCATAGACGGCGTTTGACTGGGCCACGTAGTGCTTGGCTTCTTCCATGGCGGAAAGATAGACGACTTCGTTGGTAACGGTGCCGTCTTTCACCTTGCGGTACGGGCTTTCGATGAAGCCGTACTTGTTCACACGGGCGAAGGTCGCCAGGGAGTTGATCAGACCGATGTTCGGGCCTTCCGGCGTTTCAATCGGGCAGATACGGCCATAGTGCGTCGGGTGAACGTCGCGGACTTCGAAGCCTGCGCGTTCACGGGTCAGACCGCCCGGTCCAAGAGCCGACAGGCGGCGCTTGTGGGTGACTTCCGACAGCGGGTTGGTCTGGTCCATGAACTGCGAGAGCTGCGAGGAACCGAAGAACTCACGAACGGCAGCGGCAGCCGGCTTCGCGTTGATCAGATCCTGCGGCATGACCGTGTCGATTTCGACGGAGCTCATGCGTTCCTTGATCGCGCGTTCCATACGCAGAAGACCGACGCGGTACTGATTTTCCATCAGCTCGCCGACAGAACGAACACGGCGGTTGCCGAGGTTGTCGATGTCGTCGATTTCGCCCTTGCCGTCACGCAGTTCCAGAAGAACCCGGATGACTTCAAGAATGTCGTCCTTGCGCAGCGTGCGGACTGTGTCGGCACACTCCACGTCGAGACGCATGTTCATCTTCACGCGGCCAACGGCGGACAGATCGTAGCGTTCTTCATCGAAGAACAGCGACTGGAACATCGCTTCGGCAGTGTCGATGGTGGGCGGCTCGCCCGGACGCATCACGCGGTAGATGTCGAACAGCGCATCCTCACGGGATTCGTTCTTGTCGACCGACAGCGTGTTACGGATGTACGGACCGGTGTTGACGTGGTCGATGTCGAGCATCGTCAGGTCGTGGTACCCGCGGTCGACCAGCTCTTCCAGCAGCTTGCCGGAAATCTCGTCGCCTGCCTCGGCGTAGATCTCGCCGCTCTTCATGTCGACGATGTCTTCTGCCAGATACTGGCCGTGAAGGTCTTCGTCGGTCACTTTCAGAGCAGTGACGCCCTTTTCCTCGAGCTGCTTGATGGTGCGCTGGGTGATCTTGCGACCACCTTCGATCACCACTTCACCGCTGTCGGCGTCGATCAGGTCGTAGGACGCCTTGGTGCCCTTCAGCCGGGCGCCATCGAACGGCATGCGCCAGGAGCCATCCTTCTGACGGGTGTAATCGATGCGTTTGTAGAACGTGTTGAGGATTTCCTCGCCATCGAGGCCAAGCGCCATCAGCAGGGACGTAACCGGGATCTTGCGGCGACGGTCGATACGCGCATGCACGATGTCCTTGGCGTCGAACTCGATGTCGAGCCAGGAACCGCGATACGGGATCACACGTGCTGCGAACAGCAGCTTGCCGGAAGAATGGGTCTTGCCCTTGTCATGGTCGAAGAACACACCGGGAGAACGGTGCATCTGGGAAACGATGACGCGCTCGGTGCCGTTGACGATGAAGGTGCCGTTGTCGGTCATGAACGGCATGTCGCCCATGTAGACATCCTGTTCCTTGATGTCTTTGACGGACTTCGCACCGGTGTCTTCATCAACGTCGAATACGATCAGGCGCAGGGTGACCTTCAGCGGTGCTGCAAAGGTCATGTCGCGCTGGCGGCACTCGTCGACGTCGTATTTTGGAGCTTCAAATTCGTAGGAAACAAATTCCAGAAGGGAAGTGCCCGCAAAATCGGAGATCGGAAATACGGACTGGAAGACCGCTTCAAGGCCTTCATTCTTGCGGCCACCGCCCGGCATCTCATCGACCTGCAGAAACTGGTCATAGGATGCTTTTTGAACCTCGATGAGATTAGGCATAGCCGCGACATCGCGGATCGATCCGAAATATTTACGGACCTTTTTGCGACCGTTGAACGTTTGGGTCATTGTCGCTCCTCGTATCGGCCGGGTAACGGCTTCCCGAAACGCCCCTTTTCCAATCGGGCGAGCGCCCGGGCGCTTCGGAAAACCGTCCCCCCTGGATCAACCTGCTTCAGGTGCCCTCACCTGAAACCAGACAAGTTGACCGGTCTTAGGGGCCTAGAACATCTTGGTCTGCCGTCTTGCGAAAGCAGGATGCCCTAGTGGTACGTTTGCCCCGGAAACGGGAAAATCCCGCCGGGGCTAGTAACGGTCCCGGTTACCCGGGACCGTTCGAAAGGCCGTAAGGCCTTTATTACTTCAGCTCGACAGATGCGCCAGCTTCTTCGAGCTTCTTCTTCAGCTCTTCTGCTTCGTCTTTGCCAACGCCTTCCTTGACCGGCTTCGGAGCGCCTTCGACGAGCTCCTTAGCTTCTTTCAGGCCAAGACCGGTGATTGCGCGGACTTCCTTGATGACGTTGATTTTCTTGTCGCCGGCAGAAGCCAGGATCACGTCAAATTCGGTCTTTTCTTCAGCAGCAGCCGCATCGCCACCACCAGCAGCAACGGCAGCAACTGCGACCGGAGCAGCAGCAGAAACGCCCCACTTTTCTTCCAGAAGCTTGCTGAGTTCAGCAGCTTCCATAACGGTCAGTGCGGACAGTTCGTCAACGAGCTTTTCGAGATCAGCCATTTTTCAGTACCTTAAGTTCGAACCAGTTTTGGTTACGTGAGACAGTGTGTTTTGGACGCCTTATGCGGCCTCGTCCTTCTTGGCGTAAGCGCCGAAGACGCGGGCAAGCTGCCCGGCCGGAGCGTTGACAACCTGTGCAATCCGGGAAGCCGGAGTCTGGATCATGCCAACCAGTTTCGCACGCAGCTCATCGAGCGACGGCATGGTTGCCAGAGACTTGACCCCATCCGGGTTCAGGTTGGTCGAGCCAAGAGCACCACCAAGGATTTCAAACTTATCGTTTGCCTTGGCGAAATCGACGGCTGCTTTCGGAGCGGCTACCGGATCGTCGGAATGGACGATAACGGTCGGGCCCTGAAACAGGTCGGAGATGTGCTCAAGGTCGGTGCCTTGAAGGGCGAGTTTGACAAGGCGGTTTTTTGCGACTTTTACAGTGCCGCCGGCTTCGCGCACGGATGCCCGCAATGCGGTCATCTGAGCTACCGAAAGGCCTGCATAGTGCGCGACGACGACAACACCGGTGTTACCCAGCTCGGCGTTGAGGGCCGACACGAACTCGTGCTTTTCCGCTCTTTCCACTTGCCTTCTCCATTTGGCGGCTGTGACGCCGCCGGTTTACCTTGCCGCCTGGCGGTTGGTCCCGAACCCGGAACCGCCTCTCCTGGCGACGCTCAGGGTCCTGTCCCCTCACCTGCGCGCCCTCAGGCGCCCGGCAAGGTCTGGTTCGAACCAAGTTTTCCACCGGATCGGTGGTAAAATCGGTTCTCACCCATCTATGCAGGCCTTGTTCGGCTTAAGCCGGTTTCCCGGCACCTGCAGTCTCGGACAGGGCAACCCGGCAGCAAGCCGCCGGGTCTATTCGGCCTTTCAGCCGAAATCTCGTATCAATCCGGAAAGCCCGGATTATTCGCCAGCAACAGTGGCGAGGTCGACCTTTACGCCCGGGCCCATCGTGGAGGACACGGCAATGCGCTTCAGGTAGGTGCCTTTTGCGCCGGACGGCTTGGCTTTCTGGACAGCGTCCAGAAGAGCCCTGACGTTCTCGGTGATCGCTTCTTCGGAGAAGGACACCTTGCCGACGCCGGCATGAACGATACCGGCCTTTTCGACGCGGAACTGAACAGCACCACCCTTGGCGTCGTTGACGGCGGACTTCACGTCCGGGGTCACGGTGCCGACTTTCGGGTTCGGCATCAGGCCGCGCGGGCCGAGAACCTTACCGAGACGGCCGACGAGCGGCATCATGTCCGGAGTTGCAATGCAGCGATCGAAGTCGATCTTGCCGCCCTGAACTTCCTGGACCAGCTCTTCCGCACCGACGATGTCTGCGCCGGCTGCCTTGGCTTCCTCGGCCTTGTCGCCACGTGCGAACACGGCAACACGAACGGTCTTGCCGGTGCCGTTCGGCAGGATGCACACGCCGCGGACCATCTGGTCTGCATGGCGCGGGTCAACACCGAGATTGATCGCAACTTCAACGGTTTCGTCGAACTTGGTCTTGGAACGGTCCTTCACGAGACCGATGGCTTCGTTCAGGGAATACAGCTTGTTGCGGTCGATACCTTCACGCGCTGACTTGATACGCTTTCCAACCTTCGCCATGATCTTACTCCGTTACCTCGAGGCCCATGGACCGGGCGGAGCCTTCGACCATCAGCATCGCTGCTTCGACGTCGTTGGCATTCAGGTCCTTCATCTTGGCTTCGGCGATTTCCTTCACCTGAGCCTTGGTCACAGAACCGACCGTGCCACGGCCCGGGGTCTGGGAGCCCTTCTGCAGCTTCGCAGCTTTCTTCAGGAAGAAGCTGACCGGAGCCGTCTTCACTTCGAACGTGAAGGACTTGTCGGAGTAGTAAGTAATCACGGTCGGGCACGGAGCGCCCTTTTCAGCATCCTGCGTAGCGGCATTGAACGCTTTGCAGAATTCCATGATGTTCAGACCACGCTGACCGAGCGCCGGACCAATGGGCGGCGACGGGGTAGCGGAACCTGCCGGTACCTGAAGCTTCAGGAAACCTTCAATTTTTTTCGCCATGTTTCTCTCCAGTCATATACAGCCGGATGGCTCTCCGGCTGCTTGGGAGTTGGTGGTCCGGTCCTTTTGCGGAACCCGGCGAAGAGCTCCAGAACCTTCCACCCTTTCATCCCGGAAACCGCATCCCACCGGACACCGCAACCGGGCTCTCAAGCCACCCCTCGGGGCAGCAAACGATCAGAGCTTGTCGACCTGACCGAATTCCAGTTCCACCGGCGTCGCGCGGCCGAAGATGGACACAGCCACCTTGAGACGTGCACGCTCGTCGTCGACTTCCTCGACAAGGCCGGAGAAGGACGCAAACGGGCCATCGGAAACACGCACCTGCTCGCCAACCTCGAAAGTCACGGACGGCTTCGGCCGGTCAACGCCTTCCTGAACCTGGTTGATGATGCGCATTGCTTCTTTTTCCGGGATCGGCATCGGCTTTTGATCCGCGCCCAGGAACCCGGTTACCTTCGGCGTATCCTTGATCAGGTGAAACGCCTCGTTGGTCATTTCCATCTTCACCAGGACATAACCCGGGAAGAACTTGCGCTCGGCGTCAACCTTGCGGCCACGGCGCACTTCAACGACCTTTTCCATCGGAACGAGAATTTCCTCGAACAGATCGGACAAACCCTTCTGCTCGGCCTTTTCGCGAATGGACTCGGCGACCTTCTTCTCGAAATTGGAGTAGGCGTGCACAATGTACCAGCGCTTGGCCATGGATCTCAGTTCCGTTTCTTGTTCTTTGTCTTCAAACCGGACAATCGCCCGGGCGGCTGCCTGAAATTAACCGCCGACACCCAGAAGATAGCCGATCCCGAAGCCCATCAACTGATCTGCCACGAGAAAAAAGATCGCAGCGATCACGACCATGATGAAGACCATCACGGTGGTTACCGCCGTTTCCTTGCGCGTCGGCCAAGTGACCTTGGACGTTTCCGCACGTACTTCCTGGATGAATTTAAAGGGATTGGTCTTCGCCATTCCGATTCCGGTCTGTTAAATACGAGTGGGCGCGCGAAAAACTTCGCGCGCCTCACTCGAGGAAACTCTTTAAGCCCTCGAGGCTGATTAATCAAGAGCAAATTGGCAGGGGCAGCAGGGTTCGAACCCGCGACCTACGGTTTTGGAGACCGTCGCTCTACCAGCTGAGCTATACCCCTTCAGAAGTCCGCCTGAACGAACTTGCTCCTGATACCCTCTGAAGCCGCACATCGCAAGACTTAAGAGGTGGTCCTGCCGGGCACAAGGCCCGGCAGGCCGATTTCATCTTATTCGATGATGGATGCGACGACGCCGGCGCCGACGGTACGGCCACCTTCGCGGATAGCGAAGCGCAGGCCTTCTTCCATGGCGATCGGCACGATCAGCTCAACCTCGACGGAGACGTTGTCGCCCGGCATCACCATTTCCGTGCCTTCCGGCAGGGACACCACACCGGTCACGTCCGTCGTACGGAAGTAGAACTGCGGGCGGTAGTTGGTGAAGAACGGGGTGTGACGACCACCTTCTTCTTTCGTGAGGATGTAAGCCTCGGCCTTGAACTTCGTGTGCGGGGTAACAGTACCCGGCTTGCAAAGAACCTGGCCACGCTCAACGTCTTCACGTGCGATACCGCGGATCAGAGCGCCGATGTTGTCGCCTGCTTCGCCGCTGTCCAGCAGCTTGCGGAACATTTCAACGCCGGTGACCGTGGTCTTCTGCGTGTCCTTGATGCCGACGATTTCGACTTCTTCGCCAACCTTGACGATGCCGCGTTCAACACGACCGGTCACAACCGTACCACGGCCGGAGATCGAGAAGACGTCTTCGATCGGCATCAGGAACGGAAGGTCCTTCGGACGCTCCGGGGTCGGGATGTAGGCGTCGACCTGAGCCATCAGCTCGCGGATCGCATCGCGGCCGATGGCCGGATCGCGGTTTTCAACGGCTGCCAGCGCAGAACCCTTGACGATCGGAATGTCGTCGCCCGGGAATTCGTAGGAAGACAGCAGTTCGCGGATTTCCATTTCGACGAGCTCGAGAAGCTCTTCGTCGTCGACCTGGTCAACCTTGTTCATGAACACGACCAGAGCCGGAACACCAACCTGGCGAGCCAGGAGGATGTGTTCACGGGTCTGCGGCATCGGGCCGTCAGCGGCAGAACACACCAGGATCGCGCCGTCCATCTGCGCTGCACCGGTGATCATGTTCTTGACGTAGTCGGCGTGACCAGGGCAGTCGACGTGAGCGTAGTGACGGTTTTCCGTCTCATACTCAACGTGGGCCGTGGAGATGGTGATGCCGCGAGCCTTTTCTTCAGGCGCGCCGTCGATTTCGTCGTAAGCTTTTGCAGTCGCACCGCCGGTTTCAGCCAGCGTCATGGTGATTGCTGCGGTCAGCGTCGTCTTGCCGTGGTCAACGTGGCCAATCGTGCCAATGTTAACGTGCGGCTTGTTGCGCTCAAATTTTTCCTTCGCCATCGGCGTCGCTCTCTGTCCAATACTCGGTTCGGTCGAATTAGGTCGAGGCGGGACGCGTTCCGGCGCCTTGGACAGATCCACGAGCGACGAATTGCTTCCCGTTGAACTTCTTGTCAGGATATCCGGGCGAAAGAGCCTTCCGTTCCGGACACTCCGATCAGCACCCATGATGGAGCGGGTGAAGGGAATCGAACCCTCGTCGTCAGCTTGGAAGGCTGCTGCTCTACCATTGAGCTACACCCGCACAACGAGAGAACCAGGAACGATGGTGGAGGAGGTTGGATTCGAACCAACGTAGGCATAGCCAACGGATTTACAGTCCGTCCCCTTTAGCCACTCGGGCACTCCTCCATCTCGTCCTGCTTCACGCCGAAGCGATCAGGATGGCTTACCGAAGAGCCCGCCCGGAAGGGGCGAGCAATCCCGTGGCGCGTGTTATGCAGATAGGGCCCCGCCCTGTCAACGCCGATTTTGCAAAGAAATGAACAAAATCAGCAGGACGCGCGAAACAGACGCTTCGAACGTGAGCGATTGCCAAGGCTGACAGCTTCCCCAGATTGCCGCAGCATGGCCGCGATGTCACGGTTCCCCTGCGTTTTCCTCAAAAACCGGGTTCACTCGGCTCCAGCCTGTGGACAACTTTCGCCGCGGGGCATGATCCGGCGAAGCGCCCTTTTGCAATGTCTGATGGGGCTGGCAGCCCCCTGAAATCCTGGCCGACGCACGCCGCAGCTTGAGGAGATTCTTCTTTTGTTGTATCTACAACAAATGTCATCTTCTCTCAAAGATATCGACTTCCAGCACATGGGCCGAATCTGCCTCGGTCACGCTGCCCGGCGCACCGCCAATCTTCTGACCCGTCATTATAATAGGCATATGGCAGCGCTTGGCCTTGAACTGACCCAGGCCCAGCTTTTGGCTGCCATAGCCGACGGGTCTGCAAGTTCGGCGGCAGAGATCGCCCGTTTTCTCGGCATTGACCGATCCACTCTGGCCCGAAACCTAAAGCCGCTCGAGTCAGCCGGTCTGATTGCCCGCCAAGGCACAGGCGGAAAGAAGGTGCTTCCCGTTCTGACGCCGCTTGGCGAAGCAAAGGTGATCGAAATCCACAGCACGTGGCTCAAAGCACAGGAGGAGCTCAGCACACTGCTCGGCCCCGACGGCGCAGATGCCGTGCGCGCACAGATGTCCACGTTGCGCAAGGCGGTCCACATTCTCGAAAGCCAGGACAAAGAGGCCGCTGACGCTGTCCCTCCATCCTCATCCAACTGATCCCCCACCCAGGACACCTCTCATGAGCGAAATCCCGACCCACACCGAGAACGGCAACACACTTTCTCTTGGTGCATTGCCCAAAGCAGCCTTTGCCACCTTGTCCGGTCTGGACATCTTCGAGAGGATGATGGCAGGCGAATTGCCCGCCCCGCCGATCATGGTTCACTCCAATATAAGAATGAAGGAATTTTCCGAAGGCCGGGCCGTCTTCACAGGTCTGCCGGCGCGCGAATTCCTGAACCCGCTCGGGACAGTGCATGGTGGCTGGATATCGACGCTGATCGATACGGCATTGAGCTGCGCGGTTCACACCACTCTGCAACCGGGCGAATTCTACACGACCACGACGCTTAACGTGAACATGGTCCGCCCGCTGCTTGAAACGAGCGGCGAAGTGATCTGCGAAGGCAGGATCGTTCATCGCGGGTCCCGCCTGGCAACCACCGAGGGCGAACTGCGGGACGCGAACGGCAAGCTGATCGCCCACGGCACCGTAAGCTGCATGATCCTGAAGCCCTCCTGATCCAAGGGAGAAGGAACAGCCGCGCTGTCTTTCCCTCTTTTCCTGAGGGGGAAATCCCGGTAGAGCTGCGCCATGAGTGACGACAAGAAACCTTCGCGCCCAGCCGGCAAGCCGGGCTTTCGCGGCAACAAGAAATTCGGCGGCAAACCGGCGCCACGCCGGCCGGGTCTGCCGCCGGAAGGCCCGGTGCTGCTTTATGGTCTGCACACGGTGGAAGCGGCCTTTGCCAACAAGGATCGCAAGCGGCTGAAACTGTTCGCGACGGACAACGCTCTTCGCCGCCTCGAAGAGCGCGGTGTGAAGATCGACGTCCCTGTCGAATCCATGATGCCCCGTGCCCTGGACAGGATGGTGACCAAGGATGCCGTTCATCAGGGCATGATCCTGGAAGCCGATCCTCTGCCCGCTTATGGCGCGGAGCATCTGAAAGGTGCGCGGCTCGTTCTCGCACTTGACCAGGTCACGGATCCGCACAATGTCGGCGCAATCCTGCGCTCGGCTGTCGCGCTCGATGCCGATGCGGTGGTAACAACCGAACGCCATGCGCCGGAAGAAGGCTCTGTTCTGGCGAAATCCGCTTCCGGTGCACTCGACATGATCAAACATGTCCGGGTGAAGAACATGGCCCGCTTCATTGCCGAGATGAAGGACGAAGGCTTTTCCTGCATTGCCCTCGACAGCGATGGCCCGGCAAGTCTTGAAGAGACACCGTTCAGCGACAAGACCGTTCTGGTGCTTGGGTCGGAAGGCAAAGGTGTGCGTCAGGGTGTGCGCGAAGCCTGCGGGCTGACGGCCCGCCTCGACATGCCCGGCGAGATTCGCTCGCTCAATGTTTCCAACGCCGCTGTTCTCTCACTCTATGTGGCGCGGATGAAGATGGGGTTGTAAGCCCCCTCTCCTTTCCTGCTGTGTGTCTGATGAGCTCGCCCCGCGCAGCGTTTGCTGGGCCATCGACAGTCTTTCTGGCCCGTGCCTCGCTGAATCGGAGGCCGCAAACGATCAGAAATGGAAGCTAGCCTTCCGAGCTCAGGCGGACAACATGTTCCCTCGAAAGAGCGCAGCGACTGCCAGCGGAACCGGCAATCAGCCCGGCCGCACCCCTTCCAAGGGCATAAAACTGCATTCAGCTTCTAAAGCACCATACCAGCGCTTTGCCAGAAGACCCGGAAAAGACTCCAACCTTCAAAAAATACGGCCAATAGCGCCCCGGACTGAAGTGAAGCGTTTGTCTTTTGCATCCCTGCTTCTGGAAAATGCAGAACGGCACGCGGATTCGAGCCCCCACGGTGCTAGGGAGTGAGAATGCAAATCACGCACTTGGAGCCACTCTATCCACAGCAGCCACCGGGTTTTCGAAATAAATTGAGAGGTTTAGGGGATTTTCCGGAATCAGAATCGAAAAATGCAGATCAGGGCATGGACAAGTGCGCCCAATCTGGTAGAAGCCATTCCCGGCGCCGGTATAGCTCAGCTGGTAGAGCACGTGATTTGTAATCTCGGGGTCGCGGGTTCGAATCCTGCTGCCGGCACCATTTTTCCCAAGCCAGTTTGTATTTTACTGCGTAGCTTGCTGCAGCCTCAGCCCGTCGGGTGCTTCAGACCAAGCGGTGCATGTATTTGCGCCACGTGTAGCAGCCGCCCTGCCCTTGCTGCAGTGAACGCCATAGCGCTGTCTTCATCCGTTCTTGCCGCAGATCTTGTTCACTCTGGCTCCAGATCGCGTCGAACGCCCTGCTGACGGCTAATGGTCTCAATCCATTATCTCTGGAAAATGCCCGCTCGCAGGCAAGGTCGCCTATGACTTCGCGCAGTGTCTCATCAACCATGGACCATGCCGCATATATTGCCATCTGTTGGCAATAGCGCAACCAGGCCAGCGCAAGGGTTCTGGCAGGGGTTTCCAGCCAGCCCATGTGGGTGTTGCCGCTGTGGTAGAGTTTCCTGTAGAGCGGCCGGTCGAGATATAGCATTTCTCCCTGGATCGCCTGTCGCATGATCCAGGTACTGTCGGCGAACATATTGTCGAACCGGTTTCCGGGAACGGTCAGATCACGAAGGTTTGCCGGTGTCCGGTTGACCGCACGAAAACTGACGCCCGCATAGCTCATCCTGAACACCTGGCTGATCCGTTCTTCCAGGTCTCCGCTTACGTTTTTGCTGCAGATGATGTGTTCATCCGGCCTGCCAACGGTCTGGATTGCGGTACAGGCGCTTCCAGCCGCAGGTGTCTTTTCCAGAAGATCCACAAGTGCGGCGTAATAGTCCGGCTCAATCGTGTCGTCCTGCGGCAGGATGGCAAAATATGGCGTCTTCACCCTTCTGATCAGCCAGTTGGCGTTTTCCACCCAACCGAGGCGAGTCGGCTGATGGTGGATACGGACATTGGCCATACGACGAAACGGCTCGAAGCTTTCCCGCTCGAATCCGCCGTCATTGGAGATGACAACTCGAAAATCGCGAAATGTCTGGGCCTGGACCGACACAGGCACGCGCTCCAGAAAGTTCTGCGGGCGATAAGCCGGTATGCAGATCGTCAGCATTGACCGTTTGCCTGGCCAGATCGTAGAAAACTTCATGAGGCGATGACTTGATTAACCCGGCTGGCAGGCGCCAGAGCGTTCGCCGCTTCGAGAGCGAACATTGGCGCGGTCGTGTATTTGCCGGTATCGAGGCTGCAATATCCTTCGGCCAAATGACACGGGCCAATCCTGCTCCGCTTATGCAGATCGCTGACGCGATCATCGATGTCGCTTGCGCCTCTCGCATCAATAGTTCCGCCAATCAGCGACGCATTATCTGTCGCAGGGACCTGCAGGAACTGTCCGATCTTCGGATAGTAGGCTGCAAGTGCCGCAACAGAACTGCGAACGATCTCTGCCTTTCGGGATGACGTAAGCTCCGGGGTTGTCAGCAACAGGTCGGGCGTGCTGGCAAGCATCATCGTTGGATACCAGGACAGATAGACCCGGCCACTGCCATAATGCACCACGTCTCCGTATCGCCCCAACATGAGCGTGACATTCGCAAGACCTTCGACAACATCCGGCAACAGCACCGCCATCTTGTAGCGCAAGAACCAGGAGGCATCATCGGCAAAACCGCTGGCATGATCCAGAAAGCGGCGCTGTTCCCAGGCGGCGTTAAGCACTCGGTCGAACGGGCCGTCAGCGCCATGTTCACCAACCACCTGCCAACCGGACCGGCTTGCATTGAAACGGGTCACCCTGTGGTTTGCCCGGAAGTCGATCCGCGGGTGTGACAGCACCGCTGCGCGAAGTGCTGCAGCAATGATGTGGGTGTCAACGGATCGTTCCGGTGTCACGAAGGCAGCTTCGATCTTGCCGGTCTCTGATCCATAAGGATGTGACGTCATGCGACGGAAGGCAGGCAGATCCACCTCGCCGAGATAGTCGGCATTTGGTGCGGCTAGACGCTCTCGGAGGATTTCCTGAACCTGTTTGAAGTGCTGTTCCACAGCACTTGCGGAAAGCTGTGACCCTTCAGGAACGGCATAATCGAATGGCTGCGTTACGGAAGAGGCGAAATGGTCTTCCGACATCCACCGGCACACGATGGACCGGAATAGAAGCGCGCCGTCAATCATGCGCCGGGCAGTCAGTCCCGACGTGTCACCACCATAAACGAACCCGAGGTGTATCTTGCCTTCGTTGACCAGCGAAGCCGCGGCAAGCGGTTCTGCCCCGGCGTCGTAAAGCACGATGCGGCTACCGCGATCCGCAAGTTCCAGAGCTGCGATCGAGCCAGCGATGCCAGCCCCCACAATCGCAATGTCGCGGCAGGATTTCATTCAAGAACGACCGAAATCATGTTTCCCCACACCAGTTCCGGAATGGGTTCTCTTACCCCAGGCTCAGCCGGCCGACCAGATGAAGAGGCACAATATCAGCCGTCATTCCACGTCGCCGATGTATTTAGCCTGATTGATCAGTTCCTGGCATTTCGCCTCGTTGCCCGCGCGCCGTTCCTTGTTTGCTTCTTCGAGCAGTGCGCGCATCTTCTCCGCAACGGTAATGTCGATGCCCTCGCGCTCGGAGTGGACAACGGCGTTTTCGACCTTGTCGATGTCGGCCTGACAGTCAGCCGATGCAGCGGTCATGCCTGTCAGCATGAACCCGGCGGCAAGAATGCTTCCAGCCAGCAAGGTGCGAGTACCTGTCATGTCCTTCTCCTTCCAGTCTGATCGGGTGCCGAACGGCCTGAGCTGCCGCTCACCCCTTTTGACCTTCACTGCATCCGGTGATGGAGATCCATCATGATCCAGAGGCTTCCGCCAACCATGATGAAGATGAGCACTGCGGCAAAGGCCAGGAAAAACAGGTTTTCTGCCGGTGTCGATTTCAGATCGATGTGCAGGAAAAACACCAGATGCACAATCACCTGCAGCACGGCAGCAACGGCGATGACGGCGTAGACCGCACTGCCGGCAAGCAGTCCGCCCCAGACGAGAGCGAAGGGAATGGCTGTCAGCAGGACAGCAAGGACGAACCCTGTAAGATAGGTGGACAGGCTGCGTTCAGCGGAATGGTTCATATGTGCCCCCTATAGAACGCCCGGCAGATACACCGCCGAAAAGATCCCGATCCAGACGATGTCGAGAAAATGCCAGAAAAGCCCGAGCCGCATCAGCCGGGAGCGCACCGGCGCTGTCAATCCCTTGACCAGCACCTGACCGATCATCACCACGATGCCGAGCGACCCGAAAGCCACATGCAGGCCGTGGGTTCCCACGAGCGTAAAGAAAGCAGACAGAAAGCCGCTGACTTCCGGCCCTGCACCTTTTTCGATCATGCCACCAAATTCGCCCATCTCCATCGCCAGAAAGGCAAGACCGAGCAGCAAGGTCACGAAAAGCCACTGGACCACCCGGCCCTTCTGATCGTGCATCAGGGCGATGCTCGCCATCCCGAAGGTCAGGCTGGAGACAAGCAGCAAACCGGTTTCAATTGCAGTCCTGCTGAGGTCGAAGAGGTCATTTGAAGTCGGCCCCGCCGCGGAATTTTCCGCAAGGACCGCATAGGAAGCAAACAGCAATGCGAAAATGACCGCATCGGTCATCAGATAGATCCAGAAGCCGAACTCCCGCGAATGGAGGGCGTGCTTCTGTTCTTCTTCCAGAATGGTAGCAGCAGACATCGGCCCTTCCCCTAAACCGTTCCGGTCAACGGTGCGCCGGAGGCGGCACCGCGCGGCACATAATCGTGCATGTCATGCATGTCGGCCGGTGAAATCTGTGCAAGGCGTTCGCGCTCGATCCGCGCGACTTCCGCGGCCGGCAGCACGAACTCGCTGTTGTCATCCGAGGCGCGGATGCCGACACATACGAGCGAGAGCACGAAGCACAGGGCCACCAGCCACCAGATATACCAGACGAACGCGAAGCCGAGAGCGAAGGCCAGCGCGCCGAGCGCCGGGCCGATCCAGGTGTTTTTCGGCATGACGATGTCTTCGTAATGCTGCGGCGGCTGATAGGCCTGCCCCAGGATCTTCATGTCGTGGAAGGCATCGATGTCGGTCACCTCCGGCAGAACCGCGAAATTATAGGGTGCGGGTGGGGATGACGTCGCCCACTCCAGGGTACGTCCGTTCCACGGGTCACCCGTAATATCCCGGGCGGAACCCCATTTCCTCGCCGACACGTAGAGCTGGATGGCAATGCAGGCGATGCCGCACAGAACGAACAACGCACCAATCGCTGCCACGATGAGATAAGGCTGCCAGGTGGGATCGGCATAATGCTCCATCCGTCGGCTCATGCCTTTGAAGCCGAGCACATAGAGTGGCATGAAGGCGAGATAGAAACCGATGATCCAGCACCAGAAAGACCTGATACCCCACTTGGTGTCGAGCTTGAAACCGAAGGCTTTCGGGAACCAGTAGTTAAGCCCGGCGAAGTAGCCGAACAGGGCACCTGGGATCAGCATGTTATGGAAGTGCGCCACCAGGAAGGTGGAATTGTGCATCAGGTAATCGGCCGGCGGCAGCGCTAGCAGAACCCCGGTCACACCACCGATGACGAAAGTCACCATGAAGCCGATCGTGTAGACCATGGACGGGTGGAACTCGATCCGGCCCTTGTACATGGTGAACAGCCAGTCGAAGATCTTCACGCCTGTCGGCACCGCGATGATCATCGTCGCAATCCCGAAGATTGCGTTGACGTTGGCCGACGATCCCATCGTGAAGAAGTGGTGCAGCCAGACCGTGAAGGACAGAAGCGCGATACAGGCAGTCGCATAGACCAGCGATGTGTAGCCGAACAGCCGCTTGCGCGAGAAGGTGGCCACCACTTCGGAAAAGATGCCGAAGGCCGGCAGGATCAGGATGTAAACCTCCGGATGGCCCCAGATCCACAACAGGTTGGCAAACATCATCATGTTGCCGCCATCGCCGTTGGTGAAGAAATGGAACCCGAGCGTCCGGTCGAGCGTCAACTGCCCTGCAACCACCGTCAATGCCGGAAAGGAAAAGGCAATCAGGATGGAAATGCACAGTGTCGTCCAGGTGAACATCGGCATGCGCATGAAGGTCATGCCCGGACAGCGGTTCTTGACGATTGTGACGATGAAATTGATGCCGGAAAGCGTACTGCCCACCCCGCTGGTGATCAGCGCCCACAGCCAGTAGTCGACCCCGACACCCGGACTGTATTCAACTCCCGAATACGGCGGATATCCCGTCCAGCCGGCTTGAGAGAACTTGCCGACCACAAGCGATATCAGCACCAGAGCCGCACCGGCGGCCGTCATCCAGAGGCTGACGGAATTCAGGAACGGAAAGGCCACATCGCGCGCACCGATCTGTTGCGGCACGATGATGTTGATCAGCCCGGTCAGGAACGGCATCGCCACGAAAAAGATCATGATGGTGCCGTGAGAGGAAAAGATCTGTTCGAAATGCTCTGGCGGCAGGTAGCCTTCCGAATTCAGCGAAAACGCCTGCTGCGCCCGCATCATCAAGGCATCGACAAAACCGCGGACCAGCATCACCAAAGCCAGCACCACATACATGATGCCGATCTTCTTGTGGTCGACGCTGGTCAGCCAGTCGGTCCAGAGCACCTTCCAGGCCCGCAGCCAGGTGATCAGCAGGAAGACGGCAATGCCGCCGCCGACGGTCACCGCCGCTCCGCCCATGGCCACCCAGGAATAGAACGGCAGGGCCTCTACAGTCAGACGTCCCAGCATCAAACAGCCCCCCGGCAGATGAGTTCGGCGGCCTTGCTTTCGTAAGGGCCGACAATCGGCGCGTATTTGCGCAGGATGATTGAAAAGAGATCCGTCTCGAAAGACGAATAGTAACGTACGGGATCGGCAACGCTCTGTTTGTGCAGGTCCACGTAAGCCTTGGCGTCCAGGACATCCGCGGCGCCCGTCACCTTTTCTTTCCAGGCGGCGAAATCCGCTTCACTCATGGCGTGGGCCTTGAAATGCTGGTCGGAAAAGCCGTCACCGGAATACATGGTGTTGCGACCGTTGAAGGTCCCAGGACCATCCGCGATCAGGTTCATTTCGGATCTCATGCCCGCCATGGCGTAGATCTGGCCGCCAAGTGCGGGAATCATAAGCGAATTCATGACGGTGTCGGAGGTGATCTCGATGGTCAGCGGACGGTCTGCCGGAAAGGCAAGTTCATTGACGCTTGCCGTGCCGAGTTCCGGATAAAGGAACAGCCATTTCCAGTCGAGCGCCACGGCCTGCACCTTGAAGGCCGGCTTGTCGGCTGCCAGAGGCTTGTAAGGATCGAGCCGGTGGGTTGCGTCCCAGACGATGGTTCCGATGACCACCACGATCGCGGCAGGAACCAGCCAGACCACGGCTTCGATGCCCCAGGAGCCGTCCCATTCGGGGGCGTAGTCGGCAGTGTTGCGGGTGCGCTTGCGATAGCGCCAGGCAAACAGGAGCGTCAGGAGAATGGCGGGTATCGCCACGATCATCATGATGCCGAATGCCGTGAAAAGCAGATCCCGCTCCGCCAGCGCGATCGGTCCCTTGGGGAAGAGGACCGGAGCATCGGACAGTGCACATCCTTGCAACACCGGAACACTGCATATCAGACCGGCCGTCGCGGCAGACCTCAAGGCAGCGCGGACCCTTTGTCCGGCAATCCGAGCTTCCATGGCACCCCCTTTGGCAAATGGACGGGATTGTCAGTTTCCACGACTTTCAACGGCATGCCGCCGCGAACGATATGCTTTACTTTTGAAAAGCCTAGCCGAGCCCGCCCGGCAATGAAAGAGCGAAAGTTGCAGATGCCGGCAGGCACCAGCAGACGGGTCAGCCGGACAGGTCGATCAACGCCTGCAACATGAGGTTGGCCCCCTGCTCGATATCGGACCACTCGCTGTGCTCTTCCGGGGCATGACTGATGCCGGCCCGGCTGGGGACGAAGATCAGCCCGGAAGGGCAGAAAGACTGCATTGTCTGGGCATCGTGCCCGGCCCCGGAGGGCATGCGCCGCACCGGCAATCCATCCCGTTCGGCCAGGCTGACCAGCGTGTCGGCAAGGTCTGCATCAAGGGCGACCGGCGACAGCCAGCTCCGCTCGCTCTTGCGTAATGTCAGACTGTGCCGGTTGGCAACGATATCTGCACTTTCCAGGAACCGAGATTTCAGTCCGACCATGATCTCTTCAGAGGTATCGCGCAGAATCACCGAAAAGACCGCACGACCCGGTATGGTGTGCGGATGGTTCGGGAAAAGTTCGACATGGCCGATGGTAAAGCGGGTCTGGTCGGTTCCGTGCATATGGATGAGGTCCGGAATCGTTCCGGCAAGCTCTGAAAGGCCTGCAAAGGCATCCGACCGCAAATGCATGGGCGTCGTGCCCGAATGGTTGGCAATGCCGGTCAGCTCCAGTTCCATGTAGCAGACGCCGGAAACCTCCTCGGCGATACCAATCGGCAGGCCCTCGTCTTCCAGCACAGGTCCCTGCTCGATGTGAAGTTCCAGAAAGGCCTTGATCGACCCGGCCGACCGCGCTGCTTTCAGGATATCCATCGGCTCGAGGCCGAGACCGGTCATGGCATCGCGAAGCTGGATCCCGTCGGCATCGACAGCCTGTTCGATCCAGGCCGGCGTAATGGCACCGGCAATGGCCTGAGAGCCGAGCATGCCGCCGAAGCGCCCCTCCTCCTCGGAAGTGGCGGCAACTTCAATCGCCGTTTGCGGCGTAATACCGGCATCCTTCATCGTGCGCACGCATTCCAGCGCGACGCAGGCCCCAAGCGAGCCGTCGAATGCGCCACCATTGACCACGGTGTCGAGATGCGACCCGGCCATGACGCACGGCCCTTCTTCAGGTCCGTACCGCCCGAACAGATTGAGTGCCCCGTCTCGCCAGACCTGCAACCCGTCGGCCTTCATCTGAGCCTCGAACCAGTCCCGGCACTCCAGGTCGACACGGGTGAAGCCCGGCCGTGTGTAACCACCGGTTTCGGGAACATAGCCGAAGCGATTCACTCCGTTGAGAAGCGTTTTAAGGCGCTCCGGATCGATACGGATATCATGCTGCGGCATTCTTGTTTTCCTCTATTTATCAGCGGTTAAGCGTTTTTTCTGTGTCGAAGGCACAACCCTCGAATGAAAATAAATATGAAATAATTATTGCAGCATTGCAATTTATCATGATTAATTATTCGTCAGAAACAACGAGGGGAATGGTCATGAAAAGATTCCTAGCCGCGGCATTCGCCTCGGCCTTCCTCGCCTTTGCACCCCAGGTGCAGGCGCAAACTCCACCGAATATTCTGGTCGTCGGCCAGATCGCGGAACCCAAGTCACTTGACCCGCACGCTGTCACGGCGGTCAACGACTTCCGCATCCTGGTGAACATCTATGACGGCCTTGTGCGGTACAAGGACGGCACGCTGGAAGTCGAACCGTCCCTGGCCGAAAGCTGGACCATTTCGGAAGACGGCAAGACCTACACCTTCAAGCTGCGGGAAGGCGTGAAGTTCCATGACGGCTCGCCGTTCAACGCCGAAGCCGTGAAGTTCAACTTCGATCGCATGTTGAACGAGGAAAACCCCTATCACGACACGGGACCCTTCCCGCTGGCGTTCTTCTTCTCCACCGTTGAGGAAGTTGTTGTCGACGACGAGAACACCGTCACCTTCAACCTCAGCGCCCCATATGCGCCGTTCCTGTCGAACCTTGCCTATCCGACCGGGCTGATCGTCTCGCCCGAAGCCGTCAAGCAATACGGCAAGGATTTCGGTCGTCATCCGTCCGGAACGGGCGCCTACAAGTTTGCCGAGTGGCAAGCCAACGCCAAGGTGGTTGCCGTGCGCAACGACGACTATTGGGATGGCGCGCCTGAGCTGGAAGCGGTGATCTACCGCCCAATCACCGACGCCAACACCCGCATCGCCGAAATGCTCTCCGGTGGGCTGGATGTGATGGTTGAAGTGCCGCCCGACAGCCTGCAGCAGTTCAAGGACGATTCGACCTTCCAGGTGCTGGAACAGGCTGGTCCTCACGTCTGGTTCCTGATCCTGAACGCTCGCGAAGCACCGTTTGATATCAAGGCTGCACGTCAGGCCGCCAACTATGCCATCAACAAGAAGGCGCTGGTGGAAAACATCCTGCAAGGCACCGCCGAGGTTGCCGCCGGCCCGACACCGCCCGCGTTCGCCTGGGCCTACAACGAAAGCCTGGAGCCCTATCCGTATGATCCGGAAAAGGCCAAGGAGCTTCTGAAGGAAGCCGAATACAACGGCGAGGAAATCACCTTCTATGTCACTGAAGGCGGCTCCGGCATGCTCGATCCGATCGCAATGGGCACGGCCATTCAGGCTGATCTCCAGGCCGTCGGCATGAAGGTCAAGATCGAAACCTACGAGTGGAACACCTTCCTCGGCAAGGTAAACCCGGGACTTCAGGGCAAGGCTGCCATGGCGGAAATGGCCTGGATGACGAACGATCCGGACACGCTGCCGTTCCTGGCGCTGCGCACGGAAGCCATGCCGGAACAGGGCGGTTTCAACTCCGGCTACTATTCCAACGCCAAGGTGGACGAACTGCTGGAGAAGGCCCGTGAGGAAACCGATCAGGCTGAACGCGCCAAGCTCTACAAGGAAATGCAGGACATCGTCCATGAAGACGCTCCCTGGGTCTTCGTCGCCAACTGGAAACAGAATGCCGTCACCAAGGCATCGGTCGAAGACTTCAAGCTGCAGCCGTCCTTCTTCCTGATGCTTCAGGATGTGAAGAAGCCTCAGTAACAAAAAAACCTTCCCGGCGGACCGTGAAACGGTCTGCCGGGATTTTCGTATTCGGACCTTTCCGGAATTTCTTGAGTTGCCGGGGCAAGCATACCCCACCAGAAGACCTCATCCTGAGGAGCGCGATTTCGCGCGTCTCGAAGGATGGGCGGCATACTCAGGAGCAAGCGGCCCATCCTTCGAGACAGCGCTTCGCGCTTCCTCAGGATGAGGGTCCAATGATTGGCAAAGCCTGACGTTCTGGATGAAATCCGGATCGGACGGTTGAGCACTCAGAAAGAGGGAGAGACCATTGGCTGCCTATATTGCCAAGCGTCTGCTGGCTGCCATCCCCGTCCTGTTCGGGTTGACGATCATCGTCTTCCTGATCATGGCCATGATCCCGGGGGATCCGGCCACAGCCATTCTGGGCTCCTATGCGACGCCGGAGAACGTTGCCAAACTCAACCGCGACCTCGGCCTCGACAAGACCTTGTTCGAACAATACGTCATCTGGATCGGCAATCTGTTCCAGGGCGATCTCGGTCGGTCCTACACGCTCAACCGCCCGGTGCTGGATGAAGTGATGGAGCGTTTTTCGGCAACGCTCATCCTGGCCGGCACATCGCTGGTCCTGTGCTCGATTTTCGGCCTTCTCGCCGGCATCGTTTCCGCTGTCCGCCAATACGGCTGGGCGGACAAGATCATCACGCTGCTGGTGCTTATCGGTATTTCCACGCCGTCCTTCTGGCTCGGCCTGCTGCTGATCCTGGTCTTTGCCGTCAACCTGCGCCTGTTCCCGGCGTCCGGCATGTATGCGATCTATGGCGGCGGTGACCTGGCGGACCTGATCCATCACCTCACCCTGCCCGCGCTGACACTTTCGGTCGTCGCAACCGGCGTCATCGCCCGTCTGACACGAACCGCCATGCTGGAGGTCTTGCGGCAGGACTATATCCGCACGGCCCGCGCCAAAGGTCTGTCGGAACGCAAGGTCATCTACAAGCACGCCTTCAAGTCCGCACTGGTTGGCGTGGTGCCGGTCATCGGCATCCAGGCAGGCTTTGTCATCGGTGGTGCGGTCTATATCGAAACCGTGTTCCAGTGGCCCGGCATCGGCTCCATGCTGGTGACCGCGATTTCCACCCGCGACCTGCTGCTGGTCCAGGGGGGCGTTCTGGTGGTGGCGGCAGCCTATGTGCTTTTCAATCTGCTCGCGGACGTGGTGCAGACCATTCTAGATCCGAGGTTGCGCTGATGACTGACACGACCATGAGCGCCCCGTCCAGACCGGCGTCCAAGTCCTCGCGTCCAGGGACACTTGCGCTCCTCCTCAACAATACGCTGGCAACCAGCGGCCTTGTCGTTCTGGTGCTGATCTGCCTCATCGCGCTGGCAGCACCAATCCTGCCGCTGGAGGATCCGGACGTCACAGCCCCGGCAAACCGCCTGCTGCCGGTCTTTGCCGAAGGGCATCTGCTTGGCACTGATCATCTGGGCCGAGATATCCTGTCGCGGCTGATCTGGGGCACGCGGGTGTCACTCGCCGTCGGTCTTTCCGCGACGATCATCGCCGCCTTCTTCGGGTCTCTTCTGGGGCTGGTTGCCGGTTACGCGGGCGGGCGAACGGATACGCTGATCATGCGCGGCATCGATATGGTGATGGCGTTTCCCTATATCCTGCTGGCACTGGCCATCGTCGCCGTACTTGGCCCGGGCCTGCTCAACGCGCTTTACGCCATCGCCCTCGTCAACATCCCGTTCTTTGCCCGCAACATCCGCGGCATCACGCTTGGCCTGTCCCGACGGGAATTCGTCGACGCGGCAAGGCTCTCCGGTAAATCGCCGGTGCAGATCCTGTTCCTGGAAATTCTGCCCAATGTTCTGCCTGTCATCGTCATCACCATGTCGACGACCGTCGGCTGGATGATCCTGGAAACTGCAGGCCTCTCCTTCCTCGGCCTTGGCGCGCAGCCACCCCAGGCAGACCTCGGCTCCATGCTGGGCGAAGGCCGCAAGATCCTGTTCACGGCCCCGCACGTGTCGATCATCCCCGGCCTGATGATCTTCGCGCTGGTCATGAGCATCAACCTCTTTGGCGATGGCGTGCGCGATATTCTCGACCCGCGCCTGCGCGCCGGATCGCTGACCCGGCCGGTCTCTCGCACGGCCGTTCACAGGAAGGCTGACGACATTCCCTCACCGTCCGAAAAGGGCGGCGTTCTCGACGTCCGCCAGATGCGCACCGAATTCGAGATCGGCAGTTCCGTCTACAAGGCTGTCGGCGGGGTCGATCTGAACCTGAAAGAGGGCGAATGCCTGGGTATCGTCGGTGAATCCGGTTCCGGCAAATCAGTCACTGCCATGTCGATCATGGGTCTGGTGCCGACACCTCCCGGCCGGATTGCCGGTGGTGCGGCCTATCTCGATGGTGAGGATCTCTTTGCCGCGAGCGACCGGCGCATCCGGGATCTGAGAGGCGGATCGGTCGCCTATGTCTTCCAGGATCCGCTGTCAACGCTGCATCCGCTTTTCACCGTTGGCGACCAGTTGACGGAAGCCATCACAACGCACCGGCCCCTATCCGGCTCGAAGGCGCGCGAAAAGGCGATCGAACTGCTGTCGCTTGTCCGCATTCCGAACGCGAAGGAACGACTGTCCGCCTACCCGCATGAACTTTCCGGCGGTATGCGCCAGAGGGTCTGTATCGCCATGGCGCTGGCCAATGATGCCAAGGTGCTGATTGCGGACGAACCGACCACCGCGCTCGACGTGACCGTGCAGTCGCAGATCCTCACACTGATGAACGGTCTGCGCCGGGAGCGCAACGCCGCGATCTTGTTCATAACGCATGACTTCGGCGTCGTCTCCGCTCTGTGTGACCGGGTTGCGGTCATGTATGCGGGACGGATCGTCGAAACGGGAACGACGGAAGAGGTCCTGGCCAATCCGCGCCACCCCTACACCGCCAAGCTGATCGAATGCGTCCCGGTTCTGGGCGAACCCGAGCGGCGTCTGGATGCAATCGAAGGCCGTCCGCCCGTGGTCAACAATCTGCCGGAAGGCTGCGCCTTTGCGGCCCGGTGCCCGCACGCACAGGCCGCCTGCCGCGCAGGAGAGATTGAGCTTGAAATGTCGTCGGATACCCGAGGTGTCCGGTGTCTCTTTCCGTTGAACTCCGGAGCGGCTGTATGAACGAGATCAGTCAGAAGCCGATGGACCGCGAAGCCCTTTTGACCATTCGGGATGTCGAACGCATTTTCGGCGGTGGCCGGAAGCTCTTTGGTGGGCATCTGCCGGCCGTCCACGCGGTCCAGGGGCTCAGCCTCGACGTGAAGAAAGGCGAGACCCTTGGTGTTGTCGGAGAATCCGGCTGCGGCAAGTCCACCCTCGCCCGTCTCGTCGTCGGTCTCGACCTGCCCACCTCAGGCTCGATCACTTTCAACGGTGAGGATCTGGCCGCGCTTGCGAAAAAGGACCGGAACGCGCTGTCTCGCAAGGTTCAATATGTCTTCCAGGACCCGGTTGCCTCGCTCAATCCGCGCAAGACCATACGCACCATCCTGGAAGCGCCGCTCAAGCACCTGACCGACCTGAATGCGGACCGCCGCGAGGCGCGTCTTGCCGAACTTCTGCAGGCGGTCAATCTGGCGCCGGAGTTCCTGGAGCGCTATCCGCATGAATTTTCCGGCGGTCAGGCGCAGCGGATCGGCATTGCGCGGGCACTTGCGGCAGGTCCGGAGCTGATCGTGCTCGACGAACCGGTGTCCGCGCTCGATGTGTCCGTGCAGGCCCAGGTCTTGAACCTTCTGGACAAGTTGAAGGACGACTTCGGCCTCACCTACATCTTCATCAGCCACGATCTTTCGGTGGTGGAAAGTGTCAGCGACCGGGTGGCGGTGATGTACTTCGGCCGGATGGCCGAGCTTGGCCCCGCCAGGGAGATCTTTCGCCATCCGCTCCATCCCTATACGGATCTGCTGATGCGCTCCGCCCCCGCACCTGGGCGGCACGACCTGATGTCCGAAGACGCTTCGGCCGAACTGCCGGATCCCTACAATCCGCCCAAAGGCTGCGCCTTTGCCGCTCGCTGTGCCCACCGCACCGATATCTGCGTTGCCGGCAAACCGGCACCGGACGAGGCCACCGGCGGCAACGACCACATTGCAGCTTGCTATCACCCCCTCGGGAAGGCATAGGCATCCCGAAAAACAAGGCATTGCAGATTAACCGGCTATGAGAATTCCCGAAGGAGCGACAGATCCCAAGACACGGAAACGCCTGCGGCGGCCGGACATGGTTGCCCAGCAGATCCGTGAACAGATCGTCGAGGCAGGACTGCGGCCCGGTGACCGGGTCCCCGCCGACTGGCTCCTGCCCGAGACGGTCAAGGTCTCCCGGGGGTCTCTGCGCGAAGCCCTGAAGGTGCTGGAATTCCAGGGTCTCATCTCAACCCGCAGCGGTCCGGGCGGTGGTGTCTTCGTCGCCTCCGTTGAACCGGGCGAAGCCATCCGCATGCTGGACAATCTGTTCCTGTTCGACCAGCCGACAATTGCAGACATCTACGCACTCAGAAAACAGCTCGAGCCGGAGCTTGCCGCCTCGGTCGCCGGAACGCTGACCGACGACGCCTTCAAGGCCCTGCAGGGCTGCATCCGGCTTTACGAGGACGAGCCCAAGACAGCTGAGGAAGAATACGCCCAGCGACTTGCGGAACTTGATTTTCATGAAGAGCTGGCACGCCATTGCAGCAACCCGATCCTGGCCTTCACCTGTTCGTTCCTGCTCAGCCTCCTGCGCGACATGACGGTCTGCCGGTCCATCTACAAGGAACCGAACCCCGCCCTTCGTGAAACCGGACTGCACTATCAGGTCAAGTTGCTGCGGGCGATCAAATCAGGCGACGCCGAGCTGTGCCGGATGATCATGCGCGGCCACATGATCGAGGCGGAAAAATACATGCAGGAGCGTGCCGAACTGCGCGCGCGTGGCAGCAGCACGGCGAAGGCCGCCACGACCAGCAGCAGCTAGGAAACCCGAACCGCCCCGCGTTGCGAAGGTATGTCCAGCGTTCCAGAAGGTTCGAGCAACCTTGCTGAAGCCTGTTCGAACGTGAATTTGCCGTTCTTCATGCCCCAGACCGGGCGAATGATCTCCGACACGATCTGGTTGCCGCTCGATGCCGGCAAAGCGACGAACGTGGCGTCTTGCCCCGCCTCGATACGGTAGGCCTTGTTGATCAGCCGCCGCGGTGCGGCCGTCACCATCTCGAAACAGGCTTCCAGCTCTGACTCGGAGCCGAGCTGGTGGACGTTGGCATAGAGATTGGCCATGCGCGGCAGTGAGCAGTCGCCATAAGGCGTGAACGGATTGAGCACGTTGTTTGTCGCGACCGTGCAGCAGACGCCGTGTTCGTGGAAGATATGCGCAGGTGCGACCCCACGCGGCACCAGGTTTTCGCTCCCGCGTCCCATCAGAAACAGATCCGTAGACGGCAGAACGGTGAGTGCGATGTCAGCGGTCTTCAGAATTTGCACCGCCTCCAGAAGATCCTCTCGGGAAAGGGCCGACAGCTTGGTGACGTGGCCGATCGCAACCCGGCCCTGCCAGCCGTAGGCCACTGTCTGCCGGGCGATTTCGTCAAGGTGGCGCCAGGAAGGGTCGAGATCGAAATCCAGATGAAAATCGAGATCGACATCGTGCCGCTGAGCCATGTCAAACAGGCAGGCAATCTGACCCTTCGGATCGCTGTCCGTATAGGGGCACCCACCCAGTAAATCAGCACCCTCAGTAAGCGCCTGCTCCAGCAACTCGGCAGTGCCCGGATTGTTGAGAAGTCCTTCTTGCGGAAAGACGCATATCTGCAAGTCGAGTGCCCAGGAAAAATCCTGCTTCAACCGCTGAATGGCGTGAAACCCCGTAAGGCCGATCCCTGGATCTATCTCCACATGTGTGCGGATGGCATTGGTGCCCTGGACGATGGCCTTTTCCAGGACCTTCCGCCCCCGGTCGTAGACATCCTCTTCCGAAAACCCTTTCTTCGCCTCCGCAACAGAGGAAATCGCCCCTTCCAGCGTGCCGGTCTCGTTCCGGCAGCGGTCGAGAATGCAGGCCTTGTCGAGGTGAAGATGGCTCTCGACAAATCCGGGCACCAGCAGAACACCTTTGCCATCCACCTCTTCCGGGCTCTCCGGAAGGTCCACTCCGATCGCGGAAATCTTTCCACTCTCTACGGCAACATCGACAGCCGTTTTGGCACCGTCGACCAGAACGCTCCGGATCACAAGCCCGCTCAAACCTTCGCCTCCATGGGAGTTTCCTGCTCCGTGCCGGCGCCGGGACAGGTCGCCATCACGCGCGGGCTGGAGGCATGCTCCGCTGCCAGCTGCTCGAACAAATCAAATGGCAGCCGCTTTGCCAAGCGTCCGACTGCCTGGATTTTCACCGCCTGCTGTTTCCAACTCCAGCGGATGGCGCTGACGGAATTCAGACATTACCCTCTGCCCGGTCTGACGGTTCGCTGCCTGGAAAACCTGCCCAACGCCA
This sequence comes from Roseibium aggregatum IAM 12614, assembly GCF_000168975.1. GTDB lineage: Bacteria > Pseudomonadota > Alphaproteobacteria > Rhizobiales > Stappiaceae > Roseibium > Roseibium aggregatum. The sequence goes on from NZ_AAUW01000012.1 coordinate 153,331, forward strand.
ATCAGCATCGGCCCCTCCAGCCCCAGCGACGTGACACCCTGCTCAAGTTCGTGCAGAGCCCCTGACCAGCGCTGTTCATCGCTGCGGGAAATCCCCGAGACGGCAACGACAGGTGTAGCTGGCGAAAGGCCCTCCTGAACGAGCCGATCCCTGATCCTGCCGGCCATTCTCGCTCCCATGTAGAAGACAGTGGTGGTTGCCGGATCGGTCAGCCCGTGCCAGTCAACCGTTTGCGGCAACTCGCCGTGGCGAGAATGGCCGGTGACGAACCGAACCGACTGGGCATGATCGCGATGCGTCAGTGAAATGCCGAGGCGTGCTGCCATGGCGGAGGCCGCCGTAATGCCTGGAACCACGGACGCCGGAATACCTTCTGCGGCAAGCCTTTCGAGTTCCTCCCCGCCCCGGCCGAAGATCATCGGGTCTCCGCATTTGAGCCGCACCACGTGTTTGCCCTGTTGGGCGAGCGAAACCATCATGTCGTTGATGTCTTCCTGGCGGCAACTTTCCCGGCCGCCCCGCTTGCCGACCAGCATCCGCTTGGCTTCACGGCGGGCCAGTTCCAGAACCGCATCATCCACAAGATCGTCAAACAGGATGACATCGGCCGATTGCAGCGCACGCACCGCCTTCAGCGTGAGGTATTCGGCATCGCCCGGCCCGGCCCCGACAAGGGTGACTTTGCCTGCCGCAGACGACCTTGCATCCTCCAGAAGCGCTTCGGCGAGATCCTCTTCTTCTGGGGCGGACTTTCCGGAGAAGGCAAGATCGGAGATCCGCTCCCAGAACCGCCGTCGCTGTGCCCCTGCCTCCAGCAGCGACAGTGTCTTCTCGCGCAGCCGGCTTGCCAGTTGTGCCCATCCTTGCAGGCTTTCCGGCATCAGCGTTTCGATCCGACGGCGGATCGCCTGCCCGAGGATAGGCGCAACTCCATTCGTCGAGATGCCGATGACGACGGGCGACCGGTTGACGATGGAGCCGAACTGGAAGTCGCAAAAGGCCGGCTTGTCGATCACGTTTACCGGAAGCCCCATTGCGCGAGCTGCGCAGGCAAAGGCCTGCGCCTCACCGTCGCTGATCGCATCGGCAACAGCCAGAACAGCACCTTCAAAACTGTCAACCGACCAGCGCCTCTGATGATGGACAATTCTGCCCCGACTGTTTTCGGAGGCAATCAGCCCGTCGAATGCGGGAGCCAGGTTCTCGGCATAAATGTGAACCTCAGCACCGGCAGCGGCCAGCAACTCCGCTTTCCAGGCAGCCGCATCGCTACCGCCCGCAAGCAGCACTTTTCGGCCCTCCAGCGGGAAGAACAGTGGCAGGCTTGCCAAAGCTCCAACGCGCGCCGAACGTTTCCGGCTCTTTACCTCAGCTGGCTTGCGCAATGTCGGCGTCATTGAGGCTTTCCTTTGCGATGTCATCCAGGAGCGTCTGGATTTCCGAGCGGCAGGAGCCGCAATTCGTGCCCGCTTTCAGCGTTTCCCCAATCGCGCTGACACTCGCCGCACCGCAGCGCGCGGCTTCGGCAATCTGGTTGCAGCCAACCTGGAAGCAGGAGCAAACAAGCGCGCCCGGGTCGGGCCTGTCGGCAGGCACCCGTCCGGCAAGAACACTTGCGCGATCTTGCCGCGCAATGGCATCTCCGCTCAGCAGGCTGCACGCCCATTGGCGGGAGACCTCCACCGGAGCAGCCGAGAAATAGAAGGCTGTCTGCAGGACGTCCTCTTTCCACTGAGCCTGCCGATGCCAACCACCAGAAACATCGGAAATCTCGACGGTTTCGCAATCAACCTCACCGAGCGAGGCTGCAAGTCCGGCAATATCGGCCTTGTCGCGGCCCGCACATTCCAGCCTGAAACCTCCCGGGATGGGAGCCAAGGCCCAATAGTCCGCCGCAATCTTTTCCGGCCGACGGCGCAAGACGGCAAACCCGAACCAGGCCATCGCGGCCCGTGTCACGGCCACCGGAGTGAATTTGGAGCCTGGCTGGCCCGAGTGCGGATCGGTTGCCGGGGCAACGACCGTATCGACCCTCGCATTGGACGCGAGTTGATCGGTCCAGTGCATCGGCACGAACACTTGCCCCTCGCCAACCCTGTCCGTAATCAGTGCCCTCACGAGTACGGATCCGTGAGGGCTTCGTACCTTCACGACATCAGCCGGTGCAATTTTGAGCCGTTCGGCATCCTGGGGATGAATTTCGGCAAAGGGCTCCGCGAAATGGGCCGTGAGGCGCGGCGTCTTGCCGGTGCGCGTCATCGTGTGCCACTGGTCGCGGACCCGGCCCGTGTTCAGAACGAAAGGATACCGCCTCTCCGTCTGACGTGGCGCCTTGAAAACCACCGGAACGAAACGTCCCTTGCCGGTCTCCGTATAGAACCCTCCCTCGGCGAAAAACCTCGTCTCGGCCGATTGTGCAAGAGCGCTCTGCGGCCACTGGAAAGGCGTCATGGCATCGAAACCGGCATCGGGCACATCCTGATAGGCGCTGATATCGAAATCCCGGTTGCCGTCGTTGCAATATCCGGAGAGCCCCGCGTGTTCGCGAAAAATCGCTGCAGGGCCCGGAAAGGAAAACGCCTCGGCATAACCCATGCGGGATGCGACTTCACTCAATTGCCACCAGTCGGGGCGGGCTTCTCCGGGAAGCTCCAGAAAGGCGCGCTGTCTTGAGATCCGGCGCTCGGAGTTGGTAACCGTGCCATCCTTTTCGCCCCAGGCGGCTGCCGGCAGCAAGACGTTCGCATAGGGAACCGTATCGGCTGCCCGAGTGACCTCCGAAACGACCACGAAAGGACAGGTCTTCAGCGCTTCCGCCACGCCGTCGGCGTCGGGCAGACTGTCCACCGGACTGGTCGCCATGATCCACAGGGCCTTGATGCGGCCCTCGCGCACGGCCTCGAATAATTCGACCGCCTTCAACCCGGGCCTGTCGGCAATGGCCGGGCTCTTCCAGAAGTCCTGAACGATCCGCCGGTGTTCGGCATTTTCCAGCACCATATGGCTTGCCAGCATGTTTGCCAGCCCGCCGACTTCCCGACCGCCCATGGCGTTTGGCTGGCCCGTGACCGAGAACGGCCCCATGCCGGGTTTGCCGATCCGGCCGGTCGCCAGATGCGTGTTGACGATGGCATTGACCTTGTCCGTGCCGACGACCGACTGATTGACACCCTGACTGTAGACAGTGACCGTCTTTTCCGTACGCGCGATCATCTTGTAGAAGAGCGCAATGTCCTGCCGCTTCAGCCCTGTCTTTTCGGCAATCTGGCCAATTTCACACGGACCTGCAGCCTCTACAGCGGCCTCAAGCCCTTCCGTGAACCGTTTGACATAACTATCATTTACGACGAGTGCTTCTGCCAGAAAGGACAGCAGCCCATTGAACAGGGCAACGTCCGTATCAGGCTTCAACTGCAGATGAAGATCCGCGATGGCGCAGGTCGCCGTCTTGCGGGGATCGATAACGACGATACGCATGCCTGGGTTGGCCGCTTTCGCCGCTTCAAGCCGCTGAAACAGCACCGGGTGGCACCACGCCAGATTGGAACCGACCAGAACGACAAGATCCGCCAGTTCAAGGTCTTCATAGGTGCCCGGCACCGTGTCCGAGCCAAACGCCCTGCGGTGACCGGCAACGGAAGACGCCATGCAAAGGCGAGAGTTCGTGTCGATATTCGCTGACCCGATGAAGCCTTTCATCAGCTTGTTGGCGACGTAATAGTCCTCGGTCAGGATCTGCCCGGAGACATAAAACGCAACGCTGTCTGGCCCGTGATCGCGAACGGCCTCCTGAAAGTTGCGCGCGACAAGATCGAGCGCGTCATTCCAGGAAGCGCGTTCGCCGGCAATTTCCGGATAGGGCAGCCTGTCGTCGAGCGACAGTGTTTCGCCGAGCGCGGAGCCCTTGGAACACAGCCGTCCAAAGTTCGATGGGTGGTCGGGGTCGCCTGCAACGCTCACGGTCCCGTCCGGGTGCCGGGTGGCGAGAACGCCGCAGCCGACACCGCAATAGGGACAGGTGGTCCGGATGGTTTTGTTGTTGTTGTCGGTCATTCCATCTTTCCCGGTTCCTGGCTTACCAGGCGTTGTAACCAAGGTATTTGCCGGACATCTCGATCTTCACCCGGTCACCCTTGGGGTTTTCGACGCGAGTGACCGACATGTCGAAATCAATGGCAGACATGATGCCGTCGCCGAACTTCTCGTGGATCAGGGCCTTGATGGTCGGCCCGTAAACGCCGACGATTTCATAAAGACGGTAGATGCAGGGGTCCGTCGGCACGGTCTGCGACCAGATCTTAGTCGGGCTTTCCTGCAGCACAAGAGCGGCTTCCTGCGGCAGGCCCAGCGTTGTGGTGATCGCCTGCGCCTTGTCTTCCGGCATGGCGTTCATGCCCATGGCCGCCGAATGGGTCCAGACCGGCGACATGCCGATGGCCTCGGCAATGCCTTCCCAGGTAAGCCCGGCCTGCCGCTTGGCCGACAGGATCATGCTGGTAACGTCTTCACGGGTGAGAGCGGACATGAAAATCTCCTATGGATTGCCGAAGAGTTGAAAGAAAAGGATGGCGCAAAGCACCGCGAGAGCAGCAGACACGATCTGCCAGAAGCGGACAGGATCGCGTTCCGCCAGAGGGACAAAACGATCTGGACTGAAGGAAGGGTTCGGGCGGCGCAGATCTTCAAGAAAGGCACTCAGGGCCTCGTAGCGTTTCCCCGGCACCGGATGAACCGCACGGCAAAGGGCGCCGTCGACCCAGTCCGGCACACGCTCCGTGACAGACGTGGCACTGCGATAACGCAGGGCAGCCTGAGCCCGCTCGCTAGTCGCCCTGGCAACGGCAGCGCCATAAGGCAAGCGGCCGGTCAGCATTTCGTAGGCGATGACGCCAAGCGAGAACTGGTCGCTGTATTCCGTGCCGAGATACCCCAGGAACACTTCCGGGGCAGTGTATTGGTGGGTGCCCAGGATCTCGCCCTTGTCGAGAGACGGCACCGCCTCCATGACACCGGCAATTCGCACGGAACCGAAATCGATGATCTTCACCGTGCCGGACGCATCGATCATGATGTTTTCCGGCCGCAGATCCTGATGAACCATCTCCTTGCGGTGAAATGCCATCAGACCCCTCGCAACCTGCTCCAGGATGCCGCGCACCATTTCAAGGCTCGGATGCGGATTGTCTGTCATCCACTGGCGAAGCGTCTGTCCGTCGACGAATTCGCTCGCCAGAAACAGCGTCTTCCGGCCCTCGGGATAGGAGGCCGCCTTTAGGACATGCGGAGAGGTAATCCGTCGGGCGACCCATTCCTCCAGCGCGAACCGGCGCAGATAGTCTTCCTCGCCGCGCAAATCGAGCGACGGAAACTTGAGGACGACAGGTTCGCCCGTCTTCTCGTTTTCTGCCAGGTAGATGTGGCTGCGGCTGGTGGCATGCAGGCCGCGCAACAGCCGGAAGCCTTCATATCTGCCCGGCACCTTCGGCAGCGGTGCCGGTGGCAAAGTGCCCTCTCCGCTCAGGAGGTCTTCAGCGCCCGGTTCCGAGATGCCCGTCACCCGGACGATCTGGACGGTCAGATTGTCATCGCTGCCCGCAGCCAGCGCCTGATCGACAAGCGCCGCGGCTGCCACGTCGAGATCCTGACCGGCCAGCACGACATCGGCCATATCCTTTGGCCGCAAGAAGCCGTGAACACCATCCGTGGTCAGAATAAATACATCGCCCGGACGAAGGTCGAACACGGCATAATCGATATCGACAGAGTGCCCGACGCCGAGTGCCCGGCCGAGATAGCTTTCCGTTTCCGAGATCCGGACAGTGTGATCTTCCGTCAGTTGTTCCAGGCTTTGTCCGGAGAGACGCCAGATACGGCTGTCACCGACATGAAAGAGATGCGCCTTGCGTCCTTTCAGAACCAGGGCGGAAAAGGTGCAGACATGGCCTCTGTCCAGTTCGGCGGCCTGTTTTGTCTGGCTGAAAAGCCACGAATTGGCGGCCAGGATTACCCGGCTCGCCGAAGTCTTCACCGACCAGGCTTCCGAGGTGCAAAAGTAGTCGGAGAGGAAGGATTTGACGGCTGTCTCGGCAGCGACATGTGCAACCGGACTGGAGGAAATGCCGTCCGCGATGGCAAGCGCAACGCCCTTGTGCACCAGTGCCGAACCGTCCGACACCATGGCGCCGTGGAAGTCCTGGTTCAGGGCTTTCCGTCCGGCAGAAGAAGACTGGCCGGTCTCGACGCTCAAAGTGGTATGGCGGACTTGCATCAGCACGGGAAAAGGATCCTCCGGAAGAAGCGCTCCGCCGCCCGTGGCGGCGGAGCGTCACACTTATTCGGCAGGCGCTGCGACCGGCGCTTTTTCGTAGCCGGCGTTGCGCGAAGGCGAGGTCTTGTAGTGGGTGGCATAGATCATGCCGCCGACGAAGGTCAGCCCGCCGACAAGGTTGCCGACCACGACCGGAATTTCGTTGTAGGCAAAGTAGTCGAACCAGGTGAAGTTGCCGCCGAGCATGATGCCGGACGGGAACAGGAACATGTTCACGATGGAGTGCTCGAAGCCGAGATAGAAGAACACCAGGATCGGCATCCACATGGCCATGATCTTGCCGGAGACCGAGTTGGACATCATCGCGGCGACGACACCGGTCGACACCATCCAGTTGCACATCACGGCGCGGATGAAGACTGTCAGCAGACCCGCCCAGCCGGCGGCGGCATAGCCGAGGGTTCGTGCTTCGCCGATCTTGCCAATTTTCTGACCGACATCGTTCGGCTCCTGACTGAAGCCCATGGTGAAGATGATCGCCATGAAAACGGCGGTCGTCAGGGCACCGGCGAAGTTGCCGGTAAAGACCAGGCCCCAGTTGCGGAAAACACCGCCCCAGGTACAGCCCGGACGTTTTGCGATCACAGCCAGCGGCGCCAGCGTAAACACGCCGGTCAGAAGGTCGAAGCCCAGCAGATAGAGCATGCAGAAGCCGACAGGAAACAGGATCGAGGCAACCAGGAAGTTGCCGGTGTTGACGGCGATTGTCACCGCGAAGGCGGCGGCAAGGGCAAGGATGGCACCAGCCATATAGGCGCGGATAAGCGTGTCCTTGGTGGACATGAAAATTTTCGCTTCGCCCGCGTCGATCATTTTCGAGGCAAATTCCTGTGGCGTTACGTATGACATCTGAATTCCTTTCGCGAGAGTGCTCGGCCGGTCAGACGGCTTCGTGTGAATAGGAAAGGTCAATGAGTATCCGGCCGTCTTCCAGACGGACGGGAAAAGCCGCCGTGCGGCCTTCATCAGCCCCTTGCGCAGCTCCGGTCTCCAGGGAAATCACCCAGTTGTGCAACGGACAGGTCACACAGCCGTCATGCACGATCCCCTGACTGAGAGGCCCGTTCTTGTGCGGGCACTTGTCTTCCAAGGCGAAGACGTCGTCCTTGGCGGTGCGGAAGACGGCGATGGTCATCTCGCCGTTCTTCACGCACCGGGCTCCCTCCCTAGGAATGTCTTCAAGGGTGCCGATATGGACCCAATTGCGGATGTCGGCGGTCATTCGGCAGCCTCCTTTGTCAGAACAGCCATCGGCTTGAACTCATGCTTGTCCCTGCCGGAGACACGCTCCGACCACGGATCGACCTGGGCGTATTTCTGGGAGAAGACGAAACGGTCGAAATACGCCTTGCGCATCGCCTCATCGTCCATGATCTGGCGCCGGATCTCGTCCAGCCCGATACGCTTCGCCCACTTGTAGATGCGTTCCAGGTAATGGCCCTGTTCGCGGTACATCTGGGCAAGCGCGGCAACATGCTCGATTGCCTCATCCTCGGTCTTCACCAGGCCGAGCACTTCCGTGCCCTTGATGTCGAGGCCGGCAGCCCCTGCGAAATGGATCTCGTAACCGCTGTCGACGCAGATGATGCCGATGTCCTTGCAGGTCGCTTCCGCGCAATTTCGCGGACATCCGGAGACCGCCATCTTCAGCTTCGCCGGGGTCCAGGAGCCCCACATGAACTTTTCCAGCTTGATGCCGAGACCGGTGGAATCCTGCGTACCGAACCGGCACCAGTCCGTGCCGACACACGTCTTCACAGTCCTGAGGCCCTTGGCATAGGCCTGCCCGGAAACGAAACCGGCCTTGCCAAGGTCTGCCCAGACCGCGGGAAGGTCTTCCTTCTTGACGCCCAGCATGTCGATGCGCTGGCCGCCGGTACATTTCACTGCCGGGATGTTGAACTTGTCGACGACATCGGCAATCGCCCTCAGTTCCTTGGACGACGTCATGCCGCCCCACATGCGCGGGACGACCGAATAGGTACCGTCCTTCTGGATGTTGGCGTGAACACGTTCATTGATGAAGCGGGACTGGTAGTCGTCCGCATATTCATCCGGCCAGTCGGAAACGAGATAGTAGTTGAGCGCCGGCCGGCACTTGGCGCAGCCGCCCGACGTGGTCCATTCCAGCTCCTGCATCACGGCCGGGATGGATTTCAGCTCCTTGGACTTGATCAGACGGCGGACGTCGTCATGGCCAAGATGCGTGCAGCCGCACATCGGCGTGACGGCCGCCGGATTATAGGCATCGCCCAGGGTCACCTGCATCAGCTGCTCAACCAGCCCCGTGCAGGTGCCGCAGGAGTTTGACGCCTTGGTGTGCGCCCGGACGCCGTCCAGGGACGTCAGGCCCTTCTCCTTGATCGTCGTAACGATCTTGCCCTTGCATACGCCGTTGCAGCCGCAGATTTCCGCATCATCCGGCAAGGCTGCAACGGCCGCCGTAGGGTCCAGCGGGGCCCCTCCCTGATAGGCCTGGCCAAAGATCAGCGTCTCGCGCATGTCCGAGACGTCGGTGCCTTTTTTCAAAAGGTCGAAGAACCACGGGCCGTCGGAAGTTTCGCCGTAAAGCACAGCACCGACGATCTTGTTGTCTTTCAGGACGATGCGCTTGTAGACACCGGCCGACGCATCGCGCAGCACGATCTCTTCCCGATCGTCTCCTTCGGAAAAATCGCCCGCCGAATAAAGATCGACACCGGTCACCTTCAGCTTTGTCGCGGTAACGGAACCCGTATATTCGGATGACCCGCCGAGCAGATTGTCGGCAATCACCCCCGCCATTTCATAGAGCGGCGCAACGAGGCCGTAACACATGCCCCGGTGTTCAACGCATTCGCCGAGCGAGAAGATGTCCGGATCGCTTGTGCGCATGTCGTCGCCGACCAGAACACCGCGATTGACGTCCAGGCCAACCGCCCTGGCAAGGTCCGCCGACGGGCGGATGCCGACGGCCATGACAATGATCGAGGCTTCGATCTCGGTTCCGTCGTCAAGGCGAATACCCCGCACCCGGCCCGCGTCATCCCCCAGGATTTCATGGCTGTTTGCCTTGGTGCGCACGTCGATGCCGCGGCGTTTGAATTCCGCTTCGAGCAGAAACCCGGCGGCCGGGTCGAGCTGGCGCTCCATCAGGGTCGGCATCAGGTGCAGAACGGTAACGTCCATGCCCTGCATCTTGAGGCCGGCCGCCGCTTCAAGGCCCAGCAGACCGCCTCCAATAACGACAGCACGTCCGCCGCGTTTGGCGGCGTCCAGCATCTTTTCCACGTCGTCCAGATCGCGATAGGTCAGAACGCCGTCGAGATCCTTGCCCGGTAGCGGAATGATGAAGGGAGACGATCCTGTGGCGATCACCAGCTTGTCGTAAGTGGCGGTGATGCCGGTTTCCGAGGTGACGGTCTTGGCTTGCCGGTCGATCCCGGAAATACGCGCGCCCTTGTGCAGGGTCACGCCATGTTCGGCATACCAGTCGTCGCCGTGGGTGATGATGTCTTCATAGGTCTTTTCACCCGACAGAACCGGCGACAGCATCAACCGGTTGTAGTTCACCCGAGGCTCTGCATTGAAAATGGTGACCTCACAAGCGTCCCGGTCTTTTTCGAACAGGTTTTCGAGCATCCGCCCGGGCGCCATGCCGTTGCCGACGATGACAAGCTTCTGTTTTGTCATGGCTTTTCTCCAGACTTTCATTCGGCCGCTTCGGCCGCCGCGGTTTGACGGGCCATCCGTGCGGCCCGTTTTTCCTGAATGGATTTCAACTGATCTTCGCTGGGGTTCGCGCCGCCCTCATAGGCTTCCAGGAAGTCCAGAAGCTCCTCGCGGTAGGCGTAGTAATCCGGGTGGGCGAGCAGCTCCTTGCGCGACCGCGGCCGCGGCAGGTCCACTTCCATGATGTTGCCGATACGGGCGTTCGGTCCGTTCGACATCATCACCACGCGGTCGGCTAGCAGGATGGCCTCATCGACATCGTGTGTGACGCAGACGGCCGTCACCTGGGTGCGCTTCCAGACGTCCATCAGGACATCCTGCAGTTCCCAGCGCGTCAGGCTGTCAAGCATGCCGAAGGGCTCATCCAGAAGCAGCAGTTTCGGCGATAGGGCAAAGGCCCGCGCAATGCCGACACGCTGTTTCATGCCGTTGGAAAGCTCGGATGCCGCCTTATGCATCGCATCCGACAGACCGACCTTGGCGAGGTAATATTCGATCACGTCCCGCTTTTCCTGGCGGGATGCATCAGGATAGACCTTGTCGACACCCAGCTCGACATTCTCGTAGGCGGTCAGCCAGGGCATCAGGCTCGGCGCCTGGAAGACGACGGCACGGTCGGGACCTGCCTGGGTCACGTGGGTGCCATCGAGAACGATGGCACCTTCGGTGATCTTGTTGAGCCCTGCCACCATGGACAGGACCGTCGACTTGCCGCAGCCCGAATGGCCGATCAGGGTGATGAACTCGCCTTTTTTCATTTTCAGGTCGAACCCATCGACCACCGTCAGAGGTCCTTTCGGCGTCGGATAGACCTTCTTGAGCTGGGAAAAGTCGAGATAGCGTTCTTCTATTGCCGACCCTGCCGCGCGCTCATAGGCCAACGGCAGCTTGTCTGCGGCCTTGCCCGAGGATTTTCCGGGACGCTGGGTGATCGGAACGATGTCCGGCAGGACAATGTCCCTTTCCAGATCCGCCCCGCGCTCGGCACCTGCTTCCATCAGGTACTCGGTGACTTCAGCCCGCAGGCGAATGAAGTCGTCGTCGTGATTGAGTTCACCGCGATCGCGCGGCCGCTGAAACGGCACCTTGAACTCCGGACCAAGCGTTGCCGGTGTGCCCGGCTTCAGCGGAATGATCCGATCCGCCAGAAGGATCGCCTCATCGACATCGTTGGTGATGAGGACGATGGTCTTCTTCTCTTCCTCGCAGATTGCTGCGAATTCGTCCTGAAGCTTTGCGCGGGTCAGGGCATCGAGCGCCGAGAGCGGCTCGTCCAGCAGCAGCAGTTCCGGCTGCATGGCAAGGGCCCGCGCCACGGCCACCCTCTGGCGCATGCCGCCTGAAAGTTCCGACGGCTTGCGCTCCCGGGCATGCCCCAGACCGACCATCTCGATGTATTTGTCGCAGATTGCCTTGCGCTCAGCCGAGCTCTTCTTCTTGAAAACGCTGTCAACGGCCAGCGCCACATTGCCGTAAACCGACAGCCACGGCATCAGCGAATAGGATTGGAACACGACACCCCGGTCCGGGTGCGGCCCGTCAATTTCCTTGTTCTTGAAGATGATGCCCCCCTTGTCCGGCTCGATAAGGCCGGCCAGCAGGGAGATCAGGGTTGTCTTGCCCGTGCCGGAAAAGCCGACAATGGCAATGAACTCCCCCTCTTCCACTTTCAGGTTGATGTCGTCCAGCACCTCGGTGCGGGCAGCGCCTTCGCCATAGCTTTTGGAGACACCGGAGATTTCCAGAAAGGACATATCCGTCTCCTTAACGATTGGCCGAGAATGTGAAGGCGCGCTGCAGGGCGAACATCAGCCTGTCGAGCATGAAGCCGATGATGCCGATCGTCAGAACAGCGACCATGATCTTGGCGAGCGACTGGGAAGAACCGTTCTGGAATTCGTCCCAGACGAATTTTCCAAGACCCGGGTTCTGCGCCAGCATTTCCGCGGCAATCAGCACCATCCAGCCCACACCCAGCGACAGGCGCAGCCCGGTGAAGATCAGCGGCAGGGAGGAAGGAAGCACCAGCTTGGTAACAGTCTTCCAGGTGGGTAGCTGCAGAACGCGGCCAACATTCATCAGATCCTTGTCGACCGAGGCCACACCCAGCGCGGTATTGATCAGGGTCGGCCACATGGAGCAGAGGGTCACAGTGACGGCGGAAATCAGGAGGGATTTCGATAGCCAGTCGACCGGATCGGCGTAGGTCGCCGACACGATCATGGTAACGATCGGCAGCCAAGCGAGCGGTGACACCGGCTTGAAGATCTGAATGAGCGGGTTGATCGCCCCATTGAAGGAGCGCGACAGGCCCGAGGCAATGCCGAGCGGCACGGCGATCAGCGTTGCGATCAGGAAGCCGAGGCCGACGGTTTTCAGCGAAGTGCCGATCTGGTCGATGTAGGTCGGCTTGCCGGTATAGTCGCGCCACTTGATCTTGTCGGTCTTGCCTTCGGCTTCGTATTTGGCGTTGCGCTGTTCCTGGCGCTCATAAAAGGCATCCGCCTTTTCACGTTCGCGCACATGGTCGTCCCAGAGGTTGACCGCCTGGGACCAGACCGCTGCAGGTCCCGGAACGGCTCCAAGGGACGTCTGCACCTGCGGCGCCAGAGCACCCCACAGCACGAGAAAGGCAGCGATCCCCAGAAGCGGGATCACGAGGACGCGTTTCAGCTCGCCCAACTGTTCCTTCAGGCTGTCTCCAGCGGCAATTTTCAGCAGCGGCACGGTCCAGGACAGGCCGAGTGCATCCAGCCAGCCGGCGGCCTTGTTGATCCGTGTGAAGAGCTTCTCCCGGCGCGCGGCACGGGCAAGGTCCTGACTGCCTGCGGTATCGGCATTGGCCATGATGGCGATCCTTGTTCGATTTCTGTCGGTTCGTTCCGAATGAGAAAGACGAGCGGCGGGGCTGCGGGCCGCCGCTCAAGTTCTGGGGAGATCAGCCGCCCACGACCTGATTGCCATCGACCACCTGCTTGCCCTTCAGGCCAATCGGAAGGCTGTCGATGTAGGCGTTCGGCTGTTTGCCGTCGTAGGGAATGCCGTCGATGATGTCCGCTGCTGGGGTCGGAGCGCGGTAACCGTCCGTTTCCCAGGGGAAGTCTTCCTTGGCCACATGCCCGTCCTCAACCAGCATTTCTGCGGCTTTCAGATAGATGTCAGGGCGATAGACCGACCGCGCGACTTCGTCGTACCAGCTATCCGGCTTGTACTCGGCAATCTGGCCCCAACGGCGCATCTGGGTCAGGTACCAGACGGCATCGGAATAGTAGGGATAGGTGGCGTAGTAGCGGTAGAAGACGTTGAAGTCCGGAACGTCGCGCTTGTCGCCCTTCTCATACTCGAAGGTGCCGGTCATGGAGTTGGCGATCACCTCGGCGTCCGCGCCGACATATTCCGGTCGGGCCAGGATCTCGACGGCTTCCATACGGTTGGCGTTGTCGTTCTCATCCAGCCACTTGGCCGCGCGGATCAGCGCCTTGGTGAGGGCTAGCGTGGTGTTCGGGTATTCTTCGGTGAATTCCTGCGTCAGGCCGAACACCTTCTCCGGATTGTTCTTCCAGATCTCGTAGTCGGTGATGACCGGGACACCGATGCCCTTGAAGACGGCCTGCTGGTTCCAGGGTTCGCCGACGCAATAGCCGTAGATGGTGCCGGCTTCGAGCGTCGACGGCATCTGCGGAGGCGGTGTCACGGACAAAAGCGCATCCGCCTGGATCTGGCCGGAAATATCGGATTTGGAATAAAAGCCCGGATTGATATCGCCGGATGCCAGCCAGTAGCGCAGCTCGTAGTTATGGGTGGAAACCGGGAAGACCATGCCCATGTTGAACGGCTTGCCTTCGGACTTGAACTTGTCGACCACCGGCTTCAGGGCCGAAGCCTTGATCGGGTGAACCGGCTTGCCGTCGTCCTGCATTTCCAGGTGCGGCTTCATCATTTCGAAGACTTCGTTTGAAACGGTGATGCCGTTGCCGTTGAGGTCCATGGAGAACGGCGTCACGATATGTGCCTTGGTGCCGAAGCCGATGGTGGCCGCCAGCGGCTGACCAGCCAGCATGTGAGCACCGTCCAGTTCGCCGGTGATGACCCGGTCGAGCAGAACCTTCCAGTTGGCCTGAGGCTCCAGCGTGACAAAGAGGCCTTCTTCTTCGAAATAGCCAAGTTCATAGGCAACGGCGAGTGGCGCCATATCCGTCAGCTTGATGAAGCCGAAGGTGAGTTCGTCCTTTTCGACATCCAGCATCTCGGCATAGGCGCTGGAAGCGGACACAAGAGCCGTGGCAGCCATCAGGGCGCCAAGTGCGGTCCGGCGGGTGATATTCAGGGTCTTCTTCATTGTCGCGTCCTGTCCCTCGTTCGTCCTGCACCGTCTTCAGCCGGGCACAGGACCAAAAAAAAGCCGCCGACCGAACCGCATGATGGGAGGAGGTCCCATGCGGTTCAGATCGGCGGCTTTGCCTGTGCACCCGGCGGTGGGTGCGATATCTGGTAGGCCAACGTTGGCCCTACCCACCTAAAAGCACGAACTGTGCCAATTGCAGAAATTCGGCGTTTCTGTTTATTTACAGAGACTTAGCTTTCCAGAAAATTTTGACCACCTGCACAACCTGCATATTTGGTCAGCTAAGCATGCAGGCAACTGAATGATTTTTGTGCATCGCAACCTGATTTGAACTGCTTCTACCTGGCTGTTTCGGCGCTCAGGAACGCGCGTCGTCAAACATCTCTATGGTCGCGTCTGTTGCCACACCGCTCAATCCCATCGCTTCCAGATAGACGGTCGGCGAGAACACCTTTTCGACTTCCTGTTCCGCCTCTTTCGAGGGCTGCACCTGCCCCCAACGCACCATCTGCTCGTAGAACCATTTGCCGTAAACCGGCATCGGTGCTGCCTTGATGCCGCCTGAGAAGGTGAGAAAGTCCGGAACGTCCTTCACCGACGCCTGGTCCAGCCGGATCCGGCCCGAGAGTGCCGCAAGGCAGATTTCTGCGGGACAGGCCAGAAGGTCGGGCCGTGCGAGCACGCCTGCCAGCTCCACATTGTTCTTCGGATCGGCGCACCAGTTGGCCGCCGCCGAAAAGGCCCGCATCAGCGCCGCCAGCGTGTCCGGGTTGGCGTCGGCCCATTTACGCGTGACGCCCAGCACTTTTTCCGGACTGTCCGGCCAGATAGCCTGCTTGTAGGTGGCAATGCGGCCCGTTCCGGCTTCGACTGCCGCCGTGTTCCAGGGTTCACCGACGCAATAACCGTCAAGCTGACCTTCAGCCAGAGCATCCGCCATGACCTGTGGCGCCAGCACCGTGATCTCCACATCCTGGTCCGGATCGATCCCGGCGGCGGCGAGCCAATAGCGCAATTCATAGGCATGTCCGGAAAAAGGGTGCACGACACCGAAATGAAGCATCGGCAGGCCGCTCTTCTGCCTGCTGGCGATCACACGCGCAAGCGCAGCCCCCGTGGAGGCCGGATCGCCTTCCGGGTCGGCTCCGGCAGCGGCCATATCCGCCCAGAGGGCATTGGAGACCGTAATCGCGTTGCCACCCAGCCCGAGCAGCATGGGGGCCAGCATGGGCACGGCAAGACTGGTCAGGTTGAGGCTGGCGGCAATCGGCATCGGGGCCAGCATATGGGCGACATCGAAATGGCCAACGGATATCCGGTCGCGGATGTTGGCCCAGGAGGTTTCCCGGATCAGTTTGAGCGCTATGCCTTCCCGTTCGGCAAAGCCTAACTCGGCAGCAGCCACGATGACGGCACTGTCCAGAAGCGGAATAAATCCTGCAATGACAGGCTTCAGGTTCGTGTTCATGATCCTACAGTCCTCTGGTTGGCCGTCTCTCCCCGTCCGGTCGCTCTTGTTGTCATCGCGTCAGTCTCCCAGCAATCCGCTGGCGATCACCAGGCTCTGGGCCACATCGATGATTTTACGACTCTGGTTCATGGCCGTTCGGCGCAAGAGGTCATAAGCCTCCTGCTCGCTGAGCCCCTTCGATTTCATGAGAATGCCTTTGGCCCGGTCGATGGTTTTCCGGTCTGCAAGTTCAGAGCGCACTTCCTCCAGCTCCTCTGTCAGCCTGGAAAACGCTCGGAAACGGCTGATCGCCATGTCCAGGATCGGTTTGACACGTTCCCGCTTCAGCCCGTCGACGATGTAAGCCGATACGCCCGCGTCGACGGCCGCCTCGATGGAGTGGCTGTCCGACTTGTCGACGAACATCGCAATCGGCCGGCGCACCGCCCGCGACACCTGAAACATGTGTTCCAATTGGTCTCGATTCGGGTTCTCCAGATCGATCACGATCACATCCGGATTGATGTCCGAGATCTGGCGAACCAGCCCTTCCATCTGGTGCACGACAATAACCTTGTCGTGCCCGGCATCGTGCAATCCCTGCTCGATGATCGAGGCACGGATCTTGTTGTCATCAATAACCAGAATGGAAAGCCCGCCGCTCATGCCGCCATTATGCGCAGGGCTAATTTTTATGCAACAGAAATGCTGCGTCGCAACAACCAGGTCATAACCCGCCATCCACTGAACCTCCGGCTTGCCGAAACAGAACCGAAGGAAGCTCAAATCACAAAAGGCAAAATCTTCTCTGGACAGGGCCCCGCAGCCTTTGAAAGATGCCTCCAGAAAATTCTGGATGAAGGACAGCGGGATGGCGGACACGTTTGAACCCAGGGCGCATGTGGCCCACATGGAAAAGATGTTGGGTCTGACAATCGAGGAAGACTGGCGCCCTGTCGTGGAAATGCATATTGCCGCGATCGAAAAAGCTGCCGAAGCGGTGCTGGATTTCCCGTTGGAGGATCACGCCGAAGCTGCACCGGTCTTTGTCCCATGAGCCCTGAGAGCAAGGAATTGAACGCTCGGACAGCGGCTCAGACGGTCACAGCCGTCAACAGCGGTGATATCAGGGCTCTGGAAGTTGCCTATGCGTCTCTCGAGGCGATTGAAAGTCTCAATCCCAAGGTCAACGCCTTTACCGACGTCCTGGGCGAGCGCGCACTCCTTGAAGCACGCGCCGTCGATGACGCCATTCAAGACGGCCAGACCTTGCCGCTGGCCGGCGTGCCCTATGCCGTCAAGAACCTTTACGATGTCGAAGGCCTGACCACCCGCGCCGGTGCAAAGATCAACCGCGAAAACCCGCCTGCCACCGCAGACGCAATACTGGTGCGCAAGCTTAAAGAGGCTGGAGCGGTTCTGGTCGGGGCGACTCACATGGGCGAATACGCCTATGATTTCACTGGCGAAAGCGCACACGACGGCATTTGCCGCAATCCTCACGATACGGATTACATGACCGGCGGCTCATCCTCCGGATCTGCCGCGGCAACCGCTGCCGGCATGGTGCCGCTTGCCATGGGGTCCGACACCAACGGCTCCATTCGTGTCCCTGCCTCCTTCTGCGGCTTGTTCGGCCTGAAGCCGACCTACGGACGCCTCAGCCGCGCGGGAACCTACCCATTTGTTGGCAGCCTGGACCATCTCGGTCCGCTGACCCGCTCGGCCGAAGACCTGGCCCTGATATTTGACGTCTTGCAGGGGCACGACCCGGCGGATCCGGCCCAGACGAACCATCCGGAAATTGAAACCCATACCCGGCTTGCAGAAGACATCGGTCCGCTGCGCATTGCCGTTGCCGGCGGATACTTTCGAGAAAAAGCCCTGCCTGATGCCCTCAATGCCGTCGATCTTGTCGCAAAGGCGCTTGGCGCAAGCCTTGAGATCGATATTCCGGAAGCTGCCCGGGCCCGCGCCGCTGCCTATGTCATCACCGCGGCCGAAGGCTCCACCCTGCATCTGAACCGCATCCTGCAACGGCCCCGGGATTTCGACCCGGAAACGCGTGATCGCTTCCTGGCGGGAACCATGGTGCCGGCCATCTGGGTTCAGCAGGCCCAGCGCTTCCGGAGCTGGTTTCGCGATCTCTTCCGCAAGATCTTCGAAAACGTCGACGTTCTTCTGGCTCCGGCAACGCCCTTCCCTGCCCTTGCCTCCGGCACGAAGACCTTCACCATCGGCGGCGAGACCATGCCGGCCCGGCCCAACATCGGCCTGTTCACACAGCCTATCTCCTTCATCGGGCTTCCCGCGGTGACAGTGCCGATCTGGCTGGAAGGAGCTAAGTTGCCCATCGGGGTTCAGGTGATCGCACCGGCCTGGCGCGAGGATCTGGCACTCCGCGTCGCTCATCAACTTGAGCTGTCCGGCGTAGCCCGCGCTCCTGTTGCAAAGCTTTCCTGAACGGTCATGGAAAAAACGCCTGCTCGCTCCAAAAGCACCCTCAGCCTCGTGCAGTTGCGCGCGCTGGAAGCCGTGGTCCGTACGGGCAGTTTTTCAGCCGCGGCAAAGGAAATTGGCGTTTCCCAGCCGTCCATATCCAACCATGTCCAGAGCCTGGAGAGCCGTTTCAAGACAAGGCTCCTGGCGAAATCCGGCTATTCGGTTTCAGCGACCCCCGCCCTGGAAGGTCTCCTGCCGCGCATCAGGGCCGTTCTGGCTCTGGTGGGGGATCTGGAGACGGAGCTCACCCATCAGCGGACGCTCGCCTCCGGTGAACTCAGGATCGGTTATTCCACCTATCAGCTTGCGATTCCGAAGATCTCCACCTTCATGTCCAGCCACCCGGATATCTCGATCGAGGCCAGGGCTCTGGCGACGCAGGACATTCTCCACCTGTTCGAAGATGGCGAGATCGATATCGGTTTCGTCACCGGCAGAGAGATCCCTTCCGGCCTGGACGGCGAGTTGCTGGTCAAGACCCGCATCGTGATTGCCGCACCGCACGATCATCCGCTGGCGAAAAAAGCGACGGTGAGCTGGGACGAGGTCGCGTCTCTGCATCTGCTGCAGCGGGAAGGATCTTCCGGAACGCGCAAGATCTTCGAGGCAGCGGCAACGATCGCCGGCATCCGGCCGCACACAGTGCTGGCGCTCGGCTCCTGGGGCTCTATCGCCACCCTGATCCGTTCCGGGGTCGGTGTCGGCATCGCCATGGAGGCCGAGATCACCGACCGCGACGGCTGCGTTGCCATACAGATCGACGATCCCTCACTGGTCGCCAACCATTATGTTGTCTGGCAAAAGGACATGTCGAAAGTGGCGGCCGTCGAAGCCTTCAGAAAGAGCCTGCACGATCTTTGACACTTCCATGTCAGGGATCACTTTATAACAAAAAGCTATACATATAAAAATTTCATCAAACTGTTATGATTGAAGCGTTGTTAGGGCCTCGCACATTTTCCCTTCCAGGAGCCCGCAATGACCGTCAAATCTCTTCTCCTGTCCGGCGCAGCGCTGGCCGTTCTGGCCACCCCTGCCCTGGCCAACTGCCCGGCCGTCACTGTCGCCGACAAGCAAGGCCTCAACTCTGACTACCCACAGCAGTTCGAACTCGCAGAATTCGAAGAAAAGGCCGCTTGTGGCCTGGCTTTCGTAGAGAACCCGGCCATCAGGGATCTCAACAGCAAGATCCTCGGCAATGGCGAACTGGCCGACGTCGCTGCCCGACTGCCGAAAGAGCCGCTGGTTGTTGCACCTTATGAAAAGATCGGTACCTATGGCGGTGTCCTGACCGGCATTTCCAAAGGCACAGAGTCCGGCACGTCCGATCTCCTGTCCGTGCGCCACGTCAACTTCGTGCGGTACGCCGACGACCTTCAGACCGTCGTGCCGAACGTCGCCAAGGGCTGGGCCTGGAATGACGAATACACCGAACTGACCATCAACCTGCGAGAAGGCCACAAGTGGTCCGACGGCGAGCCGTTCACCGCAGAAGACGTTGCCTTCTGGTATAACGACATCATCCTGAACCCGGATGTCTATGAAAAGACCCCGGGCCGCTGGCTGTTCGCTGGCGAGCCGGTCAAGGTCGAAGCCATCGACCCGGTCACCGTCAGGTTCACCTTCCCGGTTCCTACCCCGGGCATCCTGAACCGCTTCGCCGTCGATTACGGCCAGCCGTTCCAGCCGAAGCATTTCCTCAGCCAGTTCATGCCGAAATACAACGAACAGGCAGAAGAACTCGCCAAGGAATACGGCTTTGAAAGCGCCAGGGAAGCGGTCGACTTCTATTACGGTGGTTCAGACTGGAAGGACGTTCCCTCCCCGCTGCTGAAGGATAGCGACAAGGCCACCAAGATCGGCCGCGCCGTCGTGCCGACGCTGGAAAGCCACATCGTGGTCGAAGAAAGCTCCGAAGGCCGCAAGCTGGTCGCCAACCCCTATTTCCACATGGTCGACACCGCCGGCAACCAGCTTCCCTACATCTCCGAAATCTCCGAGACCTATATCGGCGACAAGGAAGTGCAGAACCTGAAGATCATGAACGGCGAAGTGGTCTGGAAACAGCAGGCCGTCTTCCTGGAAGACTTCCCGCTGCTGAAGGAAAACGAAGGCAAGGGCAACTACACCGTCTCCTTCGCCCCGACCTTCGGCGAGAACGTCTTCTTCTCCTTCAACCGCACTCACAAGGATCCGGTTCTCGCGGAACTCTTCTCGGACGTCCGCTTCAACCGCGCCATGTCCCACGCCCTCAACCGCGACGAGATCAACGAAATCGTCTATCTCGGCCAGGGCACGCCGATGCAGGGTGTTCCGGCTGAACCGAAGACCGTGTCCTTCATCTCCGACGAACTGCTCAACAAGGACATTTCCTACGACGTTGAAGGCGCCAAGGCGCTGCTGGCTGAAATCGGCCTGAAAGATACCGACGGCGACGGCACCCTGGAACGGGCGGACGGCAAGCCGCTGGTGGTCCGCATGGTCTATTCGACCCAGGGCGTTCCGGTGAAGATGATGGAACTTGTCCGTGACTACTGGTCTGCGGTCGGTGTCCGCGTCGACCTGAAGGAAGTCACGTCCGACGAATACCGCTCTGCCGGCAACAACAACGAACTGGACGTAACCACCTGGAAATACGACGGCAATGCCGGCCCGACCATTTCCCAGGACGTTACCGCCTTCATCCCGCCCTTCGGCGACTATTTCAACCCGGGCACCGGCTTTGAATGGGCTGCCTGGAAGGAAAGCGGCGGCAAGGAAGGCACCGAACCTCCGGCAGACATCCAGAAACTCTGGGACCTGTCCGAGAAGTTCATCCAGGTTGAGATGGGGTCCGGGGAAAGCAACAGACTGGGTGCCGAAATCGCGCGGATCCATGTCGACAACCTGCTGAAGATCGGCACGGTCGGCAACATCGTCGCTCCCTTCCTGTACCGCAATGACCTGAAGAACGTGAAGCCGATCAAGGCCAAGACCTACGACTTCTACTGGACCTATCCCTACCGTCCGCAGCAGTGGTCGCTGGAACAGTAAGTCCCTGATGCAGTTGCCGGAGCGGCCTGCCACCCCGGCACACATTTCCAACACCTGTCATCCCTGCGCTTGCAGGGATGACCACACCCCGGGGCGACATCCCGGGACGACGCCCCCGGCTTTCTCATCCTTGAGAGCGCGTTTGCGCGCGCCTCGGAGGATGGGGTCTCGGGAAGATGGATAACGGTGCGATGAGTGGGAACCGGTAATCCGGGACGATGGAGAGGTTCGATGCTTCGGTTCACGCTTGAGCGCTTTGTAGGCATGGTGATCACCATGGCCCTTGTTTCCGTCATGGTCTTCATCATCATGGAAATCCCGCCCGGCGACTATGCGGACCGCTATGCCTTTCGCAAGTTCTCCGGCACCGGCGTCAGCGTCACGGAAGCCGATATCGAGGCGATCCGTTCAGATCTGGGTCTCGATAAGCCCATGGTGCTGCGCTATTTCGACTGGATCGGCGGCATTGTCCTTCACGGCGATTTCGGTCAGGCCTTCGCCTTTGAAACCTCCGTGGTGAAAGTGATTGGCGACAAGGCGTGGCTGACACTTGGCATCATGCTCACAACGCTGATCCTCACTTACGCGATCTCGATCCCGGTTGGCATCTATGCTGCCGTCAAGCGCGGTTCATCGCTCGACTACGGGCTCACCATCTTTTCCTATCTCGGGCTCGCCCTGCCGAACTTTCTCCTGGCACTGATCATGCTCTATTTCGCCAACAAATGGTTCGGTGCCGATATCGGCGGGCTGTTGTCCGCCCGCTATCAGGACGCGCCCTGGTCGCTTGCGAAAGTGTGGGACCTGATCAAGCACCTGTGGCTGCCGGCGGTCGTGCTGGCCTGGTCCGCAGTCGCCTACCAGATCCAGACCATGCGCGCGACCATGTCGGACGAGCTCAACCGCCTGTCCGTAACGGCGGCCCGTGCCCGCGGTGTGCCGGAAGGCAAGCTGCTGCTGAAATACCCGGCGCGGCTCGCGATCAACCCGATCGTTTCTACCATCGGCTTTGACGTCAACCGGATCTTTTCCGAGCTGCCGATCGTCGCTGCCGTGCTGGGCCTGACCGAGCTCGGCGAGCTGTTGCTGAAGGCCTATCTAGACCTCGACATGTATGTGGCCGGCGCCATCCTGCTGCTGCTGACCTTCATCATCGTCTTCATGAACTTCGTTTCCGATCTTCTTCTGGCGTGGCTCGACCCGCGCATCAAGCTGGGGGCCTGAGCCATGACGGACGCAACCGCAGGCGCTCTCGCCAAACAGGAAGAAAAGGACCGCCAGAAGCGGCTGAAATATTATTCAGCCTCGCAATGGACCCTGATCTGGTGGCGCTTCCGCCGCCACCGGGCCGCCATGGTGGCCAGCCTGATCCTGGGCCTGATGGCCTTCCTTGGCCTCTTCGCTGAATTTGTCGCCCCTTACGGCCCGACGACCCGCGACACCATGTATATCGACGGCGCACCGCAGATACCGATGTTCTGCGACCAGAACGGCTGCTCCGCCCGGCCCTTCATCCACAGTGTCAGCACCAGGCGCGACCCGGTGACCTTGCGCGCCATTTCGGTGCCCGATCCGGACAAACGGGTCTATGTCACCTTTTTTGCCACCGGCGAAGCCACCCGGATCCTGGGTGTCATTCCCACCAGCATTCATCTTTTCGGCCTGTCTGAACCGGATGCAAAACTGCATTTGTGGGGCACGGACGACCTCGGCCGGGATGTCTTCTCCCGCACCATGTATGCGACCCGCACCTCGCTCTCCATCGGTGTCCTCGGCGTGCTGATCTCGTTCGTTCTGGCGCTCGTGATAGGTGGCATTGCCGGTTACGCCGGTGGCATGACCGACAATGTCATCCAGCGTGTCACGGAAGTGGTGCGTGTGGTGCCGATCATCCCGCTCTATATGGGCCTGGCGGCGGCCATGCCGAAGGAATGGTCGACCACGCAGGTCTATTTCGCAATGACGCTGATCCTGGGGCTCTTCGGCTGGCCGACACTTGCCCGCAGGATCAGATCCCAGCTTCTGTCGATCCGCGGCGAGGACTATGTGATCGCAGCCAGGCTGGCAGGCGCGCGCCCGGGTCGCATCATCGGCCAGCACATGCTGCCAAGCTTCACCAGCTTCATCATCGTCGATCTGGTGATTTCCTTCCCCTACATGATCCTGTCCGAAACCGCGCTTTCCTTCGTCGGCCTCGGCCTGCGGCCACCGACCGTTTCCTGGGGCGTCCTGTTGCAGCAGGCCCAGTCCGTGCGCGTGATCGAGCAGACCCCCTGGCTGTTCATCCCCGCCGTCTTCGTGGTGGTTGCCGTTCTGGCCTTCACAATCATCGGCGACGGCCTGCGTGACGCTGCCGATCCCTATAGCGAAGCCCGGTAGGAAAGCCCCAATGCTGAACGTTGAAAACCTCTCCATCTCCTTCCGGACCGACGAAGGCCTGATCACGCCGGTCCAGGGTGTGAGCTTCAAGGTCGAGCCCGGCAAGACCCTCGGCCTTGTCGGCGAAAGCGGCTCCGGCAAGTCGATCACCACCAAGGCGTTGATGCGGCTACTGCCCGGCAATGCGTCACTCTCCGGCGAAACCCGCATCACCTACAGTGCCAAGGACGGCAACGAGGTCGAGATCCACAAGATCAAGCCGAACGCCAGATCCCTGCGCCAGCTCCGCGGCGGCGAAATCGGCATGATCTTCCAGGAGCCGATGGCAAGTTTCTCGCCGGTCTACACCATCGGCAACCAGATGATGGAGACGATCCGCCTGCACCGCGGCTGCGGCAAGCGCGAAGCCCGGGAACTCGCCGTCGAAATGCTGGAGAAGGTCGGCATCTCCAATCCGTCTGAACGCATCGATCAATATCCGCACGAAATGTCCGGCGGTATGCGTCAGCGGGCGATGATCGCACTGGCGCTCTCCGCCGGTCCCGCACTCCTGATTGCCGACGAGCCGACCACCGCCCTGGACGTCACCATTCAAGCCCAGGTGCTGGACCTGATGCGCGACCTGCAGCGCGATCTCGGCATGGGCATGATCTTCATCACCCACGACCTTGGCGTCATCGCCCAGATAGCCGACGAGGTCGCGGTGATGTATCTCGGCACGATTGTCGAGCGCGGTGCGACCCGCGACGTGATCCGCTCTCCCAAACACCCCTATACCCAGGGCCTTTTGAAGGCGATCCCGAGCCTCGACACGTTGCACGACCGACTGTCGCCCGTACCGGGCGACATCCCGAGCCCGACGGAACGGCCGACCGGCTGCCCGTTCCACACGCGCTGCCCGGACTTCATCAGCGGCATCTGCGACATCAACACACCGTTTGAAGTCTCTCCGGTTGCCGGACGCTCTGTCCGCTGCTGGCTGCACAGCGACGTGCAGGGTGGAAGGAGCGCTGCATGAGCACGAGCGATATCCTGATTGAAGTGAAGAACCTTGAGGTTCTCTTCCCGATCCGGAAGAAGAAGCTGTTTTCCTCCGAGGTTCGGCAGTTACGCGCCGTTGACGGCGTTTCCTTCGATATCAAGCGCGGCGAGACTGTCGGCCTTGTCGGCGAATCCGGTTCCGGCAAGACCACTGTCGGCCGCGCGATCCTGCGCGCCATCGACCCGACCGGCGGCGACGTGGTCTTTCACACCAATGGCAACGATGTCGATCTGGCCCGGGTGGAAGGCGAAGAACTCCGCAAGTTCCGCCAGCACATGAATATGGTCTTTTCGGAAGGCCCCGTTCAACTGTCGACACTTGCGGCCGACCGCCTGCGCCTGTTCCGCTCCAAGATGAGCCTGGTGTTTCAGGACCCCTATTCTTCCCTCAATCCGCGCATGACCGTTCGCGATATCATCGCCGAGCCGCTGATCGCCTCCGGCATGATGAAGGACCGCGACGCCATCGACGCCCGGGTGCGTGAGATCGCAGGACGCTGCAAACTGAACCTGGAACACCTGCGCCGGTTTCCACACGCCTTTTCCGGCGGTCAGCGTCAGCGCATCTGCATTGCCCGCGCGCTCGTCTCCAGGCCCGATTTTGTCGTTTGCGATGAAAGCGTGTCCGCGCTTGATGTTTCAATCCAGGCAGAAATAGTCAACCTGTTGAAAGATCTTCAGGAAGAGATGGGCGTCGCCTTTCTGTTCATCGCGCACGATCTTTCGGTCGTTGCGCAGATGAGTCACCGGGTGGCTGTCATGTATGTCGGCAAGTTCGTGGAATACGCCCCAACCGAAAAACTCTTCTTCGAGCCGAAACATCCCTATACGCACGCGCTTCTGTCCGCGATCCCTCAGGCCGACCCGGATGCGGACTTCAATCCGATCAGGCTGGAGGGCGAAATCCCGAACCCGCTCGACGCCCCCTCCGGCTGTCGCTTCCACAGTCGCTGCCCCTTTGCCAGGGAGCGCTGTGCCAGCGAGGTTCCCGAATGGCGCGAGGTCGCATCAGAGCATTTCGTGGCTTGCCATTTCACCGAAGAGTTCGAATTCTCAAGACCAAACAGAAACACAAAAAACTGAGAGCTGCCCGGAATGAGACAAAAATCGTATGACCTTGCGATCGTCGGCGCAGGGATCGTCGGACTTGCGCATGCCCTCGCAGCTTCCAGGCGCGGCAAGAGCGTCATCGTCATCGACCGAGATAGTTACGCCAACGGCGCTTCCATCCGCAATTTCGGCTTCGTGACAGTGACTGGCCAACAGGCAGGCGACTGCTGGCAGAAGGCGTTGCGCAGCCGTCAGGTTTGGGCGGAAGTGGCGGATGCCGCCCGCATACCGCTCCTGCACGAAGGTCTGACCATGACGGCCCACCTGCCGGAATCCGAAGCTGTCATCGACGCGTTTCTGAAAACCGAAATGGGTGCGGACTGCCAGCGCCTGACGCCCTCTGAAGCCGCCCTCAAGGTTCCCCGGCTGAGACAGGACAAAATCACCTGCGCGCTCTATTCGCCTTTCGAAATCAGAGTGGAATCCAGGGATGCCCTGCCCCGGATCGCCAATTGGCTGGAAGAGGTACATGCGGTCGACTTTCTCTGGCAGACAAGCGTCAATTCCGTCGAAACGCCTAAACTGGAAACCTCACGCGGAACGGTGCACGCGCAGACAGTGATCGTCTGCCCCGGCGACGATGGCACGACGCTTTTTTCTGACCGGATCGCTGCCTATGAAGTAACACGCTGCAAACTGCAGATGTTGCGCGTCGCCCCTCGCCAACGCCTCGACCTTGGCACCGCCGTCATGTCCGATCTCGGCCTTGCCCGGTACCTTGGCTATGCCGAACTCCCAGAGGCTGCTCCCTTGAAAGCCCGGCTGGACCGGGAGATGACCGATCAGCGAGACAATGGCATTCATCTGATTGTCGTCCAGTCCGAAGACGGCAGCCTGGTTGTCGGCGACAGCCATCATTACAGCGCGACCCCAGATCCGTTCATCGACAAGACCGTGAACGACCTGATCCTGGGCGAGATGGAGACGATCCTCGATCTTGGCCCTTACGACATCTCTGAAACCTGGATCGGCACCTATGCCTCTGCCCCCGACCGCTGGCGCTTCACCGATGCGCCGGACGATGCCACCCGCATTGTCGTGGTCACGGCAGGTTGCGGCGCTTCAACCGCCTTCGCCATTGGCGAGGAAACCATTGCCGATCTCTACGCGTGAGGAATGAAAATGAGCAAGTTCAAAGCCGTGGTCTTCGATTGGGCCGGCACCATGATCGATTTCGGTTCCTTCGCCCCAATGGGTGTCTTCGTAAAGGCCTTCGAGACATTCGGTATTACCGCAACTATTGACCAGGCCCGAGGCCCCATGGGCAAACCCAAATGGGACCATATCCGCTCCATGATGGACGATCCGGACATAAGCGCCCAATGGACCGCCAAATACGGCCATACGCCGACGGATGCCGATGTCGACAAGGTCTACAAGATCTTCGTGCCGATGAACGAGGAAGTCGTCGCCGATTTCGCCGACCTGGTACCGGGAGCCGCCGATGTGGTCAGAACCCTGCGCGCAAGGGGCATGAAAATCGGCTCGACCACCGGCTACACCCGCTCGATCATGGAGCGCGTCCTGCCGAAAGCTGCCGAACAGGGCTATGAACCCGACAATCTCATCTGTGCCGACGACTTGCCGGAAGGCCGTCCCGGCCCGCTCGGCATGTATCAGTGCTTTGTCGATCTGGTGGCCTATCCGCCAAGCGCGGTCATCAAGGTGGACGATACCGAACCCGGCATCGCAGAAGGTGTCGCGGCCGGCTGCCTGACGGTGGGCCTTGCCCTGTCCGGCAACTACGCCGGCAAGACACCGCAAGAGCTCGCCGCACTTTCGGAGAATGAGGTTGACGCCCTGCGCCAGCATGCAACGGAACAGCTCAAGAAAGCCGGTGCGGATTACGTGATCGATACGGTCGCGGATTTGCCGACCCTGATCGAGCAACTGGAAGCGGCATGACCCGTCCCAACATCCTGTTGATCACCGCGGACCAGTGGCGGGGCGATTGCCTCGGTACCGTTGGTCACCCGGTTGTCCAGACGCCGAACCTTGATGCCTTCGCCGAAACGGCAACCGTCTTCGAGCAGCACTATGCGGCAACGGCTCCCTGCTCCCCCGCTCGAGCATCGCTCTACACAGGGCTCTACCAGATGAACCACCGGGTCGTCTGGAACGGGGCGCCACTGGACGACCGGTTCGATAACATCGCCCGTGCCGCCCGCCGGGCCGGATATACGCCGACACTGTTCGGCTATACCGACACCTCGCCGGACCCGCGCCTGCATCATCCGAACGACCCCGTACTGTCAACCTACGAAGGTGTTCTGCCCGGCTTCTGGGTGCGTCAGCCCCTGGCTGAGGACGACAAGCCCTGGCTGTCCTGGATGGCCGCACGCGGTCACGATCCGGCTGGTTTTTCGACCATCCATCACGTGGAACCGGAAGACGGGGAAAAGGTCAGCCTCCGACCGGCCCGATACGCCAAAGACGAAACCCAGACTGCCTTCCTGACGGATGCCTTCCTCACCTGGCTCGGCGAGCAGGACGAAGACCGGCCGTGGATGGCCCACGTCTCCTTTCTCCGCCCACACCCGCCAATTGCCGTCCCCGCCCCCTATAACGCTCTCTACGATCCCGAGGACAGCCGCGACTTTTCAGGCGCGCCGACCGCTGCCGACGAAGCTTCATTCCACCCCTTGGTGGCGGCCCTGCAGGATTATCAGCAGCTTGGCACGCACATGCCGGGCACTTCGGCCTTCGTCCGCGATCTGACCCGGCGCGACCTGAAGCGGCTTCGTGCGCTTTACTACGGCATGATCACCGAAGTTGACGCGCAGCTCGGCCGGATTTTTGGGGCGCTGAACAAACTCGACAACACGCTGATCATCTTCACCTCCGATCATGCGGAAATGATGGGAGACCACTGGATGCTCGGCAAAGGCGGGTTTTATCGCGAGAGCTACCACATCCCCCTGATGATCCGCGCACCGGGAGGCGTCGGCGCGAACCGGGTCTCCGCCTTCACCTCCTCGACCGATATTTTTCCCACCCTGCTGGATCTGCTGGACATCGCCCCCGAGCACACCCCGGACGGCGCAAGCTTGATACCGTATCTTTCCGGCCAAACGCCGCTCTCCTGGCGCGATGCCGCCTTGTGGGAATTCGACTACCGGCAGTTTCTGAAAAAATGGCCAGATAAGTTTCCGGCATCTGCCCACGAGGGCTCATCGGCTGCCCTTTGCCGGCTTGGCCCGGAGTGGCAGTTCGTGCATTTTTCCGGGTTGCCGAACATTCTCATGAAGGCGGCGCCCACGCAGGGTGTTCCGGTCAACGAGGCGCTCCGGAATCCGGAAAAGGTCATTGCCGATCTTGACGCGTTGCTGAGCGCCAGAATGCGCCACAACGACGAAACGCTGGCCCGCACCCTAGTCTGGGACTACTACCGGGAATAGGGCGAACTTTCGCCGTTCCTCTTAGGGCCGCATTAAGCGGGGAGCAGCAAAATGAGCCCTCCACGAGGGCGTTGAGGCATGCAGACGACAATGCGGAGCAATCGACGGTTTAGATTTGCAGGACGGTTATGTCTGCGCGCCATCGCCCTTGCTGCCGTCGCGCTGTTCTGGCTCAAACCGGCATCTGCCGCCGCAATCGAACTCAAGGTCATCGACTCGGCAGATGCCCCCTGGACGTCCATCGGCCGTGTCAACTTTGCCGGTTTCAAGTCTACAGCCATGTGCACCGGAACGCTGATCGCACCCGATCTCGTGCTCACCGCCGCCCATTGCCTTTACAACAGATCGACAGGCAGACCGTTGCCGGTTGACGACCTCCTGTTCATCGCCGGTGTTCGCCGGGACGAATACTCTGCCCGCCTGGTTCCCGCTTGCGCAATCACGGCGCAAGGCTTTGAGCCGGCGCCGAAACCCAAACTGCGGGACCTCCACAAGGATGTCGCCCTCATAGTGCTCAAAGAACCAAGCACACTGCCGCCCGTTCCGGTTCTGGCTCCGGAAGAAGCCGCGATACTGACCAAGGAGACAAGATTTCAATCCGCGGGCTATCGCCGCAGCCGCCGTTTCCTGCCTACTGTAGTGCCTGCCTGCCGCGTGCTGGGCACGACGGAGGAAACTTGGGTGACGGATTGCGCGTCGGAAGCAGGCGCGTCTGGTGGGCCGCTTCTGGTCGAAACGCCGAACGGGCTCCGGGTTGCCGGTATCATGTCTGCCAGGATCGATGATATCCGTTCGGCCATTGTGCCTTTCCATGCATGGCAGGAACTTCTGGCCAACCCACGCTGTCCAGCGCAGAGCGCTCTCGAAGCCCCCGCCCTCAGATCATCTCTGGATGCGGACGACTGACGCCCGTCCGGCGTGCGGAGATAATCCGGACCGAAAAACAAATTTTATCTGCACCTCTGCCTGTCACCCGGTTATGGTGCTACTCCCGTAAGTTCGGCCAGGAGCCTTTTCGCAACGCGAGCGGTTTTCCGGCCGGCAGACTGCAAGACGCAAAGACTTCCCGGCTCATGTACCAATCCGCGCCTCCTAACAGTGCCGAACACTTCCGTCCGGTTTCCACCGACAAGCTTGCCTTTGTTGCCAGCGACACGGAGGAAGCGCTCAAGGCACAGGAAGATCTGTCCGCCCGATACGGCAACGTTCCCGTGGCTGAGGCCGATGTTATCGTGGCGCTTGGCGGTGATGGCCTGATGCTGCAAACGCTTCACAGGCACATGGGCAGCGGCAAGCCGATCTATGGCATGAATCGTGGCTCCGTCGGCTTTCTGATGAACGAATACCGGGAATTCGACCTGAAGGACCGGCTGGCTTTGGCCGACATCACGACGATCCGGCCCCTGGAAATGACGGCAACGACCGCAAACGGCATTCATCATGCGCTGGCCATCAATGAAGTTTCATTGCTGCGCCAGACGTCGCAGGCCGCCCGGCTGCGCATATCCGTTGATGGGCGTGTCCGGCTGGAAGAACTTGTATGCGACGGCATCATCGTCGCCACCCCGGCCGGAAGCACCGCCTACAATCTTTCAGCCCACGGGCCGATCCTGCCGATCACCGCCCAATTGCTTGCGCTCACCCCCATCAGCGCCTTCCGGCCACGGCGCTGGCGCGGCGCTATTCTGCCCAATGGGGCAAAGGTCGACATCGAGATACTGGATCCCTTCAAACGCCCGGTCAGCGCGTCGGCGGACCACACCGAAATCCGTGATGTGACTCATGTCGCGGTGCGTGAGGCGGCAGAGGCGGAAGGTGTGATCATGTTCGATTCCGATCACGGCTGGGACGAGCGCATCCTCACAGAAATGTTCCGCTATTAGGTTCAAGGCGTCCTCGCGGAAAGACCCTGTTAAGTATGATTGCCGATACTGCGGGGCGCAGGCTCCGGCAAACGGTAGTCAAGAGACGCCGCTTGCGCGCTCTCAAGGCCGGACCAAGCCAGGATAAAGAGGACATTTGCCGTCATGGCCGACACTGCCAAGGACCAGGAATATGAAATCTTGTCCCCGCCATCGGACTTGCGCAGCAAGGTTCGGGAGCTGACACCCCGTGAGGCGAAAAAATTCGATCCGGTCAAGGCTGCGGAAGCCGCACTGGCACGCTTGTCCTCCCACTTCGGAACCTGGATGGACAACGAAAGCGCCACCCTGCTTCGCGCCTGGGAAACCGTTCGGGCCGAAGGACTGAACGACGAAACCCTGGCTGGCCTTTTTCAGGCCGCGCACAACATCAAGGGCCAGGCCCTGACGCTCGGCTTTCCCCTGGTCGGCGAGGTAGCTGCCAGCTTCTGTCATCTGATTGAAACCGTGCCTTCCCCCGACAAGCTGCCCCTGTCTCTTGTCGAACGCTACGTCGAAGCCATTCGCGCCATGGTGGCCGAAGGGGCCAAGGACGAAGCCAACAAGACCGGTGTCGAACTGCTGAAAACCCTGCAAGGGGTTACCGAAGAATATCTGGCACAGTTCCCGCCGAAACAGGACGAAACCTGACCGGCCACCAGATCGTTCTTGAACGGCATTTCTGCCGCAAGGTCAAAGAGTTGATTGACACAGAATTCAGCCGCGCATAGCATCCCGGTTATTCATGGAGAATGGCCGTGAAACAATTATTCTGTTTCTTTTTTCTTTTATTGCTGTCTTTGACTTCCGCACATGCCGAACGAAGAGTGGCACTTGTCATTGGCAACTCCGGCTACGCCAACGTCGCAGAGTTGAAGAACCCCTACAACGATGCACAGGGCATGTCGGAAAAACTGGAGGACCTCGGGTTCGATGTCGTTACCGGCCTCGACCTGAGCCTGAGGGACATGCGCCAGACGGTGCGTGCCTTCATCAAGAAGCTCGACAGCGCGGATCTTGCCCTGTTCTTCTATGCAGGCCACGGCATTCAGGTAAATGGCGAGAATTATCTCGTCCCCGTCGACGCCCAGCTCGATACCCATCTCGACCTGGACTTCGAAACGCTGCCCGCAAACCTCGTGTTGAATGCCATGGAGCAGAGCACGAAGGTGAACCTGGTCTTTCTGGATGCGTGCCGGAACAATCCCTTCACAGAGAACCTTGCCCGGTCCATGGGAACGCGATCAAGCGCTGTTGGCAGAGGCCTTGCGAAGATCGGCTCCGGGGTCGGCTCCCTCATTTCCTTTGCCACGCAGCCTGGCAATGTCGCGCTTGACGGCGATGGGAAGAACAGCCCCTTCACTTCTGCCCTTATCAAGCATCTCGGCACCCCCGGTCAGGACATCACGCGCGACCTCGTGATGGTGCGCCGCGATGTTCTGGAGGCGACCAAAGGCCAACAGGTCCCGTGGGACAATTCTTCGCTGACAGGTGAAGTCATCCTGAAAGCCATGGAAGTAGTCGAACCGCCGGAAGAAAAGAAACCGACGATCAACCCGCAGATCGAGCTGACCTATTGGGACAGCATCAAGTCCGGGCAGAATGCGGCCTATTTCGAGACCTATCTGTCTCGCTATCCGGAAGGCCAGTTCGCTGATATCGCCCGGATCCGGATCGATGAAATCAAGGCAAAGGCTGAAAGCGACAAGGTCAGGCAGGCGAAACCGGACACCACGGCTGAAATCACTTACTGGCAGACGATCCAGAATTCGACGCGGACGGAGATGTTCGAGAGTTATCTCGGCAGATACCCGAACGGCATCTATGCCGACCTTGCCCAACTGAAAATCCAGTCAATCAAAAGTCAGGCGGAAGCTGAAGCGCGTCGCAAGGCCCAGGTTGAGGCAGAAGCCCAGACCATCGCGTCTGCAGCGAGTTCCTCGCCCGAAAGAACGGCGACCAAGCTGGATGACGAAATCACCGTTGCTGCTTTGACGCCTGACGAAAAACTACCAACCGCGTCGCCAGCCCCGGTGACGTTGTTGTCGCCTGAAGAGCTGGCAACGGCTCTCCAGACCGAACTCAACCGTGTCGGCTGTTCGGTTGGCCGGGTTGATGGCGACTGGGGTAACAGAAGCCGTCAGGCACTACGAACCTATGGCCGCGAAGCCGGCATTGATCTGGCCTCGCTCGACCCGGATCCGGCGATCCTGGATCAGCTCAAGAAATCGACCGGACGCGTTTGCCCGCTGACCTGTGGACGGAACCAGGAACTCAAGAACGGCCGCTGTGTCGCAACCAGAAAGCCTGAACCCTCCGACAACAGCACAAAGCCGAGCACCAAAACCAAAACCGCCGACAGTTGCCCGAACAACCCGACTGTTTATGGCAACAAGGTCATCGGCAGGGTGCCCGGCGTCGGACGACAGACCTTGACGCACCCATGCGGCAGAAAGCTTGCCTGCAAAGGCTCGAAAGCAAGCTGGATATTGACCTGCAATTGGCTTTAACCGATCGGTCGAAGCTTGATTGAAAAACGTTCGAAGTTGAAATGTTCCGGCGAGCGCGTGATCTGAATTACGATCCCGGCTCGCCGAAGTGCCCTGAGGGAGTGTCGATGGCATTGTTTTGCTCACCAACTCCCGAGAGCCGGTAGGTCTGGAGAACCGCCTGTGAAGCAGATACTTGCATGCCTGTTGCTTCTTGTGTTTGCCGCAAGCGCGGCACATGCCGAACGCCGTGTGGCGCTTGTGATCGGCAATTCCGGTTATGAACATGTCACCAAGCTCACCAATCCCGACAACGATGCCAAGGGCATGGCCGAAAAACTGGCAAGTCTGGATTTCGAGGTCGTGACCGGCACCGATCTGTCGCTTCGGGACATGCGAAAGACCGTGCGGGAGTTCATCGCCAAACTCGAAGGCGCGGATCTCGCCCTTTTCTTCTACGCCGGCCATGGTCTGCAGGTGAATGGCGAGAACTATCTGGTGCCGATCGACGCCCAACTGAGTTCCTACGTCGATCTTGAATTCGAGGCGATGCCGGCAAATCTTGTTCTCAATGCCATGGAGCATTCCACCAAGGTCAACCTGGTATTCCTAGACGCCTGCCGGAACAATCCGCTGGCTGAAAATCTGGCACGATCCATGGGCACCCGCTCCGGCTCTGTTGGCCGGGGTCTTGCCAAAATCGGCTCCGGCGTCGGCTCTCTGATTTCCTTTGCCACCCAGCCAGGCAACGTCGCGCTTGATGGCGAAGGCAAGAACAGCCCCTTCACCACGGCCCTGCTAAAACATCTCGGCACCCCCGGACAGGATATTACCCGAGATCTCGTGATGGTTCGCCGGGATGTGCTGGAGGCAACCAAGGGTCAGCAGGTGCCTTGGGACAATTCCTCGCTGACAGGCGAAGTCATCCTCAAACAGCTTGAGATGGTACAGCCTGCCGAACCCGAAAAGCCCGCGATCAACCCGCAAATCGAACTGGCCTACTGGGATTCAATCAAATCTGCCGAATCCATCGCCTATTTCGAGACCTACCTTAACCGCTACCCGGACGGCCAGTTTGCCGATATCGCCCGGATCCGGATCGATGAGCTCAAGATACGCGGCGAGGCGGAAGCCGCCCGCAACGCGAAACCCGACACCTCCGCTGAAATCGCTTTCTGGCAATCGATCCAGAACGCCACCCGGCCGGAAATGTATGAAACCTATCTGGAGCAATATCCGGAGGGGATATACGCCAAACTTGCAAGGCTGAAGATATCGTCGCTTGAACAGCAGGCGGAAGCGGCAGCTACTGCCGCCGCTGCGGCAAAGGCAGCCAAGGCCGCGGAAGCCGCCAACCCCACGCCCCCTGCGCAGGAGACAACGGTTGCCGCCCTGACCCAGCAGGAGACCGTATCAACCGCCCCGCCAACGGAAATTGCACCTTCAAGCAGTCGCTCACTTTCGCCTGAAGAACTAGCTACAGCAATGCAGACGGAACTGAACCGCCTCGGGTGTTCGGTTGGACGTGTTGACGGCGACTGGGGGAACCGCAGCCGGCAGGCGTTGAGAACATTTGGCAAGGAAGCGGGTGTCGAACTTGCGTCGCTGGACCCGGACGAAACCATACTTGACCGCCTGAAACAGTCGACAGGCCGTGTTTGCCCACTGACATGCGGCCGAAACCAGGAACTGAAGAACGGCAAGTGCATCGCCGTGCGTCAGGAGACGCCGTCAAAATCAAATGAAAAGTCGACCTCAAGCAAGACGGCACAATCAAGCGGCGCTTGCCCGGCCGATCCCACAGACTCGTCCAGAAGGCTGGTCAGTTTCAACTATAGGCAGATAACCGCTGTTGCGACACATCCGTGCGGGCGACAGGTGGTTTGCAACAAGCCGCAGAGCAACGTTCATCCGTTCAAATGTTTCTGGAAGTAATCCGCTAAGAGGTGGACAGCGGCCTAAGCGGCCGCCGTCACCTGAAGTCCGCCGTTCTTCACCAGAAGCCTCGCTTCCAGGCGCGCAACGTCGATGGCGAAGCGGCGCAGGAACGCGGTGACGTCTTCATCGGCGCCCAGGGCACCGTCCTGCATTTCCGAAAGCAGCGTTTCCGTCAGCATGCGGGCTTCGTCCAGTGCCAGATCGTAGGTGAAATCGGCATCCGCCTGCCGGGCAATATCGATGGCCAGCAGGAAGGCCTGGTGCGCCCGTAGAGGCAGGCCGGCCTTGCGGAGCATGGCTTGCAGCGCCGACCGGCGAACCGTCACCAGAAGCTTGCACAGCCTCGGCAGCGGCACCTGGCCCAGATTGGCAAGAGCAGCAGCGAAAAACCGCAGGCGGCCACAGCAGACGGCACGCAGCAACAAGCGCGTGGTCAGCTTGCCGTTGATCCGCAGATGCTCGACGAATTCCGGCAGATCGTCCACACCGGCTTCCAGAGCCAGCCGCAGCACGACCTTGTCCTCCGCATCGCTCAGGAAAGTGTGGCGCTGATTTTCCGGAACCCGCTCCAGCACGATCGGATGATCGTCCAGATTCTGCGCAAGCCGCATCAGCAACTGGTAGCGCGTGGTCAGCGGCAGATCTCGGGTTTTGAGAAGCTGATCGCACAGATCCGGCCGGTCCTCGAACCTTTGCGCGATACGCAGAAGCGAAGACTGCAGAATACGCGCGCTCCTGTTTTCCAGAAGCCGCCTGCACGCCTGCTCGCAGCCGACCTCGCAGATGGCGGCGCACACCGATGCCGGCAGGCCTTCGCGCGAGGCAATGGCGCATTGAACGGCGTCGCTGCCTTCGGCAAGAAGGTCGACCAGCTCGACTTCCGTCAGAATGGGGGAGTGTTTCAGAACAGGCAAAGCCACTTCGTCGACATCGCTTGCAAGGCAGCGCACGACATGACCGGGAGCGTAGGCGCTCGACGCAAGCAGGTTCGCGATCGCCTTGCGGACGGCGCGGCTGGGATCGTCGAGAAGTATCGTCAGGGCTGCTGCCATGCTGATCTGTTCCTGGCTGCCCGGTTCGGCTGCCAAATAACGTTCCGCGAATTCTTGCGCGGCCCGTATATCCAAGGAGCGCTCGTCAACTTCGTTCAGAGGGTGAAAGTCGTGTGCATTCATGGCGGTAAAACAATCTTCCCAAGTGTCGACTGTAAGTCTGACATCAAAGGCTTAACGATCGGTTCACCATAATTTTGCCAGGTTCTCCGGCTTCAGGCCGGTGGCAACAGGTCCTTTTGCTCTTCTTCGGCCTTCTGGCGGAGGAAGCGCGTCAGATCCAAAGGCCCACCCTGATTGACCAGCGCCAGTTCCTGTGCCTGAACCTGGTTGGAGGCTCCGGACAGGGCGCTGAACCGGGCCGCCTCTTCCACCGCTGCAAAGGCGGATGCGAATCGCGGATTGACGCCTGCCTGGTTCGAAGCCGCATCATTGCGGAAAAGGGCTTCAAAGGGATTGGCTGTTTCCGTTGCCTGGAAAGCCGACAGAACTCTGTTGCCCGCATCAAAGTCTTCGCCGTCGATAGCCGCTTGTCGCATTTCCTGCGGAACCGGACGATTGGACGTCACTGCCCCGGTACTCTCTTCCAGGAAGGCTGCGCTCGCCGTTGAGGTTACGCCCTGGTCCGCAACCCGCTCAGGCAATGGCACGTTGGTCTGCGCAAGCTGAAACAGCTCTTCCTGTGGCAACTGGGGGCCACCGGTATCGGCTCTCGCAATCTGTCCCGGCCCTGCGGGCTTGGACCGCATGGCGAACGCCGCTGCCGGGTCTCCTGCCAGATGATCGAAGGTCTTCTGATTGATCGTTGCCGCACCTTCCGCCGGTTTTGCGTTGGGAAGCGTCGCGACCTGTCTCAGCTCTCCGGAGGTCCGCAGGTTCTTGTTGGTGCTGGCTTCAGCAATCATCGTCACGGCGTCATGTTTGGAAACGATGACCTCGTAGACTTCCTGCATCGACCGGGCCTTGCCATTGGAATGATAGAAGATCGGTTTGTTGGCACGGGCTTGAGCGGAAAAAATCTTGTCGGCACGCATGTCCGGGCTGTCGCCGGCGGCCCCAATCAGCCTGCTGGCACCATTCGCCCCGAGGAAATGAGCCATATAGAGCTCGCCATCGGTCGGGGAACGACCGATTCTGCGTTCCAGATACTGCGCATTTTTCTGTGTAAGCGCCCCTGCCATCATCGAAGAGATTTCCGGATCCTTGCGAAGGTCGAGAATCTCCCGCCGCATTTGCGGGTCGCTCACATAGAACTTGCCGCTCTTGGATCGTTGAATCTGATCAGAGTATTTTTCAAGACCGTGTTTCGGACCGGCTTCCTTCATCGTTTCCAGCCAGGTGGATTCAATGAACTGGAACAACCCGGTGGCGCTGGATGTCCTGGCCTTTGCCGTGGGGTTGAATGACGATTCTCGCGCAGCTGTCTTGACCAGGTAGTCGAATGACGTACCCGTTGAAGTACTCGCAGACTGAAACGCAAGCTCGATCCTAGACGCGATCGAGGCGGTGTCAGCAACTCGCATGACCCTGTCTCCTCGACGGAACCAAATTATCACTTCGTTAACTTTCAGCGTTAACTTTCACGCCCAAAAGGTTAACAAAACCTTAACAACACACAGACAGGGATCTAGGCAACTACAGGCGAGTCTTTTTTCTTTTGAGCCTGGGCAGATCTACTTATGTCGAAAGCCGGTAATGTGGACAGCCAAGAGGCCACCGGCCATTTCCTTTGGAAAAACGCACCAGGAAAATATCGACTACATTATTCGAATAACGCCGAATTTCATGAGTCGGCAAGTCAGAAAAAAGGCGCCGGCTCGGCCGGCGCCCCTAAAAACCGCAATCAGGCAAACAGGCCTCAGGCTTTGGGCCGTCCCATCTGGAACACCTCGGTCACCGACGCATAGTCCATGTAACCGAGCCTGGACAAAGGCTTGTAAAGCGTCACATCCACCATGCCGTCGACCAGAATGCTGTCGTCAATGTGGATACCGACGACCTGACCGAAAACGACGTAATTGTCCGTCTCGCCTCCCGTCAGGGTTTTCAGCCGCTGCGTCTGAAGGTGCTTGCACTCCAGTGCGGTCACGGCCTTGGCCACGCGAGGGGCCTTCACCAGTTGCGAGGCGGCCATTTCCAGTCCTGCCAGGTCAAACTCGGAGACCCCGTGAGCGACAGCTGCGGAACTCTGGTTCATCTCATCCTTGAGGCCGAAGCTGGCCATGTTGCAGACGAACTCGCCGGTCGCGTCGATGTTGGAAACGCTGTCCTTGTATCCGCTCGACGAGAACATGACGATTGGCGGGGTATCACACACAGCATTGAAAAAGCTGTAGGGCGCCAGATTGGCGTTGCCGTCCTTGTCGAAGGAGGAAATCCAGCCGATCGGGCGCGGTGCGACGATCGCCTTGAATGGATTGTGCGGCAGGCCGTGGTCGTTTTTTTCCGTTTCGTAGAACATGGGTCAGTTGGTCTCTGTCCAGGTGGAAACAATGTCGGCGAGGTTGGGGCGCGGGCGCTCGAACGGCGGCTGTGTCGGAGTTCCGATATGAATGAACCCGGCAAACCGCTCTCCGTCGCGCGCGCCAAGATAGCGGGCCGCCTCTTCGTCAAAGGCAAACCACTCGGACAGCCACTGGGACGCAAACCCTGAAGCCGCTGCGGCTGTGACGAGGTTCATGCAGACCGCACCGGCGGAAAGCTCCTGTTCCCAGACCGGAATTTTCGGGTGCTGGGCGGCCTGGCTCAGAACACCGATCACCAGCGGAGCGCGGGTGAAACGGGTTAATTCCTTTTGCCGCTGCTCGCTGTCGAGCGGGCCGCTGAGAGCTTCGTATCGGTCCGCCAGCCAGGTCCCTATCGTGTTTCCCTGTTCCGGCCGGTACAGCACGAAACGCCAGGGCGCCAGCTTGCCATGATCAGGCACACGTGCTGCAATGGTCAGAATATCGTTGATCTGTTCTTCGGTCGGTCCCGGCACTGTCATGGTAACGCAAGGGTGTGAGCGCCGCTGTCTCAGAAACTCCAGAGTTGCCGACGATCCGGCGCTGTTACTTGGCATGAATAGATCCTGTCCGCCTGTTGCAATCGTACGATCCACGTAATTCATTGACCGTAATTGTCAACTTTGATCGCGGCGTCTTGAATTTGCCCAATTTCCGGGCGCATTAAAGGACAATACCGAAGTGCGGTGAATCTCGGCTTTGCCGTCGTTGTTTCCCGGATGGCCTTTGCGCGACGGGAATGCGAAAAACCGCACTGAAAACAGAAACATAGCCGTCACCCTTGGCCCCGTGCAATTGCACTCGGCAAAGCGGACCGGATCTCCAGGGTCGGTTTCGGGTGACGAATGCCTCAAAAGGCTGGTAAAAGTCTGCGAGTCAAAATGATAACGACGTGGGCATGGTGAATTCAGATCCCTTCTCTGGCCGATCAGCTTTGAAGCGTGCCGCTAAAAACAGCGCCGTCTCCTTGATGCTGAGTGCCGCCATCGCTATGGGCGCGGCCCCTGCCTCGCTGGCACAGACATCGGACGTTCCACCGACTCCGATGGAAAAACCGGATCCCAACGCCCCCTCCACGCCCTCTGAAGAACCGATCATCAATCTGCTTGACCGCGAACCGGAACCCCTCTTTTCCGACACGCTTGTTCCCTATGCCCCCGCCCGCGCGACCTCACCTGGTGTCAAAGGCGGCCTGCGGCAGGGCGCGCTTTACCTTATGGCAAAGCTGACGCCCGATAGCCCTCCCCTTAATGAGGGGCTCATCTGGCGGATCTATTCCGAAACGACCAATGCGGACGGGCGCCTGCAACTGGTTGCAACGTCCCAGGGCGGTGATGCGGAATTCCGTCTCGACCCGGGCACTTACCTGATCCATACCGCCTACGGCTACGCTCAGGCGACCAACCGCATCGTCATCGGCAAGGAAGTTCAGTCGAAGATGGTGACGCTCAATGCGGGTGGCATCAAGTTCGGCGCAGCCCTCAAGGATGGTGAAGACCTCGACGGACGTGCTGTTGCCTTCGATCTCTATGGCATGGAGTTCAATCAGCGCGGCGAGCGCAATCTGATTGCCAGCAACGTCAAGCCGGGCTCCATTCTCCGCCTCGGCGCCAACACCTATCATGTCGTCAGCAAATACGGCGATGTGAATGCGGTCGTCCGCGCAGACATCCAGGTGCTGCCGGGCAAGCTTACCGAAGCGACGATCTTCCACAAGGCCGCCGGCATCACGCTCAAGCTGGTCAATGAACGCGGCGGTGAAGCCATCGCAAACACGACCTGGTCCGTTCTGAGCCCTGGTGGCGATGTTGTCGTGGAAGCAACAGGCGCATTTCCCGACTTCGTGCTGGCAGAGGGCGAATATGAAGCCCTTGCCCGCAACAATGGCCGCACCTACCTGCACACCTTCCAGGTGCAGCCGGGAGAAGACCGCGAAGTTGAAGTGGTCACCTCCGTCAGCGAACTGGCAAGCCAGCAACAGTCCAGCATCAGCAACTGAGCGGCAGCGGGCGCTCCGGCCAACACAAATCCGATCTTGAGAGTAGGATTACTGGCGCCGGCCCAACAAACGCCTGCTGCGTGCCGGTGGCG
The DNA here is from genome assembly GCF_000168975.1 of Roseibium aggregatum IAM 12614. Taxonomy (GTDB): domain Bacteria; phylum Pseudomonadota; class Alphaproteobacteria; order Rhizobiales; family Stappiaceae; genus Roseibium; species Roseibium aggregatum. The sequence continues at coordinate 194,603 of NZ_AAUW01000012.1, forward strand.
CCATTTCCATGACCTTGGTCTGCAGGAAATCCATGATTTCCTTCTGATCCCCAAATCCGGATAGCGTTTCAAACGGGATTGCCCTTCCAGCGCGCGCCGTCATCACGGATCCGAGGATACGGCGGAATTCGCGCACAAGCAGCGCCAGGCGAAGGGTCAGAGAGTATTTGCTGACCAGGTGGAACAGCCAGGAGTTCTGTCCGTCGAAATAAAGCGGCAGAACGGTTGCTCTTGAAGAGCGGATCATCTTGGCGGTGAAGGTCTTCCACGGCAGTTCTTCGGCCCGCCCGAACGGCTTGGCGGCCGTTGCCACCCCCCCACCCGGAAACACGATGATCGTCGTGCCTTCCTGCAAGAGACGCAGAGCCTCCTTGCGGGTGGCCATATTGGTCTTGAGAGCTTCCTTGGTTTCCTCGAAATCAACCGGCAGAGAAAACGGCCGGACCTCGGGCACCTTCAGCAGTTCGTTGTTGATCAGGATCTTGAATGGACGGCCAAGCTTTTCCGCAAGCGCCAGGATCGCAAGTCCGTCGCCGATGCCATAGGGATGGTTGGCGATAAGAACCAGAGGACCTTCGGGGAGGTCTTTTGGCGGCCATTCGCCATCGGCGACCGAAACGTTGAGGTTGATCAGGCCAAGAAGGTCGTTCCAGATGTAGTCGGACGTCCCGACCATCGTCTCCTTCCACACCTCATAGATGCTCACCAGCTTCCGGCGGCCGGAAAGTCCTTCGATGGTGCGGATGGTCCAGCGCTTCAGCGGTGGATGCTGAGGATTGGCGTAACTGAATTCAGCGTAGTTCACGGCAGTCGTCTTGACCCTGATGAAACGGTAGCAAATCCGGAACCCAATACCAGACATCCTGTTTCATGATTGTGACAGCACATTGCCCTGATGCCAGGGCAATGTGCAAGCTGTCAGATTTTCCCTTAAGGCCAGGGAAAACCTTACTTCAGGTCCGGCGGCGTCGCTTCTTCGACGAACGCTGCAATCGCCTCGTCGAGGCCCATCGGGGTCTGGTCCTTGGACCCCAGACGGCGCACGTTCACGGTCCGCTCTTCGGCTTCACGCATGCCGCACACGATGATCACCGGAACCTTGGCCAGCGAATGTTCGCGGACCTTGTAGTTGATCTTCTCGTTGCGGAAATCGGTCTCGACCTTGAGACCTTTTGCCTTGAGCAGATCCGCCACTTCCTGGCCGTAGTCATCGGCTTCCGAGGTGATCGTCGCGACCACGATCTGGAGCGGGGCAAACCACAGCGGGAAATGTCCGGCAAAGTTCTCGATCAGGATGCCGAGGAAGCGTTCCATGGAACCGCAGATCGCGCGGTGGATCATCACCGGCGTCTTCTTCTCGCCGTCCTTGTCGACATAGAAGGCCCCAAAGCGTTCCGGCAGGTTGAAGTCGACCTGCGTCGTGCCGCACTGCCATTCACGGCCGATGGCATCGCGCAGGGTGTATTCGAACTTCGGACCATAGAAAGCGCCCTCGCCCGGCAGGATGTCGGTTTTCACCCGGCCACCCGACTGGGCTTCGATCTGCTTCAGAACGTCGGACATGATCGCTTCGGCATGATCCCACGCAGCATCGGTGCCGACGCGCTTTTCCGGGCGGGTGGACAGTTTCACCACGATCTCGTCAAAGCCGAAGTCTTCATAGACCGACAGGATCAGGTCGTTGATCTTCAGGCACTCGTCCGCCATCTGCTCTTCGGTACAGAACACATGGGCATCGTCCTGCGTAAAGCCGCGCACGCGCATCAGACCATGAAGCGCACCCGACGGTTCGTAGCGGTGCACCATGCCGAACTCGGCAAGGCGCATCGGCAGATCGCGGTAGCTCTTCAGGCCATGCTTGAAGATCTGCACATGGCCGGGGCAGTTCATCGGCTTCAACGCGAAAACGCGCTCGTCCTCGGCTTCCGGATCGGCACACTGCACGGAGAACATATTCTCCTTGTACCAGGTCCAGTGACCGGATGTTTCCCAAAGCGACGTGTGCAGCACCTGCGGCGCGTTCACTTCCTTGTAGGTGTCCTTCAGAACCCGGCGCTTGTAGGCGATCAGGCTCTGGAACATGTCCCAGCCCTTCGGGTGCCAGAAGACAACGCCCGGGCCTTCTTCCTGGAAGTGGAACAGGTCCATTTCCCGACCCAGCTTGCGGTGGTCGCGCTTCTCGGCCTCTTCCAGCATGTGAAGGTAGGCCTTGAGCTCCTTCTCGCTGTGCCAGGCTGTTGCATAGATGCGCGTCAGCATTTCGTTGTTGCTGTCGCCGCGCCAGTATGCGCCGGCCACCTTCATCAATTTGAAGGCATCGCCGATCTGCCGGGTAGAGACCATATGCGGGCCCCGGCACAGGTCCAGCCACTGGCCCTGCTTGTAGATCTTCAGTTCCTGATCTTCCGGAATGGCGTCGACCAGCTCGACCTTGTAGGTTTCGCCCTTGGCTGCGAAATAGCGTTTGGCTTCGTCGCGGCTCCACACTTCCTTGGTGAACTGCGCACCGCGGCCGATAATCTCGCGCATCTTCTTTTCGATGACCGGCAGCTCTTCCGGCGTGAACGGCCAGTCGGCGCCCGTGTCCGGGTGAACGCGCTTGAAGTCATAGTAGAAGCCGTTTTCGATCACCGGACCGATGGTCACCTGGGTACCGGGCCACAGTTCCTGCACGGCTTCGGCCATGACGTGGGCCGCATCGTGGCGGATCAGTTCCAGGGCGCGCGGGTCGTCGCGGGTGACGATCTCGATCTGGTGATTGCCGCTGATCGGGTCGGTGAGATCTTTCAGTTCCCCGTCGAGGGCCATCGCCACGGCCTTTTTTGCCAGCGATTTGGAAATGCCTTCGGCGACGGCGAGGCCTGTGGTGCCTGGCTCGTATTCGCGCACGGAATTGTCGGGGAAAGTAAGTTCAATCATCGGTTTTCTCCTGCTCACTCCTGCAGACAAGGCAGGTAAGCTGTTCAAAGGAAATGGAACGGGCCGGGCATACGGGATTCAAACTAATCCGGCAACCTTTTCCGAAGCATTTCCCTTGAATTGGCACCCGGTGTTGCCCTAGCGCGCCTCCAGGCGGCGCACGAACCAGCGGATAAGCTGATCCCAGACAGCGTCCTTTTCGGCCAGATCCTCGACCCCGTGGTCAAGATTGGGATTGTCGTTGATCTCGATGACCACCACCCGCTCGCCAATCACCTTCAGGTCGACACCATAAAGACCGTCACCGATCAGGCGGGCCGCACGAACCGCGATATCGATCACCGCCGGTGGCGTTTCGGCCATGGAAACCGTCTTGAACCCGCCTTCAACGGCTTTCTTGCCAGTCTCGTGCCGCACGATCTGCCAGTGTTTCTTGGCCATGAGATACTGGCAGGCAAACAGCGGTTCGCCGTCCAGCACACCAATGCGCCAGTCAAAATCCGTCGGGCAATATTCCTGGGCAAGCAAAATGGCGCTTTCCTGGAAAAGCTCTTTCAGCTTCTCCTTGATGGGCTCGGCGCCCGTCACACGGAACACGCCACGGCTGAAGGAGCCGTCAGGGATCTTGAGGACAATCGGCGAGCCGAGCTTGGCTTCAAGATCGCCGGCCTCTTTCAGAGACGACAGCACGATGGTCTTGGGCGTCGCGATGCCGTGGCTTGCCAGAAGCTCGGTCAGATAGACCTTGTTGGTACAACGGATCATCGACACCGGATCATCGATCACCGGCATGCCTTCCTGCACGGCGCGCCGGGCAAAACGGTAGGTGTGATTGTCGATGTTGGTGGTCTCGCGAATGAACAGGGCATCGTATTGCGCAAGTTTGTCGAGATCCCCCTTGCCGATCGGCACGACTTCAACCCCGTGGCGCGCGGCCACCTTGGCCATATGCTTCAGCGAGGCGATGGAAGACGGCGGCAGTTCTTCCTTGGGGTCGGACAGAACAGCCATCGAATATTTCATCAAGGCACGCTGTTTCGGCGCCCGCCAGGGACGTGTCGTATAAGTTTCGACCGCTGCCAGAAACTGCGCGCGTTCATCGGCTTCAAGATCGTTCACCGCCAGCACGCGGATGCGCTTGATGCTGCGCCATTCGCCCTCTTCCAGCAGAACCTCCAGCACCGGCGCGCGGAACCAGTCGAACAGCAGCCGGGCGAACGGTTCAAGCGTGGGATCGCCAACCTGGCCGAGATAGATCAACAACCGCGAGACCGCACCAGCAGCTTCCGGTGTCATCTTGCGCAGGCAGCGGTTCAGCCGGTCTTCAAGTTCCGGCAAGGCATGCTGGTAGAGCTGCTTGCGGGACAGTTCGATCATGGTCTCGACAACCGGCACCACCCGGTGCTGACGCGCTTCAGCCAGAAGCGACGCGTAATAGCCAGCGCCCTGATAGGCATAGGATCGCGCCAGGTTGAGGATGGTCGGCTTGGCTCCGGTGAACAGTTTCGGGTGCGTCAGATACTCCCGGACGGTCATGACCTTGTGCGGCGTTTCCGTGTTGGAGAGGTCTTTGAGGTTGTCGACCAGAATGACCCAGGAAGACATTGGATCAGGCGTCCTTTCGTATAAGGATTTGGGCACGTACCGCGCTGCGGCCCCAGCGGGCCATACGGTCGAATTCGGCAAAGGGAATGGGAAGATTGGCGGCATCCGCCGGACTTTCATGGCGCTCACGCTCCAGCCAGGGATCATGGATGATCAGGTGGCGGTCGTCCGCGTCATGTACAAGCACCCAGTGGGGAACTTTCTGGCCGAACATGCGGTAGCCGGAGATGAGCACGATCGCGAGCGTTCCCTGAGCAATCTCGGCTGCAAGAGCGGTTGCTTCCAGGGGATGTTCCGACCGGGCAACACCAAGCTGCTCGGCTTCCGACCGGTATCCTTCCTGAACCAGCGTCAGCACCTTCCGCTTTTCCGGGTTACGAACGGAGTTGAGAAATAGGAGTTCGTCGGGAAACAGCCGGACCTCGACCGAAAGCCCGCGCCGTGCAAGCGCATTGGCCAGGCCGAACGGGCCGCAGCCGCCATGACCCGAGGCGAGATAGATCGTCGTTGCCTCCCGCCAAAGTGTAAGCTCGGTCAAGGGTTCTGCCGGAACCGATCGATCGAAATGCCGGGCCGCCATCAGCGCACAGGCCGGACCGCAGGTGAATTCTGTCGTCTGCGAGTAATAAGGCGCGTTACCAGTGCCCAGCACTGGGCCATGCAGCAGCTTTTCCATCCGCAGCGCCGCGCAGCCGTCCTCGTAGTAGGCCTCGACCCTGCCCAGCAGGCGGTAGCCGCTGCGCCGGTAAAGCGCGATGGCAGCCTCATTGTCCGCGCGCACTTCAAGCCGCAGCACAATGCGCTCGCTATCGAAGGCGGCAACCTCGGAGGCTTCCAGCAGCTTTGCTCCTAGCCCCTGCCCCCGGCAGGCGGGATCGACAGCAAGCGAATAAAGCCTGGCCAAGGCGGTGCCCTGTCGCAAGAGCAACAAGGCGTAACCGACCAGACCGTTAGGCCCAGTTGCCACCAGAAGGCGTGCGCGCGTGCTCTCCAGAAAGCGTTTGAAGCTTCGCCGGGAAATGCGATCCCCGGCAAAGGCGGCGTTTTCAATGCGGAACAGCTCGGCTAGATCGCCAGGCTCGGCAATGCGAATGAAAAGATCCCCGGTTTCGGCCTGGGGCGAAGCCTTGTCCATGGCGCCTGTAAAGACCCAAAGGCCGGTGTGCCGCGCCCGGTCTCCATCCAACATTGGCGACGGTCCTGAGGCAGTTTGAAGGCTGCGCGGACCGGTCGGCGGCCTTTGCGGAATACACCGATTTGCAGGTGCTGTCTTTGAGAATTTTCGTCGCGGCAACACATTTTGCGTTCAGGCCATAACGGCTTGAAAATGCAGGCCTCGGCCCGCCTTGCGGGCCGCTGCAGAAATCATCCTTGCGGCAATGGGCATGACCTTCGGCTGGCGGTTGCTTCGGCGCAAGATCCCCGCCTCCCCATCATAAGGCCGAGGCTGCCTTCGCCCGGTCTTTTCCGGCCTTTGAAAGCGCAGCATCGCGGAGCTGTTTGGCAACTGCTTCCGCGCCACCGCGCGTTTCCCGGATCATTGCCAGATCTTCCTCTTCGCTCCTGTTCATCGGCGCGATGGCAAGATCGGAATAAGTCCGCCTGTCGGGCGATGCCTTGACCTTCCGGTAGATCCGGTAAACCCGCCAGACGGCCGACAGATAGGCCCAATGTTTGGAGACGATTTCCGCAAGATAGCGCGGATAGAACACCAGCGGATTTTCAAGCGGCATGCCCCCGCGTCGGTCCGTGCGGAATTTCAGGCGGAAGTAACCGCCTTCCAGCGGATGAACGCCCTCGCATTCGACCATCAGCTTGAACCACATCATCAGGAACAATTTGTTGCCCGGTCTTCCCTTGCGGTGCGCGGCGGCCCGGCGCAGTACCGTTTCGATGTGACCATCGGAATAGTAACTTGCCCAGGCTTGCCGGTAGGCCTCCTCCCAATCCTCATCGCTCATTTTCGGATGATGGCTCACACGGTGATTGAGATCGTATTTGTTGAGATCGGGATCCATCCAGATGCCTTTGCTCAAAAGCACCTTGTGATCTTCAGACCCGGGAAGCGGCGTCAGATAGAAGAACTCGAGCAGATCGAGCGGAAGTTCCTTCTTGATGATCTCGACATCGTGCAGGACCGACTCTTTGGTATCAGCCGGAAAACCGATGATGTAACCGGCATAGGTGGTTGCCCCGTGGGCCCGCCACTTCTGCAGCATCTCCCGGTATTCAGTAATCTTGTTCTGCCGTTTCTTTGCGGCCAGCAGGTTGTCCGGATTGATGTTTTCCAGACCGATGAAGACCCGGTTGACCCCGGCCCGCGTCGCCTTCTCGATGAAACCGTCAATCCGGTGGCAGAGCGTGTCCACCTGGATGATGAACTTGATGTCGAAGTTCTCCTGCTCCCTCAACTGGATCAGCCGGTCGAACAGCGGTTCCCATTCTCGATTTCGGGCAAAATTGTCGTCGGTGATGAAGAAGCGGTCGATGCCCTGCGCGACGTTGTCGCGAATGATCTGCTCCAGATCGTCTGCTGATCGAAACCGGCTTTTACGGCCCTGCACGTTGATGATCGTGCAGAAGGAACACTGGAAGGGGCAGCCACGGCCGAGATCGAAGCTGGAATGCGATCCGGCCGTGAAGCGGATGTGCTGGGAAGGAAGGATCGGTGTCGGCTCTCCCTCAAGCGAGGGCAAGTCCGCCATGAAGTTGTAGAGCGGCTTCAAATCACCGGAAAAGGCATCGCGGAAAACATCGTCCAATCGCCCATCCTCGGCCTCTCCGGCAAAATAGACGACACCTTCCTTTTGCAACCGAACCATCTCATCCGGCATTTCATCGAGCATGGAGATGCAGCCGGAGACATGAAACCCGCCGATGGCAACCGGAAGGCCTTTCTTCAGGAAAATACGGGCAAGGTCGCCGGCACGCGGAAACTGGTTTGACTGAACCCCGACCAGCGCAATTAGCGCAGATCCTCCTGCTTTTCGGATATCCCGGGCGATCTTTGCCGGACGAACCCGATTGTTGGTTTCATCGTAGGTGTGAAGATGGATGCGGACATCCTTTCCAAGCACCTGACGGTTCCGCGCGGCTTCTGCCAGTCCATTCAAACTGGCAAGAGTGTTTGAGGGGATTGCAGAACGAAGCCACTGGATCGGGTAACCATCGTCGTCGTAATGAGTTGGCTTGATCATTACGAAATGGAAGTCGCGTCCGCTCATTCTTCCCTCCGCCTTCTGGCATGAGAAGCAAGCGTCGCATTGACCTGACGTTAGGTCAACATCTGGTTAATCCGCCGCTCAGTCCAGACGATGTTCCGGCGGGATGTGCCTGCCGGTCCAATGACCGTAACGCCAGGGCAAGAACCAGCGCGCATCCGGCGGCAAGGTGTCCGGAACCGGATCGAAACCGGAAGCCCCCCAGGGATTGCATCTGAGAACCCGAGACAGGCCGATCCACCCCCCCGCCCAGAAGCCGAAGCGGCGGATGGACTGCTCGGTATAGTCCGAGCAGGTCGGCGCATAACGGCAAGTCCGCCCCATGAAAAGCGACAGGGAGTGGCGGTAAAGCCAGATAAGCCCAATCGCTGCATATCCGATTGGTGACAAGCGGCCATCCGGCTTTCGCGGTTCGTTATGGAGAGAACACATGGAACGCCGAACCGCGGTCACGCGACCGCACTGTCTTCCTTGGCTTTCGCCTCGATCTGGTCGAGCGCATCGACAACGGCATCAAAAGTCAAGAGCGTCGAGGCGTGGCGTGCCTTATACTCACGGACCGGCTCCAGAAACTTCAGATCTTCGAAGCGGCCCGTGGGGGCCTCTCCGCCTTCCTTCAGCATGGCGCGCATGGTCTTTTGCACGTCGCGCAATTCGTCCGCGCTCGCGCCGATGATATTCCGGGCCATGATCGAGGAGGATGCCTGTCCGAGAGCGCAGGCTTTGACGTCATGAGCGAAATCAGTGACGACGCCGTCCTTCATGCAAAGATCGACAACAACGGTCGATCCGCAAAGTTTGGAATGGGCTTTTGCGCTTGCGTCCGGATGCTCGAGACGGCCGATCCGCGGGATATTTCCGGCGAATTCAAGGATCTTCGCGTTATAAATGTCGTCGAGCATAACTCGCCTCTTCGTGAATGCCTGTGATGCGCGACACATTGATGGCGCACTGCTTTCATATATATACATCAGACGCCACGGCAAATTCGCAAGGGGCAGAGTGGTCGCAGTTGGTCTTCCGCATGACGTATGCAAGCTAGAAACCGGCTCCTCCCGCTCAGAAACTGTGCGTTCGCTTTTTGCCTGGAGTATGATAAGGGTCCGCGGCTTGAAAAGCCCGAACCATCTGATCTGTGCACCAGCGGGCGCCGTATGACGAGTGACAAGGGTAAAATTGCGAGGATTCCCATGGACGCTGTCCTCAAGCCGGTAGAAAAAACCTTCGAAAGAAAGTCACCGGATCAGTTGCATCGGCCAAGCCGTGAAGAAGCTGAAGCTGCCGTGCGCACGCTTCTGGCCTGGACCGGCGATGACCCGGACCGCGAAGGTCTGGTGGAAACACCGAAGCGCGTGGTCAAGGCACTGAGCCAGCTTTACAGCGGTTACTACGAAGATCCGGCCGAGCATCTTGCAAGGACGTTCGAAGATGTTGGCGGCTACAAGGATATCGTCCTTGTGCGCGGCATCCCGTTCCATTCCCATTGCGAACACCACATGTTGCCTTTCATCGGCGAGGCGCATATCGCCTATTATCCGGCAGAAGGCGTCGTTGGTCTTTCCAAACTGGCACGCGTTGTCGACATCTATGCCAAGCGTCTGCAAACGCAGGAAAACTTGACTGCGCAGATCGCATCGGTCATTGACGATGCGCTGGCCCCGCGTGGCCTGGCCGTGATGCTGGAAGCCGAACACCAGTGCATGACCATGCGCGGTGTTCAGAAACCAGGTGTCTCGACGATCACCACCCAGTTCACCGGCGTTTTCCAGGACGATCCTGCCGAGCAGGCGAAATTCATGTCTCTGGTGCGCGGCAAGGGCCTCTGACGTTCCAGCCCTTGCGTTTACGAAAGACGGCAAGGGCTTACCTCCCATGTGCAACACTCACCTGACTGAACGCGGCGACAAGGAAACGGTCGAAAACGGCGATCTGATGATGCCGAAATTCGACCGGGATGGCCTGATCGTGGCTGTCGTCACCGATGTGGCGTCAGGCGAAGTGCTGATGGTGGGCTACATGAACGCCGAAGCCCTGAAGCGCACAATCGAAACCGGAGAAGCCTGGTACTGGAGCCGCTCGCGGCAAAGTTACTGGAAAAAGGGCGAGACCTCCGGCCAGATCCAGACCGTGCACGAGATCCTGACCGATTGCGATCAGGATGCCCTTGTGCTGAAGGTCTCGGTTGCCGGAAATGGCGCCACCTGCCACGTGGGCTACCGGTCCTGTTTTTACAGAAAAACCGTCAAAAGTGACGACGGCGCCGTGCATCTGGAGCGCGTTGAAACCGAACGGGTTTATGATCCCGACGAGGTTTACGGCAAGAGTTGAGACAGGTCCCGCCCCTGCCAGTGATCATAAACAAATTCTCAGGCGATCATCCCGGCGGCGTCTCGTGCGCGCCGGGATGTCATTGTTCGCAGGCTGCTTTGCTCAAGCCATCGTGATGTAGCTGCGCATCTGCTCTGCTTCGAGCTCAACCTGCGCTATCTTGAATTTCACGACATCACCGATGGAGATCACGCCGGTCAGTTTGCCGTCTTTCAAAACGGGCATGTGGCGGAATCTGCCCTGCGTCATCTGGGCCATCACTTCGTTGATGTTGTTCTCTTCGGTGCAGGTGACAACGGTCTTGGTCATGACACTGGAGACCGGCGTTTTCAGTGCAGACACGCCTTGTGTTCCGATGACACGAACGATGTCCCGCTCTGAGACAATGCCGTTCACGGCACCTTCATCGTCGGAGACAACCACGGCACCGATCTTGTGTTTTGCCAGGGTTTCACAAATTTCGCTGAGCAACGCGTCGCTGCGCGCTGTGATAATATCGTGGCCTTTCCCACTTAGGATTGCGGCTACGGTCATTCAATCACCTCCCATGGCATCAATCGGTCCGTTTTACCGGACCAGATCAACCGACGCTCAATCGGAAGCGATCAAACGTCTACAGTTGATCGACCTGAATGCAGTCTTCCAGCCGATCTCCGCAAAGCGTTGTTCCGGCTGCTCGACCACTTTCGCACCGACTGGGGCTGAACGTCCATCCGAATCCGGCGGGTCGCTCTCCAGTCTCGAAGGTATCATGGCAAAAAAATCAGTCCGCGCAAACTGTTGACGTTACGTCTTGAAGCCAGTTGCGCCTGACCTCAGGAATTCCGCCGCTGCGGCACCGGGTCAAAGAAGGGAAACAGGGCAAGGCCGGCGACGAACCCGCCGATATGGGCTTGCCAGGCAACACTGGCCGGTTGCCCCGCGACGGGACCGCTCATCAGGCCGAAGAACAGGTTGAGCCCGAACCACACCGCGACGAAGACAAGAACCTGCTGATTACGCAGGCATTCCGCCAGGGGCTGAGCGGAAACGAAATAGGCGGTCGGATCGTTGCTGCGGATTGCCCCCAGCGGTCCCCCGCGCTCGAACACGAAGCGGATGGCGGCCGCCATCTGGCCGGATATGGCAGCCGAAGCACCAATCATGGGTGCCCCCTCGCCCCAATGGGTGGCCAGGTGTGCGAGGGCCCCGCCAACCGAACAGGCGGCCGAAAACACCAGAAAGCGCCCAACGCCGAACCGTCTGGCGACAGCACTGCCGAAAATCGCCATCCAGAGCAGGTTGAAAATAATATGCATGGCCCCGCCATGCAGCAGGCTGTAAGTGACAAAGGCCCAGAGACTGGAGACGAGATCCAGCGGCTGCAGACTGCTGAAATAGGCGTATTTCACCGGCCAGAACGCGAACAGTTCGATGATCAGATTGGAAATATTCACCGGCAGGATCATTTCCCGCAGAACATGGATTGCAATCAGGATACCGCCAAGCCAGACAATGATATTGGGCAGATTGAAGACAGGAGGACCGGATGGCCGTTGGGGACGTTGTTCCTTCTGGGCTTTCTCACGCCGGGCGCGTTCTTCATCGATGCGGTAAACGTTCATGGACCCTCTGCCTTTCGTGTCTTTCTTCTAAGCCAGATCGAAGACAAAACAAGAGCGGTTCGACCGCCCGATGCCGAGAAACCGGGTTTTGGTGAATTTGATTTGCCAGTTCCCCTCCACCAGAAACCTGAAAATACAAAGCGCCGGCCACCCGAAAAGGTGACCAGCGCTTTGCGATGCCCCCCGAAAACCGGTCGCGTCCCCACGACGCCCGTTCAGGACAGTTGCTCACTTCGGCCGGCGCTTGTTTTACCGAGGCAGCTCTTGGCGGCTGTACCTATCGGCCCGCGGCCTGGCCCGCAACATCAGGTTCCTCCCACCCGCTGTCTATGTGAACTGATTATTAAGCTGCCAGCCTAAATGCAGCAAAACAAGCTTTACTGAAAATTAACCTTAATTCCTGGCCACCTACGGACTTTCGAGCCTCCGGACACTTGGCACGCCCCCTGCTTTGTAGAGGTCAAAAACCAACAGGGAAGCAATTTCGTCCCGTTTTGGAACAGGCAGTGTCTTGAGACGAAACACCGGGCGCAAGAATGGCAAAGAGGCGAACCAGATGAAACACGGCGTAACGCAAACTCTTTACAACTACTGGGACAATCTTCGCGGCGCACGCCCCGCGCCGAACCGCAGCGAAGTCGATCCGGGTGAAATCCGTGGCCTTCTCGGTGACACCTTCATTCTTGAAACGAACGGCCCCAGGGACGTGCGCTACCGTCTTGCCGGCACGCGTCTGTGTTCCGCCCATTGCCGGGAACTCAAGGGCCGCAACTTCCTGCGCGGCTGGAGCGTGAAAGACCGTGAGGCGCTGGAAAGCCTGCTGGCCGCCATCACAGAAGATGCAGCCGCCGCCGTGATCGGCATCAATGGCCACACGGAACGGGGACAGATCCTGCAAATGGAAATGTTGCTGGTTCCGCTGAACGTTCCCGGCGAAGGCAGGATCCGGGTGCTGGGCAGTTGCACCCCGATGGAAAAGCCTTACTGGATCGGCCTGCATCCCATTTTGAGCCAGTCCATCAGCAGCCTTCGTCTGGTCTGGCCTGACGAGCGCCCCTACTTCATGGATTCCCCGGCAGCGACGCTCAATCCGATCCTGCCGCGCTTCACGGCCGAGGGTCTCGCCATGCCGACCCCGCCCCTGCCGAACGGTGCGGAGCGCAAGGTCGGGCATCTGACTGTCTATTCCGGCGGAAAGTCCTGATCCGGACCACATATCCGGTTCAGTGGTTTCCCTGTTTGCACAAAGATATCGGGCCGGCTGAGAATCAGCTGGCCCGATATCTTTTGCTCCCAGTCAAATTGCGGTCCTCTCAGCCTGAAATAAGTAGGCCCTTCCGGATTTTTACTCCCGATTTCTTTTCGATTGAGGCCGGAAACATCCTGAAACACCGGCATAGCGGCGACGCCCGCATTTTTATCGATCCCAAGTCTGGACCTGAGCCCCTTCTGAGCTACACTCTTACACATCGTTAACCCCAGCTACCTAAAGTGATTTGGCAGACGTCTTTTGAATCGCATCTCAGCCGGGGAAAATGCGATTTGCGCATCGTTTTGGATAGAATGGGCATGAGCGCCGGAGTGGCAACAGCAACCGAGGGAAGCAGATCGCTTCAAGTCACTGACCGGCGGCGCCATCAACGTGTCCAGGTCAACATTCTGGGCCGCTTCATGCTGGAAGACCGGCGCGAATATCCCTGTCAGGTTATCGACATGTCGCCAGGCGGCATGGCCATGATCACACCGGTCACCGGCAGGGTCGGTGAGCGCGTGATTGCCTATCTCGACCACCTGAGCCGCGTTGAAGGCACGATTTCCCGCCTGATCGATGGTGGCTTTGCGGTGGAACTGCGGAACACGGTGCGCAAACGCGACAAGATCGCCAATGTTCTCACCTGGCTCGCAAACCGGGACGAACTCAATCTTCCCGAAGACCGGCGCCACGACCGCTTCGTGCCCAAGAACCCGATGACAAAGATGATCTTGCCAGATGGCTCGGAGCATGTCTGCCGGATCATAGATGTGTCCCTGTCCGGTGCCGCTATAGCAACGGACATCTTGCCGGAAATGGGCGACCCTATCACGCTCGGAAAGATGCATGCGCGTGTCATTCGCCGCATCGAAGGCGGTATCGCCGTCGAATTTGCAGCCGTACAGAGTCGCGAATTGCTGGAACACCATATTTCGGCACCCAAGGATAGTTGACAGAACCTTTCCTGCCTGCTGCAAGTGCTCGTATAAGATTTTGACGGACCCGGCTTTGCCGGGTCTTTTCGTTTTCAGACGGTGATGCAGGCCGAAGTTTTCCTTTCCCGGCAGCTGCCTTTCAAAAAAAATCAAAAAACTTTTGCGTTCTTTTCCCGCCCTCGAAGCTTGAAAAAGGGCCTGTTTTAGCCCCGCAACGCGCAATTGAAAGCCTGTTTTCAGCCACCTGACCAACGCTAAAATCTCGATATTACAAGGGCTTCTGAAGGATAGATCAAATTTTATGAAAATTTTCCTCCAACTTGAATTAAAGTAAATTCAAATAACAATAAAAACAAACTCAAACACATATAAAATACAAATAGAGTTTTACTTTGGAGATTTTCTCCAAGTAAAAATCATTCCGTCATCGTTACGTCAGCCTTGGGGAGGGCGTTACGATGAAATTACTTCAAAGAACTGTACTCGCATCTGCAATGTTGCTTTCGTGCACCGTCTTGGGATCGGTTGCACAAGCAGATCCCGGTCGTTTCATGGACATGAGAACGGTTGTCAAACCACCGGTCGGCTATGAACAATTCTGTCGCGACAACACCTGGGCTTGTCAGAACGAAAAGTACGAGCCGGTTGTCGTGAAGCTGGATGAAACCCGCTGGAACGAACTCATTGCCATCAACAAGGAAGTCAACCGCCGGATCCACCCGATGACCGATCAGGATCTCTTCGGCAAGGAAGAGTACTGGACATATCCGGTAAACGGTTATGGCGACTGCGAGGAATACGTCCTTGAGAAACAGCGAGTGCTGATTGAAGCCGGCTGGCCCAAAAGCGCCCTGCTCATCACAGTCGCCAAGGACACCCAGAATTCGGGCCACGCGGTTCTGACGGTCCGTACCGACCACGGCGACATGATCCTCGACAACCAGATCGAGGCAGTCTTGCCCTGGTACTCGACACCCTACCGCTACATCAAACGCCAGTCCGCCAGCTCGCCCGTGCAGTGGACAGGCATCGCCGACACGCGTGTGACCACCGTCAGTAGCGTGTCCAACTAGAATTGGGATTGGTCCGGCATCAAGCCGGCCTCTAGGACGATCCGGTCGCGTCCCCACCCTCCCCATCCCTACCACGACCGGATCCAGGGAACCGGCCCGCCCCCCGCAGGCCGGTTCCCGCCTTTTCAGACCCAGTCAGAAGGGGTGCTCATAGGGGTTGGTTGAAGGGAACAGGTCAGAAGGGATCAGAGCTCCCGCAATCCTGACTTGAAACGGCGCCAGTTGCGCACGTAGCCGTCAGCGGAATTCGCGATTCCGTTCGCCGCTTCCAGCGGCAGTGTCTTCACCACCTTGCCAGGCACACCGACAACGAGTGAATTGTCCGGAATTTCCTTGCCTTCGGCGATCAGTGCATTTGCCCCGATGATGCAGTTGGAGCCGATGACAGCGCCGTTCAGGATCGTCGCCCCCATGCCCACCAGCGAATTGTCCTTGATTGTGCAGCCGTGCAAGATGGCGTTGTGGCCGATCGTGCAATTGGCGCCGATGGTCAGCGGAAAACCCATATCCGTGTGGAAGACACAGCCGTCCTGCACATTCGAACGCATGCCGACGGTAATCGGCTCGTTGTCACCGCGCAGCACCGCGTTGAACCAGACACTTGCAGCTTCGTGAAGAATGATATCGCCGATCAGCGTTGCATTCGGCGCGATCCAGTATTCACCGTTTTCAGGGAAAACGGGTGAACGTCCATCAAGAGCGAAGACCGGCATGAGACCTCAGGTGTAACCAACCATGATCAGGGCGACGTTGATCACCATAACACCGGAACACATGCTCCACATACCGGCAATGGTGGACGATGCGACCAGCCAGCCCAACGGCCGCTTTTCGATCCTGCGTCCACGAATGGCATTGCGCATGATGATGAAGGGTCCGGCGAACACACACAGGAACATGCCTGCGAGGAAAGACAGGATTCCCTCCCCGTCGAAGGCGAACTTCGGCGGTTGTTTCGTGATCAACTGATAGAGGCTACCCAGCACACCCGACGCTACAAATCCGGCGCATGCGATATATCCAACGATTAGAAGATTGAACAGCACGCCCGTTAACCCCTTGTTAACTCTTTCCCGCAGAAAGTGATTAAGAATTCATAAAGGGTCAAGAGCAAAGACTGTGCCGGATCGGCAAATGCGCCAAATCCCTTCATTTGAGCCACCAGGAGCGGCATTGACACCTTCCCCCAGCGGGACACCTGTGCCGTTTCAGGACAGCCTGTCCCAGAACAGTGCACACCAAACCAAGAGACCGAAGTCGTGATACCCGTCTCCTTGCCAGGGCCGATCAGGACAGACCCCCGCCACTTCACCTGGCTGGCTTTGGCGATGTGTGTACTGGGCACGGCTCATATTGCCGGAAAGGTCTACACCTGGTCGTTCGGCTGGCCCGCTGAGGCGGGCGTCAGGCAAGATCAGCCAGTGCGCTTTGCCATCGGACCGACCCGCTTTGAATTGCCGCTCAACCTGATCGCGACTGCCTTTCAGAAACGGCAGGCCCTCGGTAGCGACGCTGAATTCGAAACCCTTCGGCTGAACCTGCAATGGTCCTCCAGTGCAACCGATGGCGGCGACACTGGCTGGACAACTCCGGCGGAAATTCAGGTCGAACTTGAGAGCAACCCCGGCCGGGAAAGCCTGCGGGCAAGGCTCGATCCGTTCTACAGACGCCTGGCCCGCGGTGGCGAGAAGAGAGGCCCCGCAGGCCTGAAGGTGCTGACGCTGTCGGCACGCCGCGCGACCGCGACAGATCTCATCGTCTACGACCCGGCCGTTCAGAACGGCTTTATCGCACGCTGCCGGAAAGAGCCTTCTTCCGGCACGGCCCGCTGCCATCGCGCCATCGTCTTCGCT
>NZ_AAUW01000011.1 GCF_000168975.1 Roseibium aggregatum IAM 12614
CCGAAGTGGCCGTCGACCGCTTTTACCGTCTGTTCGGGGCCTGAGCGCTTCGAACCTTCGGACAAACTGGGAACCACCAGAACCAATCAAGACCGGAAAACCGGCCTTCAACTGACAGAATGCAGACGGGAGAAAGGAACCCATGCGCGTTTATTACGATCGTGATGCTGATCTTAACCTGATCAAATCCAAAAAAGTCGCCATCATCGGCTACGGCTCTCAGGGCCGCGCCCACGCGATGAACCTGAAAGACAGCGGCTGCACCGAAATCGCAGTTGCCCTGCGCGAAGGCTCCACGACCGCCCTCAAGGCGGAAGCCGACGGCTTCAAGGTCATGAACGTGGCAGATGCTGCCGCCTGGGCCGACCTGATGATGATGGCCACCCCGGACGAACTGCAGGCCGACATCTACAAGGACCATATTGCAGCCAACATCCGTGACGGCGCTGCAATCGCCTTCGCACACGGCCTCAACGTTCACTTCGGCCTGATCGAAGCGAAATCCACCGTCGACGTTCTCATGGTCGCTCCGAAGGGCCCGGGCCACACCGTGCGCGGCGAATACATGAAGGGTGGCGGCGTGCCGTGCCTGATCGCTGTTCACCAGGACGCGTCCGGCAATGCCCATGACCTCGGCCTGTCCTACGCCTGCGGCGTCGGCGGCGGCCGTTCGGGCATCATCGAAACCACCTTCAAGGAAGAGTGCGAAACCGACCTCTTCGGCGAACAGGCCGTTCTGTGCGGCGGTCTCGTCGAACTGATCCGCGCCGGTTTCGAAACCCTGGTCGAAGCTGGTTACGCTCCGGAAATGGCCTATTTCGAGTGCCTGCACGAAGTGAAGCTGATCGTCGACCTGATCTACGAAGGCGGCATCGCCAACATGAACTACTCCATCTCCAACACCGCTGAGTGGGGTGAGTACGTGACCGGTCCGCGCATCGTGACACCGGAAACCAAGGCAGAAATGAAGCGCGTCCTGACCGACATCCAGACCGGCAAGTTCACCTCCGATTGGATGCAGGAGTACCGTGCAGGCGCTGCGAAGTTCAAGGCGACCCGCCGCCTGAACGATGCACACCAGATCGAGGAAGTTGGCGAAAAGCTGCGCGGCATGATGCCGTGGATCAAGTCCAACGCTCTCGTCGACAAGACCAAGAACTAAAAAGCTTTGCCCCATCGGCCCGAAACGAAACCCCGCTGGCAACAGCGGGGTTTCTTTTTTTTCGGGCGCACCGGTCAGCTCTCGAGTGAATGTCCGCAGGACGTCAGCCGCTCCCCGAAAGACGGCACGACGACAATCGTTCGCCTGAGACGAAGGCTTGAAACCTCCGCAGATTTCACGAGGATCGTAAACGGGATCGAACCGGCAAACTCCCGAATTGATAAAAGTTTTTTCATCACGGCTAACTGGATTGCAAGAGCCTTTCCCGTAACTTAATCAATACTCTTTCCAAGAATGAGCATCCGGCCCCGGAGCCCCCTTGATGGATCTGTCGACACTCTTTTCAGCAAATGTGCTTCTGCTGTCGATCTTTGCCATCTGCTTCCTCGCCATATCCCTGCAGACACGTCCGAGAACCCACTGGCTGAGCTGGGCCGCCGCCAATGCCCTGCTGGCATTGGCGCTGATCGGCTTTGCTGTCAGCAACTGGCTGCCGCCGCTGGCCGCCTATCTGCTTCCCAACACACTGCTGTTGCTTGGCTTCGGCTTTCATTGGCACGCCGCGCGCCTGTTGGCGCACATGCCAAGCAAAATCAGCAATGTTGCCGCTCCCGCCTTCGTCTATGCCCTCGCCGCAAGCTGCGCCTATCTGATTTCCAACTATGCCCTGGCCTATCTGGCCGCCAATGTCGTGTTTATGGTGCTGTCCGTTGCAACCATCACGATTTATGCCTCAAAGCCGTTCCGGGGCCTGATCTCCAGCATCGGCCTCATCCTGGCGTTCGTCTTTCTGGCCGCCGAGGGGACGTTGCGCACCGTGCACGGGCTTGTCTCCGGCGCCCCCCAGGGCCCCGGCATGATCGATGACGTGATCGTGGACATTCACCTGATGTGCGCCCTGGTCTTCATCAGCCTGACAGGTGCTTTCTCCCTGGCGCTGTCGTTCGAACTCGCGGCCAACCGGAACCGGGAGGATGCCCGGCGAGACCCATTGACCGGCGCTTTCAATCGCCGGGAATTCCAGGCGCGTCTGGAAAACCTTCTGAAAGAGACGCCCAAGGACGATTTCGGGCTGGTCCATTTCGACCTCGACCATTTCAAACAGGTCAACGACCGGTTCGGGCATGTCGCCGGCGACGAGGCGCTTGTGAGGGTCTGTTCGGAAGTGAAGGCGCATCTGCGCCAGAACGATTGTTTCGCCCGCCTTGGAGGCGAGGAATTCGCGGTGCTTCTGCCGTCCATCTCACGGGAGAACGCCTACCGTGTCGCCGAACGCCTGCGCGAACGCATCGCCGGGCTGCGGTTCGAGTTCGCGCCGCGGGAGTTCAACCTGACGGCTTCGGCAGGCGTCTATCACGGCAACGGCAGCAAGCTGCCGTCTAACGAATTGCTCAAGACGGTCGACCAGAGCCTCTACCAGTCCAAACGAACCGGTCGCAATCGCGTTTCCATTGTCGACACTGTGTCCGACGCAGCGCCTTCCTGAGCTTTCCGGGCTCGCTCAGGAATAGGCTTCGATGAGCCGTGTGACTTCCTTGTCCCGCGCCGCTTCGCTGGCTCCGCCCATGACGACAACGATCAGACGCTTGCCACCGCGATTGGCGGTCGCGACAAGATTGTAACCCGACATGCGGATATAGCCCGTCTTCAGGCCGTCGACGCCAGCCACCTTGCCGACCAGGTTGTTGGTCGCCCTGAATGTGCGGCCGTTGTAGGAAAAGGACTTGGCCCGGTAATAGCTGGCATATTGCGGAAAGCGGCGCTTGAGGGTGAGGCCCAGCACCGCCATGTCGCGGGCCGAGGACACTTGCGCCGGGTCGGGCAGGCCGGTGGCATTGACGAAGCGGGTACGCGACAGACCAAGCGCCCGTGCCTGGGAGGTCATTTGCCGGGCGAAGGCCGCTTCGCTGCCCGCAAGGTTTTCGGCAACGACAATGGCAACATCATTGGCCGATTTGACCGCAAGCGCCCTGGCCGCCTCCTCTACAGTGATGGTCGATCCCGCCTTGAGGCCGATTTTCGCCGGAGGCTCCGATGCCGCCTTGGCGGAAACGCTCAAGGGAGTGGAAAGCGAATATCGCCCTTCGGAGACGGCTTCAAAAAGCAGGTAGAGCGTCATCATCTTGCTGAGCGACGCGGGATAACGCGGCGCATCCGCATCGACCGCGTAAAGCTCTTCACCGGTGGATGCATTCAGCACCAGCGCGGAAAACCCGCGCTCAACAGCCGTTTCCGGAGCATAGGCAACGGCTGGAAGCGGGGCTGCCTCAACCGCAGGCGCAGTGCTTGTAGCAGGTGCCGGGGCTGGACCTTGAGCTGTCTGACAGGCAGCCAGGAACCCGGCCAGTACGAAGATCGAAGCCTTCTTCAAAAGGAAAGACGCACGCATTCCCGCTCTCTCAAACTTGCGTTTCAGCCGGCCCTTATGCCTTCAGGCGGTAACCGGTCTTGAAAATCCAGTGCACGACGGCCAGAGACCCGCCAAGAAAGATCGTGGTTGCCAGCAAAGACAGCCACAGGCTGACATCCGCCTGACCATAGAAGCTCCAGCGGAAGCCCGATATCAGGTAAACCACCGGGTTGATCAGCGTGATCTTCTGCCAGATTTCCGGCAACATGTTGATGGAATAGAAGCTGCCGCCCAGAAAAGCCAGAGGCGTGACGATCAACAGCGGGACGAACTGCAGTTTTTCGAAGTTGTCGGCCCAGATGCCGATGATGAACCCGAGCAGCGCGAAGGTGATGGCCGTCAGCAGAAAGAACGCTGCCATCCACACCGGATGCTGGATCTCCAGGGGAACGAAGAAACTCGCCGTGATCAGGATGATCAGGCCGACCAGGATGGACTTCGTCGCCGCCGCGCCGACATAGGCAACGGTGATTTCCAGAAACGACACCGGAGCTGACAGCACCTCGAAGATCGTACCCGTGAACCGAGGGAAATAGATGCCGAACGATGCGTTGGACAGGCTCTGTGTCATCAGAGACAGCATGATCAGCCCGGGAACGATGAAAGCGCCGTAGCTGACGCCGTCGACTTCGGAAATCCGCGAGCCGATGGCCGCTCCGAAGACGACGAAGTAAAGCACCGTGGAGATCACCGGCGATATAATGCTCTGCATGATCGTGCGCCGGGTGCGCGCCATTTCCGTCAGATAGATGACTTTGATCGCTTCGAAATTCATGTGCGCTGCTGCCCCGAAGTCAGTTGGAGTTCCATCCGGGGCAATGTACGCCCCGGGATCGAACCGGACGGTGCCCGGCCAATGGTCTTGAAGCCCATGCGGGCGTAGAAAGGTTCTGCAAAAGGATCCGCATCGAGACCGATCCTCACCAGGCCAAGGTCTTGTGCCCTTTCGTAAAGCACGTCGAACAAGGCCCGGCCAACACGCCGACCCTGCCAGGCAGGGTCGACAAAACAGGTTTCAAGTTCGCCCGTTTCGCCATCCTCAACCGTGGACAGCCGGATACAGCCGACCGGCCGCCCATCGGCATCCTGCGCCAGCCAGAAATCGTCATCCTCGATCCAACTGTCGCGGACCTTCAGTTCTTCGGCGCACATCGCCATGAAGGTGTCGTCGTAACCGTTCGACTGCTTGGAGCGCATGCACAGATCCGTCAGGGCCGTGCTGTCCTCAAGTGCCGCTTCGCGAATGGTGAAGCCTTTCTCCATCTCCGCCTCACCCCTGACTGACCAGGCCAACGAAGATATCCTCCAGCGACGACTGGTCGGTCTGCAGGTCGTGAAAGCGGACACCGGCCTGAGAGAGGTCGGTCAGAAGCGATGTGATGCCGGTACGGTCCGCCTGTGTATCATAGGTGTAGACCAGACTGCGTCCCTCGTCCTCAAGCTTCAGGTCGTAGTGGGCAAGGCTGCCGGGGATATCGCTGAGGGGCTCGGTGAGGCTGAGCGACAACAACTTGCGCCCGAGCTTGCGCATCAGCTCCGCCTTTTCCTCAACCAGAATGATTTCGCCCTTGTTGATCACCCCGACACGGTCAGCCATTTCCTCGGCCTCCTCGATGTAGTGCGTCGTCAGGATGATGGTGACGCCCTTGTTCTTCAACTCCCCCACGATGCGCCACATGTCGTGTCTCAGTTCCACGTCCACACCGGCCGTCGGCTCGTCCAGAAACAGGATCTTCGGCTCGTGCGCCAGCGCCTTGGCGACCAGAAGACGCCGCTTCATGCCACCGGACAGGGCCATGATCGGGTTGTTGCGCTTGTCCCAGAGCGTCAGGTCCTTGAGAATGCTCTCGATCCGCGCCGGATCCGGTTTCATGCCGAACAGACCGCGGCTGAAGGCGACCGTATCGCCCACCATTTCAAAGGGAGCCGTTGGCATTTCCTGCGGCACCAGACCGATCATCTGGCGGGCGGCGCGGTACTCGCTCAAGGCGTCATGACCGCACACGTGAATGCTGCCGGAGGTCGGCCGCACAAGACCGCAAATCGTGCTGATAAGGGTGGTCTTGCCGGCGCCGTTCGGCCCGAGCAACGCAAACACCTCTCCCTGCTGGATATCCAGAGACACGGATTTGAGGGCCTGGAAGCCACCATCATAGGTTTTTTCCAGGTCGCGGACGGAAAGTATCGGAGCCATCGTTTCAACCGGTTCGGAATTGGGGATTTGACCAGACGGCCAAACAGGCGGGCACACTCGCATGTGGGCGGACAGGCCGCAAGATGCAACCCTTTTGGGCCAGGCACCGGTCGCTAAAAAGCGATCAAAGTAGCAGTGTCACTGTTTCGCCTGACGAAACACTGCGTCTGCGGACCAAAGACTAGGTTTTGCCCGCCAGGCCACTATCTTCCAGTCAAATCGAACTCTATTCGCAGCAGGAAACAATCATGTCCATCCGTCCCGTAACGCACATCGGCAGCACGCAACCGACCCTGGAAGGCGCCGGCGTCCGGCTGGAGCGGGTCTTCGGTTTTCAGGACCCGGAAATGCTGGACCCGTTCCTCCTGCTTGACGATTTCCGCAACGAACGCTCCGAAGACTACCTGAAGGGCTTTCCCTGGCATCCGCATCGCGGCATCGAGACCATCACCTACGTTCTGGCCGGCACCGTTGAACACGGCGACAGCCTGGGCAACAGCGGCAACCTGGGGGCGGGCGACGTTCAGTGGATGACTGCCGGTCGCGGGATCATGCATCAGGAAATGCCGAAGGGCGATGCCAACGGCCGCATGCACGGTTTCCAGCTCTGGGCAAACCTGCCCTCCTCGCTGAAGATGACAGCACCGCGATACCAGGATGTCGCCTCGAAAGAGATCCCGGTAGTGACCGACGACGACGGCACCTCGGCCCGGATCATCTGTGGCGAATTCTGGGGCAAGCGCGGCCCGGTGGACGGCATTGCCGCCGATCCGCAGTATCTCGACATCCACGTACCGGCCGGTCAGAAGAAACGCTTCAAGGTCGACACCTACAAGCAGACCTTCGCCTATATCTTCGAGGGCTCCGGAACCTTCGAGGGCGCATCAGACCCGTTCGGTGTGCTGACGGAGAAGGAATTTGGCGGCGAGGAACTGAAGATCCGCGACGAGACCGGCAACCGCTCTCTGGTGATCTTCGGGTCCGGTGATGAGATCGTGGTTCAGGCGGGAGAGGAAGGCATCCGCTTCCTGCTCGTTTCCGGCGCCCCGATCAAGGAACCCGTTGCCTGGCACGGACCGATCGTAATGAACACGCGCCAGGAGCTGATCCAGGCAGTCACCGAACTGCAGAACGGCACGTTCATCAAGTAGGACTAAACGAGGCCTGCCGCCTTGTAACTTTCACAATGTCTGGCTAGGGCTGTCCGGAACGTAACCGACTGGACTGCCCATGCCATTGAAACTGCGCCCGGCCACCGAGGCCGATGTCCCTGCCCTCACCGATATTCTCCACCGTGCCAAGGCCTCCTGGGGCTATCCGGAGGAGAAGATGGCGGAGTTTCGCGAATACTGGCAGATTTCCGAGGCAACCGTCCGTTCGCTGACGATGACTGTTGCCGAGCGGAACGGCCTTCCGGTCGCCTTTTCAGGGCTCTCTCCCCAGAGCGAAGACACCCTCCTTATCGACTTCCTGTTTGTTGCCCCGGAAGCCCAGCGCCAGGGCATTGGCGATCTTCTGCTGAAGCGTGCCGAAGACCATGCCCACCGCCAGGGACTGAGGCGGCTTTACCTGGAAAGCGATGCCCACGCGGGCCCGTTCTATGAGAAGCGCGGGTTCAAGACCCTGGCGACAAGGCCTAGCGCAATGTCACCCGGCAAGGACATTCCCTTGATGGAAAAACCCTTGGCACCGGCGGTCTACCGGGTGCAGTCGCTGAACATCGAGGTTTCAAACAAACCATGGGCCTTCGAAACCGCGCATGCGGAGGCCATCGAGGCGTATTTCGAGGAAGCCAAGAAGCGCATTCCGCTTCTGTGGAATGGCCGCACGATGAAGCTGACCGGATTTGAGTTCAAGGACGGCACCTTCAACGGCAACTGCGCGGAATGTTCCTTTGCCGCTTTTCTGGCCTGGCGCGATTGGGGCGCTCCCGATCCAACCTCGTACAATCTTTTCGGCTCCGCCATCCTGCGGTCCGCCGAGGGCGCGTTGCTTTATGGTGTCATGTCCCGGAAAACGGCGACGGCGGGGATGATCTATCCTCCCGGCGGCAATCTCGACCCGACCGATCTCACCGAAGATGGCAAGGTCGACGTCGTTGGGGCGATCTACCGGGAACTTTCAGAGGAAACCGGCCTGAAGCCAGAGGATGTCCGGCCTGCGGAACTGCTGGTGACTTTCGACGGCTGGCGGATTTCCATCGGGCAGGTGATGGACGTACCTCGTCCCGCTGAACAACTGCGCACGGAGATCCTGCGTTTCTCCGAGGCATCCGAAGAACAGGAACTGGCGGACATACGCATCATCCGCACACGCGCGGATCTTGAGGACAGTGCCATCGTGCCCTACGCCCGCTCGCTCGGCCAATATCTGCTGCCATGACCGGCGCAGGACAATGCGGCCGGGAACGGCAATATTTTGTTCACCAAGAATACGCACTAAGCACTGGCAGGACTTGCCTGAACATGCAAAAGTCCGCTCACCTTTGAACCCGGCACCTTGGGTTTGACAGGGGCTGTCCGTTGAGGACAGGTTGGTTGTTTTACAGCATTCGAGCCCCTTGCCCGGCTTCCTCTGAAGGCAGGCATGGCGGCTTCAGGGAGAAGAGAAGTATGAGCCGCCGCTATGCGATCCTGGATGTCTTCACAAACACGACCCTTGCCGGGAACCCCCTGGCGGTGGTTCTGGACTCCGAGGGTCTGAGCGACGAGCAGATGCAGAAGATCGCCGGTGAGTTCAATCTTTCGGAGACTGTCTTCGTCTTCCCACCGGAAAAGCCCGGCCATTCGGCCACCATGCGGATCTTTACCCCAAAGATGGAACTGCCCTTTGCCGGTCACCCGACAGTCGGCACGGCCATTCTTCTGGCAACCGAACGCTTTGGCGAGATTTCGGGCGAACAGGATGCTGTTGTCGTTCTGAAACAGCAGATCGGCACGGTGCGCTGCGCCGTGATCCTGCGCGAGCATGCCGCCGCCTTTGCCGAGTTCGACGTTCCGAGCCTGCCGGAG
Organism: Roseibium aggregatum IAM 12614; assembly: GCF_000168975.1. Classification (GTDB taxonomy): domain Bacteria; phylum Pseudomonadota; class Alphaproteobacteria; order Rhizobiales; family Stappiaceae; genus Roseibium; species Roseibium aggregatum. The sequence goes on from NZ_AAUW01000011.1 coordinate 8,778, forward strand.
CCCGCCGGACCGACCCACAACATCGAGCTGATCGCCGCCGCGCTCAATCTGGAGCCGAGCGACATCGGGTTCGAGAACCACGGCCCTTCCCGCTTCCGCGTCGGCCCGGCTTTCACCTTTGTGCCAGTACGCGATCTCGATGCGCTGTCGCGCGCCAAGCCGATGCCGGCCATGTGGAACGCCGGCTTCGGCAAGAACGGCCACACCGACGCCTACGTCTATTGCCGGGAGACCCGCTCCCACGACAGCGCCTTCCACGCCCGCCTGTTCGCACCCGACATGGGCATTCCCGAAGACCCCGCGACAGGTTCGGCCGCGGCGGCTTTCGCCGGTGTCGTCGATTATTATGACGACCTGCCCAACGGCACGCACCATATCCGCATCGAACAGGGCTTCGAGATGGGACGTCCCTCTCTGATCGATCTGGAGATCGACATCGAGGGCGGCAAGATGCATGCGGTCAGGATCGGCGGTCAGGCGACGATGGTCGCTAGAGGCGAGTTGTTCATCTAGAAAAGCCGGTTCGCTCGCAGACGGTCAAAGCGCCGCCTGCGAGGGGCCCTGCGCCTTGTCCGCGCGCGGCGGCAGCCCGAAATGCCGGGAGTATTCCCGGCTGAACTGGGTCGGGCTTTCATAACCCACCTGAAACGCCGCCCGGGAGACGGACAGTTTTTCCGCCTGCAGAAGCCTGCGCGCCTCCATGAGCCGCAACTGTTTTTGAAACTGCAGAGGGCTGGTGCCGGTCAATTCCTTGAAATGCGCGTGGAAGGCCGACACGCTCATGCCCGCGTCGCCAGCCAGATCATCGACCCGCAGGGACGCGGCGATGTCCCGACGGATACCGGCGATGACCCTGGCGATGCGCGCGGCATGGCTGTCCTGTTCAGCAACCTGGCGCAGGATGGCGCCGTGTTTCGCCGTCAGAAGCCAGTAATGGATCTCCCGCAGAAGCAGCGGTAGCAAGACCTTGCCGGCCTCAGGCATCTGCGAAAGCTCGAACAGGCGCCGCATGGCATCGACGATAGCCGCATCCGCCCTTCCGCTTGCCACCGCCCCAGAAGCCGGAGACGATTTGCCTGGCCGGTCGATCTCCAGAGCCAATTCACGAATAAGGGCCATATCCAGTGGAAGGGCCAGCGCGACATAAGGCTCGGTCCGGCTCGCGCTTACCACCCGCGCTTGCGCCGGCAGGTCCAGCCCGACAATCAGCGACTGCATGGCGCCGAACCGGACGGTTTGCGACCCGAGATAAGTCTGTTTCTCGCCCTGGAGAACCAGGCAGAAAATCGGCCGGTAGACGACGGGGTAAATCAAGGTTGGCTGGCGTTGACGCACCAATGTCATGCTGCCCGCCCCTACGGGAAACGGATCTCCGCCCGCGCCGTGATCGTCAGCAAATGCGACTAGTTTCCGGATCAGTTCATCTGGCGGCATGGTTTGCTCCCCTGAAACCCCAGCGATACGCTCGCCGGTTGGAGATGGCAACCATTCAACTTCTCTGGTTTGGAGAAACAGGCAGGTCTTCTGGAGAAACCGGCAGACATCGCTGCTCGGGACGGACTACTTCAGGGTCGATGACATCAAACCCCGTACCTCTGGAGCAAATGCCATGACCACATCCCCCAAAATCGCGCTCATCACAGGCGGCAGCCGCGGCCTTGGCCGCAACACGGTGCTGCATCTTGCCAAGAGTGGCATCGACACAGTTCTGACTTACAGATCCAGCAAGGACGAGGCCGAACAGGTGGTTGCCGAAGTTGAAGCGCTGGGTGCCAGGGCTGTCGCCCTGCAGCTCGATACCGCCGACACGGCCGGATTCCCGGCATTTACGGCTGCGTTGAAAACGGTTCTTCAACAAACCTGGCAACGCGAGAATTTCGATTTTCTGGTCAACAACGCCGGCACCGGCATCCACAGGCCTTTCGCTGAGACCACGGAAGCCGACTTCGACCAGTTGATGAATGTTCATGTGAAGGGCGTCTTCTTTCTGACGCAGCACTTGCTGCCCCTGATTGCCGATGGCGGACGCATTCTCAACGTTTCCTCCGGCCTCGCCCGCTTCTCCCTGCCCGGATATTCCGCCTACGCAACGATGAAAGGCGCGGTGGAGGTGTTGACCCGCTATCTCGCCAAGGAGCTGGGGCCCCGGCACGTCGCCGTCAACACGCTTGCGCCCGGTGCCATTGAGACGGATTTCGGTGGCGGTGCCGTGCGCGACAATCCGGAAGTCAACAAGGTCGTCGCCGCCATGACGGCCATGGGCCGTGCCGGTCTTCCGGACGATATCGGCGGGGCTATCACGGCCCTTTTGAGCGGCAATACCGGCTGGATGACCGGCCAGCGCATTGAAGTCTCGGGTGGTCAGAACCTGTGACCGCTTCAGATTGAGGAAAGCCGCGGCGGCCGGAACCGGCCGCCGCGCAATCGTTTATTCCGCAGCTTCCATCAAGCGCGTCGGCGCGGTTGCCGCCCAGGCCGGCATGGCTTCAAGCCGCTGATACCAGGCCGTCACGTTGGTATAATCGTCCAGCGGCACCCGGGATTGCGGGCTAGACACCAACGCGGAAAAAGCCCCAACGGCAAAGTCCGTCACGGTAATGCTGCCGCCAAGCATGTAGGCTCGTTCCTCCAAATGGGAGTTCAGAACACCAGCGAAGCGGTGGAAGTTCTGGCTGGCTGTTTCAATCCTGGTCTCGTCCGGGTCTCCCAGGCCGAACAGCGGCTTGACCATCGTCTCCCAGGTGATTTCAGCGATCGCCCGGTTGTAATGCTGCGCTTCCCAGGACATCCAGCGCAGAATTTCAAAGCGCGATTTCGCGTCTGTCGGACAAAATCCTTCGGCCCCTGCCCTGTCACACAGATAGATCATTGTCGGATTGGCTTCCCAAAGGTTCATGTCACCCGCGACAAGCGTTGGAACCTTCCCATTGGGATTGCTGGTGCTCAGGTCGCTGCTCAGGTGTTCGCCCGCCAGCAGGTTCAACCGGCACACCTCGACCTCATCATAAAGTCCGAGATGGTGAAGCACAGCTTCGACACGGCGGCAATTGGGCGAAATATCTGCTGTATATAATTTCATGTCCATCACTCCACTTGCTGTCAGACCGGTTGTCACCGGCACATTCGGTATGCAAACGCCCCGCGTTTGACCGGCATGAAATTGAGTGGGTTTCACGCGTCACGCATTTACTCAACCAATTAGTTGACTATAATAGAGCTCGGGAAACAGTCAACCAAAAGGTTTACTTTATGATTGCAACCGACATGCCACAGCTCGACGCCACCTTTGCAGCGCTCAGCGACGGAACCCGCCGCGCCATCGTTGCCCGGCTTGCCGACGGCGAGACATCCCTTTCGGAACTTGCCGAACCGTTCGACATGTCGTTGACGGCGGTGTCCAAACACCTGCGGGTTCTCTCGAATGCCGGGCTGGTCGACATCGAAAAACGCGGCCGTACACGTCATTGCCGCCTGCGCGGCGCCCCCATCAAGGAAGCCGTCGACTGGCTCAGCAAATACGAAGCCTTCTGGATCGACCGTTTCGACGCCCTAGCCCGGCACCTTGCCAAGGAGAGTGAAAAATGACGGCTGATCAGCAAGCTGCCACCTATCTGCAATCCTCGCCGGGTCAGGAACCAGTGCTTGTGGAGGGTCTTTTCCGGGCCAATCCGGACCGCGTGTTCCGGGCTTTCACCGAGCCCGATGAGGTTCGTTGCTGGTTCGTGCCGAAGTCCGGCGGATTGGTGTCAGCCGAAATCGACCTACAGGTTGGCGGGCGCTGGTGTTTCGTCATCGAGAAGACCCAGGAAAAACAGATCCACTTCGAAGGTGAATATCTGGCCATCGATGCGCCACACCGCCTTGAGTTTTCCTGGCGCCACGTTCTGGAATTTGCGGACGGTACACGGGAAGCGACCGATACGTCCAGGGTTTCCGTGACCTTTACCCAGGTGGGCAAGGCGACCGAGGTCAAGCTGCGTCACGAGGCGATCAAGACCGAGGATGCCCGCCGCGGCGTCGGTGGCGGTTGGAACGGCTGCTTCGGCCAGCTGGCTGAACTGGTCAGTCGCGAGGGCGCTTGAAGGAAAGAGATGGCCTCTGACAGCCCGACCGTGGCGGCGGCCGGGCAGCCTGCTGTGCAAAAGGCCGGAGACAACTCCGGCCGCAAGCCTGTGCATTTCTATCAGATGACAGGTTTTTGGATGACAGTATTCACGAGCAACAACTGATCGAACCGACATTCGTTCGACCTCACCTTAGACATTGAATAATATAACACAATTTCAAAATACGATTATTTTACTCGATGAACTTAACGAGATATTTTCCCAATCAATTTGCATTTGATTAAAGTCTCATCATGTATCAAAGTTCCTATAGGAGAAAAAATAAAAATTACTGTCAAAAATAACAGTAATACATAAGAAAACGGGAAACGCCATGAGGACTTTACTAAGCTTCCTAGCAGGGGCACTCCTGCTGTGCGCGGCCGCACAGGCAGCTGATCTTCCTGCTCCATCCGGCGATGTCGTCCTCGTTGTTACCGGAAATATCGACAACACCAACAACGGTGACAGCGCCGAATTTGACATGGAGATGCTGGAAAGCCTCGATGGCCTCTCCAAGACGCTCGAAACGCCATGGACCGACGAGACCACCGCCTTTTCCGGCCCGAAACTGCGTGCGGTTCTTGAGAAAGTCGGCGCGCGTGGCTCCAAACTGATCGTCAAGGCACTCAACGACTACAGCGCCGAAGTCCCGATGGAAGACGCCGAGATTTACGACACCATGCTGGCAACGAAAATGAACGGCGAGCATATGTCCGTTCGCAACAAGGGCCCCGTCTTCCTGATCTATCCCTTCGACACCAACCCGGAACTCTTCAACGAGAAATACTTTTCCCGGTCGGTCTGGCAGATCCGTGAGGTTGAAGTTGTCGAGTGAAGAACCAGCTCGAAATAGGCGGTAAGGCCGTTGAACAGGCAGCCCGGGCGACGAAGTTCGTACTCGCGGTCCAGATTTTTCTTGTCTGTACGGTTCTTGCCATCTTTTCCATGCTGGTGAAACGGGAAGGCGAATTGCACGATGCCATCCGCGAAGATGCGATCTGGGCGGTCTATCAGCTTGATCGCGAGACGCGGGCGGTCTTCGAAATGGTGCAGCGTATCTCGCATCGTATCGCCGATGCAGGCGTGGAAGCGGCAGAAGTAGCCGTCGCACCGCGTGATCTGGTGACACGATACGACATCCTCTACTCACGCCTCACGGTTCTTGCCAACTCCAAATACAACGTCTTCTTCGAGCAGAGCCCGAACTTCAGATCGAGGCTCGCGGGCATCGAGGACAAGATCCTGGCCATTGAGCCAGTTTTCAACGATATCGCCGCACAAAAGAACTATGCCGGCGTCGAATTTTCGCCAGTCGCGGCAACGCTGGAGGAAATTCGCATCGCCACCAACGAATTTCTGGTCCGCACGAACGCAACGATTTCCGAAGCACGCGCCGACGCGCGCAACGATGTCTTTCAAGGGCAGATGCTGGCCTTTCTCTTCATGTTCGCAATCGTCGTCGCGGCACTTTTCCTGGCGTTCCACATGCTGCTTCAGGTCCGGATCGTGAAGCAGACCCGTGAAGGCATGACCAGGGCCGCAGCGGAATTCGAAAAAGCCTATGAAGCAGCCGAAGCGGGCAACAAGGCCAAGTCAGCCTTTCTGGCAACCATCGGACACGAAATTCGAACGCCCCTGAACGGCATTCTGGGCATGGCCGAACTCCTGGCGCAAAAGCCTCTTCCGGCGGAAGAAAGCGGTTACGTGCGCACCATTACGAGGTCCGGCAGGGCCTTGCTGGAAATGATCAATGAAATCCTCGATTACGCGAAGATTGAATATGGATCGCAACAATCGGAGGAGATCATCTTCAGGCTCGATGATCTGGTGCGCGATACGGCAGCCGTCGTTGAAGGGCAGGTCCTTGAGCAGAACAACGACCTGAAGCTGCACATCGACCCTGCCCTTGACGGCGCCTTCATCAAGAGTGATCCCACCCGACTGAAGCGTATCCTGCTCAATCTGCTGTCGAACGCCGTCAAGTTCACCGAGAACGGTTCGGTCTGGCTTGAGGTGACAGCCGGCAATGTCACTGACGAAACGCTCGAGCTGAATGTCAGCGTCAGGGACTCCGGTATCGGCATCGCTTCAGACGCACAAAAACAACTCTTCACGGCTTTCCACCAGGTCGATTCCTCGATCAGCCGGCGCTTTGGTGGCACAGGCCTCGGCCTTGCCATCTGCAAGCAGATCGTTGAGGCGATGCAGGGTACGATTGGCGTTTCCAGCACGCCTGGTGAAGGCGCGACCTTCAGCTTCACCGTACCGGTTCAACGGGCAAAAGCGCCTGCCTGCATACCCGGCGCACCAGAGGAGGACGCGGCGCTGTCCGGCCCGATACCGCGCCTGCGGGTCCTGCTCGTGGAAGACAATGCCATCAATCAGCGGGTCGCGGCAAAATTGCTGGAAAAGCTGGGCCAGGACGTCACAATCGCCTGCGATGGCAGGCAGGCGATCAAACAGGTGCGCAACGCGGCCTTCGACCTCGTGTTGATGGACGTTCAGATGCCGGATCTCGACGGCATCGCGGCAACGCGCCTCATTCGCAAGCTCGGCGCGCCCTTCGAGAGGCTGGCAATTGTCGCAATGACGGCCAATGCGTCGGACCAGGACCGACAGGACTGTCTGGACGCAGGCATGAACGGCTTCGAGTCCAAGCCAGTCACCTTCCAGCGGTTCGCTGCCATTTTGCGCGCACACGGACCTTCCCATCTTTCAGCAGATGACGTCACCGGGCCGGCCATCACGGCATCAGGAGCTTCGGCTGCTTGTGACCCGGAAACCTCGGCAGAACCCGATGCCTTTTTGCCGCGCGCCAACGTGGTTCACCTTGCAGGAGACGAAACCGGCGAAGCCAGGCGTGCAGAACTGCTGGAAGAACTGGGCGAAGAGGTCTTCCAATCCCTTCTGAACGAGTTTTTCGAGCATGCGGACACACTCGTCCCGCAGATCACCATGGCAGCGGCAGAAGGTGATGCAGAGACATACGACCGGCTGCTGCACGCGCTGAAAGGCGCGTCGGACAACCTCGGCTTTACGGCCCTCACACGAACGGCCGAGGCGCTTCGAACCAGCATCGATACTTCCAATCAGGAGACACGTCTGACCGTGGAACTGGAAAAAGCAAAGAACCGATACCGGAAGATAGCGATATGACCGATACACCGCTTGCCGACACCGATTTCCGCATTTTGTTGGTCGAAGACGATCCGACCAACCGCATGATCATGGAGCGGCTCGTGGAACGTATCCACGGCTGCCACGCCATCAGCTTCAACAACCCTCTCGACCTGATTGCCGCGCTCGACACGATCGAGTTCGACGTCGGGATTGTCGATTATCTGTTGCCGCACCTCAACGGCATAGAACTCATCAAGGAAGTCCATCAGCACCCCGCGCATACCGACAAACCCATGGTGATCGTGACGGCCGACAAGGACCGGGATATCCGGATCGAGGCGCTGACGTCCGGTGCCGTCGATTTTCTGAACAAGCCGCTGGAGATCGTCGAGTTCAAGGCCCGCGTGCGGAACCTCACCAAACTGGCCGAGGCGCAGCGCAAGCTGTCCATGCGGGCGGAATGGCTGAAGGAGGAAGTCGACAGGGCAACGACGGAACTCCGCAAACGGGGCGAGGAAATCGTTCACCGGCTGATCCTTGCATCCGAGTACAAGGACCTCGACACGGCCATGCATACCCTGCGCATGGCGAACTTCTGCGAACTCATCGCGGAAGAACTCGGCATGAGCATGGATTTCCGACACGACCTCAAGATGGCAGCACCTATGCACGACATCGGAAAGGTCGGCATCCCGGACCGGATCATGCGCAAACGCGGCCCCCTTACCCCGGAGGAACGCGAGGAGATCAACCGGCACACGGAGATCGGTGCCGGTATTCTCCAGGGCTCAAGCTGCCGGTTGCTGCAGGTGGCGACCCAGATTGCCGCGACACACCACGAGCGCTGGGACGGCAGCGGCTATCCCCACGGCCTGCGCGGTGACGAGATTCCGCTGGTTGGCAGGATTGCGGCCGTTGCCGACGTTTTCGACGCCCTGACAACGGAACGCCCCTACAAGTCCGCCTGGACCAACGAACAGGCTTTCCGTTTTCTGGAAGACAAGGCCGGCAGCGATTTCGATCCGGAGTGCGTTGCCGCCTTCCTGGGCAAAAGGAAGGAAGTGGAGAAGATCCAGGCCAAGTTTGCCGACGCCCCGATGCCGGTTGCCAGAAACGGCTGAAGCCTGGCATCCAGCGTAAAAATCCGAAGTGCAGGCTTTGCCAAATGTGCAAGCTTGGGAAAAGCTGGTTGCATCATGGTTCATCCTGACTTATGAACAATTCCAATTAAACGTCAGGTCACGCTTTTGCGCCACGCTTGGCGGACCAGTTGAAAAGACGACCAAAGGCCAAGACAGACCCATGATCGCGGTTCGCGACATTTCTGGATCTTCTCGCAACGCGCTGGCGCAGCGCGGCGGCCTCATTCTACTTGGCGATCTCCTCCTTCTTAGATGCCCCTGAGCGTCGGCTGCTTCGCTTGTCTTTAGGCGGAACGGGCACTTAGGGGAGAGTTTTCAAAAAACCGCATCACGACCATCGGATCGCGCTACGCCTATCCTTACCCGAGCGACCTAAGGCCCGATCCAAGCCAGGGACGAAACGACATGACTGCCACTTCCGAGAAGGACCAGGTTCGGATCTTCGACACCACATTGCGCGACGGCGAACAATCGCCCGGCGCCTCCATGACGCTGGAAGAAAAGCTGCAGATCGCGGAAATTCTCGACGACATGGGTGTCGACATCATTGAAGCAGGCTTTCCGATTGCCTCCAACGGCGACTTTGAAGCCGTCAGCGAAATCGCAAAACGGTCCAAGAACTCCGTCATCGCCGGTCTCGCCCGCGCCATCCATGCCGATATCGACCGCTGCGGCGAAGCCGTGAAACACGCCGGCAAGGGCCGCATCCATACCTTCGTCTCCACCTCTCCGATCCATCTGAAGTTCCAGATGAACAAGACCGAAGAGCAGGTGCTGGAAATCATCACCGACACGGTCACCCGCTCGCGCAACCTGATCGACGATGTCGAATGGTCCGCGATGGACGCAACGCGCACGCCGATCGACTATCTGTGCCGTTGCGTGGAAGCCGCCATCAGATGCGGGGCAACAACGATCAACCTGCCGGACACGGTCGGCTACGCCACCCCGGACGAATACAAGTCCATGTTCGAGCAGATCCGCGAGCGCGTGCCCAATTCCGACCAGGCGATCTTCTCGGTTCACTGCCACGATGACCTGGGACTGGCGGTTGCTAACTCGCTTGCCGGTGTTGCCGGCGGGGCGCGTCAGATCGAATGCACCATCAATGGTCTGGGCGAACGCGCAGGCAACGCCGCCCTGGAAGAGATCGTCATGGCGATCCGCACCCGCGCCGACGTTTTGCCCTACATGACCCAGATCGACCCGAAGTTCATGGTCCGCGCATCCAAGATGGTGGCCGGTGCTTCCGGTTTCGCAGTCCAGTACAACAAGGCCATCGTCGGCAAGAACGCCTTCGCGCATGAAAGCGGCATCCACCAGGATGGCATGCTGAAGAACGCCGAGACGTATGAAATCATGCGTCCGGAAGACGTCGGGGTGAAAGCGACGTCGCTGGTCATGGGCAAGCATTCCGGCCGCCACGCCTTCCGCGACAAGCTGAAGGAGCTGGGCTTCGAACTGGGCGACAACGCCCTGCAGGACGCCTTCCGCCGCTTCAAGGACCTCGCCGACCGCAAGAAACACGTTTACGACGAGGACATCGAAGCCCTGGTCGAGGACGAGATCAGCGTCCTGGGCGAAAGCACCAAGGTGATCGCGCTGACCGTCATCGCTGGAACGGGCGGCCCGCAGAAAGCGATCCTGACCATGGACGTCAACGGTCAGCACGTCACCAAGGAAGCCACCGGCGACGGCCCGGTCGACGCCACGTTCAACGCCATCAAGGCAATCGTGCCGCATGAAGCGAAGTTGTCGCTGTATCAGGTGCATGCGGTGACCGAAGGCACAGACGCACAGGCCGAAGTGTCCGTTCGTCTGGAAGCCGGCGGCCGCATTGCCACCGGCAAGGGCGCCGACACCGACACGCTCGTTGCGTCTGCCCGCGCCTATGTGTCTGCGATGAACAAGCTGGCCGTGCGCCAACAGACCGGCAATCCGGGCGCGCTCGCCGCCGTCTAACGCGCCCCAAAGTCCTCCCGTTGCCGCTGTGACGCGACTACGGGGACACCAGCCGTCTAACGCAGTCAAACCTCCTGAGCCTCCGGTTATCCGGTCAGGTTCAGGAGGTTTTGTTTTGCTTTGAAGGCTGGCAGGCGGATAGTCCAGGTAACCACGCTTTCCCGGTGCCTTGTATCGGAACCACCCGCAGATACAGCAAAGGGCCGCACGAGCGGCCCTTTCTTCAGTCCGTGATGCAACGTCACCCCTGTGCAATCCTCTCGGAAATCTGGCTGTTGGTCATGGCTTCGCCGTCCAGGTTCCAGGTTCCGTCAACCGTGTGCACCACATTTGAATAAATACGATCCAGCGGCAAACGGCCTTCCGCGGCTGCGGCGATGATGTCGGTCGCTTCCTTGAAGAAGCCGACCTGAATGTCCCGCGCGGCCAGAGCGAAGCTTGGCGTCTTGCATTCCAGCCAGGCCCCTTCCACCGGTTCACCACCGGACAGGGCACCGTTTTTCGGCAACGCCTGGATCTGCATGGTGACATTGGGCGTCATGACCTTGTTGCCGCCCAGCCCGTGCCATTTCAGGAAAGCTTCGGTGATCTTCTTGCCGGCCTTCAGGCCGGCTTCCTCCGTCATCACGCCTTGGGTGTAATTCAGTGCGAGTGGCATGTCCGTTCCTTTCATATAAATATAACGTTCGTTATATTTTGCAGCGCACCCTATTTATGTAACGATCGTTATGAAGTCAACATTTATATAACGATCGTTCTATATTTGAGAGAACCGCATGGCAAAACAACAGCTTCGCAAGGCTGAAACACAGAAGGCTCTGGTGTCCGCCTCGAGCCGAGCCTTCCGGAGCGAAGGTTTTTCGGGGGTCGGTGTCGACGCAATCGCCAAGGCGGCCGGCGCAACCTCCGGCGCGTTTTACGCACACCTCGGTTCCAAGGACGGCGCTTTTCACGCGGCGCTGGAGGTGGGGCTGGATGAAGTCATCACCACCATTCCGGACTACAGAGATCGCTACGGCGACAAATGGGTCGAGGCATTTGCGAAATATTATCTTGGCAGCCCGCACCGGAAGGACCGCGCCTGCGGGTGCGCGATGACCGCGCTGTCTCCCGACGTCGCACGTGCCAAACCCGAGACAAGAGACCTCTACGACAGCAAGATGAGAACCATCGCGGCCCTGATCGCCGACGGTTTGAAGGGCGGCAGTCGCTCTGAACGGGAGAGCCGCGCCTGGGCCTTCCTCAGCATTCTGATCGGCGGACTGACCACCGCACGGGCCATGTCGGATGAGACGCTGGCCGAAACGGTGACGGCCGCCGCCCTGCCCGCGGCCTTGCAAGTTGCAGGTGCCTGAAACAGGCCGAACTGCCAGCGATCAGCCGGCCGCTGACAGCCCCACAGACTGAAGATATTGCTGGCGCGTGATCCGGTAGAACCGGCAGGGCAGCCCATCCTGATCGCGTTCCTGCCAGAAACGCAGTCCCGCCTTTCGCATCACCTGCTGCGACGCCTCATGTTCGGCAACCGCAAAGGCAAACAGATGGTCGTACGGCAATGTATCGAAGAACCATCCGACGAGGGCACGCGCAATTTCGCTCGCATACCCTTGCCCCCAGGTTGATCGTTTCAGGCTGTAGGCCAGTTCGTAGCCTTCCGGGTCGCGCAGGAAGGAGAACCCTGCCCGCCCGATGAAGGTCCCGTCAATCGTCTCCAGCTTCCATTTGGATATGCCGGTCAGGCAGTGATCGCCGACATAGTTGGCAAGCCGGCGCTGCACTTCTTCAGGGTCCATGACGGCCCGTCCCGGCGACAGATACCGGTTCACTTCCGGGTCCGAATGCAGATCCTGCAGCAGAGCGAAATCATCTTCGGAAAAAGGCAACAGGCGCAGCCTGCCTGTTGTCAGAATGGGTGTGTTCAAATGGGTTACTCTCAAAAAAAGGACCGTGGCAGACACGGCCCCGACGCATTTCCCGAGGTCCCGTAAGCCCCGAAAATGCCTAAGCACTCATGAGATAGGATTGCATGGACGGGCTCAGGAGCTGAAACACATCCGCCTGCATGCCTTCGATCACCTTGCTCTCGCGATGATAGAACCCGTTGCTCTTGACCACTTCGCGCATTGTCCGGTTATCGGTGCGCACCACCGCGACCAGGTGGGAAAAATAGGTGTTTTCGAAAAACCAGTTCGCCAGCGCCGCGCAAAGGCGCTTGGGAAGATCCGGATCCTCTTCAACCAAATCGAGACGCAGGCAATAGTTCAGGCTGATTTCGGAAGTTTCGCTGACAGGCGTGAAACCGGCCCAGCCGAGAAATGCGCCATCCGAAGAGACCGCCTTCCATTTGGCAAACCCGAGATCATCCTGAGTCTGCTGGGCAGACCTCACCAGTTCTTCCGCATCAACAACGGTGCAGTTGGTGGAATATTCCGTGCACCGATTGCCGTAAGGGTCGGAATGGAGGTCCTTGACGAGGTGAATATCGGTTGGCGTGAAAGGAACGAGCCGCACTGAACCGCATTCGAGTATGATCGTCTGCACCGTGTCCTCCCGGTCTAGGATTTCGTCAGGCCGTGTGCGCAGCGGCGAATCCCGCCACTGAAAACATGAGAGCCTTGTAACCCTGAATTGTGCCAATGCGATGGCAAACAAAAGTATAAGATCAATTTTGGAAAAAATATATTCGTAATACCAACGAGTTACGCTCACGCCGCTGCTGCACCGCACACATCAGAAGTTGACTGTGAGCCGTCAAACCGTTCGAAGAAAAGCTTCCATCTCGATTAGGTTTGAAGGATCAACCCGTTGCCAATCGGCCATCTGGTTGCGAAACCAGGTTTCCTGACGCTTTGCGTATTGACGCGTTGCAACAGTCAGCCTGTGGATCGTTTCTGCATAATCGGCCTCTCCGGCAAGATAGGCGCCGAGTTCCGGCACGCCGATTGCCCGCATGGCCGGCAACTTATCCGATAGGCCCTTCGCGAGCAGATCCCGGACTTCTCTCAGGCCCTCCTCACTGACCATCAGCCCTGCCCGCTGCTCGATGCGCTCGTGCAGCCAGGGCCGCGGCGGTGCCAGAACGAACCTGTGGCATGCCTGCGGCGCCAGAAGCGGCGATGAGTGGGCCTCCTGCTGCCACACCTTCAACGGGCGGCCGGTCGCCAGCAACACTTCCAGGGCACGGGCAAGTCGCTGCGGGTCGGCCAGTGTCTCGGCAGATGCCGGATCGCCCCCGGACATCAGCCGCTGCCTAAGCCCCTCCACGCCGTCGGTGTCGGCAATGGCGCGCGCCTGGTTCCGGATCTCCTGAGGAATATCCGGCATCTCCGCAAAGCCTTCTGTCAGGCCCTTGAAATAGAGCCCCGTCCCGCCGACAAGAATTGGCATCCGCCCGTTCGCCCAGGCAGCTTGCAGTTCCCGCTCTGCAACGCGCAACCAGGCGCCCGTCGAAAAGGCGGTGGATGCGGGCAACACACCGTAAAGCCGGTGGGGCGCTTCAGCCTCCTCGGCGGCGCTGGGGCGTGCACTCACCAGCCGCAGGTCTTCATAGAGCTGCATGGAATCTGCGTTGACGATGACACCATTCAGCCTTTTGGCCAGCGACAACGCCAAAGCGGACTTGCCGCTGGCTGTCGGCCCGGCTATCAGAATGGCGCGCCTGGCAGATGCGGGCGTGCTGTCTTCGTCTTCCAGGGAACCGTCCATGTCTTTAGTTGCCACTTTGGTGTCCACTCCTACTGCTCCGGCAGTCGACGAGGATCTGGTCCGGCAGGCATCCGACGCGCTCGGCGTTACCGGAACCTCGACACGTCTTTCTGCAGGTGTCGCAGCGGATATCCGCTTTGAGGGCCTCGATGCAAGTGCCGCGGACGGTATCTTGCGCGAAGTCATCGGCCGGGCCCCTGTCGATGTCTTTGTGCAGAAGGAAGCCGGCCGCCGCAAGCACCTGCTGATCGCGGATATGGATTCAACCATGATCCGCCAGGAATGCATCGATGAACTGGCGGCGGAACTTGGCCTCAAGGACCGCATCTCGGAAATTACCGAACGGGCGATGCGCGGCGAAATCGAGTTTGAACCAGCCCTGCGCGAGCGCGTTGGCCTTCTGGCCGGGCTGCCGGTCTCAGCCATCGAAACGGTGCTCAGCAAGCGCATCCAGCTGATGCCGGGCGGCCGCACGCTGGTCCAGACCATGAAGGCAAATGGCGCTTACTGCGCGCTCGTCTCGGGTGGTTTCACCCATTTCACCTCCGCGGTCGCCACACTGCTCGGCTTTGACGAAAACCAGGCCAACACCCTGCTGGAAGAAGACGGCAAACTGTCAGGCAAGGTCGGAGAGCCGATCCTCGGCCGGGAAGCCAAACGCGCACGCCTGGAATTTCTGGTCGCCGAACGCGGTCTTGATTTCGCCGATACGCTTGCAGTCGGCGATGGCGCCAACGATCTCGCCATGATCGAACGCGCCGGAGCCGGTGTTGCCTACCGGGCGAAACCCGCCGTCGCCGCCGCCGCCGACTTCCGCATCGAACACGGTGACCTGACAGCCCTGCTCTATCTGCAGGGCTATGCCGAAAGCGACTTCGTTCTGAGTTAAGGCGCGGCACTGCGGCAATCCTGATCTGAACGGATTCGAGTGTCCGCCTCGCGTGTGCGGTCCTTCTTGTCTTTCAAGGAATGAACCTTTCGCCGGAGTATGCAACCCATCCTTCGAGACGGGCCTATGGCCCTCCTCAGGATGAGGGTGTGGGCGGGAGGCGCTGGTGGAGTGAAGAAAAGTGAATCAACGAGCGTCATTGGCGGGCCTCGTTGGAACCACTAGGGTAACGGGAGACACCTGGTTCAGGTCCCTCCCTCACCAACCTCATCCTGAGGAAGCGCGGAGCGCTGTCTCGAAGGATGGGCCCCTTGCTCTGAGGCATCCTCGCTTCCCCTTCCGCCGTCTTCAGGAAGAGCGCGGAGGTGATAGAAAAAAGGGCGCCATTCGGCGCCCTTCTGCATTCAGCTTCCGAAGTCCGGAAGGATCACTCTTCTTCGATCCGCACCGGAACGAAGCGGACATCGCCTGTCGGATTGGCCAGCAGAAGCAGGGCCGAGCGGCGGTTGTCTTTTTTCAGCTTGTCGATCTCGGCCATGACGTCTTCCGGCGTCTCGACCGTTTCCTGAGCGACTTCCTTGATGACGTCGCCGGCCATCACCCGCTTTTCTTCGGCAGACGAGCCCGGCTTGACTTCCGTGACCACAACGCCGCTGACGTCTTCGTCGATGGAGAACTGCTTGCGCAGGGCCTCGTCCAGCACAGCAAGCGACATGCCGAGCACTTCGCTTCTTTCGACCGGTTTATCGGCGGGCTGTTCTTCCTCTGTTGCGCTGGCTTCTGCCACCTCGCTCTCGACAAGTTGCTCGAGGATCACGCTGATGGTGACTTCCTCACCCTTGCGCAGCACGGTCACTTCAACTTCCTTGCCGATTTCCGTTTCTGCCACCATGCGTGGAAGTTCGCGCATCGTGTCGACATCCTCGCCGTCGAACCTGATGATCACGTCACCCGGTTCGATCTTCGCCTTGGCTGCCGGACCATCGTCGGTCACGCCGGCAACCAGCGCGCCCATGGCCTTGTCCATCGCCAGGCTGTCGGCAATCTCGTCCGTGACTTCCTGAATGCGTACACCCAGCCAGCCGCGACGGGTTTCGCCGAATTTGCGCAGCTGATCGATCACGTTCATGGCGGTGTTGGCCGGGATCGCAAAACCGATACCGATGGAGCCGCCAGAGGGCGAGATGATGGCTGTGTTGATGCCGATCACATTGCCTTCCATATCGAACAGCGGTCCGCCCGAGTTGCCCCGGTTGATGGAGGCGTCGGTCTGGATGAAGTTGTCATAGGGACCGGAGTTGATGTCGCGGTTACGCGCCGAGACGATACCGACGGTCACCGTGCCGCCGAGACCGAACGGGTTGCCGATGGCCATCACCCAGTCGCCAACACGAATGGCATCGCTATCGCCGAATTGGACGGCCTTCAGCGGCGTGGTCGGCTCCACCTGCAGCACGGCGAGGTCGGTTTTCTCGTCGGTGCCGAGAAGCGTCGCCTTCAGCTTGGTGCCGTCGTTGAAGTTGGCGGTGATTTCGTCCGCCCCCTCGATCACGTGGTTGTTCGTGATGATGATGCCGGCTTCACCGTCGATGACGAAGCCCGAGCCGAGCGACTGAACGCGCCGTGGCTGGTCGTCATCCCGGTTCTGACGGTTGAAGAATTCTTCGAAAAACTCCTGGAAGGGCGAGCCTTCCGGAACCTGCGGCATCGGTACGGAGCGGCGGCCCTGAACGGTTTGAGCGGTGGAAATATTCACCACTGCATCCGCAAGGCCTTCGGCCAGATCCGCAACGGACACAGGTCCTTGTGCGTATGCTGCCTCGATAGGCTGAAAAGCTGCCATTCCACCGATAAAGATGCCAGCCGCAGCTGCGGCGATCCTGGTCATCCGACGGCGAATACTTTGTGGAGCCATAGGGCTTTCTCCTCATCCCGGCCGGTTGGACTGCAGTCAGTGCGCTGACAGTCGACAGGTTTGTTCCGGTCCTTGGTTCAGAATATAGAACGGGCGGGAAGATTTTGCGCCTCCCGCCCGAAAACTTTTCGTTATCCGCGAATGATCCACACAAGAAATACGCCGATAACCGCTACGATCAGGCCTGTGACCCGCAAGGTCTGGTCCGGTGTCTCCAGCGCGCTTCGCATGATGGACTTCATGCCGCCAGGTAAAAGCGCGTAGAGAATTCCTTCAAGCACCAGCACGAGGGCAAGCGCCGTTACCAGATCGCTCATTGTGCGGCGAGCGACGGGTTCCGGTCAGATACGCCCTGGCTACCGTTCCCGTCGGTGCCCGGAGCCGGCAAGATGCCGGACGGGTCCTTGAAGAAACGGAAGAAGCTGGAATCCGGCGACAGCACAAGGCTGGTGTCACCGGACCGCAATCCTGCCTCATAGGCCTGCATGGACCGGTAGAAGGCGAAGAATTCCGGATCGGCACCGAACGCCTCGGCAAAGATACGGTTTCTTTCCGCATCGCCCGTACCGCGCATGATTTCCGAATCCCGTCGCGCTTCAGCGACAAGAACGGTCGCGTCACGATCCGCACGGGACCGGATCCTGCGGGCCGCTTCTTCACCCTGTGCCCGGATTTCCGTTGCTTCCTGCTGACGCTCGGTCTGCATGCGGGCATAGATCGCCTGCGAGTTGGCATCCGGCAGATCGGCACGGCGGATCTTCACGTCGATCACCTCGATGCCGAGCTGTTCGGCATTGGCGTCGATATCGCGGCGGATGTTTTCCATGACGCCGGTACGATCGTCGCGAACAAGCGCCACGAAGCTGGTCCGGCCAACTTCGGACCGCAGCGACGATTGCAGGAACGTCGACAGGCGCCGGTTGGCGGTCTGGATGTTCTGGACACGCTGGTAGAACAGCACCGGATTGGAAATCTGGTACCGCGCGAACGCGTCAACAATCAGTCGCTTCTTGTCCGAGGTGATCGGCTCAAGCGGCGGCATGTTCAGGTTCAGGATGCGCTTGTCGAAATAGACGACGTTCTGAACGAACGGGATCTTGAAGTAGAGGCCCGGGTCCTTCTTCGGCTGTTCGACGATCTTACCGAACTGCAGAACAAGTGCCTGCTGGGTCGGATTGACGATGAACACCGAGAGATACGCGACGACCGCCGCGATCAGCAGGACGATTGCAAGAATACCACTACGCATGATCAGTTGCCTCCCGCGCGCTGTGCAGGGGCGGTCTGACGCCCGTTCAGGTCATTCAGCGGCAGATACGGCAACACGCCGGAGCCTGTCGAGTCGCTGTCGATGATGATCTTGTTGTTCGAGCCCAAAACTTTTTCCAGGGTTTCGAGGTACAGGCGCTCGCGGGTCACGTCCGGAGCCTTCCGATACTCTTCATAGATCTTGGTGAAACGCTGGGACTGACCGGTTGCCTCGGCAATCGTCTGGTCCTTGTAGGCATTTGCAGCTTCCAGAACACGTGCTGCTTCACCACGGGCTTCCGGAACCACGCGGTTGGCGTAGGCCTTGGCCTCGTTGCTGATACGCTCTTCGTCGGCGCGTGCAGCCTGCACGTCGCGGAAGGCGTCGATGACCTGCGCAGGCGGGTCGACCCGCTGCATCTGGACTTCGCCGATCTCGATGCCCGACTGATAGCTGTCGAGCGTCTTCTGCATCAGGCTGGCAACGTCATTCTGGATGGAGACGCGGTTTTCCGTGAGGATGGAGTCGATCTTCGAACCACCGACAACTTCACGCATCGCGCTTTCGGCCACGGCCTTCACGGTCGCTTCCGGGTCCTGGATGTTGAACAGGTAGTCGGAAATACCCTGGTTGGTGTTCCGGATACGCCACAGCACCTTGAAGCCGACATCGACGATGTTTTCGTCACCGGTCAGCATCAGGCTTTCTTCCTGAACGTCGCGCGCACGCACAACGCCGGAGCTGCTGACGTTTTCTTCAGTGCCGACCGTCGTTTCGCGCTGCAGTTCGACCTTCGGCGTGTAAACCTCACCTATCGGATAGGGCCAGTTGTAGTTCAGGCCCGGAGGGGTCTGATCCTCAACCTTGCCGAGCACCAGCTCGACACCGACCTCACCTTCATCAACAACATAAAAGCCGAAGGCCAGCCATACGATGAGGGCAACACCGACCACGATCCCGCCGCCGATAAAGCCCAGACCGCCGCCGCCACCGCCCGGAAGGACGTTGCGCATGCGGTCCTGGGTGCGTTTCAGAAGCTCTTCAAGATCCGGCGGGTTGTTGCCTCCGCGGCTGGGGCCTCCACCCCAGGGGCCATTGTTGTTGCCGCCACCGCCGCTACCCCAAGGGCCGCCATTGTTTCCGCCACCTTTCCAGGGGCCACCGCCGCCTGACTGATTGCTCCAAGGCATCAAAACTTCCTTCTTTGACGTCCGACAGGCTATGCCGGACAGGGATTTTCACCCGTTCTGACTCACCGTTGGTTATAGGGAGGTTACCATGCGCTTTCAACGGAAAGCCCGGCCTAAAACCTCCCAAAACCTGCGTGTTCCCGTGCCGCAGGTGGTAACAGCATGGTGGTCTGTCAAGTTTGGCGTAACATTTGGCCGCACCCAACGTGACTTTCCCCCTTACGGCGGAGCTAGTTCAGGCTGGCAGAACGGATCATATCGACATGAGGAATACCGTCCTCGATATATTCCCCGGACACGGCTTCAAAGCCCAGAGACCCATAGAAATCTCTCAGATAGGACTGGGCGGATACGTGGATCGCGCAGCCGGGCGCGAGGGCCTCTGCCTTGTCGATACCGGCCTGCATCATAACACGTCCGAGACCAGAACCTCTGCCTTCTTTCGCGATCACCACCCTGCCGATACGGGCACTTGCGTTTTGCGGCTCAGCAAAAAGACGAATCGCTCCCAGAAGCGGCCCGGCCTCCCCTTCGCGCATCAGGTAATGCAGCGCCGCCTGGTCCTTGCCGTCGATATCCGCATAAAACGAGGCCTGTTCCAGAATGAACACATTCTGGCGCAGTCTGAGCAGATCATAGAGATCATCGAGGCTGAGCACATTAAAAGCGGCCCATCTGGCCGTCAGATTGGCGGGTAAGCCCATGGTATCGGGTCCGGTGTCTTATGCCTTGCGGCGGTAGGTAACGAAGGTGAAATCGGTGCTGTCGCGTTCGGTGCGCAGGCCCGGCTCCCGCCGGACTTCCTGCCAGACGGCCGGGTCGATCTCCGGAAACCGGGTATCTCCTGCCGGCTCGGCATCCACTTCGGTGATCTCAAGGCAGTCGGCACTGCCGATTGCCTGTGCGTACAGCTGTCCACCGCCGATGCACATCACCTGGTCGACACCCAGGTCTTCCGCCAGCTCTTCCGCACGCTTCAAAGCGCCTTCGAAGGATCTCGCTGCCTCAGCACCTTCCGGAGCATAATCAGGGTCTCTGGAAACGATCACATGCGGACGTCCCGGCAAGGGTTTGCCGCCAAAGGACAGAAACGTCTTGCGCCCCATGATCACCGGCTTTCCGAGTGTCAGCCGCTTGAAGGACTTCAGATCCGACGGCAGCCGCCAGGGCATGTCATTGTCGGCCCCGATGATCCCGTTTCGCGCCACCGCGGCAATCAAGACAAGTTCCGGCAAGGCCATCTCCGAATCCGATTTTCAATTCATCCGTTGCCTCCTAGCATGGAAACGGGAGCCATGAAAAACCCGAGGCATTTTTTCTGTCCAGGCTGTCGGATGACCGTCCGTCGAAACGTCCTGGAGACTGGCCCCACGCAACCAGGAGACCTTGGCAATGTCCGACCTGATGGAAACCGTCCTGATCGAACGAACGCGTGCACTGATCCCGGACGACAATGTTGAGCAGAAACGCATGTTCGGTTCCACCTGCTTCATGATCGACGGCAACATGCTGGTCTGCGCCTCCAGACGCGGACTGATGGCACGTGTCGGAACGGATCAGCAGGCCGAAGCGCTCGCAAGGCCCTTTGCCTCGGTTTGCAGGATGGGGGACCGGCCCATGCCCGGCTTCATCCGGGTTGAGCCGGAAGGGATCGAAAGTGACGACGATCTGAAAAGCTGGATCGAGATGGCAAGATCCTATGTCAGCGCTCTGCCGCCCAAGCCTGCAAAGCCCAAAACATCGAAACCCGGAAGGACCGCGAAATGAGCGCCTACGGCTTCCGACCCGAAACCTTCCGCTTTCTGGAAGAGCTTGCAGTCAACAACACCAGGGACTGGTTCGAAGCGCACAAGACCGACTACCAGCGCTTCATCAAGGAGCCTGCCGACGCGGTGTGCGAAAGGCTGGCCGATAGTCTCTCCCGGCTCAGCAGGCACGTCCTCACCTCAAAGCAGTTCCGCATGAACCGGGATCTGCGTTTTTCCAAAGACAAGACACCCTATAACACCCATATCCGCATGGCCTTCTGGCCGAACGGAGCTGCATTCCAGGGCAAGGACGCACAGCCGCCGAGCTTCTTCCTGTCCGTGGAAAGCGATCACGTGCGAACCGGCACAGGCTGCATGCAGTTTTCAAGACCGGTTCTCGGGACCTATCTGCAAAGGCTGGAGACACAGGCAGGCGAGGACATTGAACGCCTGATCGGCCAGTTGACTGATGCCGGCTTTGATCTGTCCGAGCCTGATCTTGCCAAACCTCCACGCGGTTTCCCGGCCAATCACCCGTGCAAGGACCTCGCCCGCCACAAAGGCCTCGCCGTCTGGTGCGACCTGCAAGACATCGGCGCCGTGCAGGGGCCGGGCGGCCATAAGGCGATAGCAGAAGCGATGGAACCGGCTCTGCCCTTATGGCGCTGGCTGATGAGCCTTCACGCAGCACAAAGCTGACGGGCAGGACGGAGAGCAAGATCGGCGATCATATGACGAAATCACTTGATCCAAAGCGCTTTGAGACCTATGACCGTCCCAATCGCGTTCTTGCTCAAGATGAGTTTCCATGGCATTTCCCAAAGATCTTGCAACCCGTTTTCCCGGTGATTTCCTGTTCGGTGTTGCAACCGCCGCCTATCAGATCGAAGGCGCAACCCGTGAAGACGGCCGCAAGCCCAGCATCTGGGATGCATTTTCCAAGATGCCTGGGCGCGTTTATAAAGGGCATTCGGGCGATATTGCCTGCGACCACTACCATCTTTGGGAAAGCGATCTCGATCTGATCAAGTCGCTCGGCGTCGACGCCTACCGCTTCTCCATCGCCTGGCCGCGCATTCTTCCGGATGGCCGTGGCCCGGTGAACGAAAAGGGCCTCGATTTCTACGATCGGCTGATCGACGGCATGGTCGCGCGCGGCCTGAAGGTCTATCCGACGCTTTACCACTGGGACCTGCCGCTGACCCTGGCCGGCGACGGCGGCTGGACCGCCCGCAGCACGGCGGAAGCCTTTGCGGACTACACCGAGCTTGTTGTCAGACGGCTCGGCGACCGTATGGACGCACTGGCGACCATCAACGAGCCCTGGTGCATCTGCCATCTCAGCCACCTTTACGGCATTCATGCACCGGGCGAAAAAAGCGTGGAGGCCTTCGCGGCCAGTGTGCACACGCTGAACCTGGCACATGGCCTGGGTGTTCAGGCTGCCAGATCCGTGCAGTCGGACCTGCCGATGGGCATCGTCATCAACGCGCATTCCGTCTATCCCGCCAGCGACGCGCCGCAGGACAGGCAAGCAGCAGAGCGCGCCTTCCAGTTCAACAACGGTCTTTTCTTTGAACCGATGTTCGAAGGACGTTATCCGGCGGACGTGCTCGACGCCTTCGGCGATCAAATGGACATTCGCGACGGAGACCTGAAGACCATTCATCAGCCTCTCGACTGGTGGGGTCTGAACTACTACACGCCGCTACGCGTGAAAGCAGACACCAATGTCGACGCGGTCTATCCGATGGCCGAGACGGTTCCACCAACTCCGGGCCCGGAGCTGACCGATATCGGCTGGGAAGTCTATGAAAAGGGCCTGTCGGATCTCCTCAAGGATCTCGACACCCGTTACCCGCTGCCGGACTGCTACATCACCGAAAACGGTGCCTGCTATAACGACGAGCCTCAGGACGGCGTCGTCAACGACCAGCTCCGGATCGACTATCTGGAAAAACATTTCGGCGCCATCGCCGATGCACGCGAGGCAGGTGTTCCGGTGAAGGGCTATTTCCTTTGGAGCCTGATGGACAATTTCGAGTGGGCCGAAGGCTACAGAATGCGCTTCGGCATCGTTCACGTGGATTACGACACCCAGGTCCGTGCGCTGAAGAACAGTGCCCTGTGGTACCGGGACGTCATTGAGGCGCATCGGCAGGGGTGAAAGCCCTTCGAGCTTTCGCCCTAAATTGCGGATCAGTGCAGCCAAGCTGAGCTTTGTCTCGCCTCCTCCCCCCTCATCCTGAGGAAGCGCGCAGCGCTGTCTCGTAGGATGGGCGGCATATTCTGCGCGTGGGGCCCGTCCTTCGAGACGCGAGCAGGCTCGCTCCTCAGGATGAGGATGTTCTCGTTGCAAGATTAGCAAGCAAGACGAGGGAATGCCCCCTAAGCCTCCCGCAAATTCGCCAGAATGATCTCGCTCCAGACACGGGTCGGCGGGATCCAGGCGGTCCAGTCATTGTAATTGCCGGAGTAGATGACGGCCGCGACGTCTGCCTTGGGGCACAGCCAGAGCCGCTGGCCGCCGTTGCCGAAGCCGGCGAACCAGGGCACCGGCCCGCCGAATGCCGGTACCGGCGCCTGTCCGCAGAACCAGAAATAGCCATATCCCGGGCCTTCGCTCGTTTCGATGATCGGCTGCAGCGACGCCCGAAGCCAGGCTTCGGGAACGATCTCCTTGCCTTGCCAGATGCCGTTGTTCAGGACCAGGCGTCCGATCTTCATCAGGTCCGGTGCGGTCAGCCTCAGCCCGGACGCCGGGGAATGTGTTCCGTCACGGCCGACCGACCAATCGAACTGCGTTATTCCAAGCGGCGCGAACAGACGTTCCCTTGCATAGTCGGCAAGCTTCTGCCGCGTGCCCCGTTGCAGGATCTCTCCCACAAGGGCGGTCGCCCCTCCGCTGTAGATCCAGCGCCGGCCTGGGTCTTCCACTAACGGCCGCTCCAGAACGTAGCGGTATCTGTCCGGAGCCATTTCCATGGCGATCTCGCTGTTTTCCGGATCTGTGTATGGCCGGGTCTCGTCCCACTCCATGCCGAGCGACATGGTCAAGGCGTGCTCCACGGTCCGTTCCATGCGTTTCGGGTCGCCGGCAAGATCGGCATATTCGGGAAAGAGCTCCAGAAGAGGCGTATCCAGCCTCGGCACCTCTCCCCGCTCCAGCGCGATGCCGTAAAGCAGGCTGACGATGGATTTGGTGACAGAGCGCAGGTCGTGAAGGGTTTCCGCACCGAAAGTCACTTCACCGATCGGGCGGCCCCAGTTTTCGTCCTGTCCCTGGCCATAGCTTTCCAGAACCGTTTCACCGCCCCGCTCCGCAAGCACGGCATGAAGATGCGGCAGCAATCCCGCCTCGACACCGGCGCAAAGCTTGCGCCCCAGGGAGGTACCAAACCCGCGGCGCTCGGCCGCTGCTGCGTGAGGTGAAAGCGACAGACCTGCGCCAGATTTCATGAGCGGACCTCTTCATCAAAACCGGAAGGAAGTGTCGGCAGTTTTATCGCCAAATGCGAGCACTATTTGCGCGTATTATCCAAAGGTCGGCGCTTGACCTTCCACCAACTGGAACCACCATATTCTTGGAAAGAAAATCAGCGTGAGGAAGGTGGCCGGATGGATCGCCGTTCGTTCTTGAAAGCATCTGCAGCCGGATGCGTGGCTGCCATGTCACCCGTCTTTGCGCTGGCAAAAACCGAAGACGGTTTTTTCGATCTTGCGGCGGTCAAGGGACAGGCTCGTCTTTACGGCAAGGACGGCGGCCTCTCCGACCTCTGGCTTTATAATGATCGGCTGCCCGGCCCGCAGATCCGCGTCAAGCGAGGGGAACGCGTCAGAGTGCGCTTCACCAACAACCTTGACGAACCGACCTCGGTCCACTGGCACGGCATCCGCATCGACAATGCCATGGACGGTGTTGCCGGCCTGACCCAACCCGCCGTCGCCCCCGGAGAAAGCTTCGACTACGACTTTGTCGCACCGGACGCAGGCACCTTCTGGTATCACGCCCACAACATGAGCTGGAACCAGGTGCCCCGCGGCCTTGCGGGCGCCTTGATCGTCGAGGATGACGAGCCATCCTTCGATCCGGACTGCGACATCACGCTGGTCCTCAACGATTGGCGTCTGGACGAAAACGGCATTCTGGAAACTGCCAGCTTCGGCGCCATGCACGATTTCGCCCATGCCGGAAGGCTGGGCAACTGGCTGACCATCAACGGCGCCTCGATGCCGGACATTGCATTGAAGAAGGACCGCTGGCACCGGCTGCGCCTGATCAATGCCTCGACCGCACGCATTCTCGATCTTGCCCCGGCCCGGTTCGGTGCCAAGCTGATCGGCCTCGACGGTCAGGCCTTTGATAGCGCACGAGAGATCGAGGGAACCGTGCAATTGGCCCCGGCGCAGCGCATGGATCTGGTGCTCCGTCCTCAGGAAACCGGCAAGCTGCCGTTCGAGATGATGACCGGCAAGCCGTTCACTTTCGCCAACTTCGTCGTCTCGGAAACCGAAAGCGAAGATCTTCCGCTGGTGCTGCCGCCGCCGAACCGGCTGCCGGAACCCGATCTGGGTTCTTCCTGGGAACTGCCGCTGGTGATGGCGGGCGGTGCCATGGGCGGCATGCAGTCGATGATGAGAAACGGCGTCGAAATGGACATGCGCCAGATGATGTCGGAAGGCCTCTTCTGGGCCTTCAATGGTGTCGCCGGAATGGAAGGGGATCCGATGTTCTCCGCAAAGCGAGGCGACACGATCCTGCTGGAAAGCCGAAACGACACGGCCTTCCCCCATGCGATCCACCTGCATGGTCACCATTTCCGGGTGATCGAGCGCGATGGCACGAAACTGGAACACCCGGACTGGCGCGACACCTTCACAAACCAGCCGCGCGAGACCGTCAAGATCGCCTTTGTTGCGGACAATCCCGGTACGTGGCTGATCCATTGCCACATGCTGGGCCATGCCGCTTCCGGCATGATGACCTGGTTCGAAGTTGCCTAACCGGTTCTCTTGATCAGACGGCGATCGGTGCCGCGATATGCGGAAGCGGATCGTAACCGGTCAGTTCGAAATCCTCGAACTTGAACGCAGAGAGATCGGTGACCTCCGGATTGATCTTCATTTCCGGCAAGGGCCGCGGCGAGCGCGTGAGCTGTTCGCGTGCCTGGTCGAAGTGATTGGCATAAAGATGCGCATCACCGAAGGTGTGCACGAAGTCGCCGGGCTTCAGGCCGGTCACCTGCGCCACCATCATGGTCAAAAGCGCATAGGAGGCGATGTTGAAGGGCACGCCCAGGAAAACGTCCGCCGAACGCTGGTAGAGCTGGCAGGAGAGCTTGCCGTCAGCAACATAGAACTGGAACAACGAGTGGCACGGAGGCAGCGCCATCTCGTCGACCAGAGCCGGGTTCCAGGCCGACACGATCAGCCGCCGGCTTTCCGGATTGGTCCGGATCATCTTCAGGAGATTGGCGATCTGGTCGATGGACCGGCCGTCCGGCGCAGGCCAGGACCGCCACTGGTAGCCGTAGACCGGGCCGAGATCGCCGTTCTCGTCCGCCCAGTCGTCCCAGATCTTCACGCCGTTTTCCTTCAGATACCGGATGTTGGTATCGCCCGCCAGGAACCACAGCAGCTCGTGAATGATCGACTTCAGGTGCAGCTTCTTGGTCGTTGTGCAGGGAAACCCTTGCGAAAGATCGAAGCGCATCTGGTGGCCGAAGATCGAGCGTGTGCCCGTTCCGGTCCTGTCGCCCCGGTCAACGCCTTCGTCCAGGATTTTTGACAAGAGATCGAGATATTGCTGCACGGCGGAAGCCTTCGCGGTCGTGAGATCTGGAGTTTGAGGTTAACTTGGCAGATTTTCCCGAAAAGACAGCCCCTTCCCTGCACTTTCCCCAACTTGGGCGAACTGTGGAAGAATGGCCAGGAGCCAAGCCGGCAAACGACTCGGATTGCCAGAAGCCTCTTTCAATTCAAGACCGAAGACCTTATATCAGGGCTGCTGGTTCGCCAGCTATGGCAATAAATGGTCAGTGAAATAAACCTATCGGACCCGGGGGCGGTACCCGGCGCCTCCACCCAAGCCCATGGGGCTAAGCTTCAGAAACTCCATGGGTTTCGGCGGGGGCGAAATAGGATCGACGAGGGCGTAAAGACTGTGCTTTTGCTCGGCATTGTACCACCGTTATCGGGCTTTCTTAATAGTTGCAAATGACAACTATGCTATGGACAACGCTGTCGCAGCGTAACGCTGCGCCGGTAGTCCACTAAGTCCTTTGAGGTAGCACTCACGGGCGGGGTTCGGAGGCACCTGGCAACAGAAGCCTCCACTTGATCTTCCCATATATTTGAACCGTCCTAAATAGCGTGCAGGACCAGCGAGCGATCATTGCCCGGTTGCACACATTAATCTGGGTTCACTTGGAAAAGAGCCTTTTCTTTTTGATCTCGGCCCGTCAATGTGCTCCTGATAGTGGACTTTTCCAGCGAGATTCGACGAAACCCGATGTCTGAAGACCTTCTGCGATACGATATTCTGATCCAGGACGCGCTGCGTGGAGCGGTGAAGAAAATACTTGCCGAAGTCGGTCGTACCGGGCTGCCCGGAGACCACCACTTCTACATCGCGTTCGACACCAATGCCCCGGGCGTGCGTATTTCTCAGCGGCTCAAGGAACGCTATCCGCAGGAAATGACCATCGTTCTGCAGCACCAGTTCTGGGACCTTGCCATCGGCGAACATGCGTTTGAAGTTGGCCTGTCCTTCGGCGGCGTGCCGGAAAAACTGCTTGTGCCTTTCTCCGCCATCAAGGGCTTCTTCGATCCGTCCGTACAGTTCGCGCTGGAGTTCGATCCAGGCAAGACGGCAGAAGAACTGCCGGAAGAATTGCTGGAAGCCGTGGAAGAACTTGCCAGGGCCGAGCAGGAGCATGGCGACAACGAAGCCAAGCAGGACGAAGGCAACGGTGACCGGGAAGCAGCCTCCGCCGAACCGAAGGCCAAGCCTGCCGCTCAGGCCACTGAAAACAGTGACGGTGGCGGCGAAGTCGTTTCCCTGGACGCATTCCGCAAGAAGACCTGAGATCGGGAGCCTTTCCCATGAGCGCGGAGATCATCAATCTGCGCATGGCGCGCAAACAGAAGAAGCGTGAGGACAAGGACAAGACCGCCGAGGACAACCGGCGCAAGTATGGCCGGTCCAAAGCCGAACGCGATGCCGCCCGCCAGCGCCGGGAAACGCTCGAAACTCATGTCGACGGCCATCTCCTGGGAAAGCGTGACGGACCGAATGCTGAACACTCCGATCCTGAAACAACCGACGCAGATAAATTCGCTCTAGAGCCTTCCGGCCAGAACCCTTCTGGCCCGAAGCCTTCTGACAACGGCGACTGATCGCCAATGGCTCTGCTCAAACGCTCCCTCTCCCTTCACGGCCACCGCACCAGCCTGGCGCTGGAGCCGGAGTTCTGGGACGTGGTCGATGCCCATGCCGATGCCACGCAAAAATCCCTCGCCGGCCTGATCGCCGAAATCGACGACAACCGCGACCCGGAAGACCCGCTGTCTTCGGCAGTCAGGGTCTGGGCCTTGAAGCGGGTGCAAATGGAAGCTGGTCTGATTTCGGAGGGATGAACGGCTGACAATCAGATTGCTGGTCCCCTGTTTCTGGCGTGCCCCAGAGCGCTGTTGGAAGTGCCCGGACCGCCACTGAGCTTCAGCCCTCTTGCCGCCTCAACAACACACATCTCCCTCATCCTGAGGAGCGCGCTTGCGCGCGTCTCGAAGGATGGCGACACACTCTGAGCAAGCAGCCCATCCTTCGAGACAGCGCTTCGCGCTTCCTCAGGATGAGGGGAGACTGATGGAAAGCTGAAGTGGGTAGGGCAGCTTCTTTTCCGACCACCGTTCAATGGGCTTCAGGCAACACCTGCCCAACACCGACGAGCGAAGGCCCGTGATACCGGCCTATTACTGTGCCCCGGGCAGGACCAGAGGTGCACCGACATCGCGTGTCAGCAGGTCTTCAATGGAGACGGGCGGATCCAGAGGTGGCAGGCCGTTCGAAGGATTGGTGGCCGGAGCGGTGTCTGGCGCTGCCGTCAGGTCTTCCAGGTCCGGAGAGTCCAGTACAGCTCGAATGCGCTCGGCAAAGGGGGCCGGTGCTGGGGCTGGCGTCGGCACAGGTGGCGGCGCGGCGCGGGTTTCCCTGCGCGGCGCATCGTTGGTCTTTGGCGGCAGGGCAGAGTTTTCCTGTTTGTCGGGATCTGCCTGAGGCTGGCTGCCGTCTTCAGACGGCCCCTGTTCCAGTTGGAGCAGCTCTTCCTCAGCGGCACGTGCGGCTTCACGCTTGCGCCGAGCCTCGCCTTCCCGCTGGTTTTTCAACTCCCGTACAAGACGGTCCCGCTCCAGGATTTCCGCCTGAAGTTTCTCGACGCGTTCGACTTCCCGCTCAAAGGCGCGCAGGGTCAGATAGGCGGTGAAAGGCGCGATATCGATGCGGCGCTCCGGTGCTTCCACAGGCCCTTCGAACAGAAGCCCGACCTGCGGTTCTGCCCCGGTCACCGCATCCTCGCCCGGATCGACCTTCAAAGAGAAATCCGCATCGAGATCGTAGTTGGCAAGGTCCACTTCGGCGCTGCCGAAGATCTCTGCCTTTTCGGCATCGACCACAACGTTGCGTGCGCTCAGCCGGCCTCCAACCATCGTCAACGTGCCGTCAACGCGTTTGAATGGCAGGCTGCCCGCAGCCATGTGGCTGACGAAAACGTCGCGGATCTTGTCGTCCTGAAGGTCCAGTCCTGCGTCCACCGCACGGGTCACCAGCGGGAAGGCTTGCGGATTGAGACCCCGGAAGTCGCCATTTTCCATCGAGAATGTGCCACCGCCGTTGAGGCCGGTCACGATGGCCGAGATCGACCGCCCTGCCCCTTCGAACTCCAGGTAAAGATCGAGCGTGCCGGAGGCGACCGCTCTGTTGTCCGGCCGCCAGGAAACCTGCCTCAGGTCGGCATTGTCGAGTTTGACCCGGCCAGAGGCCGCTGCCTCAGCTTCCGTTCTGCGGATCGAAAGACTGCCGTCAAGTTGGCCACCGGCAAAGGCTCCCTGCAGCCCGTCCAGGCGGAACAGGCTTGGCGACACCCGAAGCTCGGCACTGGGATTGGCGATAGCCGTTCCCTCGTCCAGCAGCATCCTGTCTGCCTTGAGCTGCAAGGTCAGGTCGAGACCATCCAGAAGCGGCGAGCCGAACGGAGTTGTCGGCCACATACTGGAACCGTCCCCTGCCGAGAACCACTGGTCCGGGCCCAGCACGAGTTCCGTCATGGTGCGCAGATCAGCTTCGGAGACCGTCATCTCACCGGAAAAGCGTCTGTTGCGTTCACCCGGTGCCGGTTCCAGATCACCTTCCAGACGGCCCTCGAATGACGTCGCGCCGAGCGAACCTTCGGCCCTGCTGACCGCCAACGAACTGCCGACGCCTTCCAGATCGACCGAAAGCGCTGCCGGGAGTCTGCCGCTCATGATCGGCAGAACCCGCCCGGCCATCAAGGCCAGCGGCCCAAGGTCCGAAGTCTCCGCATTCACGGAAATCAGGTATTCCGGCGCTTCATCCTTCTTCAGGGTCAAGGTGCCGTCGGCTTCCACCTTCGAACCGCCGATTTCGGTGGCAAGGCGTGTCGTCAGGCCCTTGGCCGGAATGCCGGCAACGTTCAGCGTCAGATGGCCATTGCCGGCAGCTTCCACCGGAATGACGTCAAAGCCGAGCTGTTGCAGAAGTCTGCCGCCATCCGGCCCCTTCAGTTCCACGCCAACGGCAATTTCCGCATCGTGCCACTGATCGACACGGCCCTTGAGTTCCGCATTGATTGCAGTGTCCGCCCCGCCCGCGCTGCCATCGAGGCGCAGCGTCATGTCTGTTGCCTCGCCTGCCGCCGCAGCCTTCAACTCGGCATCAAACTTGGCAGGCACCAGGCTTGCGGCTGCTCGTTCCAGCCGCTCTGCAAACATCGTTTCGGGAAACAATCCGCCCGCCAGCGCCACAAGACCGCTCAGGTCCCGCGCATCGAGCGTTCCGGACACAGCCCCTTCAGGCGCGGAAAAGAGATTGCGGATATCGCCTGAGACGTCGAGCCGGGCACCTGCAAGGTCGTCCGCAAACAGCCTGTCGATGCGAACGCCGCCGTCGGAATATTCCGCTTCCAGCGCCAGACCTTCACCTTCGACACCGCGCGCCACCACCTGCTTGGCACGCAGGCGGATGGACACGTCGAGCCCTTTGGGATCTTCCGGTTCCCCTGCCCCGCCCGCTTGCGGGTGAAGCAGCGCGGCCATGTTTTCGATCTGGTCGAGATCGAGCCGATCCGCTTCCAGAGAAAGCGAGAACTCCGAATTGCCGCTGCGGGGAATACGGTAAGACAGGCCGCCACGGGCTTCGGACCCGGCAATGGTCAGCCGCAGATTGTCCAGCGCCGCCCCTTCGGGCACCAGGTTCAGACGGCCTTCCAGGCTCACCGGGTCGATGGTGCCGACACCGGTTTCCTTCTTCCGCCACCAGCTCAGCAGTGAAGCAGGCTGATCGGAGCTGATCGAGACCGCACCGCGATAGGTCAGAGACGGCTCAAGACCGAGATCCCCCTGGGTCGCCACAGTCGTGCGGCCCGGCAGGCGCCCGGCAAGGCGCGCCACGCGCCAGCCACCCAGCATGGTTTCAAGATCCAGGCGGACATTCTGGATGATGCCGCCACCGGCGACCAGGGCCGGAACGTCCATCGAGACAGCGCCGTCGATGGACGGCAGCGGTACGACACGAAGGGCGGCGATCAGCCGTTTTGCCGCCTCGTTGATATCCACCGGCGACTGCGGTCCGCCGCCTAGCAGCCTGTCCAGATCAACCTGCTTCGACCGCGCCCGGATCTCGAACCGTTTGTCACCGGCGTAAACCAGATCCGCATTGCCGGTCATGCTGAGGCGCCGGTCTTCAGGCCCGTAGCGGAACTCGAATTCGGGAACGGCAACCTCGGCGATATCGGCAGTGAACTGCCCTTCCGCCTGCCACATGTTCGGATCGTTTTCTTCCAGCGCAACCGAGGCAATGGTGAAACGGCCGTCGAATTCGGGGGCAGCGTCGGCCACCTGAAGCTGGCCATCAAAGGCGAAACTGACCGGCCGGTTGGTCGGCGTCACGTCCCCCTTCACGCGCAATCCGGCATCTTCCTGGGCGCGGCCTGTTGCCAGACTGACCGTATAGGGCGCTCCGTTCAGCGTGAGGCTGCCCGCAGCCCGGAACGGCCCTGCGAGCGACCGCGCGGACACGACAAGATTGCCGTTGTCGATCCTGTTGATATCCCCGGACCGCGCATCGACAATCGTCAATGCCCCGTCGCGGATCGTGACGTTTTCGAAGGTCAGATCGTCCGGTGCCAGTTTGGCGATGGCACCGTTTGAGGTCATGGCGGTGAGCCAGTCCAGACGCCCCGCCTCATCCAGCGAAAGCGCCAGATGCGGGCGGTCGAGTTCCATATCCAGAACACGAATTTCACCCTTCAGAAGGGACGGAAGCTCGATCCGCATATCGAAGCGCGACACGACCAGAAGCGGGTCTTCCGCACCGCCAACGCGTACGTCGGAAAAACTGATGGACGGTGCGGGCAGAAGTCGCAGATCCGCCTCGCCCAGCACAGTCACCTTGTGCCCCAGCGCGCGCTCTGCATAGCTTTCGAAGGTCGACCGATAAACGGTCCAGTCGATAAAGAACGGCCCGACCAGCGCTGCCACCAGCACCAGAATGACTGTTACACCCAACGTGATGTAGACGGAGTTCAGGCCTTGTCTCCTTGTTCTCCAAAGTCACCGGATATCGTACCGGATAGATGTAGCCGATCTCTGCTGCAGTGCAAACACAGGATTGCCGGCGCTGGCCGGATCGCCGCATTGCGGCGTCCGGCGGAGCAAAACGAGCTTATTGAACTGATTCGATACAATATCATGACTGCGGCAGGATCTTGCCGGGATTCATCAAATTGTCAGGATCAAGCGCCTGTTTGACAGCGCGCATCACGTCAAGCGCTTCGCCATGTTCCTTGGCCATGTATTTCTGCTTGCCCTGGCCGACGCCATGTTCCCCGGTGCAGGTGCCGCCCATGTCGATCGCCCTCAGCGCAAGCCGTCCGACAAAGTCTTCCGTCCGCTGCTTTTCTTCCGGATCGTCCAGATTGACCAGGATCTGGACGTGGAAGTTGCCGTCGCCCACATGGCCGACGATTGGCGCCAGGAAGCCTTCGTTGCGGATATCCTCGGCCGTGGCCGCGACGCAGTCGGCAAGGCGCGAGATCGGCACGCAGACATCGGTCACCATGATGCTGGCTTCAGGCTTCAGCGACTTGCCGGCCCAATAGGCGTCATGTCGCGCAGCCCAGAGCTTTGTCCGCTCTTCCGCCCCCGTTGCCCATTTGAACGGCCCACCGCCAAATTCCTCGGCAATTGCGGAGAAGGTTTCGGACTGCTCCTGAACACCGGCCTCAGACCCGTGGAACTCCAGGAAAAGCGTCGGGGTTTCAGGCAGATCCAACTTTGAGTAGATGTTGCAGCCGCGCACCTGAACTTCGTCCAGCAACTCGATACGGGCGACTGGCACCCCCATCTGGATGGTCATGATCACCGCGTTGCAGGCGGACGCGACATCCGGGAACGGGCAGACACCACCGGAAATGGCTTCCGGCTGACCATTGAGGCGCAGGGTCACCTCCGTGACGATGCCAAGGGTGCCCTCCGAGCCGACAAAAAGCCGGGTCAGATCATAGCCGGCCGAGGATTTTTTCGCCCGTCCACCCGTCTTGATAATCCGCCCGTCCGCCGTCACCACGGTGAGGCCCAGGACAGCGTCCTTCATTGTGCCATAACGCACGGCATTGGTGCCTGATGCACGG
This sequence comes from Roseibium aggregatum IAM 12614, assembly GCF_000168975.1. Taxonomy (GTDB): domain Bacteria; phylum Pseudomonadota; class Alphaproteobacteria; order Rhizobiales; family Stappiaceae; genus Roseibium; species Roseibium aggregatum. Next base: position 42,736 of record NZ_AAUW01000011.1, read on the forward strand.
GTGGCCGCCATGCCGCCAATGCTTGCATCCGCACCCGGATCAATCGGAAAGAACAGGCCGGTGTCGCGAATGAAGCTGTTGAGCTGCTTGCGCGTCACCCCGGCCTCGACGCGGCAGTCCAGATCCTGCGCGTTGACTTCCAGAATTTTGTTCATGCGTGACAGGTCGATGGAAACGCCGCCGTACGGTGCATTCACATGGCCTTCGAGGGAGGAACCTGTTCCGAACGCGATCACCGGCACCTTGTGGGCCGCGCAGATCTTTACTGCTTCGGCGACTTCCTCGGTCGTCTCGGCAAAAACGACAGCGTCGGGCGGCTGATTCTTCAACCAGGTTGTGGTGTGGCCGTGCTGTTCCCGCAAGGCCTTCGACGTGGAGCAACGGTCCTTGAACAGATCCGTCAGCTTCTCGATGGCAGCGCCAATCCCGCTATTCTTTTCAAGAACTTGCGCTGCATTGGGCGTGCTTGCCAATTCCGGCATTTTCTTTCCTCCTAGGGCCGCGCCTTTGTCTGCGCGGTAAAAAACCGAATATGTTAGTCCCGGCCCGAAAGGTCAAAGCCTAATGGGTATTTCCCGCAAGGTTGGACACAATGGCGCAAGGAGGATTGGAAAGGTGACATGGGACGCAAAGCCGGTGGAAAGCGAAATCATGACGGTCAAGGAAGACTGGATCGATTACAACGGTCACCTGAACATGGCCTACTACAATGTTCTGTTCGATACCGCCGTCGATGAGGTCTTCCTGCGTCTCGGCCTCGGACCCGACTATGTCAAGACCCGTGGCGCGTCGTATTTCACCGCGGAAGTGCACGTCTGCTACGTGCGCGAACTCAGCGCCGGCATGCCGGTGATCGCGACGCTTCAGCTTATCGATTTCGACGCCAAGCGCGCCCACTTCTACCAGGAACTGCGTCATGCGGAAGACGGCTGGCTGTCGGCGACATCCGAGCAGCTCAGCCTTCATGTCGACATGAACGCCCGCAAGGTCGCTCCCTGGCCGGAAGATATCACAGCCAATCTCACGGCCTTGTCGGAAGCCCATCGTACCTTGCCGCGCCCGGAACGCGCCGGACGCCATATCGAAATCCGCAAGAAACCCTGAGCCATTGTTAGACGCAAAAACAAAAGCCGGTGGAGCCGGAAACCGCTCCACCGGCTGACATGCTGGACGAATGCCTCAGCCGTAGTGGTTGGAGACGACGACGCCGGCAATTTCCTTGGAATCGACGACACCGACCACATCGTCCGGACGCGGAATGCGGCCATCGCCGGAGACGATGATCGCGCAACTGCGATTACGGTTGTTCATGCGGGTAATCACCGAGTTCATGATGTTCGTTGCCGGAGCAACCACGAAGTCACTCGAAAGGACCGCGCGCAGGGTCTGCCCCGCAAAACGGTCAGCCTGATACGGGATTGTGCCAAGGCGCACGAAACCGGCGATGCGGGCCCCATCGGACGCGATGATGTGGGAAGCCCCGTCGGCACTCACGGCGGAAATGGCTTCCTGGATCGGCGTGTCGAGCGGCAGGATCACGAAGTTCTTTGCCATCACTTCCTTGATCGGCTGCACCAGGTACATGTTGGTGTGCCGGTTCAGCGGGATCGGTTTGCCACGATGGCGCAGCTTGACGGTGTAGATGTTGTCCTTGATGAGCCAGCGCCGGATACCGACCGCAATCGCGACCGCCAGAACCAGCGGCACGATGACGTTATAGTCGCGGGTCATCTCGAAGATCATCACGATGGCGGTCATCGACGCGCCGGTTGCCCCGCCCACGAGAGCGCCCATGCCCACAAGCGCGAATTCGACCGCCGTGAAGCCGCTGTCCGGGAAGAGGTGAGAACACAGTACACCGACCATGCCACCAAGCGTCGCACCGATGAACAGCGAGGGCGAAAACACACCGCCGGATGCCCCAGCACCAAGGCTGATCGACGTCGCAATGATCTTTGCGACGAAAAGAACCGCCAGCAGAATGAGCGTATATGGCGTCGAATTGAGGATATCCTGGATCGTGGCATAGCCGACACCGGCCGTGTGGTAGTGACCGGTGGTCAGCATCAGCACATAGCTCAGCGTGCCGATGATCAGCATGCCGATGATGTTCTGGGTGTAATCATTGCCCGGAAGCTTGGGGAACAGATCCTCGCACCAGGCAAGCGTGCGGATGAACGCCCAGGACGCGACGCCCGCCAGCACGCCAAGCAGTGCATACGCGCCAAGCTGGATCGGTTCGATGGCCTCGATTGCCTCTTCCGCGGAGATCGGCACGATAAAGGCGGGATCCAGACCAAAGGCGATCCGACCGGCATAGGTCGCTGTTGCCGTGGCAACAACCACCGGCAGGAATGTCCGGTTGCTGACTTCAGGCAAGAGCATTTCGACCGCAAAGAGCACACCGCCGAGCGGCGTGTTGAAGGTTGCCGCAATCCCCGCCCCGGCGCCTGCCGACAGCAGCGTGATTTTCTGCCATCTCGGCAGATGCAGCGCACGCGCGATCGTCGAGCCGAAGGAAGCGCCGATCTGGATGATGGGCCCCTCGCGGCCGACAGATGCTCCTGTACCGATGGAAATCGCCGATGCGAAGGACTTGACCAGCGCCACCACACCGCGAACGTCACCCTTCTTGTGGTAAATCGCGAACATGACCTCCGGCACACCATGGCCCTTGGCTTCAGGCGCGAAGGTCCGGACCAGAAAAACCACGATCAGGCCGCCGATGACGGGCACGAGAATGACCAGGGCACCAAGCGGGCTCGGATCTGCAAACTGGTTTGCGTCGTAAACGGTGGAAAATTTTCCGTAATAGAACAGGTTGTGAACGATCGAGATCAGATAACGGAAGAAAACCGCCCCGATGGCTGCGACGATCCCGATGAAGAATGCAACAAGACACAGCAACGGAACAGAAAATACACGTTCTTTTCTCGCGTCGGGAGCCTCCTCACCGGACAGTGGTGAGGTATCGGACGGTTCAACAACGGACATGGCAGGCCAACACTTTTTGGCTGAGAGGGCGAGTTAGGGCGATTGCCGGAGCCCTTAACAACCGGTCTAGGCGACCGTAGCGGCAACATGGGCCAAGGCTTCGACGCCCTCTCCTTAAACCTGAACACATGAAAATCAAGGGACAAGCTCATTTTTTTTGATTTTCTCGGTGAAGTGAAGCGGTTCCTCCTTAATATGGACCCGTGCGCCAGATTGGCTCTTGTTCTCAGGTGAGTTCCGCAGACCGAATGCCCGATCGATTGAACTTTTTTTCAAGTCTCTTTCCTGCCATTCTTTCCGGCATTGCTAGGCTTTTCTCCGGCATCGGCTTCAATGTCAGAGAGTTTTTGCGTCAGAAAAGCCATATCGTCTGGCTGCTGGCCCTTCTCATCGGCAGCTTCGTCTCCTGGGCGGCCATCGTCTTCCGCGAGATCATCAGCCTGGTGCAGTTGCCCTGGCTTGGCACCGCGACAGAACGTGTCGTCAGTGCAGCTGCAACCCTGCCCTGGTATGTGATCGTCGCAGGCCCCACCATCGGTGGACTGCTGGTCGGCCTGCTGCTTCAGTACATGCAGCCGATGCAGAGAACATTCAGTGTGGCGGATGTGATCGAAGCCAGGGTGAAGGGCGGGCGCGGTCTGCCGTTCTGGCCGGGCATTTCGTCCGCCCTGATCACCGCACTATCGCTCGGGTTCGGCGCCAGTGCCGGGCGCGAAGGCCCTGTCGTGCATCTGGGCGCAACCATCGGGGCGTCGGTCGGACGCTTGTTTCAGCTCCCCGACTCCGCGCATCGTATTCTGCTGGCCTGCGGCGTCGCCAGTGCGGTCTCGGCCTCTTTCAACGCGCCCATCGCAGGGGTTCTGTTCGCCCACGAGGTCATTCTCGGGCATTACGCCATGTCGGCGATTTCACCCATCGCCATTGCCGCCGTCACGGGCACCGTGTTTTCCCGGCTCTGGTTTGGCGACGTCGCCGCCTTCGTGATCCCCGGACACCAGATCACCTCCTATTGGGAATTTCCGGCGTTCGCCCTGCTCGGCATGGTCTCTGCCCTTGTGGCAATCCTGTTCCAGTTCGCCCTGATCGGAACGGACTGGTTTGCACGCAACATCTCGATGCCTGTCTGGCTGAGACCCGTCACCGGGGGCTTCGTGGTCGGGTTGATTGCGCTGGTCTTTCCCGATGTTCTCGGCGTCGGCTACGAGACCACGGATGCCGCGCTGAAAGACCAGCTCCCGCTGGTGATGCTGCTCGCACTGCTCGTTGCCAAAACAGCGGCAACCGCGATAACGCTCGCCTCCCGCTTTGGCGGCGGCATCTTTTCTCCCTCACTCTATCTCGGAGCGATGACCGGAGGGGCCTTCGGGCTGATTGCCGCCTCCGTCTTTCCAGAACTCGCTTCAAGCGAAGGCCTTTATGCAATTCTGGGGATGGGAGCCGTGGCTGCAGCTGTTCTCGGAGCGCCGTTTTCAACGACCATGATCGTGTTCGAACTGACCGGCGGCTACACGCTCTCCATCGCCCTGCTGCTGACCGTCTCGATCGCCACCGGCCTGACTCAGGCCGTGCATGGAAAATCCTATTTCCATTGGCTGCTTGGACTTCGCGGGTATTTCGTGAACGATGGCATTCACCGCTTTTTAGGCGAAACGGTGAAGGTAAAAGACTTCATGGACCCTCCGCCCGCCAACGAGGAAGACCGTGTTTTCAGGCCGGGCGAGGACGGCAACTATCTGCATGAGACCGACTCGCTTGAAAGCGCGCTGAAAAGTTTCGATTCCTGCGGTGAAGCGTTGCTACCGGTCGTCAGCAGCAGGGATGCGACCCGGATCATCGGGCTGGCGCGCCATGTGCGTGCGCTCAATCACTTCAACGAGGCCTTGATCAAGGCCAACGAAGAAGAGCACCATTAGAGACGGGCGGCAGACTGCGCCTCAGCCTAACCGCCTGCCTGATCAGAACTTCGAAGGATCGGTAGCCAGGATCTTGCCGGCATATCTGTGGGAGGCCTTGCCCTTCAGGCGGAATTGCAGATCCTTTTGCGCCATGTAGAGCCGGGCCTGCCGACCTCTGATCCCCGGCAGATCAAACGGATCGAGTCCGGCCCACGGCAGAAACGGGTTCCGCCGCAACGAGCCGTAGATGCCGACCCGGACCGACGGCCGTTTGCTGGTGGCACGGGCATGGAAGCCGTGCGTATCGGCAACGACCAGTGTGTTGCCGGGAACCGCGAAACGCACCGGCTCAGGATAATTGAGCCGTTCCAGCTCCTCGGGAGCCAGGCGGAAGGAGCCACGGGCATGCAGCGTGTTCTTGTCGCTGCAGGCCGACAGGCTTTGTTCGCGTTCCCACTCCAGCCGTTCCGGCGTCAGGCGGTGCGATCCGGGAATATAGGTGAAAGGTCCCTCGGCATCGTCGATGTCATAGAGGAAGAACCATGATTTTGCTGTCTGATGGAACGTATCGGAGTGGAACGCCGTTTGCGGGTCTGCCCGCCGCTTGGTGTCCGGATTGGTCATGACGATGTGCAGATAGACCAGAGGATCGCCGTTGGTAGATCCGACGTACCGCAGACCGTTCTGGAACGGCTTGCTCCAGACGAATGCTTTGAGGTGAGGCAGATCCGCCAGAACATTTGGCGGCAGGGGAATGAAACGCGTGACTGCATTGCCCTGGCGCATGTCCCAGGCGTCGAACCGCGTCGTTTCAACTTCCTTGCGCAGGGCAGCCAGTTCCGCTTCCGGCAACACGTCCCGGGTGGCGATGAAGCCGTCCCTTGCATAAGCCTCGCGATCGGCTTCCGGCAGGAGATGCTCCAGCCTCCGACGACGCGCGTCGGCCATCTGTTCCGCGAGCTTGATGCGCTTGGCGTGCAATCCGGCCTCATTCAGCCGGCGGCTGCCGATCAGCGGGTTGTCCCGAAACGATTTGGCCCCGGTTGCCAGCTCGGCAGCATAGAGCGGCATCTTGAGAACGTCCGCGGCGCGCATTGAAAAACCTCAGCTCGATAAAGAAGAATTCAAAACAGAGAGGCCGGTCCGAACCGGCCTCCAAGGTCTTTTAGATCGCTTTTGTCGCCTGTTCCAGCCAGATCCGCTCCTTGGCCGCCACCAGCGGGCCAATCTCATTGCGAACCTTTTCATGGTAGCGGTTGAGCCAGTCCCGTTCGGCGGCGGTCAGCAGTCCGGGCTCAATCAGCCGCAAATCCATTGGCACCAGGGTGATGGTCTCGAAACCGAGCATCGGACGTTCCCCGCCCGGCAGATCCCGCGCCGGCGTGATGATTTCCAGGTTCTCGATCCGGATACCGTATTCGCCTGCCGGATAGTAGCCCGGCTCATTCGACAGGATCATACCCGGTTTCAGCGGCACGGTGCCGGTTTTTGAAATGCGCTGAGGCCCCTCATGAACGCCGAGGTACGCCCCGACGCCGTGACCGGTGCCGTGGTCGAAATCAAGACCGGCCTTCCATAGGTCGATCCGGGCAAGCGTATCGAGCTGGGCTCCGGTGGTGCCTTCGGGAAATTTTGCCGTGGAGATGGCGATATGCCCCTTCAGCACCAGCGTGTAGTGCTTCTTCATCTCCGCGCTCACCTCACCGACCGCAAGCGTACGGGTAATGTCGGTGGTGCCGTCTTCATATTGGGCACCCGAATCGATCAGGAACGGTTTGCCAACCGGGATCTTCAGATTGCTGGACCGGCTGACCCTGTAGTGGCAGATCGCCCCGTTCGGGCCTGCACCGGAAATCGTGTCGAAGGAAATATCCTTCAAAACCCCGGTGTCCCGCCGGAACTCTTCAAGCTTTTCAGCAGCGCTGATTTCGTCGAGATCGCCCTTGGGGGCAACTTCATCGAACCAGCAAAGGAAATTCACGAAAGCAACGGCATCGCGGATATGCGCGGCGCGCGCACCCTTCAGTTCCGTTTCGTTCTTGATGGCCTTCGGCAACAGGACGGGCTCCTGGGCTTCCAGCAGCGTCCCACCCGCACCTGTGATGGCGTCGGCAATGCCGATCCCAGCGAGGCTCGGATCGATCATCACCCGGGCCCCCGCCTTTCCGAGAGCCTCCAGACCCGGCTTGAACTCGGTTGGCTCGTTGAGGTCCGTCAGATCGGCAAGTGCGTCGCGGACGGAATTGGACAGCTTGCGGCCATCGATAAAGAGAGACGGTTTGCCTTCTGCCGGAACAGTTGCAAAAGACAGCGGCAGCGGCGTATGCGTGACGTCCGATCCGCGGATGTTGAACAGCCATGCGATCGAATCTGGCTGCGTCAGCACGCAGGCATCAGCCTTCTTCTCGCCAAGCGCCGACTGGATTTCGGCTATCTTGTCCTTCGACTCGCGTCCCGCAAGTTCCACCGGATAGAGCGACACCTGACCGAGCGGCGGTTCCGGCCGGTCCTTCCAGACGCTGTCGACGGGATTATGGGTCAGCTTGACCAGCGTGGCGCCGGCCGCCTTGCAGATTTCCTCCAGCCGACGAACCTCGCGCACCGTATGCAGCATGGCATCAATGCCGAGTTTTTGCCCCGCCTGCAGCCGCTCGGCAAGCCAGTCGGTCACAGGTTCATTGATCAGATGGCGCGCCGGAAACACCGCCATGTCGACCTGATCCCGGACCTGGATGGTGTAACGGCCATCAACGAAAATGGCTGCATCCTCTCCAAGAACTGCCGCCGTACCCGCGGACCCGGTAAATCCGGTCAGCCATTGCAGCCGGCAATCGTGCGGCGGCACATATTCGCCCTGATGCGCGTCGGCGCGCGGCACGAGAAAGCCGTCAAGTCCACGGCGGGAGAGTTCGGCTCTGAGAAGCGCCACATGCGGCGCGCCACAGGAAGGATCACTAAGATCATCAAAAGTCTGGAACATGGCCGCAAGATAATTTCGCGGCCGCATCGGATCAAGCTGGATATTTTTTCCGCTTGAATTGTTTCAGCAGCATTATTTTCCTCAAATTTCGCACTGCAGCAATATCTTTCGCATATGCGAACAGCGCAAGGCTGTCATGCACTGCAAGGCCTACCTACGGCTCCGACAAAAGCGCATATAGGGGTCACACAAGAAAAAGACGTTCTCCCTAGGGAAGCTCTTAACCTTCAAATGGGATTGATCACAATGACCGTGAAAACGACCACTTCGACCCGCGCTGGCGGCAGCTTCATGCGCCGCGCATTCGACCGCATGATTGAAGCTCGCTCCATCCAGGCACGCCGCTATGTCAACGGCTACCTGCTGTCGCTGGACGACGCGACCCTGGCCTCTCACGGCTACGACCGCGCCCAGCTCGAGCGCGAAGGCACGTCAACCAGCGCGTTCTAAGGGGCTCAGGACGGTTTAGAACTGTCGCGTTTATTGAAATCGCTTTTCACTGACTGAAATCAGAGATTTCAACGCAAAAAGCGATATCAGATACATTCGGTCAAACGCGACACGCTCTAGTCAAAGACCACTGTGCAAAACGAAAAGGCCTGCCGGAATGTCCGGCGGGCCTTTTTTGTATTTGGAGACAGGCGTCTCAAAAGATGAGCGGCACACCTAGGGGGCCAACCCGCGAAACGCGCGCAAGCGCGCTCCTGAAGATCAGTGTGAGGACATTACTGGCACCCTACAATCCGCAACAGCGATCAGGCGTGCTTTCTGCCCCGCACGAGGGTAAGTGTCAGCCAGCCGTCTTTTTCACCGCGCCGGTCCAGAATGAACCCCTGGCATCCGTAAGCGAACAGGATTCGTGGGCCGTCTTCGACCCTGAGACCCGAGAGCACAAGGGTCGCCGTCGGCGTCATGCGTTCGCCGATGGATTTGGCCATTTTCATCAAGGGCCGCGCAAGGATGTTGGCGATCACCAGATCGAACGGACCATAATGGCGGAAACGGCGGTCATCGATACCGTTGGCTGTGAAGCCCTTCACCAGATGTCCCGCGCCGTTGAGCCGCGCATTTTCCAAAGCGGTCTTCGTCGCGACAGGGTCGATATCGGTTGCCAGCACCGATTGGCGGGATTGAAGCGCGGCGGCGATTGCCAGCACACCGGTTCCTGTCCCCAGGTCGAGAATGCTGTGGTACTCGCGCATGGCCAGCAGCCTGTCGATTTCCTCCAGACAGCCCGCCGTCGTGCCGTGGTGACCGGTTCCGAAAGCAAGCGCTGCTTCGATCTCGATACCGATGGCCCCGCCCGGTACCTTGTCCCGGTCGTGGCTGCCATGAACGACAAACCGTCCGGCCTTTACCGGCTTCAGCCCTTCCAGGCTCTTTTCGACCCAGTTGATGTCCGGCAGTTCTTCCGCTTCCAGCGGCGCGGCAAAGGCATCCGCGCCGACACGGTCGCGCACGGTCGCGGCCGCCTCTTCCGGTTCCATGTCGAACAGAAGGATTTCAGCCGCCCAGAGGCGCCCATCCGGTGTCGCTTCATAGATCGTCACCGGATTGCCGTCGTCCTCGAACGCCCGTTCAAGGATTTCGGAAATCCGCTTGGCTTCCAGTTCTTCAGCCGTGATCCGCACCCGGATGGTTTTCATTGCCGCTCGCGCCTGTTGTTGTTGGGGTCAAGGCGTGCGGTATAGCGGGAAGCGGCAGCCGATGCCAGCTTGAAACGGCCGGTGGACTGGGCAAACCGGATCTCTGCCCCATTTCAATAGGAAATGCGAGGAAACACCCATGACACGCCTTTTTGGGCAAGCCTTTTGGCAGTCTGCAGGGCTGCTCCTGGTAGCCGCAGCACTCTGCCTCACGCTGCTTGTGCCGCCGGCCGGGGCAACGCCTGAACAGGACGCCCTGTTCAAGGCCTTGAAAAATGCCCCGACCGAAGAAGACGCTAGCCGGATTGAAGACGACATCTGGAATAGCTGGCTGGATGCCGCCCCAAGCCCGGAAATTCGACGAAAGGTGGATGAGGCGATGCGTCGGCGCGACGGTTATGACTTTCAGGGTGCAAAGGAGCTGCTCGACCAGGTGGTGGAAGAGGCCGCGGACTATTCGGAGGGCTGGAACCAGCGCGCTTTCATCCTGTTCCTGCAAGGCAACTATGAAGCCAGCCTGGAGGACATCGAACGTGCCCTCGCCCTGGAACCGCGCCACTTCGCAGCCCTGTCCGGCAAGGCAATCATCTTGATGACGCTTGGCCGGGTGGAAGCAGGACAGGAAGTCCTGCGGGAAGCGGTGGGCATCCATCCGTTCCTGAAGGAGCGCGACATGCTGATCAAGCCACAAGGCGTTGACCTTTAACGCAGTTGAGGCTGGGCGCTAGCGACCATTCCGCAAGGTCTGACTGCATCTGAACACGACCAGCCGCAGCGGGCAACTCCAAGTCCTAAACCGCTTTGCCGTCCCTTTCAGAGGAAACCGGCCCGCAGAATCTCGTCGAACAACCTTCTGACAGCTCGCCGGTCAGTGCCGTTCGACGAAACTGTCGATAACCTTCTTCACCCCGGCCTTTTCAAAATCGATGGTCAGCTTGTTGCCTTCGATCGACTTGATCGCCCCATAGCCGAACTTGATGTGAAACACACGTTCGCCAACAGAGAAGTCCGACGGCGTATCGCTGACGGATTTCGCGACCAGTTCTCCTTCGATGGTCAGCGGTCCCTGTCGCTTCTGCCGCGCGGACTGATAGCCGCGCCCGCCACCATCGGAAAACCCGCTGGAGGACTGCCTGGCCCGCTGCGCCCGTTGCCAGCCAGGCGTGGAGTAGCTGCCCTTGTCGAACGGATCGTGGCTGTCGAAACGTGATGGGCCATACCCCCCGCCGCCATATCCACCATAGTTGGAAGAGGCTTCGGCGATCTCGACATGGTCCGGCGGCAGTTCATCCAGAAACCTTGAAGGAACGGTAGACTGCCAAAGGCCGTGAATGCGCCGGTTGGACGCAAAGTAGAGCTTCGCGCGTTTCTTCGCCCGGGTGATGCCGACATAGGCCAGCCGGCGTTCTTCCTCCAGACCGGCGCGGCCGGATTCGTCCAGCGCGCGCTGATGCGGGAACAGGCCCTCTTCCCAGCCGGGCAGGAATACCGTGTCGAACTCCAGCCCCTTGGCTGAGTGCAGCGTCATGATGGACACGGCGTCAGTCGCATCCGCGCTGTCCCGGTCCATGACGAGAGAGATATGCTCCAGGAACCCGGCCAGGGACTCAAATTCATCCATCGACCGGATCAGTTCCTTCAGGTTGTCGAGCCGCCCCGGCGCTTCCGCCGAGCGGTCCTGTCGCCACATTTCCGTATAGCCGCTTTCGTCTAGGATGATTTCCGCCAGTTCGGTGTGTTTCATCTGGTCGAGCTGACGCCGCCAGCGCTCGAAATTATCGAGCGCGGTCTTCAGCGCATTGCGCGGCTTCGGCTTCAGTTCTTCGGTATCGATCAACTGGCTCGCCGCCTGCATCAGCGGGATCCGCTCCGCCCGGGCGACACCATGCACCAGCTTGAGCGTCGCATCGCCAAGACCGCGCTTGGGCGTGTTGACGATACGCTCAAACGCCAGATCGTCCGCAGGCTGCGCGACACAGCGAAAATAGGCCATGGCATCGCGGATTTCCATGCGCTCATAAAAGCGCGGACCGCCAATGACCCTGTAATTCAGCCCCAGCGTGACGAACCGGTCTTCGAACTCGCGCATCTGGAACGACGCGCGCACAAGAACCGCCATCTGATTGAGCGAATGACCTCTGGACTGAAGGGATTCGATTTCATCGCCGATGGTGCGGGCTTCTTCCTCGCTGTCCCAGACGGATGTCACGGACACAAGATCGTGGTCGGGCTCCTCGAAATCCGTGAACAGCGTTTTGCCGAGCCGGCCTTCGTTGAAGGCAATCAGGTGAGAAGCTGCTGCCAGAATGTGGCTGGTCGAGCGGTAATTGCGTTCCAGGCGAATGACGACAGCGCCTTTGAAGTCGTGCTCGAAGCGTAGAATATTATCCACTTCCGCTCCGCGCCAGCCGTAGATCGACTGATCATCGTCACCGACGCAGCAGACATTCGGGTTGCCCTGGGCAAGCAGCCGGAGCCACAGGTACTGTGCGATGTTGGTGTCCTGATACTCGTCCACCAGCATGTAGCGGAAGCGGCGCTGATATTCCTTCAGAACATCCGGCTGCGTCTTGAACAGCGTGATGACGTGAAGCAGCAGGTCGCCGAAATCGGCCGCGTTCAGGATCGACAGGCGCTCCTGATATTCCTGGTAAAGCTTGCGGCCCTTGCCGTTGGCGAACGCCCTCGCCTCGCCTTCCGGAATATCCTTTGGCCCCAGAGCCCGGTTTTTCCAGCCATCCAGTATCCCGGCGAAGGCCTTGGCCGTCCAGCGCTTGTCGTCCAGCCCCTCGGCCTGGATGATCTGCTTGATCAGACGGATCTGGTCGTCGGTATCGAGAATCGAGAAGGACGATTTCAAACCGACAAGTTCGGCATGCTTGCGGAGGATCTTCACGCAGATGGAGTGGAACGTACCGAGCCAGGCCATGCCTTCCACATTGCCGCCGACAAAGCCGGCGATGCGCTCCTTCATCTCGCGCGCGGCCTTGTTGGTGAAGGTGACGGCCAGAATTTCGGAAGGACGTGCCAAGCCGGTTGCCAGGATATGGGCGATGCGGGTCGTCAGCACACGGGTCTTACCGGTTCCCGCCCCTGCCAGCACCAGAACCGGCCCCTCGGTGGTTTCCACCGCCAGCCGCTGCTCCGGGTTCAGCCCGGTCAGATAATCCGGCGCCCGCCGTGCCGCCATCGCCCTCGCCGCGATCCCGCCCTGCTGCCGCACGGGTGCTGGCGCGGGCTCGGACCGCGTGCCGACATGCTGGAATGGATCGTCAAAGGAATCGTCGTACCCGTCCGGGTCGGTCATGGTTTACTGGTCCGGTTTCAAGCGCTTGTTTTGAGAACAATATAGCAACAAACCGGTGCTGGCGAGGCGCGAATGACCGATTTGGTGGGGACAAGGGCCGGGGGTTCTTATTTGGCCCGGCAACTGCGTGAGTCAATCACCGTTTGACACAGCGGTGACAGATTTCAGGAAGCACAGAGGCTCGTACCCCCAACCTGCACAGGGGTTACTGGATCCCGGTCTTGCCGCTGCGCGTCAAACCGGAATGACAAGAAGCAAAGCCATGCCCTGAAGCCTCTCTCTTGTCATCCCCGCGCAGGCGGGGATCCAGTAGCCGCCAGAGCCAGTTTGTTGACCAGGCGGCGGGAGAACTGGCCGAGCCCAGAAAACAAACGAAGCAACGCAAAAGTGTCAGGCCAGTTTCGGAAACAGGTCATCCCAGTTTGGGTTCTGGTCTTCGATCAAACGGATCTTCCAGGCACGATTCCAGCGTTTGAGTTGTTTTTCCCGCTTGATCGCCTGCTCGATTTCTTCGTGCACTTCATAATACACCAAACGATGCACGCCATACTTTGCGGTAAATTGGCTGCCGACGCCTTCACGGTGAAGCGAAACCCTGCCCAACAGGTCATTCGTCACCCCGACATAGAGCGTACCGCCCAGTCCACTTGCAAGAATGTAGACGAAGTATTGCTGATCGAGGTGCAACGCGGAGCCTTTTCTGAAATTCTTCCCGGACAGCTGTTAGTGCTGCTGATTTGGCACAGCCAATACCGGTTTCAGGAACCCCGGGGGTTAGTGGCTCCAGCGAGCACAGGGGTACTGGATCCCGGTCTTGCCGCTGCGCGTCAAACCAGGATGACAAGAAGCAAAGGCACGTCATGAAGCCTCTCTCTTGTCATCCCCGCGCAGGCGGGGATCCAGTAAACGCAGACGCCCGTGCATCAAGCCGCCCCTGCCTTATCCTCGCAAATCCTTGATAGAGAAAGACACGAAGGTAATACCCACTCAGGCCCCCACCAGATCGAACCAGTCATCCTCGGAGATGACCTCGATCTCCAGCTCCTGGGCCTTTTTCAGCTTGGAGCCGGCACCGGGACCGGCTACCACAAGGTCGGTCTTTTTCGACACTGAGCCTGCCGTCTTCGCACCGAAGCGTTCGGCCATGGCTTTTGCTTCGTCGCGAGTCATCCGCTCAAGCGAGCCGGTGAAGACCACCGTCTTGCCGGCGACCGGTGAGCCGGAGGCGTTGATCTTTTCCGCGTCCTTTGGCGACACCTCGACCAGAAGCGCATCGAGCTGGTCGAGGTTGTGCTGCTCGGCGAAGAATTCCGCCAGCGCCTCGGCAACGATATGGCCGATGCCATCGATATCATTGAGCTCGGCCCAGGCCTCGCTTTCCGTATCGTGTGCCGCCTTCATGGCTGCGTAGAATGCCGCCCACGAGCCATAGGCACGTGCCAGCAGCTTGGCATTGCCCTCGCCCACATGGCGGATACCAAGGGCGAAGATGAAGCGGTGGAGATCGATCTCACGCCGGGCGTTGATCGCCTCGAAAAGGTTCTTTGCTGAAACGGCCCCCCAGCCTTCCCGGTTGCGCAGCTTGGTGAGCGAGCGCTTGTCCCGTTCTTCCAGCGTGAAGATATCCGCCGGGGCCATCACAAGGCCTTCCTTGTAGAAGGCATCGACCTGCTTGTCGCCGAAGCCTTCGATGTCGAAGGCGTTGCGCGAGACGAAATGCTTCAGCTTTTCCGTTGCCTGCGCCGGGCAGATCAGACCCCCGGTACAGCGGCGCACGGCATCGCGGCGGCCGGTCTTTTCCTTTTCCTCGCGCACCGCGTGGCTGCCGCAGGCGGGGCAGATCGTAGGAAACTCGAAGGCTTCCGCTCCCTCGGGGCGCTTGTCCAGATCGATATCGACAATCTGCGGAATGACATCGCCCGCACGCTGGATCTTCACCGTATCGCCAATGCGAAGGTCCTTGCCGCCGCGGATCGGCTCACCGTCCTGGCCGATGCCCTTGATATAGTCTTCGTTGTGAAGGGTCGCGTTTGAAACGACGACACCGCCCACCGTGATCGGCTCCAGCTTGGCGACCGGCGTCAGGGCGCCGGTGCGGCCGACCTGAATCTCGATGTCGTTGAGAACGGTATAGGCCTGTTCGGCAGGGAACTTGTGGGCAATCGCCCAGCGGGGAGACCGCGAGACAAACCCCAGACGCTCCTGCAGGTCCAGCCTATCGACCTTGTAGACCACACCATCGATATCGTAATCGAGCTGCGCGCGGCTTTCCTCGATGCCGTGATAGACGCCGAGAAGCTCCTCGACGGTTTCACAGCGCCTCATCAGCGGATTGATCTGAAAGCCCCAGGCCTCCAGTTGCTTGACCATGCCGAACTGGGTGTCTTCCGGCAGCGCGCTCATCTCGCCCCAGGCATAAGCGAAGAACCGCAGTGGGCGGGAAGCCGTGATTTCGGACTTGAGCTGGCGCAGCGAGCCGGCCGCTGCGTTGCGCGGGTTCGCGAACACCTTGCCGCCATTGGCCGCCATGCGCTCGTTCAGTGCCTGGAAATCCTTGTGCGCCATATAGACTTCGCCGCGCACTTCAACGACATCCGGCACCGTGCCGGACAGCTTTTCCGGAATGTCCTTGATGGTCTTCGCGTTCTCGGTGACGTTTTCACCCGTAGTGCCGTCGCCGCGTGTCGCCGCATAGACCAGCGTGCCGTTTTCATAGCGAAGAGACAGCGACAGGCCGTCGATCTTCGGCTCCGCGGTGACCGCCAATGCGCCCATCAGCGGATCGTATTTCAGGAACCGGCGCACGCGGCCGACAAAATCCCGGACATCGTCGTCGTTGAACGCATTGTCCAGCGACAGCATCGGCACCCGGTGGGTTATCTTGCCGAAACCGGACGCCGGTGCCGCCCCCACCTGCGCAGACGGACCATCATCAAGAATGAGATTGGGAAACCGGGCTTCGATGGACGCATTGCGCCGGCGCAGGGCATCATAATCCGCATCCGAAATGACCGGAGCGTCCTCCTGGTGATAGCGCCGGTCGTGTTCGGCGATTTCCGCCGCCAGCCGTTTCAGCTCAACCTGCGCTTCCTCCTGCGTCAGGGCGTCAATGTCGGTTTGGGCGAAGGAGGTATCGGTCATGTTGTCTTCACGAAATGTGTCAGCGGGAGAGGACGGGTTGATCGCCAGATTAATCCGGATACCGGAACCGAATGACCGGCTCAAGCGTTCATAGCACATCGAACCGGCAAATCTCGATGCTGGTGAATGTTGGAATTAGGAGACACAAATGGCTTATCAGGACCGTGAAACGCATTATGTCGAGAAGTCGACGGGCAACAGCGCTGGCTGGTTCATGGCCGGAGCGCTTGTCGTTGCACTGATCGCTGGCGGCCTGCTCTACGCCAATGGCTTTTTTACGAATGACGATGAGCTGAGCATCGAGCTGAATGTGCCGAATGTTGGCGAGGGCGAACTCAAACTGCCTGACATGAAGGAAGCACCGCTGGTGAAAGAGCCGTAAGACCGGCAGCTATCAGCAGAAACGCACCACTGGGCGGGAGCAAAAGCTTCCGCCCTCTTTTTTGTGGTCAACACATGCGTCCGGACGAGCGGCCCTACTCAGCGGCGGTCAGCAATCGGCGTGCGGCCGCGCGCGCTTCCTCGGTAATGACGCTGCCGGCCAGCATGCGGGCGATTTCCTCGCTGCGATGGTCTTCGTCGATACGCTGGACACGGGTTGCGACCCGATCCTTTTTGGTGGCTTCCTTGGCAATCAGGAAATGCCCTGCGGCACGGGCCGCCACCTGCGGCGCATGCGTGACGGTGAGAACCTGAACACTGCCGGCAAGGCGCGCAAGACGCAGGCCGATGGCCTCGGCAACCGCACCGCCAACCCCTGTATCGATTTCATCGAACACCAGCGTCGGTGCCGACCCCTTGTCGGCCAGCGAGACCTTGAGCGCCAGCAGGAACCGGGAAAGCTCCCCGCCGGACGCCACCTTCATCATCGGCCCCGGTTTGGTGCCGGGGTTGGTCTGGACATGGAATTCCAGTTGATCGATACCCGACCGGCTGCGGCTTTCCGTATTGCTTTCCAGTTCGACAATGAATTTTGCCCGTTCCAGCTTGAGGTCGGGCAGCTCGGTTTCGACCGCCTTTTCCAAGGCCTTGGCAGACCTGCGCCGCTTTTCCGAAAGGCTGGCTGCTTTCTTGTCGTATTCCGCCCGGGCCTTGCCCGCAGCACTCACCAGCGCTGCCAGCTTGTCCTCACCTGCATCGAGATCCGCCAGATCGCCGCTCATACGCGCACAAAGCGCCGACAGCTCATCAACCGGTACGGAGTATTTGCGCGAGGCGGCGCGAAGCGCAAACAGACGTTCCTCAACGGCTTCCAGTTCCCGGGGGTCGTATTCCGTCTCGCGCAGCGCTGTTTCCAGCCCGCCGCGCGTTTCTTCCAGAAGGTCCAGTGCTTCGGCCAGCGTGCGCACAGGCGACCCAAGCAGGTTGGGCACCTGGTCGGCCTTGCGCTCCAGACGCCGCAGCAGGCTGGCAAGCTCCGGGATCGGCGACGCCGTGCCATTCAAGGTTTCGAAGGCTTCGTTGAGATCGCCCGCGATCTTCTCGACTGCCATCATGTCGGTGCGCCGGGCAGCCAGCTGTTCCTCTTCGCCGGTCTCCGGCTTCAGGGCTGACAGTTCGTCGACGGCAGCGCGCAGAAAATCGGCTTCATTGCGCGCAGCTTCAATCCGCTTCTCGTGATCGGTCACAGCCTTGTCGGCAGTGCGATACGTGGCGAAGGCCTGCGCAACGGATTCGGCCTCGGCCGTCAGGCCACCGAAGACATCAATCAGGGCACGATGGCTTTCCGGGTCGACCAGGGCACGGTCGTCATGCTGCCCGTGAATTTCCACCAGCAGTGCGCCCGCCTGACGCAACAGCCCGGCACTGACCGGCTGATCATTGACGAACGCCCGGGTGCGCCCGTCGGAGGTCTGGATACGGCGCAGGATAATGTCACCGTCGTCATCGACGTCATTCTCCCGCAGGAAAGTCCGCACGGGATGGCCCGCCGCCACATCGAAGACGGCCGTCACCTGCCCTTGCGCCTCACCGTGGCGCACAAGATCGGCGTCGCCGCGAGCGCCGAGTGCCAGCGACAGGGAATCGAGGAGAATGGATTTGCCGGCACCGGTCTCGCCGGTCAGAACCGACATTCCGGAGGCAAATTCGAGGTCAAGACGGTCGATCAGAACGATGTCACGGATAGACAGCGCGACCAGCATGAAGGGATGCTCCTTAAAGTTCGGCCCACCATATAGGAGGACCGAAGCGTCTTGAAAGAGCCTGTTTGGGCCTTTTCAACCTCATTTGCGAGGCTGAAGCCAATTCGGGAGTGATCTGGGCGTCAGACGCTCTTGAAGGCGCGGCTGATCCAGCTTCCGCTGTCTTCAGAAGGCTCGTATCCGCCCTTGTTCAGCAGCGAATAGGCATCCTTGTACCACTGGCTGTCCGGATAGTTATGTCCGAGCACGGCCGCAGCGGTCTGCGCTTCGTTGACGACACCGAGCGCGTAATAGGCCTCGGTCAGACGGAACAGAGCTTCTTCCACGTGGCGCGTGGTCTGATAATCGACCACCACCGTCTTGAAGCGGTTGATGCCAGCGATGTAGTTGCGCTTCTGCAGATAGAAGCGGCCAACCTGCATTTCCTTGCCGCCAAGCTGGTCGTGAACGATCCGCAGCTTGCTTTCGGCGTCCGGCACATATTCCGACTCCGGGAAGCGCTGGATCAACTCGTTGAAGGCACCGGCGGCTTTGCGGGTCACGGCCTGGTCGCGGGTAATGTCCGGCATCTGGCGGAAATAGGCCTGACCGGCC
Source organism: Roseibium aggregatum IAM 12614 (assembly GCF_000168975.1). Taxonomy (GTDB): domain Bacteria; phylum Pseudomonadota; class Alphaproteobacteria; order Rhizobiales; family Stappiaceae; genus Roseibium; species Roseibium aggregatum. The sequence continues at coordinate 61,437 of NZ_AAUW01000011.1, forward strand.
AGATACAGCATGTAGGCGGAATCCTCATCGCCCGGGTAGAGCGTCACGAACCGCTTCGCCGCGGTCACGGTTTCCGTGTACTTGCCGCGCGAATAGTTCAGGAACGCCAGGTTCACCAGCGATTTCTTGGAATATTCCGAATAGGGATAAAGCTTGTCGAGTTCTTCGAACTTCTGGGCCGAATCGCGCAGTTTGCCTTGCGCACGCAGGGACAGGCCTTCGTTGAACAGAACCTCCGGCGGCGTATCGTTGAGTGCCAGCTCATCGAGATCGTCCTTGCCACCGCATGCGGCCAGCGCAAGCGGCAGAGCCAGAACGGCCAGTCTCAGGAAGGTCTTCATGTATTTGGCTCTGCTCACTTCAGAACCAGTATCCATTCCGTTCACGCCTTTACTCCCGGACCTTTCCGGTCCCTAAGGCCCATGTCATGCGGCCTTGCAAATTTATCGACAGGAGTGTTTAGCGGAAATCACCGGTCCCCGTCACGTCCTCATCGGCCATCTGACGGTTTTTTTGAGCAATTTTATGGCAACCGGTGCAAATAGCTTCCGAATTCCGCCGAAACAAAAATGGCCGCTCCCTTGAAGCGGCCGATCACAATTGTATCAGGAAACGTCCGGGCCGAAAGCCGCAGCGGCTGCGATGCCGCCCTTGTCCACCTGACCAACCTTGCGGAACGCAGGGGACTCAACGATTTCGAATGAGCTCGGGTCCTCGAAAAGCTTGACCAGGATCGCGTGGTTCATCTTGTGACCGCCCTTGTAGGAGCGGTAGAGACCCAGGATCGGCAGACCGGCCAAGGCCAGATCACCAACAGCGTCAAGTGCCTTGTGACGTGCGAACTCGTCCGGCCAGCGAGTGCCTTCCGGATTGAGGACCTTGTCCTCGGAAATCGCGACGGAATTCTCCAGCGACGAGCCGAGGGCGAAGCCCATCTTCCAGAGCTGTTCAACATCCTTTACGTAACCGAAGGTGCGCGCCCGGGACAGTTCATCACGGAACACATCCGGCGTGATGTCGGAAGAGAACTGCTGACGGCCGATCAGCGGCGTGTCGAAGTCGATGGTGATATCGAATTTGGTGCCGTTGTAAGGATGAAGCTCGCACCAGGCCGTGCCATTGTCGACACGAACGGTCTTCTTCACCTTCAGGTACCGGCGTCCGCGATCCAGGCGCTTGAGGCCGATCTGTTCGATCGCCTCGACAAATTCAAAGCTGCTGCCGTCCATGACCGGCATTTCCGGACCGTCGATTTCCACGATCAGGTTATCGACACCCATGCCGAACAGCGCTGCCATCAGATGCTCGACGGTCGCGACACCTTCCGTGGAAGGATCGCCAAGAACAGTGCAAAGCGCGGTCGCGGACACCTTATTCCAGAGAGCCGGGACTTCGACTGAATTTTCCTGGTCGGTGCGGGTGAACACAATCCCCACACCAGCTTCGGCGGGTACCAGAGTGATCGACGCGGGTTTGCCCGAATGAACGCCTATACCGGTCAGGGTTACCTGATCGGCTAGCGTCGTCTGTCGGTCAACATATGCGGTCATAAACCCTGCCCTTCCGGTTTGCGGCGGAAACAAGCCCTCTATTTGCCCACGAAGGCTTACGGACTTTTAACGATCCCGCGTTGGCTGGGAACATAGTCCCGAACCCCATTTGGGCGAAATAAAGCTTTATTACGGTTTGTAACGATTCACAGGCGAGCAACACACTGAATTAAAACGGGAATTTGTTCCGTAACGGAAACAGCCCGGAGTGTGAACTCCGGGCTGTAACGATCAGGGAAGATGATCGGGTCTCGAATCAGTTGGCCTGACGGCGGAGAAACGCCGGAATTTCCAACTGTTCGTCTTCGGTCGCGCTGACCGGCTTCGGCGTTGCCCGTCCGGTGTTGTCGAGCTGGCCGGCAGCACCATGGGCTGCGGGGCGTTGCTGCGGCGCACGCGGAGCGGCCTGCTGGGCCGGCTGCATCTGCGGAGCGGGACGGGCAACCGGTGCGGCAGCCATGTCATGATGCTCCTCATCTTCTTCGTGATGACGGCCAAGGCCGCTTGCGAGACGGCGCAGCAGCCCCATCGGGCGGCGGTCGTCTTCACCGTGTTCTTCGTAGCTCGGTGCCGGAGCAGGCTGCTGCGGACGCTGCTGAGCGACCGGCTGCTGAGGCTGGGCTAGAGGTGCGGTCTGCTGCTTGGCCTGGATCTCACGCTGAGCGATCGGCGGGAAATCCTCGACCCGCGGCATGCGCGGAGCAGGATTGTGCTCGGCGGCAACCGGGGGAATGTAAGGCTGGCTGACCGGCGTATCTTCTGCAACAGGGGCCCGGGCTTCGTCTTCGATGTCGAGCATCTGCGGTTTGGCCGCAAGCGATCCAGCAGAAGGCTGCACTTTCTTGATTTCCACTGCCGGGTCGCTTGCAACGGCAACCGGCTGCGGGTCCGGAATGGCCAGCTCGCGTTCCAGGTTTGCAACGGCCTTGGCAGCAGCATCTTCCGCATGCGCCTTTTCAGCGGCTGCGGCCTGGCGTGCGGTGTTGATTTCCGGTGTCCGGCTCATTGCCGGAGCTTCTGCCTTTACAGGCTGAGCTGCTGTCCCGGGAAACGTGTTAGCCGCAAGGCCTTCCTCCCTGTCAATGCCGGTTGCAACGACGGACACACGGATGAGGCCATCCAGTGTTTCGTCAAAGGTCGCACCCAGAATGATGTTGGCGTCGGCGTCGACTTCTTCGCGGATACGGGTAGCTGCTTCATCCACTTCGAACAGCGTCAGATCGTTGCCGCCGGTGATGGAGATGAGCAGGCCTCTTGCGCCCTTCATTGAGGATTCGTCAAGCAGCGGGTTGGCAATGGCAGCTTCAGCCGCCTGCTGCGCGCGCTTCTCGCCGCTGGCTTCGCCGGTACCCATCATCGCCTTGCCCATGCCGCGCATCACGGAGCGAACGTCGGCGAAGTCGAGGTTGATGAGACCTTCCTTCACCATCAGGTCGGTGATGCAGGCAACGCCAGAATACAGCACCTGGTCGGCCATCGCGAAAGCGTCGGCGAAGGTGGTCTGGGCATTGGCAATCCGGAACAGGTTCTGGTTCGGAATGACGATCAGTGTATCGACGCTCCGCTGCAGTTCCTCAATACCGGAATCGGCGATCCGCATACGGCGTGCGCCTTCGAACTGGAACGGTTTGGTCACCACACCTACCGTCAGTATACCCTGCTCGCGGGCCGCCCGTGCGATGACGGGGGCAGCGCCGGTGCCGGTTCCACCGCCCATACCGGCGGTGATGAACACCATGTGCGATCCGGACAGGTGATCGTTGATTTCGTCGATCACTTCCTCGGCAGCCGCGCAGCCGACTTCCGGCTGGGAGCCTGCACCAAGACCTTCGGTCACGGCCACGCCCATCTGGACGAGTCTGTCTGAATGGTTCATGGCCAGCGCCTGGGCATCCGTGTTGGCAACGACGAAGTCGCAGCCCTGGAGACCTGCTGTGATCATGTTATTGACGGCGTTTCCGCCCGCGCCGCCTACGCCGAAGACCGTAATACGTGGCTTCAGCTCCTGAATGTCGGGCATCTTCAGGTTGATGGTCATATTATCCTCGCGACCCACTGGCGCCCCCGGTACGGGAGTAGCCTCTTCTTCCCTAATCTCCTCTGCCATTCCTGGCAGCTCAACTTCCTGGATGTCGTCTTCTTGGCTCATGTCGTCAGAAGCTTTCCCTGATCCATTGGCCCACGCGGGCCAGGTAACCAGATTGCCCGCCCCACCCAGATCTTCTGTTCTTGTGTTCGAACTGTTCGATCTGAGCGACCTGCGGATAAATCAAGAGGCCAACAGCGGCGGCGAAAGCCGGACCTTTGGCAGCCTCGGGAAGACCGGCGACGCCTAGAGGCCGGCCAAGACGGACGTTGCGCCCCAGGATGTGACGCGCAACTTCTCCAAGACCCGTGAGCTGACTTGCGCCCCCGGTCAGAACGATCTGCTTACCGACACGCCCGGCAAAGCCGGACGCCGTAAGCCGATCTCTCACGAGTTCAAGGATTTCTTCCACGCGCGGCCGGATAACCCGGGTCAACGCCGAGCGTGGGATCTGGTTCGGCAGGTCGCTGTCGCTTTCCAGCGGCGGCACCGTGAGCATGTCACGGTCGTCGGAACTGGACGCCAGCGGCGAGCCGTAAAGGGTTTTCAGGCGCTCCGCATCCTGCAGACGGGTGGCGAAAGCGCGGGCGATATCGGTGGTGACGTGATTGCCGCCAACGGCAATCGCGTCCAGGTGCACCATGTGACCGTCGACGAAGACCGACAGCGTGGTCGTGCCGCCGCCCATGTCGATGCAGGCGACACCAAGCTCGGCTTCGTCGTCGACGATGGTGGACAGGCCACTGGCAAACGGCGTCGCAACCATGGTTTCCACATGAAGGTGGCCGCGGTTGATGCACAGTTCCAGATTGCGCACCGGCGGGATCTCCGCCGTCACGACCTGCATGTCGACACCCAGCTTGTGGCCCATCATGCCGCGCGGATCGCGGATGCCCCGGCTGCCGTCCAGCGAATAGGAAATCGGGAGCGCGTGGGTCACGGCCCGGCCGTCGGTCACGGAATGGCTCGATCCGGCGGAAAGCACCCGCTGGATGTCGGCTTCACAAACGCTGTCGCCGGCCAGCGGAACGTTGGCGCTGTAGATCTCGCTCTGCAGGCGGCCGCAGCTTATGTTGGCGATCAGCGACTCCACCGTAACACCGGCCATGCGCTCGGCGCTGTCGACGGCCAGGCGGATGGCCTGTTCGGCCGCATCCATATCGACAACGACACCGGACTTGATGCCGCGCGAGCGCTGATAGCCATACCCCAGCACTTCCACCTTGTGGGAACGGCTGGACAGGATCGCTTTTTCTTCCTGCGGCACCAGTTTGGCGATCAGGCAGCAAACCTTCGTGGAACCGACGTCGAGAACCGACATGATGACGGCGCGGCGGCTCGGCAGCGGGCGCATCTTCGGCAGGTAGAGGTTGTTGGAGGAGCGGCTCATGTGTCACGCTCCTTCTTGCCGGAGCGGCCCTTGCCGCCCGTCATGACCTTGCGCTGCTCGGCAGCCTCGTCGGAGAGGCGCACGGTCACGCGGTCGCCCAGACGCATGTCGATGGCAACGATATCCCGGGACAGAAGCCCGCTTTCTTCATCCATTTTCACCAGATCTGCCAAAGCGGCGTCGATGTTGTCTTGGGGCAAGCGGATCGAAATCCCATTCTCAAGCTGCAGGTCCCAGCGGCGATCGCTGATCAGGAACGCCGCGCGCACGCGCGGGCGCAGGGCCGGAACCTTTTCCAGCGCGGTGTTGATCTCGGACGCCCGGCGCTGAGCCCCGTGGTTCACGACAAGCAGCAGATTGGCGTAGCGGCCATCCACCTCATCGGTGATCACGTCACCTGATTCGTTTACGATGGAGACCAGGTCGCCGCGCTGCCACAGCGCATAGGGCACCCGCTCCTCAATGTTGATCTGCAGCGTGCTCGGATAGAGCTTCATCACCGAAGCGCTTTTCACCCAGGGCATCTCGTTAAGACGTTCGCGGGCGCTGTTGGCGTCGAACAGGGCAAGCGAAGAGCCTTCGTGTATCTCCAGAGCTTCCAGGATCTGGAACTCGTTGATCTCACGCTGACCGGACAGCTTGACGGCTTCGATCCCGAAGCCCGCGGCGGACAGGAGGCTGTCGGCGACAAGCCGGCCATGCCCCCCTATGACTATTCCATAACCAATTGTTAAGGTTAAGAAAATCAGCGCAGCAGCAGACCCGGACCAGCGCGGCAGATCTGCCAGGCGTCCGGCCGAGCGCCACACCGGCTGGCGGTGCAAACGCGGCACACCGCGCCCGCGCGGAGCCAGTTCGGCCTCCAGCGGGGTCATCGTGTCCCGGTAATGTTTGCGCCTTATCGACAGCAACTCGCGTCCTCAACCATCCAACTGACCAGGTCCTTGAAACTCATCCCCTTGTGGGCCGCCATTTCGGGCACAAGGGAAGTCGGCGTCATGCCTGGCTGCGTGTTCACTTCTAGGCAAATCAGCTCTCCGGACCCGTCTTCCCTTTCATCGAATCGGAAGTCGGCACGGGAAACACCGCGGCAACCCAAAGCCTGATGCGCCTTAACTGCTAGTGTCTCTATGGTTTGGTAAACAATCGGTGAAATTTTTGCAGGAAGAATGTGTTTTGAACCACCTTGTGCATATTTTGCGTCGTAATCGTAGAAGCCATGCCCTAACGGCACTATGTCGATGACACCCAGGGCCGTGTCGTCCATGACCGCACAGGTCAGCTCCCGTCCACCAATGAACTTCTCGCACATGAGTTCATCGGGGTAAGGCCAGTCTTCCCGGCCCAGCTCCTGGGGCGGAAACTCTTGATCTTCCTTGACAATCAGCACCCCGAAGCTCGACCCCTCGTTGATGGGTTTAAGCACGTAGGGTGGCTTCATCGGGTGCTCTCGGGTGATCTCCCGGCGGTTCACGACAAGGTGTTCGGTCACCGGAATTCCGGCTGCATTCATCACCGCTTTTGCCTTCACCTTGTTCATTGCAAGGCTGGAGGCGAGCACACCGGAATGTGTGTACGGGATGTTAAGAACTTCTAATATTCCCTGAACGCAACCGTCCTCGCCGAAGGGACCATGAAGAGCGTTGAAGACCACATCGGGCTTCAGATCCTTCAGAACAGCGGAAATATTTCGGTCGACATCGACCCGGGTCACCCGATACCCCGCTTCCTCCAGCGCATCCGCGCAGCCCTTGCCGCTTGCAAGGCTGACAGGCCGTTCGTTAACCCAGCCCCCCATCAGAACGGCGACGTGTTTGCTGGCCATCAGGCGGCCTCCCCTTCCTGGCCCAGGAACGGTTCGACAGCCCCTTCGGCGCCGAACTCTCCCAGGCGTTTGATCTCCCACTCCAGCCGGATGCCGCTGTGCGCCAGAACGCGCGAGCGGACGGTTTCGCCCAGCAGCTCGAGATCGTGTCCGCTGGCCGTGCCCGTGTTGATCATGAAGTTGCAATGCAGTTCGGACATTTGCGCGCCGCCGATGGTCAGGCCACGGCAACCGGCCGCATCGACTTCCTTCCACGCCGAGGTTCCCGGCGGGTTCTTGAAGGTCGACCCACCGGTCTTTTCGCGGATGGGCTGAGCCCGTTCACGGTGAGCGACAACATCGGCCATTTCCTGCCGGATCGAAGCCTCGTCCTGTGGCACGCCCTCGAACACGGCGGAGGTGAAAATCAGGTCTTTTGAGGCATCCGAGTGGCGATAGGCATAGCCCATGTCCGCATTTGCCAGAACGTGACGATTGCCGTCCCGGTCGATGGCGGTCAGCTCCACCATGCGCTCGCGGGTTTCCGTGCCGTGAGCGCCCGCATTCATGCGCAGCGCACCGCCAAGCCCCCCCGGAATGCCGGTGTAGAAGGCAAAGCCGCCGAGACCGGCCTTGGCCGCAGCTTCTGCCAGACGCTTGTCGGGAACAGCTGTTCCCGCCTTCAGCCTGTTGCCGCCGATGTCCTCGATGGCCCCGAAGCCCTTGGCGCTCAAGCGGACGACAACACCTTTGAGCCCGCCATCGCGGATCAGAAGGTTGGAGCCAAGGCCGACCGGCAGCACCGGAACATCCCTGGGCAGCTTCTTCAAAAAAGCGGCAAGGTCGTCTTCGTCCGCCGGCTGGAACATCAACTGGGCCGGACCGCCGGTGCGGAACCACGTGACCGCGGACAATGCCTGGTTGGCTGTCAGCTTGCCCCGGATACCTTCGGCAAGCTCCGGATACTGCTCCAGCAGATCGGCAAACGCCATGAGACGCCCTCCTTAAAGCTCTTCCAACTGCTTCGGCAGTGCGTAGGCCCACTGGGTGATGTTGCCGGCCCCGAGGCAGACAACGAAGTCGCCGGGCTCGGCCAGGTCCTTGATCAAGGCCGGTAGGTCCTCCGGCCCTTCAATCGCCTGAACGTTTCTGTGGCCGCGGGTTTTCATGCCCGAGACGAGGTCGGTATGTGCCGCTCCCTCGATCGGCTGCTCTCCCGCCGCATAGACCGGTGCAATGATCACCGCATCGGCATCGTTGAAGCAGTTGGAGAAATCATCAAACAGGCTGTGCAGGCGCGTGTAGCGATGCGGCTGCATCACCGCGATCACCTTGCCCTTGGTCGACTCCCGTGCAGCATGGAGCACCGCCTTGATTTCAACCGGATGGTGGCCGTAGTCATCGAATACCTGAACGCCACCCACCGTGCCGGTGTGCGTGAAGCGCCGCTTGACACCGCCGAAAGCGGCAATGCCCTTTCTGAGCTCGTCAGCGCCAACGCCAAGCTGCGAGGCGACCGCGATCGCCGCAGTGGCATTCGAAACGTTGTGAAGGCCAGGCATCGGCAGCGTCAGGTTGTTCAGCTCGATCACCTGTCCGCTGCGTCGGTCGCGAAGCGTGACGGAGAACATCGACTTGCCGCCATCCATCGACACATCCGTGTAACGGACATCGGCCTGCGGATTGGCGCCATAAGTGACGACACGCCGGTCTTCGATGGTCCCGATCATCGTCTGGACTTCGGGATGGTCGAGGCACATGACGGCAAAGCCGTAAAAAGGCACGTTTTCCACGAACTGCCGGAAGGCGGCGCGCACGCCGGCGAAGTCGCCGTAATGGTCCAGATGCTCCGGGTCGATGTTGGTGACGATGGCAACGTCCGCCGGCAGCTTGACGAAGGTGCCGTCGCTTTCGTCCGCCTCGACCACCATCCAGTCGCCCTCGCCCATCCGGGCATTGGTGCCGTAGGCATTGATGATGCCGCCGTTGATCACGGTCGGATCCAGACCTCCGGCATCCAGAAGAGCTGCGACCATCGACGTGGTCGTGGTCTTGCCGTGTGTGCCACCGACGGCGATTGCCTGCTTGAAACGCATCAGCTCGGCCAGCATTTCCGCCCGCCGCACCACCGGGATCAGCTTTTCGCGGGCCGCGACCAGTTCCGGGTTGTCCTTCTTGATCGCAGACGACACGACCAGCACCTCGGCATCGCCCAGATTTTCCGCGGCATGGCCGACGGTTACCTTGATGCCGTTGTCGCGCAGACGCTGAACATTGGCGTTTTCCGCCATGTCCGAACCTTGCACCGTGTAGCCGAGGGTCTTCAGCACTTCGGCAATGCCGCTCATGCCGATACCGCCGATGCCGACAAAATGAACCGGTCCAATGTCCTGCGGCATCTTCATGGCCGTTCTCCTTGGTTTTCTGCGACCTTCTCAACGAGGTCGGCAAGTCTTTTCACCGCGTCGGGCATGGCAACGCTGCGCGCCTTTTGCGCCGCCTCGCCCAGCAGTTCGGGTGCATTCATGAAACGGGTGAGTTCCTGAGCCAGCCGCTCCGGGACGAGGTCGGCCTGACGGATCGGCCAGGCACCACCTGCTTTTTCAAGCACCTTGGCATTGGCTGCCTGATCCTGGTCGATGGCACCGGGAAGCGGCACCAGAATGGACGGGCGGCCAAGCACGCTGAGCTCACTGACAGAGGATGCGCCAGATCGGCAGATCACCAGATGCGACTGCGCAATCCGCTGGGGCATATCCCGGAAGAACGGTGCACATTCAGCCTGAACATTGAGGCTGTCATAAACGGCCTGCACCCGCTCCATATCTTCCGGACGGCATTGCTGCACGATGCGCAAACGGGCACGCATGTCGGCAGGCAGTTGTTCCACCGCAGGCGGCAAGAGATCGGAAAAGAAGCGTGCGCCCTGGGACCCACCGAAGACCAGCAGATTGAATGCCCCGTCCGCAACCGGCGCCGAATACGGCAGCTCCGCAGCCGCCAGCACAGCGTCCCGAACCGGGTTGCCCGTTTCAGTCAGCTTGGCCTTGAAGTCTGCCGGAAGGTCTTCAATCGGCACGCTGGTGGCAATCGCGGTCACGCCCTTCGCCAACAGACGGTTGGCACGCCCCATGACGCCATTTGCCTCATGCAGCACGGAGGGCGTACCGGTGAGGCGGGCGGCGAACATCGGCGGGAACGTCGGGTAACCGCCGAAACCGGCCACGACATCCGGCTTCAAGGCCTTGATCACCTTGCGCGCCTGCAGCGTGCCCAGAAACAGTTTCACTGCCGTTTTGGCCAGCAGAAAGGGATTTCGCCCGCGGATGGTCTCCGAGGCGATGAGGTGCACCTTGCGAGCTGGAAAGACGGAGCCATACTTGTCGGCCCGTTCGTCCGTTGCAAGTTCCACGGTCCAACCGCGCCGGATCAGCTCGCTGGCAAGCGCCTGTGCGGGGAAGAGGTGGCCGCCCGTTCCGCCGGCCGTCAGTAAAACAGTTTTGCTCATAAGTTCGGCTTTTGGCCTTACATCAAGGATGAGGGTGAAAGCCGGCTCACGGTGACGACTTCACCGCGCGACGGCTGCGGCCGTCTGCGCGTGAGCGCCAGAATGGCACCGGCGGTCATGGCGGACGACAGGAGCGACGAGCCGCCGTAGGACACGAAAGGCAGGGTCATCCCCTTTGACGGAATAAGGTGGAGGTTCACGGCCAGATTGATCGTGGCCTGCAAGCCGAACAGCACCGTGAGGCCCGCCGTTGCGAGACGACTGAAAGCATCCTGGTCCCGGCTGGCATGGCGCAGGCCCCGCAGGACGATGAAGGCAAAGACGGAAACAAGCAGCAGGCAGGCGATCACACCGAATTCCTCGCCCACCACCGCGAAGATGAAGTCGGTATGGCTGTCGGGCAGGATCCGCTTCACTGTCCCCTCGCCCGGTCCACGGCCGAGCCATCCACCGGCGAGGAAAGAATCCTTGGCCGTATCCACCTGGAAGGTGTCACCGGAGCTTGGGTCCAGGAACCGGTCGACACGGTTGGTCACGTGCGGCAGGAAGGCATAGGCGGCGAAAAGGCCGACAATCCCGATGACGCCGAGCGCCATGATGATGAGCCAGGAAATCCCGTTCAGAAAGAACAGTCCTGCCCAGACAAGGCCAAGCAGCAAGGTCTGGCCGAAGTCCGGCTGGGCAATCAGGAGCGCCGCGCAAACCGCGAACAGGACGAAGGCGAACAGCACCCCCGGCACCTCGCGCCGGCGGCCGCTTTCCGACAACAGGAAGGCAATCAGAATGACGAAGGCAGGCTTCAGGAATTCGGACGGCTGAATCGAAAGCCCGGCAATATAGATCCAGCGCCGGGCGCCCTTGGCCTCGAACCCCAGGAACAGGGTGGCGACCATCATCGTCAGGGAAACGATGAAGAGGATCAGCGCCGCGCGCCGCACCATGCGCGGCGTCATCAGCGAGCAGGCCAGCATGATCGTGAAGGCCGGGATCAGGAACATGGCCTGACGCTTGACGAAATAGAAGGTTTCAACGCCGATGCGCTCGGCAACCGGAGGGCTGGCAGCAAACGACAGCACCACACCGCCAACCATCAGCAGGCTGAAGGCGGCAAGCAGGTAGTGATCCACTGTCCAGAGCCATTCCGCAAAGCGGCTGCGATCGGCGCGCGAAACCATATCAGGCGACCTCCTGGGTGTTGCCGGAATTTGGCAAGGCACGCACCGCATCTACAAAAGCAGCGCCCCGCAGTTCAAAATTCGGGAATTGATCAAAACTCGCACATGCTGGCGACAAAAGTATGGCGATTTCCTCTGCGCCATCTTCCGCAGCCTCGGCAGCGGCATCCTGCACAGCCTGGTTCAGCGTTCCGCTGATCTTGAAGGGAACGCGCCCATCCAGCGTCTTGGCAAAGTCCTGGGCGGCCTCACCGATCAGAAAGGTCTTGGCGATCTTCGGGAAATATTCGTCCAGCGAAGAGATGCCACCTGCCTTGGCCCGGCCACCGGCGATCCAGTAGATCCGCTCGAAACTTGCCAATGCCCTTGCCGCCGCGTCCGCGTTGGTGGCCTTGGAATCGTTTATGTAAAGAATCCGGCCTTTCTTCTCCACCACTTCCATCCGGTGATGAAGTCCAGGAAATGTCTTCAGGGCCTCAGCGATCTGGGCCGCCGGAATTTCCAGCGCCCGCAGCGCCGCGAACGCAGCCGCCGCATTCTGACCGTTGTGGTCACCCCGGAGACTGTCGATCCCGCCGAGCAGCGCTACTTCGACCTGGCTGCCGTCATGCGCTTCGATCAGGCGTCCGTGCCGGGCATATATGCCGTTGGTGAGTTCTTTTTCTCCCGCGATCCGGCACACCGGTTTGCGCGCAAGTTCCATGCGGTCGGCAATTGCAGAGGACAGGCGATCATCGACGCCCACCACGGCCACCTTGGCACCGGCCACCAGCCGTTCCTTGATGGCGGCATAGTTTTCCATGGACCCATGCCGGTCGAGATGATCCGGAGACAGGTTCATGTGAATGCCGACCGTGGCATCCAGGGTAGGTGCCAGGTCGATCTGGTAGGACGAGCACTCGACCACATAGTGGCGGCCAGGCTGCGGGGGATCCAGCTCCAGAACCGGCGTGCCGATATTGCCGCCAAGCTGCACGTCGCGGCCCAGGGCCTTCAGCAAATGCGCAATCAGCGCCGTGGTCGTCGACTTGCCGTTGGTGCCCGTAATCGCGATCAGCGGTGCCGCCGGGCATTGCTTGCGTCGTTCACGGCAGAAGAGTTCGACATCGCCGACAATCTCGACACCCGCATCGCGCGCCAGATCCACCGACCAATGCGGCACCGGATGAGTCAACGGTACGCCGGGGGCAAGAACCAGCGCAGCAACGTTCGACCAGTCGAGATCCCGAAGGTTCTGCGTTGAAAGTCCCTCGCCGGCAGCCTGTGTGACCCGGGCTTCGTTATCGTCGAAACAGACCACATCCGCACCGCCCGCCTTCAGCGCGCGCGCCGTTGCAAGCCCGGACCCGCCGAGCCCGAAAAGGGCAACTTTTCTGCCTTCGAACGTGGTGACGGAAATCATGCGCTCACCTCAGCTTCAAGGTTGCGAGGCCGATGAGGGCGAGCACGACGGAAATTATCCAGAAACGGATCACCACCTGGCTTTCCGTCCATCCCTGAAGCTCGAAATGGTGATGGATCGGCGCCATGCGGAATACCCGCTTGCCGGTCAGCTTGTAAGAGAACACCTGCACGATAACGGACACGGCTTCGAGCACGAACAGACCGCCGATGATGGCAAGAACGATCTCGTGTTTGGTGGCAACGGCGATGGCGCCAATCATGCCGCCGAGCGCCAGCGAACCGGTATCACCCATGAAGATCGCAGCCGGAGGAGCGTTGAACCACAGGAAGCCGAGACCGGCCCCGATCACGGCGCCACAGATGACCGCAAGTTCACCGGTACCGGCAACATGATGGATCTGCAGGTAGCTGGCGAAAACGGCGTTACCGGAAAGATAGGCGACCAGGCCGAAAGACGCACAGGCAATCATCACCGGAACGATGGCAAGGCCGTCGAGACCATCGGTCAGGTTGACCGCATTGCCTGCGCCAACCATCACGAAGGCCGCGAAGGGAATGAAGAAGAGCCCGAGATTGAGCGTCAGATCCTTGATGAAGGGAAAGGTGATCGCTTCTGAATATTCGGAAGAATCCAGAAGTGTCACTGCAAAGGCCGCGCTTCCCGCAATCAGAAATTCCAGCCCCAGACGGGCCTTGCCGCCGAACCCCTTGTGAGAGGATTTGGTGACCTTCAGATAATCGTCGTAAAAGCCGATACTGCCGAAACCAAGGGTCACGCCGATGACCACCCAGACATAGGGGTTGGACAGATCCGACCACAGGAGCGCCGCGACCAGCGCGCCTGACAGGATCATCAGCCCCCCCATCGTGGGCGTGCCTTTCTTGGACAGGAGATGGCTTTCGGGGCCGTCGGCACGGATGGGCTGACCATGCCCTTGACGGATCCTGAGACTAGAAATGATTTTCGGGCCGAACAGGAACACGAAAAACAGCGCTGTCATGATCGCGCCGCCGGTCCGGAAGGTGATGTAACGGAACACGTTCAGCGCTGAAATCTGATCAGCGAATAGCCCCAAGAAATAAAACATCCAATGCCCCTTACGCTGCTGCGGTATCGTCCGCAGGCGGATATTCTTTTTTCAAGGCCTCGACAAGCGGGCCCATCCGGGTTCCAAGAGATCCCTTGATCATAACAACATCGCCAGAGCGGACGTCGCTCAAAAGCACGTCTTCCAGGTCTTTTGCCTCTTCGCAGTAATGTCCGCGCAGATCATGCGGCAACAGCTTCCAAAGCGCATGCATGTGCGGGCCGGCGCAGTAGACAGCGTCGATGTTGGCATCCGTAATCGGCTGCAGCAGCTCGGCGTGCAAACGGTCGGCGTCGCTTCCCAGTTCACGCATGTCCCCGATCACGGCGATGCGGCGGCCCGGCCGCGTCACCGGCGCTTCGCCCAGAACCGCAAGCGCAGCCTTCATGGACGCGGGATTGGCGTTGTAGCTCTCGTCGATGAGATTGAATTCGCCCTTCTGCATCGGCAGCCGGGTCACTTCGCCTCGTCCCTTGGGCGCGCGCATAGCATCGAGTGCAAGACCGGCCTTCGCAAGATCGGCCCCCAGATCCACGACCGCGGTCAGAACCGCCAGGCTGTTCTTGACGTGATGCTTGCCCGAGGCGCCGATCTTGTAGGTGATTTCCTGCCCCAGAATGCAGGCGTCGACACTCGACCCGGCGGGATAGGAGACGGCCTTCTGAAGATGGCTGTCTGCCGAGAGGTCTTCGCCGAACGTGTGGATTTTGGAAACGCCGGCAGCGGCCGCCAGGAATTTCAAAAGGTCGAATTGCAGATTGTCCTTGTTCAGGATGGCAATACCGCCCGGTTCCAAACCGTCGAAAATTTCCGCCTTGGCCTTGGCGATCTGTTCGACGCTGTCGAAGAATTGAAGATGCACAGGCTGAACGGTTGTGATGATCACCACGTGCGGGCGCACCATCTTCACCAGTGGCGAGATTTCGCCAGCGTGGTTCATACCGATCTCGAAGACACCGAAATCCGCGTCGGCGGGCATGCGTGCCAATGTCAGCGGCACGCCCCAGTGATTGTTGAAGGAGGCAACCGACGCATGCACCTTGCCGGACTCGGCGAGCGTCAGGCGCAGCGCTTCCTTCGTGCCGGTCTTGCCGACCGAACCGGTCACCGCAACGATACGGGCATTGCTGCGATCCCGCGCGGCAACACCAATTTTGCGCAGGGCTTCCAGCGGATCGTCCACGACCACATAGCGGCCGTCTGCCGGCAAGTCCGGCAGACGATCTTCGCCAACAAGGGCCACCGATGCACCGGCTTCCATGGCAGAGACCACATAATCGTGCCCGTCCAGACGGTCGCCGGTGATCGCGACAAAGGCATCGCCCGGCTCCAGGGTCCGGCTATCGATGGAAATTCCGGTGATTTCAGCGCCAGCGTCACCCTGAAGGCGGCCACCGGCAGCTTCAACAAAGGCATCGAGGGTCCAAAGCGGGTCGCTCATGTGTTTCCTTCAAGACTGATAGCGCGCTTAACGGCTTCGTGATCGGAAAAGGGAATCACTGTGTCGCCAACAATCTGGCCCGTTTCGTGACCTTTTCCGGCCACACACAGGATATCGCCATCCTTTAGGCGGCGAACTCCCTCCGCGATCGCTTCGTACCGGTCACCGATCTCGATGGCACCCGGAGCCCCACTCATGACCGCCTTGCGGATGGCGGCCGGATCTTCAGAGCGCGGGTTGTCGTCGGTGACGATGACCAGATCGGCCCGCCGGGCGGCTACCTCGCCCATCAGCTCGCGTTTGCCAGGGTCCCTGTCGCCGCCGGCGCCGATGACCACGGACAGCTTGCCGCGTGCAAACGGCTTCAAGGCCACGAGGGCGTTGTCGAGCGCGTCCGGCTTATGAGCATAGTCGACGAAAATCAGTCCGCCTGCGGGAGTCCGTCCGGCAAGCTCCAGACGGCCCGGTGCACCCTTCAGGTTTTCAAGGGCCCGCAAGGCCGTTCCCGTGTCGATGCCAGCGGAAATTGCGAGACCAGCCGCGATGAGAGCGTTGGAAACCTGGAACCGGCCGATCAGGGGCAGCGTCACCTTGTATTCACCGCGGACGCTCTGGATCGTCAGCTCCTGTCCGGCCCCCACCGGCCTCAACCCGGTCAGGGTCAGGTTCCGGCCGGTTTCGCCAACGGTGAAGACCGGCAGGCCGCGTTCCTGTGCCACAGCCATGACACGATCCGCATATTTCTCACCCGGATCGAGGACAACGGTCCCGCCCGCTGGCAGCAACTCGGCAAACAGCCGGAGCTTGGCATTGAGGTAGTGCTCGATCGTCGGATGATAATCCATGTGATCGCGGCCGAGATTGGTGAAGGCAGCCGCCGTCAGACGCACCCCGTCCAGACGGTATTGATCGAGACCGTGAGACGAGGCTTCCAGTGCGGCATGATTGACGCCTTCGTCTTCCAGTTCGGCCAGTTGTTTGTGCAAGGCCACCGGGTCCGGCGTCGTCAGCCCGCCGTAGCTTTCCCCGTCCGGCTTGATCAGGCCCAGGGTACCGAGACTTGCAGCCGGATGACCCGCGGCCTGGAAGATCTGACGGGCGAAATGGGCAACGGATGTCTTGCCTGCGGTGCCTGTGACCGCAACGATGGTGTCAGGCTGCGCGCCGTAGAAGCGGGCCGCCATTTTTGCAAAGACCTGCCGGGGTTCAACAGCGCTGACAACGGCAACCGTCTCCGGCACCAGTGCACGCACCTCCGCCGCAGCATCTTCAGCGCACAGAATGGCAATTGCCCCGGCCGCTGCTGCGTCCGGGGCGAATTTTGTCCCGTCGACGGAAACCCCTTTGAAGGCGGCGAACAAAAAGCCCGGCTGAACTTTGCGGCTATCAGCCGTCAGCCCCGTAATTTTGCGAGCCCCTGCCGCTTCGGGCAAGGTCAGCCCGGCAGCTAAATACTCAAGATCCATTTCACCCGATCATCCGGTTTGTGCGTCGTCTTCAAAGAGCTTGTTCAGAAAACCGGATTTCGGATGCGACCCCGCCGGTTTTCCAAGCTCGACTCGTCTCCTTAATAGGAAATCTCGATTGGTTCATCTCCTTTGCTGAACCGCGGCATGACGCCAAGCATTGGAGCAGCACGGCGAACGATGGCCCCGACCATCGGCGCAGCATTGAGACCTGCGGTGGCGCCGATGCCTTCGCGTTCCGGTTTCGGTTCGTCGATCACGACCAGAACCACATAGCGCGGGTCGTCCATCGGGAAGGCCGACAGGAACGAGTTGCGGCGCTTATTGCTGACATAGCGGCCGTTCTCGATCTTCTCTGCGGTGCCCGTTTTGCCCCCGACCGTATACCCCGGCACATCGGCCCGGCGGCCGGAACCGGAGAGCACGTTCAGTCTGAAGAGATACCGCATTATCCGGCTTGTTTCCGGAGAAACGACTTGCTTTCCAAGCTTCTGCACGTCTTCCGGGCTGCGCGGCAGGAAGGTTGGCGGCAACAGTGTGCCGCCATTGACCAGCGCAGCCGCGGCAACGGCGGTCTGCATCGGCGTCACCGAAATACCGTGACCGAACGAGATGGTCATAGCCGCAAGCTCATTCCATTTCGGCGGCAGCAGAGGCGCAGCATTTTCCGGCAGTTCCGTCTGCAGACGGTCGGTCAGATGCAGGCGCTTCAGGAAATCCTGCTGCCGGGCGATGCCGGTTGCCAGCATCATTTTCGCAGTGCCGATGTTGGACGAATAGATGAAGATTTCCGGCACCGACAGGATGCGGTGTTTCCCGTGGAAATCCGAAATCGTCCGGCCGCCGGCCCTGATCGGACGGGTTGCATCGAAGCTGTCATTGATGGACACGGCGCCCGAATCCAGCGCCATTGCGGTGGTGAAGGTCTTGAACACCGACCCCATTTCGAAGACACCACCGGTCGCCCGGTTGAGGCGATCTTTTTCCAGCGCCTGGGAACGGTCGTTCGGGTCATAGTCGGGCAAGGACGACATGGCGACCACTTCGCCGGTCTTTGCATCCAGCACGATACCGGCGGCGGCAATGGCCTTGTAGCGCTCCATCGCCTTCACGAGTTCGTCGCGCACGACGTGCTGAACACGCAGGTCGACGGACAGTTTGACCGGCTCCATCGTACGGTCCGACGTGAACCCCAGAGACTGAAGGTCCCGCAGCCAGGAGTCGTCGATGTATTTTTCGATCCCGGCGAGGCCCTGATTGTCGACGTTGACGGACCCGACAATATGCCCTGCGGTCGGCCCGCCCGGGTAGAACCGCTGGTTCTCCGACAGGAAGCCGATCCCCGGCAAGCCGAGATTATGCACCCTTTCCGCCTGCTGCGGCGTCATTTCCCGCTTCAGCCACACAAAGCCGGCACCACTTTCCAGACGCCGGCGCACGAGGCCTTCGTTCAGATCGGGCAGGATACGGATCAGCCCTTCAACCGCTTCATCCACATCCATGATGCGGCGCGGCTCGGCGTAAAGCGAGGCGGTCTTGATGTCCGTTGCCAGGATTTCGCCGTTTCTGTCGACAAGATCCGGACGGGAAGCTGCAACGGAATCCTGCGCCGAAATCCAGGCATGAGACGGCGCTTCTTCCATTTGCGCCAGCATCACCAGCCGGCCCGCGATCGCAACATAGACGCAGGCAAAGGCAAGCATCGCCACATAGACACGGGATTTGACCGCGCTGGCGGAAACAGAGTCCCTCGCCGCCCGCGGATGGGTCCGCCGCACCTGAAGGAAGCTCGCCGGTTCGCTAACCATCGTCATGACCGCCCCCTCACTGGATCACAGCAGAAGAGCCGGCATAGCCGCCCATCTGACTGCCACCGATTGGCTCCAGCATGACGGGACGCGCCGGAAGATCTTCCGTTGTCACGATCTGCTTCACATCGAGCGGTTCCAGAAGAAGATAGTCGTTGTAGCGCTCGACCAGGGACTGCAGACGATCCGGCTTGTTCAGCAGGCTCCATTCCGCTTTCAGATGGCGAATGGAGTCGCGCTCTTCGTCGATCTGCCGTTTGAGTTCGGCAACCTTCTCCGCAGACTTCGTTGCCGCGAGCTTCATGTCGTACACGGTCGCCGCGCCGATCACGACCGCCAGTATGAACACGATGTTCAGCGTTCGAACCATTTTCAGCCCCCTAGACCATGAAAGGCTGCAAGACGTGGAACACCCGCCTGATGGATGTCCAGCTCTCGCGCCTCAGCTTCGGTCCGCCGCCCGGCTCGAAGCTTCGCGGACCTTGCCCGCGGATTGATGTCCGTTTCCGCGCTGGCAGCTTCCACCGCCTTGCGCGTCAACAATTCGAAAGTCGCCGGAGGGACGTCCTCTTCCGGCATATGCCGTGACCCGCCACCACGGGTCCGGGTCCGGTCCTGAAAGAACCGCTTGACGATGCGGTCTTCCAGAGAATGGAAACTCACCAGCACCAGGCGTCCGCCCGGCTTCAGGATCCGCTCAGCCGCCCCCAGCGCTTCGGCAGCCTGATGCAGCTCGCCGTTCACGTAGATCCGCAGCGCCTGGAAGGTCCGCGTCGCCGGATGGATCTGTGCTTTCTTGGGCGACCGGCCGAGCACCTTTTCGATCAGGTTCGCCAGCTCCAGTGTCCGCGTGAAAGGCTTCTCCTTGCGGGCCTTGTCGATGGCATGGGCAACAGTCGTCGCCCGCTTTTCCTCGCCCAGAAGGCCGATGACGCGGATCAGATCCTTCACCGGCAGCTCATTGACAACATCGGCCGCCGACGGCCCGGCCTGCTCCATGCGCATGTCCAACGGCCCGTCGCGCAGGAAGGAAAATCCGCGCTCGGCCTCGTCGAGCTGCATGGAGGAGACGCCGAGGTCCAGAACCACACCGTCGACCCCCTCGAACCCGCAGGAGCGCGCATGCGTTTCCAGGTCGGCGAATTGACCCGGCACGAGCATCAGCCGGCCTTCGGAAGCCTTTACAAGCTCCTGACCGCCGGCAATCGCATCCGGATCCCGGTCGATACCGACCACACGGGCACCAAGCTCCAGAATGGCGCGCGAGTAGCCGCCGGCACCAAAGGTGCCATCGACAATCACATCGCCGGGCTGCGGCGCAAGCCACTCCAGAACCTCTTTCAGGAGAACCGGCACATGGCGCTCGGGTCCGCCAGCGTCAGGAGCAACGTCTCTGTCGCCAAGCGCCATCATACCGGCTCTCCCTGAGAGGATGCGGAGCGTTGCTCCGACAGCATCGCGAGCGCACGCCGTTGGGCCTCTGCGCGGAACTCGCGAAACTTTTCAGGCTCCCAGATCTGGAACTTGTAGTTCATGCCGACAAAGGTGACCTGATCGGTAATTCCGGTGTGGTCGCGGATCGTGTCGGAAATGGTCATACGGCCATCCCCGTCGATCCGCAGGTTTTCACTGGCGCCGAACAGGGCAATAGCCAGCGCATCATGATCGGGGGAGAGCTTTGCAAAGGCTTCCGAGCGCTTGTTGATTTCAGCGAGCAGATCGTTTCCGCCAGCGTCAACAGCCGCGCAGTGTGGAGAAGCAATGCAATAAAGACCTTCAAAACCATCTCTCACCAATACCGAGCGGAAGGGCGCCGGGATCGACACGCGACCCTTGGCATCCAGCCGGTTGGTAAAGTGAGAAACAAAGCCGGCCATTCATCCCCTCGAAACGGGTCCCCACCCGTTCAAATCCCGAATTCACCCGTGAATTAAGAGGAAGGCCGGCAACCTGCCCGGACATGCAATTTGCAAAACGACGCTTTCCGAGCCGTTAAAGCGATGTCCAGGACCCTACTGACATGGGCCCGCGCTCCCCGTTCTGGGTTATTATGGGATACCATGGGATTTGATGGGCGGTCAATGGAATCTCATGGATTCCGGCTCGATTTGATCGCACACGACCCCGTCGAATGACCTTAAGCCAAACATGCTTAATGAAGCCTTGACACAATCGAAGAATCGGATTCGCAGGAATACGGAGGTTTTCCGCGGCAAAGCCCGGAAACCCGGCAATTTCTGCCCATTACGAAAGACTTGTGGAGAATGAAAACGCTGTCGCGCAGAGCGCCTCAACCGAACCTGTGCGCGCGTCCCGTGGCACCCGGCGTTTCACCGAACCGTTCCCGGTAGGCGACCGAGAACCGTCCCAGATGCCGGTGGCCCGAGCGATAGGCGACCTCCGCCACAGGCAGGCTTCGCCCCTCCGAGAGCAACAGGTGCCGTGCGTAGCTCAAACGCACATTCTGGAGATATTGCAGCGGGCTGCACCCGAATTCCTGCCGGAACTGCAATTGAAGGTTTCTGGGCGAGGTTTGTGCGTGGGTGCTGATATCCAGGAGACTGATGTCATCAGCAAACCGCTCGCCGATCAGCTTGACCGCCCGTTTGAGGATTGCTGGTGACTTGCCCGTCTCCTGCCGCTCAAGCAGCGGCGAGACGGTATTCGGCTGAAACTCCAGAAGCGTGCCGACAAGCGCCTCTTCCAGGTGGCGTTGCTCCGGGCTACCGGTTCCGTGAAAGACACGCCCCTCTTCCACAGCCCCCAGAACGCCGCGCAGGCGGCGCGCCCACGCTGCCCCGTCCCGCGACAGAAGGTTGAACTCGGGCTCGAAGCGAACCTGCCCGACCGTAACGCCAGCCATTCTCGTGGCGACTTCCTGCAGAAAGCCCGTCTCTATCTGAAGAAGGATCTGCTCGCAGCCCGCATGCCAGCGCATGGCCGTATGCCGGTCGGGATTGAGAATGGAAGCCGCCGCTGGTGTAGAGAGCATTGACCGGCAGCCGTTGCGCACTTCCGCCGCCCCGCTGATCGGAACCTGGATGAGGTAGAAGTCCGAAAGTTCTCCGGGCTCGATCGCCACGTCGGCGCCGTAGCGTAAGTAATTGAGGGAAAGGTGCTGTCCGCAGACACGGTTCTGGCAGGCATCAAACCGGTCGGAGGCTGAAAACCGACCCAGACGGTGGTTGCAGAAGTGCCGGGCAACGATCTCCCGAGCTTCGTCAACATCCGAGGTTTCGAAGCATCTGAAGCGATCCAGCGGTGTTTTGCTTTCTGCCTGAGACAACATCCCGCCAGCATGCCCCCGCTGCCGAACCCGTTCAAGTGTCAGCTTCTGCGCAATGCGTCATTTTACTGCATCCAGCCAAGTAATTTCGCTTTCTGGATAAAGAAATCCACCCTGCCGGGCGTAGCCTTTTCCCGTCGAAAGACCAAAGCGCACCAAATGAGCGATGAGGGGAACAATCATGAAAGATGGCGCAGGCATTACCGCCGCCAATGCGGGACTGGACAATCTTAGCTGGAACGTGGTCGGACAGACCTACACGCCGAAACTCCTGAGCGGCAACGCCTTTATCTGGCATGCCGTCGTTCCGGCGGAAACCTTTGTCCCGCCCCATATCCATCCGACCCAGGACGAATGGATTGTCATGCTGGACGGGGAACTGGAAGTCGAGATGGGAGGCCAGACCCACAAGGCCAAGGCTGGCGACACGGTCCGCATGCCCATGGGAGAGGCCCACGGCATCTTCAACCGGTCCGGAAAGACGGCGACCTGCGTCTTCGGCGTCGCCCCGTCACGCAAACTCTTCGATCTGTTCGGAGCGCTCGATGGCGTCAAGGATCCGGCTGAACTGGTACGGATTTCCGCCCTGCACGAGGTCGATTTCCTGCCACCTCCCGATCAGGCCTGAACGCACACGGCAAGCACATCTATTGAAGTGACCAGGTGGTCTGCCAGCGTTCGCGGGAGCGCTGGCCGCCCCTGATGCGAGAGGACATCGAGAATGACGAAACGCAAGACTGTCGCCGTTATCGGCGGCGGCGTGAGCGGGCTTGCGGCCGCGAAAGCCTTCGACGAGCGCGGGCATCGGGTGCTGGGCTTCGAACGAAGCCACGATTTCGGCGGAGTTTGGGAACTGTCCAGATCCTATCCGGACGTGCAGACACAGTCGCCGAAGGATCTGTACCGCTTCACCGACCTGCCGATGCCTGAAGACTATCCCGAATGGCCGAAAGGCCCGCAGGTCCACGCCTATCTTCATGCCTATGCCAGGAAGCACAAGCTGGGCCGGCTGTTCCGGCTGAACACCAATGTCCTGTCGATGGACCGGCGCACCGACGACAAGCCAGGCTGGACATTGACCCTTGAGGCCGCCGGCAGAACCTGGAGCGAAGACTTCGATTTTGTCGCCGTCTGCACCGGCCAGTTCTCCGACAAGAACATCATTTCCCATCCCGGACAGGAAGCCTTTGAAGCCGCCGGCGGCCAGGTGCTGCACAGTTCGGACTATACCGACAGCAGTCTTGCGCAGGGCAAGCATGTGGTCGTCCTGGGCGGCTCGAAATCCGCCACGGATCTTGTCGTCAACGCCTCCAGGAACGGCGCAAAATCGGTCACGCTGGTTTACCGCGAACCGGTCTGGCGCGTGCCCTATTTTGTGGGCGGCATCAACTTCAAACGACTGCTCTACATGCGCGCGCAGGAACAGCAGTTCAACGGCTGGGGCAGATCCGGCGTTGCAAAGGCGGTTTCCGCCGCCTTCAAACCACTGATCTGGGCGAATTTCCGGGGCCTTGAAACCCTTCTGAAGCTCCAGCTCAAACTGAAGAAGTGGGACATGGTGCCGGATATCCCGATCGAAAAGGATGCATCCTGTTCGCTGCCGATCGTGACACCCGGACTGTTTGAAGGATTTGAAGCGGGCAGCATTCGGCCGGTCCGCGGAACTTTCGACCACTATGAGACAGGCAAAGTCGTTCTGTCGACCGGTGAGGCGATCCCCTGCGATCTGGCTGTGCTGGCCGTTGGCTGGAAGCTCGGCATTCCCTATCTGGCGAAGGAATACCGGGACAGACTGATAGAGCCGGACGGGCAATACCGGGTCTACCGTCTATCTGTGAACCCGGACTTGCCCGACATGGGCTTTGTCGGCTTCAACTCCAGCTTCTGTACCGTTCTGTCGGCGGAAATGATCGCCAACTGGCTGGTACGCTATGCCGACGGCCAGTTGGCACACCAACCGACCGACGCAGAAATGCGCGCCAATATCGACCAGATGCTTCATTGGCGGCGCAAGGAACGCCCGGCAGCCCAGGTCTATGGCGGTCTTTGTTCTGCCCCCTTCCACTTCCGGCATTTCGACGAGTTGCTGGCGGATATGGGGGCGACCAGGCGAAAACGTACAAACCCGCTGGCGGAGCAGTTCTCCTATCCGAACGCGGATGCTTACGGGACGTTTCTCGGCAGCACGCCGCAATATGCAGCGGGCTGAACTGGAAAGATAAGAGCCAGCCGGCCTGTAAGCCGGGTTCTGTATGGCCCGGCCAGATACGAGACCTGACGCGGACGTGACAGCCATTCATCTGTGACGCCTGTTGCCAGACGCCTATCGCAACCAACCCGGACAACTGGCCTGGAAACCGGCCTGGACCGGATTGCTCCGGTCCGCGCTGTCCCTATTCGGTTTTGCTCCCGGTGGGGTTTACCATGCCGCCGCTGTTGCCAGTTGCGCGGTGGGCTCTTACCCCACCCTTTCACCCTTACCCCGGGAAAATCTCTCGATCTGGCCGGGGCGGTTTGCTTTCTGTGGCACTTTCCCTAAGGTCGCCCTCGCCGGGCGTTACCCGGCACCGTGTTTCCATGGAGCCCGGACTTTCCTCCCCCGCGGCCTTTCGGCACTTGCGGCAGCGGCTGTCCGGCCGACTGACGCATGGGACTTAGGAGGCTTTGAGGATAAGGTCAAGCGACAGACGATGCGCTGACGTGCGAATTACCGGAAAACCATCCAGCGACGGGCTTTACCGACCAGTGCCCCCGTCGCAAGCGGTCAAGACGATTGTCCTTTTCCGGCCCTTAAGGCCCTCGTGAGACTACTCTCGCTTCGCCTCCACCCCTACGCAATCCTGGCGCAAGTCGCGTCCTGCAAAACTACCGGCAGGCAAACCGAAGAGACCGTTTTCTCGACGAAGATTTCGCCGATCTCGTTGGAGGTTTCGTTAAACGGGAAAGAACATTCAATACAACTGCTAAATCTAACAGTGTGACTTTTTACATACATCTCGCATGAACCGCGAAAAATAAAAACTTTTCGCCGCCGTTGCGCAAATATTAAGCAATAAGAAACCGGCGTGACGGAGGGTAACGGGAATAAACAAGGAGACAAAGATGCGTCGACTGTGCACTTTCTTGCCAGCCCTTATGCTGGCAACTTCAGTTCATGCTGCCGAGACACCGCCGGACGCAAAAGCGCTGATCCAGCCGGAGGTGGTGGAAACCGTTGCCGAATGGCTCTCGAACCCGATCGTTGCGCTATCCATCAACGCGCAGAACAATTTGCGCGGTGCGCTTTCCCAGGCCGAAATTGACGCGCTGGACACACAGTGGCGCCAGGAACGTGAGGCTGCGGACAAACCGTTGATCTCAGCGACCTTGTCTGCCCCCTTGTCGATCTATCTTCTGCGCGTGCAGGCAGGATCGCTCGGCCTCTATCCTGAAATCTTCGTCATGGATGCCAACGGTCTGAATGTCGGCCAAAGCGGAATTACGAGCGATTACTGGCAAGGCGACGAAGACAAGTTCCAGAAAACCTTTCCGAACGGCCCCGAGGCAGTGTTCATCGACGCAGCGGAATGGGACGACGACAGCAAGATCTGGCGCGCCCAGCTCAATGTGACGATCACCGACCCCGAAACGAAAAAAGCCATCGGGGCAGCAACGGTGGAATTCAATCTGACCGAACTGATGCGCCGTCAGGGCACAGGATCTTAAGCGGGAAAAACCATGTTCAAAAACCTCTCCGTCAGCAAAAAGATCGCTGCAGGCTTCCTGACGCTCGCACTGATCGGTGCGGTGGCTGGTGGCGTAAGTGCCTACAAGACCCATTCCGCACTGAATGAAGTCAAGACGGCCAACAATCTTTCGGATCTCAATGCGGAAACGGCCGAACTCACCGAAAAAATTGCCGCCCAGGCTTTGTCGGTCAAATCCTTTCTGCTCACCGGCAACCGGGATCTCCTTACCCGGTCGCAGGACCTGAATACCGAAATTCAGACCGTTTTTTCCGACGTGGGCACTCGTGTTGACGCCACGATGCCGGAATTTCAAGATCACCTGGCCGAGCTGAAAGCGAGCTGGGAGACCTGGTACAGCCAGATTGCCGCCCGCCAGATCGAACTGATGCGTACGCCTGAAACGGTCGACATGGCCCGCGCCATTGACCTGACACCGGAAAGCTCAGACCTCTTGCGGGCAGTGCAACAGCAAAGCCGTCAGCTTGCTCAAGATGTCGGGCTGGAACGGGAGAAATCCGTTGTCGCACAGAACCAGGCTATGCAGATGGTCCAGATCGTCTCGATTGCCAGCACCCTGGTCCTGACCGTGCTTGCGATGATCCTTGGCTTCCTCAATCACATCGCGATTTCCGCACCGCTTTCGCGGCTCGCTGCCGTCACCGACAAGCTGTCGGCCGGTGACACCTCGCTGACGGCAGACGTCGGCGACCGGCGTGACGAAATCGGTCTGCTTGGCCGGGCCCTCGGCGTCTTCCGGGAAAACCTGATCCGCACGCGGGAACTGGAGGAACAGGCCGAAGAGGAACGAATCAATGCCGAGAAGATGAAGCGCGAGGAAATGGAGAAAGTTGCCAGCGACTTCGAAGCAACGGTTCTCGCCATCTGCGACGGCATGATTACAAGGCTCGACGCCCTGACCAGTTCTGCCGGATCACTGTCGACAATTGCCAACACCACCACCGAACAGGCTTTGGCTGTTTCGGCAGCCGCAGAGCAGGCAACCACCAACGTGAACACCGTTGCCAGCGCCACGGAGGAACTCTCCGCCTCCATCCGCGCAATCACGGATCAGGTCCGTTCTTCCTCGCAGATCGCTCAGGAAGCAGAAAGCGAAGTCGGACGCTCCAACGAAGCCGTGCAAACGGTGCAGCAGGTGGTTTCGCGCATCGGCGATGTCACGAAACTGATCACCGATATTGCCGAACAGACCAACCTGCTCGCTCTCAATGCGACCATCGAGGCAGCCCGTGCCGGTGAGGCCGGCAAGGGTTTCGCCGTGGTTGCATCCGAGGTCAAGGCGCTTGCCGAACAGACCTCAAAGGCAACCGAGGAAATCGACCGGCAGATCACCGAAATGCGCCAGGCTGCGGATGCTTCGACAGAAGCGACGGAGTCTGTTGCCGGCCTCGTTCAGAAGATTTCGGAAAACACACACGCCATGTCGGGTGCAGCGGAAGAGCAAAACCTGGCGACGACCGAAATCGCCAGCAGCGTTTCCGAGGCAGCCCAGGGCACCGAGAGTGTTTCGAGATCCATTTCCGAAGTCAGCAGCGCCGCCAGCGAAACTGCAAACCTGAGTTCCGCCATGGACGAGGCTGTGGGAGAGTTGCACGAACAGTCCAACACTCTGCGCCACGCCATGCAGGATTTCCTGGGCAAGGTTCGCGCCGCATAAGAGGCCATGAGCCGACGCTCCTACAGGGCTCGGGCTCCGTAAAAACACTGCATCGCACAAACTTCATTTTGCTTGTGCAACGCCAGCGGCTAACGTCCCCTCAGGATCTCAATCCGGGGGACGTTTTTCGTGAAACACGCGCTCAAGACTCAAGACGCCGCGGATCTCATTCCGGACGGCGCCACCCTTCTGGTGGGAGGTTTCATGGGGGTCGGTTCACCTCACAGGTTGATCGACGCCATCGTCGCCAAGGGCGCCAGAAACCTGACAATTGTCGCCAACGACACAGCGATGCCCGGCCGCGGCATCGGCAAGCTTGTCAGCGCGGGATGCGTTTCGAAGATCATCGCCTCGCACATCGGCTTGAACCCGGAAACCCAGCAGAAAATGATTTCCGGCGAAATTGACGTCGAGCTGGTACCTCAGGGAACCCTTGTGGAACGCATCCGGGCCGCCGGCGTCGGGCTAGGCGGTATCCTGACACCAACGGGCATCGGCACGCTTGTCGAGGACGGCAAGCAGAAGATCACGGTTGATGGAAAAGAATACCTTCTTGAAACGCCGATCCATGGTGATTTCGCCCTGCTGGCTGCCTACCGGGCGGATTATGTCGGCAATCTGGAGTATTCCCTCACTGCTCACAATTTCAATCCGATCATGGCGCTTGCGGGCAAAACCGTCATTGCTGAACCTCACAGCATCGTGCCGGTGGGCATGATTTCACCTGATAGTGTGAAAACCCCGGGCATACTGGTCGATCATCTTCTGGAAAGGGCAGCCTGATGGACGACAAGGAAATCATCGCCCGGCGCGTGGCACAGGAAATCAGACCCGATACGCTCGTCAACCTCGGCATCGGCCTGCCGTCGCTGGTTGCCAACCACCTTCCTAAGGAAGTGCACGTCTTCTTTCAGGCCGAAAACGGCGTGATCGGCCTGGGCGCCCGCCCACCGGAAGGCATGGAGGACCCGGACCTGACCGACGCTGGCGGAGCCTTCGTCACCGCCGTTCCTGGAGCCGCATCCATCGACAGCGCCATGAGTTTTGGCCTGATCCGTGGCGGACACCTGGATATGACGGTTCTGGGTGGCCTGCAGGTGGACGAGCGTGGGTACCTCGCCAACTGGATGATCCCCGGCAAGATGGTTCCAGGCATGGGCGGTGCAATGGATCTCGTGGCCGGCGCCAAGCAGGTGATCGTCGCCATGGTCCACACGGCCAAGGGACGCCCCAAAATCCTGAAGGAATGCACGCTGCCCCTGACGGCCCGCAGGCGGGTCAGCCTGATCGTGACGGAAATGGCCGTGATCGAACCGACGGAGGACGGCCTGGTGCTGCGAGAAACCGGGCCCGGCGTCAGTGTCGACGACATCCTGACGGCAACAGAAGCGTCCCTGATCGTGCACGGCGACGTTCCCGCGATGCGGCTTTGAGCATGCCTGGTCAGCAGGCCACATCCGCACCCAGCAGACCGGCAAGAGCGTCGACACCCTCCTCGATCTGCCGCGGGTTCGCTCCTGCAAAACCGACAATCAACCCCGGCCGGCCAGCCTCCGACAGATAACAGTTGCTGAGAGGTGAAACAGCAAAACCCCGGTCCTGCATGGCCAGTGCAACGGCAATATCGTTGACCGGTTCACGGAACATCACGGTCAACTGCACATTGCCGGTAAGCGGCGCAACTTCAACCTGGTTTCCCAGCCGGTGCTTCAGCGTTTCCGCAAGCAGTGTCCCTCGTTCCAGATAGACCGGGCGAATCTGTTTCAGGTGTTTCTGATAGGCGCCGCTGTCCATGAAACGGGCGAGTGCTGCCTGCGCCTGCACGTTGGCGGAGCAGCCGATGTTGCGCATTGTCTGGGTGAGCGGAGCGACAAGAATGTCCGGCACGACACAATAGGCAATCCGGAGCCCCGGCAGCAGGCTCTTGGCGAAGGTGCCCAGATAGACGACCTGTCCTTCGTCCGCCAATCCATGCAATGCGGCGACCGGCCGTCCCTCGAACAGGAACTCACTGTCGTAGTCGTCTTCCAGGATGACCGCACCGCAGGTTCGTGCCACATCAAGAAGCGCAAGGCGCCGCGACAACGGCATGCGCGCGCCCAGCGGATAATGATGCGAGGGGGTGACGTAGATCAGCTTCGGCGGAGTGTCGAGACGACCCATCTTCGAAGCATCCGCGCCGTCGCCGTCAGTCGGCAGAGGCCGGATCGTCAACGCCGCACCGGAAAAGGCAGTGCGGGCTCCGAGATACCCAGGCTCCTCAAGCCAGACTTCATCCCCCGGATCGGTGAGCACCTGCGTAAGCATCGTCAGGCTGGCCTGCGTCGAACTGGTGATGAGAATTCGTTCCGGTTCAGCCCGGACCCCGCGTTCTGCCGCAAGGTGACGGGCGATCTGCTGCTTGAGGGCCTGAAGGCCAGCGAAATTCTGATAGTGGAGATCCGCACTGCGTTCGAGCCGCGCAGCCCTACGCAAGCATCTGGCCCATTCTTCGTATGGAAAGAGGTCGAGCGCCGGCGCGCCAGGCTGCAAGCCGCCTTGTCGATAAGCCCACCCCTCACCGCGCAGATTGGCACTCAACGTCTGCCCGCGCCGGGACAATCTAGGCCCGCCTGCATCAGCCATGGGCCGTGCGTTAATGCCCTCAGGCAAGAGCCCTTCGGTAACGCGGGGCGCGGCACCGGTGCGCACGGTGATCACACCTTCCGCTTGCAACAGGTCATACGCCGTGTTGACGGTGTTTCGCCCGACGTCGAGCAACACCGCCAGCCGCCGCGTAGACGGCAGCTTGGTTCCGGACTGCAGCAGGCCTGTGCGCACCGCCTCCCGAAACCCGCGATAAATCTGCTCCGCCAGCGGGATCTCTCCCGACCGCTTGAGAGACAAGATGCCTTCAGGAAAAACTGGTTCTGTCATTTTCCAAAAACCGGACCTTCTTTGGAGCCAATTTATCGGAGAAACAGCACACTACAAGACAGACAGTCAATTGGAGACGAGACCATGTCCACTCTGGAAAAACGCCAGGCCAAGGACCTGCCCGGTTATGCCAGGATCCGCCAGATGAACCGTGGCGGCTATGACAAGACCGTTGCCTACGACATTCTGGACAAAGGTCTTGTCGCCCATTGCGGCTTCATTCATGAAGACCGGCCGATGGTGATCCCCATGGCTTATGCCCGTATTGGGGACCGGATCTATATTCATGGAGCCAGCACCACCCGTATCATCAAATCGAACGCGGAAGGTGTACCGATGAGCCTTACGGTCACGCTGGTGGACGGCCTGGTGGTCGCGCGCTCCGCCTTCCATCACTCGATGAACTATCGTTGCGCGATCGTGCATGGCACTGCGAAACATGTCGAAAGCGAACAGGAACAGATCGACGCTCTGGCCGCCATCACCGACCACCTTTTGCCGGGCCGGTGGGACGAATGCCGGGAAATGATGTCGAAGGAGCACAAGGCAACAGGCGTACTCGTCCTGGAAATCGAACACGTAAGCACAAAGGTCCGCACAGGCGGACCGGTGGACGACAAGGAAGACCTTGGAACGGATATCTGGGCAGGTGTGGTGCCTGTCGTGACCGCACTTGGTCAGCCCCTGTCAGCACCGGATGTATCTGCCGAAACACCGGTTCCGGCGTCAGTACCCGCCGCCCGCAAGAAATTCGCATGAGCCAATAGGCCCGAAAGACAAAAGAAAAAAGAAAACCCCGCCGGATGTCCCGACGGGGTTTTCGATTTGCCAACGGCTGACCGCCCCGCAAGGGTTAGCTGGATGCCATGATCCGCTTGACCTTGGAGCAGTAGCGCTTGCTGACCGGGTTCATCCGCTTTGCGAAATGACCGGCATTGTAGCGCAGAATGGTGCCGCAAACGTCGCCACCAGC
The DNA here is from genome assembly GCF_000168975.1 of Roseibium aggregatum IAM 12614. Taxonomy (GTDB): domain Bacteria; phylum Pseudomonadota; class Alphaproteobacteria; order Rhizobiales; family Stappiaceae; genus Roseibium; species Roseibium aggregatum. The sequence continues at coordinate 92,735 of NZ_AAUW01000011.1, forward strand.
CTTCTTGTGCGCGCCGGCAAGATATTTCATGCCCCATTCCAGATTGGTTTCGGGGTCATAGAGTGCCTTGGTCGACCCGCGGTAACCGATACCCCGCGCGGTTGCCGGCTTGATTTGCATCAGCCCGACTTCACCAGCGCTGCCGCGTGCACGCGGATTGAAATTGCTTTCCACCTGAACCACCGCCTTGGCGATCTGGACCGGCACGCCATGTTTGGCGGCAGCCTTGCGGATAAGCTTTGCGTATTTATCGTTGCTGACGGTTGCTGTCCGCTTCGGCGATACGTTGCGCGTCAGGCTGGCAGTTTGGGTCTTCTTTGCAGGTTTTTCCTGCGCTTCCTGACCAACCGTTTCGATGATGTGCAGGATCGGCTTGGAACCTGAGCCAACCGACGGCCTGGATTCTGCAGCCTCGCTCTTCTTGTTCGGATCGATGATGTGAAGGATGGGTTCCGACCCGGAACCCGTACTGCTTGCCATTGCAGCCGGTGCTGCAAGAGTGGTTGCATAGGCGAAAAGGCACAGCGCCCCAGTGAGTTTTTGGAATGACCGTAACATTCAGTCCAGCCCTTTTGGTTTTCGTTGCGTTGAAATCAGGGCGGAGGAATGCCGGAGCTATGAGACGAAATTGGGCGCCAAATGATCACGAATTATTTCAATTTATTTCAGGATATGATTGCGATTTAGTGCGATTTTTAGTTGTTTTGTGTAGTTTATGGCAAAAACTTGCAAGCAATTCGACGATCGCTTGGCCATCAGAAGATATTCTGTGACCGCTTCTTGTTTCGGCTGCCCCAGAAATGCAGCGTAGCGGGAACCAAATCTGTCGACTGTGCGTTTTGTCGGTTGGCTGGACGTACCGATCACTCAAGATGCGGCACGCCCCCCCCCCCTCCAATCAGCTCGCCAACGAAGGCAGCTTCCGCAGCAGGGCGTTTAGCGTTTCGATCGTGGACTGATCGGCGACACCATCAACCTTCTCCGGGCGGAAATGACGCTGAAAAGCAGCGACCACCTGACGTGTCTTCAAATCGAAGGTTCCGGTGATGTCCAGTTCATAGCCATAGAGCGCGAGCATTGTTTGCAGCGCTTCAACCGGCTGGCCGCTGTCTCCTTCCTGCATCAGGAGGCCCGTACGGAGAGGAAACGGCGTTACGTAAAGACCGATCCCGGCTGCCGCGAGGCGGTCCCAGGGAAACAACTCACCAGGGTCTTCCTTCCTCGCCGGGGCAATGTCCGAATGCCCCAGCACCATCCAGGGCTGGATACCGTGGCGGGCGCAGATATCGCCAACGAGTGCGATGACGGCTTCGATCTGCGGTTCGGGAAACGACTGATAGCCGTGTTCGTGCCCGGGATTGACGATCTCGACGCCGATAGAGCGGGAGTTGATGTCGGTCGCGCCCTTCCAGAAACTTTTGCCTGCGTGCCAGGCCCTGCGCGCTTCCGGTACGCATTGCAGGATGCTGCCGTCTTCGTTCACGATATAGTGGGCGGAAACTTCCGATCGAGGATCGCACAGGCGCTGCAAGGCCGCTTCGGCGCTCGGCATGCCGGTATAATGAAGCACGACCATATCCACCGCCGTCCCTTCAGCCCTCTGCCCGTGATTGGGAGACGGATGGACCCTGGCCTTCACGCCGGTATCAGTCGCAACGCTCATATACCTCTTTCCGCACAGATTTTCGCCCAGGCTTCGTTCAGGGCGGCCAGACGGTCGTTCGCGATCCTGACGAACTCCTCCGGAACGCCCCTGGCGATCAGCCGGTCCGGATGCGTTTCCTGAACCTCGCGGCGATAGTGTGCCTTGAGCTCGCCATCGCTTGCTTCCGGCCCCAAACCGAGGACCTCATAAGGGTTACCGTCACTGCGCACGTGCCTGGCAAGTATCCTGGAAAATTCCCGATCATCGAACCCGAACACCTCCGCGACGCGGGAAAGGTACCCTATTTCGCTTTCGTGGACGACGCCGTCTGCCTTGGCAATGTGAAAAAGCCCGTCGAGAATATCGAGCAGCGTCTTGCGGTCGTATGGGAACAGATCGGCCAGCTTCTTGGCGTAGACCTCAAAGCCCGCGATATCTTCCTGCGCCAGATTGAACAGGCGCGCAACATTGCGCTCTTCGTTGGGCGGTACATCGAACAGCTCGCGGAAAGCCAGGATTTCATCAGTGGTTACCACCCCGTCCGCCTTGGCCATCTTGGCTGACAGAGCAATCATCGCGACCGTAAAGCCGACGCTGCTGGTGCCCTCCGGACGCGCAAGCACAAGCTGGACCAGACGGTCGACGAACTGCGCGCCCCCCGTTCCGATCGCATTTACAATTGCTCCGAGGCTGCTCCAGACACTCACTTTTCAGCTCCCGCTGGGCCGGTGGGAAAAGGCAGGCAGAACAGCTTGCCGCGAACCGCATGAATCGATGCGTTGCAGACTCTTATCGGCACAGGGGGGGTTTGACCAGATCAACGGCCTTCTGTCCCCAAAAGCACGTCGGCCGAACAGGCCACGCAGCAACGATGAACGCGTAGCCCCGATCTAACTTCGTCGATGTTCCACAAGAACGTACCTTAAGAAACACCGTCGTCACGTCCATTACCGGCCTCTATCGCAAAGCGCGAAGATGCCTTTCCTTTACTTCCGCTCAGCCCGGATGGCCTATGCACCACCACCCAACGCTCCGACAGCCGCCTCCTGAGCAGCCGACTGCTTTTCCCGGTCCGCCTTGCGTTCGGAATAGCGGTCGACAAGATAGTCCGACCGCCCCCTGACGAGGAGCGTGAACTTGACAAGCTCTTCCATGACATCGACCACGCGGTCGTAAAGAGCAGACGGCTTCATGCGTCCGTCATCGTCAAATTCCTGGTAAGCCTTGGGCACAGACGACTGATTGGGAATGGTGACCATCCGCATCCAGCGGCCGAGAACACGCATCTGATTGACCGCATTGAAAGACTGAGACCCGCCCGACACCTGCATAAGGGCCAGTGTCTTCCCCTGCGTTGGCCGAATGGCCCCGAAACTCAGCGGGATCCAGTCTATCTGGGATTTGAGAACACCGGTCATAGCCCCATGCCGCTCAGGCGAACACCAGACCTGTCCCTCGGACCAGGCGCAAAGCTCTCTCAGTTCGGCAACCTTGGGATGATCGGCGCCGCTGTCGTCAGGCAGCGGCAGACCCGATGGATCGAAGATCCGGGTCTCGGCCCCGTAGGCCTGCAGCAGCCTTTGCGCTTCAAGAACGAGAAAGCGGCTATAGGACCGCTCGCGAAGTGAACCGTAGAGCAACAATATCCGGGGCGGATGGGACGGCCCGTCCTGCTCCAGCAACCGGTTCCTGTCGATTTGCCGGAAGTCTGCCGCGCTCACGTTCTTCAGGTCGCCACCTGACATTCCGTCAGGCATCGGATGCTCCGGAGGAGACCACTTCGCCGTCTTCCTTGGTGAAGGAACCGATGTCCTGCGGCAACAGGTCCAACACCTTCTCGGACGGTCGGCACAGGCGGACACCTTTTTCCGACACCACGATGGGCCTGTTGATGAGGATCGGATGCTCCATCATGAAATCGATCAGTTGATCGTCCGTCCACTTGTCCTCGCCGAGGCCCAGTTCATCGTACGGCGTTCCCTTCTGGCGAAGAATGTCGCGAACCGGAAGACCCGTCCGCGCGATCAGGTCAACGAGTTCTTCCCGGCTCGGCGGCGTTTTCAGATATTCGATAACCTGAGGTTCGACGCCGGATTTGCGGATCATTTCCAGGGTATTGCGGGACGTGCCGCAGTTCGGGTTGTGATAAATCGTCATGCTCATGTGAGGTGTCGTCCTGTCAAGGTCCCGTAGTTTTTTTGAAATCGGCAGCCGGAAAACAACAGACGGCTGGATCGTTGCCGCAGCAGTCTTCCATCAGGAAGCCCAGGAGGTCCCGCATGCGGTCGTAATCAACCGCATAAAGAATATGCCTGCCCTCCCGGCGCGTCGTCAGCAGCCCGGCCCGTTCCAACGTCGTCAGATGAAACGACATCCTGGTCGGCTGTACGTCCAGCCGCTCGGCAACCAAGCCGGATGGCAACCCACCCGGCCCAACCGTCATCAGCAACCGGAACGCCGCCAGCCTGTCTTCCTGTGCCAAGGCGCCCAACGCGGAGACTGCTTCCTGATCTTCCATAATTCGATATTACAAGAAATTTTGGAATATTCAACAAATGAACGCGCACATCACCTTTTTCACGAAACATCACATGGCGGCGGCAGCGCGAGCGGCCTGATCGTAATTGCCAGAAACCAGACGCAATGTGGCAGCAAGTTTGGAAAGTTCGTTTTCGTCCAAGCCCAGCGCCTTCATGGGCTTGACCAGCAGAGCTTCACGCAGACGCCGATACTCAAGGCAGGCTGTTTCGCCGGACTTGGTGATTTCGGCGGTTTTTTCCTTGCCCCGGCGTCCGGACGCGATCAGACCGGCCTTTTCAAGCTTCTTGAGCGCATAGGTGACGGTGTGCGTATCCTCGATGTTCAGCACAAGGCAAATGTCGGAGAGTGTCTTGGCTCGGCCACGATGGTTGACCGAATGGAGCACAAGCACATCCAGAGGCCCAAGCCCTTGTGAGCCGCTGGCCGCCATGCAGCGCACCATCCAGCGGTGATAGGCATTGACCATCATGGTCACCGCGAATTCGATCTCCGACAGGGCAGGCATCGCACCGGAGGCAAGATGCGCAGCAGAGACAACAGGCCCGATAGGGGCATCGCTTCTGGAGTCGGGATTATCCGTCACATCTGATCTCCGGCACAGTTTGGTGTTTCAGCGGGCCTCCAACCGAAACCGGTCGGAAGCCCGATTGCTGATCGTTTCAAAAGTGTGCGTGCATCCGCCAGCTTTTATAGAGACGGCGAAATGCACTAGTTGCTCAACATCGTCTGCGGCAACCAAAGAGCCAAGCCCGGAAAAGCCACAATCAAGACGATTGCCAGGATCATCAACAGGAAGAACGGCAAGGCCATACGGGCAACCTTGAAGATGTTGTACCCGGTCATGCCTTGCAGCACGAACAGGTTGAACCCGACAGGTGGCGTGATCTGGCTCATTTCGACGACCAGCACCAGATAGATGCCGAACCAGATGAGATCCAGACCGGCCTGCTCCACCATCGGCAGGATCACGGAAGTCGTCAGAACCACCACCGAAATGCCGTCCAGAAAACAGCCGAGCACCACGAAGAACAGGGTCAGGGCAATCAGGAGTGCATAGGGAGACAGGTTCAGCGAGCCGATCCAGGCCGCCAGCTCGCGCGGGATGCCCGTGTAGCCCATGGCAACGGTCAGGAACGCAGCACCTGCCAGGATGAACGCGATCATGCAAGATGTCCGCGTTGCCCCCATCAAGGCTTCCGCGAAGCTCTTGCGGTTCAAGGTTCCGCTTACCCAGGACAGAAGCAAGGCCAGCATCACGCCGATGGCGGCTGCCTCTGTCGGCGATGCAAGACCCGCATAGATCGATCCGATCACTCCGACGATCAGACCGATGACCGGAAATAGCCTGCGCGTTGCGAGAAGGCGCTCGATGAAAGGAATGACCTCCTCTTTCGCAGGCATCTTGTCCCGGTTCAGCAGTGCCCAGATCACGACATAGCCCATGAAAAGAAGGCAAAGCATTGCCCCCGGCAGAACGCCGGCCATGAACAGCCGGGCAATCGACTGCTCGGTCGCCGCGCCATAGACGATCAGGATAATCGATGGCGGAATGAGCAGGCCCAGTGTGCCGGAACCCGCCAGCGTGCCGATGGCCATGTGCTCGTCATAGCCGCGCTGCTTCAATTCGGGCAACGACATGCGCCCGATCGTGGCGGTTGTGGCAGCAGAAGAACCCGAAACGGCGGCAAAGATACCGCATCCGAGAATGTTCACATGCAGCAGCCGACCCGGCAGATTGCGCATCCAGGGAGAAAGACCGGCGAACATGTCCTCCGACAGTCGCGAGCGGAACAGGATCTCGCCCATCCAGATGAACATGGGCAGCGCCGTTAGGTCCCAGGAATTCGAAGCGCCCCAGACCGTCGTTGCCAGCACAGGACCGGCCGGCGCCGAGACAAGTGCCATCATTGCGGCCAGCGCGACCGAAAACAAAGCTACGGCCACCCAGATACCGGTCGCAAGCGCCGCCAGCATTCCAAGGCCGAGTAGCAGGGCGATGAGGGAGAGATCCATTATTCTTTCCCCTCGATCGGATCGGCCTTTACGACCGATTCAAAACTGGGCGCCTTGCCCGTGAGCGCCATGATGAGATCGTCCAGCAGAGCGATGGAGAACATCAGCAGGCCGAAGGTCATCACCGACTGCGGAAAGACCAGCGGGATTGGAATAACGCCGTAGGACGTTTCGTTGAACTTGTAGCTGTCGAAAGCGAGCAGGCCGGCGTTCCAGGTAAAGAACACCGCCAGAGCAAGAGCGACCGCGACCGCCCAGACATTCAGGATGCGTGCTCCGACCTTGGGCACGGACTGAAGCAGGATTGCCACCCGGATGTGATCACCGTTCCGCAGCGTACCGGATAGCGCCAGAAAAGATGCGCCTACCAGCAGAAAACCTGCAATTTCTGCAAGCGATGGAACTTGCAGTCCAAGTGGCTCCAGACCGACGACCGTTCTGGCCCAGTCGAATATACGCCCGAACACCTGAAGAACCACGAGACTGGCAATGACAACGAGACAACACGCAGCCATGGCCGTTGACGCTTGATAAAGCGCATTCAAAGCCTTTCGCATCGGCTTCCCCTACCGGATGTGCAGCTGATATTAAAAAAACGCCGGACTTCTTGGGTCCGGCGCTTCTCTAGCTGTTTAGTTTTTATAGGCTTCGAGAACAGCTTGGCCGGTTTCACCGGCTTCCTCTTGCCATTCGGCGGCCATCGTCTCGCCAATTGCAGCAAGATCCTGGATCAGCTGGCTGCTCGGCTGAACAACAGTGATGCCGTTGTCGACAAGAACCTGGGTCTGCGTCTTGGTCTCCACCTTGGAGGCTTCCCAGCCGCGTTTTTCAGCAACGCCCGCTGCTTCCAGAACGGCTGCCTTTTCTTCGTCGCTCAGGGCATCGAAAGCGCCCTTGTTGACGATTACCATGTTCTTCGGCAACCAGGCCTGGGTGTCATGATAGTGGCTCAGGAAGTCCCACGCCTTGGAATTTGCACCGGTGGACGGCGACGTGATCATGGCTTCGACACGGCCGGTGGAGAAGGCTGTCGGAATATCCGGAACTTCAACCTGTGTCGGCACGGCGCCAGCCAACTGGGCAAGACGCTCGGTTGCGGTGTTGTAGGCACGGAACTTCAAGCCCTTGAGGTCGTCACCCTTGGTGATTTCCTTCTTGGCGTAGATGCCCTGGGGTGGCCACGGCACGGCATAAAGCAGTTGCAGCCCCTGTTCGCCGAGCTTTTCTTCAAGCGCAGGCTTCGACGCCTGGTAAAGCTTCCAGGCCTGATCATAGGACGGTGCGAGGAACGGTACGGAATCCACCCCGAAGACAGCATCTTCGTTGGAAAGGCGGGAGACCAGAACTTCGCCAATCGGAGCAAGTCCCTTGCGGACGGCATTCTTGATTTCGGGATGCTTGAACAGCGACCCGGCCGAATGGATCTGAATGACGAGAGAGCCATCCGTCTTTTCCTTCACTTCTTCTGCGAAGGCGGCAATGTTCTGTGTGTGAAAGTTGCTGTCGCCATAAGGCGTCGGCATGTCCCACTTTGTTTCAGCGGAAACAGCGGTCAAACCCGCCAGGCTAAATGCAGCGGCGGCTGCCAGATGGACTCCGGCACGGGTCAGGAAACGAGATTGCAGCATGATTTTCTCCTCTTGGAAGCGGGAATTGCCCGTCGGGATGCTGCTCTGGGTGCATTCTTTGAACACCTTGGAAAGCGCATCTGCCAGAACACTAGACGGAAAAAGAGACGACATCAACAATTTATCGATAAATTGTGATTGTCATTATCTAAATGCATAGCGAGCTTCCCTCCATCAAAAGGATTGGCTAGCGTTCGGGCCAGACAATGAGGAAACCTGAATTGGCGCCGCCACACAACAATCGCCTCCTGACTGGACAAAGAGTTGGCCAAATGGTTTTGGCACTTATTCTGGCGGTAGCAGCCTTGCTTCGTTTTCAGAACCTGGACAGAACGAGCCTTTGGTACGATGAAGCCGTTAGCTGGAGCCAGTCCAAGGGAACATTTACGGAATTGTTGACCGCCGTTGCGGCTGACAATTACCCACCCCTGCACAATATTTTGCTATGGCTGACAATGCCGGTGGCAGGAGACAGTGAAACGGCGTTGCGGCTCCCCTCCGTGTTCCTGGGTGTTCTTGCGGTCTGGCTGATCTATCTGACTGGCAAATCCATGGCAGGAAACACCACTGGCCTGCTTGCTGCCGCTCTCCTGACCGTTTCCCCGTTCCACATCTGGTATTCGACAGAAGCCCGCATGTACGCCTTGCTGGCAGCTTGCGGTCTCGCCTTCCTGCTTCTGGTACTTAAGAACCTTGAAAGGCCATCGACCTGGCGGCTGACTGGACTTGCCATTGCCGGAGCCTTGTTCCTTTACAGTCACATCTACGCCCTCCTTGGCTTTGCGTCCGTTGGCGTAATCTGCGCCATCCTGGCTTTGACCGGCATCTTGAAATCCGAACGCCTCGGCCTCTCCAATGCAGGTCTTACCTGCCTCGCAATGGCAGCAAGCGCGCTCGCCTTTTTACCGTGGCTGATCATTCTGGCGTTGCGAGCAAGGTCGGTGGCCGAAGAAGGCTTCTGGATTGCCTATCCTGATCCGGCGTTTCTCATCAACATCGCCTTCAACATGGCCGGGTCGCTGACGGTGTTCTGGGTGCTGGCAGGCCTGGCCGTCGCCAGTCTCCTGACCATCTTACACCTGCCTGGTAGGTACTTCGGCAAACCACAAAGCGCGGATGCAATCCTCGTTTGCTTCGCCTATACCGCTGGCCCGCCGCTTCTGGCCTATCTTTATTCCATCTTCGTGCAGCCAATCCTCTTCGACCGATATCTGATTGCCGCCTGGCCTGGGGTTATCCTGTTGGCGTCAGCAACTGCCCAGCGCCTGGCACCACGTGTCGCACCGGCTGCTTTGCTCGCTTTAGCCATATGGCTGAGCTATCCCGAACTTAAATTCACGCTGCTGGAAAAAATTCGCCCGGAGTGGCGCCAGATCGCGCAAGATTATCGCGCGCTGAAAGGCGAAGGAGATCACCTGCTGCTGTACAAGGGCTTTGCCGCCCCTGCCGTGTCTTATTACCTCCGCGACCCGAACGCCTTCACGGCAGTCGAGACAGTCGATGAACTGGGACAACGCGCCGAGAATGCGCGATGGCTATTAATCGTCCATACAAGCAGCGAGGAAATGCGCGCAGCGGAAAAAGCCTTTGGTCCGGGGGGAAACTCTCCGGCAGCAAGACGATTTGGATGGGGAGCCAGTGGCCTCACCCTTCTGGAACGCGGACAGGCTGAATAATCTCACTCGAATGGACCCCATTCCGAATACAGCCAGAAGCAGAGCGCCACGACGCAAAGCACGAGTGCGCCAATTGCAAATTCCAAGAGCAGCCCCAACAGGGAAGCGCCCAATAACAACGCAACCAGCAGGCCGACAGCAACAAACCAGATGTCCGCAGTCAGAACGCTGATCGTAAAATCGACTGCATCCACTAGACGCAACAAGATTGGGTCCCGTTCCCCTGATCTTTCGTTAGCCGACATCCGCGCTTTCTCGGTTTTTCTTTGTGTCACAGGGACATATGGGAAAGATGGAAGCGATAAAAAGATCAAATAAAAACCTATTCAGATTTTTTCATCGACATTTTATCGATAAAATGTCAGCATAATATCATCTGCTATCAAAACGCTAATTACCGGCACGGAATCGCGTGTTCCCGAAGCCGGCAGCATCAGAGGGAAGATCATGACAGCCAAGTGGGATTTCTGGATCGACCGTGGCGGCACGTTTACCGACATTGTTGGCCGGTCGCCTGACGGCACGTTGCATCCGCATAAGGTGCTCTCCGAAAATCCGGAAGCTTACCGCGACGCCGCCATTCAGGGCATTCGGGAATTGCTTGGTGTGGAAAAGGGTGCAGGCATCCCCTCGGACAAGATCTCGACCGTCAAGATGGGCACAACCGTCGCCACCAATGCGCTTCTGGAGCGCAAGGGCGAGCGGACGGCACTGTTCATCACGAAGGGCTTTCGGGACGCCCTGGAGATCGGCTATCAGGCTCGCCCGCACATTTTTGCCAAGGAAATCATAAAGCCCGAGCTGCTCTATGAGAGTGTCCACGAGATTGTCGAGCGCGTCCGCGCCGACGGGGAACTGGAACTCGCGCTGGATGAAGGGCAGGCCCGCAATGAAATGCAGGCTGCTTGGGATGACGGAATTCGCTCCATCGCAATTGTGCTGATGCATGCCTATGCCTATCCCGCGCACGAACAGCTTCTGAAGAAGATCGCGGAAGATATCGGCTTCCCGCAGATTTCGGTCTCTCACGAAGTGTCACCGCTGATGAAGCTGGTGGGACGGGGCGACACCACCGTGGTAGATGCCTATTTGTCCCCGATCTTGCGCCGCTACGTGAACCAGGTCCAAGAAGAACTGGGCGAAGGTCCACGGTTGATGTTCATGCAGTCTTCCGGTGGTCTCACCGCAGCAGATCTCTTCCAGGGCAAGGACGCGATCCTCTCCGGTCCGGCTGGAGGTGTCGTCGGCGCTGTCGAAACTTCCCGCATGGCAGGCTACGAAAAGATCATCGGCTTCGACATGGGCGGGACATCAACCGACGTCTGCCACTACGACGGCGACTACGAACGCGCATTTGAAACGGAAGTTGCCGGTGTGCGCATGCGTGCGCCCATGATGATGATCCACACGGTTGCTGCCGGTGGCGGATCGATCCTTCATTATGCCGATGGCCGCTTTCAGGTTGGCCCGGATTCCGCTGGTGCCAATCCTGGGCCGGCCTGTTATCGCCGCGGTGGCCCTCTTACCGTCACCGACGCCAACTTGATGACCGGCAAACTCGCACCGGAGTTCTTTCCGAAAATCTTCGGCCCGGATCAGGATCAGCCGCTCGACGGCGACGTAGTCCGCAAACGCTTCACAGATCTGGCCATGCGCATCGGCGATGGCCGATCGCCGGAAGAAGTCGCCGACGGCTTTTTGAAAATCGCAGTCGAGAACATGGCCAATGCCATCAAGAAGATCTCGGTCCAGCGCGGATATGACGTAACCGAATATGCTTTGACGTGTTTTGGTGGCGCCGGCGGTCAGACCGGCTGCCGCGTTGCAGACAGTCTCGGCATGAAGACCGTCATCCTGCATCCGTTCTCAGGCATCCTGTCCGCATACGGCATGGGATTGGCCGATATCCGGGCAGACCGGCAACAGGCCGTCGTCAAGACGCTGACAGACGAGCTCATCCCTGAGCTTCAGTCTCTACGCGATCAGCTCGCCAGCCAGACGGAAGCGGAACTCGACCGGCAGTCGATCTCCGCCAACGCACGCCGCACGACCGCGACCGCACATCTGCGCTACGACGGCACGGATACTCCGCTGCCAGTCCCGCTCAGTTCCGTCTTTGAAATGCGCGCGGCGTTCGAGGATGCGCATAAGAAACAGTTCGGCTTTGCCTATGAAAAGAAGCCGGTCGTTGTGGAAGCTCTCGAAGTCGAGACAGCCGGTGGCGGCGCAGGTCTCACAGAGCCGGACCTGACATTGACCTCCGAGTCTCCCTCTCCGAACACATCCACCAGCATTTACTCCGAAGGGAGCTGGCACAAGGCGGGTATCTTCAAACGCGAGACTCTGAAACCGGGCATGAAGGTGACCGGTCCCGCAGTGATCATCGAGCCGCATGCGACAATCGCCGTTGAAGATGGCTGGCAGGCAGAAGTCAATTCAAAGGACCACGTGATCCTGAAACGTATCGTGCCTTTGAAACGCGCCGAAGCCATCGGCACGCATGCTGACCCCGTCATGCTTGAAGTGTTCAACAACCTGTTCATGTCGATCGCCGAACAGATGGGTGTCACGCTTCAGAACACGGCCTATTCGGTCAACATCAAGGAGCGGCTGGATTTCTCCTGCGCGGTCTTCGATGCGGATGGTGCGCTCGTTGCCAATGCGCCGCACATGCCGGTACACCTGGGCTCCATGGACCGCTCCGTTGAAACGGTGATCAAGCTCAACAAGGGCAGGATCAAGCCGGGTGATGTGTTCGCGCTCAATGCCCCGTACAACGGTGGAACTCACCTGCCGGACATCACTGTGGTTTCGCCCGTCTTTGACGACGACGGCAAAGAGATCCTCTTCTGGTCCGCGTCCCGTGGCCACCATGCCGACGTCGGTGGATCAGCCCCCGGCTCCATGACCCCACGTGCAACCAACGTGGACGAAGAAGGTGTTCTCTTCGACAACTTCAAGATCGTCGATGAAGGCCGCTTCCGCGAGCAGGAACTGGTTGAGCTCCTGACCAACCATCCTTACCCCGCCCGCAATCCGCATCAGAACGTTGCCGACTTGTCTGCACAGATCGCCGCGAACGAAAAAGGCATCCAGGAACTGCGGAAGATGGTCGCCCATTTCGGACTGGATGTCGTCCAGGCTTACATGGGCCACGTTCAGGATAATGCGGAAGAGAGCGTTCGCCGCGTGATCGAGGCTCTGAAGGACTCAGAATACGAGTATCCGACAGACCAGGGCTCCGTGATCAAGGTCAAGATCACCGTCGACAAATCGAAACGCGAGGCAACGGTCGACTTTACCGGCACCTCCGGTGTGAAGCCGAACAACTTCAATGCACCGGAACCTGTAACCCGCGCCGCAATCCTGTATTGCTTCCGGGTCATGGTGGACGGCGACATTCCAATGAACGCCGGTTGCCTGAAGCCGATCAACATCATCATTCCCGACGACTGCATGTTGCGGCCGTCCTATCCGGCAGCGGTCGTGGCAGGTAACGTGGAAACATCACAGCATGTTACCAACGCCGTCTTCGCAGCGCTTGGTGCCATGGCCAATGCTCAGGGAACGATGAACAACCTGACATTCGGCAACGACACGTATCAGTACTATGAGACCATCTGCTCCGGCTCGCCGGCAGGACCTGGCTTCAATGGTACGGACGGTGTCCACACCCACATGACCAACTCGCGCCTCACTGACCCGGAAGTTCTGGAGTTCCGTTTCCCGGTTCTCCTGGAAGACTTCCACATCCGCAAGGGAACCGGGGGCAAAGGCAAGTGGTCCGCAGGAGATGGTACCAAACGGACCCTGCGCTTTCTTGAAAAGATGGACTGCGCAATCCTCGCCTCCCATCGCACCGTTCCCCCAAAAGGATTGGCCGGGGGCAGCGACGGCGAGCTCGGCCGAACAGAAGTTCGAAGGCTGGACGGCACGGTCCAACAGCTCGAAGGATGTGATCAGACTGTGCTTGAAGCAGGAGAAGCAGTCACTGTAATCACGCCGACGGCCGGCGGCTGGGGCAACGCCTGAGCCCAAATCGCACGATCCGATGAGTAAGCACGGCCGCCTGTCAAGGCGGCCGTTTTTTTTAGAGCGTTTCCTCTCTTGATTGAATCGCGGGGGATTCCTCTTTTCGGCGAATTGTGATTCAAGATGCTGGCTGGTGAGGAGGCCAGCATCTGATGACCCGACCTCTGTCCAATGATCTTCGCGAGCGTGTGGTTGCCGCGGTTTCGGCCGGTGAGACCTGCCGTTCTGTGGCAGCCCGCTTCGGTGTTTCGGTGTCTTCCGTCGTGAAGTGGTCGCAGCGGTATCGGGCGACAGGTTCGGTCGCACCGGGCAAGGTCGGCGGCCACCGCAAACCCGTTCTGGAGCCGCATCGCGCCTTCATCGTGGAGCGGATCGAGCAGACGCCAGACCTCACCTTGCACCGGTTGAAGGACGAACTGGCGGTACGCGGAGTGAAGGTCTCGCACAATACGGTGTGGGAGTTCCTGCGCCGCGAGGGCCTGCGCTTCAAAAAAACGCTGTTCGCCCTTGAGCAGGCGCGCGCGGACGTCGCGCGCAGGCGTCGTCACTGGAAGGTCCGGCAAACCCGCCTTGATCCTGCCCGCCTCGTCTTCATCGACGAGACCTGGATCAAGACCAACATGGCGCCGTTGCGCGGCTGGGGGCGGAAAGGCAAACGGCTCAGAGGCTTCGCCCCGCACGGCCACTGGCGCACGCTGACTTTCCTCGGTGCCTTGCGCTGCGACCGCCTTACCGCCCCTTGCGTCTTCGACGGGCCCATTAACGGCCGATGCTTCGCCGCTTATGTCGAGCAACAGCTCGTGCCAGCCCTCAAGGCCGGCGACATCGTCGTCATGGACAATCTCGGAAGCCACAAGTCCGCAGCGGTGCGCGACGCAATCAAGGCCGCCGGTGCCACGCTTCGCTTTCTGCCACCCTACTCGCCCGACCTCAATCCGATCGAGCAGGCCTTCTCCAAGATCAAGCACTGGATGCGACAGGCTCAGAAGAGAAGCATCGAGGAAACATGGCGCCACATCGGCACCCTTGTCGCTTCTATCGAGCCCAACGAATGCGCCAACTATCTCGAAAACGCTGGATACGCTGCCGTCAAAACATGAAACGCTCTAGTTGCCCCCGGGAATACAACATCGTCATTTCTACCCAGGCGAGAAAATTCTTATCCCTCAGGTAAAACGTTTACCGTTTTTTCAACCTGAATCCGCCTAAACTTAACCAGTTTCAACTCAGGCGCTGCCCACAGCGCCGAGGAATTCGGGTTTTTGAGAAATGTTGGCATCAAATCCCATTGCAACCTCGGTTGCGGCGAAAATTCTCGCGCTGGTTGCCTTACTCAGTCTTGGCCTGCTTGTCGTGGCTGCCGTTGCGATTGTCCAGATGGGAATGATCGGCAAGGAACTTCAGAATATCGCCGAGAAGGATATTCCGCTCACCCATGCAATCAGTCAGGTTGCCAGCCATCAGTTGCAACAGGCAGCAGTCATCGAACGGATCATGCGCGTCTCCGGCCTGACATCTGAAGACGAAGCTGCATCGACCGAAGCCCTGAAATCAACGTTGGCAGCCTTGAATGAACAGGTTTCCGGTGAAATCCTGAAAGCGGAAGCTCTCGCCAGTCAGGCGCTCGAAAAATCATCCAGCGAAATTGAACGAGACGAGTTTTCAAAAACGCTTGAACAATTGAAACGCATAGAAATTGAATATCAAACCTACTCGGCTGAGATAGCAGCCATCTTGCAGAAGATCGAACAGAACAATCTGACGGACGCGAGTGAGTTGCTCGTTGAACTTGAAAAAGAACAGACCCGTCTGGACCACGAACTGGTCTCGCTGCTGACCGAGATAGAACGCTTTACACAAGTCGCCGCAACCACAGCAGAAAATCACGAGAAACAAGCTTTTCGGCAGATTGCGATTACCGCGGCTTTGACTTTGGTCTTCTGCATTGTCGGTTCGGTACTTTTTGCGAAGTTTCTGATTTCCCGTCCGTTGCACCAGGTCACGACAGGACTTCTCGAGCTTTCGAGAGGCAACACGGATGTGGAAGTCAACGTTCACACAAGAGACGAAATCGGCCGCGTAGCAAGGGCATTCGAAACGTTTCGGGAAAATACTATTGAAATGAAGCGCCTGCAGGACCAGGCGCGCGAGGAGGAAATCCAGGCAGAAGCTGACCGCCGGGACACCAGGCTACGGTTGGCCGATGAACTTGAAAAACTTCTGATGACCAGCTGCGATACGGCCGTTTCCGCCTTGAGCGAACTTGCAACCGGTGCCGATGAATTGGCCCGGAACAGTCATGAGACCATTGAGAGATCCAACACTGTTGCTGCCGCGGCTGAACAGGCGACAGCTTCGGTTCAATCCGTTGCGTCCGCATCTGAGGAGTTGGCAAGTTCCATCCACGAAATCAGCCGACAGATTACGCTTGCCAATTCCTCCACATCTCGCACATCCGAGCAGGCGGAAGTCTCCGGTGAGACCGTTGGCAAGCTGTCAGCATCTGCTGAAGAGATCACGGATGTTCTCAAGCTGATCAGCGACATTGCCGCCCAAACGAACTTGCTTGCCTTGAACGCAACAATTGAAGCGGCAAGAGCCGGTGAAGCAGGCAAGGGCTTTGCAGTTGTCGCATCTGAAGTGAAAGCCCTTGCGACTCAAACCGGCCAGGCCACCGATCAGATCGGCTCTCAGCTAAGCGGTGTCCAGACAGGTGCCGCAACCTGCTCCGATGCGATTACCACCGTGGTAAAGGCCATGATGGAAATTCGGGAACAGATATCCGGAATTGCATCGGCGATCGAAGAACAGAACGCCGTCACTTCAGAAATAGCCCAAAACGCCCATCAGGTCGCGCAAGGCAGCGCTGACATCACAGCCAACATTTCGCAGGTGAACCAAGCGGCCCAGATTTCAGGTGACCGGGTGGAAGAGGTTGTCAGCAGCATCCAGAACATTTCGTCCCAGATCACGACAATACGAGACGGGTTGAGCGATTTTCTGGGGCATCTACGCGCAGCCTAAGTATTGCCGACGCTCCTTTTCTGCCTTTCTTGACTTTGAATCACCACGTGTTGAACCGCCGTGTCCGCAACGCGGACACGGAAACCAGAAAATCGAATATGGGGTAAAGACTGGCAAAAGAGCCAAGCCTTTCCATGCGGGGCAATTTCCCCCTCGCCGCATGCATTCCCATCCGTCCTCAATCTCAGCCTGTGACCGGCTCCACATTTATGGAAGGCTGAAGTCGAACAGCCGTTCAAACATGACTGTCTTGTCCGGTGCGGCAGGACGGTTGAACTCAACGACAAACTGGTCGGGAACACGCCTCTTCAGAGCCTTTGCGGTAATCGGTGGCATCTTCAGAGCGCCTTGCTTCACCATATTCACAAGGCTGCTACGCGACAGACCGAGCCCCATTGCAAGGACCCTATCAACTCGCGCCTCTACGCGGTTCGGATTGAGCAGTGTGAGCACCGCTTTGTCTGCATGCGAACTCACACCGGACACCAGCCGGCGCTCCAGGCCGAAACCCGTATCGGGACAAGTTCCGGAAACCCCGGCAAGTTTGCAGGCAAAGGCATTTGCCAGCCCTTGATCGTTCCGCTGCAACGCCTCCAGCAGACCTGGCTGCAGGCTTCCGACAGGTCGACGTTCAAACATGGTCCTGTTCCATCTGCTGCTGCAATCTTCGCAGCGATAGATCAGCCAGGCATCAAGTTGGCCACCATTCGCATTCACTCGAAATTTACCGGTCGAACCAAAAGGCTTCACAACTCCGCATCTTTGGCATGGGCGATTAATGTTTGGAGTTTCAGAACGGAAAACAATCCATTCTACGTTCAATATAGACGACATTCCGCGGGTCTTCCTCGCACGGGAAGTCCGTCACAGGCAGTCGGGACGGCCGAAAGCGTCAGCTAACGGCGCTCAGTTTGGCTGGAAAAATGGAAATGTGTGCGATGAACCTGAACAGGATCAGATGCGCATGGCCAAGCCACACCGGTCCCGATCCGCCGCCAGGACGAACAAGTTCATGACGCATTCAACTGAATGCATGGCGGGATCGATGACCGGTCAGAGTGTTGGCAAAACAAACGTCCAGATTGAAAAAGACGACTTTCGATAGCGCTGCCAGCAACAACACGCAACGCTAACCTGGCCTCTTCTGAGGTATGCGAGTCGAATTGCTGTCAGGTGTTGCGCGCTTGCAAAGCCAAAGCCACTAACGCAGGCCGAAGTTCTGAAGGATCTTTCAACGAATTCGCAAACCAGAGCCGCTCAACCTTGTCTCCTGCAACGAGATCGAGACCTTCGGGATCCAGACAGGCAAGTCGCCAGTTGGCCTCCCCGGCTTTCAGAAGGGTTTGCGCGTAAAGTTTTACGGCATCCCGATGATCCGAATTCATGTGCGCAACTGCCCCCGCCTCCATCGACGCCCAGTCGTCAAGGGTGCTCAGAGGCGTTTGCAGATCCTGTTTTTCCAGCTCGAACGCCTTGCCGAATCCCCCGTTCAGACTTGCTCGTGAAAGCTCCAGTCTGAAAAAGGAAAAGTCTCCGAAATCAACGTATAGTTCCGCTTTCGGATGCCGAGACAGGTATCTATTTCGCAGTCGCTCGTGGTCAGCGGTTTCTCTTGAAATCTTCATTGCCGTACAAAAGAGTGAAACCCTCGGGTGAGCAAGCGGATCACCTTTTCCTGGTTCACCTAACAACAAAGAACAAGAAGGATCCGCAATAATTGCCGTGGTGTGTCCGGACAACGAGCTTGTCAGAATGACAGGCGTACCGTCCAGGTCAGTCGCAACGGCCACACGGCTCGCCAGCGGGTGTCGTGTTCCGGCTTCGAGCACCGCCAACGCGCCAAATCTAGCCGTTCTTATCAGTTCCTTCGCCAACCTCCTGGCTTGATCATCGGTCGGACGGATCACTGATTTCGGTTCTTTTTCCAGGCTCACGGCCCCTCCAAATTTTGCAGCCTTTCGGCCAGATAAACAACCAATCCCATGGTTTCTCCCTGCCACGGAACCTGAACGTCAGATGAACAGACATCTCAGAACCGGTTCAGCCCTCCTGTGCGAATGTCTCACCATCAGATACGGCGCCAATCGGAAACAGCGCCTGCCTTTGGAGAAAACCGATGAAGACCATGAGCAAACGTCTCGTTGCCGCCGCCCTGACGGGCACCCTTCTTTTGCCGACCTTCGCGTCCGCAGAAGCCGGGTCGCGCCACGGCTGGCGTGACCAACGTGGCGGCCACCATCAAAGCTACAGACACCATAACCAAAATCATAAACGGAACAAAAACAATGACAATCTGGGCGCCGCTGTCGCTGCTGGCGTCATCGGTCTGGCTGCAGGTGCAATTTTACTGGGCGCAACCCGCCAGCCGAGCTACGCAGGCCCGCCGCCAGTGAACCACTACCCTCCGGCTCCCTACCCGGCGCCGTATCCGGGCCAAGTTCATACGGCTATCGGTTATCAGCCTTGGAGCCCCGCTTGGTATCAATATTGTTCTTCGAAATACCGGTCGTTCAACCCGTCAACCGGCACCTACACCACCTACCAGGGTGAACAGCGCTTCTGCCAATAAGCCGCCCCTTGGTGGTGCACAATAACTTGGGGCAACAAACGACAGATCGGCCGTACCGGTCACCCGTTTGTTGCCGGTTTTCTGATGAAGCGGCACCCATCGATGCGTTGAAGTCAATTCAATCCCAACCTCAGCCAAGTCGTTGTGTCTGCGCCCGTTTTCACGTTTAATCTGCCATGGTTTCGATTGAAGCAAAGCCTTCCGGTGCCTCACCTGCGTCAAACGGGGTAGCGACCTCAATCACCTTGTCGGGATAAAATCCGTTGAACCGCGTGCGCAGCGACAAACTGTAGGCACCAATGTGGCCAATCTCGATCCAGTCTCCTGTATCGACCGTTTCCGGCAGCCAGAAGGGTCTGGAAAGAATATCCACACTGTCACAAGTGGCCCCGCAGACCTTGAACGGCACAATCTTGTCAGGCTGTCCCGCGCGGGTCTTGCGTGCCGGGTCAGGAATAAAACGAGCCGGCAGAGTGATCTTTCCAGTCCAACTGTCCGAAAGAGAAGCCCAAATTCCATCGTTGATGTAAAGGCGTCGGCCTTTTTTCAGCAGCACACGCACAATAAGCGAGATAGACCGCGCCACGATCACGCGACCTGGCTCGGCGACAAGTGGAAGATCGTCGAACTGCCAATCGGCGATATCTGCCTTCAGTTGCCCCATCAACGCCTCAAGTGTGGGCATCTCCGGCACCTTGCGGCGGGGATCGTGACCGTAGACGGCAGGAAATCCACCTCCAACATCCAGTTCAACAATAGGGACTCCGGCACGTGATCTTATCCAATCGGCAGAAGCGAGTGCCCTTTCGTAAGTTTCCGGCTCTTCAATCTGGCTACCAACATGAAAACACAAACCACACTTGAACCCTATGCGGTTTATCCGTTGAAGCAACTCGACCGCGTGGCCGGGAGCTGCACCAAACTTTTTCGACAGTTCGTAGGCAGCGTGTCCCTTGGTCGCGATGCGAACAAAAAGCGTGATGGTTCCAGGATCGATATCTAGAGCCCGAACAATGCGCAGGATCTTCGCGACCTCGTCTTCATGGTCGAGCGAAAGCGTTCGAATACCGTAGGTTTCAAGAGCCAATCGAATGTCCGACTGCGCTTTGATAGGATGCATGTAAAGCATCTCGGCTTTTGGCGCCGCCTTCTTCACTGAAGCAAATTCGGCCGGCGATGCCACATCGAAACAGCTGATTCCGGCCTTCGCGAGTGCTTCAAGAACAAATGGTTCACCGTTCGTCTTGACAGCATAAGCAGTCTTGCCGGGAAAGAGTGACTGAAATTGCTGTGCGTCATGCTTCAGCACGTCCGGGCGGAAACAATAAACGGGTTGATCGGGACGAAGATCTAGGGCGGCTTCAATTGCTGTTTTATATCGTTCCATCAGTCGTTCCGGCGTTAGAAGTCATCGGGTAGAAAGGACCAAGCTTGCGGCTGATTTGCAAGCCGGGATCGGATTATTGGCAAATAACGTAGGTACAGCTTTTGCCATGGCACCCGATATCGAGATGAAAGTGGGACTTGTGGTTGGGGTCTGCATCGGGGCCAAGTACGGTCATAAAGCGTTTGCAGGCAGCCTGGTGGATCGACGACAAAAATTGGCCCTTCTCGGTCTTGCTTGCCCAATCCGTTTCAACAGAGATCTCGGTCCCGTCACTCAACCGAAAAGCCGTGATATCAATGGCTTTGCCAAGTGCATGTTCCGAAAGCTTCCCGTCTGGCTGATTGTTTCTGCGGCGGCACTGATAACCTGGCCCCGTAAAAAACTCCGACACAGGTTGTCCAAACTCTGCCTGTGCCAATGGCACGACATCTTGAATGACCCACTCTGTGAGCGTCTTAACAAACCCACAAGACAAAGTGGCATTGGTCGGGAAGGCCACCTCGAAACTTTCGCTACGTAATCCTGTGAGATTTACAGGCACGGCGATCCCGCAGCCCTCGTCCCCCACCTCACCTTGCAACGGAGCAAGTCGATCAAACACTGCCCCTTGGATGTCGCAGGACGCAAGCTCAGATGTTTCTGTTGGCAACGATTTTCCGCCACCTTCAACCGGCTCAGTAGAAAACAACTTTGTGTCCCCTGCAGGCTTGGTTGCCGGCACATCAATCCCCTCAATGAAGCGCGTTTGACCAAGCTCCTGAATGGGCTTTTCTTGTGGCAACGGAGGGCTTGCGTAAGCGTAACGAGGCAGAAGACAATGCACCAGCAAAACGGCGGAAACAAACACGACGCTTATCTGCATTCCCTGCTCCGCATACTTCCATGATCAACAACCGTCATGATTGAACAACGCGTGCCCCGCGTCTATGGTTGCACCTGGGGGAAAATGAGGGATCCCAATGACACTAGAGCTCTTCTCCGCTTACGTGGTTGCGACCGTGATCGTCCTCGCGATCCCGGGACCAACTATCATGCTTGTCGTCAGCTATGCCCTGACTCAGGGGCGTAAGTCTGCGGTTGCCAGTGTTCTCGGTGTGGGATTGGGGGATGCAACAGCAGCAACCGCCTCACTCATGGGTCTTGGCGCCATTCTGGCGGCTTCGGCGACGGCTTTCAGCATACTAAAGTGGGTGGGCGCAATCTACCTGGTCTGGCTTGGTCTTAAGATGTGGAGAAGCCGGCCAACTGCACTTGGCCCGCATCAGGTCGCCGATGTCCCTGCCCGAAAGATATTCTGGCATGCGTATGTGGTTACAGCGCTCAACCCGAAGGGTATCGTTTTTTTCATGGCGTTCCTGCCACACTTTATCGCACCTCATGCCCCGGTTGTTCCACAACTCGCACTTCTGGGAACGACGTTCGTTGTTTTGGGGATCTTGAATGCAGCCGTTTACGCCTACGCAGCAGCGGCTCTTGGCCAAAAACTGAGAAACCCATCTCTGCTGAAGCTGATAACCAGGATTGGCGGTGGGTTCTTGATCTTTGCCGCAGCCATGACTGCGACCTTGCAGAGATCAGCCAACTAAGGAAAGCAAACTTAGCGACTGGACGCGAAGGGAATGTTTTTCTTGGACCGTACGGTTTCGGCTTCGATTCTTTCCTCTTCGGTTTTCAGCCCGAAATTCGCACCCGATTGTTTCAAGGTTTCAAGAGACCTTCGCGCACCATCTTCACTGAGCGCAGCATAGCGCTGGATTGCGGCATTCAACTCCAGTCCGCCAATGCGCAACCGACGGGCTCGCATCGTCAGAATATCCTTGTAGGCTTCGGCAGTAACGCCGTTTGCCTTGCAAAGAATGATCAATGGTTTGTCACTTGAACTGAACAAAAGCTGAGACACGGCGGCGGGTGGCAAATTGCTGACTTTGGCAAGCAATATACCAAGTTCCGCTGTTCTGTCAGACCGCGCAAACAAGGTCACCGCTTCATCTATTTTGGTCTTCTTGTTGACTACATCGCGGATCAACGCATTAGACTGTTCGCGAGCCTCTTCGAGCTTGTGAGCACGAGCTGCCACTTCGGTTGCAGCGCGCTCGGCCAGAAGCTGGACAAGCGTGCTGTCGGCCCCGAGCGCACTCACTCTCTCTTTCAGTTCTTCTGTCAAGAAAGGCAGCAAGGCATGCGCGGCCTCTTCCGGCAAATCCGTGCGGTTAATCAATGCCGCCTGAATGGCTTCGCTTGACCTGGCTTTGTCTACCAGTTTCAGGAATGACGCATCGGCGAACTCTGCACCCTGGTTTTCTGCTACCTTGCTCAAAACCGACGTATCTCCGCGGTCGACCAGTACACTGGTAACTGCCTTGTCGACGGTTTCACGCCCCGCAATTGCACCCAGATGCTCCATGGAGGCAGAAGATGCAATCGCCACGAGATCGTCTGAAGTCAGTGCTGGCGAGTTTTCCAGGACAGGCCCTGCAACGGGAAACGCATCCTGCGCCAGCTTCACCATCAGATCACGGGGAGCGTCTTTTTCCTTGCAAACGCGTTTGGACAGAATGATCCGGGTTTCTTCTTCCAGCTGCCCAAGCACCTTCAGAACGATGTCACCGAAAAGCAGGCTGATCTGCTCATCGCGATCATCGCCGGAACTCACGAAAAGGTCAGTCAGTGTACTGACCAAGCTTCTGCGCCCCGCAGCACTTGAGTCCCTTGCCAATTCAGCAAGTTTTGCAAGATTGAACATCAACACCCCGACGCACCAGTCGCGTAAGCGTGAACCCTATCAGCCGGCTCTTAACATTAAGCTACCGTTGACATCGGCGAAACTGGATGGACTGCGTGCTGCCGAAATCCGCCCCACAATCAATTCGCTCCGCCAAACCATTCTTCACAGTCCGCGATCGCGACACCTGGGCAATTTAGTTCTGTTTTTTGCGCGGATGGCAGGGACCGTTTCCATTCAAGGCTTTACTTAATGCTTCCTCAACAACCACAACCCTAGAATGCAGCCTTCCGCTGCGCTGCAGCATCTTTTTTGCTTCGCTTCGGCATTATGCTGACTTAGTATCGCCCAGTCAGAAAGAGGTAATCGGGAGCGGACATATGACCCTTGTACGGAACCTGAACATGATTGCCTTCCTCGCAGCCTTTGCGTTTTTGGCTGCAATCGTAGTTGGTGTCATCTGAGCCAAACGGCAAGAAACCTAAGAAAACGAGCTGCGCCGAGCAGACGTCGATTCAATTAAACAACAAAAATAGTTTCCCGGCGTAGCCGGCTGCACCAGAAGGTGCAGCCGTCAAAGTCGCTTGGTTGATTCAGCTGTTGCTAGCTTGCCTGGCTTTGAGGGAACGAAAGTACAATTTCTTTCCTTAAAACAAGCCAACTTTTCCCGCCAGGAAACTACAACTAAAAATTTTACTCTGACGGAAGCCCGTTGCATTTCGCAATTTTATATGACGGTACCTTCCACCTGGTCCACCGCTTCACTCAGGCGGCTAGTTCCAATGTCTGAGCCAGTGCGGCGTCCCGGTTATCAGGGTCAATCATCAACTGATCGGCGGCAATAATCGTCACATCGGAAATTCCGATGAAGCCCAGAATATGCTTCAGGTAAGTCCCGGCGAAGTCGATCTCTGATCCTACCTTGGTGCCACCGGAGGCAATGATGATATAGGCCTTTTTTCCCTGAAGCAGACCAACCGCTCCATTCTCCGTATACTGGAACGTCTCTCTTGCCCGCGCGATCATGTCGATCCACGCTTTTAGCGCCGCCGGAACGGAGAAGTTGTAAACAGGGGTGCCAATCACGATGGTATCTGCTGCCTTTAATTCCCCAACAAGCGTGTCAGACAAAGCAAGCGCCTCTTTCTGTTCTGCGCTCCGTGCAGCAGGATCTGTAACAGTCGCTCCGATCCACTCTTCACTGAGGAAAGGCAGTCCCTGGGAAACATCACGAGCAATGACTTCAACATCTGGTGATTTTGCCATTAAACGTGTCACAAAGGTCTGCCCAAGGTCCCGCGTCACCGAACCGGTGGCACGAGCAGAGGCATTAATGTGCAGGATTGTTTTCAACGGCGCGGACATTTTGATCTCCAATGTTTCAGAAAGAGAAACGGTTTCTGTTCGTGATCTGGAGATAGTCTTCGATTTTTTTAATAACTAGCCTTGAATTGGTGAACAGTGCGTCAAGCCATCAAACGATGCCTTATGGGCATTTCAAGCCCCCCATCTAATTCCTGACAGGAGTTTGTAAAGTCCAGCCAGCGCCAGCGCCCCCACAATGGTGCTAACCAGTTTGCCCTTGACGCTGGACGTCCCTTTGCGCAAATCGCGCAGAAAATGCATATCCTTTTGAGCCTCAAACGGATGTTCAATATCGACGCCGAGCGCACGAAGCACTTCCTGGGCAGCCTCCCGACCGCCTTCTTTTCCGCCTTCTCTGGCAAATTCCCGAAACTGATCTTCGTTCATTGCCCGTCCCTTGCGTAGCCATTTTTAATTTCGTCGTACCATCGGCTGCATCGCGTAAGCCCGCCGCAAAGAAGTCACCCAGAAAGGGCAACGCCACCTCCGCGCCAGAGAGCAGCGCAGCAAGCAGCATAAGGCGCACGCTCCAAGCCCTTTGCAGGACCGCGCGCCAGTCTGAAACCAGTTTCATTGGAGTGCCTTTCAGGCATAAAAAAACCGCCTCAAGGGCGGTGTGTTTCGGTCGGTTCGGTCGAATTTAGTCAGCCGCGGGTGGCGCCCATTCCGAAATGACACCTCCAGCATTTCGCCAAGCCTGCGCGGCTTCAATGACCTTGATGCTCCACCCAAAATTTTCGCCCGGCCTAAGCCCTGTTTCGAGCGTTTCCGTGTAACCGTTTGCGTGTTGAACATCGTAGGAGCACGCCCCGACGATCTTGGACATATCGGTTAGAGTGGGGTCGGTTTCATAGCCTGGGAAGAAGCCATGAAACTTGGTGATGACAGTTGTTTTAACATTGATTTCAGTCATGCCGTTTCCTCTATGCTACACGCTGATATATGGCGATTTGACCGGCCGCACCGCGACTACGCCACGTACCAGACAGGCCCGTGGACTTGTTGGGGTCAGATGAGTCGGCATAGCCAGTGGATGCGCTGTGCAAGTAGCAGGCTCGTGAAGCATTTCTGTTGATCGAGGCGGGCGCCGATGCCCAGATGATGTGTCCAATCGGATAGTTTGTTTCGTTCGCGTTGGACCCGTCATAGACAAGCCCTAGCTTATGAAATCCGCCGTCGTTCTCTTCTGCAACGAGAGCGTTGGCGCTGTCGTCCCAGCCTAAGTATCTGTCCGTATTGCTGTTCTTGTCCCTGAAAATAATCCAGTTGTCGCCGGACCCGGCACGACCAAGATATATATGGTTGTTCGAAAGAAGCTGACCTGTTGCAGTCACGTTCCCCGAGATTGTCCCGCTTACATCGGACCGCAAAAGCTGGTTTGGCCCAAGGCCGCCGACCGTGCCGGCGTCGTAGCTGGTTGAACCTTGTGGCCCTTCCGGCCCCGTTGCCCCGACCGGCCCCACATCGCCCTTTGCAGCCAGCAAGCCCCAATCATCCGGCGAGATGCTGGGGTTCTGACCGATGTTCACCCGCAACGAGATATAGGACGACCCGTTATAGGTGACCGTTTCGTCAGAATTGTACGTTTCGCCAGAAGACCAGAAGCCCCGATAGATCAACCCGGGATCGCCCTGCGGGCCTTGCGGACCCTGCGCACCTGTCGGACCTTGCGGGCCGGGATCGCCTTTCGGTCCTTGGATGCCTTCCGGGCCTTGCACACCCTGCGGCCCTTCCGGCCCCTGAATGCCCTGCAATCCCTGCAGGCCGCGTTCCCCTTTCGCGGCAACAATGTCCCATTCAGCGGCGGCGTCTTCCGGGGTGACACCGGTATGGGCTGCCACGCAGATGAAGTAAGACCCGTCATGGCTGACCGTATCTCGCTCAACGTAAGCGGTTGCCACGTTCCACGTTCCACGGTGGTTCAACCCGACAGGACCGGCCGGGCCTCGAATGCCCTGCGGCCCCTGCAAGCCCTGCGGCCCGCGCCCGAAGTTGACACCAGTCGACCAGGCGCCGACCGCGTTGGAGAGCTTCCAATAAACAATCCCGGCCTCGGTATCGAGAAAGGACGTGTCTTTGGGTTCAGCGTCATAGGCTGCACGGTCGGCCGTCAGGCCGGTGTAATCCGGATCAAATGACTTGCCAATCGGCCCCTCTGGACCCTGCGGGCCTTGCGGTCCAGTCGGTCCTTGCGAGCCAGTCGGACCGGATGGCCCTTCAGGACCTCGCGGACCTTCATAGCCGAGCGGGCCGCGTTCCCCTTGAGGCCCCTGCGGACCTGCAGGGCCTTGCGGACCGGCCGGACCCGTGGGGCCTTGGTTGCCAACCGGGCCTTTCGGTCCTTGAGCACCTGGGAGAGAGGCTATTTCAAGAACCTGCTGAAGCGTCGGCAAGTCCTGATTTTCGGCCGCATCAAGCGCGTTGATCATTCGGCGGCCTTTCAGGTCAAAGCCGCCGTTGACCTCGATCAGCGCCCGGGTGGCGACCGACTGCATGTTGATCGCCGTCCGGTCCATGGCGCGTTCCATGACCGCCGGGTCAATCTCACCGCCCGCCAGGCTGTAAGGCTGATCGTATTTGCTCACCAGCAAAACCGTCAGCACTTCGCCAGGCTGCAAGGCGGCAGCATCAAACAGCACTGTACCGGTACCGAAGTTGCCCCCGGTAACACCGCCAAGCATCGCGCCGGTGGCGCTGATACGCCCCGCGCGGCGGCTCGAATGTGCCCGCTCCCGGGCAGTCTTCGCCTCGAAGGTCAGATTGTCCCGCTTGCCTTCCGCGCCATACCGGATGGCTTCGATGTTTTGAGCCACTTCGAAGGCATTGTCGTCCGCGACGTCGTTCAGCGAACCGGTTTGCGACAGACCCCGTTCGGCTCCGGCAGCCCGGTTGAAGCCGAGCGCCCTTTCGTATTTGTCCAGGGTTCGTTTTCGCTCAAAAGAAGCCTGGGTCTGATTGACTGCCTTCTGGTGGTCGGCCAGTTCTGCACGGCGTTCTTCCGCCTTTGCCTGGGCATCTGCCTGCTGGCGCGCGCCTTGCGCTTGCACGGCGCCGCCGGCCAGCGATCCCGCAACGGAGACCGCAGCCAATATTGCTGGATGACACATGAATTAAGGCTCCGCGTCTCGGCCGAAATTGACGGCCAGGATGGTGCAGGGTTTGCCGCCGCTGGCTGCCAGCGTAAGCTGCCCCCCGTCTTCCCATCGCGTTTCGATTGGCTGGTCGAGCACGCCTGTGCGCAAGGGCGCCGGCTCTCCGGCGGGGTCACCCGCACGGTAGTAGATCAGCTCGTCCAGAAAGGTTTCGTCTGACCCGGCCTTGAGGGTCCCGGTGTCCAGAACCGCGATACTGCAACTGTCCACTCGCATCTTGCGGCCCATGGCCGAACCGTCCTGCGCATTAACGGGAAACGGCAAGGTCTTCGCCCTCGCCTCCACGTTCAGCCCTACCAGGATCTTTTCCGCCGTCTGGCCATTCGGCAGGCTCGCTTCTCCGGCGGTCACAATTGCCGGATAGTCGGTCCCATCGGCATAAAGGATCACCTCTTCGCCTTCCAGGTGTTGAAGTCCCGAGACCGTGTTTGCCGGCAGGCCTTCGTAGTGCGCGCCGCAATCGAGATGCCATGCATCCTCGATCGCCCCGCCCGGAAACGGCCGCTGCATGATTTCGATGTACCGCCGTGTCTGTCCGTCGATGGTCCGTTTCACGATCATCCAGACGGTGTCCGCTCCAGCGCCCGAAAGGTCCGCCATACATTCCACCACACCACCGAAATCGTGGCGCTGCATGCCGTAGACCTGCTGCTGGCGTTCATAGGTGAAACCGATCCCACTGCCTTTCTGGTCCCACTGCCAGATGACGCTATCGGGGTATTGCTGGTAGCAGGCCCCGGCAATACCGCTTTGAAACAGATGCGACTGCACCTCGCTCACCGCCTGAGACACCCGGCCATCGGAGCCGAAGTCATAGGCCATTTCGCGCATGTCGGTTCCATAAGGGCCGTAGTAGATCAGCACCGATCCCACCTTGATCGGGCTGACGTCATTGGCACCGAAATTCGTCTCAGGCTTCTGGTCGACATTCTCCGGCCCGTAGGGGTCCTGATCGGTCGCCTTGCCGACGGCACGCACCGCGCGGGTCGTGCCGACAATCAGGTCGTTATCGTCGACCAGCCACTGGATCCGGTTCACCTGTCCGGAAAGAATGCCCGCGGTCACCGCGTCGGATGCCTTCAGAACATGGGAAACGGAAAAGTTGGTGAAGTCCTCCGTCTGGCTTTCCCAGATCTTCTGTGGTTCCTCGCTGGTGCCCGCGAAGGCGAGCCTGTTCTTGTGCCAGCCGATTGTTTCCGGCCACCCCGTGGTGCCGGACCATGCCCCCAGCCGCCAGATGCTTTGTGCCTTGGTGTCCTGCAGTGCCTGGCCAAAAAGCTGCACCTTGACCGAGGTTGCCGACTGGCGGCTGTGGATCCGGAACCAGCGCCAGAACCCGTCCGACCCGCGAAACCGGATATGCCGCCCCACGTCAGACGGCTGAAAGCCAGCACCGCCATTGATGCCACCTGTCCCTGAAGCCGTCAGCGTGAACGGGCTCTGGTCGTTGCCGGCCCGGTGAAACACCAGTTGCCCGATCGCGGAATTGTCCGAAGCTGATCCGCCGCCTTGCGTGAAGCTCAGCCGGTAATGGGTAAAGGCGGTCTCGTTGTGAAAATCATATTCTCGCCATTCGTTGGAGGACCAGGTATCCTGACCGTCCTGCGTATCCAGGATTGTCCAGTCGGAGCCATTGTTCGACGCCTCGATGTTCCACTGCCAGGGCATGTCGTCGTTCTGGCTGTTATCGTTCGGCGCCTGCAGCATGTAGGCGTCGATCACGACACTGCCGGGAAACTGATATTGCACCCAACCCGTTGCCCCGGAGGAAAGCACTGTCTTGCCTTCCGAGCGATTGAACAGCTGCCAGGCCGAAGCGCTGCCGTTGGAGGCCGACACAGTCCCGCTTGGGGCTGTGTTCGATGTCATTTTGGGAACAGCATTGCCCGTCGCGGCCGGTTTCAGGTTCGTCGGCGAGATATTGACGTCCAGATAGGGCCCATCCCTGAACGACATCGGCTCGATCGCCCAGGAAAGCTCCGACAATCGCTTGAGGGCCTGCGGGGCAACGCCGCCACCGGCGATGAACAGCGTGTCGGTCGACTGTACGAATTTCAGCCGTGGCAAAACCCCGGAGGAATAGGGTGTCGCCACCTCAACAGTGCCGACCCGCCCCTCGCTGGTGAACACCCGGAAAATGTGGTGGCCGAACTCAAGCATGTAATATTGCCCGTTTCCGAACTCGAACGGGATCAACCAGCCTTGCCGACTGCTGTCCTTGAGTTCTGCAATGAATTTGGTGCCGCCGCGCCGGCGCAGACCGCCGCGTTTCAGGGTCAGGAAATTCCGGCATTCGGCCAGGGAGGACCGGAACAGTTCCAGGTCCGAACGGTAGATCAGCTCCGGGTCGAGTTCGCCCCGGCTGAACGTGGCTTGAAGGTGATAGCTCATCTGTTTGCAATGATATCCAGATCAATCATGGGAAGCGGCGTGCCCTGCAGGGCGTCGGATGTTCCGGCCTGGTCGAAGGCTTCCCGCGCCGCCTGGCGCAAGGCTTCCGCACGGCTGTTCTTTCCGGTGATCGAATGGGCGCAGCCTGCCGCCAGAAACAGGGCGAACCCGTTCACGAACAGCGGCGCGAATTCGGCCTCCCGCACCACCCGGCGCACATGGCGGAGCGGAAACGGCGGCGGATGATCCGACATGATGCGCTGCCCCACCACTTCGAAGGGAATGATCGTCCCTCCCGGCGATCCGCCAACACTCTGCTGTGGAATGCGAAGCGTGCCGGCTGGCAGCTTGTATTGATAGGCCCAGCGAAACGGCGGCTTTTCAGTCTCTGCGGGCAGGTTCACCAACTCGATGGCAAAGTCCCAGTCGTGCATGGCCAAATAGGCATCCCGGTGCGCCGCGTAGTGGTTCTTGAACCAGCGCGACGCGACGGAGGAAAAATCGAAGTCGCGGATGGGCGCTTCCTTCAGATGCGCAAGCGCAAGGTTCGCCATCTCAACGGCTGTGTTGACGGTTCCCGACATGAAATAGTTTCCTTGAAAGGGTCAGGCGGCGGCAAGATCGCCGGCTTTGGCCTCATAGGCAGCAAGCGCCTGAACGGCCTCGTATTTGTTGGCGGCCTTCACACCGGCATAATCCGCGGCCATGGCCTGCTGGGTCTTCCAATGCTCCTTGCGCCAACCTTTGGGCAGCGGCTTTTCGGCCCGTGGCTGCCTTGCCGCCCTTTGCTTGCGGTTCCAGTCCGCGGCCAGCGCATCGGCCAGGTGTTCCTGCCGCTTTTCGGCCTCCGTTTTCGGCGGGGCGCAACGAGCCAGGAAATCGGCTTCGTGTTGTTCTTCCAGGCGCTGGAGGTGCCGCAGGCGGCGCATGATGATCTCGTCCATGTCTGGCCTCTTTTCGAGAAAAAAAAAAGGGCGGCAAACGCCGCCCGAAGAAGTTTGACAGGCCCTGACTTGGTCAGGCCCGTGAGAGGTCGAACCGGTCAAACAAAAAGCCCGCAGGAAAGGCTACGGGCAAAAACGTAGATCGGTCCAAAACCGTTGGAGTGAATGTATGCGGTCGCTTGTCCCCAGACTGCCCCGAGGGTACGCCGTCAGATATTCACCTTCAGGCAGGCCAGCTTCACGTTCTTGCGGTTGTATTTCCGGTCCCAGTTGGCCGCGTTGCGCAGTTCGGCCAGGCTCGCGCCCTGGGATTTGGCAAGAGAAGACGCCGTGAAATCCATCCCGGCCGGATGGATCAACTCGAAACGTCGGGTGGTCAGATAGTCGGCACCGCCGCCGTCGCCAATATCCGGATCACGGGTGATTTCGGTGCCTTCGTTGCCGTAAATCGTCGAGCGGCTGGGCACTTCGTCGATATGCATGAAAGCGCCCGGTGCAAACAGGAAGCAGGAGTATTCGTCCGAATTGGCACCGGCCGTCACCGGCATCATTTCCGAATGCACCACCATCATTCCGGCGTAATAAGGCACCTCGAACGGCGCTTCGGACGGTTTCTTGAACTCGATCTTTTCGTCGTCCAGAAGCGTGCCATAGACGAAGCTGTGCATGGCGATCACGCGCAGGTCGTCCAGGTTTTCACCCATGGTCAGCCGGGCCCGGTTGATCGCCTGATAGCTGATGCGGTTGGCAGCCGTCGGCGAACCGACATCGGAATAGATGGAATAGATCATGTCGCCGCTGTCATTGGCGACATTGTCGGCGATCACGCCTTCAGCCGTCGCAATGATGCGCTCTTCCTTGCGGCGTCCCCAATAGGCGCTGATCCGCTCCGCCACCCGGTTCATGGCGCTGTCGCCTCGCCCCGTTGCGGCATAGCTTGCCACCGTCTTGGCACCGTATTTCTTGGCCAGGCGGTGCTTGTAGGCCTTCATGTCACTGGCGGTGATCTTGCTGACACCGATCTTGTTGTCGCTGTCGTCAATCACCGTCGGCTCGGCATCGTCGAGGTCTTCCCAATAGGGCACTTCAATCTGGTTGCCACCGGCCTTGAAGCGCTTGCCGATTTCCGGTGCCGGACCGGCCAGAATGCCGGATTTTTCCAGCATGATCAGCTTGGCCGGCTTGTTCTCCGCCATGTAGGGGGTAAACACACGCGGGACGACGATGTCTGAAATTTGAGATGTCATTGAATTTCCTTGGGTTTGTGTAAGAGATTACGTTTGAGCAAGAGGCAAACGAAGCGAGCCATCGCGAACCATTCGGTCACGCCTTCAAAATCGTTTCTTTCACGCTGCGTTTGCCTATTGGGGTGAGAAACAAAAAAACCGGCGCAAGGCCGGGGTATCGGAGCAGCAAATTCGTCTTCGAGTAGCGTTGACATAGAACGCACTTAGCCTCGGGCCCCTCAGACCAGGAACAATTCGGGGTCCCGGCCCGCAGCGAGGATAAGTTTACGCGCGACAGGCGGATTACGGTCCAGCATTTCAGCTTGTTTCTTGAGATCAGACCGCTTCACGTCGAACGGATTTGCTCCATTTTGAAGCCTCACTCCGGACCATCCATCAGTCCAGGGTTTCACGTTCGTTTTCGTTCCGGGTTTGCTCAGTCCCAGAATTTCCCGCGCCCGCTGTCTACCCTCTTCAGCAAAATCGACACGTCGAAATACATCTGTGCAGGCCAAAAGGCCTGCACACTGAAATCGAAACTGAAAAAGGGGTGGAATTTGGCGATGCGCTTCGCTCGGAAGCCAACCGCGAAGGCAGAGGCACGGCAGTAAGCCGGGTCCGCCTTGCTCATCAGAACAGCCGGAAGTCAGACCGGGCCCATACCGTGAACTTCAAAGCCGTTTCACAGTCCGGGAACCGGCCACACGGCTCTCGGATGAGTGTTCTGCAATTCGGTTTATCAGGTGAATAACCGCAGAAGATCAGTCGTTCGAAGATACACTCTCGAATGCAAGTCCCGCAGGCCGCATGAAAACCAGAGCCTGCATCTCCAGGCACTGAAGCTGCTCGGCCGAACCGGGTTCGGCGCCGGAATAAACAACCATGGTGTTTTCCTGTGTACCGTCGTCGAATCCTGCGAACTCGAAAACCGATGTGCAAGGCGTCTCTAGAATCTTGTCCCGATAGGAAAATTCGAAATCGTCGAACACTGACATTGGCGGACCGAACTCAACGAGAGTGCCCCGACCATCCTTGACCCTCATCAAATCAAAAATGGATAACCCGAGCGATTGAAAGAATTCTCCTTTTGGCGCAAGAATTTCAGTCAATTCCGTACTCTTCTCGCCACTGCTACCTTCCGATCCCGGCTTCTTGTCCAGATCGAGATTGAGCACGGTAATCGTATTGGAAAGCTGGTAATCCAACGCATCCACCGGAGTGCTGTAATACTCGTTCCGTCCATAGGGCAGATGCGAGATGCTATGGCCTGGAATATCCGGAAACTGCTCAGCATTCTGTTCGATTTCCTCGGGCGAAAAGCCCAGATAGACCACACGGACATCCTCCGCGACCTGCACCTTGAACATGGCGGGATCAAGGCTTGAATTGACATAGCCCTCTATTTCAGACCGAAGAACTTCAGGTTGCTGTTCCCACGGGATGACTGCACCGTCCGCGGCCAGGCAAACCGACGGCAGAGCAATAACCCCCGACACTTTCAGAATTGCCCCAAAGCCATTGATAAAACGAAAGGTGTTCAATTTCATTCCGGATCCCTCTATATATCATCGCACTCTAAAAAAGCATCGAGACGCTGAAAAATCAGAACATGTTCATTATTTGCTCCTGATCAACCCTTAATTGAAATTGGCACAAAAACCTCTTCCGAAACCAGCGGCATTTTCAGAGACCGAACAATCTGGGGTCTCGGCCGGCGGAAACGATCAACCGCTCTGCCAACGCCGGTGATTTTTCTAGAAGCAAAGCTTGCAACTTGAGATTTGGATTTTTTAGATCGAACGGATTGAAATCCTCTTCGTTGCCAGCCCCTGTAGCCGCGAGATCGGCACCAGGTTTTCGCCGAGGAACAGCAGGAGACGGACCTGCAGTCCTGTCCAAAGGCACATTTAAAGCGGACTCTCGGTGTACCTCCATTTCTGAAGTGGGTTTTCTACCCGGCACTGGTATCGCGGCAGCATTTAAACCAGCCATTTCATGAGTATCGAAAATGTTCGGTGACCTTGGTGCGTTCCGATGCCCCATAAGTATGTTGTGAAGATCAATGTCCTTTTCCGTTTCTCGGAAAAATCTCTGAAGACCTTCGCTCGGCGGAGCGTAAGTTTCTCCGATTTTTCGCTCAATATAGCTGAGTTTTTGGCCATAGAGCTTGTCGGTTGCATAGCCCTTGCCGGGCACTCCTGCATGAAGTCCCTTTACCGCGTCTTCAAATGTGCGAGCGGACATAGCATCAGGCCATCGCGACGATACCGTTTCAACCCAGTCCTGCAAGCTTTCCTGTAGACTGCCGTATCTGCGAAAGCTGTCTGTCAGAACGATTTTCTTTCCCCCCTCATCCTCCCAAGTTCGAAAATCCTGTTTTTTTCCCTTCCAAGAGGCTCCAGCCTTGATCCCGAAATAGTTGTTTCCCTTGACAGATTTGCCATACGCAGTCTCAAGTGATGCTTGTGTTGCCGCAAGGCGCGCCTGGGGATCAGGCAACCCAAGGTTTTTAGCTGCGATATAGACATTGCGAGTGAATTCGTTGACGAGATTTTTCATTAAGTTTATCGCCTTAAATATTCTTGTATTTCTTCCTGCGAACGAATTAAAAGCACAGGAAAATTTCTGCACAGAAGAGTGGATACCTTACGATTTCACGATGATCGACGACCTACTCTTGATAAATCGCGCTTATCACAGCGCAAGATGCCAAAAATTAGAGGGAAAAATCTTTCTGTGCCGTGAGAAGTGGCCTGGCTCTAACGATGTCAGTGTTTATCAGGTACACGCAGAAGTATTGGAAACCGGCGACCTGGCCTTCTGGTCTACAGATGTTGATCCATCCAGCGAACCGTGGATCATTCCCAGGTGCGAGGAACTCACCGGGTAACAGGGTTTCGCTCACCACTGGCTTTCTTCGCGTGTGGCACCATGCGGGTTGAGCACAAGATCTGGCAGACCAACAATCGAAAACCGGCACCAAACGCGATTTGCGCTCATCCTCGCCGCGGCAACTTGAAAAGACTGCTTGTTACAGCCCAAACAACCGTGGATCCCGCCCCGCTGCGACGATCATCTGCCGTGCCCGCAAGGGGCTGTTTTCCAGAAGGTCCGACTGCTGCCTGAGGTCCGGATTGCCGGTCTCGAAGGGATTGCCGCCCTCCCCACCCGCGCCGAAACCGTTCAGGCCGTCTTCCGCAAAGGCGCTGTCGTGGATGAAGGCGAGCAGCTTCACCGCCACGGGGTCCGTCACCTGCTGCAAACCGTCGCTTCCAGCCGTGGTCAGGGCGCCTTTTTCCGCGAACCATCCCGTCAGGTCCACCCCGGCCGTCTTCAGGGTGCTCAGCGCCCGGTCGGCCTTGGCAATGGCGTTCTGGTAGCCGTCGCTGTCCGGTTCGCCATATTCCCTGACCAGGGACAGGTGCGCGGCCTCGGCCGCCTGACCCTGTTTCTGCGCGGCGTCAAAAGCCGCTTCCTCATGGGCGGAAAACTGCTCTGCCATCTTGCCCACCCACCGGTCGTGCAGCTTCTGCGCTGCCTCGGGGTGAAGCCCCGCCTCCTTGAACCAGTCTCCGGCTTCCTGCGCAAAGGCCTGGTCATAGGGAAAGTTTTCCGGCAGCGTCTCGGGCATCTTGAAGCGATAGCCGTCCTTCGGCGTCCAGCGGCTGGAAACATCGGCATAAAAGGCCGCCTGTTCCTCGCTGCCGGCATCTTCGCCCGGAACCTGAAGCGCCCCGGACAGTCTGTCTTCCAGCGAGCGATAGCTTTCCAGAATGCCGGCGGCATCGCGCCAGCCATAGCTGGCGGCCATGTCCCGGTCGGCATCGCTCAAGCCGTCGATGAAACCTCCCCCCTCCGAAGGGCGAGGTCCCATACCATCTTGTCCGGAACCGTCTTGCCCGCCAGCCTCCGGTCCTGCCACCGGGTCGATCGCGTCGTACATCGTCAATATTCCTCGTCAGTTTCGAACTCGGGCAGCATTTCCAGCCGGGCGGCTTCCTGCAGCGCGGCATGCTCTTCCGGCGGAATGCGGATCATCGACAGGATGCGGGCATAAAGTGCCTTGCGCCCGTCCAGATAACCGCCCGCCCTTGGCTCCAGGTTCACCGGCGGCGCCTGGTAGATGCCGCATTCGGCAGCCAGGTCCGCCAGCACGATTTCGCCGTCCGGACACAAAAAAACGGACCGATAGGCCCGTTCCAGCACTCCAGCCCGCTCCCGGCGCCGCCGGGCGGCTCGTTTGAGGCTACGCCAGACCATCCAGCCCTCCCTCGCCGCCCAGGGCCTGCAGAAGCGGCGCCCCGTCGCGGGCGATCCGCGCCATGCTTTCGCCTGTCGCAAGCTGCTGCTGTTGCTGCTGCTCGGCCGCCCGTTCCTGCCGAAGCGCCTCCACCTCTTCCGGCCGCCGCCTCAGCTTGGCGGGCAGCCCCAGCGCGCGGCGGGTCAGGTCGTATTCGGCTTCCCGGTCGTGCAGATCCAGAATGGAGGGATCGGCCCCAGCCGCGATGCCGAGATACTCCTGGAAGCCCATGATCGCCTCGAAATGTCCGGCCTCGCGCATCTGGTCGATGGGTGCCGTCGGCGTCAGGGTCACATCGCCCTCCAGCACGCTTTGCGGCGGGGCAAGGGGCGAACCGGGGGCAAAAGCGCCCCTCCGGCCCAGAATGCCGATCTCCCGTTCGAACAAGGCTTCGTTTCCCGCCATGATGTTGGTGGAGAACGGCCCGATCATGTCGGCCATTTCCTTGCGGCGGATATTGGCTTCCGTTGCCGTGCGGCCATTGCCTTCCAGCAGCGTCTGCCACAGGTCGCCATAAAGCCCCACCCGCAGCTTCTCGCGGATGGTCTCGATCTGCGCATCCGCCGCGCCCGGGTTCACCGTGTCGATCATCGGCCGGAACAGCGGCCGGCCCTGCTCGTCGATCAGCCCGGGGTTGATCCGGCCGGGGTTGAGGTCAAGCTGGCGCTCCTGCGCATGGGTGGCAATCGGCGGGCGCACCGCCTGCGAACTGGCAATCAGCCCGTCGCGCGCCAGGCTCTGCAGGCTCTTGATGTCGCTCATCAGCTTTGCCTGCGGCGGCGAGCCATAGGGCGACAGCCCGTCCCGGTCCCACCGGCTGATCACCAGCGGATATTCGAAGAAGCCGCCCCGCCGGCAGATATGCCCGCTGTCTTCCTCGAAGTGGATGCTCTCGAACCGGGATTTCCTGGTGTCGGTCGCCTGGGCGTGGCCGCCTTCGCGCAGAAAGCAGGCATGTACGAAAGTGTAGTCCGTGTTCTTGCGCTTCGCGTCGGCCGCGTCTTCCTTCACCTTGGGCGACACCTTGCCGGCATATTCCTTCACCGCCTGCCACGCCTTCAACG
The DNA here is from genome assembly GCF_000168975.1 of Roseibium aggregatum IAM 12614. Classification (GTDB taxonomy): domain Bacteria; phylum Pseudomonadota; class Alphaproteobacteria; order Rhizobiales; family Stappiaceae; genus Roseibium; species Roseibium aggregatum. Next base: position 130,414 of record NZ_AAUW01000011.1, read on the forward strand.
TGCGCACCCGAAAGAACCCGCAATCGTTGCCCTGGGCATCGATGACCAGGTAAATCTCGTAAAGCGGCACATAGCGGTAATGAACCGGCGTGCGGATATCGGCCAGGCTGTCCTCGTTTTCGACCGGAAACAGCACACCCGTCCCCAGTTTCACGGTGGACAGCAGGCGCGAGCGGTTGGCCAGCGCAAAGCCGGATCGCCCCGAATACCGCACACGGAACAGGTGATCGCGCACCAGTTCGAAAAACTCCTCGTCCGCCTGGCTGGGCGCCGGCGCAAACGGATCGCCGAAACCGACCCCATGCCAGGGAAAGCCTTCGGGCATGGTCAGCGAGCCTATGCCGGAGGCAAGCCTGTCCAGCAGCCAGACAGCGGTCGGGTCGTACAGCTTGCGCGACCGGTCCCGGGCGGCAGACCCGCGCAGGGCGCTCATGCCATCCCGGGCGCTCACGCCGCCGGGCCGGTTGAAGGCCCGCTCCATGTCCGGCGCCGTATAGGTGACATAGTCCTGCCAGTCCGCCTCCACCCATTGGCGTTCCGCCCGGGCCGATTGCAGCTCGGTTTTCAGATCGTCGACAACTCCCATCACGCACGCCCCAAAAGTGTGACACCGGGGCGCGAGGCACTGCCGTAATCGGCAACGCCCAGCGGGCCGGTCAGGTTGGTGGCCCGGGTATTATAGGCGGCGGCCCGGCGCCGGCGCCCGTTTTCCTGCAGGTTGCGCGCCTGCCGCTGCGGGTCGGGTTCGCGCGGCGGCGGCGGTGTCGGTTCCGGGTCCGGCTGCTTGGAGCCTCCCCCACCAAACATGCACATGGGTGGTCCCTTTCTCTCAATGTCTTGAAAACGTGTAATCGGCGCCGCCTGCCGGCACGGCGGCAGCGCCTCAAGGCCTGTCCGCGCAGGCGGCCGTAAAAAATCGAGCAGACGTATCCGGCAGCGCCAAGGCGCTCTTGCCGGCCAGGCCGCAATTTTCCAAAGTACCGGTATGAGGTCTGTTTTAGCCTTGTTTTGACGAAGCGTCCAGCAAGGCCAGATGTCTGAACCTGTTGTTCAGACACGCATTTCCGGAAAGCTCTTGCCACTCAAAGGCTTTTTGAAGCTTCCCGGTTGTGCGCCCGAGGCGGTGTTTTTTCACCGCGCCCCGGTGGAAGCTCCATCCAGCGGCGCAGCTTTACCGGGCGATGCGGCAGCCAGCGCCGCCGGAACGTTTCCAGCCGGTGCGGCAGAGGCCTGCCGCGCGGCCCGCCTGCTGTTGTTTGGGATGTGCGCCTGCCACGCCCTGTCCCGAGCCCGGCCGACATTTGCCTGAAAGTCTTCCGTCAGCAAATGGCGCTTTCCGGTCTCGTCGTCATAGGTCAATGTCATGCGCGGGCCGTAGCCGTCCTCGTCCGCCGGGGCCTGCTGCCTGTCCCGGCCGGTCTTGTCATTTGGCATCAGATGCCATTTCGCAGCGCGCACCCCCTGTGCTTTCAGCAGGTCCTCAACGTCCTTGCGCACGTAACCATGGCCGTCTTTTTCAAGATCCGGATAGGCTGTCTCGACCGGATATTTCAATACGGTCCCTTCCGCCTCCGGCGCGAAGGCCGAAAGACCCCACATCTGCTTGAACCGGTAAATCGCATAGTCCCGGGCAGCCTCCTTGTGGCCACCCAGTTCGACATAGCTTTGCCTGAACAGCCTTTCGTAATCCGCAAGCGCTTCCGCCTCTTCGGCGGCAGTTCTGCCGATCTGCCGATATCGGTCATAGGAACTTTTCCGGGCCAGATCAGCAGATGCAGCCAAACCGGCTGAGGCGTCAGCAACATCGGCCGCCGTTGTGGCACTCACGCCGTCCAGCTTGCCGGTGCCCACTTCGGCCCCAACTGCGCCGGCTCCAGACACGCTGCCCTCAGACACGCCGTTTTGGCGCGCCGCCTCAAAACCAGGGGCCAGAATGGCGGAAGAGCCTGGCAGAACCGGCTTCTCGCCCAATGGCACTTGCCCGCCATCCATCAGGATGGTTTCAGAAGAAAGACTGCCGTCATCCAGCCGCGGCGCCGTAAGCGGCGCATCTGTCGCCGCCATCGGGGCCGCCGACAACAGTTGCCTGACTTGTTCCCGGCGCAGCTCTGCGTCTCTCGTCAGGGTGTCAGTCAATTCTTCGCGTGTTGCGCCGCGGTTTGCGGCCTGCTCCACGGCTCCGCCGGCCTCAATCGCGTTCTGTATCCCCTGCAGCGACTGCAAGGCCTCTTCCTCATCCTCGCTGCCGGCAAACGCCCAGTCGATTGCGCTGCCCACCGCGCCTGTCAGCGCGTCCCGGCCATAAACGTAGGCCCCAAATGCCTCCGATCCTTCGACGGTTGTAGCAATTTCGGCCATTTTCCGGATCACCAGGTTGTCCGGATAGGCTTCGCCATAAAGCTGGGTCAAGGCGATAATGTCGTCCAGATTGCCCAGAACGTCCCAGGCCTTTTTCAACGGCCCGACAGGCGTCAACGAAACGGCCAGGTCGAGGCCCGCCTCCGCCGCCATGGACTTCAGATCGTCCTCTGTAAACTCCAGCCCCAGCTCTCTTGCCGCCTGCGCAAACGGTATGTTCCGCTCGTCCGCACGTGCCTGAACCATTGAAAAAACCGGAACGGCTGCAAGACCAAGAACGAAAACCGGCGCGCCTCGACGGAACAAATTCGTCGCATGTTTGCCTATCTTAAGCGCCTGGGCGTGTTCAAAGTTGTCCGGCAAAACATACGTATGTTTTTCAAGCGGATGCGTCGTTACCCTCCTCCCCGGCTTTGCGGAAAGGTCGTAACGACCGGAAGATATCCGATTGCGAAGGGCGGTGAACTTTTCTTTTGTAAAAGGCACATCCGGATGGGCACTCAGCCAAGTCAGAGCCGAGCGTGTGCTCAAACGGTCGAATTTCAATTGGTGCAGCGGGTGGTCTTCACCAAAATCATTGTCCAGCAGGTCTATGTCTCTCCCGATCACTTCAAAATCGTATGTGTCCCTGTTCCGTCACATGAATTTGCGAATCGACATATCGGCCACTTCGCCGCCGCTCTCGTACCGCTTTCCTTCGGGATCGAACAGTTCTTCCTCTGGCTTGCCTGTTTCCTGGTCAATTCCCTCCACCGGATCGATTTCCACGATGCGGTGAGCATTCTCGTCCAGCCATCGTTGAAGGATCTTTCCCCTGCGGCTTTCCCACTCTTTGGCCTTTATCAGCTCGGCTTGAAAATCCCCGCTGAAGAAAAACTTGTCACCCCGGTTCGCGATCGCATTCAAACCCTGAACCGGGTACTCTCCAGATCCCACTCTTCCGATAAATGTCAGAATTTCGGAGGCATCAAGGAGAATAACCTTCTCTTTCATTTCGCCCCCTTGTCTGAAAAGGCGATATCCGTCGAATGCTCTTTTTCAGCGTAAGCCCGGGTCTCCGGAGCCGCCAGGGATGGAAGCTCTCCGATCGCAACCCTGTAGGCTAAGCGCCGGCCGGGATCGAGGTTACCGTCATAGGGGATCTGCGTTTTCATCGCATACCAGCGTTCGAAGTCGTAGATGGTTTCGTTGTCCGCCCACGGGCAAAGCTCATCGAACCCCTCATCATCCCGGCCGAAATCCGGATTGGCAGTCAGATAATCGAGCCAAGCTTCCGACCGCTTCATCACCTCAAGAATTTCCGGGTGCGTGAGGTGCAATCCACCAAAATGAAGGAGTGTTTCATATGGCAATTTGGGTGCCCGGGGTCTTGTTGGGCTCCACGAACTGTATTTGTCGAAAAAGGCCCTGCCTTCTTCCGTTTTCTCAAATGCCGCCAGCTCTTCCCGCCAGCCGGTAATATCTTCAAAATCCGCCATGGGTCCTGCGTCCAAATCCCCTAAAAAATGTTCATTCTTTGTTCCCATCAGAATTGTGGTTGATCCAGTGAATTTTTGCAACCTGCCGCTGGAGCTTTCCTGAAGGCTTCCCTTGCCGCGGCCCTGGCTATCGTTTCTCTTCGACCGATGCTGCTGGTAATGCCCCCGCCTGACCGGCCAAAGCAGGCAGGGTCAGGCAGGCAGGGGCTCTTGCTGCAGCTCAGCTCATGAATTACCGGTTGCCAGCTCAAAACCTTCGTCGATCCAGCCGGTAACGCCACCTGCCATGATCTTCACCGGGCGGCCCAGTTCCGCAAGCCGCAACGCCCCCCGTGCGGCACCGTTGCAATGCGGGCCGGCGCAATAGGTCACGAACAGCGTCTCTTCCGGCCACCTGGCCATCTTGGAACGGATGATCTTGCCGTGGGGAAGGTTGATCGCGCCGGGCACATGGCCTTTTTCGAACAGCGCCGGACTGCGCACATCCAGCAACACAAAGCCAGGCTCGCCCTGAAGGGCGTCGTGCACATCCCAGCAATCGGCCTCGAAGGTAAATTCAGCGGCAAAATGTTCCTTGGCGAGATCGCTCGGTGCGGCTGGAACAGCGGTGACATTGTTGGTCATGAAGGTCTCCTTTCCCGCTGTTTGTCGCCGTCTGAACGCCGATTGGCAATTGGCATGATTGACTATATACGTAAACATCATGACAAAAAATACGTCCCCTCAAACCACTGCCCCCTCCGCGCCGGAAGGCCCGCTTGTCGTCGCCCTTCTCTACGACGGGCTTTGCACGTTCGAGTTCGGTATCGTCGCGGAGATATTCGGTCTGGCCCGCCCCGAATTCGGCGCCGACTGGTACCGCTTCGCCAGTTGCCCGGTCGAGGAAGGCCCCTTACGCGCCCATGGCGGCCTCACACTCGTGCCAGACCATGGCCCGGAACGCATAGCCGAGGCGGACATCATCGTCGTGCCCGGCTGGAAAGGGGCGGATTGCCCGGTTCCCCAATCGCTTGCCGACCGGCTTTGCGAGGCACACAGCCGGGGCGCGCGGCTCGTGTCCATCTGCTCCGGTGCGTTCGTACTGGCAGCCACCGGTCTGCTCGACGGTCGCTCCGCCACCACCCATTGGCGCTACGCGGAAAAGCTGCGCGAGCGGCACCCCGCCGTCACCGTCGACGAGGCCTCGCTCTACCGTCAGGAAAACCGGATCTACACGTCTGCGGGCAGCGCCGCCGGCATCGATCTGATGATCGAGATCATCCGCCAGGATTACGGAACCGACAAGGCCAACTCCGTTGCGCGCCGCCTCGTCGTTCCCGCCCACCGCACCGGCGACCAGGCTCAGTTCCTGGAACGCCCCGTCGCTCATCGCGGGGGCAGCGAAATCGCACCGGTTCTGGAGCGGGTCAGGCAGGCGCTGCAGACGGCCTGGACCATTGAATCCATGGCAGCCCTCTGCCGCCTCAGCCCGCGCACCTTCCAGCGCCGCTTCACCGAAGCAACGGGACTGACGCCGGGCGAGTGGCTGGTTCAGGAGCGTCTGGAGGCCGCCAAGGAGATCCTCAGCCGGGGTGACGACGACATGGAAACGATCGCGGCCCGCGTCGGTTTCGGCAGCGCCCACGCGCTCCGCCACCATTTCCGCAAGAAACTCGGCCTGCGCCCGACCGACTACCGCATCCGCTTCGCCGCCCGCTCCCCCGTCTAGCCGTGGCATGAAACCTAGACTGTCTGCAGATACTTCTGCAGCTTCTCGCGCTGCGGATAGTCGGCCAGAAAGTTGTCCGAGTTCACCTGAAACGTGCCGTCCGCTGTCACCACCGTGCCGCCCGGTTTGAAATGCGCCGCGCAGAAAAACGGTAAGCCGGGCTTCTTCAGGTCCCACTGCAGAAAACCGCCGCCCATGGGATATTGATCGCGAGGGGCCAGATGCTCGTCATGCCGGATCGTGGGCATGACCTTTACCAGCCGCTTCGGCCCGGTCACGGTTGCAAGGCTCAGAGCGCGGGTCTGCAGATCGCGGTATCCCGCAGCGCCGCGGTCCGCCAGGATGCCGTCATGCACGGCCGCGCGCCGCCGGTCCGCCTCCTGCGTTTCCTCCGGCAGGCCATACCGCCCGCCTGATCGCAAGGTCGTGCCTTGAAACTCGAACACTTCCGGCAGCGGCAAGTGCTTGAGGACCAGCAGCTTGAACCCCTGGTCCAGGCGGCCCCTGTGATAACCGATGTTTTCCTCGGTCCTGCGATAGTCGGACAGAACGATCGCATTCAGTTGAGAGATATTGCCTGCGAAATGTTTCGTCATCTGCCCGACGGGCAGATCATCCTTGGGTGAAGACAAGGCTGAGCCTCCAGATAAAAACGTCAAAATTGCAATGGCCGGACGCTACCAGCCTTCCCGGTTTCGAACAACGCTCATGGCCGCTTGTCCCCCCTTACCCAGGCATAGACATAAAAGTCCTCCCCGCCTCGGCCATAGGCCCTCAGCCGCCCTTCGCGTGTTGCGCCCAGCGCCTCGATCCAGCCATGGGCAATGTCGTGATCGTCCAGGGTGATCACCTGCAGCCGCCGGCAATCCCGCTCCACAGTCTCCCGGATTTCCAGCAAGTGTCGTGTGATCGCCGGCACACATCGGCGGAATCGATCCGTGCCGAAGGCCCAGGCCTGCCAATGATCCGGATCGAAGGCGGACGCCTGGCTGAAGCCATAGGCTGCCGCTGGCTGGCCGTCGTACCAGAGCGACCACACCATGCACGGCACGGCCGTCTGCAGCGCGCAGGCCGCCAGCGCCCTTGTGTCCCACTCCTTCCACAGACAGGCGATTTCGCGCAGGTCCTGATCCCGCATGTTGGCCGCGATGAAGCTGGCATCCCGCAGGCAAAGGTCGCGGATCAGAAACCGTCCAGCGGGTCGCCCAGTGGCGCCATCCGGCTTTCGGCTCCGGTTTTCAGAACCTTCTTCAGCTCCGCTTTCTGCTTCCATCCCAATGCCTCGACAATTGCATCCGCCTCGTCCGGGGAAGAGCCCAGCCGGTCCTTGATCTCTTCCTTGCTCTCAATCAGAATTTTCCCGTTTCGCATCTTCCAGCGATGCGCCGTCAACTGCGCCTTCACCGTCGCCGAACGCCGGATTGCCAGCCCCAGCCCGCTCTTGGGGTGCAAGGCTTCGCGCAAGCGCCAGTAAAGTTCGGCGCGCAAGTTGTAGAACGGGATCCTGCTGTCCTTTGCGCGCTCGCCCGACTGGGCGGAGAAGACGCATTTTTCCGCCGGAATGTTGTTTTCCCGCTTCAGGAATCCAACCGTGTCCCCGCCCCAGCCGCCGGTGCAGTCCACCACGATCATCGCATTGTCGCGCCGCTCGCGGATGATCAGCGAACCGACATCGGCACCGTCCTTCGTGTCGGTCCCCTTGCGCACGATGTTGGTCTCAAAGCGCCGGCCATGCAGCGGCTGCAGCACCGTCCGGTCCTTGCCGCCCTGGGCAACATCCACGGCAAGCACCGTCATCGGTTCGTCCCGATCGATGCCCTGGTCGTATCGCTCGAAGGCAAGGTCCACCCAGTCGGACGGGATCACCTGCCACTCGTGGTCCTGTCGGGCCGCCAGAAAGTCTCCGGTCTTCAGCGCCGTGCGCATCGGCTCGGGCATCTGGTCAAGCTGGGCGTCGTAGTCCGTTCCCAGAAAGCGGTTGTCCTGCCGACGTGCCGGAATGAAGGTCCGGCTCTTCGGCGTGCGGATCTCGCCTTCAATCTCAACCGGCTCCGGCCCGTCCACCCACACCGTGCGAATGGCATCGCCCTCGTCGATGAACACCGCCCACAGCATCTCTCCCGGCTGCACCTTGCCGTAGAGCGGATGCAGCGGATCGAGCCAGGGCGCGAACCAGTCGCTCAGGTAATCCCCCTGCCCGCCCAGTGGCGGATTGGTGGCGATCAACCCGCGGCAGCGCTGTCCCTTCCGTGTCGTGCGCAGCCAGCCGAGCACGAAGATGATCTTGCGCGGGTCCATCTGCGCCCCTTCATCGAAGGCCTTCAGGTCATGGTCACGGCCCTGCCAGTCCTCTTCCGCGCCCGGCAGACCCAGGTGGCCAAATTCGATCAGCCGTTCGTCGGGCCCGGTCCACCTTGGCGGGTTGCCTGAAATCTTGCCCATGCCCGCCTGGCGCATCAGCGCGTTCATGCGTTCGGTCAAGCCCTTCAGGGACTTGAGCGACTGGCGGAAAATCGCCACCTTGTGGTGGGCAAACAGCGCCAGTCCGGCAATCAGGTCCGTCTTGCCGCCGCCCGCCGCGCCGCCGTAAAGCGTCAGATCGGCTTCGGAGAAATAACCTTCCGTCTGCGGTCCGGCCTGAGGCCGCCAGACGGAAAACTGGTCCAGCACGCCCGCCTCATCCAGTTGTTTCTGCAAGGCAACCCGCTCGTCCGCGGGCATCTGGTCGATGTGGTCAATCAGCGTTTCGAGGGCCGTCGCCATCCTTTGGCATATCCTTTCCGGTCAGCAATGCCATCACGCCCAGAGCAATTTCCTCCGAGCTGCGCGGTTTCAATGTCTCGAGTGTCTGGCTGTCTTCCGGCCCGCTCCAGACCGGCCAGGCTTCCGGCTCCGTCCGGTCCCGCCAGCCGGCGCGGTTCTTCATGGCAAAGGTCCAGGCACTGGCGTTGAATTTCGCCAGTTCTCCCCTGGCGCCGTCCTTGCCGATCCGCTCCCATTCCAGAAGGCCGCGCCGCGCGGCCTCTTCCAGCTTTGCGGGCGGAAAGTCCTCGGGAAATTGTTCGGCGTAATAGCGGATCGTCCGGCCGTCGGCGTCCGGGAAACTGTCGATCGAATATCCGGCGGCAATATGCGCGCAAAACTCCGCGCACACTTTCCGGCGCGCTCTGGCCGTCGGCCACCTCAGCGCGCTGCCGCCCCCTTCTGGCAAAGTCATGGGTCGCACTTTCCTGCAAGTCGTCTGGAGGTCAGTTCAAGACACGGTCCGCGGCTTCCCCATCGCCGGTCCTTGGCCCCGGCGTTCGAAGCACCAGATGCAAAAAGCCTGCGCCTCGCTGAAATCGTCTTTGGCTTTGGGAAGAAGCGTAAAACCGGTACCAGGCCTCTTGGGCACACTGATCCACGGTAAAATAAGGAAGCCCCTTTTTGCCCGGTTTTGTCGAAGCTGTCCACGTCGCCCGAATGTCTGAAGCCACTGTTTAGGCACAGCTTTTCGAAAAGCCGTGCTCCAACGCGGGATTATCGACTGGCCCACGTTGTGCGCATCTGGTCAGTTTTTTTCAGCTCTTGCCGGAAAAATGCGCGCCCTGCCACTCTCCTGGGCATGCTTTTCCAATGTCTCGGGGGTTTGGAAAAAGGGCGGCGGAAATCTGGACCCACAGCGCTTGCGCAGAACCGATTGCGGCACTGTTTTTCGCGAGATCGGCTCAACGATCACCTTCGATCTTTGCCGAACAATGGCAGATTGCCGGTTGTCTGAATGGTCCGGCAATCTGGTTATTGGCTAGGGTGCCGCGTTTAAATGGAAAAATCCTGCATCGCGATTTGCTCTAGTTGAGCGCTTCCAGCTTTTCGGCCAGCCGGCGCAGCACCACCTTGTTGCGGCTGGTAACCGTCGAGCGTTTCCAGCCGTATTTCTCGCAGATCCGCGAAAACTTGCCACCGCCCGCCTTGCACATCACTTCAAACTGCAGTGCCCGGCGCGCGTCCGGGTCCTCGATCAGGGAGAACCAGGTAATTGCTTCTTCGGCCTGGCTGATCATGCGGGGTGAATAGATACGTCGGCGTTTGGCAACCTTGCCTTGGCATTCAGGCCAACTGGCCAGAACAGCGCGCGGTCCATCGCCCTTGCCGGTCGCCGCAACAACTTCGACAGCCTCCATCAGCCGGGCCAGGATCTGGTCAGGTGCACTCGTTTCCATACCATCGCTCTTCAAACTGTAGGTGAAACAGAACCGCACGGCGTAAGTCCCTTCCGTGCGGCATCACAGGCGCGCCCGAGGGCCTCGTTACTTGCCTTGGCTTTCACGTTCTTTCTGATAACCCTCTTCCCACAGGCCGAAATAATCGGCCTGTCGCGGGTAAGGATTGTCCTCGCGGGACTTGCCTTCCCTGCACGCAGTGGCTCCGCGTTCGAAGGCGAAAATCTGAGCTTTTGTCAAATAGCCGTTCATGATCAAAACCCCTTTCAAAATGCCGGTGAAAGATCCGTCCGCCGCCGGACCAGGGCCGGAGCGCAGCAAGCCAGGCGTGCAACCTCGAAAAGACTCAATGCAGCCGAAGATTGACGGCGGCAGTGTAATCAACCTGTCACAACTGACAATACAATTCATGCGGCAAGCCCCTCGCGTGGTGTTTCCAGAAGCTTATCGAGTTCGTAGGAAAGCAGAACGGCAAGCGTGACAGTTGGTGCTGCGGGGTTGATATGCCTGGCGCTGCCAAGCAGTTCCTCCAGATTGATCCGGTCGAATTGATCCAGAAATCCCCGGCGTTCTACCCAGTCAGGCTTGTTCAGAACTAGCCAGGACACGGCGGTGAAACAGGGGGCAGACCAGTTCCCCCTGTTCTCGGCCGTGTTGATCAGCCCGAACACGAGGCGCAGATGGTCCGCCCCGTGTTTTTGCAACAGGGTCTGGAAAGTGCGGCGGGCCTTCGACTGGTGCCGCCCCTGCACCCGTCTTGTGTGGCTGATAAAATGAACGCCATATTCGGCAGCAATCCTGTCAACCAGTCCTCCCGAAGCCATCAGACCCGACCTTTCTTCACCACCGCAGTGCCTTGCACGGCAGCAAATGCGGCTTCTGCCCTCTCCCGCGCTGTACGTGGCATTTGTTCACTTTTTGTTCTGGAATTAAAAAGGACTTGCCCTTCCCTTCCAGCGCTGCCGGCACCCCGCATTCTGGGCTTATGGCAGGAACCGCCGCGCGCGTCGCTGCCCTGCTTCAGGTTGCGCAGCTCAAGCGTCAGCAGCCTGTTTCGCGCCTTTTCCAAGGCGAATTCGTCCTCCAGCCTGGCGCTCGGCCGCTCGGCCCGGATCCTCAGGTGCGCAACCTTTGCCTGCGCTTCCTCAATTTCGTCCGTCAGGTCCCTCACCGGCCAGTCTCCTCTGTCCTGTTTCGAAGGGTTGTCTGAGTTTTCATCGTCACTCCCACGCATTCACTTGATGACACAAAATTCGTACGCTTATTGCGTACGTATGTCAACATGGACTCCGTACGTTTTTACTGCTAATACGTATGCATCGAACGTGACCCGGTGAGCATCTTATGGATATGGACGAACAATCGGCAGTCTCCCGCCAGCTCGCGGATCTGAAAGACCGAAGCGGTCTGTCTATCCGCGCCATTGCGCGGGCGATGGGCTATCAGAACGCGTCTTCCATCCAGCGGTATTTCAGCGCGGACTACATGAAACCGGCGCTGCCGTCGGACTTCGTGGCAAAGCTTCTTCCGGTCCTTCTGGGCAAGGGGGAACAGCCGATCACGCGTGAAGATATATTGGCGCTCGCGCCCGATTCCATTACCGACCTCGACGCCTCCAGCGCGCCTTCCAGGGCTGCAACACCCCTGGAAATCAAAGGCCAGGTGGCCGCTGGCCTCTGGATGGAATCCGCACTGTTCGAAACGGATGCCGCCAAAAAAACGAGTTTCGCAGGCGATCTTCGCTTCCCGAGCGAAAACCAATACCTTTTGCAAATCAATGGGGAAAGCCTCAACCGCATCGCCTGGAACGGCGACTTCATCCTGTGTGTCGACTATCTTGGGGCTGGCCTGGAGATCAAGTCCGGAGATCTGGCCGTCGTCGAACGCACCAGAGATGGCGGACACACCATCGAGCGCACCGCCAAGCGGATCATCCGCCGGAATGGCCAGATCGAACTGCAGCCGGAATCGAACGACCCGCGCTTTCAGGAGCCGGTGATCTTCAACGAGCACGACGAAGAAGCAACGGAAGTGCGGATCATCGCCAAGGTCTTGAGCGTGATCCGCCAGGTGGTCTGACAGCCCGCCGCATCGCCCCCACCCAAAGATAACCACACCGTTTGCGGACAGCCCTGCCACCTTCCGCGCAAGTGCCTTTTGTGGCCAAACACGACCGTACGCCGTCGACTCACGCAGCGATTGAAGCGTACGCTTTTGCCATATTTCAAAAAATTCATAAAATTGACATGTACGTTTTTTGCGTATATTCTCTCGGTCTATTTTAGACGGAGGCTTATATGACGTTGAACCTCGACATGTCGTTCTATTCAGTGATTTGCGAACTTGGAAACTGCTTCTACACACCGGAAACAGATGTCTCCGACATGAGACTTTCCAGGATCATCGAGGACCTCCAGACCGGACAACTCGAAAAGGTCCAGGCGGTTCTGGAATTCAATCCCGCGGAAGGCTGGTGCAACAATATCACCGGCGAAGTGCTCTCCGCCGCCTTCCCCGAGACTAGGGAAAACGAGGAAGAAGCGGCGGAAGACTGGTCGGATTATCAAACGGAGCGTCTGACCGCCCGAATGGCCGGTGTCCCGGTCAGGGTCGCGGCCTGATAACGGGAGGCTGAACAGGCGCCTGCCGGCTGTCAGACGGCGGCAAGCAGGTGCCGGGCACGGGAAAGCCGGCTTTTCACGGTGCCAACCGCGACGCCGGTTTGCTTGGCAATCTGCCCGGTGGACAGGCCCGAAAACACCCGCAACTCCAGGGCGTTCCGGTCTTCGGGCCTCAGCCCTGCAATGCCCCTGGCGACATCTTCCAGCTCCAGGTGCTTTTCCTGAGCGGGCAGTGCCTGGGTTTCCTCCAGCCAGTCCTCGATAGGCAAATGATCCCCCCTCCGCGCAAGCCACTTGCGTTCGTCGCGATAGGCGTTGCGGGCAATCGTGAACAGCCAGCGGCGCAGCTCCGTGCCGCAGTGAAAGCTGGCGTGGTGCCGCAAGGCCTTTTCCAGAGAGGTTTGCATAAGGTCGTCACCGGCTTCCGGGTTTCGGGTCAGCGAGCGGGTGTATCTGCGCAAATGCGGTATTTCGCTTTGAAGGTCTTTTGTGAAATCGTCCTTGGTACAGGCCATCGTTACGTTCCTGTTCTGCTGTTTCTGGACGAGATGTAAGACGCCGCGTGCCCGGCGAAAGCGCGCTCAAGACCTTGTCATTTCAGTTTGAATAACAGGGCAAAATCCGGCCCGGTATCTCTCCGCACGATCACGGCCCGGTGAAGCAAACGGCATTTTCTCAGAGGACGGTAATGAACGCGCGCTTGGGGTGAAACCGCGTGGTGCGCAAGGCCGGCTCTCTCTCACACCGCCTCATGTTTTTGTGTTGATCTTATTACCAGACCAGCCGCAACCGGTCCGCTTCCGTGTCGTTGTTCCCGGCATGAACAGCATCAGGGACCAACAAACTCCTGCAGCCATTCATGAGCTTAACAACCAAACGGAGCATGATCATGCGTACATCCAGAAAACTTCTCTCCACCCTGCTGACAGCAGCCTTTGTCTCCGGCGCGCTGGCCGGCAATGCCTTTGCCATCGATCCGGACGACACCCGCGGCGACCTGAACGGCGACAAGCCTGTGTCTGTCCGCATCCAGCAGACCGTCAACGCAAAGGCCCTGGCCGAAGCACGCAGCGGCAACCTGCTGATCTTGCCGATCGTAGGCAGCTACAACGGTGAAGAACGGCTGACGGTTGCCCAGCAGCAGGTTGCCGGTGCAAGAGCACAAGGCGCAAATGCAAAAAGGCCGCTGCACATCCTGCCTTTCCAGGGCGATTGGAACGGCACTGCAAAAGCCGGTTTCCCGCACCAGTAAGGTCTTCAACCTTCCAAGAAAGGGCCGCGCATTCTGCGCGGCCTTTCTCGTTTCAGAAGCGTCGACTATCTCAAGCGCCGGTGCTCGCGGGGAGATTGGCCGAATTCCTGCCGGTAGGCGCGTGTCATGGCGCTTGCGTTTCGATAACCGCAGCGTTCCGCAATCTCGGCAATGCCCAGCCGCGTCAGCTCCACCATCCGCCGCGCCTCGCGCAGACGGATCGCCTTGTAGACCCCAAGCGGCGTCATCGACATTTCCTGCTGAAACCGGAGTTCCAGCGTGCGCTGATCGACCTTCAGCTGCCGGGCGAGATCTTCAATCTGCATCGGTGTTTCGATGGTTCGCCGCATCAGTGCTGTTGCACCCCGCACAAGAGCATCAGACGACAGGCGCTTGTGCGGATCGTGCATGTCCAGCTTGTCGCCATACATGAACATGGCCGCAACCTCGAGCGCAAACATGGGGCTGTGGTGCCGCTTGATCAGTTCCAGCGCCAGTTCAAAGGTGGTCGACGCCCCGCCACAGGTGCAGACGTTTTCATCCAGCACAAACCGATCCTCGACGACGTCGACCTCGGGGAAGCGCTCGGCAAATCGGGTCAACTCATCCCAGTGGATCGTTGCCCTGCGCCCCTCCAGCAGTCCGGCCGCGGCCAGAAGCCAGGCTCCGGTATCCATGCCAACCAGGGTGCCGAACCGTTGCCTTGCAGCTTTCAGGGCACGCAGCATGCCCTGACCTGCAAAGGTCTCGAACCCGTAGCTCGGCATGATGAACAGATAGTCCCCACCGGGCTTGGCCTCCATCCAGCCAGACGTCTCAACCGGCAGACCGCTGGACGACCTGACGGTACCGCCACCAAGGCTGACATGCTCCCAGGAATAGAGCTGCTTGCGCGCAATCGTATTTGCCGCCCGGAAAGGCTCGATCGCGTTCGCCAGACAATGGTTGGAAAAGCTCTCGAACAACAGGACGCAGATTTTTCTCACTGAATTCGATTTCTGTGAAATCGGCATGATTTCCAACCAAAACCGCACAATAGCCTGAGCCCGTTTGTCTCACTCTCGCAGGTCTGAGGCAAGAGGAGCATCCAATGCATTTTGGGTTGAGCGAAGAGCAGGAAATGATCGTCTCCACCGTGCGGTCTTTCGTGGAAAACGAGATCTACCCGCATGAGGATCTTGTCGAGAAAACCGGGCAGGTTCCTGCCGAACTCGGCGAGGAGATCAAGCGCAAGTGCATCGATCTCGGCTTCTATGCCTGCAACTTCCCCGAGGAAGTCGGCGGAGCGGGTCTCAGCCATCTGGATTTTACACTGGTGGAACGCGAACTCGGACGCGGGTCGATGGCGCTGAACCACTTCTTCGGCCGACCGCAGAACATCCTCATGGCCTGCAAGGGCGACCAGATCGAGCGTTACCTTCTGCCGGCTGTCCGCGGCGAGAAGATGGACGCGCTTGCCATGACCGAACCCGACGCCGGCTCGGATGTGCGCGGCATGAAATGCCAGGCGGTACGCGACGGCGGCGACTGGGTCATCTCCGGCTCCAAGCATTTCATATCCGGCGCGGAACATGCGGATTTCTTCATCGTCTTTGTCGCAACCGGCGTCGACGAAACCCCGAAAGGGCCCAAAAAACGCATCACCTGTTTTCTCGTCGACCGGGGCACGCCCGGCTTCGAAGTGCGCGAAGGTTATCGCTCTGTCAGCCACCGGGGTTACAAGAACTGCATTCTTTATTTCGACGGCTGCCGCCTGCCGGACAGCCAGGTCCTTGGCGAGGTCGACGGCGGCTTCGAGGTGATGAACGAGTGGCTTTACGCCACCCGGCTCACGGTTGCCGCCATGAGCGTCGGCCGGGCCCGCCGCTGTTTCGATTACGCCGTCAACTATGCCGCGGAACGCAAACAGTTCGGCCAGGCAATCGCCAGGTTCCAGGGTGTCAGCTTTCAGGTCGCCGACATGATCACCGAGATCGATGCTGCCGACTGGCTGACCCTTGCCGGCGCCTGGCGTCTTGACCAGGGCCTGCCCGCCAACCGCGAAATCGCCAGCGCCAAGGTCTATGCCTCCGAAATGCTGGCACGGGTGACGGACACTACCTTGCAGATCTTCGGCGGCATGGGCCTGATGGACGACTTCCCCATCGAACGCTTCTGGCGCGATGCCCGCGTGGAACGGATCTGGGACGGCACCAGCGAGATCCAGCGCCATATCATCAGCCGCGAACTCTTCCGTCCGCTCGGAGCCTGATCCATGCGCTCACTTGAACGCCTGCTCCGGCCGCGCTCCGTGGCGATCATCGGTGGTGGCTCCTGGTGCCGGAACGTGCTTCGGGAATGCCGCAAGGCCGGTTTCGCGGGGAACCTCTGGCCGGTGCATCCCAGCCGGGAGGAGATCGACGGCTGCCGGGCTTACGCCTCTGTCGAAGATCTGCCCTCCGCCCCCGACGCGGTCTTTATCGGCGTCAACCGGCAAGTGACCGTCGAGGTTGTCCGCTCGCTGGCAAGCCTTGGCGCTGGCGGTGCCATCTGCTTTGCCTCCGGCTTCAGCGAAGCAATCCGGGAGCTAGCCGATGGCGCGGATCTCCAGGCTGCGTTGATCGAGGCGGCCGGCGACATGCCGATCCTCGGCCCCAACTGCTATGGCTTTCTCAACGCGCTCGACGGAGCGGCCCTCTGGCCAGATCAGCATGGGCTGATCCCGGTGGAACGCGGTGTTGCTATCATCGCGCAGTCCTCCAACATCGCACTGAACCTGACGATGCAGGCACGCGGTCTGCCGATTGCCTATCTGATGACCGCCGGCAACCAGGCTCAGACGGGCCTCTCCGTCATCGGCAGCGCACTGCTGGACGACGACCGCGTAACTGCCATCGGCCTTCACATCGAAGGGCTCGATGATCTTGCAGCCTTCGAGGCTTTCGCTCGCAAGGCGCACGCGCTTGGCAAACCCGTCGTGGCCCTGAAGGTCGGCCGCTCCGAGGCGGCACAAGCGGCAACGGTTTCGCACACGGCGGCTCTCGCTGGCAGCACGGCTGGCTCAGACGCTCTGTTCAAACGGCTCGGCATTGCCAGTGTGGGCAGCCTGCCCGCGCTTCTGGAAACTCTGAAACTGGTTCACGTTGCAGGCCCTCTGCCCAGCGCCAACATCGTCTCCATGTCCTGTTCGGGCGGAGAAGCCAGCCTGATCGCCGACACGGCCGTCGGCCGGCAGATCACTTTCCCGCCGCTCGGTCCCGCGCAAAGAGCAGCTCTGTCCGAGGCCCTCGGCCCCAAGGTCGCCCTCGCCAATCCGCTCGACTATCACACCTACATCTGGGGAGACGGCCCGGCCATGACCCGGTGCTACATCGCCATGATGCAGGCGGACGTCGCCTTGGGTATCGTCATTCTCGACATTCCGAGACTGGACCGCTGCGATCCGGAAGACTGGCTGAAGGTGATCGAACCGGTGGAAGCGGCCATGAAGGCCTCCGGCAAGCCGATGGCGATTGTAAGCTCCCTGCCGGAGACCATGCCCGAAGCCCTTGCCGCCGATCTCATGAAACGTGGCCTTGTGCCTCTCTGCGGGCTGGACGATGCGCTGACAGCCATCGAGGCAGCCGCCTTTCTGGCGTGCCCCTTGTCAGCAAAGCCAATCCGGATACCCCGACCTGTCGCCGACCCCCGTCTCCTGTCGGAGCAGGAGGCAAAAGCCCTGTTGCAACGGTACGGCCTCAAGGCCCCGGCAAGTGCCATTGCCGGCAGCCCGGAAGCCGCCGCCCATGCGGCCGAGGAGATCGGATTTCCCGTGGCCCTGAAAGGCACCGGCATCGCCCACAAGACCGAAGCCGGAGCTGTTGCCCTTGATCTGCAATCAGCCTGCGAGGTCCACTCCGCAGCTAGCGGGATGCCAGCCTCTTCGTTTCTTGTGGAGGAGATGATCACCGGCAGCCGTGCCGAACTGCTCGTCGGCATCGTCCGGGATCCCGCGCACGGCTACGTCCTGACACTCGCCGCCGGCGGCATTCTGACCGAGCTACTGGAAGACAGCACCTCGCTGATCGTTCCCGCAAGTGACGAGGAGATCAGGAGCGCCCTTGAAAATCTGAAGATCGGCCGTGTCCTGACCGGATATCGCGGCAAGCCGCCTTGCGATCTGGAGGCCATTGTTGAAGCTGTGCAGGCAGTGCAGGCGTTCGTTCTGTCGGCCCCGGTCGAAGAAGTGGAAATCAACCCGCTGCTCTGCGGCGTGGACTTCGCCATCGCAGTCGATGCGCTGGTGAGAATGGGAGAAAACTGATGGAAAGCCCCATCAAGACCGAAAAACGCGACCACATTCTGGCTGTCACGCTCGACCGGCCAAAGGCCAATGCCATCGACCTGATGACCAGCCGGATCATGGGCGATGTCTTCACCGACTTCCGCGACGATCCGGACCTGCGGGTGGCCATCGTGACCGGTGCCGGCGATAAATTCTTCTGCCCCGGCTGGGACCTGAAGGCCGCGGCCGGTGGCGATGCGGTCGACGGCGACTACGGCAAGGGCGGTTTCGGCGGCCTGCAGGAATTGCGCGGGCTCAACAAGCCAGTGATCGCCGCCGTCAACGGCATCTGCTGCGGCGGCGGGCTGGAGCTTGCGCTTTCTGCCGACATCATCCTGGCAGCAGACCATGCCACCTTCGCCCTGCCGGAAATCCGGTCAGGAACTGTGGCAGATGCTGCCAGCATCAAGCTTCCCAAGCGCATTCCCTATCACATCGCCATGGAAATGCTGTTCACCGGCCGCTGGATCGAGGCCGAAGAAGCCGCCCGGTGGGGCCTCATCAACCACATCTACCCCGGACAGGATCTCATGGCGGAGGCCTGGAAACTGGCCGGGTTGCTCGCGTCCGGTCCTCCGCTCGTTTATGCCGCGATCAAGGAGATCGTGCGCGAGGCGGAAGACATGAAGTTCCAGGACGCGCTCAACCGCATCACCCGAAGCCAGTTTCAGACGGTGGAAACGCTCTACCGCTCGGAAGACCAGAAGGAAGGCGCTCGCGCCTTTGCCGAAAAACGGGATCCGGTCTGGAAGGGCCGCTAGATCATCCTGCGCTCGACCACATCCGCAAAAGACAATCCAACACTTTCAAACCAGTCAGCTTCTGGCAGTTCAATCGATACCGGTTCAACCGCCACTGATACAGGAGGACCCAATGCCATTGACCATGAACCGCGACGTCTTCATCACCTGCGCGGTAACCGGTTCCGGCGGGACACAGGACAAGTCTCCGCATGTGCCCCGCAGCCCGAAGCAGATCGCCGACAGCGCCATTGATGCGGCAAAGGCCGGCGCGGCCGTCGTCCATTGTCATGTGCGCGATCCGGAGACGGGAGCTCCGTCCCGGCGGGTGGAGCTTTACCGCGAAGTCACGGATCTCATTCGCGCTGCCGATGTGGATGTGGTTCTGAACCTCACCGCGGGCATGGGCGGCGACATCGTTTTCGGGTCCACCGAAAGCCCCCTGCCGCTGGTCGAAAAAGGCACCGACATGGTCGGCGCAACCGAGCGCATGGCGCATATCCGCGAATGCCTTCCTGAAATCTGCACGCTCGACTGCGGCACCATGAATTTCGCCGAGGCCGATTACGTCATGACCAACACCCCGGGCATGCTGCGCGCCATGGGGGCCATGATGACCGAACTCGGCGTGAAGCCGGAAATCGAAGCCTTCGACACCGGTCACCTCTGGTTTGCCAAGCAACTCGTCAAGGAAGGCACGCTCGCCTCCCCAGCCCTTGTCCAGCTTTGCATGGGCGTGCCCTGGGGCGCGCCCAACGACCTCAACACCTTCATGGCCATGGTCAACGCCATTCCGGATGACTGGGCGTGGTCGGCCTTCAGCCTCGGCCGGGACCAGATGCCCTATGTGGCTGCCTCCGTTCTGGCCGGTGGCAATGTGCGCGTCGGTCTGGAAGACAATCTCTTCCTGGAAAAGGGCGTTCTTGCAACCAATGCCCAACTGGTTGAAAAAGCGGCCGGACTGATCGAAGGCATGGGGGCCAACATCATCGGCCCGCAGGCCGTGCGTGAAAAGCTGGGCCTGACCAAGCGCGCGCCGGTGAGCGCCTGACATGAGCCGCAGAGTTCTTGTTACGGCCGGTGCCTCGGGTATCGGCCGCGCCATCGCGGAACGGTTCCTGGCAGAAGGGGACGCCGTCGCGATTTGCGATGCCGACCCTGCCGCCGTTACCGCATTCTCGAAGGCGAATGGCAACGCCATCGCTGCCGTTGCCGATGTCACGTCTGAAGCGGAGATGACCGCGTTCCTGAACGACCTGGAGCAGCGCTGGGGCGGTGTCGATGTGGTCTGTGCCAATGCCGGCACCGGTGGTCCAGCCGGCGCGATCGAGACGCTGGACTATGCGGAATGGCAACGCTGTGTCGCCACCAACCTCCACGGCGCCTTCCTGACCTGCCGCTGGGCGGCCAGAGTGTTGAAAGCTCAGGGGCATGGCCTGATCACCCTCACCTCCTCGACAGCCGGTCTTTACGGCTACCCGTTCCGCTCGCCCTACGCTTCGGCCAAATGGGCGATCGTCGGCCTCACCAAGACGCTTGCAATGGAACTCGGGCCGCACGGCATCCGCGTCAACGCAGTCTGCCCCGGTGCGGTGGAAGGGGAGCGGATGGACCGGGTCGTCGCGATGGAAGCCAAGGCGCGCGGCGAGAGCGAAGAGGCCATTCGCCAAAGCTACGTGAAGGGCGTTTCGCTGAAGACCTGGGTCACCGCGCAGGATGTCGCAAACTCCATTCACTTTCTGGCGTCAGAAGCAGGCGCCCGCATTTCAGGACAGATCCTGGCCATCGACGGCCACACGGAGACCTTAGCACCATGACCAGAAAAGCATCCATCATTGGCGGCGGCGTGATTGGCGGCGGCTGGGCCGCCCGTTTCCTGTTGAACGGTTGGGACGTTGCCGTCTTCGACACCGACCCGGAAGCCGAACGCAAGATCGGCGAAGTCATCGCCAATGCACGGCGCAGCCTGCCCGCGCTCTACGACAAGCGGCTGCCGGAAGAAGGCAAGCTCACCTTCACCTCCGATCTTGCCGAAGCTGTCTCTGGAGCCGACTGGATCCAGGAGAGCGTGCCGGAACGTCTGGACCTCAAACACAAGATCCTCGGCAGCTTGACGGAGCTTGCTCCCGAAACGGCAGTCATCGGCTCGTCCACATCCGGCTTCAAACCGTCCGAACTGACCAGCGAAGGCGCAAGGGCCGTCGTCGCCCACCCGTTCAATCCCGTTTATCTGCTGCCTCTGGTCGAACTGGTCGGAGACCCGGCAGAGATGACACGCGCTGCTGAAATCCTGCGCGAGATCGGCATGTTCCCGCTGCAGGTGCGCAAGGAGATCGACGCCCATATCGCCGACCGCCTTCTGGAAGCTGTCTGGCGCGAAGCGCTCTGGCTGGTCAAGGATGGCATCGCCACGACGGAAGAGATCGACGAGGCGATCCGCATGGGCTTCGGCCTGCGCTGGGCACAGATGGGCCTTTTCGAAACCTATCGCATCGCCGGTGGTGAAGCCGGCATGAAGCACTTCATGGCTCAGTTCGGCCCCTGCCTTTCCTGGCCCTGGACCAAACTGATGGACGTGCCGGAATTCACCGACGAACTGGTCGATCTGATCGCCGGTCAGTCAGATGCCCAGTCGGGCCATCGCTCCATTCGTGAACTGGAACGCCTGCGCGATGACAATCTCGTCGGCATGATGCGGGCCCTCAAGAAAAGCGGCAGCGGCGCGGGCGGCGTTCTCAACGATCACGAACGGGCCTTGGCGGCGCCGGCGGAAGCCGACCTGCCGATCACGGGCGATCGCCAGATCCCGCAAAGCTGGACCGACTACAATGGCCACATGAACGAGGCGCACTATCTGGAAGCGGGCGCGGCGGCAACCGACCGGTTCATGGAACTGATCGGTGCGGATGCCGACTACATCGCGACCGGCAAGAGCTACTTCACCGTTGAAAACCACCTGCGTTACCTGGACGAGCTCCTGGCGGGCGAACGCCTGACGGTCACGACCCAGGTGCTTCAGGGAGAAGGCAAGAAGATGCAGCTCTTTCACTTCCTGAAAAACGCCGACGGCAAACTTGCCGCGACCATGGAGACGCTGCTGCTTCATGTCGATCTCGACACCCGCGCCAGCTCTCTGCCGGGGGAAGAAGTCGCCAAAAAGCTCAAGGTCTTCGCCGATGCCCACAAGGCTCTGCCCTTGCCGGACGGCGCCGGCCGCTTCGTCGGGCAGAAGGCCGCCTGACAAGGCCCCGTCCGCGGTCACCCGGACCGCGGACGGGACGTTTTACCGAACAGGCTTACTGGGAAGGCTGAACCATGAACCCGGCCACGACACCAGCGGCATCGGAATAGACATCGGGCCGCGCAAACAGATCGCATCTCCCTGCTCCGGGTGACCAGTTGAACCCGAGACACGTGCGCTCCGCGCAAAGCGTCTCGCACTGACCGGCTGATCCGGCCTGCAGGCTCTCGTCCGGCTGACCGGGAAAGCCCTTGTTCTGCTTGGTGAATGTCTGGACCGGTACAGTCACGTTGGGTTTGAGAGACCCGGCAGCGGCGCGTTGCACATAAGTGTCGGCCTTGGAAAGCAGATACAGCAAGCCATTGCTGTAGCCGGACGATTTCTGAATGCAGATCCGGTTCCACCTGTCGTAGGTCACCGCGTCGCAACCGCTTCGGGCGGTACACGACGAGATGCAGTCTTCCGCACCCATGTTGCGCAGCAAGCCGTCCGGCAGGTCTCCGCCATACAGATCATAGCCGCTCAGGCGCACAAAACCGCCCTCGCCTGACGAAACAGACGCCGATAGAGGCGCATTGCTGGCCTGTGCGGAGGCAGTTCTTCCTGCCGCTGTGCCGAGCGTCTGCGAGGCCGGCAACAGATACCAGTAGGGCGCGGAAAATTCTTCTCCCACCCCGTCTCCGAAATCGTCACCAACCGAATACTGCTCGAAATAGACACTCAGCGGGCTGTAATCGGTATCCCAGAAGCGTTTCCAGTCGTCGGATATCCGGACCGAACACCCGAGCGCCGAAAACTTGCTCGCCGAGAAATAGTTGAAGACCTTGCCGACAAGGTCCTCTCCTTGCCGTGTCAGCACCACCTTGCGCTCGCCGTCCGGATCGCCGGCCAGGATTTCCTCGTAGTATTGTGCGCTGGTCGTATACCCCGGCCTGCCATCCATCAGATTGGCGGCATAGGCATTGTCGCAGACATTGGCGATCTCCCGCTCCGTGATCGAGGCCGGCGGCGTCATTCCTGTAACCGTGATATTGGCCAGAACCGCATCGCCAACGGTTTCGATGTGGAACATGTTTTCAGGGCGCGTTCCAAGGATCCGCTGGTAAAGGAAATCGGTCATCGCCTTTACGCCGTGCTCCTCGCTCAACTTGATATCGAAAAAGGATTCGGCTGCCTTCAGCGCAATCGCAAAGGCCGTCTGAACTTCGCTGGCCGGATAACTGTTCTCGTTGGGCAGATTGAGGCTGGGCGAATGGAACCCAAGCTTGCCGCCGGGCCGCAGGGAGCGCATCTGAAAGCGGATCACGGCTGTCCCGATCCGCATGCTGCCGCCCAGAAAGGCCAGGGAACAGGCGGATTCACATCGCTCTCCCGAACGCACCATGGTTGCGATATCCTGGTCCCAGATCGTATCGAACAGGCGCTTTCCTTCGGCAAAGCTGCCACCGGGGCTATCAAGGCACAGCGTGATGCCTTGCGAGGTGATAGGCAGAACTTTCAGTTTTTCCGCATCGCCCGCAACGATCTGCCCCCGCAAATGATAATCGCACCCTTCCGCATTCGACGGAACGACGTCGGCAGCCCGCGCCACCGACGCGGCGAGACAGGAGAATATAAACACCAGGCATCTCGAAATCATGGGCACTCCTTTTCGAGGCGGTCCATTTGAATAGTGTGGCAGGGCTGATCAGGTGACCGGTACGGCCGGTCCGGGAATGACATCGTCCTCTCGAAATTGCCCGTTCAAAACAGGCGACGACGCAGCAATAGACCACATCTCAAAGCAAGTCTTCAATCCACCAGACGCAGGGTTCTCCCGGCCCTGGGGCAGACCCCTCAGACATGCGATTGGGGTATCGACCCCATACTGGCGGGCCGCCCGCTCTGGCACCTTTCTCTCATCGAAAGATCGATACCCCCTCCGAAAGGAGATCATTCAAGAGAAAGGAATTGACCAATGAAAGCCCTTGCCAAAACCGCTGCCGCCGCAACCGTTCTTGCCATCGCAGGCGTTGCTTCCCTCGGAGCCGTCACACCGGCTGCCGCCATGTTCGATATCTGCAAGAAGGTCCACATCACGGTGAAGAACAACACCGGCCAGCCGATCCAGCTTTACGATCTGGACTACCGTGACCTCGGCTCCAACCGCTGGCGCTCGGAAAACATTTCAAACCGCGTCATTGCCCACGGCGGCACCTATAGCGTCACCCGGAACCTGGAAGGCGTGAACAACGCCAGCACCTTTGTCCGGGTCCAGTTCCGCAAACTGAAGTCCAACGGTCGCTGGAACCTGCTCAAGACCTGGTACGCGGACTCCAGCACGTCGGTCTGCCGCAAGGGTGGAAGCTACCGCATCGTCTTCCGGTAACACGCTGCCGATGACCAACGAGCTGCGCCGCTCAGGCGCAGCTCTTGCCTGAAACCCAAACCAGCCCTCCCCCCTGACGCCCGGAGACACCGTTTCCGGGTGATGAAAAGGATTTGTCTCATGTTTGGCAAACACATGCCCAGAGCCGTGCTGATCAGCTCCGCCTCCCTGATGACCATCGCCATTGCCGGCATCGCCTCGCAAACCATCGATTGGCAGGATCTCGGGAAGAAACTCACAGACACGACAGAAGCAGCCGGCAGAATGACCAGCTCCGGCAAGCCCGACGGTGATGCGTCGGTTTCAACAGCAGAGCTCCCGAAACAGGAAGAGACCCACACCGTCGTCGCCGAAATCGCGCGTCCGGTTGCAACTCCTCAGCCTGCTCCGGCTCCGGCGTTGCCTCAAAAACAAAGAAGTCGTTCGGATGGAGCCGGCGGTGGACTGATGACATTTTCCTCCGGCGCTGGTGGAGCTGTTCTGAACAGCGGTATTCAGTTGGAACCACCGGCAATGCCTGCCGTCCAGCTTGAAGATCGGGAACGGTTTGCCTCCGCCGAGGCCAATCCCCTGAGACGCACGAGCGCGGACCCAGTGTCGACCTTCTCCGTCGATGTCGATACCGCTTCCTATTCCTATGTCCGCAGCACGCTGTCCGGCGGCCGGTTGCCGAATCCGGATGCGGTGCGGGTGGAGGAGATGGTCAACTACTTCGATTACAATTACCCCGTGCCCGAAAAGGGCGGCCATCCCTTCTCCACCAATGTTTCCGTGGTCGACACCCCGTGGAACGAACACACCAAGCTGATGCAGGTCGGCATTCAGGGCTACAAGGTCCCGCTCGATGACCTTCCTTCGCAGAACCTGGTGTTTCTGATCGACACCTCCGGCTCCATGGCCGATGCCAACAAGCTGCCGCTGTTGCAGCAATCCTTCCGCCTGCTGCTGTCCTCACTGCGCGACGAGGACGAAGTCGCGATCGTGACCTACGCGGGCAGTTCCGGTGTGCTTCTGGAGCCGACCAAGGTCGCCGACAAAACCCGGATCCTGGAAAAGATCAACGCGCTGACCTCCGGTGGCTCCACGGCAGGCCATGAAGGTCTGAAAGGAGCCTACGCTCTGGCCGAAACGATGACCGGCGACGGCGAGCAGACCAGGATCATCCTGGCCACCGACGGCGACTTCAACGTCGGTCTGTCCGACCCGGACAGCCTGAAGCGTTATGTCGCCGAACAGCGGGAAAACGGCACGGCGCTCTCCGTGCTCGGCTTCGGCCGCGGCAACTACAACGATGAACTGATGCAGACCCTTGCTCAGAACGGCCAAGGCGTTGCCGCCTACATCGACACGCTGTCCGAAGCCCGCAAGGTGCTGGTGGATCAGGTGGTCAGCTCCATCTCGATGATCGCCCAGGACGTCAAGATCCAGGTCGAGTTCAACCCGGAAACCGTCGCCGAATACCGCCTGATCGGTTATGAGACCCGAGCCCTCAGAACCGAGGATTTCAAGAACGACAAGGTCGATGCAGGCGACATCGGCGCGGGCCACAACGTCACGGCCCTTTACGAAATCACCCCTGTCGGCTCACCGGCGGAAAAGTTCTCCGACCTGCGCTACGGCCCCAAGGAGAAAATCGAAGCCGTTCGGACGTCCTATGCGGGCGAACTCGCCTTTGTGAAGCTGCGCTACAAGTTGCCCGGAGACAAGGAAAGCACCCTGGTCGAGACACCGGTCATGGAAGACACAGTTGGCATTCCGAAGTCGGAAACCCTCTTCGCCGCTTCAGTTGCCGCCTTCGGTCAAAAGCTGAAAGGCACCGATTACCTGGGAGACTGGGATTTCAAGGCAATCGAAAAGCTCGCCAGTGACAACAAGGGCACCGATCCGTTCGGCTACAGATCCGAATTCCTGACCCTCGTGCGCCTCGCCGACGTCGCCGAGCGCTAAACACCCCCACCGCCCGCACAGAAACCGGCAGCCCCACCTGCCGGTTTCTTTTTGCGCCTCTCCCCAGGTTGGCCGTCGCTCCATTCGCCTCCCACCAATGGTCATCCCGCCTTCGGCCATCCCGCCGTTGCTCATCCCTCCTTTGGTCATCCCGGGCGAGCAACGCGAGACCCCGGCCCCACTCATTCCCAGAGCTTTATAGACGACTGACAAATTCGAGAATAAATCTGATGGCTGTGCGTTTGCGCTGCCGGGCCGGTTACCGGTCCCGCAACCAGTCCAGAGAGACTTGCGTCCCATCCGCCTCAACCAGATCGAGACGGCTCGAGAGGATCAGCGACAGAGCGCCCAGATCGTTGGTCTTCCAGAGATAGATCGTATGACGCGTCGGCTCGAAGCGGGCACAGGCCGTCGCGCCGACGTCGGCAACGTAGCGCGGCGGGCCATCGCGCCGGATGTCAAAGCCTTTGGCACCACTGGCATCTTCCGGATTGTTCAGACAGACCGTCACCAGACGCGCGGCAATCGCGTCATCTGCATCGGCGGTTTCTTCCAGTGGAGTCGGTGCCGGGGCCGGCGCACGCCCTGCTGCAGACTTCTCGACAGCCGAGCTCAAACCTTGAGTGTCCGCGCCCGTGGCTTCCTGTTTTTGCGATTCTTGTTTCGGCGCAGCGGCAGGCGCAACGCGTTGCCGATGGGGAACTATCTGTCCGATAGGTGGTTCGGACACACCATCAAAGCCAGCTGACTCCTCAAAGGCGTTGTTGGAAGGTGCTGGGGCCGGCGGCGGGGAGGCCTCGGCGGCAGCCTCTTCACCATCCATCAGCCGGCGCTCTGGCTCGCGCAATTCGAGAGGTTGCGCCGGTTCGGCGGCGACCGCCGGAGCGCTCTCCAGTGCGGGCACCTCGCCTTTCTGAAACCGGATCAGGTCGTTGCTGCCGCTTTCCAGGAACGTCGGCTCCGGCAAGCCGCTGGCCAGCACCGCGACAGTGGCGCAAGACAGCAGAAAGCCTCCGATGAGAAAGCTTTTGGCAGATCTGCGCTTGTGCTGGTTTCTGACGGGCATGTGGCTTGTCGATATGTCCTTCAATTTGCGGGCTCAAGGTAACGGGTATTGACCCATCCGGAAATTGTATCCGAACGGATTTCACACCAGCTTCCTTCACAGCTCTCGGAAAGTTCCACATTACAGGTTCCTGCCGCAAGAGCGCCGGTGACCGCATGCCGTGTTCCGGGCCCCTTCCGCACATTCAGCACGTCGTCCCGCGCAATGGAAACACACATGAGCCGATTGCCGGGCGCGTCACCGGAAGTCAGGAACATGGCCGGAGGCGCCACCGACGCGGTACAAACCCCTCCGACATTTTGGCCGCGCGCGCAAAGCGGACTGACCTTCATCTCCAGCAGCTCCCATTCGCCCGAGGCCGTGCGTATCACCGTGCCCCGATAGTGCTCACCGGACAGGCTGTCATCGAGATATCCCGTCATGACGATATCGACACTGTAGCCGCTGCCCGCCTTGCGCACCTTCAGGTCCAGAGCGGCATTGCCTTCGTCACTCTCCGGATGGCCTTGCAGAAACGGCATCAGCACATCCATGAAATCGGCAGCGACCGCCGTGCCGGGGGCAACGCGGATCTCGCGAAAACCGTCATCCTGTGCCTGCACCGAGCCCGTCCAAAGCAGGCAGGCAACGGGTACCGCGGCAAGCGAGACGGCGGAAAATCTGAAAGAGCGGGGCATGGCAAAATCCTCTTGTGGGTCACACAAAGCAGTAACCCACGTCCGGTCGCCGCCAGCCATGGGGCCAATCCCCCATTCCGGCCGGGGCCTGCAGCCTCCCGGTCAAAGTTCTCGCGACGGATCGATCATGCCTTCCTTCAAGGCCTTGGCCATCAACTGCGGCACCGAATGCACGTTCAGTTTCTGCATCAGGCTGGTGCGGTGCTTGTCGACGGTCTTGATGCTGATGCCGAGGCCTTCGGCAATTTCCTTGTTGGAGCGCCCGGCGAGGATCAGGTTCAGCGTCTGCCGTTCCCGGTCGGTCAGCACCGGCGGTGCAGGCGTTTCCTCCAGGATCTTCAGAAACACGTCAGAAATATGCCGCTGACCCCGCAGGATTCCCGGCAGTTTCTGGTAGAACTCGGCATTGTCCGAGGCTTTTGAAAACAGCCCGTCGACCCCTGTTTCAATAAGGTCGGAAATTAGCCCGACTGCGGAAATGCCGGTCAGGACGACGACCCTCGTTTCCTTCGACCAGCGCCTTGCCTCGATCAGCACTTCCACGCCGCCCGCCAGCGGCATGGAAACGTCCAGCAACAGAAGATCGGGCCGGTGCCTGCGCACTTCGGCAATCGCGCTCAGGCCGTCGCCGGCTTCCGCCAGCACGTTGATCCCCTCCGGTTCGATCAGGCCCGGTTTTTCCAGCGCATCGCGCAGTCCGGAGCGAACGATTGCGTGATCGTCTGCAATGATGGCACTATATCTTTGATCTTTCACGGCTCTCGATCCAGCAGCAGCAGTCCTTCTATCTGACATGCCTTTGGAGAAATGACCAGAATTCTGCACCTGTGGGTCTTCCTGTTTTTCAGTCTTCTCGTGACCGGTCTTGCCCGCGCCGAAACGGTGCGCCTTGAACCCGGCCAGGGTATTGGCGATCTGAAGCCGCACCTGGTTTATGAAAGCGATCCGTCAGCATCGCTCGCAGATATCCTCAATCGATTTCGCTCTGGCGCGTTTTCGCCCACCCTCAAGGCCTCCCTGCTGGGAACCAACTATGCTCCCGAAGCCTGGGCAGCGGTCGAAATCTACAACGCCACCCTGAACGATGGCCGCGCCCCCGACCCTTTCATCCTCACCGTGGAATTGCCGCTTGTCAGCGAGCTGGACGCCTATGTCATCCGCGAAAGCGGCTTTACGGAAAACCTGATCAACTATTCGATTTTCGAACCCTTTGCCCCCGAAGACCATTCCGTGACGCGCCTGCGCACCCCCGTGTTCCAGATCGCGCCGCAGGAGCGGGTCACGCTGCTGGTCAATTTCAAGTTCGGGCCGTTCCAGTCCTTCAAGATGGCGCTGGAAACGCCGGTCGAACTGGAAGCGTCCGCCTTTGCGTCCGGCATCACGCACACGGCGTTCTACGCCTTCACCATTTCCTGCCTGATCTTTTTCTTCGGTTTTCACCTCGCCATGAAAAACTGGATCGGCATGCTGTATGCCCTCCAGTTCGGCCTCGGCCTGGCCTTCATCGGCTATATCGATGGTCTCTGGTTTCGGTTCTTCTTTCCCGACAATCCTGAACTCCAGTCGCCAATCGGGTTCTTTCTGCTGTTTGCCCTGTCGGGCGTCGGCTTCGTCATTTCCGGGCGCTCGCTTGTCCAGGACCGGCGCGAAACCCGGCTGTCCATCGCTCTGACATCCATGGCCTCCCTCTCGGTCGCCGGTTTCGCACTTTCCTTCTTTTCGCCCGGCACCTATGTCGCCTTTTTCGGCTATGTGCTTCTGGCGCTCATGTTCGTCTCGGTTTTCCTGGCGGGCCGCCGTTGGCGGCGCGCCGAAGGCGCAGCACATCTCAGCGGCGAACTGATATCGGCCGCCGGAACGCTTTTGGTCGTCGGACTGATTGCCTTGATGGTGGTTGGTCTGGAGGCGGAAATTCTTCCCGTGGCAACCACGGTGAAAGGCATTTTCTCCTGCCTGCTGATTGCCACCATGACCGGACTGACCGCCCATATCGTCGCCCTGCGCCACAAGCACGCAAACGCCGTTAAGGCCGAAATCAAGGCTCTTGAAGCGGAAACCAAGCGCAGCCGGGAGCTGCTCGTCGCCGAGCGCAATTATACCCGCGCCCGTGACCTCGCCAGCCTGCGCCAGCGCCAGTTGGCCACTGCCTCCCACGATCTGAAACAGCCGATCACGTCGCTGCGGCTGAGCTTTGACCACCTTGCCGACCATATTGAGCCACCGGTCCGCCAGCGCCTTGCAGAGGCCTTCGACTACATGGAAGCCCTGTCGAATTCCTATCTGAAGGAAACGACACCACGGAGCGCT
This sequence comes from Roseibium aggregatum IAM 12614, assembly GCF_000168975.1. Taxonomy (GTDB): domain Bacteria; phylum Pseudomonadota; class Alphaproteobacteria; order Rhizobiales; family Stappiaceae; genus Roseibium; species Roseibium aggregatum. Next base: position 160,682 of record NZ_AAUW01000011.1, read on the forward strand.
GAAGCAGAAACCGAGAACTTGCCGGATCAGAAAGCCGGAGACGAACCTCTCCGGACCGGTGTCAGGATGGCCCGTGCGGACCCGGCGGAAACCGAGAGCTACGAGCTCTCGCTCGTGCTCGACACGGTCCAGCAGATGTTTGGTGAAGAGGCAATCTCAAAGGGCCTGAAGCTGCGCCGGGTTGCCTCATCCCGCAAAACCGCCGTACCGGCGATCGTGCTGATGCGCATTGCCAGCAATCTGGTTTCCAACGCAGTCAAATACACCGAGACGGGTAAGGTGCTGATCGGTGTCCGCAACCGCGGCCAGACCGTGGACCTTTGTGTCCTCGACACAGGTCCGGGCCTGACCAGGGCTGAGCAGGAGTGTTTCCTCAAGGCCTACGAGAAGGGCAGCTCGTCCCGGGGGCACGGCCTCGGTCTGTCTGTTTGCCATGACCTTGCCCGGGAACACGGCCTTGCGTTCACCTGCCAGTCGGTGAAAGGCAGGGGAACGCAATTCAGGCTGACACTGCCTGCGTCAAACTGACGGAAGCTCTGGAAATGTTCACGTCAGGCAGTTGCGCCGCGCGTGCCCGTCTCGTGGATCTCGATCAGGCTCGGCCCGGAGAGGTCCGCAAACCGCTTCAAGGCGTTTGACAGCTCCGCCACATCGTCAAGACGAACGGACGGCAGGCCATAGGCTTCAGCAATCTTGCCAAAATCGGGTGCCGACGGCGTTACGCCTTCCGGCTGAATGCCGCGGTCCACCATGTAGGAACGTATCTCGCCGTAGCCGTCGTTGTTCCAGACCAGGAAGATCACGCGCGCCCCGCAATCCACCGCCGACCCTATTTCGGCAAGCGAGAACTGAAGCCCGCCATCGCCCACCAGGCAAATCACCGGCGTTCCAGGTTCACCAATGCTGGCGCCAATCGCCGCCGGGGGACCATATCCAAGTGCTCCGAACCCGGTTGCCGCGTTGAACCAGCCGTGTGGCCGTCCCGCTTCATAATACAGGTTGCCGGAGTAGATGGCCTGCGTGCTATCGCCAACGATGATGCAGCCGGGCAGCGTCTCGCGGATCGTCTCCAGAACGCCGACTTCCGCCTGCATCTTGGGGCTCAGCCAGGATGTAACCGCCTCGCGGCAAGCCTTCGCCCGCGCAGCGCCGTCCGCATCCGTCTTGTGACCTTCAAGCAGCGGCAGAAGATCGTCCATCAACTGACTGATACTCGACAACATCGGCAATGCAGCCTCGGGACCGCGCGCAAGCTGGTCCGCATCGATATCGACGCGCACCAGGTTGGCAAGCTCCGGAAAGCCGTCGTCGGCATACATGTCGTAGTCGGTCTCTCCCATCTGCGTGCCAAGGGCAATCACCAGATCGGAGGCCCCGATCACGTCCCGCACGGCGGCAAGGCTCGGACTGGCCGGAATGGACAGCGGATGATCCGCAAACATGCCCCGCGCATTGACCGTTGTGACCAGCGGCGCATCGATCTGCTCGGCCAGCAGCCGGATCTTGTCGGCGGCGGCGACGGATCCGCCTCCGCACAGGATAACCGGTCGGCGAGCCTGGCGGCATTTTTCCGCCAGCTCGGCCACCTGCGCGTGCGCCGCCCGCGGAGCGCAGGCTTTTGACGGATGAATGTCCCCAATCGAAATCTTTTCAACCATCACATCGGTCGGGATCTCGATATGGACAGGGCCCGGTCGCTTTGATTGGAGAATGGCAAAAGCCCGCTCCATGACTGCCGGCAGGTCTGCAGGTTCCAGAAGCGTGTGCGTCATCAGGGCAAGTGGCGCCATCATGGCCCGCTGGTCCGGCAGTTCATGCAGCTTGCCCCGGCCATGGCCGAGGCTGGCCCGGGCATTGACGCCGGAGATCACCAGCATCGGCACGGAATCCTGATACGCCTGCGCCATGGCGGTGATCGTATTGGTCAGGCCGGGCCCGGTAATCACCAGGGCCACGCCGGGTTTTCCCGTAACCCGGGCATATCCGTCGGCCATGAACCCGGCGCCCTGTTCGTGGCGCGGGGTGATGTGGCGGATGTCGGATGTGGCAAGTCCCCGGTAGAGTTCGACAGTGTGCACGCCCGGAATTCCGAAAACCGCCTCGACGCCATTGGCTTCAAGAATATCTATCAGTGCTTCACCGACCGTTTTGGTGACTACGCCCATTTGCGGTTCCCCTCGCCCTTACCGAGGCTGTCCGCAAACGCGGCGATCCGGTCGGTTGCTTCGCAAAGCGTTTCATCGGCGACCGTCAGCGACAACCGGATGAAGTTCGTGGCCTGATCGCCGAAAGACGCCCCCGGCATGACCGCGACATGCTTTTCCGCCAGCAGTTGCTCCGCGAAACTGGCACCATCCAGCCCCGTGGCACTGACATCCACCAGAAGGAACATGCCCGCTTCCGGCATCATGGGCTTCAGGACGCCATGACCGGACAGGTGGTCGAGGATCAGCTTTGCCCGTCTCAGATAGTTCTCCCGCATACGCTCCGCGGTGTCGAAATCCCCGGAAATCGCCATGGCCGTCATGTCCGCAATGAACGGCTGACCACCGAACAGCATGGTTTCGGAAACCGCCAGCAACCGCGTGCAGAACTCTTCCGGACCGATTGCCCATCCGGACCGGAACCCGGGAGCGGCATGAGACTTGGAGATCGAGGACACGACGATTGTTCGATCCGCAAGCGCCGGCTGGTCGAAGGGTGAAGCGAAAGTCCCGTCGAAAATCAGTTTTTCATACACCTCGTCGCAGACGATCCAGAGGTCGTGCTTGATGCAGACCTCGCCGATGGCGGCGATTTCGTCCGCTGTCAGCGTTGCCCCCGTCGGATTGTGCGGCGTGTTGAGCAGGAGCACGCAGCTGTCCGGCGTGATCGCCCTTTCAAGATCTTCCGCTTGAAGGTGAAATCCCTTTTCCGCGCGCAGCGGCACCGGAACCATACGCGCACCGGTCGCGGCGATAACGCCTTCATAGGTGGCGTAAAGCGGATCGCCTGCCAGAACCGCATCGCCCGTTTCCACAAGACCCAGCATGACCGCAAACAGGGCCGTCTGGGTGCCGGGGAAACACAGAACGTTCTGCTCGCTCACATCAGGGCGGCGCTGGCGGTATTTTTCCGTCAACGCTGCGACGATGCCCGGTTCGCCGCGTCCGTTGGAATAGCGGATGCGGCCCGACCTCATCGCCCGGGTCGCTTCTTCGAACAGGGCTTCGTCGGGCAGGATGTCCGGCTCACCGATGGTCAGTTCGATAACGGGAATGCCCGCCGCAGCCATTTCGCGCGCCTTTATGTGGACGGTCCATTTTCCCGAGCCCAGATGGGCAAGGCGGTCGGTGATCGACGCATAACGCATAGTCGGTCTCTCAATTCGTTTGGGGTTTGGCGGCAAGGCTTATTCCGCCGAGCAAAGCCTCGACGGATTTGATGGCAACGCCCGGCAGGGGCGTTTCCGAAAACAGGTGGCCTACAAGCGTGCCTTCGATCCAAAGACCGTCGATCACGCCGTTGATCGCAATTGCCAGTTCCCGGCATCGCTTCGCATCCGGGCTTTCTCCGGCTTCAATCAGGACATCGGCAACAAGCGCTTCCAACACAGAGCGGAAGGCCAGATAGCTCTCAAGGTGAATTTCCGCAAAGGCCGGATCGACGCGCACATGACTGATGAACGCGGCCCAGAGTGACAGCGTCCGCCCGTCGGCGACCGGCGGCGTCAGGTTGGCCACGATGAAGTCGTGCAACTTCGCCCTGGGGTTGGACTGATCGGCATCAGCGGCCGCAGAGACGGCAGATGTCATGCCGGTCATGACCTCCCGATAGGCGTCCTGCAGCATCTGGTCCTTGCTGGAAAAATAGTGGCGAATGAGACCTGGTGTGACACCGGCCCGGGCTGCGATTTCGCGCACGGTCGCACCGCGCAATCCGAGTTCGGAGATGCAGTCCAGCGTCGCCCGGATCAGATCCTGACGCCGGACGGCCTCGCTGGCGCGATGAAACGGACGACGGCTCATCCCCGGCTCCAATGCAGCGGATAGTCTTGCGTGGCAAGGGGCGCAGGCATGGTTTGGCACCGTGCTGCCAACGCCTCATTTGCCTGCCGCATCATCCTTGTGTCCTTCACCTTTGTCTCCGGCCATATGACGCGCCGGTATCGATTTTTTCGTTATTATACGGTTGAATAATTACGAGACAAGTGCAAAGCTTACAACTGTTGCCGCAGCAGAGAGCTGACGCTGCACCGGCAAAACCGACGAGGTCAGCAGGAAACAGAAACACCAACTGCACCGGTTTGATCCGGGCAATGGCGGTAGGATGGAATCAGCGGCGCCAGCCATCGAGGTACGTGACCTCTTCAAACGTTTCGGAGCTCTTGAGGTGCTCAAGGGTGTATCGCTGACGGCCCGGCAGGGCGACGTAATCGCGATCATTGGCGGATCGGGCTCCGGTAAATCCACTTTTCTGCGCTGCATCAACATGCTCGAGATGCCAAGCGCCGGGTCGGTCACCATCCATGGTGAAACTATCGACCTCAAGAACGACGGCCACCATGGCCTGCGCCCTGCCAACCGCAAGCAGATCGAGCGCATTCGCAGCCAGCTTGCAATGGTCTTCCAGAGCTTCAATCTGTGGCAGCACATGACCGTGCTCCAGAACGTGATTGAAGTTCCGATCCATGTTCTGGGTATGAAACGTGCCGAAGCCGTCGACATTGCAGAAACATTGCTGCGCCGTGTCGGACTGCACGAAAAGCGGGACGCCTATCCGGCATTCCTGTCCGGTGGCCAACAGCAGCGCGCCGCCATTGCCCGCGCGCTTGCCGTTCAGCCGCTTGCCATGCTGTTCGACGAACCGACATCCGCTCTCGACCCGGAACTGGTCGGAGAGGTTCTCGGTGTCATCGGCGATCTGGCCCGCGAACAGCGCACCATGATCCTGGTCACCCATGAAATGAAATTCGCACGGGAAGTCGCCAGTCACGTCATCTTTCTGCACGACGGAATTATTGAGGAACAGGGCCCACCGGACCAGGTGTTCGATGACCCGAAATCAGAGCGGCTGAAGAAATTCATCAGCTCGATCAACTAGACCGTCCCGCGATCTTTTTGCGGGGAGGTCCAGCCGGAATTTCCGGCATGAAAACTCGAAAAAACAGGGGAACACTATGAAGCATATTCTGAAAACAACGCTCGCAGCCGCTGCACTGGCCACCACGGCCTTCACCGGCGCTCTGGCCGAAGAAGTGAAGGTCGGCATCGCAGCCGAACCATATCCGCCGTTCACCTCGCCCGATTCCAGCGGCAAGTGGGTTGGCTGGGAAATCGAGTTCATGGACGCGATCTGCGCGGAAGCCAAGCTTGATTGTGTCGTCACTCCGGTTGCCTGGGACGGCATCATCCCGGCGCTGACCTCCGGCAAGATCGACATGATCATCGGCTCCATGTCCATCACGGAAGAACGCCTGAAAACCATCGACTTTTCCGACAAGTACTACAACACTCCGACGGGCATCATCGGCGCCAAGGGCGACGACTTCGAGGCAACTCCGGAAGGCCTGTCCGGCAAGATCATCGGCGTTCAGGTGTCAACCATTCATGCCGACTATGCCGAAAAGCATTTCGGTGACGTCGCAGCCGAGATCAAACAGTACCAGACGCAGGACGAAGCCAATCAGGACCTCGCCGCCGGTCGTGTCGACGCCGTTCAGGCTGATGCCATCGCTCTGGATGCCTTCCTGAAATCCGAAGGTGGAGACTGCTGCGAACTGAAGGGCAATGTCGAGGACGACCAGGCTATCCTGGGTGCCGGCGTCGGCGTTGGTCTGCGCAAGGACGATACGGAACTGAAGGACAAGCTCAATGCCGCGATCAAGGCGATCCGCGACAATGGCACCTATGAATCCTTCTCGGAGAAGTATTTCGACTTCGATATCTACGGCAGCTAAGCGGCCGGATCACCCTTAAAAAAGCGTCCCGCGCCTTCTGGCGCGGGCGAACACTTTTTCAAAGCAAGGTTGACCGCTGCCGATGGCTGCTTCTCCCGTTTTTCTCAATCTCGATCTGCTCGCCCTGTCGCCGCCGGGCTGGGGCGGTGTTCTTCTCACCGGGTTTGCAGCCTCGCTGCAACTCGCGGTCGGCGGCTTTGGCCTGGGCCTGCTGATCGGCATCGGCGGCGCCTTCGGCAAACTCTACGGCGGGCCGATCCTGCGGGACCTGCTTGAGGTCTATACCACTGTCATCCGCGCCGTTCCCGAGCTCGTCCTTATCCTGCTGCTCTATTACGCCGGAACTGACGCAGTAAATTCCCTCCTGATGCTTGCGGGCCTGCCAAGGGTCGATATCAGTGGCCTGGCTGCCGGTATCTTTGTCATCGGAGTTGTGCAGGGTGCCTACTCGACCGAGGTTTTGCGCGGTGCGATCAAGGCCATCCCGCCCGGTCAGATCGAAGCGGCCCGGGCCTACGGCATGTCGCCTTTCAAGACGTTGCGCCGTATCACCCTGCCCGCCATGCTGCCCTACGCCATTCCCGGCCTTTCCAATCTCTGGCTGATCGCAACCAAGGATACCGCCCTTCTGGCGGTCGTCGGTTTCTCGGAACTGACACTGGTGACCCGCCAGGCTGCCGGAGCCACCAAGGCCTACATGCTTTTCTATTGCGCTGCCGGCGTGCTCTATCTCACCCTGACGCTGGTATCGAACCGCGTCATTGGCCATATCGAACGACGCGCAAGGCGCGGAATTGCGGGGCCGATGTAAGATGAGCGATACCAAAGTCACAATGCCCGCCTATGTTCCGCCGCCGCCGCGCCGGTTGCTGGAACCTCACAGGATCTTCCTGATTGCTCTTTTTGGTGCCATCGTCTTCTGCGCCGTCTGGTTCCTGCGCTGGGACTGGCTGGAGAAATATCAATGGAAACTGATCCACGGCATCTGGGAAACGCTGTTTCTCCTGTTTTCAACGGCCGCCGCCGGTTTCGTCCTTGCCGTCCTCCTGGGGCTCGTCCAGGTCACCGGCCCAAGGCCTCTGGCCATGCTTGCACGCGGCTTTTGCACGTTGATCCGTGGCACACCGCTGCTGCTGCAGCTCTGGCTGCTGTACTACGGTCTCGGCTCTGTCTTCGCGCAATATCCGGAAATCCGGCAGTCGATGTTCTGGCCCTATCTGCGCCAGGCCTGGCCGTATGGATTTACGGCCCTCATGCTTTCCTTCGCCGCCTACGAGGGCGAGGTCATGCGCGGCGCTTTCGCCGGTGTGCCGCGAGGCGAGCTGGAAGCCGCACGCGCCTTTGGCATGGGCCGGTTCACGATGTTCCGGCGCATCTGGCTGCCCCGGGCGTTCTATCGTGCGCTGCCCACCTTGAGCGGAGAAACGGTGCTGCAGCTTAAATCGACACCGCTTGTCGCAACCATCACGGTGGTCGATGTCTACGCCATCATTTCGAGAGTGCGGCAGGACACGTATCTCACCTACGAGCCTCTGCTGCTGCTCGCGCTGATCTATATGTGTCTTACCGGGATTCTGGTATTGCTGTTCCGCTTCCTTGAAAACCGTATCCCCAGCCGTGGTGCGTAAATGACAATACAGTCGTCCAACTTTCTTCCCGAAATCGTCGCTTCGCGGCGCCATCTGCACACGATCCCGGAGATCGGCCTGTCGGAATTCAAGACGTCGGACTATGTCGCCGGCGAACTGACTGCGATGGGCTACGAGGTGACTCGCGGCCTGGCCAAAACAGGCATTGTCGCAACGCTGCGCAATGGCACCTCCACGAAAAGTATCGGTATCCGTGCCGATTTCGATGCGCTGCCGATCCTGGAGGAAACCGGGGCGGACTATGCCAGCACGCATCCGGGCGTCATGCATGCCTGCGGTCACGACGGCCATACGGCCATGCTGCTTGGCGCTGCAAAAATCCTGGCGGACCGCAAACAGTTCGACGGAACGGTGCACCTGATCTTCCAGCCAGCGGAAGAAAATTTCGGTGGCGCCAGATTGATGATGGACGACGGCCTTTTTGACCGTTTCCCTTGCGATGCCGTCTTCGGCCTGCACAACGACCCAACCCTGCCCTTCGGCCAATTCGCGTTCCGCGCCGGCCCGATGATGGCAGCCGTTGACGAATGCAAGATCACGGTCATCGGCTACGGCGGCCATGGCGCCGAACCGCAGGCAGCATCCGACCCGATCGTTTGCGGCGCCAGCATTATCATGGCGTTGCAGACCATCGCCTCGCGCAACATCCACCCGCTGCAGTCTGCCGTGATCACAGTCGGCGCGTTCAACAGCGGCATTGCCAGCAACGTGATTCCCGAGCGCGCCGAAATGATCCTGACGATCCGGTCTCTGGAACCGGAGGTGCGCGACGAACTGGAACGTCGGATTCGCTTGATCGCCGAAGGCCAGGCCGCCAGCTACGGCATGCGGGCCGAAGTCGATTACCAGCGTGGTTATCCGCCCATGATCAACCATGCGGCGGAAAACGACTACCTGCGTGATCTGGCCAAGCGTTTTGCAGGCGAGGAAAATGTCGCGGATCTTGCCCGCCCCTCCATGGGCGGTGAGGACTTTGGCTATTTCCTGGAGGAACGGCCGGGGTGCTACTTCATGCTCGGCACCGCCAGAACCGATCGCGACCCACCCCTGCACCACCCGAAGTACGACTTCAACGACGACATTCTGCCCATCGGCACGAACTTCTGGGTCGCACTGGCGGAAGATTTCCTGTCCGGAAAAGCACGCGGATAATCAACGCGAACCCAGCCTGTCTGTGAACGGGGCGCCTGTTGCAACTCCAGCAAACAAGCGCCCCGCGCCACGCCTGCGCGATATTCGGACGACCGACACCAGGTCGGCCCTGCTTCCACCATGCCATTTTCCCTTGAGCAGGAACGCCTTTCCCGGCCAGCGGAAGCTTGTCCGGACGCCCTTCAGTCTGAAACGGACCACAGGCTTCCCTGAAGACCACCGATCGCTCATCGCTCAGCGAAACGAGACCCGCCCGCTCGCGAGGCAACCTGTGGCGCGAATTTTCGCTTCACTAAACGCAGACACTTGGTAGGATGTTATATGCCGCCGACAATGCAAAATTTATCAAAAACATGATGAAAGCGTCCCAGAACGCTAAGTCAGATTTAAAAATTCGGTGAATTATGGCAGAGATTACCAAGCGCAAGATGCTCGGTTTCCTTTCATTTATTGCATCTATTTTGGTTGCCTGGCTTACAGGCGCCACAAGTTCCGCAAAGGCCAGCAATCAGGCGCTGACAGATTCCGTCAAAAATACTTCCTGGCAGCTTTCCAGCGCACGGCAGATTTTTTCCAGAAGCACCCTGTTGCCGTTCGACGAGTCATTCGACCCGGCGGCGACCGGCAGCATGCTGGAAAGTCCTGGCGGAAAACCGATCACTATCGCCGCGTATGAGAGCGAATCCCCAAGCGTCAAGGCCGGTTCCGGAAAGGAACCTGTCCGGCCGTTTTTCCTCATTCCGAAAGGCGACAACGAACCGACCACCATCGCCCGGGAAAGGGCCACACTTGAGCGCTTCCTGAACACGCGCGTTCGCGTGAAAAATGCCTGCGAACGGTGCAAGCAGAGGGTAAAGACCGGGCTTGAACCGGTCAGGTGCATCACCGAAGTGCTGAAGGACCTGGAGAACCGGCTTGCACGCGAGGCGCAGAATGGTAGCGCGGTCGCGCAATCCGCCCTGCCCATTGTGCGCGAAATGGTGGTAAAAGTGGAGCAGGCAGAGAGCGGCGAAGCGGCCCTTGAAGCCGTGCGCGAAGGCATCAGCAAGGTTCAGCGCATTCAGATCGTCCGCTCGCAGGACACGGTGATCGCGAACCTGCAACAGCAACAGCGCGCCGTCCTGACAGAGACGATTGAGGCGGTCGAAATCAATCTGGCTTCGATGATTTCAATTTGAGTGAAATGCGGTTCCTGACCATGTACGTGTTTCCGGCCCGGCGACGTCTAGAGAGAGGTTTCGTGCTGGCGGTCATACTGCTCGCCGTCACGGTTGCCTGGCTGCCGCCATCGCGAGCCCAGCAACTCGTGCCTGACACGCGCATGGCACTCATCATCGGCAATTCCAACTACAAGGGCGAGAGGCTCCCCAATGCGCGCAACGATGCAGAAAGCATCGCTGCAACGCTGCAAACCCTCCGGTTCGACGTCACGCTCCTTCTGGATGCAACGCAAGAAGACTTCCTGAAGAAAACGGAAGAATTCTCGCAGGCCGTTGTCCAGCGTAACGCCAGCGTGGTTCTGGTCTATTATGCCGGCCATGGTGTTCAGCTGGCGGGCAAGAACTATCTTATCCCGGTCGATTCACGCATCAGCGACATCGACACACTGGTCAGCGACAGCATCCATTTCGATGAGTTGCTCAAGCTTGTCGGGCAAAGCAGCGCCTTCAAGATGGTCTTCCTCGACGCCTGCCAGAACAATCCGTTTCAGGATCGCATCAAGAGCCTGGAAGTTGGCCTGGCACCTCCGCCGGATGTCAGCGGGTTCCTGATCGGTTACGCCACTCAGCCGGGCAAGGTTGCCTATGACGGTGCGGGAGACAACAGCCCCTACGCCTCGGCGCTCCTGTCCTACATGCATGCATCCGGCCGCGAGGTGCTGTCCGTACTGTCGGATGTGAACCAGAACGTGCGCAAGGTCACGGGCGGTGCCCAGGTTCCCTATGTTCAGTTTTCCGTCAAACCGGATTTCTACTTCAAGCCCGGTCCGGAAACGGACGGAGACCTGGAAGTCGGGCTCTGGAAGCTGTCGGCGCAGCAGGAAGATCCGAAGCTGATCCAGCTGTATTTGCAGCGCTATCCGGAAGGAAGGTTCGTCGACGAGGCACAAAAGATACTCGAGCGGACCCTGAAGGATACAAATGGCACGCTGCCGGCCCCTTCGGTCAGTCTCGCAAGTCTGGAAGACGACATCTGGTCGAATGCGCTGGCCTCCCGGAACCAGGCCTTGCTGCAATATTACATCGAGCGCTTTCCGGACGGGCAATATCTGGAACAGGCAAAAACGCTTGTCACCCAGATGGTGCCAGACAACCCGAACAATCTGACGCCATCGGAACTCTGCAGACGATTTGCCACCCATCCGAACGATTCCACCGTCATCTATCGCGGTGTATCGCTGAACCTCCTGGCCAAGAATTCCGGAGCTGCCATTCACTCCTGCGAGCAGGCCGTCAAGGACTACCCGGACGTACCGCACTACAAGGCCCTGCTTGCAAGAGCACGCGCAGCCGCCGGCGATACGAAGATCGCCGTCGACCTCTACCAGCAGGCAGCGGCGGCAGGCGATACGCGGGCGCTGGTCAGCCTTGGCCTTCTCCATGAACTCGGCCAGGGCCTGCCGAAGGACCTTCTGAAAGCCCGCGAGTTGTTCGAACAGGCCTATGCCAACGGCAGTGCGGATGGTGCCATCAACCTCGCCGTTTCCCTCTATAACGGCACGGGAGGGTCAAGGGATGTTCCACGCGCGATCACCCTTCTGGAATATGCTTCCTCGGAAGGTGCCGCCAGAGCGACCTACAATCTCGGCGTCTTTGCCAAGGAAGGCATCTACAAGACCCAGGAAGACGCCGCCGCCTACTTCGAGCTTGCCGCGCAGCAGGGATATGCGGAAGGCGCCCTTGCCGCCGCGGCCATCTACGACGAAGGGTTCCACACCGACAAATCCCCGCAAAAAGCCTCCGAGCTGCTGCTGTCTGCCCTGACGGCAGACAGCGGTGAGACGCTCGCAAAAATATCCGCCGAAGCCCGGAGCTGGTCGCGCGATACCATCCTTGAAATCCAGACCCGATTGCAGTCTGCCGGCTATTACGAGGGCACGCTGGACGGCGTCCCGGGCCCACTCTTCAACCGCGGACTGGAGTCGTGGCGGCTCTATGGTGGCTCCCCATCGTGACGTCCGGCAAGATCGATTGAGAGATTTCGTGGGGGCAGACCGGCATATGGAGTTTGATGTCCTTTACCTGGCCGACCTGCGCTTTCCCGGCGGAACGTCCACGTCGCTCAAATACGATCTGCGCGCCTGCAAGCAGGCCGGGCTGAGAGCCGGTATCCTTCCGCTCCGTTCCCCGCTGTTTTCCAGAAACCGGATCTTGAACGCCTCCGTGCTGGCCGAGATCAGGTCCACCGGCACCATCATCGTTCCGCAAAACGAACGGCCACGGGCCAGGGTCGCACTGCTCTATCACCCGTCCTTGCTGGACAAACGGGTGCACTGCCGGACGCGTTTCGATGCGCAGGCCTGTTACCTTGTCGTGCATCAGACGATCCGGAACCGGGACGGGCAACGTGCCTTCCCGTCAGATCACTGGTCAACGCTCCTCACCGACTGGTATGGCCACGCGCTGAAACTCCTTCCGGTGAGCGGGATCGTGCGCGAAGATCTCGCCAGAAACGGCCTCTCGCATGCCCTGCATGCCGGCAACTGGGAAAACCTGATCGATCTGGCCGATTATCCGCAGAAACAATTCCGAAACCCGAAGTCCCCCCTGATCATCGGCCGTCACAGCCGCCCGAGCACCGACAAATGGCCTTCCCTGCCGGTTGCCACGACCTGCTATCCGCAATCACCGGACTTTGCCTTCCGCATGATGGGCGTGCCGCAGGCATTTCTGGACCAGTTCGAAGATCTGCCGTCAAACTGGCAGGTCTTGCCGTTCTCGAAGGAACCGGTTTCAGGCTTTCTTCAAGGGCTCGACATCTACAGCTATTTCCATTCCCGTGCGCTTGTCGAAGCTTTCGGATATGGCGTTCTCGAAGCCCTTGCGACCGGCCTTCCGTGCGTCCTTCCACCCTATATGGAAACCAGTTTTTCCGACGCCTGCCTTTATGCGGAGCCGGACGAGGCTCCGCGGGTCTATGAGCGGCTTCGTTCTGATCCTTGCCTCTTTGAAACGACCTCCCGCAAGGCACGCGGATTTGTGGAAGAGCGGTTCGGCCTCGACCAGTTCCGGGCGAAATTCGACAAGGTCGCCGACCCATCCTTCACCGCCCTACCCGCCCCTAAAAAGCGCAGAGCCGCACCTGCACCGGTCATCATGACCGTCACCTCGAACGGCGTCGGCCTCGGGCATCTCTCCCGGCAGCTTGCCATCGCCAGGGCCATCGGCCCACGCGCGAATGTCGTTTTCTTCTCCCTTTCCGAGGCGATCGAAATCGCCAGATCCATGGGGTATCTCGCCGAATTCAGGCCCTTCCGGCAGAGACTGGAATTGGATTTCGAAGCCTGGAACAGCTATTTCTTCCAGGAAATGCGAGAGGCGCTCAGCCACTACAAGCCTTGCCTCACCCTGTTTGACGGCAACTTGCCTTACGCGGGTTTCGTCGACGCGGTTGAAAGCTACGGCCAGGCCACCAGCGTCTGGATCCGGCGCGGCCTCTGGCGCACGCCCCAGCCCAACAGCATCTCCCGTGAAGGCTTTTTCGATGCGATCATCGAACCTGGAGAATTGTGCGCGCCCCTGGACGAAGGCCATTCACGCCCCAACCCCAACAGCGTCGCCCGGGTCGACCCGGTGTTGATGACGCCGAGAGATCAGCTGTTTGACAGAACCACCGCAAGGCGGGTGCTGAAGCTGCCGGAGGACGCGATCCTTTGTCTGGTGCAACTCGGTTCGGAAGCCAATTTCGACATGTCCCTTCCCCGCGCCCGACTGCTGGAGTTTCTGGACAGGCACCCGGACGTGATCGCGGTCGATGTCAGATCCCCGCTCCATTTCGAGGAACAGGCGGATTTCCATGAGCGTCTGGTGATGCGGAAGGTGTATCCGCTCGGGCAGTACCTGAGGGCCTTCGACTTCGCGGTCTGTGCCGCCGGATACAACACCTTTCATGAAAACATCGCCGCCGCGCTGCCGTCGATCTTCATTCCGAACAGCAACCCGATCATGGATGTGCAGGAGGCACGCGCGGAATATGGCGCCCGGGCAGGATGGAACCTCACCGCATCTGCCGAGGATCCTTATGCAATCGGAGAACAGCTTGTGCAGATGTTCGACCCCGACTTCCGCCAGTCCTTGACCCGGTCGTGCCTCAGAAAGGCCGGCTGGTGGAACGGCGCTTCGCAGATCGCGGAGCTTTTGCAGGCGATCGCCCAGCTTCCCGCAAATCCCCTGGAGGACCGTTGAACCGTGTCTTTCAAACAAAGCCTTCGCAAAATCGGACTGCGGGTTGCCCTTGGCAGCATTCGCAAGCTCGAGGCCAACACAAAGCAAAATGCAGCCCTCCTGTCGGACCACCGCAGGCAGGGGACCGTCGCACTGGTCTGGGCGCTTGATGAGGCGGGGGACCACCTTTCCAGCGCCTTGAAGGACCAGCTGGAGAAGCTTGCCGAATTCGAAACGGTGGTCGTCGTCTGCCCGCCCAGGTTCTTTTCGGCGCTCCGAAGCAGAGGCCTCTTTTTCGAAACCCTGCCACCGCCGTCGGACCTTTCCCGCAGCGGTGTCTCCGCCAATTGGGATCTCTATCTCAAACGCCGGATAGCCCGCATTCGGGAAAGCTGGGCACCGGACTTCGAATTCACCGTCGGCCCTGCCCCGGAAACCTATCTCCTGTCGCTCCTGACATGAGATCAGACATAACCATCCGCTGAAAACACCTCTGGCTCGGCAAAGGCATAGTCCAGCAAGCAAGCCTGCTGCAGCACATCCCGAATGAGGTCTCCTTTCGCGATCGACCGGAACGGATCGGCTTCCCGCTCCTGCTTGAAATCCGGGATCAGGCTGAAGTCGAAGGCGGTGAGCGCACAGACGCCCTGATACGTCCGCTGCAAGCTGTAAAAGGCGATCTGAGCCGGTTGATTGAGATCCGCGCCATAGGAAAGATGCCGAACGTTGAGCCCCGCAGTCAGCACCCTTTCCGATAGAAACTGAAACCAGTCGTCAGTGGCTCTGGCGTCTTCCAGAAACCCTTCCATCGTGATCTCCGGTTTCAGCGATGTCGTGTCGACCCGCTTCCAGGCTCCGAGCTGCCGGGCTTTGACGAGAGAGATATATCTCGCAAGCCTTTCCCGTGTGAGAAAGCTGCAGGAACAGTCAAACTTGAACAGAATGTCTTCGATCGATCTGCCGGCCAGTTGCTTCGGCAGGATCGAGTAACACAGATAGTCGTATCCAAGGCGGTCGCAGACTGCGGAGAGCGCGTTGAGAAAGACAACCGGATCTTCCCTGACATAGTTGGCGAGCGCTCTCGCCTTCCCCAGGTCGACCTCAATGCCGCATTCCTCTTCCAGCATGCCGATAAACTCCGGCGTCTGCGCTTCAAGACCGAAGGGGGACGACGGATTGAACAGCTCTCCAAGCACGACGGCCTTTTCAAGCCCGTGCTGCATCATGATCTGGTGCAGATGCGTGCCGCTTCGTCCCGATGAGAGCAGGATGAGATGATGCACCATGGCTTTCACCCTTGCACACCCTGATCAGGCATTCCGCCTGAACACCGCGCCCCTGAAACGTCCCTGCGCTGGGGCGTAGGTCCCAGATCATCGATGATGACGTCCGGCGCTTCCAGAACAGGGTCTTCGAGGATCAACTGCAACGCCTCATAATCGGCATGGCGAGGGTCTGCGACATCCACCGAGTGGCAGGCGTCTGCCTCTCGCTGACCGCGAAACCGTTGGAAGAGAACGCCTGTTGCCCCAACCTGACGTGCCAGACGAACAAAGTCCGGCATCTCTGTGAAGTTCTCCTGCCGGATGACAAACAACACCTGGAAGGTGTCTACGGCCTTCAACCTGCGCAAATGGCCAAGGAAATACAGATTGGGCATGAGCTGCCCCAAATGCCTGCCTGGCCGCAGCTCGGCATAGGTTTCCGGGGTCGCGGCATCGACGGACACATGAACGCTGCCGACATGCCCCCAAAGATCCAGCCGGTTCCAGACGGCTTCCGTCAGCAGCAGGTCATTGGTGTGAAGGTCGAGTGCCTTTCGCGGTTCTGCCTCCGCGCAATAGGTCTTCAGGAAGTTCAGAAAGTGCCGGCTGGCAAATGGTTCGCCGTTGCCGCCGATGGTTATCCGGTCAGCTTTCGCCAGAAAGCGCGCATACGGTTCATTGAAAATCCAGTCGAGCCGGTCGGCATCGTATTTTTTCAGTTGAACCGGCTTTGTCCCTCGGGAAGGACAGGCCGTGTTGCTGCTCAGGTCGTGACCGAGGCTGGCGCGTGTTGGAGGCTTCTCCAGTCGGGTCCTGCCACTGTTGATGATCTCTCCATACCAGGCGACCGCAGCAGACATTTCCTTTGACGACAGGATCGCCTCACGCTTCGGAAGATCACGCCCCGCGATACGTGGGCATTCCAGACGGCTGCAATGGGAAAAGTCGCCCTCAAGGATCGACCGCCGTATTTCCCGGGCCTTGGGCGAGTTCCAGGCGCTTTCAGGATCGTCAGAAAGACTGCCGATCGCAGCCGGTTGCCACGCGGCCGGACAGAAGTGAATATCCTGGTTCGGCTGGGTCTCGATCCGGTCGAACGGATTGGAACAAAAGCGCTGGCGCAGCCAGGTGTCGTCAGGCCTATCCATGCAGTTTGCCCGGAAAAATCATCGCAGGGTTCCCAAACTCGCAAGGTGCCCTCTTTGAAAAGTCAGACACCATGCGCCTTCTCAACCTCCCTGAAGGCGGCCGCAACCAGATCCTTGTCGATCCCCTTGAACGCAAGATACCTGTCGGAAAGCTGAAGCTTCTCCACTTTCTCTAATCGCTGCCGGTCGTCTCCTGCATAGTCGTGATGCATCACCGCCCCCGGTTGATACAGGAATTGCTTCGCATCCATATCGCCCAGCATCCGGCAACAAAGATCCATGCCTTCGTGGCCCGCCAGAAGCGGATCAAATCCGCCGTATTTTTCGAAGGCTGCCGCCCGCCAGGCGGAAAACCCCTCCGTCGTCGGAGGCGCCGGTTTCAGACTGTCACCGAGATCGTAGTGGTTGCCTGTCAGTCCGGCACCGGACTTCGGCGCAATGCGCCCGCGCACAGCCACTGCCCCGCGTTCGATCAAGGTGCCGGCAAGCAGCTCGAGATCTGCCGCGCCCGTCGATGCGTCGTCGTCCAGAAACAGAAGGCACTCCCCACGGGCGACATAGGCCCCCACATTTCGCGCCGCCGAGCAACCGATATTCTCCGGCAATCTGAACATCCGCGCCTTGTCCGCATACGGGCCGGACGCCCCCTCCGCAACTTCGAGCCCGTTGCCGACAAAAATCAATTCAACGTCCGGGCGACGGATGAAATCCTCAATCCCCCGCCCAACCTCGCAAGCTTCCAAACCGCTCCGATGCGAAACGACAATCACCGAAACCTTGGTGCCATATATGTTTTGAAGATTTTCCGTCTGGGCGAAGCGATGAATTTTCGCGTAGACCTCCTGCAGGCAGGCGGAAACGGCATGCTGAGCATCAGCGAAATCGCCGCTCTCGAAATGACCTGCTGCCTGCGCATAGGAAGCCAAACGCACGTTCCCGCTCATGTCCAATCATGAAGACCGTTGAGGTGTGTGCACATCCGTTCATCGTTGCAGCACGTGGCTGACGTGATCGACGATGTGGCCCACATGGGGCTCCCTCAGGCCGTCCGATTAAAGCTAAGC
This sequence comes from Roseibium aggregatum IAM 12614, assembly GCF_000168975.1. Classification (GTDB taxonomy): domain Bacteria; phylum Pseudomonadota; class Alphaproteobacteria; order Rhizobiales; family Stappiaceae; genus Roseibium; species Roseibium aggregatum. The sequence goes on from NZ_AAUW01000011.1 coordinate 178,282, forward strand.
GGCTAACAAGGCCTCGTCCAGCACACCCATCATTTTTCCGCTTCATCACCTACCAGATGGCTCCAACCAGCCCTCGGGATACAGGACACCTGCCTCTCCAGCTCTGTCAGCCCCTTAAAGAAAAAGCCGAAACAGCAAACCTGCACGAAAAGCTGGCACTGTTCGTCTCGCAAACATCAATGGAAGAAAAGAAAAGTGGTGGGCCCGGAGGGACTCGAACCCCCAACCAATCCGTTATGAGCGGACGGCTCTAACCAATTGAGCTACAGGCCCACGGCAGGGCCAAGCCTTGCAAGGTCCTGCGTCTGGTTCCCTATACCATGGCCAATCTCCGGGGCAAGTGCTTTGCAACGGCAGGCTGAAAAAGGTTGGGAAAGTGGTGCGGTGGAGGTGTTTTTAAAAACGGCTGGGATGGCGTTGGTGGAAAAAGCGGTTCCGTTCGCCAGCGCCATCGGGTCTAAATGAAGCAGCCGGGTCTTTGACGAGTCACCCGGTGAAAAGACCTGCCATTCTCGCCAGCCGGAGCCACTATGCGATCACCGCTTTTCACCGCCACGCTGAGTGTCCTGCTTGTCTGCATGATCGGCTGGTTGCTGGTGGTCGGGCGTTCGCTGATCCTGCCGTTCGTGATCGCGCTCATCGTCTGGTACATGATCAACGCGCTGGCCCATGTCTTTGCCCATATTCCACTTGGCCGATGGCGCCTGCCGCGTCTGGTGTCGTTTTCTCTGGCGCTGTTGACTATCTTCTTTGCCGGCACCCTGGTGCTCGACATCGTGACGGTCAATCTGACCCAGCTTGCCCAGGACGCCCCGACCTATCAGCGGCGGCTGGAGGAACTCTTTGCGCAGACATCGAACCACCTGCACCTGAACGATCCGATCGAACTGAAGGACCTTCTGCCCGATTCCATCGTGCCGCGCATGGTGACAGCCGGCGCAAGCCTGGTGACGACCCTCGCCGGCTCCGCCAGCCTGGTGTTCATCTATGTGCTGTTTCTGGTGCTCGAACAGTCGACCTTCGACCGCAAGTTCGAACGGCTGTTCCCTTCGCCCGAGCGGGCGGAAGCGGCCTTTGCCATGCGGGCCGAAATCAACCGCTCGATCATGCATTATTTCACGATCAAGACCGCCGTGTCCGTCGCCACCGGTGTGTTGACCAGCCTTGTGCTGATCGCCATCGGCCTGCCCTATGCCGCGCTGTTCGGCTTCATCGCTTTCCTGCTCAACTACATTCCCACCATCGGCTCGCTGATCGGCGTTATCTTTCCCAGCCTCCTGGCCATCGTCTATTACGACACGCTGGGTCCCTTCATCGCAATTGCGACCGGTCTTGGTCTCATCCAGTTCACCATCGGCAATCTGGTAGAACCGCGGTTGATGGGCTCCAACCTCAACCTGTCCGGCCTCGTCATCATGCTGTCGCTGGCGTTCTGGGGGGCTATCTGGGGGGTTGTCGGCATGGTCCTGTGTGTCCCGCTGACGGTGATGATCGTGATCGTCTGCGCCCGATTCGAAGGCTCCAGGCCGATTGCGATTCTGTTGTCGCAGACCGGCGAAGTCGGCGGCCTGTCGGGCAAGAGCAGACTTAATGGTTAGGCGGCAGCCTTATACCTCAGGGACGATTTTTGGGCTGGTTTCCAGGCCTCGGACGATTTTTTCGATGAACGGCAGATGAACACAACCGTCATCACGCCGCCGCAATCACAAGCGAGTGTCCGGCCATCGAACAAACTGTTTCCATCAAGGATAAGTTCATATGACTGCACCCCTTTTTGCCCCTGTCTCCCTGCTGCGCAAGGCCGTTCTGGCCGCCGGTCTCAGTGCCGCGCTCGTGAGCGCCGCACCGGCATTCGCTGAAGATACGCCGGCACCGACCGGCACCATTACGATGCAGGGCCGCGGCGAGGTTTCCGTTGCGCCCGACATGGCCGTCATTACCGCCAGCGTCCTCACCACGGGCAAATCCACCCCCGACGTGCTGGCTGAAAACAGCGCCGCCATTGCCAAGGTCATCGAAGCGTTGAAGGCAAACGGTATTGAAGCCAAGGACATCCAGACCCAGGGCTTCGGCATCTTTCCGCGCTACGACCATTCCAAGGACAGCAGCAGCCAGCCGGATATTGCCGGCTACGAAGTGCGCAACGGCGTTGAGGTCAAGATCCGCGATCTGGCCAAGCTCGGCAGTGTGCTGACGCTTGTCGTCGAAAGCGGTGCGAATTCGGTTGATTCGACCCGCTTCGAAGTCAGCAATGCAGACGAGGTCCTCGACGAAGCCCGCAAAAAGGCCGTCGAGGCCGCCCTGCACAAGGCAGAGATCTTCGCGGCGGCTGCCGGCGTCGAACTCGGCGCGATTGCCGACATCACCGAAGACGGCATCGAAATGCCGCGCCCCTACATGATGCGCGCCGAGGGCATGATATTGTCCAAATCCGCCGATGTGCCGATCGAGGCAGGTGAAGAAACCATCAGCGCGTCCGTCACGATCCGCTGGACGCTGAAGTAACCCTTCGGACAAGCAGAAACCGGGGTCTGGGTTCCAGGCCCCGGTTTTCCTTTGTCCTGATCTGGCAATCATCCGTGCGGTTTGCCCAGCCCTGCAGAGTGCTCACAACGTCCGGTGCCACACCTGCATCGGTTTGTCGGTCTCAGCGCTTTCCCCGACATCGCGCCAGGGAAACGTCACGATGACACCGTCCAGCTTTTCAAAACCGCGTTTGCGCCAGAATGGATCGAGCGGTGCATAATCCGCGGGCCTCAAGGGGTGCGTTTGCGGGCGGATCACCGCACAGAAGGCCGCTTCGCTGAAGCCAAGGCGCCTGGCGTGCGCTTCGCGCTCGTCAAAGAAGCGGTGGCCGATCCCCTGGCCGCGATAGGCCGGGTCCAGAACGGATTCAGCCAAATAGAAGATCTTTTCCGGATCTAGGCCCTGTTCGACGAAAGGCGCCTTGAAGGCTTCCAGCTCGGCACCGAGCGGTTCGCCCGTCGCAGCTCCGATCAGCCGGTTCCCATCATAGGCCCCGACGATCACGGCCCCATCGGTCTGCGCGTAGCGCTGCAAGTAGGCGGCTTCGTAGTCGAGAGAGCCTTCGTAGAGATAAGGCCAGCTCCGGAAAACGGATATCCTCAGACGCGCAAGGTCGTTCAGCGCCGCCGTCAGTTCCTCACCCGTCAGCGCTCTGATGTCAGTAGGCATGATGGCCTCCCGTTCTCCAAAAAACCGCTCCCCTGCCTGGCAAAGCAACGTCTTGTTCCAATTGTCGCAAAACCGGCTGGACCGGTTACCAAATAGTACAAATCCCCGATACCTCTGCCTGCCCGGCCGTGGCATTAATAGTTGGCATTTCTATTCTTTGCGAGGAGCCAAAGCGCGCCATGTCCAGGACACAGCCAGCTTTCTACAGCCCGATCCACATCCTGTTGCACTGGGTGATTGCCGCCCTGATCCTGTTTCAGCTCATCTTCGGCGAAAGCATGGGGGATCTCGAACACGCCCTGCGCGACGGCGGTGTGCCGGACGCTTCTACCGCCTTTCTGGGCAATGCCCATATCTGGGTCGGCATTGCCGTTCTGGCATTGACGGTCGTCCGTCTCCTGGTGAGGCTTGCGTTCGGCGTCCCATCCCCGCTGCCCACCTCCCGGATACAGGAGCTGGCGGCCAAGGCCGTCCATGGCCTGCTCTATCTGGGTTTGTTGCTGGCACCTATCACCGGGCTGCTGGCCTGGTACGGCGGCATCCACACGGCAGAAGAAATCCACGAAGTCTTCAAGCCGTTCTTTATCGTGCTGACCGCGCTCCATGTGCTCGGTGCGCTCTACCATCATGTTGCGCTGAAAGACGGTACCATGATGCGGATGATTTCCTCCCGCAACTAGCCGGAAAAGCGAAAAGCTCCGGCGATCTCGGTCGCCGGAGCCTTCTTTTTGGTGTCTATTGCCCTAGTCGCGTGCTTCCAGCCACACCCGCGCGGTATCCATGTCCTTGCCGGTAAAGCCTTCGGCAAGCTTCTGACCCACGACGGCACCAAACTTGTAGCCATGTCCGGAACAGGCCGATACGACGGTAGCCTTGCCTTCGCTCATGGCGAAGAAGTGTTCGTCGGAGGTGAATGTGTAAGCGCAGGTGACGACGTCATCCACGCGGTATTCCTTGATCCGGCAGAAGGGCGGCGAGAAATAATCGCGCAGGGCCTCGCCCTCGCCGGCAACAGGTGTCCGGTCCTGGTTCGGCGGCGCCTTGTACTTGTGAATGCCGGCACCGAACTTCAGCCCGGTTCCAGCCACCGGCGGAAGGATATAGCCATCGACGGGCCCGCCCGGATCGAGAATCACGGGCGAGCGTTCCCAGGCCTCGCGCAGATCTTCAGGCGGCGTCAGATAGACAACGGCGGTCCGGTAGGTCGTCAAGCTGACGTCCAGCTTGGGGAAAAGCCCCAGGGTCCAGGCACCGGCCGTAACGATCACATGATCGCCGGAAACCGTGCTGCCATCGGCTAGGGTCACCGTGCCGGCGGAGGTATCAACGGCAGTGACTTGCGCATTTTCGCGCACATCTGCGCCATTGGCGATCAGCCAGTCGCGCACGCCGGCAGCGATCTTCTGGCACAGCAGCACACCGCCTTCGTCGCTGACGGCACCGTAGCGGATGGTCGCCGGATCGACGTAGGGAAACCGGCTTGCGGCCTCTTCCGGCGTCAGTGTCTCGAACGGATAGCCGCCCTCAATCAGGCCATCCCGATAGACCTCGCCGCCATCACCCGGCTCTTGGGACATCAGCAGAAAGCCTGTTTCGACAAGGTGCTTCTCGCCCAGATCGTCCCACATTTCGTCCCACGCCGCATAGGCATCGCCGATGCGGCGCTGATAGCCGCCCTGGCCACCATAGGCGCGCCGGATGATGCGGTGCTGGTCACCGGACGCCGAAAGCGGGTTGGGGATCGGCCCCTGCTCCAGAAGCGTTACCGGAACGCCTCGTTTTGTCAGGGCCCAGGCGGTGGAAAAGCCGGAAACGCCAGCTCCAACGATCACAACTGTCATGAATTTCATCCTGCGGAATGGGCGGTCAGATTATCCGCCTCTCCGGCGAGCGCAAGAGACGTTCTGACGCAAACCGCGCATGCCGGTTATGTATTTTCGGTTGCCGTAAAGAGAGAAGCCGCTACCCTCCGACCTGATAGGCTCTGGCCATCGTCATCGTGGTGCGGGGAGTGCAAGCCTTGCTGGAAAAAGACACTTCGGAAGAACAGCCTCTGGCAAGCCGCCGTCTCGCCGATTTCCCTGACTGGGGCTATCTGCTGCGGGAATTCTACGAGGCATACCGGTTCCTTTCGTCCGGCGGCAGCGACAGAATCCGGGCGCACCAGCGCGCCGTGCGCGAGGCGATAAGCCGGGTTCTGAAAGCCGATCCGGAAATGCGGTTCGATGCCCCTGCCCACAAACCGGTGACGGCGCATTTGAGGCGTGCCCTGGATGAAGGCAAACAGGAGCGGACAGCACCGCTCGTGCGCGCCATCGAAAGCATCAAGGACCATCTGATCTGGCAGTACGGCTACGAGAAGGTGCCGCGCGGCCTCGACAAGACCTATGCCTATGCAGAGATCTGTGGACCGAACGGCCCTGTGCTGACGACGGATGTCATTCTGGGTCTTGTGCTGTTTGCCCCCGGCTGCACCTATCCGGCCCACGCCCATAGCGGCATATCGGAGAGCTATATCTGCGTTTCAGGGGCCGTCTCGGAAAATCACCAGGGTGTTTACGCGCCTGGATCGATGATCTTCAACCCGCCGGAGCACATGCACCGGATCACCGTTTCCAAGCTGGAACCGGCACTTCTGGCCTGGGCCTGGATCGGCCCGCCCGAGCGCCTTGCCAACCAGAAGATGGTGTTCAGCCGCAAGAAGGGATGAGCGGAAAACTCCGTCTCTCCCTACGACGTCACACGATCTCCCGGCGGATCGTGATCTCCGCCTTTCCCAGCCCGTCCGGTGAAAGCCAGACGGGTTCTGCGATCAGTTTTTCGCAGAAGATGCCGAGTTCGGGAAAGGTGAGCCCCATGGAATGGGCCAGTGCCACCCGGTCACCCGGCTTGGGGTTGAGACCGCAGCAGATCTCCCGTGTCCCCATCTTCAGGTGATGGGCGATGTCCCACTCCAGCACCACCCCCTGATGCCGTGTCACCACCCAGCAGTGCATGTCGTCACAGCAGCCGGCCTTTTCTTCCGGGAAAAAATACCCGGTCACGTAACCGGCCTCGAAACCGGCCGCGCGCAGGCTGGCGATCAGGTAGGTGTTGATGTCGACGCAGGAGCCTTCGGTCAGCCCGCAGGAGAGATAGGGCACCTCATCGCAGCCTTCATTGAACCGCACGTCCGGGTGGGCGTAGCGGAACTTTTCCGCCGCTGCATTGACGAGCGCCTGAATGGCGGCATGTCCGTCCGGCTGGCTGTCGGCAATGTTGATCGCATCGAAGACGAGATCCTGGGCCGCGCGGGTAAAACGGTTGCGCAGCGGCGCGAACACCGCATCCGGATAACCCGGTCCCTCATCCCGGTATGCGTATTTGATGAGAGGGTTAGCCTCCGGGTCAACCGACACCACGGCCACCCTCTGGCCGGTGGTGATTTCCCCGGCCAGGGTAACCCTGCCACCCTCGACCTCGAAACGGACCGGCATCTGGTGCGGCGTCGGCAGACCGACGGGCACCAGCAGCTTGTGGCCGGTCTCCTTCGGCTTGACCGTGACTGTAACGTTGGTGTGCATCACCGTTCCTTCAGACAAGAAGCTGGAAGATCACGCCGGACAGCACTGCCCCGGCGAAACCAAGGCCGATATAGGCGGCAAAGACTTGCGGGCGGACCAGCGACCAGACGGCGGCCATTGCCGGGATCGAACTGACCGCACCTGCGATCATGAACGCCATCGCCGCCCCGGAGCTCATGCCCTGCTCCATCAGCCCGGAAAGAAGCGGCGGTGCCACATAGCTGTTGAGATAGGCCGGCATCCCGATCAGCGCCGACAGAAGGATTGCGCCCAGCCCGTCCCCGCCGACCGCCCGCGCGATCATGTCCGCCGGGACATAGGTGACGAGCGCGGCCTCCAGCACATAGGCCAGCGCCAGCCACTTGACCAGAAACAGCGCATTGGCTTTCAGCTCACTCCGGAACGTGTCGGTGCGCTCACGTTCCTGCCAGATCCGCCAGACCGGCCGCCCTGTCTTGGGGGACGCCCCGCAGCCGCAACCTCCGGTCGCCGCGCCGATCTTCGCCGGATTGACAAGAAAGCCGCTGCGCATCGCCAGAGAGACCGACACCCCGCCAAAGAGACCCAAAGCCACGGCAAAGACCGCCTTGCCGATGGCAAACGGCCATCCCAATGCGCCGGCCGTGATCAGCAGGGTGGGCGGATCGATCAAAGGGGACGATAGCCAGAAGGCCATGATAGCCGACAGCGGCGCGCCGACCGCCAGAAGACCGGCAATAAACGGGATCACCTCGCAGGAACAGAAAGGGGCGAGCCCACCGAAGAGAGCCGCCAGCACGATCGCCTGTCTCTCACGCCCCTCAAACGCCCGTCCGACGAAAGCCTCTGCCCCGGCTGCCTTCAGCCAGGCAATCAGCGCCACGGCAAACGCAATATACGGCAACGTCCCGCCAAAGGCGGAGAGCGCGAAGGTTACGAAGGCGACGAAGTGCGGCTGATCCAGCAGCAGCACCAGCAAGGGGCCGCCGATGACGATGGCCCACGGCGACAGGAGGTATTTCGAAAGGACGACAGATTTCAGCGACCATTTCGACACCGGTGTGCTGCAGCAGGCGGTCTTGGGCGCGCAACAGCTTGCACCGCCGCCACTGGGCTGAAGATTGTTCAGGGCATCAGACATCGGCAGGTTCCTTTTCCGTGGTAGGGCAATCGCAGCCCTTTTCGTCCACGCAGCACTCTTTCAGGATGTAACCGGCAAGGTTCTCCAGATGGCCGTAGGCCGCCCGGTTGATCACCGAACGGCCGTCCTTTTCCTGAGATACCAGACCAGCCGAGGCGAGAAATTTCAGATGATGCGCGAGCGTCGATGCGGCCATGCCGGTGCGGGATTGGATATCCCCCACTGTCAACCCGCCCTGCCCGGCCTTCACCAGGGTCAACACCACCTGTAACCGGGCTTCCGAGCCCAGAGCCGCAAAACCTTGCGCTGCAATTTCGAGATCCATTCGCGCCTCACTCAATATAACTATATTTCTAGTTATATAGTTTCTTTAGCATTGTCAATTGCCCTCACAGGCTGACGAGCCGCGGGATTGGCGCATGAAACTTCAGTGGTTACAGAAAGGTTTTGCGAGCCCCGGAACGTCAGGCGGCGACGAAACGCATCACTGTTTCGCAGACATCGCCCTTGAGCGCGACCTGACCGGATGCCGACTGCAACTCCTGGCCAAATAGCATGGAAAAGGTCGTGGCATTGGAGACGTTGAAAAAGCTCATGGCCGAAATCAGCCAGTGGATCCGCAAGGGCGTCAGGCCACCCCGAAAGACACCTTCAGCAACCCCTTTTGCATAGATGCCGGCGATCTGGGAAATCGCCGCCTCGTTCAGGCTTTTGATTTCTTCCGACTGTTCCAGGTAGCGGCCGTGGTGAATGTTTTCGATCATCACCAGACGGATGAACGCAGGGCTTTCCCGGTGGTGATCGAAGGTGAAGGCCACAAGCTTCGCCAGCGCATCCCTGGGCGGCAGATGCTTCAGCTCCAGTTGCTCTTCGCCCTTGCGCACCTTCTTGTAGGCCGCTTCCAGAGCCTTGAGGTACAGGCTCTCCTTGTCGCCGAAATAGTAATAGATCATCCGCTTGGACGAGCGCGTCTTGGCCGCGATCTCATCCATGCGCGCACCGGAAAGACCGTTCGCGGAGAACTCCTCCAGAGCAACGGCGAGAATATTGGCACGCACCCCTTCCGGATCCTGTTTCCAGCGACCCCGTGAAGAATTTTTTTCCGGAAGCTCTGACTCATTGATCGACATGCCTTTTTCTAAACCAGCCCGGCGCTGGGCGCCAGCCTAAATTAACCAGGCAGTACATTTCTCTTGACTGAATTAACTGGTTAGTACAATTTGATTGTCAGGAGACGATATCTCCTGCCAGACAGACCCCGAAAACGGGGCGCCAAATGAGGTTTCTGGGAGGAACCTGAGTGGAAGCTGCAAGTAACATCGTACTGGCCGGTCTGATCGGACGGGGCATTGCCCGCTCGAGAACGCCGGAAATGCATATGGCCGAAGCGGCAGCTCAAAGCCTGCGCGGCGTCTATCGCATTATCGATGTCGATACGCTTCCCGAGGGAGAACAGAACCTGAAAGCTATTGTGCACGCGGCCGAAGTGACCGGTTTCAACGGTCTCAACGTCACCTACCCGTTCAAGATGGAAGTGATCCCGCTGCTGGACCAGTTGTCGCCCAATGCGGCCGCTGTCGGCTCGGTCAACACCATCGTGTTCCGGGATGGAAAGCGCATTGGCCACAACACCGACCTTTGGGGATTTGCCGAGAGTTTTCGCCAGAACATGATCGGCTCCTCCTTGGAGACGGTTCTTCTCATCGGCGCCGGTGGGGCCGGTGTTGCGGTTGCCCACGCGCTGGCGGACTGCGGTGTCCAGCACCTGAAGATCTTCGACGTCGACACTGCGCGCGTGGAGCAGCTTGCCCGGCTGGTTCTCTCAAACCGTCAGGGACTGACCGTCGAACCGGTTGCCGAACTTGATGCGGCAACCTGCACCGGCCTGTCCGGGGTCGTCAATGCAAGCCCGGTCGGCATGGCCAAGACACCTGGAACGCCGTTCCCGCTTGCACTGCTCAAGCCCGACATGTGGGTTGCCGACATTGTCTATTTCCCGCTGGAAACAGAACTTCTGGCAGGAGCAAGAAAGCTCGGCTGCCGGGTGCTGCCCGGCTCCGGCATGGCGGTGTTCCAGGCCGTACGGGCCTTTGAACTCTTTACCGGCCACCGGGCCGATCCGGTCCGGATGAAGGCGGCATTCGACGCCTTCGATGAAATGCCGCGGGAAACCGCGGAAGCTTAGCCCCTGCCGCTTTCACATCATCAGGGAAGCGGAAATGGTCTTTTTGAAAATGTTACGCAAACGGGAGGAAGTCATGCGTTTCAAATTCACATCCCTGGCAGCCACTGCCCTTCTCACACTTGGCCTTGCGGCTGCGGCCCAGGCACAGACAATCCGTCTGGCCCACGTCGATCCGGACGAATGGACCGCCTCCAAGAAAGGTGCAGCCGCTCATATCTTCAAGAACATCGTCGAAGGCGAAACCGATCTGACGGTGGAGCTGTTTCCGGCCGGTGCGCTGGGCAACGAAGACGAGCTGGTCGCTCAGGCTCAGGACAACCTGACCCAGGTGGTTCTGGTGTCCGGTGCCATGTCCAAGGCCTGCCCCGCGGCGTCCGTTCTGGACATTCCCTACACCTTCTCTTCGGCAACCATTGCCTGGGACGTGCTGGATGGTGACTTCGGCGATGCCCTTGCCGAACACTGCCTTGCACAGACCGGCCTGCGCACGCTCGCCTACGGAGAAACCGGCTTCCGGAACTTTACCAACGGCACCCGCGAAATCCGGACACCTGCGGACATGGAAGGCCTGAAATTCCGCGTGCAGCCGATCCCGCTCTACGTGGAAATGGTGAAAGGCCTCGGCGGCGAGCCGACCCCGATCGCCTGGACCGAACTGCCTAACGCACTGTCCACCGGCGTCGTTGACGGCCAGGAAAACCCGGTCGGCGTGATCTACAACAACGGCCTGCACAAACTGCAGAAATACATGACGCTCGACGGCCACGTCTATGCCGCCGACTTCATCCTGATCTCCGACGAGTTCTACCAGTCGCTCACCCCGGCTCAGCAGGCCGTGGTCGCCCGTGCGGCGCGCATTGCCGGCAACATGGGCCGTTCCATCCAGCAGTGGAGCACGGCTGAAGGCGTGAACAAGGTTCAGGCTGAAGGCATGCAGGTCTACTCTCCGACGGCTGACGAAATCGCAGCCTTCGCTGAAAAGGCCCAGCCGGCGGTTGTTGAATATCTGCGCGGCGAACTGGGTGAAGACGCTGTCTGGATCGACCGCCTGCAGGAATCCGTTGCTGCTGCAAGCCAGTAAACCGCTCAAGACCTCGGGCGGTTTGCCGCCCGGGGTTCTGGACTGTTGGTAAGGATCAGCTTTTGGCTGTTCAATCAAAGTCAGTTGAATAGCCAAAAGCTGAACGAGCAGGACCTGGAACATGAAAACGGTCAACGAATTTGCCCGGCGCCTGTTTGCGCTCGGAGCCGGCCTGTCGATGGCCCTCGTCTTCGCCATCATCTTCGTCAATTCTCTGCGCCGCTACACGGTCGGCCAATCGGTTTCCTGGGGCGAGGAACTGCCGATCTATCTGACCATCTACGGTGTCATGTTCGGCCTTGCACTTGCCTATCTGCAGGACAGGCACATCCGCTTCACGGTGCTGACAGATTTTCTCTCCGTGTCCGTTCGTGAAAAGCTTTTCGCAGCCGTCGACCTGATCAGCTTTGCGACCGGTGTCGCCCTCGCCTTTTCCGGGCACGCCTTTGCGGTTCGCCGGGGCAATCTCGATGCTTCGGGCCTGAAATCGGCAGGCAACTGGCTTGCGGAAACCACCGGCATCGACGCGCTGGTCTGGGTCGCCAAGGTCGGCACCTGGCAATATGCCATCGCTATCGGCGGAGCACTGCTGGCCGTGGCAGCCGCTCTCAAGTTCTTCGAACGTATCTCGGCGATCAAGGCGGTGCAGGCATGATCTACGCAATCCTCCTCATCGGGCTCGCCACCGGCGTTCCAATCGCTCTTGCGATCATTGCGGCCCTGCTGGTGTTCATGGGCTACGGCGAAGCGCCCTATTCCCTGCGCGTGGTCGCAACGGAAATGTTCAAGGGAATGAACTCCTTTCCCCTACTTGCCATTCCGCTCTTCGTGCTGGCAGGCGAGGTCATGAACGAAAGCGGCATCACCAGCCGCATCATCGCCTTCGCCAATGTGCTGGTCGGCCGGTTGCGCGCCGGTCTGGCGCTCGTCAACATCTGGGCCTCGGTGATCTTCGCAGGTCTTTCCGGCTCCGCCGTTGCCGACACATCCGCCATCGGCCGGGTCTTCATTCCCGAGATGGAAAAACACGGCTATTCCCGTCCCTTCGCGGCAGCCTTGACGGCGGCCTCCTCCGTCATCGGGCCGATCATTCCGCCGTCCATTCCGGTGATCATCTACGCGCTGATCGTCTCTGGTGTCTCCGTACCGGCCCTGTTTCTTGCCGGCATCATCCCGGGCATTCTGCTGGCAATATTCCTCTCCGTCTTCGTGATGCTGACCGTGAAGGTCGATCACGGCGACCAGGCAGTAGGACTGACAGCGGAACCGGCCAGCAAGGCCATCCTGGGCGGCATCCTGCCACTGCTGATGCCGGTATTTGTCGTCGGCTCCATCCTGCTCGGCATCGTGACGCCGACGGAGGCGGCAAGTTTCGCCGTCGCTTATGCGCTTTTCCTCGGCATCTTCGTCTACCGCAACATCAAGCTGTCTGCCCTGCCGCGCCTTTTCTCCGAAGCCATGCGCGACAGTGCTGTCATCCTGATCATCATCGCCGCGGTTTCCGCCGCGAACTGGCTGCTGACCTACAACCGCGTGCCCAACATGCTGACCGACTGGGTGCTGCTGAACGTGGACAGCAAGACCACGTTCCTGATAGCTACCATTCTCCTGTTCCTGTTTGTCGGCCTGTTTCTGGAAGGCATCGCCGCCATGCTGGTGCTCGTGCCCATCCTGCACCCGATTGCCGTCGGCATGGGCGTCGACCCGGTCCACTTCGGCATCCTTGTCATCTTCAACCTGATGATCGGCCTGATCACCCCGCCGCTCGGCCTCTGTCTGTTCGTTGCCGAAGGCATTGCCCAGGTGGGAATGGCCCGGCTGACCATGGCCATCCTGCCGTTCTTCTTCGTTGAGGTACTGGTACTGCTCCTCCTCACCTTTGTGCCGGAAACGGTCATCTGGCTGCCCCGCGTTATGGGCTACTGAACCCACGGAAGGTCCCCATGAAAACCGCCATCGCCACCGTCTCCATCGCAGGTGACCTTGCCGAAAAGCTCAGCGCAATCGCGGCTGCCGGCTTCGATGGTGTCGAGATCTTCGAAAACGACTTCCTCGCCTTCGACCGCAATCCGAAGGATGTTGGCCAGATGGTCCGTGACCACGGTCTGGAGATCTCGCTTTTTCAGCCCTTCCGCGACTTTGAGGGCATGCCCGAGCCGCAGCGCAGCCGGACCTTCGCCCGCGCAGAACGCAAGTTCGACCTGATGCAGGAAATGGGTGCGGATCTTGTGCTGATCTGCTCCAACGTCTCTCCCATCGCGCTTGGCGGTATCGATCGCGCCGCGGACGATCTTGCAGAACTCGGCGACCTTGCCGCCAAAAGCGGTATCCGCATCGGCTACGAGGCCCTCGCCTGGGGACGTTTCGTCAACGACCACCGTGATGCCTGGGAAATCGTCAGAAGGGCCGACCACCCCAACGTGGGCCTGATCCTGGATTCCTTCCACACCCTCGCCCGCAAGACCGACCCGGATACGATCCGGGCCATTCCGGGCGACAAGATCTTCTTCGTCCAGCTTGCCGACGCGCCGAACTTCAACATGGACCTGCTCTACTGGAGCCGCCATTTCCGCAACATGCCCGGCGAAGGCGATCTGGACGTAACCGGCTTCATGCGGGCCGTGGCGGCAACCGGCTATGACGGTGTGCTATCGCTGGAGATCTTCAACGACCAGTTCCGCGGCGGCTCGCCGAAGTCGATCGCTGTCGACGGCTACCGCTCGCTGCTTTACCTGATGGACCAGGTCCGGCGTACCGAGCCCGGCATCCGGATCCCCGTCCCCGATATGCCCGACAGGATACCGGTTGCCGGTATCGAATTCATTGAATTTGCCGCCGACCGCAAGGAAGCAAACGACCTGTCATCCATGCTGACGACGCTCGGCTTCCACAAGGCCGGCAAGCATGTCTCCAAGGACGTCGAACTCTGGCGGCAGGGCAGCATCAACATCCTCATCAACACCGACCCGCACGGCTTCGCCCATGCGTCCTACATCTCCCATGGCACCAATGTCTGCGACATCGGCCTGAAGGTTGCCGATGCTTCCGCAACCGTAGACCGCGCCGAGACGCTTGGGGCCAAAACCTTCGAACAGCCGGTCGGTCCGGGCGAACTCAAAATTCCGGCGATCCGCGCGCTTGGCGGCAGCGTCATCCACTTCGTTGACGACAGCAAGGATCTGTCACGGGTCTGGGAAATTGACTTCGAGCCGATTGGTCAGGGCGGTGCGGCAGGCGACGCCGGTCTGATCCGCATCGACCACCTCGCCGAGACCATGAACTACGACGAGATGCTCACCTGGCTTCTGTTCTACCGGTCGATCTTCGACACCGAAAAGACCGCCATGGTGGATGTCATCGACCCGGCTGGTCTCGTCCGCAGCCAGGCCATCGAGAACGACGACGGCAGCCTGCGGATCACGCTCAACGGGGCGGAAAACCGCAAGACTCTCGCCGGGCACTTCATCTCGGAGGGTTTCGGCTCAGGTGTCCAGCACATTGCCTTCGTAACCGCCGACATCTTCAAGACGGTGAAAGCCCTGAAAGCCAAAGGCTTTACACCGCTGGTGATATCGCCGAACTACTATGACGATCTGGACGCCCGGTTCGGGCTCGAGGAAGACTTCCTCAACGACCTGAAAAGCTCGGGCATTCTCTATGACCGGGACGGGACCCGCGAGTACTTCCAGCTCTACAGCCCCACCTACGGCGAAGGCTTCTTCTTCGAGATCGTCGAGCGCCGTGGCGGCTACAAGGGCTACGGCGCCGCCAACGCCCAGTTCCGCATCGCTGCCCAGAAACGCCACTTCCGCGCGAAGGGCATGCCGGCAAGGTAGGTTACGGAACGAGCGCGGGGCTGATGCAGCGACACGAGCGCCAGTCAGTCACGCCCCCGCGGCCCCACACACACGACCTCATCCTGAGGAAGCGCGAAGCGCTGTCTCGAAGGATGGGCTGCTCGCTCGGAATGTGCCGCACATCCTTCGAGACGCCGCGTTGCTGCTCCTCAGGATGAGGTTTTGGGTTCGTTAGAGCATACGCCCCCTACCGCCCGGTCTTCTGCCGCCAGGCTTCGTATTTCTGGACGTTCTCTTCCTTGGTCGGCGGATAGAGGCCGATGATCGGCGTACCGGCTTTCACTTCTTCCAGCACGAAATCCTCAAAACTCTCCATCCCGGTGCATTCGTCCGCCAGCTCTTCGGCCAGATGCGCCGGGATCACCATGACGCCGTCCTTGTCGCCGACCAGCACGTCACCCGGGAAGACCGGGGCGTCGCCGCAAGAGATCGGCACGTTGATGTCCAGCGCTTCATGCAGGGTCAGGTTTGTGGGCGCTGACGGCTTGGCGTAATAGGCGGGCATGTCGAGCGCGCCGATGCCTTCTGCATCCCGGAACCCACCGTCGGAGACAACACCGGCGGCACCGCGCAGGGCCAGCCGCGTAATCAGGATGGAGCCTGCCGTTGCCGCGCGTGCATCCTTGCGGGCATCCATCACCAGCACATGACCCGGCGGGCAGGTTTCCATGGCAACCCGCTGCGGATGATCCGGATTGCGGAAGACCGTGATCGGATTGCGGTCTTCCCGCGCGGGGATATAGCGCAGCGTGAAGGCCTGGCCGACCATGTTTTCGTCTTTCGGGGCGACTGGCACCACGCCCTGGATGAACTGGTTGCGCAGGCCGCGCTTGTAGAGCGCCGTCGCGATTGAGGCGGTCGAAACGTTCTTCAGCTTCGCACGGGTGTCGTCGGAAAGAGTGTAGTCGCTCATGGTGTCCTCAGAAGATATCGGGTTCGCCGGCGGTCCGGCCGAAATCGGATTGCAGGAAATCGAAGTCACAGCCCTTGTCGGCCTGGGTGACATGCCGCTGGAAGAGATAGCCGTAACCGCGCTCGTATCGCGGCACAGGCGCTTTCCAGGCGGCCTTGCGAGCATCCAGTTCCGCCTCGTCCACCACCATGTCGAGGCGGCGGTTGGCAAGATCCAGCCGGACGGTGTCGCCGGTCTTCAGCAGCGCCAGAGGTCCGCCGACATAGCTTTCCGGCGCCACATGAAGCACGCAGGCACCATAGGAGGTGCCGGACATGCGCGCATCGGAGATCCGCAGCATGTCGCGGTGCCCCTGCTTGATCAGCGCCTTGGGGATCGGCAGCATGCCCCATTCGGGAAAACCCGGCCCGCCCTGAGGCCCGGCATTGCGGAGCACAAGAACGTGGTCCGGGGTGACCTCCAGAGTCTCGTCATCGATGGCCGCCTTCATTTCCGGATAGCTGTCGAAGACCAGCGCCGGTCCTTCGTGATAATGGAACTTCGGATCGCAGGCCGCCGGTTTTATGACCGCCCCATCCGGACATAGGTTTCCCCGCAGAACGGCAAGCGAGCCTTCCCGGTAGACCGGATTGGACAGCGGACGAATGACATCGTCGTTATAGACAACCGCCCCTTCCAGGTTCTCTCCCAGCGTCTTGCCCGTGATGGTCAAGGCGGAAAGTTCCAGCCGATCCTCGATCTGCTTCATCAGCGCCCGCAGCCCGCCCGCATAGAAGAAATCCTCCATCAGGTAGTCCTTGCCGGAGGGCCGCACATTGGCGATCAGCGGCGTCACCCGGCCGAGGGCGTCCAGATCGTCGAGGGAGAGATCCACGCCTGCCCGACGCGCCATGGCGATAAGATGCACGACAGCGTTGGTGGAACAGCCGGTGGCCATGGCAACGACAGCGGCGTTCCTGCACGCGGCCTCCGTGACGATCCGGTCTGGCGTCAGGTCTTCCCAGACCATCTCGACGATGCGCCTGCCGCAATCGGCCCCCATGCGCTGGTGACCGCTGTCCACGGCCGGAATGGAAGACGCCCCAGGCAAGGTCAGGCCCATCGCATCGGCAATGGCCGTCATGGTCGAGGCAGTCCCCATGGTCATGCAGGTACCGGCGGAACGGGCGATGCCACCCTGGATTCCCAGCCATTCCTCGTCGGAAATATTGCCTGCCCGGCGTTCGTCCCAGTATTTCCAGGCATCCGATCCCGACCCCAGGATCTTGCCTGCATAATTGCCACGCAGCATCGGGCCTGCCGGCAGATAGATCATTGGCACGCCAGCCGAGATTGCCCCCATGACAAGACCGGGCGTGGTCTTGTCGCAGCCCCCCATCAGCACCACACCGTCCAGTGGGTGCGAGCGGATCATCTCCTCCGTCTCCATGGCCAGCATGTTGCGGTAGAGCATCGAGGTCGGTTTGGTGAAGCTTTCGTCAACCGAGAGCGACGGCATCTCGACGGGGAAACCGCCCGCCTGAAAGACGCCGCGCTTCACGTCCTGCACCCGCTCCTTGAAGTGGGCATGGCAGGTGTTCAGCTCCGACCAGGTGTTGAGCACACCGATCACCGGCTTGTCCCGGAAGTCTTCTTCCGAATAGCCGAGTTGCATCATCCGCGAGCGATGGCCGAAGCTGCGCAGGTCATCGGGGGAGAACCAGCGCGCGGAACGTAAGTCTTTTGGGGCTTTGTGCGTCATGATTTTATCCGGTGAAGGCGAAGGTCAGCCAGATGACGATGAGGGTGAAGACAAGGCCGGCAACTTCCGGCCAGTTGCCGAACCGGTCGTCGCGGCGTTCTTCGTCCGCGAAGTCTCCCGGTGCGATGTCCTCATCCTGTCGGGTGAGATCCTTGTCGGTTATTTTCATCTCAACCTCCTCAATCCAGCAGGTTCGGCAGCCAGAGCGCCAGATCGGGGAAGAACAGCACCAGGAACAGGCCAACGGCCTGCAGCGCGATGAACGGCAGCACGGCGGCGAAGATTTCCTGAAGCTGGATGTCTTTCGGCGCCACCGACTTCAGGAAGAAGCAGGCAGGCCCAAAGGGCGGCGACAGGTAATAGATCTGGATGTTCATCGCAAAGAGTACCCCGAACCACACCGGATCGAACCCGAGATCCACCACCACCGGTGCGAAGATCGGCACGGTGATGAAGATGATTGCGATCCATTCCAGGAACGTGCCAAGCACCATGACGATCAGCATCATGACGACGATGACCATGATCGGCGCGATATCGAGGGAGGTCAGCAGGCCGCGCAGGAATTCGCCGCCGCCAATCCGGTTGTAGATACCGATCAGCGAGACAGCCCCCAGCACCAGCCAGATGATGGAACCGACCGTCAGCACTGTCTGGCGCATGGCATCGCGGGCCATCTTCCAGGTCAGCTCATTGCGGATGGCGGCAACCACAAGCGCACCGACTGCACCGACCGCCGCCGCTTCCGTGACGGTGGCAACACCGGAATAGATCACCCCGAGCACGGCACCTATCAGAAGCCCCGGCAGGACGACGCCTTTCAGAAACTTGACGCGCTGGAACAGCGGCAGTCCGGTTTCGGGAATATCGTAGATCGGCGCCAGCGCCGGATTGAGGCGTACCCGGATCAGAATATAGGTGATGAACAGCCCGGCGAGGATCAGCCCCGGCACTGCGGAAGCGGCGAACAGCTTGGTGATCGACACCTGGGCGGCAAGACCGTAGACGATCAGTACGACCGAGGGCGGGATCAGCGTTGCCAGAGCACCGGCCGCGCAGATGATACCGATGGAGAGCTTGCGGTCATACCCGAGGCGCAACATCTGCGGCAAAGCGATCAGGCCAAGCATGACGATCTCGCCGCCCATGATCCCGGACATTGCCGCCAGCACCACCGCGACGACGCAGGTCTGCACCGCAACCGAGCCACGGAAGCGTCCGCCGAGGATCGCCATACTGTCGAACAGCGATTGCGCTATCCCCGATCGTTCGAGAACATTGGCCATGAAGACGAAGAAGGGAACGGCAATCAGCTCGTATTTGTGCAGAACCTCGCCGACGTTGGCGGCAACGATGAAGAAGCCGGCACGTTCGCCGAAATAGAGGATCGCGGTTGCCAGCGACACCGTCAGCGTGGTGATGCCGAGCGGCACGCCCAGCGCCATCAGGGCCAGCAGCGCAACGACGATCAGAAGGGTGATGATTTCAATGCCCACCGGCGATCTCCCCTTCGGTGCGCTGGAACCAGCGAATGATGTTGGCAACAAGCTGGAGGATGTAGAGAACACAGCCCACCACAAGCAGGATCTTGAGATAGGTCGGCTGGATCGAATTGAGCGCAGTACCGGAATGCTCGGTGCGCTTCAGCACCTTCAGCATCGGGTCCCACAGAGCCATGGTCAGGACAATCACCGCACCCGCTGCGATCAGCATCTGCAACAGCCGCATGATGTGCCAGGCCCTCGGGCTGACCAGCGTTTCGATCATGGTGATGGAAATGTGCCGCTGTCGCTGGGTGACATATCCAACCGCCAGCACCCAGGCCGAGGCACAGAGCGTCATGGCGAGTTCCGTCGACCAGACCGTCGGCCGGTCGAATCCGTAGCGCATGACCACTTCGAGTGCCGAGACTGCGATACACGCAAAAAACAGCACGGAGCAGCCATGACCGATGAACACGCTGACACTGTCCATGATATCGGCATAGCGCGCGAATAGGCGTCTCATCATTTCTCCCTGAATGCAGACCTTGCGGGGGCACGTTAGACGCCCCCCCGGCGCCGGGCATCGGGGCTTTGTCCGGCCCAACACCTCGGCAACAAGACCGGGTGCCCCCCACCTCACCGTGAGGAGGGCAAGGGCACGCGGTGTTGCGATCAGTCCTAGTTTTTGAAGAGACCGATCTCGGTCATGTAGGAAATGTTTGCGTCCAGAGCTTCCTTGGCGAGGTCCGACTTCTGAGCGTAGGCCTCCCACTCCTTACGGGCGATCTCGCGCAGTTGGTCGCGATCTTCCTGCGCCCAGTTGATCACTTCGATCTTCTCGCCATCACCGTCTCTGGCGGCCAGTTCCTTGTCCTTCTTGTCGACCTCAGCCGCCATTGCAAACATGGCATCGTACCACCAGTCGCGCAGGGCTTTCTGGTCTTCCGCGCTCAGCGCATCCCACTTTGCCTTGTTGATGGTGAACTGCATCGACGGCATGGAGTGAATACCGGGATAAAGCGGATACGGCGCGACGTCATGCAGACCGGTCGCGTCGTTGTTGACATAGGCCGAGGCATCCGCGGCATCGACGATGCCTTTTTCCAGAGCGCCATAAACTTCAGAGAAGGGAATGGAGACCGGCGACGCACCGGCAGCCTGGAAAACCGCCGCGGCCAGGCCTTCGGGAGAGCGGATCTTCTTGCCGGCCAGATCTTCGAACGTGCGGATCGGCACGCGGGCCGGCAGCGCTTCGCGGGAATAGGGGCCGCAAGCCACGACCTGCACTTCACCACCGGTGACCGCATCGGCAGCCTTCTGCATCACGGCTTCGCCGCCGCCATCCTTGCAGAAACCCAGCATCTGCTGCGGCGTGTCATAGCCGGAAATGAGATCGCCCATGATGGCATAAGCCGGCTCGCGGCCCGCGAAGTAGTTCACTGACGTGAAGTCGCCGTCCAGAACGCCAGCCGCGACAGCATCCGGCGTTTCCCTTGCCGGAACAACGGACCCGTTCGGCGTCAACAGGATCTCGACACGGCCGTCAGTCATTTCCGTGATCTTGGGCAGCCAGTTTTCCGTTAGGTACTGGGTGGAAAAGTCCCCTGCATTGAATGAGGTCTGAATGCTGAAGGTCTCGGCCTGCGCCATTGTTGCGATGACGGAGACCGAAGCTGCCAGGGCAGCGGCGGTGAATTTCATGGTGTCCTCCACTCGATTGCGCGGGGAGCTCCTCCTCCCGCTATCTGATGCATTAATATATTAGTGCATTTCTTGCAAGTGTGTTCTATCTTTCGCCGAGAGGAATCGTGCATTCGAAGAAAAGGAGCGGCGATGACGGTTGAACTGGATCAGATGCTGAATGACCCGAGCAAGGTGGCGGACACCGGCACTGGCGAACGGATCCGGCGCATCTCTGTCAGTCAGCAAATCCAGGAATCGCTGCGGGCACGGATCATCTCGCTGGAACTCAAGCCCGGGCTCAGCCTGTCGCGGACAGATCTCGCCACGCACTATGGCGTCAGCCAGACGCCCGTGCGCGATGCGATGATGAAGCTGGAAGAAGAAGGATTGCTGACCATCTATCCGCAATCCAAGACCGAAGTGTCGAAGATCGATGTCGCCCACGCCCGCGAAACACAGTTCCTGCGCCTGTCACTGGAGCTGGAGGTGACCCGCACCCTGGCCGGACAGGAAGACAAATCATCCATCGCACCGGCGCGGCAGCTCCTCCGGCTTCAGGAAACAGCTCTTGCCGAAGACGATCTCGGCCTATTTGCCACCTTCGACAAACGGTTTCACCTGTCGCTGTTCAAGGCAGTCGGGCTTTCCAGTCTGTATCAGCTCGTTGCGTCGCGCTCGGGCCATATCGACCGGTTGCGCAATCTCAACCTGCCGGATCCCGGCAAACCGGCCAGCATCCTGCGATACCACGCATTGATCCTCGACGGCATAGAGGCAAGCGACGAAACGGCAACAGAAGCTGCCGTGCGCGAACATCTGTCGGGCACCTTGAAACAGGTCGACCAGATCGTCGCCCGAAATCCTGCGTTCTTCTAGACCCGATTGCTTAACCACCAGAATGGTAACGCCAAGTAGCGCAGAAAAACGGCACCGCCCGTCAGGCAGCCTGATTGATCACCGCTGAAGAAACCAGAGCCCGCGCCGCCTCTCCCGCAGCTTCCGCATATGAAGCATCGCGGTGAACCAGGATCGTTGAAAACGCACCATCCAGCAGCAGCACGATATGCCTGGCGAGGTCCGGTGCGCAGTCAATACCCGCGACCTCGAATTCTTCCGCCATCCAGGCCTCGAATTTCTTCTTGTGCCCGGCTCCGACCTTCATCGCCGGATGCCCGGGCATATTGGCAAGTTCCGCCGCCGTGCGCAGAAAACCGCACCCCTTCCACTTCGGATGTCTTGCAGAGACTGCTATCTGGCGGAAGATCGCCTGCACCTTGTCCGGAAGCTCACCTTCGGCCTCACCAAACCATTTGCGGAACTGATTGAGGTTCGGTTGATCGCGAGACGCCAGATAGGCTTCGATCAGGTCGTCCTTGCTCTTGAAATGATAGTAGACCGTCTTCTTGGTGATGCCCGCCTTCTCCGCGATCGTATCCAGACTGACGGCGCGAATTCCCTCTGCATAGAAGAGCTTGTTGGCAGCGGTGAGGATCCGCTCTCTGGCTGTCTCGGCTGACTTGATCATCCTAGAAGTATACTCACCAGTGAATATACTTCAATGCGCTTCACCGGTAGCGTTCCCCCATCGACATCAGACCAAGGACACAGCCCATGACCGCTCCCGTTCTTCTGGACCGCCACGGCCCGATCGCGCTTCTGACGATCAACCGGCCGGAAAAGCTGAATGCACTCGACTACACGACGAACGACCTCCTCCTGGCTCATCTGGACGAACTGGAACCGGACGACGGCATCGGTGCTGTTGTCATAACCGGCGCGGGCAGGCGCGCCTTTTCGGCCGGCGGAGACATTCACGAGTTTTCACGCAGCATTGCAGACGGCATAGAGGACGCGGTACGTGACTTCTGCCAGCGGGGGCAGCGCATGACCGCCCGTCTGGAAGACTATCCCAAACCAGTTATCGCAGCCGTCAACGGCCTGGCTTACGGCGGTGGCTGCGAGATCACCGAGGCGGTCCATCTTGCCGTTGCCTGCGAAAGCGCGCTCTTTGCCAAACCGGAAATCAATATCGGCATCCCGCCGACATTCGGCGGCACTCAGCGCCTGCCGCGTCTTGCAGGCCGCAAACGGGCCCTGGAATTGCTGCTGACCGGTGACAGCTTTTCCGCGGCAAGAGCTTTTGACCTTGGCCTGGTCAATCAGGTTGTCGCTGACGGCAGGGAACTGGACGCAGCCTTCGCCCTGGCAGAGCGCATCCTGCGCCACTCTCCCCTCGCTGCTTCCAGGATCCTGACCGCTGTCACACGCGGGTTGAATACGACCATCACAGAAGGCCTGCGGATCGAACAGGAACAGTTTGCACGCATGGCAGCCACGCGGGACGTTCACGAGGGCCTCGCCGCCTGGATCGAGCGGCGCATGCCGGACTACCAAGGCGCTTGAAGTCAGCCGGACAAAACCGGACAGCACGCCTGAGGTGTGCTGTCCACGCGTATGTCAGAAAAGTTTTACAAAAAAATACGTGTTATATGACAAGGTGTTACAGGCGCACCTCCAACTCAAACCCGATTTTTCCCGCACCGGCTGTTGTAATGAATCCGGTGTTTGGTAAGGTCTCGCCACCAAATGACTGAAAGGCGCGCGCCGCTCCAACAGCGGATGAAACGGGCACCAGACAGCCCAGCTTCCGCATCTGCAGCACCCTTTGCTGCCTTGTGCGCCTTCCAGAAAAGTCCGGCATTCGACCCTTCGCGCAAGGGGTCGGCTAGAATCCGTCCAGTGCATCCTCGCACCACCTGCCGGACTTGAAACAGACCATTTCCGACGCTCGCCGCCCGACCTCCGGGCGGTGCATGAGCGCGTGCACGCTGCGGCCCGTTCCGTGCGGCATCGCTCGACCTCAAAAAGGAGACGTTATCCATGCAGGCTGAACAGCTGGCGACCAATGCCGAGTTGCAACTGGATGAGCAGGCTTATGGCCAGGATCCGATTGCAGACCGTGAGACGGATCTCTATCGCGGCGAATACATCATGTCGTTCGTGGAAAAGTGGGACGAGTTGATCGACTGGGACGCACGGGCAGACAGCGAGGGACAGTTCTTCATGGACGTGCTGCGTGCACGCGGCAAGGAAACCGTTCTTGATGTCGCCACCGGGACGGGCTTTCACTCGGTGCGGCTGACCCGCTCCGGGTTCAACGTCACTTCTGCAGACGGCTCCGCCGCGATGCTGGCCAAAGCCTTCCAGAACGGCCAGAAACGCGGCATGATCCTGAAGACCGTTCAGGCCGACTGGCGTTGGCTCAACCGGGACATCCAGGGCAAATACGACGCCATCATCTGCCTCGGCAACTCCTTTACGCACCTGCATGACGAACTGGACCGCCGCCGGGCGCTTGCCGAATTCTACGCCGCGCTCAAACACGACGGCATCCTGATCATCGATCAGCGCAACTACGATGCGATGCTCGACCAGGGCTATTCGAACAAGCACAAATATTATTACGCTGGCAAGAAGGTGAAGGCTGAGCCGGTGCATATGGACGAAGGCCTCGCCCGTTTCAAATACAGCTTCCCCGATGGTGCCGAGTACACGCTCAACATGTGCCCCATCCGCAAGAACTACATGCGCCGCCTCCTGTCGGAAGCAGGCTTCGAGCGGGTCCGCACCTATGGCGACTTCCAGGAAACCTTTGCGGAAAACGATCCGGACTTCTTCATCCACATCGCCGAAAAGTCCAGCCTGCAACTGGTTCGCTGGGGTGGCGCGCGCCCCGAAGACGGCTCCAAAGACATCCGTGAGGTCGCCGAAAGTTACTACGACAGTGACGACGCCGACACCTTCTACAGCCTTGTCTGGGGTGGTCAGGACCTGCACATCGGCCTTTATGACGAGACCAGCAACATTCGCGAAGCCTCGGATCTGACCATCGACGAGATGGCCGGCATGCTGCCCAATCTCGGCGCGGATGCGAAGGTTCTAGACATTGGCTCCGGGTACGGCGGCGCAATGCGCAAGCTGGTCAAGGCCAGTGGCTGCAGCGCGGTTTGCCTGAACATCTCCGATGTCCAGAACGACACCAACCGGCACCGCAACATTCAGCAGGGCTTCAAGGACAGGATCCGCGTCCAGCACGGCGTCTTCGAGGATATCCCGGAGCAGCCGGAAAGCTTCGAAATCGTCTGGAGCCAGGATGCAATCCTGCACTCCGACCAGCGTCACAAGGTGCTTCAGGAAGTCTACCGGGTGCTGAAGCCGGGCGGCTATTTCATCTTCACCGACCCGATGCAGGCAGACGATGCCGATCCGAAAGCCCTTCAGCCGGTTTATGACCGCCTGCAGCTCAACAGCCTGGGCTCGATGCGGTTCTATCGTGAGACGGCCGAATCCCTTGGTTTTGAAACCGTCGAACAACGGGACATGACGCAGCAACTGCGCAATCACTATTTCCGGGTGCGTGAGGAACTGCTCGCCAACTACGACAAGCTGCGCAACGAAGGTGCTTCTGCGGAATACCTCGACAAGATGTCCATCGGACTCATGAACTGGGTCAATGCTGCGGACGCCGGGCAACTCGCCTGGGGCATCCAGCTTTTCCGCAAGCCTGCCTGATCCCCTTCCTTCCCGATCTCCTGCCCCGGCGCATTCAAGCCGCACGGGGCAGGACATTCCTTTCCAAAAACGACAAGGAGCGCGCAATGACGAAAAGATCCTGGCTATTCACCAGTGAATCCGTTTCCGAGGGACACCCGGACAAGGTCTGTGACCGGATATCCGACACCATTCTGGACGCTTTCCTGGAACAGGACCCTGACGCACGCGTTGCCTGCGAAACGCTGACCACCACCAATCATGTCACCATCGCGGGCGAAGTTCGCGGCCCCGATCAGGTCATGGACAATGTGGAAAGCCTGGTGCGCGAAGCCGTCCGCGACATTGGCTACGAGCAGGAAGGCTTCCACTGGCAGACGCTGGAGGTGATCAACCGCCTGCACCGCCAGTCGGCGGACATCGCCATGGGCGTCGACGAAGGCGACAAGGGCGAGGAAGGTGCCGGCGACCAGGGCATCATGTTCGGTTACGCCTGCAACGAGACCGAAGAACTGATGCCCGCGCCGATCCTTTTGTCGCACAAGATCCTGCGCACCATGGCCGAAGCCCGCAAATCGGGCCGCGAGCCGCGCCTTGGCCCGGATTCCAAGAGCCAGGTGACACTTCGCTATGAAAACGGTCGTCCGACCGGCATCGATGCCGTGGTCGTTTCCACCCAGCACGGCAAGAACGTCAGCCAGGAAGAAGTGCGCGAAGCGGTTCTGCCGTTCATCCTGCACGCTCTGCCCGTCGGCTGGTCCGTTCCGGACAACCGGATCTACATCAACCCGACAGGCCGCTTCGTGATCGGCGGACCGGATGGCGATGCCGGCCTCACCGGCCGCAAGATCATCGTCGACACTTATGGCGGTGCGGCTCCGCATGGTGGCGGTGCCTTTTCCGGCAAGGATCCGACCAAGGTTGACCGGTCGGCCGCCTATGCCTCGCGCTATCTCGCCAAGAACGTGGTAGCCGCCGGGCTTGCCGACAAATGCCTGATCCAGCTCGCCTATGCCATCGGCATGCCGGAGCCGGTCGCTGTCTATGTCGACACGCAGGGAACCGGCAAGGTCGATGAAGTCGCTCTCGGCAAGACCCTGCGCGAGATGGTGCGCCTGACGCCGCGCGGCATTCGCGAGCGCCTTGGCCTGTCGAAGCCGATCTACGCCCGCACGGCCGCTTACGGCCATTTCGGCCGCGCACCGGAGAAAGACGGCGGTTTCGGCTGGGAAAAAACAGATCTCGCCAACGAACTCGCCCGGCACTTCGGCGCCCGCGCGGACGCCGCAGAATAAGCGATCAATACAATACCGGCGCGGCAATTGTCGCGCCGGGTATTTTTCCGTTCCTGGTTGAGCCTTTACCTCAGAACCTTTCCACGCTCGGCCGCAGCTCAAGTTCGGATGTCCACGCGCTCTTGTCCTGACGCGAGATCTCCAGATAGGTCCGCGCGATTGCATCCGGATGAAGCGTCTTGTCCGGGTCATCATAAGGCGCGCCACGGTCCGGATTGTAGATCACCCCGTCGATGACGAAATGAACCACGTGGATGTTCTGCGGCGACAACTCCCGGGCAAGCGACTGGCACAGGCCGCGCAAGGCGAACTTGCCCATGGCGAAGGGCGCCGATTGCGGAAAGCCCTTGATGCCGGCGGAAGCCCCGGTGAACAGCATCACGCCCTCCCCCTTCGGCACCATCCGCTTTGCCGCCTCATGCGCGACGGCCAGAGCGCCGAAAGCAGTCACATCCAGGGCGGCATGCACGTCCTCAAGATTGAGTTCGGCAACCGGCCCGCGCACACGGCCACTGGCGTTGTAGACGACAAGGTCCGGCGTTTCTCCCGCTTTATCGAGGTCCCGAAACAGTCGTGCCACGCTGGCTGCATCGGCCGCATCGCACGCATGAGCTGTTGCCCCGGTTTCGGAACATAGCCCGTCCAGTTTCGCGGGGTTTCTTGCGGCCAGCGACACCGCGTAGCCTTCTTTCGCAAAGACCCGCGCCAGAGAGGCGCTGAGGCCCGCTCCGGCGCCGACGATCAGGGCGTTGCCGCTCACGAAGCAGCTCCCAGATAGACAGGTTTCAAGCCGGTCACGAGTTGCGCCTGGATCGGTGCGGTCGCATCGTTCAGGGCGGTGACACCCATGTCCTGCCCGACTTGCGTGCGGATCGGCCGCGGTGCGTCCATCGTGATCAACTCAAGGATCTTGGTCGCCACATTGCCCGCATCGGTGATGGCGTCGCCCTGATCGAACATGCCCTGGAACATGCCCAGCAAGCGGTCGCGTCCTTTCGAATAGTCGCCATATTGCCCGACCCGCACGGCATCGCCCGGAGCGGGAGCTGAGCTCACGAGATCGGTGCCGTGGCCACTCGGCTCAACCAGCACGGACTCCACGCCGAACGGTTCCAGTTCGTAATGTAGCGACTCGCAGTAAGCTTCCATCGCCCATTTGCTGGCACAGTAAAGGCCGAAGAAGGGCATGCCGAACCGGCCAGCGACGGAACTGAGACTGATCACGAGGCCGGACTTGCGTGCCCGCATTGCCGGCAGCACCGCCCGCGTCAGATGCATCACACCATAGACATTGACGTCGAACAGATCCTTTGCCTGCTCCATGGTAAAGCCTTCGGTCAGCCCGACCGGCATGACGCCTGCGTTGTTGACCAGAACATCTATCGGCCGCTCCGCCTCGATCGCCGCGACAGCCTGCTCGACACCTTTCTCGTCAGCCACATCCAGGTTGACCGGAACAAGCTTGCCCGCAAGCCCTTCGGCAAACAGGCTGAGCGCCTTGGCGGCTTCCGCGTTCCTGCCATCCAAGTCCCGCATGCCGGCATAAACGATATGGCCTTCCTGCACGAGTTTCTGAGCAGTCAGAAAGCCGATGCCCCGGCTGGCGCCGGTAATCAGGATTGTCTTTTGGGTAGTCATCGTCATTTCCCTTCTTTCTTGAAGATAGTGCGCATGAACAGCGCCAGAGGTTCGTCGCTGCGGCTTGCCTTCATTCTTGTCAGCGCGCCGCTCCACGAATTCATGAGCCAGTCGGCAGCCTGTGTCGGGGAGAGATGAGACAGTCCGATCCGCGACAGGTCCGTCTCCCGCAGGCAGGTCTCCAGTTCGCCCGTCAGCGCCTTCCAATGGCTGTCGAGCTCTGCCTGAAAGACCGGTTTCTGGTCGGCGAGCTCCGTCGACAGGTTGCACATGAGGCACCCCTGGGCGTAGCCGCGGTCTTTCATCCCTTCCCGGGCACCGGAGAAAAATGCTTCCAGACGTTCCACCGGCGAGCGTTTTCGGTCCGAAAGGCAGGCCTTTGCAAAGGCGAGCTGTTCCCGGTGGTAGTGACGCGCCACTTCGAGCCCGAAGTCCTCCTTGGTCTCGAAGTAATGGTAGAAGGACCCCTTGGGCACGCCGCTTTCACGCAACACGTCATTGATCCCGATGCCGTCGAAACTGTTCTCCCGAATGAGCGTCATGCCGACATCCAGAAGACGGGTTTTTGCTGTCTCATAGGCAGCTTCATTGCGCGTCCTGGCCAAGGGATTTCCTTTCGTTCGTCGTGTCGCGGACCAACCCTCAGGTTGGCGTGGGTGGTCACGTTTGGTGCCTGGCGAAATTAAAAATAGACTGGTCTAATAATTTTCACCAGTGAACTGTGCTTCACGGTTGCGTGTGCGCCGCAATCAACGAGGCGCCGGCTCGTTCCGGACACAAAAAAGCTCTCCGCGGAACACCGCGGAGAGCTGACGGGTCACCTGTGATTTTGTTTGTCCGGGGCCGTTAACGCGGCCCGGAGCGAAGACTCAAGCCTCTTCAGCCACCGTCTCTTCCGCCCCTTCCGACACCTGGTCGATCCAGTCCTGAAGGTTGTAATAGGTGGTGATACGGGCGATCTGGCCGCCGCGGATCTCGAAGAAGCTGCCCGCAGGCAGCTTGTAGGTCTGGCCGTTCGCTGGCGGCAGGCCGTTGTCGGAGCCGATATAGCTGCCGTGAACGATGAACTCGGCAGCAGCCCGTGTGCCGTCGTCGTTGACGAACAACACGATATCGCTGAGGCGCTCCTTGTAGCAGCGCGTCATGTGAACGTTGAAGGACCAGAATTTATCCTTGCCGACACGGCGTTCGCCCTGGTTGACGTCATGGATCAGATCGTCGGTAACCAGGCTCTCCATTTTCTTGGTATCGCCGGCATTGAAAGCGGCAAAATAAGTGTCGATCAGAAACCGGGACTGTTTGTTGGCCATAGGTCCTCGCAGGGCGGAAACACAATCTGGCTGGAAGTTTGCCCCTGCCGCCTTACCGGCGCAAGAGGCAGAGCGGATTGCGGTTTACGGTTCTTCACCGAAACCGCTTCAAACCAATCAAAGTCCTTTCTCTGGCTCGCCGCGCACCACAAACGCAAAGTTGCCTAAATGCAACATAGTGTACCTTATGGGCAACAATTATCTTTGAGCTTGAAAATGCCGGTTGCATCGGGACCCGATCTCGCGGTATCAACTCGCCACCGGTCACTATCCGGCACAGACATCAACGGTTCGGCCATTTTTCGCCACCCGCATGATCAGGCTCTGCCCACTCATGTACGGATGCTGTTCTGGTGGATCGGATACCATCACATGTAGCTCAGTGGTTGGAGCGTCAGGCGCGTTGCCTGAAAGACACAGGATCGATTCCTGTCTTGTGAATTTTGGATAGCCAACTGGTAAAGGCACCGGATTTAGTTTCCGCTAACGGGGGTTCGAATCCCTCTCCAAAACCACGGCCTCAAACGCCGAACTGGCCTTCCACGCCAGCAGCTCTGCAAGCTGTTCCATGAGGGGCCTGAAGAGGTCTTGCGAACGCGGACTGCGCATCTTCTGCCTTCGGGTGAAAGAGCCTGACCGCCGACGCCAGGTCGCTTCGCCCGGCCTTTGGCAAAGGCTCTGCCGCCGCTTTGCCGGAACCGTCCGTTTTCGAACGGGCGGAACCCGCGTTGCCGCTGCTACGCCCTCTGGCCAAGGGCCCGTCGGGAGACCTCGTGCTCTCTTCGGGTCTCATCGTTTCACCCCGGACGCCTCATGACGAGCGGCCGGATTCCTCAACCTCCAACCATCTTCAACACCGGAAAGGACAACCACGTGCCTTAGTGCATTGGAAGGATTATCGAAATGACGACTTTTCTCGACAAGATCCGCGGGCGAACCCGCGTAGTGATTTCTGAAACGGAACGGGCTCTCCACATCTGCAAGGGAGAGCTCCAGGGTATTCTCGGACCGGGTGAACACAGCCTCAAGAATGGCCGTGGCACTCTGGTGGTCGAGCGCCAGTCGATGGCGATGCCCCAGTTCCGGTCTGCCTACGAGAAGGCGCTCTTCGATAAGCTTCCGCACGTTGCCGAAGAGCACCTGACCGTTATCCGAACCGGACCGGGTGAAGTGGCCATTGTGGAACGGGACAACCGTATTCACACCGTGCTTGGCCCGGACGAACGGCTTGTCCTGTGGACGGATGCTGGCCCGTGGACCTTCGAGGTCATCGACACGGCCGCCGACCCGGCCCTGACGCCGAAGCTCATGCGCCGGCTCGGGGATGCCCGGCAGACGCAGCAGTTCGTGATCGTGCCGGTGACCGACGGTAGCGTTGCCCTTCTGTTCATGGATGGCGTGCTCACCAAGGTGCTTGAAGCCGGTGTCCATGCCTTCTGGAAGGCAGGCCGGACCGTGACGCAGAAGGTCATCGACCTCAAGCGTCAGGCCCTCGATGTCACCGGTCAGGAAGTGCTGACCCTCGACCGCGTCACCATCCGGATCAACCTCTCCGCGGACTACCGCGTGGTTGACCCGGTGAAGGCCGCAACCGAGGTGAAGGACTTCACCGACACGCTCTATCGGGCCTTGCAGCTTGTGTTCCGCAAGCAGCTTGGCGCGCTCAAGCTCGACCAGATCCTTGAAAAGAAGGGCGAGGTCAACGCGGAAGCGGCCGCCAAGATCAAGGCCGACATGGCCGAGATCGGTGTCGAGGTCTCCGACATCGTCCTCAAGGATGTGATCCTTCCGGGCGAAATGCGCGAGATCCTCAACAAGGTGGTGACGGCTGAAAAGGAAGCCGAAGCCAACGTGATCCGGCGCCGGGAAGAAACGAACGCAACCCGTTCGCTTCTGAACACGGCCAAGGTCATGGCCGAAAACCCGGTCATGCTTCGGCTCAAGGAGCTCGAAGCGCTCGAAGCCATCGCCGGCAAGGTCGACCGGCTCACGATCCACAACGGAACCGTGGGCCTCATGAACGATCTCGTCCGGCTTCGGGACGAAGACGCGGCATAAACCGGAACGGCGCGGGACACCCCGCGCCGCTTCTGTTTCAGGACTTCAGCCCACGCCAAACCCTGCCGCCCCATTCCCGATCGTCCCTTTGGGGGAAGCGAAACGGAGACCTGTGACCAAAGACGTCCAGGCCCCGTTGCCCGGCAAGGCAGAACGCTGAAACGTTCAGCAACCTGCTTGCTTAGAACGACAGCGAAAATTGAATAATCCCAAACATCCATTTAGAGAAAAAGACAATGAAAACAGACACGAAAATCTCAAAACGCCTATCTTTCTGGCTGCGACACAAACCGGAAGATGCTGGTTTGACGCTGTCGCACGACGGCTGGGCAGACGTTTCGGCAGTCCTCAAAGCCTTCAGCACCCTCAAGCTCGATTGCAACAGGGATCAACTTGAAAGAGTGGTCGAGACGAACGACAAGAAACGCTTCGAGTTCTCTGACGACGGCAAACGCATTCGTGCGCGGCAGGGGCATTCGGTTGACATTGACCTGGGCCTGACCGCCTTGACGCCTCCGGAGATCCTGTTCCACGGAACAGCAACCCGCTTTCTGCCGCTTATTCTCACCGAAGGCCTGAAGCCGATGGCGCGACACCATGTGCACCTGTCACCGGATCGAAGCACAGCCCTAAAGGTCGGCAGCCGTCACGGCAAACCTGCCGTTCTTCAGGTCGCAGCCAGCGCCATGCAGGCTGACGGGCACACGTTCTACAGAACGGAGAACGGCGTCTGGCTGACGGATAGCGTTCCCGCCACCTTTCTGACCCAGACCGAAACCGTCTCATGACAGACCGCGCATCAAATACAAAGCTCCAGGGCACACCATCCGGCTGGTTTGCCCTAGGGTTTTAAAGGGTTCATCGCTACACCCAGCCGGCATCAAAATAAAAAAATAAAAAACTTTCTTTATCCCTTTGCCTCGAATATAAAAAGAACATCCTTTCTTTATCGAGGCTCCCATGTCCGTCAGTTCGCCAGCGCATCTGCCCGCAAGCAATTCACTCTTTGCACCGGAGCGTCTCACCGGCACTCTTGCGCTTGTGCTGGGGGTCGGGTCACACGCCATCAACGGGTTTGTCACAACCGCTGTCCTGCCGGACATCATCCGCGATCTCGGCGGGCAGGATCGCGCTTTCTGGGTGTTTTCCTCCTTCGAGATGATGGCGATCCTGGCCGGCTGTCTCACCGGTGCAGCGAAAGTTAGGTTTGGGGCCCGGCATCCTTTCCTGCTGGCCTCCTTTCTGCTTGCAAGCGGCTCGGTTCTGGCCGGGCTGTCGACATCGCTGGAGGGGCTGATTGCCGGGCGCGCCCTGCAAGGGTTCGGCGAAGGCATGATCATCGCGCTCTGCTACTCGCTGATCCCGGATCTCTTTCCCAGCAACATTGCCCCGCGTGTCTTTGCCATGCTGGCAGCCGTCTGGGCCGTTGCGGCGGGCATCGGCCCCGTCTCGGCCGGCATCCTGTCCGAACTCTGGTCATGGCGCGCCGCCTTCCTGATCAACATCCCGCTCGTGCTGCTGCTGTTCGTTCTGATGAACAGTGCCCTGCCCGCAAGCGCTGCTCGCCCGGCGCCGCCAAGCGACCCCACGGCCAGAAGGGTCCCGGTCCGTCTGCTGGTTCGCCTTGCCCTCCTGGCTGCCAGCATCTTTCTCCTCACCGTTATCGGCGAACTGCACGCTCCCCTGCCGCTTGCCCTGACGATCCTGGCAGGCCTCACAACCGCAGCGATCCTTCTGACCTACGATGCCGCCAGCCCGCGCCGCCTGTTCCCGCGCGATGCCTTCCGGGCACAGACCCTCATCGGCCTCGGCACCTGGATCGTGTTCCTGATCTCGGCAGCCGCTGCGGTGCGCGCAGTCTTCGTGACGACGGTCGGTCAGGTCTATTGGGGTCTCAGCGTGACGCAGGCAAGTTATGTGGCCGCCGGTCTCGCCTTCTCCTGGTCGACCTTCGCCTATATTTCCTCCCGCGCACCGTCCCGCCAGCGTGAGCTGACCTACCTGACGACAGGGCCTTTTCTGATCGCCGGCGGTTTGACCCTGACCGCTCTTGCCATAACCACCGGCTCGCTACCCCTCTTTGCGCTTGCCGCCGTTGTGGCCGGCGCTGGTCACGGGCTGTGCAACCAGATCCTCATGCGTTCGCTGATGTATACGGCGGAAGGCGAAGACCAGAACCTCGTCTCCAGCATCCTGCCGACGATATCCTCGGCCGGCATCGCGATCGGTGGAGGTCTTACCGGGCTGATCGCCATAGTCACCGGTCTCGTCGCACCTGGATCGGAAGACCTGTTGACCCGGGAAGCGGTTGCCCGGTCAGGGGCTTCCATCTTCTACATCAATGCGGGTCTGACACTGCTTCCGGCGCTAGCGATGCTGGTGCTTCGCCAGCGGCTGATCGCCCGCGAAAGCGTCAGTCCGGAGGAATAACCCGCCTCGGCTGGTTATCCGAGATCAGTCCCTCGCGTTTCGATCCGGTAGACCCAGGTCACCGCCGCTCCCAGCAGCGAGGTGACCACGAGGCCCGCAAGCAGAACATCCGTACCCAGGTCCTTCAGCAGCACCGGAAACAGGAACGCGGTCAGAACCGCACCGATCTTGGCAATGGAGGCCGCAAGGCCCGCGCCGGTGCCGCGATAGGCGGTGGGGAACACCTCGCCGGCAATCAGATAGGTCTGCGCGTTCGGTCCCATGTTGGTCATGAAATTGAACAGCATGAACCCGGCAAAGATCAGCGGGACATCCCAACCGGGACCGGCATGATTTCCCGAAGCGGCAATCGCCAGTCCGGCGGCACAGCCGATAAACCCGATCACCTGAAGACGGACACGGCCTATCCGATCGGTAAACAGCACCGCAAAGACGATGCCGACAATCAGCAGCACGTCGATGAGAGCCGCTCCCTTCGCCGCCAGCAGATCGTTGTAGACCAGATCGGACAGCGACTGCGCGTGCTCGCGCTTGCTGCCGATCGAACTGGCCAGAATGACCGGCGTGAAAATGCCGATGCCGTATGTCCCGAGGTCCTGAAGGAACCATGGCACGGAGGCAAAGAGCGTCGCCTTGCGCAATTTCCTGTCGGTGAGAAACCGCGTCCATTTGATCTTGTGCGCATCCGGCGTGCTTCTGGTTCCGGTCTTCAGCGAAATCTCGCTCGGGTATCTGGGATGCCGGTTGAGCAGTCGCAACAGAGCGTTCTCCGCCTCTGCCACACGCCCTCGAACAATCAACCAGTTGGAACTTTCCGGAACGAAGAAACGGCCGGCCAGGATAAGAACAGCAGGCGGAACGGCGGTCAGATACATCCAGCGCCAGGCTTCAGGGTCCGGGAACCAGGTCAGGGTCAGAAAAGCCAGTCCTGTGCCCGACAAGGCGCCGACGGCCTGGAAACTGAAGGCTCCGAGAACCATTCGCCCGCGGGCGCGCGCCGGAATATTCTCCGAAATCACCATATGTGCCGTCGGATAGTCGCAGCCGAGCGCCAGGCCGATACCGAACAGGGCAAACAGGGTAATCGACAGGTTCGGCGCAACCGAAAGCACCAGCAGAAAGGCGATGAAAAGCGCCAGCTCGACGATGAACATCGCCTTGCGGCCGAAGCGGTCCGCCAGCCCGCCAAGCGCCGTCGCCCCGATCAGGATGCCGAAGAGGATGGCCGAGCTGACAAGGCCATGTTCCAGCGCGGTCAGGCTGAACTCCCGTCCGATCAGCGGCAGGGCGATGCCTGTCATGAAGACCACCATGCCTTCGAAGAACTTGCCGGCGCAGGCCAGCCACCAGATGCGCCACTGCATGTCTGTCAGGACGGGGCTATCGAGATCCGTACCATCCCGCCACACCGGTGTTTCTTCGATATAGGCCTGCGGGCTGTCAGGACCTGCAACTGATGCGGTGGAGAAGGTCTGCCGGACGTCGCTCATGAAATCCCTCCGTTTGCCAATCAGGAAAGCAGGAGAAGAATAGACTGACGGTTATGAAATTCTGGTGATTGTCGTTACGTAAACTTTCACTCGAAGAAAACTACCGCCTCAACTCGGGTGACCTTTGTCTGTTCTGCAGCAACGAAGGTCTTCTTAATGCACGATCCGTCTCCTGGTCGCGATAAGCAGTATTGACAGTGTGAAACAACTTGCCGATGATCTGGTAGTTTTATTAAGACCGGTTCATTTATGGGTTTTCCTGCCGCTCGTCTCACCGACCTGCACACCTGCCCCATGTGCATGGGCGTTCCTGCACCAATCGTCTGGAAAGGCGCTTATACCGTGCTTACCGGCAAGCTGCCGCAGGCACGCGTAGGCGACATGTGCGTTTGCGTCGGCCCGCCGCCTCCGGCCGGTGGCGATCCCATCATCACGGGCGCCTGGAACGTTCTGGTCGAAGGCAGCCCTGCGGCGCGGATGACCGATCTGACAGCAAAGGCGGGCACGATCGTCACGGGTCTTCCAACAGTGCTGATCGGAACGCAAGGTGGCGGCGGCGGGGGCGGAGGCGCGGGCGGCACGGCGCCTCCAGCGAAAAGTCCGCACAAGTTCTCTGCCGGCGCGGAGACGGGTATCGAGAAGCCCTACAAGGAACGATACAACTCGAAAGGTATCAAGAAGCCGGAAACCGAGAAGCGGTCGCTCA
The DNA here is from genome assembly GCF_000168975.1 of Roseibium aggregatum IAM 12614. Classification (GTDB taxonomy): domain Bacteria; phylum Pseudomonadota; class Alphaproteobacteria; order Rhizobiales; family Stappiaceae; genus Roseibium; species Roseibium aggregatum. Next base: position 214,582 of record NZ_AAUW01000011.1, read on the forward strand.
AGGACCAGCTGAAGGAGAACGCCGAGGTCAGCGCCGAATACGAGTATGAGCTGATCAGCAAGGAAAAGACCTTCTGGGAATCGGGAGGCGGTCATTTCAAGACCGAGGCGAGCGCGGAGGCAAAGCTCGGCATCTCCGGCGATATCAACGGGGACTTTGCCGCCGGAGCTTATGCAAACGCGAAGGTTGCCGCCATCACCGGGAAGGCCGAAGGCAAGACGCTCAACGGGCTTGTTGGTGGCAAGGTGGAAGGCGAAGCCTTGTCCGCTTCAGCCGAAGGCGGTGTCGGCTTCCGAAAATCTGAAGATTTTGCGGGAGTGGAAGGCAAAATCGGGGGTGAACTCGTTCTGGTACAGGCCAGCGCCGAAGGCACCATTAACATCAGTCCCAAAACCCTGTACGACAACACCCTTGGCCCGTTTTTGAGCTGGGTGAGCGGAGATCCGGCAAAACGAACGCTCGACAGTGCCTATGATCACGGCCTTCGAATCGGAGGCCGAGGGGAAGCGGGCGTCGGGGCTGCAGCCGGAGCCAGCGCGCAGGCCGGAAAGATCGATGGCGCCTATGGCGTGACTGCGGAAGCCAAGGCAGGGGCCGGTCCGATGGCGGGCTTCAAGGTCTTTGTCGGAGTTTATTAGACAGGCGGTTTTGCACTCGAGACCGCCGGCAACAACACCCAAGGGTGATGATCGGAATGACCACTGAGGACTATGTCGCCGCCGAACTGACTGCAATCAGCCCGGCCCCGTTTGCATTCCAGCTTCTGCTTCCGGGAAGCTGGGAGGTGAAGCAGGTCAACGAGCAGCCCCTGACGGCGGACAAGCCCACCATCATCGCGGTCTTCGAGCCCCCCATGGCGACGAATATCTCCGTCCAGGTGATCGGCATTCTCCTCAACAACGAGATCTCCGCCGCGCATTGGCTCGAATACTACTGTTCCCTGTCGTCCTGGCACGTCGACACGCTGCAGCCGATCGATCCCCGGCGCGCACGCGCGAGCTGCTTCGTCCGGGCCGAAGGACATGAGCTGCGCGGCCTTGTCACCGTCACGGTGAACGGCGACACGCTGATCCTGATCCAGGCCTTTGTCCCCTCCAGCGAGTTCCCTGCCCTTTCCGACGTCGTCAACACGGCCGTCAGGTCGTTCCGCACCGAACAGGTGAAGCGGCCGAATGTGATCGAGGACTGGAGCAACTTTTCCCTGTTCCAGGACATCGGCTTCTTTTTCCCCGCGTCCTGGCATGTCAACCAGCCGCAATCCGGCCAGGCAGACCGCATGGCCATTGACTTTGCCCGCACCGGTTCCAACGGAGAGATACTCGGGTTTGCCAGACTGAAGGCCATCAACGCACAGCAGCCGGTGGACCTGGTTCAGGAGCTGGGCAAGACCAGACGGGAATTCGAAGGCTCCAACATCGTGTTCGATACCGGCGCGACCTCAAAAGCCGTGACGCTCGACCCGCCCTTTATCGAAGCCACCGAAGTGACCGTCGGGGCCCACACGAGCGAAAGCACCGATCCGCTGGAATTCACCGCCCTTGCGATGAAAACCCCGTCTCACGTGATCATCAGCTCTATCCTGGGACCGGATCGCAAGACGTCGTTCTACAATTGGGCGGTCAACATGCGGGCGCATGAAATCGCCAACGCGTCGCTGCAATTCAAGCATCAGTCTTAGGGTTATCCGGCAGACGGGTTTCAAAACCCCGTCAGGCCCCGTTCCAGCCACTGGCTTTGCGGGATCTCCTTGCCGATCTTGAACGAGAACCGTTCCACACGCGTCACCCCTTCGTCCGTTTCGCAGCGGAAGGCAACGTCGAACCAGCGTCCGAGACTGCGGAACGCGGCGATACGCGGCTGCAGCACGTTACCACCGCGCGGCCGGAAAGACGGCAACAGCTCAGGCGGCAAGGCACTGACGGAGGCAATCTGCTCTCTCAGCTCGGTCATGCACAACAGGTTCAGCCGCTGGCCCTCCGACATGCCGCGCATGGCTGTGCGCGCCTGCGGATCGTCCAGGATATCGCGGGAATAGAGTTCGCGCGCCGCAAGCATTCCGGCCGGGGGCCCTTCCGAGCCACCTGAAGCCTGGCCTCCACCGCCCTGGTTGCGCTCCGGAGAGGCTACCGGTTTCGGCGGCTTGGGAGCCGGCGTCTTGTTGGTTGCGATCGGCCCGACAATGCCGAAGTCTTCAGCGGGCTTCTCTCCGGTCTCACTCGTGTCCGTTTCCGCGCCTGTTCCGGCGGTCTCCGCGGGCACGGCATCCGGCTGTTCGGGTGTTTCGGCAACATCCGACGTCTCGTCGGCAGCGTCGCCGTCATCATCGGTGTCATCGGCAGTGTCTTCGGCGGCCGTATCCTGCGCGTCCTCAGGAGCCTCCTCCTGCGGCGCGTCGGTTTCAGCGGCGTCAGCCTGCTGGCCTTCGCCCTCGCCGTCCCCTTCGCCGGCGTCCGTTTCGCCCGCCTGGGCGTCCTCCGTCTGCGCGTCAGCTGCCGCCTGCTCCTCACCCTCGGTGGCCGTGCTCTCTGCAGACGCTGGCGGCGTTTCCTCTTCCCCTTGCAGGCCGGTGTCTTCTTCGCCGAATTCAGTCACTTCCTGCAAGACGGAAGGCTCCGGCGGTGCTTCGGGCGTCTCGGCAAGATCCTCGCTATCAGCTGGCGGCGGGGGCGGTGGAGGCGGCGGGGCTTCCTCCGCCTGTTCCTGTTGCGGCTGCTCGGGCTGTTCCGGGGTCTCCACCTCTTCCTGCTCAGGCTGCTCCGGTTCGGGCTGCGGCAGTTCCACAGGTGGAGTCTGTTCCTCCTGCGGCGGCGGAGGCAGCAATTCGACTTCAACCACATCCTGTAGGGGCTGGGTCGTATAACCCGACACCCCTTCGAGCAGCATCAGGGCCACCAGCGCATGCAGCACCGCCGAGACACCAAGGCCCCACAGGAACAGCCGCCGGTCGGCAGGTTCGATCCCGACCACGTTCCGGTCCATGTCGGCGGTGATGGCCAATAGAGCGCCCTTAAAGCAGAGTTGCCGGTTGGTTTCGGGTTGGAAGTTTCAAAAAAACCCGGCGTTTCCGCCGGGTTCTTCGATGTTTCTGGCTCTTCCCGGCAGCTTAGCTGTCCAGGAACGAACGCAGCTTGCGAGACCGGCTCGGGTGCTTCAGCTTGCGCAGCGCCTTTGCTTCGATCTGGCGGATACGTTCGCGGGTGACCGAGAACTGCTGACCGACTTCTTCCAGCGTGTGGTCGGTGTTCATGCCGATGCCGAAGCGCATGCGCAGCACGCGTTCCTCACGCGGGGTGAGCGAGGCAAGCACGCGGGTGGTCGTTTCGCGCAGGTTCGACTGGATGGCCGCATCGATGGGCAGAACCGCGTTCTTGTCCTCGATGAAATCGCCCAGGTGAGAATCTTCCTCGTCGCCGATCGGCGTTTCGAGAGAGATCGGTTCCTTGGCGATCTTCAGAACCTTGCGGACCTTCTCCAGCGGCATCTGCAGCTTTTCAGCCAGCTCTTCCGGGGTCGGCTCGCGTCCGATTTCATGCAGCATCTGACGCGATGTCCGGACGATCTTGTTGATCGTCTCGATCATGTGCACGGGAATACGGATGGTGCGGGCCTGGTCGGCGATCGAACGGGTGATCGCCTGCCGGATCCACCAGGTCGCATAGGTGGAGAACTTGTAGCCGCGCCGGTATTCGAACTTATCCACCGCCTTCATCAGGCCGATGTTGCCTTCCTGGATCAGATCCAGGAACTGCAGGCCGCGGTTGGTGTATTTCTTCGCAATGGAAATCACGAGACGCAGGTTCGCCTCGACCATTTCCTTCTTCGCGATGCGAGCTTCACGCTCGCCCTTCTGCACCATCGCAACGATGCGGCGGAACTCGGTGATTTCCAGGCCGGTTTCGGTGGCCAGCGTCTGGATGTCCTGACGCAGCTCGCGAACCGTTTCCTTTTCCTTGGCGATGAAGTTCTTCCAGCCGCGCGTGGAAAGGTTGGCCACCTTGCGCAGCCAGTTCGGGTCAAGCTCGGCGCCCTGATACTGCTTCAGGAAGTCGGTGCGGTCGACGTTGTAGCTGTCGGCCAGACGCAGCAGGCGGCCTTCATAACCCATCAGACGCTTGTTGATGTCGTAGAGCTGAGCAACCAGGGCGTCGATACGGTTCTGGTTGAGCGAAAGGCTCTTCACATCGACGATAATGTCTTCTTTCAGCTTCTTGTAGCGGCGCTCCTGGCTCGGCGACAGGGTCTTGTTGGCCAGCTTGTTTTCCACCAGCTGATCCTGCAGGCGGCGAAGCTTCTTGTAGTTGTCGGCGATGTTGTCGAAGGTTTCCAGAACGCCCGGCTTCAGCTCGGCTTCCATGGCGGACAGGGAAACGTTGGACTCGAACTCGTCGTCGTCGTCATCGCCGTCCCCTTCACCGTCTTCGCTCTCGGTGTCTTCCGACGCACCGCCGGAATTTTCCGAATTGCCTTCGCCCGGTGCCACGTCGTCGTTGGCAACGGCCGGACCGGCCTTGGCATCAGGTCCGGCATAGGTTGCTTCCAGATCGATGATGTCGCGCAGCAGAACCTGGGCTTCGTTCAATTCGTCGCGCCAGATGATGATGGCCTGGAAGGTCAGCGGGCTTTCGCAAAGACCCGCGATCATTGCCTCACGGCCGGCCTCGATGCGCTTTGCAATCGCGATTTCGCCTTCGCGCGACAGCAGTTCGACAGAGCCCATCTCGCGCAGGTACATGCGCACGGGATCGTCGGTGCGGTCGGCCGGCTCTTTCGTGGTGCTCTTGGCAAGTGCCGTCGTGCTGGCGGCCACCAGATCGCCGCCATCGACTTCTTCCGGGCCTTCTTCGGCTTCGTCGGAATCGATCACATTGATGCCCATGTCGGACAGCATGGACATGGTGTCCTCGATCTTTTCCGATGAAACCTGCTCCGAGGGCAGAACCTCGTTCAGTTCGTCATAGGTCACATAGCCGCGCTTCTTGGCGGCTTTGATCATCTTTTTGACAGCGGCATCCGACAGGTCCAGCAGAGGGCCGTCAGGGCCGTCTGTGCTCTGCTCCTGTGTGTCGTCTGCTTGTGTCGCTTTGGCTACCATATTGTGCTCCAGTTCGCGGCCGGTCCGGCTACGCCGCGCCCTTATGTTTGGCTTCAACCCAATTCAGCCTCAGCGCGCCAGCAATTGTTGCGGCGGCGTCTGAAAGAATCACTGTTGATAAGGTTGTAAGCCGTGTCCCTTAAGTCCCAATTAACCGTACACTTTTCGACATTGGCATATTTCAGCATCGACGCAGCACACGGCCTTTTCTGTCGGCATCCGGAAACGAATGCGTAAAAGGTGTTCATTCGGGTTGCAGCGATATTTAAGACTTTTGCCGCGAGCGGGCTTGGAAGCTCCGGCGCTTGAGGGCTGCAAACGTTCTATTTAGCTCGGCTCACGCGATTCGCAAGTGTGATTCGTCACCGGTCAATTGGAAAATGCCATTTTTGTGCCGTTGCGGACACGAAAGTGAGCGATTTCAGCCTCAACGCCGGCCAGCCCCATAGAAACGGACTGCCGCTCCGAAAGTTCCCTTCCCGTCAAGCTGGTGCGGTGTTGCCACCGCATCAAGCACCTGTCAACCGCTGCACCTCAATGCGCTGCCACTGCAACCGGGGGCGCCGTGCGGATCTTTTTGGCGCGTTCGGCAAGATCGGCTTCGTCCCGCGCGCATTCCTCCCGCCGCCGGCTGAGGTCCTGTGTCAGCGCCTGAATGCGCATCCAGGAATGTTCATCGAGTTGCTCGTCCGCCGTCGCCAGTTCCGACGACAATTCGTCTTCCAGTGCATTGAGTTCCAGAACGTCGAGAAAATGCAGATAGGCCGCTTCGATGAAATCTTCCGGCGGATTGGATTTCAGAAGCGGGAAGCGATGAGTCAGCGCGGAAAACTCTGCCCCGCGTTGCTGCTGCATACCGATGGTTTCCAGCATCATTTCACCCATGATGTCCCGAAGCGGTTCCTCGAAGGCGCTGGTCAGCTCGGCAATGGGCGTCGCTTCCAGATCGTCGACGATCCGGCACAGAATATCGCGCAGCTCTCTGTGCAGGTCATTGGCGAAAGGCAACCGGGAAAACCGTTCGAAATTCCGGTCAAGCAAATACGGAAAGCGCATGCTCAAACCAAGCACCAGACGCTCCGTTCCAAAATCATGGGTGGCCGAAACCCGCTCACGCGCCATGCCAAGCGGCACACCCGCTTCGGCTGCCCCGCCGGATCGGCCGCCCTTGCCCCCCTGCCGGGACTGGCGTGCCTGCTCGAAGAACAGGTTGGACAGCTTGAACTTCAAATCGAGCTGATACCGCCTGCGCACCCGCTCGTCGCGAATGGTGCCGATCAGATCGTCGAACCGCTTTTCCAGCGCCGCCTTGCGCTCGGGCGTGTCCAGCCGGGAAACGGAGATCTCCCGGTCCCAGACCACTTCAAACAGGGACTGCGCACGCTCCACCTCGTCATGAAAGCCGGTGACCCCGCGCTGCTTGATCAGGTCATCGGGGTCCATGCCGTCGGGCAGGAAGCAGAACTGGAAGGAATAGCCGCTCTTGAGCACCGGAAAGATCCGGTCGATGGCGCGGTGCGCCGCTGAAACCCCGGCCGCATCGCCGTCGAAGCAGATCACCGGTTCGGGAGCGAATTTCCAGAGCCGCACCACCTGGTCTTCGGTAAAGGCCGTTCCCAGAGAGGCGACCACGTGGTGGATACCCGCCTGCCAGAGGGCAATCGCATCGAGATAGCCTTCCACCACCACCGCCTCGCCGCTCTTGAAGGCAGGTTCACGAGCGCGGTGCGCATTGAAGAGCATGACGCCCTTGTGAAACAGCGGCGTTTCCGGCGAGTTCAGATATTTCGGTTGCCCGTCGGGGGAGAGCGTCCGGCCTCCAAAGGCGACCACACGGCCGCGGTCGTCGTGAATCGGGATCATCAACCGCCCGCGGAACCGGTCGTAGGACGGGCGTCCATCCTCCGGCTTGATGATCAGCCCAGCCTCGATCATGGCAGCCTCGGGGATCTCGCGTGCAGCAAGATATCCCTTCAGCGCGTCCCGGCTGTCGGGCGCGAACCCGAACCGGAACTCGCGCAGGGTTTCCTGTGCCAGGCCTCGTTTCTGAGTGTAGGCGCGGGCGGCATCACCGCGCGGGCCGGCGAATTCGGCCTGGAAAAACTGCGCCGCCATTTCGCAGATGTCGGCAAGCCCTGCCCGCTTCTTCTCACGCCGCGCCGCCTGAGGATCAGGCGCAGGCAGCCCGACACCGGCCTGCTCGGCAAGGCGCTCGACAGCCTCGGGAAAACTCAGTCCCTCGGTTTCGCACAGGAAGGTGAAATGGTCTCCGGACGCTCCGCAGCCGAAACACTTGTAGCGGTTGCGCCGGTCGTCGACGTGAAAGCTGGGGCTTTTTTCCTGATGGAACGGGCAGCAGGCCCAATAATCGCCCTTGCCCGGCTGCGTCTTGCGCCTGTCCCAGGTCACACGCCGCCCGACGACATCCGACAAGGTCAGACGGGCACGAATTTCATCGAGAAGGCGCGGTTCGAAACGCATGGAACAGTGTTCGGGTCCGGATCACAGAGAACGGCTTCCTGCCGCTGGCACACTCAGGCACCGACGGTCGGTCAGCCAAAATAGAATGTCTTCGAGGTTGTTTCCAGTGGTGCCGGACCACCTGCCCGGCTTCTGGAAACCTTGTGCATAAGCCTCACCGGCTGGGGTGGCGGCTCAGTCCTGTTTTCCGGTGCTGCTGCTGGCCTGCTCGCCGCCATCGGCCCGCAGCATGTCCTTCACCAGGCAGGACGCCTGCACGAAGTCCATTTTCCCCGGATAACGGCTCTTCAGTTCGTTCATGCAGCGGCCGATGTCACGCAGACCATGCGCGTCGATCTCCTTGACCGTCTCCTCGCAGATCTTCTGCATTTCCTCGTCGCTGAGCTGCACCGGCAGGAATTCACGGATGATTTCCTGCTCTTCCCGCTCCTGCTCGGCCAGATCGAGCTGCCCGCTGCTTTCGAACTCTTCCGCGGAGGTTTCCCGCTGACGGATCATTTTTTGAAGGATCTCAATCACTTCAGTTTCGTTGACGCCGTCCTTGCCGTTTTCACGAGCAGCGGCCTCACGGTCCTTCACGGCGGTCTGCACCAGACGCAAAGTGGCGCACCGGCGCTTGTCACCTTCGTCCTGCGCCGCTTTCAGGGCAGCATTGATTCTTTCGCGCATGATGTCGCGCATGGTTCACCCTACCCCTGCCGCGCTGAGGCCCGGCGCTCAGGGGCGCCATTCCATTTTCTCAGCCAAGCCATTGAATTTTAAAGATCTTTTTTCAGAGGATCAATATTGACGATCCAAGCCGCTTCCCATAGAGTCCCGCGCTTAATGCAGGCGGCCTTTTGCGGGCTTTTCGGCCCGCCGCAGACGCCCTTCCTGCAGCGCATGATGTCACCAACAAGATCTGGAAACAAGACATGACGACTGCAGACGCATGGTCTGAGACCCCGGCGACCGCCCTGCTTGTGCTCTCCGACGGCAGTGTAATCGAAGGTCAGGGCCTCGGTGCAACTGGCCAAGCCGTTGGTGAGATTTGCTTTAATACGGCAATGACGGGGTATCAGGAGATCCTGACCGACCCGTCCTACTCCGGTCAGATCATCACCTTCACATTTCCGCATATCGGCAATGTCGGCACCAACGATGAAGACATCGAGACCGTCAACATGGCCGCGGACAGCGGCATCCGTGGTGTCGTGCTGGCAGCCGCCATCACCGATCCGGCCAACTACCGGGCCGCAAAACACCTCGACGCCTGGCTGAAGAGCCGTAACCTGATCGGCATCAGCGGCATCGACACCCGCGCCCTGACTGCGCTGATCCGCGAAAACGGCGTGCCCAACGGCGTGATCGCGCATTCGCCGGACGGAAATTTCGATATAGACGCGCTGAAGACAGCTGCCAAAAACTGGCCCGGCCTCGTCGGCATGGACCTTGCCAAGGACGCCTCCACCTCCCAGTCGCACCAGTGGCACCAGACAACCTGGAAATGGGACGAAGGTTTCGGCGAGGCACAGGGCGGCAAGTTCAAGGTCGTTGCCATCGATTACGGCATCAAGCGCAACATCCTGCGTCTCCTGACCGATGCCGGCTGTGACGTGACCGTGCTTCCGGCGACCGCAACGGCTGAAGACGTTCTGGCGCATGCCCCGGACGGCGTGTTCCTGTCCAACGGCCCGGGAGATCCTGCCGCAACGGGTGACTATGCCGTCCCGATGATCCGGAAGATCGTTGATGCGGGCGTCCCCACGTTCGGGATCTGCCTCGGTCACCAGATGCTTGCGCTGGCGCTTGGCGGCAAGACCCTCAAGATGCATCAGGGACACCACGGCGCCAATCATCCGGTGTTCGACCACACCACCGGCAAAGTCGAGATCACCTCGATGAACCACGGTTTTGCGGTCGATGCGGACAGTCTGCCGGACAACGTTCAGCAGACACACGTTTCCCTGTTCGACGGTTCCAACTGCGGCCTGGCCATGAAGGACAAGCCGGTCTTTTCCGTCCAGTACCACCCGGAAGCATCGCCCGGCCCGCGCGACAGTCATTACCTGTTCAAACGGTTCACCGATCTGATGGAAAGCGCGAAGTCGGCAGCCTGAGTTTAGCTGGTTCCGGGAACCGGCGGCCACGGCCCCGCTTCCCGTCCCTCAGGCTGAACCCGCCGGCGGTCAATGTGCTCCGCAAACGATGGCTCTCTCAAACAAAAACCCCGGCGTGCAGAGCGCGCCGGGGTTTTTTGATGGCTCAATGCCGGTGGTCTTTATTTGACCAATTCGTCAAACGCCGAAAGGATCTCGCCGACTTCCGCAATCTGCTCGTCGAGCATCTGCTTCTGTTCGGCAAGAATGTCTTGCTGCGCCAGGCAGATTTCCTGAAGTTCCTTGAACTGGTCTTCGCGTTTGTCGTTGCCTTCCACCAGCTTGATCACGCGGCGGATCTCAGCAAGCGTCAGGCCGATCTTCTTGGCCTGAAGGATTACCCGCATCCGCGACACATCACGCGGACCGTAGAAACGGCGCGCACCCTTGCGAACCGGATTCAGGAGGCCCTTTTCTTCGTAAAAACGAAGAGTGCGGAGAGTGACGTCGAACCGTTCGGACATTTCCGAGATCGCAAGATTGCGATCGTCCAGCATCACTTCTTCTCCAGGCCCGGCGATATCCGGCACCACGACCATTTTGGTAGCTACATTGTTCATTCTTTTAAGCCCGATCTTGTCTTTCTTGTTCCAAGTCTGGCCGGGTCTTGCCGCACTCCCGACTCGCTGGTCCCACCACCAACTCATCAGGTCCCACTAGCACCGCAATTACAGCCCCTTCAGCCTTGAGCGCGATGCTCGCCGCTTCAGAGGCTCCCAACGCCAAACTCATAGGAGACTAAGCAATAGTTTAATACACCGGATCGACAGTTAAAATCTACGCCAAAATTAGGAATATTGACCTGTTTTTATGAAAGTTTCAGTTGTGCGAAAACCAAAACTAAAAAATAACCAGGAAGGACACACATCTATGAATGTTTATTCATGGAGAATTAGTCAAAACACGTACAAATATTAATTATCGATAATCTGACTATAACAACACAGCTTTTCTTGAATATAGGAATCCACTATAAATTTTCTTTACCTGACGGCAGCGACCAAGGAAAAAATACTTACCTACCTTAATCTTAACCCTGCTGTTTATTACGATTGGTGAAAATAACCTAGATACTATGTAGACAAAAAAGTTCTGGAATCGTCCTTTTCCAGACGAAAATCGGCAGGGTTTGCAGAACAATACCCGCAATGCGCGAATATCAATTCATGATCACGCCCGGCAGAAAAACAAGAGTTTTCATTGAGTTTACGATAAAAAAGCTGGCCATTGCACCAGTAGATAAGTGTATCAATTTTTTGTCCACACGGTCAATTATGCGAGAACATTCAACCGTTCAGAGCGATGCAAAAGAGCACATTGTGCACTTCCTGATTGACAAGCGATGAGCAAGGTTATTTCTGTCAGAACTACCGGACGGGCAAAACCACAGGTGACTGCCCGCAACCAAGGTATTCTGGAATAAGACGAAATGGCCGATTCAAAATCAAAAGACAACGCGACTGGCATGACCCCGCAGCAGTTCCGCCACTGGCGCCGGGCGCTCGGGCTCAAGCAGAAGGATGCAGCGGACCGTCTCGGCCTGAAGAAGCGCATGATCCAGTATTACGAGAAGGGGAATCGCGACGGACGGCCCGTCGAAATTCCGAAGTCCATCCGCCTTGCCTGCTATGCATTGTCAGAAGGGATCGCCGACTTCGACGGCCAGACAACGATCGCTTTGCCCGCAGAAACCGCCAAGCCGGAATAAAGTCGTGATTTTAGCCCGCAAAAGGTCGACTTTCACGACCTGGCGGGGTTCCCTCCTGCGCAGCTTTTCCCTATAAGACGCGCTCAGCCAACATAGTCATACCTTCATGTACGAGCCAGACCGAATAGCGGCCCCGCTATCCGGAAAGGCCGCTGCGAGCTGCGAGCCGAGATGCCAAAACGCACAGATATCTCTTCCATCCTGATTATTGGTGCCGGTCCGATTGTCATCGGTCAGGCCTGTGAATTCGACTATTCGGGCACCCAGGCCTGCAAGGCGCTGCGCGAGGAAGGGTATCGTATCATCCTGGTCAACTCGAACCCGGCGACGATCATGACCGACCCGGACCTGGCTGACGCGACCTACATCGAGCCGATCACGCCGGAGCTGGTGGCCAAGATTATCGAGAAGGAGCGCCCGGACGCGCTTCTGCCGACCATGGGTGGCCAGACGGCGCTGAACTGCGCGCTCGACCTGGAACAGATGGGCGTTCTGGAAAAATATGGCGTCGAAATGATCGGTGCCCGCGCCGATGTTATCGAAAAGGCCGAAGACCGCGAAAAGTTCCGGGCAGCGATGGACGTCATCGGTCTGGAAAACCCGCGCGCGGCCATTGCCTCCTCCCCGGCAATCCACGACGAAAACGGCCGGATCGTCGGCTACGACCGCAACGCCGGTTATCTGGAAGCCATGCGCGCCATTGACGAGATCGGCCTGCCGGCCATCATCCGGCCTGCCTTCACCCTAGGCGGCACCGGTGGCGGCGTTGCCTACAACAGGGAAGAATACGAGACCATCGTCCGCTCCGGCATTGATGCATCGCCGGTCGGTCAGGTTCTGATCGACGAGAGCCTGCTCGGCTGGAAGGAATATGAAATGGAAGTGGTCCGCGACAAGGCGGACAACTGCATCATCATCTGCTCCATCGAGAACGTCGATCCGATGGGCGTGCATACAGGCGATTCCATCACCGTCGCGCCGGCCCTTACGCTGACCGACAAGGAATACCAGATCATGCGCGACGCCTCAATCGCGGTTCTGCGCGAGATCGGCGTGGAAACCGGTGGATCGAACGTGCAGTTTGCGGTCAATCCGGACAATGGCCGCCTGGTCGTGATCGAAATGAACCCGCGCGTGTCGCGCTCCTCTGCCCTGGCTTCCAAGGCAACCGGTTTCCCCATTGCCAAGATCGCGGCCAAGCTGGCTGTCGGCTATACGCTGGACGAGCTGGAGAACGACATCACCGGCGGCGCCACCCCGGCATCCTTCGAGCCGACCATCGATTACGTCGTCACCAAGATCCCGCGTTTTGCCTTCGAAAAATTCCCGGGCTCCGAAGCGACGCTGACCACTGCCATGAAGTCTGTCGGTGAAGTGATGGCCATCGGCCGGACTTTCAACGAAAGCCTGCAGAAGGCCTTGCGCGGACTGGAAACAGGCCTGAACGGCCTCGACGAAACCGACATTCCCGGACTTGACCAGGGCGATGACCGCAACGCCCTGCGCGCCGCCGTTTCGACGCCGACGCCGACCCGGCTTCTCAACGTCGCCCAGGCCATGCGCCTTGGCATGAGCGTTGAAGAAATCTACCAGGCCAGCGGCATCAATACCTGGTTCCTGGAACAGATCGAAGCCATCCTGGAAATGGAAGCGAAGGTCCGCAAGCTCGGCCTGCCGAAGGATGCGGTGAACCTGCGCAAACTGAAAGCCATGGGCTTTTCCGACGCGCGCCTGGCAAGCCTTGCCGATCTCGATGCAACGGATGTCGCCAAGCTCCGCAAGGAGCTGGACGTACACCCGGTCTACAAGCGTATCGACACCTGCGCCGCCGAATTCGCCTCGCCGACCGCTTACATGTACTCCACGTACGAAGCTCCCTTCATGGGCAAGCCTGCCTGCGAGGCAAACCCGAGCGATCGCAAGAAGGTCGTAATCCTGGGCGGCGGTCCGAACCGGATCGGCCAGGGCATCGAGTTCGACTATTGCTGCTGTCACGCCGCCTTCGCTCTGGAAGACGCCGGCTACGAAACCATCATGGTCAACTGCAACCCGGAAACCGTCTCGACCGATTACGACACGTCCGACCGCCTCTATTTCGAGCCGCTGACCCCTGAGGACGTCCTGGAAATCATGCTCAAGGAGCAGGAGAACGGTACGCTCCACGGCGTCATCGTCCAGTTCGGCGGCCAGACCCCGCTGAAGCTGGCCCAGGCGCTGGTCAAGGCCGGCGTGCCGATTCTCGGCACCTCTCCCGACATGATAGATCTTGCAGAAGACCGCGACCGGTTCCAGAAGCTCCTGATCAAGCTCGACCTGAAGCAGCCGGAAAACGGCATTGCCTATTCCGTCGAACAGGGCCGCCTGATCGCCGGTCAGCTCGGACTGCCTCTGGTCGTGCGCCCGTCCTACGTTCTGGGTGGCCGCGCCATGCAGATCATCCGCGACGAGGAAGCGCTCAACTCCTACCTGCTCGGCACTCTGCCGGAGCTGGTCCCGGCCGAGGTGCGCGCCAAGTATCCGAACGACAAGACAGGTCAGATCAACACCGTTCTGGGCACGAACCCGCTGCTGTTCGACCGTTACCTCGACGGCGCCATCGAAGTGGATGTCGACGCGCTCTGCGACGGCAAGGACGTGTTCGTCTGCGGCATCATGGAGCACATCGAGGAAGCCGGCATCCATTCCGGCGACAGCGCCTGCTCTTTGCCGCCGTTCTCGCTTGGCGAAGACATGCTGGAAGAACTCAAGCGCCAGACCAAGGCGCTGGCTCTGGCACTGGAAGTCGGCGGCCTGATGAACGTGCAATACGCCATCAAGAACGGCGAGATCTTCGTTCTGGAAGTCAACCCGCGCGCCTCGCGCACCGTTCCCTTCGTCGCCAAGACAATCGGCGTACCGGTTGCGAAGATCGCCAGCCGGATCATGGCGGGCGAAAGCCTTGCATCCTTCGGGCTGTCGGAAAAGAAACTCGACCATATCGCGGTCAAGGAAGCCGTCTTCCCGTTCGCCCGCTTCCCCGGTGTCGACACGATCCTCGGCCCGGAAATGCGCTCGACAGGCGAAGTCATGGGCCTGGACACCGCTTTCGGCAAGGCCTTCGCCAAGTCCCAGATCGGCTCCGGCACGGGCGTTCCGGACAAGGGCACCGTGTTCGTTTCCATGCGCGACGAAGACAAGGCCGGCGTGATTGACGCCGTCCGCAGCCTGGAAGCCGGCGGCTTCACCATCATCGCCACCGGCGGAACCCAGAAGTTCCTGGAGGAAAAGGGGATTGCGGTGAAGAAGATCAACAAGGTTCTTGAAGGCCGGCCGCATATCGTTGATGCTATCAAGAACGGTGAGGTTCAGCTCGTCTTCAATACGACCGAAGGTGCGCAAGCTATCTCCGACAGCCGGTCGATGCGCCGGGCAGCTCTTCTGAACAAGGTGCCGTATTACACGACCCTTGCAGGATCAGTGGCTGCGGCCAAAGGCATTGCCGCCCATAAAGCTGGGAGCCTTGAAGTAAGACCTTTACAATCCTACTTCGGCTAAGGCTAATATACTCGTGACCGGCCGGGAAAGCGCGCCTTTCCCGGCTTGGTTTGTTTTTGTCAAAGCGCGGTCCTCGGAGATTAGGGGGACCCAATAAGCTGAAGGTCTGAGACCAATGGAAAAAGTTCCGATGACCTCCGCCGGGTACAAGATGCTTCAGGATGAGCTGAAGGAACGTACTTCGGTTGAGCGCCCGCGCATCGTCGATGCGATTGCAGAAGCACGTGCTCATGGCGACCTGTCGGAAAATGCGGAATACCATGCGGCGAAAGAAGCCCAGAGCCTGAACGAAGGCCGTATTTCGGAACTGGAAGACAAACTGTCCCGCGCCGAGATCATCGACGTGTCCAAGCTGTCCGGCGACATCGTCAAGTTCGGCGCAACTGTCACGCTGATCGACGAGGACACCGAAGAAGAAAAGAAATACATGATCGTTGGCGACGTCGAATCCGACGTGAAGCACAACAAGGTCTCCATTTCTTCTCCGATCGCGCGTGCTCTGATCGGCAAGTCCATCGGCGACAGCGTCGAAGTTGCCGCCCCCGGCGGTGCCCGGTCTTACGAGATCGTGGACGTCCGTTTCATCTGATCCCCAGCCTTTCCGGATTTGCCTCGGGCAAACGCCTTCCCGCCCCCGGGGTCCCGGGCATTCGAGCCTGACCGGTTGAATGTCGTGGATCCCCGGGGGCCAGGAAACGGTTGACTTCAGACACTTGCCGGCAACGTACGCGCGTCCTGTGACGGTCCTTAAGCCGCAGCAAAATCTGCGCTTTCCCTTTGACGTGCACACCAGAGCCGTTAATCTGACAACCAGAAAGTGTCGGAGGGTTTGCAATGGTCTTTAACGCGATTGCCGTATGGCTGCTGATCGCGTCGGTTCCGTTATGGATTTGCCGCTGGTTTCTGTTTTCCAGGCTCACCGCCCGCGAACGCCTGATGTTCAAGCGTCTTGTCGCACAGCGCCATGAAAGCGCTTTCATGTTCGCCGCACGTATGGCCGGCTATCTGATCGTGCTGGCGTTTTGCGTCTTTGTGGTCGTATTCGGGCTGCGCTATCTGAAAAACGGCAACCTGGGTATCACCACCTACAGCGACATAATTCGCAGCAGGTTCTATTCCGGCATCGATCCGCTCGACCATATGATCGACAGTTACCACTACGATCAGATGCTGCCTGTCGCGGTGCTGACGACCATCCTGTTCCTGACGGTCTCCTTCACTCTGGCGACCGCAGCTCTCAGGGATATTTCCCTGATACGGCGAATGCAGAAGAAGGTCAGGAAGGTGACATCGAGAGCCTGATCGGTTTGCCTGCCTGCCAGGTTGGCAGGCGCGGCATCAGGCGTGCTGCAGAATATTCACAAGCCGCCCGAATGGGTCGCGCACATAAAAGCGCCGCACACCCCAGTCTTCTTCCACAGGCCCGTATTCGATGACGAGGCCCTGTGCCCGCGCTCTTTTCAGCACCTCTTCAAGGTTGTCGACTTCGACCGAAAAATCGGGCACGGGCGTCCCGGCGCCGCCTTCAGCCGCAATGCTGACCTGAGCCATCGCACCGCGCTCCCCAGCGAAGGTGACGATCCAGCCATGATCCATCACCAGGTCCATGCCCAGCACGTCGCCATAGAAGCTTTTCGCCTTGCCGGTATCCGGTGATGCGATGTTGGCAACGACCCGTTTCACAGCCACGGTGTCTTGTCCCTTCGTGCAGTCGGTTCGGACTTCAATCGATTGGAACGACAGGCTCATCCTTTGTACGGCGGATCGTCAGAGCCGTGCGAACGCTGTCGACGTTGGGCGCTGCGGTCAATTCGCGAATGATGAAATTCTGGAAGGTCTGCAGATCCGGAGAAACGCATTTCAGCAGGAAGTCGACCTCACCCGACAGCATGTAGCTTTCGCGCACCAGCGTCCAGTTCTGAACCGTCTGTTCGAAGGCAATCAGATCCGCCTCGGTCTGGCTGTGCAGCCCGACCATCGCAAAGGCGGTAACGTCGTAGCCGAGTTGCTTTTCGTCGAGCAGGGTCCGGTAGCCCAGGATGAGCCCGGCTTCCTCCAGCGCGCGCACCCGGCGCAGGCAGGGAGGAGCGGAAATGCCGACCCGACGGGCCAATTCCACATTGGTCATCCGTCCGTCATCCTGCAATTCTTTCAGGATCTGCCAGTCAATGGCATCGAGCCGCGCTTTCAAACCTGTCTCCTTCGCGCTTCGCATGAGGCGTCATGCTGTGGGCATCCGGGCCTTTCGCAAGACTGTTGCCTTGCCCGATACCGGAATCCCAAGCTAACCTCTATTTGTGGTGCCGAGTTATGATTTTTTGCGCGTTTGTGCAAGACTATAACAAAATTGCGCACGATTTCGAAAGATTACGATAGGGGAACGTCTCCAAAATATGCCTTTATCGCTGGAGAAAACCCCTTCTTCCCTCTGGATCCTGACAGATGGAAAGGCAGGCGATGTCGCGCAGTGCCGTGGTGTCGCCGAAGCCCTTGGTGCCCCCTTCGAAGAGCGCCAGGTTGCGCCGCGCGCGCCTTTTTCCTGGTTCATGCCCTTCGGTCCGATCGATCTGCGGGAGCGGGAGACCTGCCCCGGCAGCCCGATCGCCCCGCCCTATCCGGATATCGTCATCGCCTCGGGCCGCCGGACGGTCGCCTATCTGCGCCGCGTCAAACGCCTGTCCGGCGGACGGACCTTCACCGTGTTCCTGAAAGACCCGCGCACCGGACCGGACGCTGCCGACCTGATCTGGGTTCCCGAACACGACAAGCTTCGCGGACGCAATGTTCTGGTGACACCAACCTCACCGCACAGGTTCTCTGCCGCAAAGCTGGCTGAGCTTCGCAGGCAGCAGGCTGCAGACATCGACAGTCTGCTCAGGCCGCGTGTCGCGGTGCTCGTTGGCGGTGATAGCCGGCACCACAGATTTTCCGAAGACGACCAGAGCCGTCTTTTGAACGGCCTTCGCGAACTTGCACACACCTCCAATGTGCATTTCATGATCACCGCCTCCCGCCGGACGCCCGCCGGGCTGGCCTATGGTCTGGCGGGTCTGGCGAAATCGGGAGACCATCTTTACTGGACCGGCGAAGAGCCGAACCCTTACGGCCTTTTTCTCTCCAAAGCCGACGCCATCATCGCAACCGCCGATTCCACGAACATGATCGGCGAGGCGACAGCCACCGGCAAACCGGTCCATGTGTTCGAACCGGGCGGCGGTCACGACAAGATCACCCGGTTTTTGGGGACTTTGCGACGCCTGGGTGTCATTCACCCCTTTCCAGGTCCGCTGAAAACCACTACCTACGAGCCGATAGATGCCACACCGGCGATCGTTCAACGCATCTTGAGCGATTTTTCGGCCTTCCGGCAAAACCAGAACAACGCCCAAATGGGCCAACCCGGCCATGTCAACGCCGGGACATGAAGACAGGATAAAGGTGCGCCCATGAGCACGGAACACAGCAAACTTCTGATCATCGGCTCCGGCCCGGCCGGCTACACGGCGGCGATATACGCTGCGCGCGCCATGATGGAACCAACGCTGGTGGCCGGTATTCAACCGGGCGGTCAGCTCACCATCACCACCGATGTGGAGAACTACCCC
>NZ_AAUW01000010.1 GCF_000168975.1 Roseibium aggregatum IAM 12614
GAGACGCTGCTATCGCAGCTCCTCAGGATGAGGGTGAATGTGGAAATGGCCGTAGTTTCTTACTGTCGAAGGTAGCGAAGGGGCCTCACTCCGCGGTCTTTGTTTGCGGCAAAGCGTTTTCGCCGCCGAGGGCGGCGGTCAGTGCTGCCGCTGCCGTCTTCACCGCGTCGGCGAAGGGGGCGATCCTGTCCGGGCTGACCCGGCTTGTCGGACCCGAGACGGAGAGCCCGGCAACGGCCTCGCCATAGTGATTGAACACGGGCGCCGCGATGCAGCGCATGCCGAGGTTCTTTTCTTCCCCGTCGATCGAAAACCCGCGCGCCCGGATCGCTTCCAGGTCCGCAGCCAGCAGATCCGCGTCACACAGCGTGTGCTCGGTGAAACGCTCCCGGTCGGTCTGCTTCAGAATGCGCTTGCATTGATCTTCGTCCATGAAGGCCAGCAGCGCCTTGCCGATGCCGGAGGCATGCAGCGGCGACAAGGTGCCGGGCGGGAAGAACGCACGAATGCTTTCGTGGGTTTCCACCTGACTGACGAACAGCACCTGGTCCGCCTGCGCGACGCCCAGATTGGCCGTTTCGCCCGTCTGCTCCATCAGGGAGCGCAGGATTGGGCGGGCCCGCTCCACCAGACTGGTGCGCCTCAAAAATCGTGCACCGATAATGAAAGCGCCCGGGCCTATGTGCCAGAGCTGCTGGGCCTGATCGAACTCCACCAGGCCGCGTGTCTCCAGCGTGAACAGGATGCGGTAGAGCGTAGCCGTGGATTCGCCAAGCTGGTCCGACAGGGCCGACAGCGAGACGCCGGACTGGGTGCTCAGATGCTCGAATACGGCCATTGCCCGGTCGAGCGACTTGATGGTGTTCTGCTCGGTCTTGTCGTCCCAGGCGCGTGGTCTCCCACGGGCACGTCTTGTGGCGGAACTGTCGGGTTTGGGGTCTATCATCAGCTCACTTTTTCAGAAATTGAAAAATCAATTCACCATATGAAAAATATAACATACTGACAATACTGATAGTTTTCGCAAAATCCATTTTTGAAAAAATATTTTAAAAAAATTGCGGCGAGTTGCCTCCGCGCGATACCGTTTCTCAAAATTCATAAGAGGAAACGGCCATGAGCTTCCAAAATCCTGTTTTCATTCCCGGCCCCACCAACATGCCGGAGGCGCTCCGCAGAGCCTGCGACATGCCGACTCTGGACCATCGCTCGCCGCTGTTCGGACAGATCCTCCAGCCTGCGCTTGCCGGCGTCAAAAAGGTGCTGAAGACGGAAACCGCCGAGGTATTCCTGTTTCCCTCGACCGGCACCGGCGGCTGGGAAACCGCGATCACCAACTGCTTGAGCCCCGGTGACAAGATCCTGGCTGCCCGCAACGGGATGTTCAGCCACCGCTGGATCGACATGTGCCAGCGCCACGGCCTGAAGGTTGAGGTGGTCGAGGCGCCCTGGGGCACGGGATTGCCTGCGGACCGTTATGAGGAAATCCTCACGGCGGACACCAGTCACGAGATCAAGGCGGTTCTGGCAACCCACAACGAAACCGCGACCGGCGTCAAATCCGACATTGCCGCCGTGCGCCGTGCGCTGAATGCCGCGAAGCATCCGGCGCTGTTCTTTGTCGACGGCGTCAGCTCGATTGCCTCCATGGATTTCCGCATGGACGAATGGGGCGTCGATGCTGCGGTCACCGGCTCCCAGAAAGGCTTCATGCTGCCGCCGGGCCTCGCCATCATCGCCCTATCGCCTAAGGCGCAGGCCGCTGTTGAAAGCGCCCGGTTGCCGCGGACCTTCTTTGATGTGCGCGACATGATGAAAGCCTACGCGTCGAACGCCTATCCCTATACGCCAGCTGTCGGCCTGATGAACGGTCTGAAGCAGAGCTGCGACATGCTGCTGGCTGAAGGGCTTGAGAACGTCTTTGCCCGCCATCACCGCATTGCCGAAGGCGTGCGTGCCGCAGTCCGGGCCTGGGGCCTGGAGCTTTGCGCCCGGTCACCGGACATCTATTCGGACTCTGTCAGCGCGATCCGCACGCCCGAGGGCTTCAACGCCACCGGCATCGTGACTCACGCCGCAGCGAAATACGGCGTCGCCTTTGGTGTCGGCCTCGGAGAGGTCGCGGGCAAGGTTTTCCGCATCGGCCACCTGGGCAGCCTGACCGACGTCATGATGCTGTCGGGTCTGGCCACAGCCGAAATGGTCATGGCCGATCTCGGCCTCGACATCAAACTGGGGTCCGGTGTTGCCGCAGCCCAGGAAGTCTATCGCAGCGACAGCGCCATTGCCTCGAAGGAAGCCGCATGAAAACCGACGCCCTGACCCAGTACATCCCGACGCTTGAGGATATGCTCGTCGCCCATGAGCGCATCAAGCCGTATATCCACCGCACGCCGGTGTTGACTTCGTCATTCCTCAACGAACTGACCGGCGCGGAGCTGTTCTTCAAATGCGAGAACTTCCAGAAGGCGGGCGCGTTCAAGGTGCGCGGTGCATCCAACGCCGTCTTTGGTCTGGACGAGGAAACCGCCAAGGCCGGTGTCGCCACCCATTCCTCCGGCAACCACGCACTCAGCCTGTCCTATGCGGCCGGCCGAAGGGGCATTCCCTGCCACGTGGTGATGCCGAGAACGGCGCCGCAGGCCAAGAAGGACGCGGTTCGTGGGTACGGTGGCATTATCACCGAGTGCGAGCCCTCCACCTCCAGCCGCGAAGCGGTCTTTGCCGAGGTCGAAGCCCGCACTGGTGCGGAATTCGTTCACCCCTACAATGACCCGCGTGTCATTGCGGGGCAGGGCACCTGTTCCAAGGAATTGCTGGAGCAGACAGACGGCCTCGACGCAGTGATTGCCCCGATCGGCGGCGGTGGCATGGTCTCCGGCACCTGTCTGACCCTGTCGAACCTGGCACCTGACGTGAAGATCTATGCCGCCGAACCGGAGCAGGCGGATGATGCCGCCCGCAGCTTCAAGGCCGGTCACATCATTGCCGACGATGCACCGGACACGGTCGCCGACGGATTGAAAGTGCCGCTCAAGGAGCTGACCTGGCACTTCGTCTCCAATCACGTCACCGACATCCTGACCGCGTCGGAACAGGAAATCATCGACGCCATGCGCCTGATCTGGGCGCGGATGAAGATCGTCATGGAACCTTCTTCCGCCGTGCCACTGGCAACCATCCTGAAGAACAGGGACGTCTTCGCCGGAAAACGCGTCGGCGTCATCATCACCGGCGGCAATGTCGATCTCGGCAAGCTGCCCTGGAGCATCCTGTGTTCCGAGGAACGCAGCTAAGATGCGCCATTGCTTTAAAAACGATCAACTTTTCAGCATTCGGATGAAATCCGAACGCTGGTTGATCCGGACCGTTTGAGCCACTTGGAGAAGTACAAAATGAACGCACAAACCGGATTTGAAAAACTCGAAGTCGGCTATGACATTCCCGCCGTGCCCGGCATGGATGAGGCCGATATCCAGACGCCTTGTCTGGTGCTCGATCTCGATGCGCTGGAGCGCAACATCAAGAAGATGGGCGACTATGCCAAGGCCCACGGCATGCGTCACCGGGTGCACGGCAAGATGCACAAGTCGGTGGATGTCGCCAAGTTGCAGGAACGCCTCGGTGGTGCCGTCGGGGTGTGCTGCCAGAAGGTTTCGGAAGCCGAAGTCTTCGCCCGTGGCGGCATCAAGGACATCCTGGTGTCCAACCAGGTGCGCGACAAGGCCAAGATCGACCGCCTGGCCCGGCTGCCCAAATTCGGGTGCCGCACGATCGTCTGTGTCGACGATCTCGCCAATGTTGCCGACCTGTCGGAAGCAGCCGTCAAACACGGCACCACGCTGGAAGTCTTCATCGAGATCGATTGCGGCGCAGGGCGCTGCGGCGTGACCACGAGTGACGCCGTCGTCGAAATCGCCAAGGCGGTGGACGCGGCAAGCAACCTGAAGTTCACCGGCATCCAGGCCTATCAGGGCGCCATGCAGCACATCGACAGCTTCGAAGCCCGCAAGGAAAAGCTCGACATTGCCATTGCCATGGTCAAGGACGCTGTGGAGGCGCTGAAGATGGTAGGCCTGGAACCGGAGCTCGTTTCCGGCGGCGGCACGGGTTCCTATTATTTTGAATCCAATTCCGGTGTCTACAACGAGCTGCAATGCGGCTCCTACGCCTTCATGGATGCGGATTATGGCCGCATTCTCGACAAGGACGGCAAGCGCATCGACCAGGGCGAATGGGAAAACGCCTTCTTCATCCTGACCCAGGTGATGAGCCACGCGAAAGCCGACAAGGCGATCTGCGATGCGGGCCTGAAAGCCCAGTCCGTCGACAGCGGCCTGCCGGTCATCTACGGCCGCAGTGACGTCGAATATGTCAAGTGCTCGGACGAGCATGGCGTCATCGCCGACCCGAACGGCGTCCTGAAGGTCGGCGAGAAGCTGAAGCTGGTGCCTGGACACTGCGACCCGACTGCCAACGTTCACGACTGGTATGTCGGCGTGCGGGGCGGCAAGGTCGAGACGGTCTGGCCGATCTCGGCCCGTGGCAAGGCTTATTGAGGACCACGAGCTCCCAGCTGCTCGTCATTGCCGGGCTCGACCCGGTAATCCATGCCGTGATCTTTCCGCACGTCGAAGCTTTTCGAACGAATGGGGCACGGCATGGATGCCATGGTCAAGCCATGGCATGACGGCGGTGGAGTTTGTCACACCAACCACCTCCTCATCCTGAGGAGGGCTGACAAGCCCGTCTCGAAGGATGGGCCAAGAATTCCGGAACAAGTGGCCCATCCTTCGAGATGCGTGCAAGGCGCGCTCCTCAGAATGAGGTCTTTAGACGTTCAGGGTCAGAACCCTCTGGAGACACATATGATCATCGTTCCTGAAAAGGAAATCGCAGGCCTCATCGGCCGCCAGGAATCCTTTGACGCTGTCGAAAGCGTCTTTGCCGCCATGGCGAGTGGGGCAGCCTGTAATTTTCCGGTTATCCGTGAGGCCATCGGCCATGCCGATGCGCTTTATGGCTTCAAGTCGGGCTTCGACCGGTCTTCGCTGGCGCTTGGCCTGAAGTCCGGTGGCTACTGGCCGGGCAACATGGCAAAGGGCCTGACCAACCACCAGTCGACCGTGTTCCTGTTCGATGCCGATACCGGCAAGGCAAAGGCCGTTGTCGGCGGCAACCTGTTGACCGCTCTGCGCACGGCGGCAGCCTCTGCGGTTTCCATCAAGCATCTCGCACGCAAGGACGCGAAGGTGCTTGGCATGATCGGGGCCGGTCACCAGTCGGCATTCCAGATGCGGGCGGCCGCCGAACAGCGCAGCTTTGAAAAGGTACTCGGCTGGAATCTTCATCCGGAAATGCTGGTGCGCCTGGAGGCAACCGCAAATGAGCTCGGTCTGCCTTACGAATCTGTCGATCTGGCCAGGCTGGGTGCGGAAGCCGACGTGATCATCTCGATCACCTCCAGCTTTGATCCGATCCTGATGGAAGAGCACGTCACGCCGGGCACCCATATCGCCTGCATGGGCACGGATACCAAGGGCAAACAGGAAGTCGATACTGCCCTTGTTGCCAAGGCCAAGCTCTTCACGGATGAAGTCGCTCAGTCGGCAACCATCGGCGAATGCCAGCATGCGGTCGCCAGCGGAATTGTCTCTGAGGACAATATAATTGAGATCGGCGCCGTCATTAATGGTAATCATCCGGGCAGGATCTCGCAGAGCGATATTACGCTTTTCGACGGGACCGGCGTCGGCCTTCAGGACCTTGCCGTGGCGTCTGCTGCGGTCGATCTGGCAATCCAAAAGGGCGTCGCGATCGAAGTGGATTTCTAGACGGACCGTAGACAATGCGGATTGTGATCAACGGGTTCGGCCGGATCGGTCGGACCCTCTTGCGTCAAGTGATGAAACTACCCGAAGCGGAACGGATCGAGGTGGTGCGGATCAACGATATCGCACCGCTGGAAACCTGTGCCTATCTCTTCAAGTATGACAGCGTCTTCGGTCCCTGGCCGGGCGACGTAACGGCGGGCGAGGGCACCTTGACGGTGGACGGGCGCGAGATGGTGTTTTCCGCCGAACACGATCTGTCTGTTCTCGATCTTTCAGACATCGACGTGGTGCTGGAATGCACCGGCAAGGCGGACACGCGCGAGATCGCAGAACGCGGTCTGAAAGCAGGCGCGGCCAACGTGCTGGTGTCCGGTCCTTCCAGGGCCGCCGACATCACGCTGGTGCTTGGTGCGAACGAAGATCAGCTCGGCGATCACCGCATCGTCTCAAACGGCTCCTGCACCACCAACGCACTCGCCCCTCTGCTGCGCGGCCTGGATGATGCCATCGGCATCAAGAGCGGGCATATGACGACCATCCACTGCTACACGGGCAGCCAGCCGATGGTGGATGCCCCGCGCGGGCCGCTGGAGCGCAGCCGCGCAGGTGGTGTCTCGATGGTGCCGACCACCACCAGCGCCACCAAGCTGGTCGGCAAGGTGCTGCCGCAGCTTGAGGGCAAGATCAGCGGTGCCGCCGTCCGGGTGCCCGCGATCAGCGTGTCCGCCGTCGACCTGACGGTGACACTGGCACAGCCCGTCAAGGCACCCTTCAATGATAGACTGCTCGAGATCTTTTCCGGCAATCCGGTGATCGGCTTCGTGCAGGACCACGTGGTGTCCACGGACATGCGTGCGCGGCCGGAATCCCTGGTCATTCACCTGCCCGAAACGCTCGAGGCCAATGACCACCAGGTGCGTATTTTCGGCTGGTACGACAACGAATGGGGCTTTTCCGCCCGCATGATCGACATGGCCCGGCTGATGGCGGGGCGGTAAGGGGGGAGAAGCCGCAAGCTCTCCTGTCACCGTCGTTCCGGATCAGTGCAGCATCGCTGCAACTTGATCCGGAACGCAGCTGATCTGTGTCAGCGCAGCGAACACCTCAGAAGAAGACTTGGCCGCGCTTTCAGCGCGAAATATGTCTGGATTCCGGATCTGCGTCCGGCTGCGCCTCCCTTGTCCGGAATGACGGAGGGGAAAATTTCCAACTGCTGAAACGCCTGAAATTCTTCCCTGCGAACCCTCACCATCGTCATCCCGGCCAAACGAAGTGCGAGCCGGGATCGGGGAGCCCCTGGACCGGATCATTTCACATTATCAAGTGAAAAGCCCCGGCACCTGGTTTCGGATCTCCGCGCCCAGGAAGACGGGCGACAGAAATAAAAAGGGCCGCTCAGGCGGCCCTTTCTCATCCTCATGTAAAGCTTGGCCCTACGCCGTTTCTTCCTTCGGCAGGGAGCCGCGTCCGTGGCCGGAGAGACCGCCGGAGACCTCTTCGGTGGATTCGTCGGAGAGTTCCTCCGGCAGCACCAGGTTGAGGACGATGGCGATCAGGGCTGCCGGCAGCAGGCCGCTGGTCAGAAGGATGCGTGCGGTGTCCGGCATGTGCTGCAGGGCGCCCGGTTCCAGCTGAAGGCCGAGGCCGATGGACAGCGAGATGGCGAAGATCACCATGTTGCGCCGGTTCCAGTTCACATCCGACAGCATCGAGATACCGGCGGCAACAACCATGCCGAACATCACGATGACACCGCCGCCGAGAACCTCGATCGGAACGGTGCGGATCACCGCGCCGACCTTCGGGATCAGACCGCAGACGATCAGGAAGATCGCGCCGATGGTCACGACATGGCGGCTCATGACGCCGGTCATGGCGATGAGGCCGACGTTCTGGCTGAAGGAGGTGTTCGGGAAGCCGCCGAAGAAACCGGCAATGGCCGTGCCGAGACCATCGGCAAAGGTCGCCCCGGCAATTTCCTTGTCCGTGGCTTCACGTCCAGCGCCGCCCTTGGTGATGCCGGAAACGTCGCCAACGGTTTCCACCGCTGAGACGAAGGCCATCAGGCAGAAGCCGAGCACGGCTGCAAACGAGAATTCGAAGCCGTATTTGAACGGCTGCGGCAAGGCAAAGACGGCTGCACGGTCCCAGGAGGTCGACACAGCTTCGAACGTCAGCATGCCGGTGGCCAGCGCGAAGATGTAACCGGCGATCAGGCCGAGCAGAACCGCGGAGACGGACATCATGCCCTTGCCGAAGAACTTCAGCCCGAGCGTCACCACGATCACCACCAGGGCGGCAGCCCAGTTGAGCAATGAGCCGTATTCCGGTGTGCCGATGGCTGGAACACCGCCAGCGGCATACTGGATGCCGACCTGGACCAGCGCGAGACCGATCATGGTCACCACAAGCCCTGTGACCAGCGGCGGCAGGGCAAAGCGGATCTTGCCGATGACGAGACCCAGGCACGCATGGAAAAAGCCGCCGATGATCACGCCGCCGAAGAGGGCTGCAAGACCGTCGACGCCCTTGCCGGCAACGAGCGGGATCATGATCGGCAGAAACGCGAAGGACGTACCCTGAACGATGGGCAGGGCCGCACCGACCGGGCCGATGGTGATCGTCTGCAACAGGGTCGCGACCCCGGCAAAGACCATGGACATCTGGATGAGATAAAGCAGTTCGGGAAAATCGGGTGAATTCGACCCGAAGCCGAAACCGGCTGCACCGGCCACGATGATGGCGGGTGTGACGTTGGAGACGAACATGGCCAGGACATGCTGGATGCCAAGCGGGATCGCCTTGTAAAGCGGCGGTGTGTAATTGGGATCCCGGAGCTGCGCCGGAGATCCGATCGATGAATTAGACATTTCTGCTCCTCTGAAGGTCGTGCGAACGTCTCCGCCTCGTTGAGCGGGCGGGGATCGTTCTGAAAGGGAGGCCTATTCCTTGTTATCGGCCTCCACTGTCCAAGGGTCGGGAAACCAGTGTTCCTCCAGGTTGGCTCCTTCCCCGATGCGGTCCACGACCGCGTAGCGGCCCGCTTGCCAGAGCGGTGCCAGAACTCCGTGCCAGGTGCCGCGATACAGGTTGATCGCCTGCCCGGGCTGGCTGATGAATGCCTTCAGGTTGACCGGCTGGCCGTTCTCGTCGTCCGCGACGACAACCAGCATCGGCACACCGTCCAGCGGAATGAAGGCCTGACTGCCTTCCGGGTGACGCTCGACCATGTCGACGACATAGGGAAACGACCGGGCCTTGGCATCGAACAGGCTGATGCCTGCCCGGCCAGTGCCGAAGTCGAGCTTTGCCCGGTCATGATGACGCCCACACATGCCCTGATTGATGATCTTGTCAGGCGCGCCCGCCACCTCGAGGACATCGCCATAGGCGGCGAAGGCCTCTGCGGTCAGGGGCGAGGGGGCGATGACACGGCTCACTGGAAAAGGTCCTTGAGCCGGAACTGGGCGATCCGTTCCACCTGGCGGCAGGCTTCGCCGAATTCCGTCGCCCGGTCGTTGTCGATCCGGCGCTGGAAAGCGGCCATGATCGAAGCCTTGTCATGATCGCGCACCGCTATGATGAACGGGAAGCCGTGCTTTTCGACATAGGCATTGTTCAGCCGGGTGAAGGTCTCGCGCTCCTCGTTGGTCAGCATGTCGAGACCGGCGCTAGCTTGCTCGTTGGTGCTTTCCGCCGTCAGGCGGCCAGCCTGGGCCAGCTTGCCGGCAAGATCCGGGTGGGCGGTCAGAACGCCGAGGCGCTCTTTCTCGCTTGCGGACCGGAACATCCGGCACAGCGCGTTGTGAACACCGGCGGAACAGTCATGTGCCGGGCCAAGTTCCAGCTCGAAGGCGCGCTCGGCAATCCACGGAGAATGCTCGAAGATGCCGCCGAAGGTTTCGACGAACTCGGCTTTCTCCATGCGGCTGGGGTGCAGGCCCTTCTGCGGGGGATGGGTCTTGGCCCAATGATCCGCGATCTCGATCCGGCGCGGACACCAGACGCCGTCATGAGCCTGGATATGGTCGATGAATTTCTTCAGAGCCATGATCTTGCCCGGACGGCCGACAAGGCGGCAATGCAGGCCGATGGACATCATCTTCGGTGTGTCCGTCTTGCCTTCTTCATAGAGCATGTCGAAGGCGTTCTTCAGATAGAGGAAGAAATCCTCACCATCCGTCCATCCTGGCGCCGTCGCGAAGCGCATGTCGTTGGCTTCCAGCGTGTAGGGAATGATCAGCTGATCGCGGCCGTCGGCATCCAGCCAATAGGGCAGATCGTCATCATAGGTGTCTGAAATATAGGCAAATCCGCCTTCCTCCGCGACGAGGCGGACGGTGTTTTCCGAGCAGCGGCCCGTGTACCAGCCGAGCGGACGGCTGCCGACCACTTCTGTGTGCAGGCGGATGGCCTCGGCGATGGCCGCACGTTCCTCGTCCTCGGGCATATCCTTGTGCTCGACCCACTTGAGGCCGTGGCTGGCGATTTCCCAGCCGGCGTCCTTCATGGCCTGCACCTGTTCCGGGCTGCGCGCGAGCGCGGAGGCGACACCATAGATAGTCAGCGGAATGCCGGCCCGTGTGAAAAGCCGGTGCAGGCGCCAGAAACCGGCGCGCGCCCCGTACTCGTAGATGGATTCCATGTTCCAGTGACGCTTGCCCTGCCACTGGGCAGCACCTGGAATATCGGACAGGAACGCCTCGGACGCCGCATCGCCATGCAGCACGCAATTCTCGCCGCCTTCCTCGTAGTTCAACACGAACTGGACAGCGACCCTGGCTCCGCCCGGCCACTTTGGATCCGGCGGGTTCTGACCATAGCCACGCATGTTCCGGGAATAGCGATTCAAGACGGACCTCCTCGTGATACCAACGTGTTTTGAACCAAGCAAAGACTGTGCCTCATTCAAGGGGCTGGCATGTTGTCTTCTTATAAAACA
This sequence comes from Roseibium aggregatum IAM 12614, assembly GCF_000168975.1. Taxonomy (GTDB): domain Bacteria; phylum Pseudomonadota; class Alphaproteobacteria; order Rhizobiales; family Stappiaceae; genus Roseibium; species Roseibium aggregatum. Next base: position 10,777 of record NZ_AAUW01000010.1, read on the forward strand.
GAATAATGGACATGACTTTCTCGTCTTTTTAGAAAGTGCTTCCTGTGAACCACGGGTGCCCTTCGATTAAGGCCCACAGCATCATGCGCGCAAACTGACATTTGGAGGAAGCCAAGATGGCCGGTTACCTGACGACTCACGTGCTCGACACCGCCCAAGGGTGCCCTGGAAAAGGCATCAAGATCGATCTTTATGCAATCGAGGGTGACAGCCGGACCTACATACGAAGCCTGCAAACCAACGACGACGGCCGCACCGACAGCCCGATCCTGCCGAAAGACGAATTCAAGACCGGAACCTACGAGCTGGTGTTCCATGTCGGCGCCTATTTCGACGCCACTGGCATTGCTCTGCCGAAACCGAAATTCCTCGACACGGTGCCCCTGCGCTTCGGGATGTCCGAAGAAGCGCATTACCACGTGCCGCTGCTGGTCTCACCCTTCAGCTATTCGACCTATCGGGGGAGTTGAGGAGGGGCACCGGTTCGAGTGTTTTCCAACGTTACCGCCTCATCCTGAGGAGCGAGCCTGCTCGCGTCTCGAAGGATGGGACCCTTGCTCCGAACAAGTGGCCCATCCTTCGAGACGGACCCAAGGTCCTCCTCAGGATGAGGTTTTTGCTGGGTTGGAAGCATCGGCATCCTCGGGTAGGGCAAAATTATCTAGACAAGGCTAATCGATTTCTTTCTGCTTGCCACGGACCTCCTGGAAGGCCTCCGAAGGCAATCCATCTCCCATGTGCTTCTTGATTATGATTTCCCGGTGCGGGTACGGGATATTGACGTTGTTTTCCTTGAAGGTGTCCCAAAGCGCCAGCAGCACCTTGCCGCGTACGTTGGTCAGGCCCTGTTGCGGGTCGCGAATCCAGAAGCGCAGGACGAAGTCGAGCGAACTGTCGCCGAAGCCAGTCAGCCAGCAGACCGGGCGCCGGGAGCCTTCAACCCGGCCGACCGTCATCGCCGCTTCGATGGCAAGCTTTGAGACCTCATGCGGGTCGGCATCGTAGGAGACGCCGAAATTGACGTCGAGGCGGACGAGTTCGTCGCTGAAGGACCAGTTGATCACCCGGTGGGTGATGAAGTCCTCGTTCGGGATGAGGTATTCGCGTCCATCCCGGGTGACGACGGAAACGAAGCGGGCGCGCAACTCGCGGATCCAGCCGAATGTGCCTTCCAGCGAGATGGTGTCGCCCGGTTTGATCGACTTGTCGAGCAGGATGATGATGCCGGATATGAAGTTGGAGATGACCTTCTGCAAGCCGAAGCCGAGACCGAGGCCGACCGCTCCGGTGAAGACGGTAAAGGCGGACAGATCGATCCCGACCGACGACAGCGCGATCGTGCCGGCCACCAGAATCAACCCGAATTTTGCGACCTTGCCGATCAGCACGCGGATCGACGGTGTCAGTTCGTCCGACTTTTGAACCTGCTCATCGAAATAACGTCCAAGAATGACGGCGACCCAGATGGTCGCAATCAGAAGCAGCACCGCCTTGAGAATCAGCAGCAACGACAGCCGCATCTCGCCGAGGGGCAGAGCCATGCTGTCGAGAAAACTGCCGGCCTCGTCGTCAAAGCCCAGAATGACCAGGGCAACATAGATCCAGGCGAGCCAACTGAGCGTTCTGGCAACCAGCCGGTTGCGGATAACTCTCGAAAGAACAGCAACAAACAGCCAGGCGAGCGACAGAGAGAGCGCAATGGCGATGAAATGGCTGCGGCTCGGCCACGTGACGGCGCGCATCACCGTAAGCGCGATGAACAGGAACAGGCTGAACAGGATCCATTCGGTCCGACGCAGCATAGCAATCACCACGCGTAGCAGACCCGGATGTCCCCTGATCTCGCGGGCGCGCGCTTCGAGCCTGGGTTCGACGCGAAGGCTCAGCACCTTGGCCAAGCCGAACAGAACCGCGATGATGGCGACCTGATAGGCAAACCAGGGCGCAGTCAGATAGCTGAGCGCAAGCATGCCCCAAGAGTGAAGTTCAGCAATGAAACCTTCGAGGTTCATGAACGCAGCCGTCCGTCTGTTTCCAGATGAAGCATCAAGAGCTTAACAGCATTCACGGCGCGTGGCCAAGGCGGGTGCAAAACCCCTTGTCTTCAGCGAAGGATACGATGCCGTGCCCCGGCCGGTTCACTCAGACGGCGCTCATGTGTGCCTAACATCCAGATCCACCCGGAAGCGCGATACCCAGTCGGCACTGGTGGCATCCGCCAGTTTGGTCACGCCGGGCACGACGCCATCCGCCGCGGTCTCCTTCAGGCCGAGGTGCTGGAGGACAAGGCGCAAGGTCGCCTGCGGGTCTGCCGAAAGGGCATCATATGTGATTCTGAGCGGGGCAATGCGCTGACTTTCGAACCAAGCCTGCCAGTCGCTCTCAAACCGGGTGAAGCGCTCGTAGCAGGCGCGGATCTCGGCAGCGTCATAGTGGGCTTCGCGCGGCTCAGACAAACGCTCCAGTTCGGTGCCGTCCGGGGCTCTGTGCCAGAGGCCGGATTGCTCGGCCCGAACGAAGGAGACCGCCTGTTCGACTTTGTCTGTCCGGGTCAGGTGAATGAACAGCGTGTTACCGAAGACAGCCTCAAGACGCGCCAGATCGCTGGGAGCGTCCGGATGCAGGCAGGCGAGCTGTTTCATGAAGAAATCGAAGCTGTGCCGCTGTAACCGCAATCCGAAGAGGCCGGTGCCACCTGTGCCTAATTCGATGGCCGCCGCAAATATCCGGCGCCGGAACTCCGCCTCGGGCTCGTCCGGCGCCGCCGCAACGCCAACGCCTTCGCTCCACGCCGTCAGAGACGGCTCGTGGAAATAGGACCTCGGATGCCCGGCAACGTCCGTTGCCGACAGAAGTTTGCACAAGAGCGTGCTGCCGCTTCGCGGCGAAGTGCACAGGATGTAGGACGAATACGCAGGCATTGGATCTTCCTGTCTGCGATCTGTGACAGGTGCAAGACACAAGCGCCATGGAAAGACACTTGCCGGGGATCTGGCCCTGAAAAGGTGGCGGATTTTCTATTCGGGGTGTCCGGCGAGCAACACCTTGCCAACGGCTCTCCCCCAACACCCTCCTCAGGATGAGGTGGTGGTTTGAAGGACCACAGCTGTGGGGGGGGAGGACACATGTAACGAGCGATATCAGCAGGGGCGGTGGAAACAATGAGGGAACAGGAGGCATCTGGTTCAGGCTCTCCCCCCCCAAAAAAAAACCCTCATGCTGAGGAGGACCGGGAGGTCCGTCTCGAAGCATGGGCGGCAAATTCGGAGCTGGTGGCGCATCCTTTGAGACAGCGCTTTACGCTTCCACAGGATGAGGGGGCAAGCACTCGGCGTGGAAACCGATAAGAGTGTTCACTCGCAAAGATCATCTGATACGGGTCGCGTCGCAACTAGCCCGGAACCGGCCTTTTTCCCGCTGAAAGAAAGCTGCGCTGCCCTCCTATGGGCGGAGGAGACGCCTCGGCAAAGCATGCAGCCGGTCTATAGCAACTTCAGGGAAACAGATTTCAGGATGTGAGGGCATAGCCCTCAATGCGTGCTAGCCATGTCCGCAAGCGATTTCTGGATATGCGCCACCATGAAATCCAGGAACAGGCGCACCTTCGGGTCCTGATGGCGGCGGTGGGTATAGAGGCAGGCCATCTGAACCGGGATAGGCGGCTCGTTTTCCAGCACCGGCACCAAAGACCCAGACGCCAGATAATCGGCGACTTCGAACACCGGCTTCAGCACGATGCCGTGGCCTTCCAGCGCCCAGCCGGTCAGAACATCGCCATGGTCGGATTCGAACGGGCCGGACACCGCGACACGCTTGACGCCGGTTTCCGTCTGCAGAGGCCACTGAAATTCCGGTGCACCGGGATACCGCATGTTGAGGCAGTCGTGGCGGCCGGCACCAAGCTCCTCGCTGGTTTTCGGGTTGCCCTTGCGGGCGAGATAGGACGGTGAGGCGCACAGCACGCGGCTGCAATCGGCGATCTTGCGGATCTTCAGGTTGGAGTCTTCCGGCAGCCCCAGGAAGAACGCGGCATCGAGGCCTTCACCCGTCAGGTCGACCTTGCGGTCGGACAGGCGCAGGCGAATGTCGATCAACGGATTGGCATCCTTGAATTTCGGGATCGCCGGGGCAATCAGCCGTTGGCCCATGCCGATGGGGGCGGCAACGAACAGCGTGCCGCGCGGCGAACGGGTGACGTTACTGATCTCCGCTTCGGCTTCTTCCACCGCTTCGATGATTTTTGTTGCACCGCGATAGAACAAGTTGCCATGCTCTGTCGGGCTGAGGGCACGGGTGGTTCGCTGGAACAGGCGGACGTTCAGATGCTCTTCCAGTTGGGACACCCGTGACGACGCGACAGCAGAGGAAATCCGCAGGTCGCGCGCGGCAGCGGACATGTTGCCCAGCTCGTAAACGCGCAGAAAGGTTCGGATGTTTTCCAGATACGCCATGAGGATGTCTAGCCGGGCCGGTTATTGTTCCGATTTTTTTGAAACTGCTCGGAATTATCCCGAGATACCAGAAAATTGCTGCTTGGGCTAGCTTGGATCAAACGAATTTGGAGGGGAAGCAATGCTGGACATTGCCATCATTTGGGACTGGATCGCCTTTGCGGTCCGCTGGCTGCATGTGATTACGGCGATGGCCTGGATCGGCTCGTCGTTCTATTTCGTTGCGCTGGACCTCGGGCTCAAGAAAGCTCCCGACCTGCCCAAGGGGGCTCACGGCGAGGAATGGCAGGTCCACGGCGGCGGCTTCTATCACATCCGCAAGTTCCTGGTGGCGCCGGAAAACATGCCCGAGCACCTGGTCTGGTTCAAATGGGAAAGCTATTCCACGTGGCTGTCCGGCGCGGCCCTGCTGATGGTCGTCTACTGGGTCGGCGGCGAGCTTTACCTGATCGATCCGGCCAAGGCCGATCTTGCCCTGTGGCAGGGTGTGCTGATTTCCGCCGGGTCTCTGACCATCGGCTGGCTGGTCTATGACCGGCTGTGCAAATCGAAACTCGGGGAAAGCCCGACGCTGCTGATGCTTCTGCTGTTCGCGCTGCTGGTGGCCATGGGCTACGGCTACAACGAGATCTTCACCGGCCGGGCCACCATGCTGCATCTTGGCGCCTTCACCGCCACGATCATGACCGCCAATGTGTTCTTCATCATCATTCCGAACCAGAAGATTGTGGTGGCAGACCTGAAGGCCGGCCGGACCCCGGATGCCAAATACGGCAAGATCGCCAAGCTGCGCTCCACCCACAACAACTACCTGACCCTGCCGGTCGTGTTCCTGATGCTGAGCAACCATTATCCGCTCGCCTTTGCTTCGGAATACAACTGGCTGATTGCCGCGCTGGTGTTCCTGATGGGCGTCACCATCAGGCACTATTTCAACACCAAGCACACGGGTGCCCCGGCGCCGACCTGGACATGGCTGGCAACGGCGATCCTGTTCGTCGCCATCATCCAGCTGTCCTTGGCACCGCTCCAGCAGGACACCTGGGAGGCCTCGGACGCCCGCCCGCTGACCGAGACGGAACAGGTGTTCGCGAATGCAGAAGGCATTGACGATGTCATGAACATCATCCCCGGCCGCTGCGGCATGTGCCACGCCCGCGAACCTTTCTACGAGGGCATCTACTGGGCCCCCAAGGGCATGCTGCTGGAAACCAAGGCAGACGTGGTGCGCGCCGCCAAGCAGATCTACCTTCAGGCCGGCGTCACCAACGCAATGCCACCGGCCAATGTCTCCTTCATGGAAGAGGGCGAGCGCAAGAAGATCATTGAGTGGTACAGGAACGCACGCGAGCAACTGCCCTTCGGTATGGCTGCGACCCATTAAAGTGCCGCCGCCAATCGGCCGCACAATGCGCTCCTCCTTGCGGGGAGCGTTTTTTGTTTGAGGCAGGCCGGTGCAGTCATGCGAAGCTGAGAACCGAAAATACTGGCGCAGCGCCCTGTCCAGTGCGTTCAGAGTTGCTCCGGAACTTCCGCAACAGGCAGCGTGACGAGAGCGATGCCGGGATCGTCCGGCGAGGTTCCGACCGAAAAGCCGAGCGACTGACACATGGAGATCATCGACGTGTTTTCCTTCAGCACCTCGCCCTTGATCACCTCGATCCCGTCCACCTTCGCATAGCGGATGAGCAGTTTCATCAAGGTCCAGCCAAGTCCCTGGCCCTTCAGGTCAGAGCGCACCATGACCGCATATTCGCCGGTCTGGTGATCCGGGTCGGCATGCAGCCGGACGACGCCAAGCAAGCTGCCGTCCTTCGGCTCGATGGCTGCAAAGGCGATGGCGCGGGCATAATCGAGCTGGGTCAGCCGCGACAGAAACCGGTGGCTGAAATCGCGCACAGGCGCAAAGAAGCGCAGGCGCAGATCCTCTGGCGTCTGCTGCTCGAAAAACGTCTTGAACAGGTCCTCGTCTTCCGGGCGCACCGGCCGGATGAAAATATCGCGCCCATCCTTCAGTTTGACGCTCTGTTCCCATTCCTGCGGATAGGGGGCAATGGCAAGACGGGACCTGCCGGTGCGGCCCGGACGCTTTTCCGGGTGGCACAAGGTCATGCGGGCATCAAGGCCGATCAGGCCGCTTGGCAGGGCAACCAGCGGGTTGATGTCGAGTTCCTGTATTTCCGGAATGTCGACGGTGATCTGGGAGAGTTTCACAAGCGCTTCGGCAAGCGCTGCCTTGTCCAGAGCCGGGCGCGCCGGCCCGCCGTCCAGAAGCCTGGCGATCCTTGTTCGGGCAATCAGCGCCTCGGCAAGGTTGAGATCAAGCGGCGGCAGTTCCAGCGCGATGTCCTCGCTTTCCTCGATGGCCGTGCCGCCGTGGCCGAACACCAGCACCGGGCCGAAGTCCTGTGTTTCGGCAACGCCCATATAGAGTTCCAGCCCATGCCGGTCTTCCAGCATCGGATGGATGGAGATCCCGTCAATCCGCGCGTCCGGATAGTCCCGCCGGGTTTTTTGGATCAGCTCCTGAGCAGCTTTGCGAACGGCTTCAGGACTTTCCAGACCAAGCCGGACACCGTCGATCCGCGATTTGAACGGCAGGTCCGGGGAGATCAATTTGGCAACGCAATGAGCCGCCGTCTTGAAGAACGGTTCCGACACTTGTGCCGCTTCTTCCGGCGTTGCAGCCATGGCGGTCGCCATGATCGGCAGGTCATAGGCTTCCAGAATCGCGACCACTTCCGGCGGATTGAGCCAGGTGCGGTCTTCCTGAAGGGCGGCGGCGACGATGCCGCGCGCCCGTGCGACATCTGGTGAGAACGTGCTCGGCAGGCTGGCCGGGGCCGCCATCAGGAATTCGCGTGCCTGTGCATCGTGGGCCAGATGCATCAGGCTGCGGGCAGCTTCCGCCGGGCTGGCGTAATTTGGAATCCGGGCCTCGGAAAGAGCGGCCCGTGTCGCGCCGTCGCCGCCGATAAGACCGGCCACAAGCGCCTTTCGCCGCCCGGTGCGGCGGCGGTCGAGGGCCGCGGCATCTGCAATTGCCTTTGCGATTGCGGACAAGGGCTGAAAGGCGCTGGCCGCCTGCAGCACGACGGCGCCATCCACATTCGGGTCTTTCAGCACAGTCACGATCGCCTCGGTGATCTGTTCCGGCGTGACGTTCTCTTTCAGGATCACCGAACCACCGGCCGCGGGTGTCACCGACAGACCGGCATAGCTGCGGCTGGTGTCCTCGAGGGCTGCCCGTGTGTCCGGGCCAAGCTCGGCGAACGAGCCCCCCAGATCCATCAGCCTGTCGACGGCGAGGCTGGCAAGGCTCCGTCCGTTCGCGATGACGGCAAGCTTGTTACATTGAGGAACGCGGATGTGGGAAAGGGTTTCCAGCGCCTCGAACATTTCATCGAGATCATGCACGCGCAATAGCCCGGTGCGGCGAAAGACGGTCTCGTAAACCCGGTCCGTGCGCGCAAGACGGCCGGCGTGGGTGCGGCCCGTGCCGCCCGAGTCCCGGCTCTTGCCGGAGCGGATCACGATCACCGGCTTGCTGCGCGCCGCCGCCCTGGCGGCGGAAATGAACTTGCGCGGAACGGCGATGCCTTCCAGGTGCAGGACGATGGCGCGGGTGTGATAGTCCTGAGCGAAATAATCGATCAGGTCACTGATATCGACATCCATCCGCGCGCCGAGCGACACCACGGCGGAAAACCCGGTGCGATGGGCTTTCGCCCAGGAAAGCGTTGCGTTGAGCACGGCCCCGGAGCGGGAGAAAAACGCGACTTCCCCCTTCTCTGGACGTTCGGCGCTGAGAAGCGCATTGAGCCCTGTTGCAGGCACGGCAAGACCAAGGGTGCCTGGCCCGATCAGGCGCAGGTTGGTTGCCTGTGCGGCTTCCCTGCACTCCTGAAGAAGCTCTTCCGGCCAGGTTTCAAATCCGGGGGAAGGGATGAGCACGGCCTTGGTTCCACCTGCACCCAGGACGCGGATCGTTGCCGGCAGTGTTTCCGCCTTGGCGAGATAAATCGCCAGATCCGGCATCTTTTCCAGATCGTCCAGCCGGGCAGCCTTGCGGCCCTTGAAAGGAACAACCTCGTCGATCCCGACAAGTGTCACCGGATGCCCGGCCTCTATGTCCTGCAGGCAGGAAACCAGCTTGCTGGTCAAGACGCCCGGGTGCCGGCAGGGGCCGATAACGGCTATCGATCCTGGCGCAAAGAAACCGTCGAGGTTGCGAATGGTCATGAGATCGATTCCTTGAAAAACGAGCGTAAGGAACGAGACGTTTGAAACGAACCTAGGTCATGGGCCACACATTTCACGGGCACGCAGCCAGAAACAGCAGAAAGGCTGCACACGAGGGACTTGCCTTGTCTGCGTCTTGAGCCGGTAACGGCTTGTTGTTTTTTCGCTCAAGAGCACTTGCGCACCGTCCCAGTCTTCTTGCGCTTTGGCGCGGTCAAAAAAAGCCCGCGGACCGGAGTGTGTCAGGTTCGCGGGTTTTTTGCATCGCAAAATCTCAACGATTGCGGGTGTGCTTATGCGTCAGTGCGCCATCAGTACCGGCACGGTCATCGCTTCCAGGATTTCCCGGGTTGCTCCGCCGAACAGGAACTCGCGCATACGGCTGTGGCCGTAACCGCCCATCACGACCAGGTCGTTACTGTTGTCGGAGACATGGTTGAGAACCGTGTCGGCAATGCTTGTCTGCGGATTGCTGATCACCTCGATGGTGACATTCATGTTGTGGCGGGCCAGATAGTTGGCGACATCGGCGCCGGGCTGGCCGGTTGCCTTGGTGGCCTTTTTCTCGACAACCAGGACGGTGATCTTGTCCGCCTTTTCCAGAACGGGAAGAGCCGCGTGGATGGCCCGTGTCGCGGTGGAACTGCCGTCCCAGCCGACCAGCACGTTCTGCGGCTGGAAGGATTTGCTGCCGATATAGGGTACGAGTAGAACCGGGACGCCGCTTTCGAAAAGAACCGTCTCGATCAGGAGTTCGCGCATGGGTTCCGGCTTGTCCGGATTGGCCTGGCCGATCACCACAAGGTCTGTCGGCCGGCAGTGCACCAGCACGTTTTCCAGCGGGCCGCCGGTCAGGATTTCCGCAAGCCGGCTTTCGTTCTTCACACCGGCCACACGGGCCAGCTCGTCGAACGCCTTCTTGGCCTCGGTCGCCGCGCCAACGGCCTGTTCGTGCGCTGCCTGCAAATAGTCAACCGGCATCGGCGCGGCTGCAAATGCAGGAACGACCGGCTCGAAGGATACCGCCAGTCCGGTGACATGGGCATCGTAGTTGCGGCCGAATTCGAGTGCGTATTTGGCGGCCGGCTGGTCACCTGCGAGATCCAGAACGGTCAAAATATCTTTGATAGGCATACATCCCTCCTGCGGCCGGCATCATCTCATCAATCCAGCCTCGTCAAAAATCTATAGGTGTCAATGTGGTGTGTCCTTGACGCGCATCAATGTCGCAATGCACGCGGCCTGTGTCCAGCGGGTGGCGGGAACGAAAAAAATGCGCAATATGGAACCATGTCGAAACGCTGGTTCTATCTGGCCTTGCCACCCCTGCTGCTCGTGGCGGCCGCTTTCATGCTGGTTCAGCTCTTCATGGAGATGGACGAGGACAGCGTTGACAGGAAGGCCGCCGAGCGGCTGACGCTCTATCGTCAGACGATTCTGGGGGAATACCAGAAGTACCGCTATCTGCCCTACATGATTGCCCGCGACCCGAGGGCGACCTCCGCGCTCGGCCTCGGCCAGCCGTCGGAAAGCGCCAATCGGTTCCTGCAGGAAATGGCTGAAAACTCGGGTGCCGAACTGCTCTATGTCATGAACGCCGAGGGCACGACGCTGGCTGCCAGCAACTGGCAGGACGAATTTTCACTGGTTGGCCGCAATTACGGTTTCAGGCCCTACTTCACATCGGCAATTCAAGGCGAGGAAGGTCGGTTCTTTGCAATCGGTGCGACCTCGCACGAGCCGGGCCTGTTCCTGGCCCGTCCGACGCCGGTCAGCGGCAAGCCGGTTGGTGTGGCTGTGGTCAAGGTGGACATGGGCCCCCTGGAAGAAGCCTGGGCCGAAGGCGGTGAGACCGTCTTTGCCTCTGACGACAATGGCGTGATTTTTCTGTCGAGCCAGCCCGATTGGCGCTACCGGACGCTGACGGTCCTGCCGGAGGAAGTGCGCCAGATGATCGAGGCCACTCGTCAATATGCCGGACGGGAACTGTCCCCGGTCAGCGACAAGCGGGATGAGGCGAAGCAGCAGCTTGTCATCGGCGGTAAGGACTACCGGCACAATTCGGCGGAGGTCGGCCTGCTCGGCTGGACCCTGCATTTCCTGGTTCCGGTGGAAGAAACCCGCAAGAGCGTGCTGCCGATCTGGGCGGCAACCATCACGCTGTGTCTCGTCTATGCAGTTATCGTGCTGGTTCTGCGCGGCTGGCGTCTGCGCAAGGCTTCTGTGTTGCTGCGCCAGGAATCGGCCGGACTGAAGGAACTCAATACCCGCCTGGTGGAGGAAATCCAGGAGCGGCGGCGCGTTGAAAAAGAGCTCCTGGAAGCGCAGCGCGGCCTTGCCCGCTCCAGCCGCCTTGCAGCCGTTGGCGAGATGTCGGCGGCCGTCGTCCATGAGCTCAGTCAGCCTTTGGCGGCCTTGCGCATGTTCGTTGCGGGCACGCGCAAGTTTCTGGAAAAGGGCGATACGGAAACCGCGTCGGAAAACCTCAACGAGATCGATTCCCTGCAGATGCGCATGGCCAGTCTCACGCAGGAACTGAAGCGTTTCGCCCGGCCCGGCGAAAGCCGGATCGAGAAGATCGACCTGACTGAAAGTGTGCGGACCGCCGAAAAGATCGTTCGTCCCCGTTTCGAGGAGACAGGCTGCAGCCTGAAACTGGACCTTCCGGCCGATCCGCTGGAAGCGGAAACCGCACCGCTCAGGATCGAGCAGATCCTGGTCAATCTCTTGCGCAACGGTGCCGATGCGAGCGCGGGTGAAGAGGCTGGCGAAGTTCGGCTGCGTGCGGGCCGGCAGGGGGCAGAGCTGGTGCTGGAGATATCCGACAATGGCCCCGGCGTTCCGGAAGACCTGAAGGAGCGGATCTTCGACCCGTTCTTTTCCACCAAGACCAGCAGCGGCGGCATGGGGCTTGGCCTTGCCATATCCATGCGGCTTGCGGAGGACCTGGGCGGCAGTCTGTCGGTGCGATCGAACACCCCAAGGGGCGCCGTCTTCGAGTTGCGTCTGCCTGCGTTGCCCAGTGAAAGGGCCAGTGAAAGTGCTGGTGAAAAGGCCAGCGAAAAGGCGGGTGAGACGCCGTCCAGCGCCAGGAACGAACGGGAACCGGAAGCCGCAGAATGACCGATCTTTCCCAGAAAATTCCAGTTCTTATCGTCGATGACGACCCGTCCATGCGCGCGGCGCTACGGCAATGGATAAGGCTTGCCGGGTTCGAAACCCGGGAAGTTGCAACGGCCGGACAGGCGCTCGCCGGATTGTCCCCTGACTTCGGCGGCTGTGTGGTTTCGGACGTGATGCTGGAGGGGGACGACGGCGTGTCGCTGCTCCGCAAGATCGGTGCGCTTGATGCGGATCTTCCGGTGGTGCTGATCACAGGTCATGGCGATGTACCGATGGCCGTTGAGGCAATGCGGGCGGGCGCATACGACTTTATCGAAAAGCCGTTCGATCCGGATCACATTGCCGATGTTGTGCGCAGGGCCTGCGACCGGCGGGCGCTCGTTCTGGAAAACCGTTCACTGCGCACGCAGCTTCACCACAGCGCCGGGCTGGAAAGCCGCCTGATCGGTACCAGCCCCGCCATGCAGGCCCTGCGCCAGCAGATCCTGCATTTCGCCGCTACCGATGCCTCTGTTCTGATCACCGGCGAAACCGGCACCGGCAAGGAAGTGATTGCCCAGGCCCTGCATGATTTCAGCGCGCGCAAGGATGGGCCTTTCATGGCTATCAACGCCGCGGCCCTGCCGGAGGCCATGGTGGAGGCGGAACTGTTCGGCCATGAGGCGGGGGCCTTCACCGGCGCCGACAGGCAAAGGATTGGCCGCATCGAGGCGGCCAGCGGCGGTGTGCTGTTTCTGGACGAGATCGTCTCCATGCCGCTGGCACTCCAGCCGAAACTGCTCCGCGTTCTGCAGGAGAAAAAGGTGGATCGTGTCGGCGGCACAAGGCCCGTCGATGTCGACATCCGTCTGGTCAGCGCAGCCAACATCGACCCAAGGGAAGCGGTGCGCACCGGCCGATTGCGTGAAGACTTGCTCTTCCGGCTGAACACGATCGAACTGCGCGTACCTCCGTTGCGCGAGCGTGGCCGCGACGCACTTTTGCTGTTCGATACCTTCCTCAACCGCTTCGCCGCCCATTACGGTCTGGATGCCCCGGCGACCAGCGCACGCGACGAGGCGTTCCTGCAAACCTATGGCTGGCCGGGCAACGTCCGGGAGCTGCGCAACGCCGCCGAACGCTTCGTACTCAATGCCCCGGTCGCGCCGCGGCCGCTGGAAGAGCTCGTGACCGGACAGCGGGAGACGGGCCCTGTTCCCACCGGTGGAGGTCTGAAGGAGCTCATGGACGCCTATGAGCGCAACCTGATCGAAGGCGCGCTCCGCCGTCACGGCGGGCGGATGGCCGATGTGATGCAGGAGCTCAACCTGCCACGCCGCACCCTCAACGAAAAAATGACCCGCCTCGGCCTCAGCCGCGATCAGGCCAATGCCGAGAGTGTGGAAGGGTAGGCATTCCTCAGAGCATTCCCCCGAGCGATTCCCTCACATTCAGCCTCATCCTGACGAAGCGCGTGAGCACTGTGTCGAAGGATGGGCCGCTTGCTCCTGAGTGTGCTGCCCGTCCTTCGAGAAGGACCTGACGGTCCTCCTCAAAGTCTGACTCGAAAGTGTCAAAGGACGCAATTGTCATGGTATCTGTCACGAACTTGCGCCCTTCTCAGTTGTCATCCCCGCGAAAGCGGGGACCCAGGAACCGCATGAGTTTGCTTTATAGGCTCAAGACTTACCTCACGGAGTCCTGGTTTCCCGCTTTCGCGGGAATGACAAATGTGGTTGAGGCAGTCTCCCCGGGCACCACTTTCGGGTCAGACACTCAGGATGAGGTTTTGGGGAAATGAGAGGGTGGTTTGAAGCCTGGCAAAGACAGAGGGGCAAGCAAGAGCCCCCGACCACCCAACCGGCGAAAATCCGCCGAGCGGATCGGGGTGTCGGCAAGATCTTGCCGAGCTGCACTGCAGCAAATCCGGCGCGGCGTGGAAAGAAACACCAATTCCTGCCGGAAAGTGTTGCCAGCAAGAACTGGCACGGGTCATGCTAGTGGATCATCGACTTGGCACGGGCTTGTGCGCGGAGGCGTTCAGGCCGAGTTGCCAGGGAAATGAGCAAACATCTTGGGAGGATTGCATGCTCTTTTCACTGAAATCCGCAACCGCTGTATCCGCGGCTGCGCTGTCTCTGGTCTTTGCCACCGAAACCTTTGCCGCTGATGTCACCTGGAACGTGTCGCTTTGGGGCAAGCGCCGTGCGTTTACCGAACATGTCGAAAAGCTGGCTGAAGAAGTGGCCGCGAAGACGGACGGCAAGTTCGAGATCAAACTTCAATACGGCGAAGCCCTGTCGAAGTCGCGCGAGAACCTCGACGGCATTTCTTTCGGCGCGTTCGAAATGGCGCAGATCTGCGCTTCCTATCACCCGGACAAGAACCCGAGCCTGACGGTGCTGGAACTGCCGTTCCTGGGCGTGAAGGACCTTGATGAGGAAATCAAGGTTTCGATGAAGCTGTATGAGCATCCTGCGGTCAAGGAAGACCTGGCCCGCTGGAACGCCCAGGCCCTGATGCCTTCGCCGATGCCACAGTACAACTTCGCCGGCAAGGGCGATGTGCCGGGCTCGATTTCCGATTTCAACGGCATGCGCGTGCGTGCTCTGGGCGGTATCGGCCAGTTGATGGAAGCTGTCGGCGCGGTGCCGACGTCCGTGACGGCTTCGGAAACCTATCAGGCAATCGATTCCGGCACAGTGGCGGCTGCGAGCTTCGCGCCGCATGCGCATCTGTCGTTCAAGGTGGTGGAAGTCGCCAACTGGTGGACCAAGAACCTGAACCCGGGAACCGTGCAGTGCCCGGTGATCGTGAACATCGACGCCTACAACGCCCTGCCGGACGACTTCAAGGCAGCTCTCGACAGCTCTGTTGAGCCGGCGCTGGCCCATTATCTGGAGACCTATGACAAGGTCTACGAAAAGTGGTGGCCGGAGCTGGAAAGCCGCGGTGTGACCCAGGTCGAGTTCTCCGATGCCGAACTGGCCGCTTTTGCCGAAAAGGCCGGTCCGATCCAGGCAGCCTGGGTCGAAGAGCAGTCCGCCAACGGTCTGCCGGCGCAGGACATCCTGGACATGGTCAAGTCGACCCTCGCGGAATAAGCCCGGCCAGCCTGGACTGATCCACACTCTTCCCGGCGCGATCCGCGCCGGGAAGCCAATGCTCGGGGCTTAACTCATGAACACAATCGATCCCGGAGGACGTTCCGTCTCGGAGCGCCCGGTCACTTATATCCGGTTTGACGGCTGGCTCGCGCACGTCGAGAATGCCTTCAACCTGTTCGCTGCCGGATCCATCCTGGCCTTGATGCTGCTGGCCGTGCTTCAGGTCATCGGCCGCCTGGTCTTCAACACCCCTGTGCCCGGCTTCATCGACATCACCGAACAGGCCATGGCCATCTTCGCCTTTGCCGGTATCGCCTATTGCCAACGCGTTGGCGGTCATATCCGCATGGAAATCGTGCTCGGCAAGTTGAGCGGTCGCACGCTTTACATCTGCGAAATGCTCGGCGTCATCCTGATCGCCCTGACGGTCGCCCTCCTGATCTGGGGCTCCTGGTACCATTTCGACCGGTCCTGGACGATCGGCGACAGCACCATGGACATCCGCCTGCCGACCTGGCCATCCAAGCTGATGGTGCCGGTTGCGCTCAGCCTCCTGTTCCTGCGTCTGTGCATGCAGATCTATGGATACGCCCGTCTCGTGGCCGATCCGACGCGAGAGGCCTTCTGCGTGCCGATGATCGAGGGAGTCGAAGAACACGCCAAACACGAGATCGAAGAAGTCTTTGGCGACGACGTTGAAGAAGGAGGCGCGCGATGACGACGCCGTTTGAAGTTGGCCTCCTGATGACCGGCGTTCTGCTGGTGCTCGTCATTCTGGGTGTTCGCGTGGCCTTTGCCGCGGCCTTTACCGGCCTGGTTGGCCTCATCATTCTGTTCTCGCTGAAGATGGGCTTCTCGAAAGGCTTTTTCGTCGCCTTGCAGATGGCAGGCACGATCCCCCATTCCAAGTCGGTTACCTATGCGTTGTCGGTGCTGCCGACATTCATTCTGATCGGTTTCCTTGCCTTCTACGCCGGCTTTACCAAACAGCTTTTCGAAGCTGCAAAACGCTGGCTCGGCTGGCTGCCGGGCGGCATGGCCGTCGGTACCGTGTTCTCCACTGCCGGTTTCGCGGCCGTGTCCGGGGCATCGGTGGCAACGGCTGCGGTCTTTGCGCGGGTCGCCATTCCCGAAATGCTGGCGGCCGGTTATTCCAAGCGCCTGTCGGCGGCGGTCGTTGCCGCGGGCGGCACGCTTGCCTCGCTCATTCCACCCTCTGCGATCCTGGTGATCTACGCCATTCTGGTGGAGCAATCTGTCGGAAAGCTCCTGATTGCAGGGTTCCTGCCGGGCGTCTTTTCCGCGCTGATCTATGTCGGTATCATTGTCGGCGTTTCCGCCTGGCGGGGAGACGCACCGCCTGTCGGCGGCTTCACCTGGAAAGAGCGTTTCGAAAGCGTGCCGGGCACCTTGCCGATCATCGCGGTCGTCGCGATCATCTTCTGCTCGTTCTTCTTCGGTCTGGCCACCCCGACCGAAGCCGGTTCGCTCGGCGCCTTCGTGGTGCTGATCGTTGCCTTCATGAAGGGCATGCGCACCAAGCAGCTCGGTCAGGCCCTGCATGAAACCGCGAAACTGACGGTGATGATCTTCACCCTGATCTGGGGCGTGCTTGTCTACGTGCGCTTCCTGGGCTTTGCCGGCCTGCCGGATGCCTTCAAGGACTTCATCGTCGCGCTGGACTATTCCCCCTGGGTGGTGATGGTCTGCATCCTTCTGGCCTATGCCGTGCTCGGCATGTTCATGGATGCGATCGGCATGCTGATTCTGACGCTGCCGGTGGTCTATCCCGCCGTGATGGCGCTGAACGGCGGCGAGGGGGTTTCGGCGGCAGACAGTGCCTTCGGCATGTCGGGCGAGGCCTGTTCGATCTGGTTCGGCATTCTGGTGGTGAAGATGGCGGAGCTCTGTCTGATCACACCCCCCATCGGCTTGAACTGCTTCGTGGTTTCGGGTGTGCGTCCGGATATTCCGGTGCAGGAAGTCTTCCGGGGCTGCGTTCCGTTCTTCGTCGCCGACGTGCTGACCATCGCGGGGCTGCTGGCCTTTCCGTCGATCATCACCATCCTGCCCGAGTTGATGGCCTGACGGGAAAGCCAAGAGCAAGAAAACAAAACGCCGCCGGAATTTCTTTCCGGCGGCGTTTTTTGTTGCAGGCCGGGGAAATGCCCCGGGTTCGGGTTAATCGAAGATGTGAGCCTGGCTCTGCGGCGTATCGTATTGGTTCGGTCCCGGTGTGCCGGAAAAGAACATGTTGGCGAACCCCTGGACGAGGGCGAAGAAACTGCCGACGATCGGAATGAACCAGACAAGCAGCCAGTAGCCCGATACGTCCCTGTCGTGAAAACGGCGAACCTGTACGGCAAGGTTCGAAACGAAAAACGGCAGGATCAGCAGCCACATGGTCAGCACGCTGCCGCTTGCAAGCAGTTCGTCCGAATTTGCGTAATTCTGCAGCTCGTCCTGGATTGCCGTTAAGTAGGCGAAGAGGACAGCCATCATCATGACCAGGTTGAAGGTGCCGATCCCCCAATAACCGAGGCGGCCGGTGCGGCCTTTGAAGCTGAAAAACAGCCCAAGGCATTGCATCACCGCGTCTATGAGGGAACCGCCGCTGTCGCCGGCCACCTGAATGGCTGCGCCGCCTGCGCGAGCATAGGCACCGGCAGTCGCCGCATAGCCGTCGTTGCTCGAATAGCTGCTCTGGTTCGGGCCCCACTGGCTCGGGACCTGCCGGTCCAGACCCCGTCTTCCAAACTGCTTGCGCTGCGCCGGCATGCGTATCCCCCGTCCGAAAATATCTTGTCAGAACGGAGATAACGCTACGCGAGGCAGTTTAAGATTGACGTAAGGGACGTGGTTAAATCTTGGTGAAATTGCTTAGGTTTTTCTGACCGGTCAGAACAGGCTGCCCTGGTTGGTTGCCGGGCCCTTGCCGGCCGGCTGCTTTTTCGCTTTGGCAGGTTTCGGGCCGGCACTGTCGCTGAGCGCGACCGCGTCGACCGTGCCGTCCGCCAACTCGATGGAGAGAGCTGCTCCGGAAGCAACCGCTCCTGCCGAGCGCACCGGCTGGCCGCTGTCATCGCGCACCACGGCATACCCGCGCGCCAGCACATCCTTGTAGGAAAGCGACTTCAGCAGCTTCTGCAATCCGTCGAGACGCGCCTTTTCCTGCGACAGGCGGGCAAGATAGGCCCGGTTAAGCCTCTCGCCCAGACCGGACAGGCGTTCGGTGCCGAGCGTTGTCTGCTGGGCCAGGCGGGACGGTGTCAGCCGCACGGCCAGTGCCTCGAAAGAGTGCCTCTTCTGCGAGACGGCCACCTGCAGCGCGCGCTGCTTGCGCTCGCTTGCCTGGATCAGATCCTGCCGTGCCTTCGTCGTCAGGCGGGACAGAAGCAGCGGAGACAGGCGTCCGGCAAAATTCTGATAGTGGGTCCGATGGGTTCTGGTGCTGACGATCAGAGCCCGTTCCAGGCTGCTGGCCAGCGTGTCGAATTTCTGGCGCGGCAGGGCCAGAAGATCCTGCGGTGCGGGCAGGGCGGCGCTGGCGGCGCGCAGCTCGGTGCGCCGGGTGGTCACGAACCGCACAAGGCCGGAGTTGAGCCTGCGGGACCGATCGTCGACCATCGCCATCAGTTCGGCCTTCACCGGCACGGCAAATTCCGCGGCACCCGTTGGTGTCGGGGCGCGCAGGTCGGCGGCAAGATCGATCAGCGTCCAGTCGGTCTCGTGGCCGACGGCTGAAATCAGCGGGATCTGGCTGTCGGAGGCCGCGCGGACAACAGCTTCCTCGTTGAACCCCCAAAGGTCCTCGATGCTACCGCCTCCACGGGCGACGATCAGCACATCCGGCCGCGGGATCGGGCCGCCGGGTTGCAGGGCGTTGAAGCCGCGAATGCCATTGGCAACTTCCGCGCCCGACGTTTCGCCCTGGACACGAACCGGCCAGACCAGAACATGCAGCGGAAAGCGGTCAGAGATGCGGTGCAGAATATCGCGGATGACGGCACCGGTCGGCGAGGTGATCACACCGATGACCCTTGGCAGGGGCGGCAGGGGCCGTTTGCGTTCTTCGGCAAAGAGACCTTCTGCGGCGAGTTTCTTCTTGCGCTCTTCCAGCAGCGCCATCAGCGCACCGGCACCGGCCGGCTCAAGGGAGTCGATCACCATCTGGTACTTCGACTGACCCGGGAAGGTGGTGATCTTGCCGGTGGCGATCACCTCCAGCCCCTGTTCTGGCTGGATCTTCAGCTTGGACGCGGACCCGCGCCAGATCACGCCGGACAGCACCGAGCGGTCGTCCTTCAGGTCGAGATAGATATGACCGGACCCCGGCCGGGAGATCCGGCCCAGTTCACCGCGCACGCGCACATAGCCAAATGCTTCTTCCATCGTACGCTTGATGGAGAAGGAGATTTCGGAAACGGAGAATTCGGCAACGTTGGACTGGGTTTCGCTCACGCAGATGATTCCTCTTCTGCCTCGAAAGTGGCCGTTCGGGCAGGCAGGGTCAAGGACCGTGCGGACCGCTTTGGCCCAAGGCTTGGGAAAAGAAGATACGGGTTAAGCTGGCGCGGGAGAATCAAATAGGCTGTGGAAGCTTCCACAGCCATCTGGACCGCCTTGAAACCCTCACAATCGAACGCATACCTAAGCACCATGGCCAAATACGAGTTCAATATGCAACGACTGTTCTTGCGACACATTCTTGCCGATGGCGCGCGCATAGAAGCGGACCGCAGCCAGGCGAACTACCTTCTGAACGTTCTGCGCCTCAAGGACGGCGACTATGTGCTTGTCTTCAATGGCACCGACGGTGAATGGCTGGCAAAGATCGTCAGCAATGGCCGGCGCGACTGCACCTTGCAGCTCATGGAACGCACCCGCGAGCAAACCTCGGCAAATGACCTGATGTATATGTTCGCGCCGCTCAAACACGCCCGGCTGGACTATATGGTGCAAAAGGCCGTGGAGATGGGCGCGGGCAGCCTGAAGCCGGTGCTCACCCAGCACACCCAGGCCAGCCGGATCAACCTGGAGCGCATGGAAGCGAACGTGATCGAGGCGGCCGAGCAATGCGGCGTTCTGGCAGTGCCGGAAGTGCTTGCGCCCCAGCCGCTGGCCGATGTGCTCTCGGTCTGGGCTGAAGCACAGCCCGGGCGCCGGCTGCTTTTCTGCGACGAGGCGGAGGGGACGAACAACCCGCTCCTGAGCCTGGCGCAGATGAAGGAAAACGGCCCGCAGCCGCTGGCCATTCTGATTGGCCCGGAAGGCGGCTTTTCCGAAGAGGAGCGCTCGCTCCTGCGCAGTCTCGATTTTGTCACCCCAATTCCCCTCGGACCGCGTATCCTGCGTGCCGATACGGCCGCGGTGGCGGCCCTGGCTGTTCTTCAGGCAACGGTCGGTGACTGGAGATAGGTGAATGCCGCAGGACATCCTTGCACACGGGAATGCTGCCAACGGAAACGTCGACGCAGCCCGTGCTGTCAGGGATGTGAAGAAATCGGGTCCTCCGGCGGAAAAGGACAAGCGTTTCCGTCTGCCGGTCGGCGTGGCTCTCGGGCTGGTGTTTTCCATACTGCTGGTTGTCATCTGCGGCATCATCATCACCTATATGGCCGCCTCCGACCGGCGCATCGCCGGACGGCTTCTGGATGAGCAGGGCGTCGCCGTTCTCAGAGCCAACGAAGCGGTTCTGACCGGATTTTTCGACAGGCAGGAGCTGCTCTTCCGCTCCATCGCAGCCCATGTTGCTGAAACCGACGCCAGGCTTACCGCCGCCGATCTTCGCGTTTACGAGAAGCTCCTGCCGGAAGGCGCCAGGCTGGAAACCGGTTCGGCCGTCCTGGTGGAGGCCCCGCCGGATGAATTGCCGGAGATCTCCTGGTCTGCCTTCGAGATCCGCCCCGGCTTTGATACGGCGGTCAAGACAGCGGAACTGGATCTAGGCAACGGCCAGCTCCTGATCGGCATCTATCCGCAACAGGTCTTTGCCGATATTGCCCGCGAAATGGCCTTTGAAGGCAGGCAGCAGGTTTTCATGCTGTCCGGACGGGACCATGCAATCGCGATCGAAGGATTGTCCGCGAGCGATTTTCTGGCCCAGCCCGGCCAGCCGCTGCCGGCCCTGGAGACGCTGGATGGATCTCCCCTCCATCTCATCTGGGCTCCGAACGACCAGTCCCACGATATGGGCGGCTCGGTGACGGGCAGGGTGTTTCCGGGGGACCAGGGCATGTTCACCGCGCTCTATACGGAGGTGGGCTCCGGCCCGGCCAAGGGCTGGATCCTGGGAGCCCTCTACAAGGCGGAGGAATTCGGCGCCGCGCTCGACCAGACGCGGATCGTCCTTTACGCAGCGCTGGTTGCGCTTGTGGTCGGCGCGGTTCTGTCTTTTGCGGTCGGCCGGATGCTTGGGCGCCCGCTGATCCGCCTTGCTCACGCGGCGGCCGCTCTGCATCAGCTTGAGTTTGCCTCCACCGACAAGTTGCCTCGTTCGCGGCTGAAGGAACTGGACGACGTCAACCAGGCTTTCAACGGTTCCCTCGGTGCGCTCAACGCCTTTGCCAAATATGTGCCCCGACAGCTCGTGTCCCGGTTGATCGAAGAAGGCATGACCGAGGCGCGGAATATCGAACTGCGGGAAATGACCATCGTCTTTACTGATCTCGCTGGTTTCACAGGCATGGCCTCGCACCTGAGTGCTGAGGAAACGGCCGCCTATCTGAACGGATACTTCGAGACGGTGTCGCAGGCGATAACCGAGCGACAGGGCACCATCGACAAGTTCCTCGGCGACGGCGTGATGGCCTTCTGGGGCGCGCCTGCCGATCAGCCCGACCATGCCGCCATGGCGATTGCCGCGGTCAAGGCGCTTGCGGACCGTATTGCCGCCGAACCTGATGCCTCCATGCGCGTGCGTGTTGGTGTTCACACCGGCAAGGTGGTGGTCGGCGACATCGGCTCTGCCGCCCGGATGAATTACACCGTCATCGGCGACGCTGTGAACGTTGCTGCCAGGCTGCAGGAATATGGCAAGCAGGTTGACCCGGAGGCACGGGTGATCGTTCTTGCCAGCGGCGATACCATGGCCCAACTGCCCGAAGGCGTCAGCGCCACCAGCCTCGGTCCCATCCAGTTACGTGGCCGCACGGAACCGTTATCCGTCTTCAGGATTGCGTGACGCAAGAGTCCCGGACTGACGGTGTCGAGTCGCCGGGCAGGGCCGTTGCTCGGGTTGGTCCCTCGTTATCAAGGACGCGTTTCACCACAGCCAAAGGCGCAAGATCTTGCAGTTAGGCCTTCGTCTCGAAGTCGTTTGCCAGTGGTGGTACACGGCGTAAGATGAACCCGAGGCGCCCTTTCGAATGAGCGCGTGCACTCCTGAAATCACCTGCTACGAGCACCGCGTGTTCTTCGGTGTCGTTTCCTTGCTTGCATTATTGTTTCAAGAAACCTAAATCACCGAGGCTCAAAAGCGTTCCAACTGGAACGCGCCGGATCACTGCGGTTTGTAGGGGGCAGCCTGACGGGCCGCGCAGTTTTTAGGACGCTTTCATGGCCCGCGATACGGTCGACTCAACCCCGATTGAAACGGTAGCGGACCTTGCCGCGACGCTCGAAGAAGGCTGTAAGCCGGAAGAGAAGTTTCTCATCGGCACCGAGCACGAAAAATTCGGCTTCTGCCTGAACGAACTCACGCCGATCCCCTATGAAGGCGAAAAGGGCGTCGAGGCCATCCTGACCGGCATGGAAAAGCTGATCCACTGGGAGCGGATCGAGGACGCGGGCAAGATCATCGGCCTTGCGGACGACCGCGGCGGCGGTGCCATCTCCATTGAGCCAGGCGGCCAGTTCGAACTCTCGGGCGCACCGCTCGACAACCTGCATCTGACCTGCCGCGAAGCCAACCAGCATCTTGCCGATGTGCGCCGCGTTGCCGAACCGCTCGGCATCGGCTTCCTCGGCATCGGCATGGCCCCGACCTGGTCGCGCGCCGACATGCCGCGCATGCCGAAATCCCGCTATGACATCATGACCAACTACATGCCGAAGGTCGGCTCGCTTGGTCTCGACATGATGTACCGGACGTCCACCATTCAGGTGAACCTCGATTTCTCCTCCGAAGCGGATATGGCCCTGAAGATGCGAGTCGGTCTGGCTCTGCAGCCGATCGCGACCGCCATTTTCGCCAATTCGCCCTTTACCGAAGGCAAGCCGAACGGCTTCAAATCCTTCCGCGCCCAGATCTGGACCGACACCGACCACGACCGCACCGGCGACATGCCCTTTGCTTTCGAGGAAGGCTTCGGCTTCGAGCGTTATGTCGAATGGGCAATCGATGTGCCGATGTATTTCGTCAAGCGCGGCTCGACCTATTACGACGTCACCGGCACCACCTTCCGCCAGTTCATGAACGGGGCGCTGGAAGGCAAGGTGCCGGATGCGACGCCCAATATCGGGGACTGGAACAACCACCTGTCCACACTTTTCCCGGACGTGCGGCTGAAGAAATATATCGAGATGCGCGGCGCTGACGGCGGCCCGTGGCGGCGTATCTGCGCTCTGCCGGCGCTCTGGGTCGGCCTGCTTTACGACAAGGGTGTGCTCGATCAGGCCTGGGAGCTGGTCAAGGACTGGACCCAGGAAGAACGCGCGGCTCTTCGGGCAGGCGTTCCGAAAACCGCGCTGCAGACGCCATTCCGCTCCGGCACGGTTCTGGACGTTGCAAAACAGGTGCTTGCCCTGTCGCAGGAAGGCCTCAAGCGCCGCAAACGCCTGAGCGACGGCGATCTGGACGAGCGTGTGCATCTGGCGCCGATCGAGGAAGGTCTTGCTTCGGGCATGTGCCCGGCCGACGTCCTGTTGCAGCGGTATAACGGCTCCTGGAAGGGCGATATCAGCCAGGTCTTCCGCGAGTACGCCTACTGAGCAAGGCCGGCCGCCACAGTATGTTGCGGGCGGCAGATGCGATCCGCAAAAGGCCTGAATTGACCTGAGGCCCGCGAAGCGTCACTCTGTCTGTGATCGGTCTTTTTTCTCAAGGCCTTGCAACAGCGTGAGCGGAGCGACGTAATGACTGGCAGCGAGACGGTAGCCCCTCCCTTCGACATCTTTTCCCTGTCGGAAGATGTGCGCAACCGTTTCGGCTGGTCGAACGACGACCTCAGCCGGGTGATGGAGCAGCTCTTGCCTGCCGCGCTGAACGGCTTCCGGTACTTCGGCAGCACGGTGCCGGGCTTTTCAGAGTTTCTGGGTCAGACTTCGCCGCTCGGGTCAGCAACGCAAAACCCTTTCGCCGGATATGCAGGTCTGTTCCAGAGCCCGTCCGATGAAGCTCTGACACCGTTTTTCGGACCCGAAGCCGTTCAAAAGGCCCTTGCGAGCCAGATTTCCGCCTACACGGGGCTGCAGCGCGATGCCATTCAGGAAATGATGCCGGTGGCGGCAACGCTTGCCATGGGGCAGATCGCCCGGCCCTTCGTCCACGGCGAGGCCCGTAACCTGCTCGACGCCTATCTGCGCGGATTTGCCAGAGGCCGACCGAAACCGCAGCCGACCCCCGTCGACTATCTGCAGGGCTACGCCGAGGCAATGCAGTCCTTCTGGGGAGCGTTCCTACAGCCGGCCAGCATCGTCACGAAGTCCCCGGCGCCAGAACCCGACCCTGAGCCACAGGAAGAAGATCTGCCCCAGGACGACGAACCCGATGCCCCCGAAGCAGGTGCCCCCGAAGCCAATGCTTCGGAATTTGAAGAAATGGTGTCCAGTTGGATGTCCGCTGGACGTGACTTCCAATCCAGCCAGTTCAAGGCCTTCGACAGTTTCTTCGAAAAGGCCTCCAAGGACTTTCGGGGCGCCTAGGCCTGTCCATGCGGCTGCGTCCGCAGATCTCTTTTTCCAAAAAAAGACCCGCCGTGAGGCGGGTCAGGTTCGTCAGCAAGGCTTGCCGACAGGGGCTGCAAATAAGGGGAAGTCAGTCGAAAGGTCAGGCCGCCAGTTGGCGGGTCTTGCTTTCGGTCACGAGGGTCATCACCGGCTTGTCCTGCGCCGAATTGGCGGCGCTGTAGCCGACGGTCTCGCGGAGCGCTGAAGAACCGTTCACCAGAGATGTCGGATCGGTATAGAACGGTTGGGCCAATGCGCGTCGAACGTCGCTCCGCGTCAGGCCGATGTCCTTCAACTGCTCATCTGACCAGTCAGTCAGTTCCGCGAACTGACGACGGTTTTTGGACACACGCCATACACGGGCAACCATCTGCCCGAAGAGAGCGAAGAACGGGGTGCTTGCTGTATGTGTCATGGCAAAATTCTCCTGTTGGCGGACGGAGGGATTCCGACTGCCTGTTCCGAGCCTGATTTGGCGTCACTTGTTGTGGAACATCTCCTATGTGGACTGTTTGCTGCTATTAATCCAACGAATGTTTGTGATTGAAATTATCACTTTCTGTGAAGTCAAAATTCCCAAAGCGCTTCGATTGAAGCAATGCAGCCGCTTCGCGAAATCATTTCCCCTTTAAATGGATGCCGTGTTAAATATGAGCATCCTTTATCAGTGAGGCGCTCATGCTCGACCTGGATCAGCTCCGGACCTTTGTGGCCATTGCCGAAAGCGGCAGCTTCACCAAGGCGGCGGACAATGTGCACAAGACACAGTCGGCGGTGTCGATGCAGATGCGCCGTCTGGAGGAGCGGATCGGCAAACCACTCTTTGTCCGGGTTGGCCGGCAGTCCCGCCTGACCGAACATGGTGAGCGTCTGCTGCATTACGCGCGCCGGCTGGTGCAGTTGAACGACGAGACACTTGCGGCATTCGACGACACCGAATTGGCCGGTCTCGTCCGCCTGGGCACACCTGACGATTACGCCGACCGGTTCCTGCCGGAAATTCTGGCGCGCTTTTCCAGATCCAATCCAAAAGCGGAAGTCAGCGTCGTCTGCGCCCCGACGCCCAATCTGGCCGACATGATCGCCGAGGGCGAACTTGATGTCGCGATCATCACCCACGTGCAGAAACGCGGCCGCAAGAATGTCGACCTCGTCCGGCGCGAGCCGTTGCTCTGGGTCGTTTCCGCCCGTCACGCGGTGGAAAACGAGTCGCCTCTGCCATTGGCGCTCGGGCGCGCCACCTGCGACTGGCGCCGGGCTGCGATCAATGCTCTCAGCGACCAGATGCGCGAGCATCGACTGCTTTATTCGAGCTGGAATTCAACGGCAGTCGGGGCCGCCGTTCTGGCGGGTCTTGCCATTTCCGTCCTGCCGGAATCGGCGCTGCGGTCCGGTATGCGGGTGCTGACGGAGGCCGAAGGCTTTCCGAAACTGCCGGATTGCGAGATCGGGATCATGCGGTCCTGGCACAACAATTCCCGTGTGACGGACGCACTTGTCGAGCACATCGTGTCGTCGCTCGACAACCTTTCGGTGCCGCTGGCAGCGGAATAGTTGCAAATAATCGGCATTATCAAAATGATTTCAAAATCTTACCTAGGGTAGTTTTTTCTTCGGGTGGTCAAATACGGATTGAGTTGTAAGAAATTTTGATGTATCTTTAACCAATCAATTCGAATCTCAAATCTCACCACTGGTTTGTGGCTCATTTATAGGGTCCTTGCATGCATCACGCACTGGACATCGACCAACTTCGGACGTTTTTAGCTATCGCGGAACTTGGGAGCTTCACCAAGGCTGGTGAGGCCGTGCACAAGACGCAGTCTGCGGTCTCCATGCAGATGCGGCGGCTGGAAGAGCGCGTCGGACAACCGATTTTCATCAAGGACGGGCGCCAGTCCAGGCTGACCGAAAACGGCTTGCGGCTGGTCGAATTTGCCCGCCGCATGATCATGCTGAACGATGAGACCCTGTCTGCCTTCAATGGCCAGAAGGAGGTCGGCCATGTGAAGCTGGGCGTGCCGGACGACTATGCCGACCGTTTGCTGCCGCAGGTGCTTGCGGCCTTCAACCGGCTCAATCCTTCCATCGAAGTGCAAGTGGAATGTATCTCCAGTCACCGGCTGACGGAAGCGATCCGGGAAGGAACGCTCGACGTCGCCATCACGACCTCCCAGGATACGATGGATCTGCGTGGCGAAATCATCCGCCGTGAGCCGCTCTATTGGGTAACGGCCTCCCAGCACTCTGCTCATACCCAGGACGTTGTCCGGCTGGCCCTCGGTCCGGTCACCTGCGGCTGGCGCCGGCTTTCCATGGATGCTCTCGACCGGGCAGGCCGTCCCTACCGGGTCTCCTACACCAGTTCCAGCGCGGCCGCCCTTGTCGGTGCCGTTCAGGCCGGGCTTGCCGTAACGGTGTTTCCGGAAAGCGCGATCCGCGATGGCATGCGCATTCTGGACGAGAAGGACGGGTTTCCGACGCTGCCCTATTGCGACATCGCCCTACTGAGGTCCGATACCGCCCGCGAAGCCATGCACGACACATTGTGCAACCACCTTGTGGCGGCCATCGGCAACGTTGGCAGCGGCACATCGCAACTGGCGGCGGAATAAGCTTCCGCCGTCCGGCTTCTTTTCAGGTCAGCGATAGAGTTAGCGGGCGCGCAGCATCATCAGATTGCCGACGATGACGCAGACAAGGCCTGCCGCCGCTATCGACGTCCACTGATACCCTTCGAATATCGTCGACAAGGTGAGAGCGACCACGGGAAAAAGCACGGTGGCATAGCCAGCCCGTGCCGAGCCGATACGTCCGAGCAGCGTCAGGTAGGAGGCAAAGGCGATGACCGAGGAAACGACCGCCAGATAGATCAGGCTGCCAACATAGTTGACGGACCATTCCATGGAAAAGGTCTGACCGCGCAGGGCCGAAAACAGTCCCAGAAACAGCATTCCGTAGACCATGCCCCAGGCAGTGGCGGGCGTAACGCCGATGCCGCGCCGCTGGGTGTCCGCCGACAGCATGTTGCCGAGACAGAAGGAAAAGGTGCCGCCAATGCACATGGCAAGGCCGATGGCGGCGTCCTCGTTGAACTCGGCCCCGGCCAGTTTCGGCCAGAACATCAGTCCGATGCCGAGAAAGCCGAGCAGGCCTGCGGCAAGCGCAATCGGGCTTGGCCGCTGGCCGAACAGGATCAGCCCCAGGAAGAGATTGAAGATAGAGGCGGTGGAGAAGATTACCGCCAGCAGCCCGGACGGCAACACCGCTGCGCCATAGTAGAACAGGGTGAAGTTGGTGGAAAACAGAAGCACGCCAAGACCGGCAAACCGCATGTGATCCTGAAGTCCGAAGGCCAGTTGGTGGCCGCGAAAGCGCGCCCAGACCATCATGATCGAAGCCGCCAGCACAAAACGCCAGAACACCGAGACCTCAGGCGCAACCGTTACCACCTGACCCTTCATCGCAATCCAGCTAAAGCCCCAGGCCAGAACGGTTACGGCGTAAAGACCATAGTCTGTCGCGCTGAAACCGGCAGAGGTGTGCCGGAGGCTGGGGGATGCAACGCTCATGAAGGAACCGATCTTTGTGGAGATATCGGCACTCAGATTGGCGACCTCAACACTTCAATGCAAATGATTGTTTTTGATGTTTTCATCAAGGTTGCGCATGGATAAAGTCTGTCCGGAACGGGAGCGATTGGGCTCACGGGCGCGTTTGAGGACAACATGCAATTTCTCGTCGTTGAGAACTATGAGCATACGGAACTCGGCATTCTGGGCCGTGTGGCCGCGCAGGAAGGACATAGCTGGAAGACCGTCAAGGCCCATCAGGGCGAGCCGCTTCCCTCGGCAGCCGATGCGTTTTCCGGATTGGTCGTATTGGGCGGAGCCCAGGATGCGCTGGCCGATGAAGCCTACCCGCATCTGCCGCAGGTTTGCGACCTGATCCGTGCCTTTGACGATGCCGGCAAGCCTGTCCTGGGCATTTGTCTTGGCTCACAGTTGATCGCCCGCGCCTTCGGGGGAGAGAACCTTCTGGGCCTCCCGGTGGAATTCGGTTGGCGCGATGTGACACCGACGGACGCGGGGCTGGAAGATCCTGTCGTTGGCACGCTTGGAGAAGGGGCGCCGCAGTTCCACTGGCATTCCGATACGGTGACACTGCCAGACGGTGCGGTGCTTCTGGCAAGCAGCGCCATGACGCCGGTTCAGGCTTTCCGGATGGGTGAGCTGACTTACGCAATCCAGTTTCACTTTGAAACCGGCCTGCCGGAAGTGCGCAACTGGTCTGAAGCCTTCGCCGAAGATATCCGCGCGCATACGCCGGACTGGCATGACCGACTGGAGGCTGAAGCAGCCCGGCACGCAGAGCAGGCCGACGAGACGGGAGCCGCAATTTCGAAAGCCTGGCTGTCGTTGCTTTAAGACCCTCCGGGCTTCCTGGCCGGTGTGACCCCGAACGTTGTCATCCCGGTTTGCCACAAAGCGGCAAGACCGGGATACAGTAATTGACCAGGCTAGGTAGCCGGGCGAATTCACCTCGGTCACTTGCGAGAGGCCAGCACGGCTTCTGAACACACGGTCGTCAGACCACAGGCGTTCCGCCGGTCAGAACCGTCTGCAGGGCCGTTTCGTCCAGGTTGCCTCCCGACAGAATGATACCTGCTTTCTTGCCTTGAAGCTTCGGCGCGTCCTGCATCAGGGCGGCGAGCGCGGCGGCGCCCGCGCCTTCGGCAAGATTATGCGTATCGGAAAACAGAATGCGGATGGCGGCGGCAATCTCGTCATCGCTCACCATTGCAATCCGGTCCGCACCGTTTTGCAGGATGTCGAGCGCGGCTTGTACCGGCTCCCGGCAGGCCATGCCGTCGGCGAATGTGGCTGCGGTCTCCGTGGTGACGATCTTGCCGGCCTCAATGGAAAGCCGGTAGGCGGGGGCCTTTTCCGTGACAACCGGAACGATTTCGGTTTTCAGACCCAGCAGATCGCGAACCGTGATCAGTCCGCAGGCGCCCGAGCCCATGCCGACGGGAACATAGACCACATCGAGATTGGCATGCATCTGGAAGAATTCCAGCGCGTAGGTGGCAACGCCCAGGACGATGTTCTTGTGAAAGCTCGGCACCATCAGGAAACCGCTTTCGCTGGCCAGCCGCTCGGCGGTACGCCGGGAGATGTCGAAATCCCGGCCATCGATCACGAGATCCGCACCGAAGGCTTTCATCGCCCTGTTCTTGCCCTGCGCATTGCCTTCCGGCACCACGATTGTGGCAGGCAGGCCAAGCGTGCGGGCGGCCAGCGCCATCGACTGACCGTGGTTCCCACGGGTCGCCGTGACCACGCCGCTCGGGCGACCGTGCTCTTCGATATGTTTCTGAATATAGACGATGGAGCTTCTGGCCTTGAAGGCACCGATCGGGGTGTGATTCTCGTGTTTTACCGCGATCTCCAGTCCGAAACGCTCTGTCAGGAGCGGCCAGACATAACTTGGCGTTTCCGGCACCAGCTGGCGCACGATCGGAAAAGCGGCTTCAAGGTCTTCCAGGGTAAAAAGAGCGGGCATTTGAAGATTCGGGTCCGGTTCAACGTTCAGATTTGCGGTGAGTATAACTTCGCGAACAAATCTGTCTTTCAGGATCCTGAACCTCTTCGGGCTTGCGCGGCGTGTGTTCCTGGGTCAGGCTTGCCCGCCATGCAACCGCACACTGTTCACCTTCATCAGGGGTCAGCCCCTCTCAGTCGCGAGATGGCCGGGCACAGGCTCAGCCTGCTGCCGGCTGCTGCCTATGATGTCGGCTTCGTTGCCGACGCGGACACCATCGGCTTTGCGTTCGATGTTCAAACGGGCAGCCACGCCGTCGGCTCGGACCGGCAGGAAAATTTCGTGCGCTTGCCCAACACTCTGGCTTTGACGCCCGGCGGGTGTGATGTCCGCTCCCGGTCAGACCGCGGCGGTGAATATCTCTTGCTCAGTGGTGGCGGTATCTGTCTGGCGGGGGATTGCTACCGGACCAACATTCCATCGAAGTCCGCTTTCAGGGCTGCAAGCAGGTTGCGCATGTGGTTGTTGTCGGATGCGCTGCCGGCTTCGCTTGAAAGCGAGGCTTGCATCGCCCGCCTGTCCGAGGCGGTGCAAAAACCACAGCGCCCGGACAAGGCGGCCAGATGGATGACCGGCAATAGGTTCAGAAAGGTTACAGACAGGATCGAGGCCGATCTCGGCTCCAGCCTGACCGTGGCTGGTCTGGCGGCGGAAATCGGCGTTTCGGCCAGTTTCCTGAGCCGGGCCTTCTCGGCATACTGTGGGCAGTCACCCTATGACTATATCGTCAGCCGACGGCTGCAGCGTGCCCGTGCGCTCATCGCGTCCACCTGCACGCCGCTTTCGGAAATCGCCCTCAGTTCAGGCTTTTCGTCGCAAAGTCACATGACGGAAAGTTTCCGGACGCGCCTGGGGATCAGCCCCTCGAAGATCGCGCGCCCGGACAACAGGTGATCGCTCAGAGCACCAGGTTGTGGCGGCCAACCTTGTTGATGTCGGTTTCACCGCACAGCCCCATGGTGACGTCCAGTTCCTTGTGCATGATCTGCAGCACCTTGGAGACGCCTTCCTTGCCCATGGCGCCGAGGCCATAGATGAAGGCACGGCCGATGTAGGTGCTTTTCGCGCCCATCGCGACGGCCTTGAAGACGTCCTGGCCGGACCGGATGCCGCTGTCGAAATGCACTTCGATCCTGTCGCCGACCGCATCGACGATGTCCTGAAGCACTTCATAGGACGCAAGAGCTCCGTCGAGCTGACGGCCGCCATGGTTGGAGACGACGATTGCGTCGGCACCGACATCGGCGGCGATCTTCGCATCCTCCACATCGTTGATGCCCTTGAGGATCAGTTTGCGCTTCCAGTGGGACTTCACCCATTCCACCGAAGACCAGTCGAGGGTCGGGTCGAACTGGCTGTTGGTCCATTCCGCAAGCGAGGTCATGTCGCCGACGCCGGACACATGGCCATGGATGTTGCCGAACTGGCGGCGCTTGGTCTGCATCATGTTCCAGCACCAGCGCGGCTTGAAGGCAAGGTCCAGGAGCACGTGCGGCTTGGGCTTGGGCGGCGTGGACAGGCCGTTCTTCAAGTCTTTGTGCCGCTGGCCCAGCACCTGAAGGTCGAGTGTCAGCACGAGCGCCGAACAGCCGGCATCCGTCGCACGCTGCATCAGGTTTTCCGAAAAGCCCCGGTCGCGCATCACGTAAAGCTGGAACCAGAACGGGTTCTTGGTGTTCTCGGCGACATCCTCGATGGAGCAGACGCTCATGGTGGAGAGCGTGAAGGGCACGCCAAACTCCTCGGCGGCCTGCGCTGCGAGAATTTCACCGTCGGCGTGCTGCATCCCGGTCAGGCCGACAGGGGCAAGGGCAACCGGCATGGCAACGTCCTGGCCGACCATGGTGGTCTTGACCGAACGATTGTCGATATTGCAAGCCACGCGCTGCCGCAGCTTCTGGCGCTTCAGGGCCGCCTCGTTCTCCCGGTAGGTGCTTTGTGTCCAGGACCCAGTATCCGCATAGTCGTAAAACATCTTAGGCACCCGGCGTCGGGCCAGGGCCTGCATATCGGCAACATCGGTCACAACAGTCATCGATTTCCTCCTGAGGCTCACGAGTGAGCCGGTTTTCGGGTCCGTCTCAGGCCGGCAAGCTGTTCGCGCCGGTCCAGGTCCTTCGTTTCGGCAAGGGTGCCGCGCACATAGTCGATGTGGTCTTCCGAGGCTTGCCTTGCGCGGTCGGCATCCCCGACCTGAATGGCGTCGGCAATGGCCTTGTGCTGCTGCAACAGCTCAATGCGTGCCGTCGGGTGGTGGTAGAGCCGGCCGCGGTTGTAGAAGACGCCGTTTTCCAGAAGCCGGTAGCAGGAGCGGAGGGTGTGCAGCATCACCACATTGTGGGCCGCTTCACCAACCGCATGATGGAAGGCAACGTCCAGCCGGCTTTCCGCAGGCAGATCCTCGTTGTCATGTGCTTCCTGCATCTGGCGCACGATGTCCTGAAGTCTCGCAAGGTCGGAAGGCGCTGCGCGCGCGGCTGCAAGGGCCGCCGCCTGGCTCTCGATACCGCGCCGGAACTCGAAATAGTCGTTCACCGCGCCCGGATGCCGGGCAATGAGCTGGATCACCGCTTCTGAAAAGATCGGGCCAATGAGGTCGGCAACATAGGTGCCGCCACCCCGACGCGAGGAGATCAGCTCCCGGTCTTCAAGCGTCTTCAGCGCATCGCGAAGGACGGGCCGGGAAACGTCCATCTGGTCGGCAAGGTCACGTTCGGCGGGCAGTCTGTCACCGGATTGCAGCACGCCCTTCAGGATCAGATCCTCAATCTGCTCCACGACGGCATGCGCTGTTTTCTGATGATCGACCGGCTGAAACATGCCGCTCCCGCTCCTTTGTTGGCGCGGAAATTAGCGCCGCTTTTGAAATTGGTCAATTTTTTTGTCCAATTCTTTGTTGCCGAAATGTCGCTCAGGTACCCAATTGCCGGCTGCGTCGAAAATGCCGGTTGGTTTTTGCCATGCCTTCGCGGAATGTAAGGGAGACAGAATTTGACCAAAGTCGGGGGTGCTCCTTGGATCAGGGATCAGAGAACGGGTCTGCCTTTCCTGCCTTTCGCACGTCGCCACTCAGGGAAAAGGTTCTGGGCGAGGTTCATGCCCGGCCGTTTCGCGCGCTGCCCTGTCCGCGGACAGTACTCCACTACGCCTTCCTGACAGATGCCGAAGAAGCTGCCCGCGATCATGCCTGGCTGTCCGAGTTCTGCATTTCCCGTGGCGGTCACGGACCTGCGCCCGGCGCCCGGCATCACACGGTCAATTTCGGCGGCGGCACCTTGAGCTGGGAACAGCACGCGGAATTCACCACCTACACATGGGACGGCACCGCCCACGAAGAAACGATTTTCGGCCAGGTGCCGATCAACCATCCCTTTGGTGCCGCGTTCCGCGCGCCTGGCGATCTGCTGGTCGCCGTCAGGCTGGAACTGCGTGGGGGCGACGAGGGCAAGGAATGGCGAAACCAGTTCGATGAGGGCAGCCTGACGGTCTCCAATCTGGAAGACGGTGCCGCCATGGTGGCGACCGACTTCCGGCAGGATGGCGATGGCCTGACGCGGCTGCTGGTCTGTAACCGGACCTTGAGCGACGTTCAGTCCGGCGCAGTCGTCCAGCGGCTTCTGGAAGTGGAGACCTACCGCACCCTGGCGATGCTGGGCCTGTTCGAAGCAACGAGACTGCAGCCGGACATCCGGCGGTTCGAGATCGAGCTTGCGGCATTGACCGGCCAGATGCAGGAGACTTCCGCGCTGGGGGCCAATCAGGAACTTCTGGACAAACTGAGCGGCCTGGCCGCGGCGCTGGAGGCCGGTGCGACGGCCAGCACGTTCCGGTTCGGGGCGAGCCGTGCTTATGACCAGATCGTGCGGGCGCGGCTGGAGACCCTGCGTGAAGAGGCTGCCCCCGGCGAACTATCCATGGCTTCCTTCCTCGTCCGCCGTCTTGCACCGGCCATGCGCACCTGCCAGGCGATCGAAGACCGTCAGGCGATGCTGTCGCGCAAGCTGGCACGGGCCACCACGCTTCTGCGCACCCGGGTCGACGTGGAACTGGAAGAACAGAACCGCTCATTGCTGGAATCGATGAACCGGCGGGCCCACCTTCAGCTTCGCCTGCAGCAGACCGTCGAGGGCCTGTCCGTCGCGGCGGTGAGCTACTACGTCGTCGGCCTGATTTCCTATCTCGCGAAAGCCGCCAAGGAAACCGGCCTGCCGCTGCCGGATGCCAACGTGATGACAGGCATATCCGTTCCGCTGGTCGTGCTGGTGATCTGGTGGACGGTCAAACGCATTCGCCAGAAACATGGCGAGCATTGAAACCGTAAACGGCAGCGCGCATCGATGGCTTCTTCATAAACCGGATCGTCATCCCGGCCAAGCAAAGCGCGAGCCGGGACCCGGGGAGCCACCAGATCCTGAGGTTTGCAGGAAACACTGTTGACACCGAGGCTCACCGGTCCCGGATCTCCGCTTCGCTGCGTCCGGGATGACTGATGAGAGGCGTCACCTGACACAAAAAAGGCCGGGTCGCCCCGGCCTTCTTGTCAGTCGGCAAGCAGTGCTTACTTGCTGGAACCGTCTTCGTTGTACTGATTCAGGTAGGCGATGACGTTCTCACGGTCGTCTTCCTTCTTCAGACCGGCAAAAGCCATCTTGCCCTTCGGAATCAGGTCCTTCGGTTTGGTCAGGTAAGCATCGAGCGTTTCGTCGTCCCAGACCTTGCCATCGGCCAGTTCAAGCAGGTTGGCGGAATACTTGTAGCCGTCAACCGCGCCCCATGGCCGGCCGACAATACCGTTCAGTTCCGGACCGACCTTGTTTTTGGCGTCAGGACCAACCGCGTGGCACGCGGCGCATTTCTTGAAAACTTTTTCACCCTTGGCAGGGTCGCCATCGGCGCTAGCCTGAACGGTCAGGGCCAGAAGCGCGGTTCCGGCGATCATCAGCAGTCGCTGCATGTATATCTCCCTCGATTTGGGTGTTTGAAACCCGTTCCAACAGAACAGGATGTCACGCTTTGATGCAAGTGACGGACCGTCGCATCTTGTCCGAGCCTCCTGCAATCACCCCGCGGTCATGTTGCGACCGGATCGGTATCAGCCCGCGCGGGCGCTGCTCGGCAGGCGCAACCAGTCTTCCAGGCCATCGTCCCAATAGGGCGACGAGCCATAGAGCCCGGCCAGAAAATCAATGAAAACGCGCACCTTGGCCGGCAGGAACTGGCGGCTGGGATAGACGGCGTAAAGCCCGACATCCTTCGAGGCCCGGTACTCGGGCAGCAGGATCTGCAGTTTGCCTTCCCGCAGTTCCGGACCGACGTCCCATGTGGATCGGAGCGCGACACCGACGCCCGCCAAAAGGCATTCCCGCACGACCTCGTTGGAGTTGGTCTTGATCGGCGCCTGCGTGCGAACCGTCTCGATGCCGTTCGGTCCTGCGAGCCGCCACGGGTCCTGATTGGTCGCCGCGATGGTCACGTGATTGGCAACGAGATCCTCGATACTCTCCGGAATGCCGTATTTGTCGAGATAGGCAGGGCTTGCGCACAGCACACGGTGTACCGGTGCAAGTCGCCGGGCAACGAGGCTGGAATCGGAGAGCTCGGCAATGCGGATGGCAAGATCGTATCCGTCTCCGACAATGTCGACAAAATCGTCGGAGAGATCGAGGTTGACCGACAGATCGGTGTTTTCCGCCAGGAAAGTGCCGAGATGAGGGGCAATATGCAGGCGGCCAAAGGACGTCGGCACAGCCACCTTCAGATTGCCGCGTGCCTTGGCCGACCCGCGTGAGACGAATGATTCGGCTTCTTCGACGGAGGCGAGAATGGCCACCACTCGCTCGTAAAATCCTTGTCCGGCCTCCGTCATGGCAATCTGGCGTGTCGTGCGTTGCAGCAGCCTGGTTCCGAGTTTTTCTTCCAGTCGCCGGATGCGCTTGGAAACCACTGCGGGCGACAGGCTCATTTCGCGGCCGGCTGCCGACATGCTGCCGGCACTCACCACCCTTGCGAAAATCTCCATGTCGGTCAGATTGCTCATTTTCAATCTCTCAGAAAGACAATTAGTATTTGCCGGTCGTTTTCCTTGGGCACGAACCTTGCCAGACTCGTACAAGGGGAATTCAATGCCATCAGGTGTTACGCAAGGCCAATTCGATTGGATCAGCGTATAAAATGCATAAGGAGTTCATTTCGTGACCGCCATTGCGATGCCCGCGCCCGATCAGGCCGTTTTGGCCCGCCGCCAGGAAATCCTGAGCGCGCTCCAGGCGATTGTGCCCGGAGAAGGGGTGATCCATGACGAACGCGAGATGCGCGCCTATGAGAC
Organism: Roseibium aggregatum IAM 12614; assembly: GCF_000168975.1. GTDB lineage: Bacteria > Pseudomonadota > Alphaproteobacteria > Rhizobiales > Stappiaceae > Roseibium > Roseibium aggregatum. The sequence continues at coordinate 47,496 of NZ_AAUW01000010.1, forward strand.
TGATGCGCTGACGGCCTACCGTCAACTGCCGCTGATTGTTGTTTTGCCGGAAACGGTCGAGCAGGTCTCCAGGGTTCTGAAATATTGCCACGACAACGACGTAAAGGTCGTTCCGCGCGGCGCGGGCACATCTCTCTCCGGCGGTGCGCTTCCTCTGGAAGACGGTGTGCTGCTGTCGATGATGAAGTTCAACCGTGTGCTCGACATCGATTATGAGAACCGCGCCGTCGTCGTTCAGCCCGGCGTCACCAATCTGGGCATCACCCGCGCGGTAGAGCATGAAGGCTTCTACTACGCGCCGGATCCGTCTTCGCAGATCGCCTGTTCCATCGGTGGCAACATCGCGGAAAACTCCGGCGGCGTGCACTGCCTGAAATACGGGCTGACCACCAACAACGTTCTTGGCCTTGAAATGGTGCTCATCACCGGAGAGGTCATCCGCCTTGGCGGCAAGCATCTGGACAGCGAAGGCTATGACCTCCTGGCCCTGATGACAGGTTCGGAAGGTCTGCTCGGAGTCGTGACCGAAGTGACCGTGCGGATCCTGCAAAAGCCTGAAACCGCGCGGGCGCTTCTGATCGGCTTTCCCACCAGCGAGGATGGCGGCCGCTGCGTGGCCGACATTATCGCCGCCGGCATCATCCCCGGCGGTATGGAGATGATGGACAAACCTGCCATCCACGCCGCTGAGGATTTCGTCAATGCGGGCTACCCACGCGATGTCGAGGCCTTGTTGATCGTCGAGCTGGACGGACCGGAAGACGAGGTCAACTATCTGATCGAACGAGTGGAAGAAATAGCCAACGCCAACCGGGCCAGCCATGTGCGCGTTTCCCAAAGCGAGGAAGAGCGCATGACCTTCTGGGCCGGACGCAAGGCCGCATTCCCGGCCGTGGGCCGCATTTCGCCGGATTATCTTTGCATGGACGGCACCATACCGCGCCGCGAGCTGCCGAAGGTTCTTGCCCGTATGCGGGAGCTATCGGTTAAACACGGGCTTGGCGTCGCCAACGTTTTTCATGCTGGTGACGGCAACCTGCATCCTCTGATCCTCTACGATGCCAACAAGCCTGGTGAGCTGGACGCAGCCGAGGCCTTCGGCGCGGACATCCTCCGGCTGTGTGTCGAGGTCGGCGGCGTTCTGACCGGCGAGCACGGGGTCGGCATCGAAAAACGCGATCTGATGACGGACATGTTCACCGAAGCGGATCTGAAGCAGCAGCAGCGTGTCAAATGCGCTTTCGACCAGAAGCACCTGCTTAATCCGGGCAAGGTTTTTCCCGTGCTGCACCGCTGCGCGGAACTTGGCAAGATGCACGTTCACAAGGGCCAGTTGCCCTTTCCAGACATTCCGCGGTTTTGAGGGCAAGGCATGGACGCGACACTGAAACCGCAAAGCACCGGAGATGTGGAAAAGGTGGTGGCCTGGGCTGCTGCCGAAGACCAGCCTCTGGAAATCATCGGCCAGGGCTCGAAGCGGGCGCTCGGCCGGCCTGTCCAGGCCGCCCATGTTCTGGATCTTTCTGGGCTGACCGGTATCGAGAGTTATGAACCGGCGGAGCTGGTGCTGACCGTGAAGGCCGGCACTCCGATTGCCGAGGTGGAGAAGCTGGTCGATGACAACGGCCAGGAACTGTCTTTCGAACCGATGGATTTCGGCCCGCTTCTGGGCTGCGCACCGGCGCAGGGCACGATCGGCGGTGTGCTGGCGGCAAATCTCTCCGGTCCCCGCCGGATCAAGGCCGGTGCCGCGCGCGATCACGTGCTTGGCATGGAAGCCGTGTCCGGGCGGGGAGAAGTGTTCAATTCCGGCGGCAAGGTGGTCAAGAACGTCACCGGTTACGACCTGCCGAGGGCCTTGTGCGGTTCCTACGGAACGCTTGCGGTTGCGACGACCGTCACGCTGAAGGTCAATCCCAAGCCGGAAACATCGGCAACCTTCATGCTGTCCGGGCTCGATGACGACGACGGCATCAAGGCACTGTGCCAGGCCATGGGATCGTCCGCGGAAATCTCGGGTGCGGCCCATCTGCCTGCCGGTGTCAATGGCGGCAGCAGCTCAACCCTGTTGCGGCTGGAAGGCTTTTCGACCTCGGTGGATTACCGCTTCAGGACGCTGCAGACATTGCTTGCAAGCTATGGGGCACCGTCGCGGCTGGAGGCGGTGGAGACAGGGTCGCTCTGGCAGACGATCCGGGACGTCAAACCCTATGCCGACGGTACAACGCCCGTCTGGCGGATTTCCGTTGCTCCGACGGCGGGGCCGCAACTGGTTGCCGGCTTGAGGGAAACATTCGAACTGCAGGCATATTACGACTGGAGCGGTGGTCTTGTCTGGCTGTCCTGTCTGGATGGCGCTCTGCACGAGGCGGACATTCGAGCTGCGATCGATGCGGTCGGCGGGGGTCATGCAACGCTTGTGCGGGCCGATGCGTCTCAGCGCGCGAATGCTTCCGTGTTTCACCCGCAGCCCGGTCCGCTGGCAGCCTTGTCACGCCGACTGAAGGAACAGTTCGACCCGAAAGGCATTCTAAATCCTGGAAAAATGGTCAGTGGCGTGTAGTGTGAAGGCATAATCGTCACGCGCATTTCAAACGGAGTGCCTTCATGGATCAACAGTCCGAAGTTTCAGGCTACATGGAGCCTGGCGGCAAGAACGCCACGCTCGTTTATATTCTTTATCTGGCAAATATCATCGTTCCCTTCACCGCCATTGTCGGTGTCATCTTCGCCTATCTCAACCGGGGCAAGGGATCGGCCTGGGTAGACAGCCACTACACCTATCAGATCCGCACCTTCTGGATCGGGCTGCTGTTCGGTATCGTCAGCGGTCTTCTGACCCTGGTCCTGATCGGCTTCCTGATGTTGATCGCCGTACTGGTCTGGATGATTGTCCGCTGCATCAAGGGGCTTCAGTTGGCAGGTCGCAACGAGCCTGTGCCAAATCCGGAAACCTGGATGGTCTGATCATGGGACAAGGCCCGTCCGCAATGTGCGGTACGGGCCTCGAACCTTCAACAGGCTGCCGGTACGTTGGTTGTTACTGCGCCGGCAGGCATTTCACCGTGACGTCATAGCCGTAGCCATCGCGCTGATGTGTGGTGTTTTTATAGGACCACTTGTTCTTTGCGGCCTTGTTCTTCTTCGCCGCCACGGCGTCCAGTTCGAAATAGGCCTTGGCGGACACGGTCCAGGTCTTGCTGAGCGCGACCGACTTCTTCATGCCGCCCTTCAGCACCTTGTCCAGATTGAGCGAGCACGCCTGAACCGGATCCCAGCCCTGCCACTTCACCTTGGCCATCGCGATCACCGGCTTGTAGGAAAGGGAAACCGTGCGCTTGGTGCCTGCACCAACATCGCGGTTCTGAAAGCTCTTGCTCCACAGGTCGCCGTCCGCTTCGAAATACTGCACGTTCTTGAAGGAACCCACCTTCATGGCAACGATCCGCTCGCCACTCGTGGCCTTGGCCGACAGGCGCAGCAGGAACCGGTGATTGCCGGACTTGATCTTGGTGTAGTTGTAGGAGTTGGCTTTCACTTCGACGGGAATGACGTCGATGCCGTCGCGCTTGACTTCCACTTTCTCGATCCAGTCCTTGGCCATGGCACCTGTTGCGACACTGGCCAGAACAGCAGTCAGAACGGCGGTTTTTGAAATCATCTTAATCATCAAATCAATTCCTTGGTTGGTATATCAATCTTCCACGCCTTGCACCTTAGGCGGCCGGCGTTGAACCGATCCTGAGCGCGGCATTTATCTTCGGTTCATGTTCCCGGCCATGGTGCACGGGGCTCTGGAAGCGGAGGGACAGAAAGTCAGAGGTGGCAAAACCGTTGTGCCGCAAAGGTGCCTTGTGCGGCTCTTCTTCTGACCGTACGATCCGCCTCGCTCGGAAGGAGAGGCCCGGGACGAAGGGCCATTGAGGGATACGGGGGCAATGCAGACAAATTTCACCGCAGAGCAGTTGAAAGACAGTCACGTCGCAGCGTCGGAGAAGATCCTGCGCAAATGCGTACACTGCGGTTTTTGCACGGCCACGTGCCCGACCTTCACACTTCTGGGGGACGAGCTCGACAGCCCGAGGGGCCGGATCTACCTGATCAAGGACATGCTGGAGAACGACCGTCCGGCGGACAAAACCATCGTCAAGCATATCGACAGGTGCCTGTCGTGCCTCGCCTGCATGACCACCTGTCCGTCCGGCGTGCATTACATGCATCTGGTCGATCATGCGCGCACCCACATTGAGAAGACCTACAAGCGCCCGCTTGCCGACCGCCTGATGCGTTCACTCCTCGCGTTTGTTCTGCCGCATCCGAAGCGGTTCCGGCTGGCGCTGATCGGCGCGTATTTCGGCCGGCCATTTGCCGGTCTCCTGAAGAGGATGGGCGGCCCGCTCGCCAAGATGGGCGCGATGCTGGAACTGGCACCTGCCAGGGCGCCAGGACGCGGCCAGCTCGAAGGACCCGGGATCTTCACGGCTGAAAGCCCCAAACGCAAGGGCCGTGTTGCGCTCCTCAGCGGCTGTGCCCAGCCTGTTCTCAATCCCGGTATCAACGATGCGACCATCCGGCTGTTGCGCCGCGCCGGCTACGAGATCGTGCTTCCCGAAGGCGAGGTCTGCTGCGGCGCGCTCGTTCATCACATGGGCAAGGAAGAGGCCTCGCTGGAGAATGCTCGCCGCAATGTGGATGTCTGGATGAAGGAAGCCGAGGGGGAGGGCCTGGACGCCATTCTCATCACCGCCTCCGGCTGCGGAACCACCATCAAGGACTACGGCTTCATGCTGAGGGACGATCCGGCCTATGCCGAAAAGGCGGTCCGGGTGTCAGCTCTCGCCAAGGACATCACCGAGTTTCTGACCGGTCTGGACCTGGGCGAGCCGCCGATGCAGCCCGGCCTGACGGTTGCCTATCACTCGGCGTGCTCCATGCAGCACGGCCAGAAGATCACCCGCCAGCCGAAGGATCTTCTGAAGGCGGCCGGTTTTGCCGTCAAGGATGTTCCCGAAGGCCATCTGTGCTGCGGGTCGGCCGGCACCTACAACATTCTCCAGCCGGAGATCGCCCGCCGCCTGCGCGACCGCAAGGTTGCCAACATCGAAAAGACCCGGCCGGACGTAATCGCAACAGGCAATATCGGCTGCATGACGCAGATCGGCCTAGGCACCGACATTCCGATCCTGCACACGGCCGAACTTCTCGACTGGGTTTATGGGGGCCCGCAGCCTGAAAGCCTGACACCGGTGCTTCAGCAGCGCGCGGCAGCGGAATAGGCAGGACAGAGCGACCCGCAGTTGCGGGGTCGGGTCTGAGGCTTGTCAGAGCTCCCGCGTGCCCAGTTGAACTGGCGTCTTGTCTCCGCCTGAAGGACCGTCCACAGGCTCTCCGGCCAGGCGGAGCGAGCGTTCCAGCAGTTCCTCGTAGATGGGACGTCCGCCCAGGTGGTGGGCCGTCAGCGAAGCCGTGGTGCAGGTGATCAGCACGGGCATGATCAACGAATAAGCACCGGTCAGCTCCATAACCAGCACCACGCCGACGAGCGGTGCACGCACCGAAGCGGCGAAGAAACCGCCCATGGCGGCGACGGCGCATGCGCTGCGGAAATCGTCATCAACCGGCAGCAGTTCGGCTGACGCGACACCGAAAGCAAGACCGGCACAGGTCGCGATCGACAGCATCGGGGCAAAGATGCCGCCGGGCACGCCGGATGCATAGGAGAAGAGAACACCCCCGAAGCGCAGCAATGTCAGCACCAGCAGCGTGATCACCCCGTAGTTTGTCAGAATGAGGTCGTGAACCAGCTCCTCCCCGCCACCGGTGGCGGCAGGAAGAATGTTGAGCAGAATGCCTGTTGCCGCTCCGATGACAACGGCCGGGACCCAGCGCAGGCCGGAGGGGATCTTCAGGAAGAGATCCATCACCGTGATCAGCGCCCGGTTGAAGAACACGCCGAGAGCACCGAGGAAAAGACCGAGAACCGCTAGCAGCGCAAAGCTCCAGACCGGCACGAAACCGACATCCACCTGTAGTGGCGGGCCGATGCTGGTCAGTTGTTCGGTGATCGCCGCACTCAGGATCGATGCGATAATGACGGCCATATAGGTGCGATAGCCGAAGGGAAACTGGCGGCGGGTTTCCTCAACGATGAACAGGATGGCCGCAAGCGGGGCGTTGAACGCAGCCGCAAGTCCGGCTGCCGCGCCGGCCGCCAGAAGGCCCTTGTGGTCATCGCCTGACAGATCCTGTGAGCGTGAAAGAGCCTCGGCGGTCATCGCCCCCATGTGGATGGTCGGGCCCTCCCGCCCAAGCACAAGACCGGATCCGAGTGCCAGCAGGCCGCCAAAGAACTTGGCAATGAGAACGCGCGGCCAGTGGAGCGGCCGCTTGTCTTCCATCGCGCCTTCAATTTCCTGGATACCGCTGCCGGCAGCTTCCGGTGCGACGCGCTTGACCAAAATGTAGGCCCCAGTGACACAGGCTGCCGAAATGGCCATGGAGACGACATAGGGCATGTACCCCGGGCCAAGCGCCTGCCGAAGCGCCGCATAGTGTGCAAACAGGAAATCGAGGCCGGTGTGAAATCCGGTTGCCAGGCCGCCGACCAGAATACCGACCAGGGTGGCCTTCAGAAAATAGGCGGCATCCGAACGGACCGATATGGAGGAGAATGGGTCTTTCATGCCGCGGTCCTGAAAGAGATTTTGAGGAAATGGTCGCGGGTCGGCGATTCGACCCTTCGTGCCGTCACACTGCAAAGAAAAGCCAGCCCCCGCAACAAAAACGCGCGGCAGGCCGCGCGTCAGTGTTCCGTTTACCGAGTTGCGAGTAGGACGTTAGATCACATGCACCGTGGTGCCGACCTTCACCCGTTCGTAAAGGTCCATGACATCCTCGTTGCGCATGCGGATGCACCCGGAGGAAACCGCGTGACCGATGGTCCAGGGCTGGTTGGAGCCGTGGATACGGTAGAGGGTCGACCCCAGATACATGGCGCGGGCGCCAAGCGGGTTTTCCGGGCCGCCGGCCATGAAGGTGGGCAGGTCGGGACGGCGCTTGCGCATTTCCGCCGGCGGACGCCAGTCCGGCCATTCGGCCTTGCGGGTGACCTTGTGCGTGCCGGCCCATTCGAAGCCGGGCTTGCCGACGCCGACGCCATAGCGCCGCGCGGTGCCATCGTTCTGGACCAGATAGAGGAACCGTTCGTTGGTATCGATCACGATCGTACCGGCCTTGTGCGGGCCGTCGTAGTTGACGATGGTCGGCAGGAATTGCGGCGCGATCTGCCGGGTCTGCGGGGCTTTCGCCTGACGTTGCGGCTGCTGGCGCACCGGTTGCTGACGGGGTGACCACCAGTTGGCGCGGCGCACCTGCGGCTGCTGAATCCGTTGCTGCTTGAACTGGTAGCGCTGCGCCGTCGAGCGCCGCTGCACCTTCGGCTGGAGTTGCAGCATCCAGGGTTCGGTCAGGTTCGGGCTGAGCACGAGCGGAGGCGGCGAGACCTGGCCTGCGGTTGCCGGAGAGCCGGCAAGGCCGGAAAGACCGGTTGAAAGAACCAGGACACCGGCGAACCCGAGAGCCCTGGGAAGCATATTGCACAAGCGGAACATGGCAGCACTCATCAACTTGTTATCGACCACGTTCAGCGGCCTTTTACAGCCGCCGGTTAACGGATTGGCAAGGATGATAAGCAGCTCAGGCTGTTGCAAAGATGAATCCGGCGTACGGAAATCAGGTAATCTTTTCTTATGGTTAGTCGTTGGTTGAGGAACAGGCTTAACGAAACCCCAACCGTTGAGAGCCTTGCTGGAACAGCCTTTGAAGGCCGTTTGAAAAGACAGTGCTTTCCACGATTCCTTGGTTAACGCACGCGCCGCCGGGCATCGCGTGCCACCAGCGGCAGGATCGACCGGGTCTGCTGTATCGACATGCCCGGCTTGATGCGCGGATCGTAGAGCATGTTCAAAATGATCTGGTCGAACACGGTAAAACGGCTGTGGCGCGAAGAATCGTTAAACACCGAGTGGGTGAGTTGCTCGTCGTCGTTCATCGGCCCCAAGCCCTGCAGAAGTTCCTCGACAAGACAGCGCTTGAACAGGAACTCGCCTTCGTCGGACACGATGACGGCCGCCGAGCGCTTGATGCCCTTGCGGCCGGAAACGACACGTACAAGGCATCGGCCGGGAACCCGGGCATGTTCGTTCTTGTAGATGTCCTTCTTCACCACCGGTTCATACTGGGCCCGGTCGACCACATAGATCTCGAAATTTGCTTTGGCCGGATCGTTGGTGACGTCGGTCGTCAATCCGCCGATGCGGTTGTCGATTTCCATTATGAAGCGATGGACGGTCTGCGTCCTGTCGCGCGCGGACAGATTATGGACATAGAACAGGACCGGGGTGGTGAATTTCTTGACCAGATAGGGACGCCAGCTCCAGCTACGGTACTCAAGCCCGAATACCGTCTTCTCAAATCCTTCCAGAAGCTCTTCCGTAGAGAAGGAATCGCTCGCTGCCGAAGCGGAACTCAACGTGATGGGACCTGTAAGAAGCAGCACACAGGTGACGAGGAAGCGCACGAAAATCATCTAGGTCAAAGCACCGTTTGCAGCCACATCGGCCTGAGGGACATGCCTGTTCATGCGCGCAGCAGTTCGTTGTTAATGAGGGGGGAGGATACCCAAAGCGGTGACGGGAGGAAAGCCAAGAAACCGTTACCAAACACCAAATTATGTCTCTCAGTGTGCCAAGCTTTGAAAAAACAATTCTTTAAACTTCCCACGCTATAAGAGCCCTATTGCGATTTATGAAAGCCTGCAGGGGCGGGGAACGGGAGTAGGCATGGCCGCGGTGAAAAGATCCTTTCGAGCGGAAAGCTTGATGCGCATGAATTCCGGGGCGAACGAGAACCCCGCCTATGCTGAAGAACGTCGTCACCAGGAAGTTCTTGCAGAAATCGCCAGCCTCAAATCCATGATGAGGAATGGCCCGGACAAGCAGGCGCAGCTTGATCCGGAAGAGATGAGTGCGAAGTTCATGGCCGAGTTCCGCAAGGAGCTGTCTGAGGCTGCCAAGCTGAAGGTCGAACTGGACGCCATCTACGAAGCAATTGCCCAGACGAAGCGTGAGATCGCCACCCTGCATCACACCACCGGTGCCAAAGGTGAGGAGATGACCCGGGTCACCAACGAGCTGGATGCCGTCGTGATCGGAACGGAAGGGGCAACCGAAACCATTCTTTCGTCTGCCGAGTATATCGATGAAACGGCCAACACGCTTTCCGCGCGTCTCGGCAAGGAAGATGCCGAACTTGCCAACGACATCCGGGACAAGGTGATCCAGATCTTCGAAGCCTGTAACTTCCAGGATCTGACCGGTCAGCGCATCACCAAGGTGGTTTCGACGCTGCGGTTCGTCGAGGACCGGATCATGCAGATGATGGATATCTGGGGCGGCATCGAAACCTTCAAGGATATCGAAGTCGAACAGCGCGAGCTGAAGGAGGGCGACGCAGCCCTGCTCAACGGTCCGGCGCTGGAAAGCGATGTCGATGTGGCGACCCAGGACGATATCGACGCTCTGTTCGCCTGAGACACCCTTCAAGTCAGATTTTGAAACCCGGCCAAACTGGCCGGGTTTTTTATTTTCGAAGGAATGGCTCGCATTTCGGGTTGCCTCAAGGTATCGGGGAGGGTACCAAGATGGGAACAAATAGTGAATATCGAGGTGGCGCATGGCAGATCAGAAACCGGCGGAAACGGCCAGAACGGAGCGCGACCCGGTCACAGGTCTGCTGTTGGGCGAGGACGGCAGGAACCGCTGCTGGTGGCACGGCGGGCTGGCGGACTACCAGCACTATCACGACACGGAATGGGGCTGGCCGGTTGACGAGGACAGGCGGCTTTTTGAAAAGATCTGCCTGGAAGGGTTTCAGTCGGGTCTCTCCTGGCTGACCATCCTGCGCAAGCGCGACTCGTTCCGGGCGGCTTTCGCCAATTTTGAGTTCGAGCAGGTGGCGGAGTTTACGGAAGCCGATGTCGAACGCTGTCTTCAGGACAGCGGTATCGTCCGCCATCGCCGCAAGATCGAATCCACCATCAACAACGCAAGGCGAGCCCTGGAACTGCGCCAGGAATTCGGGTCTCTCGCCGCCTATGTCTGGTCATTCGAACCAAAGCCTGCGGATCGTCCGCAAAAACTGGATTTCGCCACAGCCAGAACCCTTGGCAAGACGGCCGAAAGCACGGCGCTGTCCAAAGACCTGAAAAAACGCGGCTGGAGCTTTGTCGGCCCAACCACCGTCTATGCCTTCATGCAATCCATGGGCATGGTCAACGACCACCTGGAAGGCTGCTGTTGTCGGGAAAGCGTTGAGGCAGCACGCGAGGCGTTCAAGCGTCCGGTACGGCGCTGAAGGCGCTCAGGTCTTGAAGAGTTGCAAGGCATAATCTCCAACCACTGTCCACGAACACCTCGGTCCGTGCCCTAGCCAACATCGGCAGGAAACGCAGAGCTGAGAACTGGCACGGCTGGATTCCCTTCCCCCTTGTGGGGAAGGGTCAGGGAAGGGGGTATTCGGCTAAGCCGAAAATGCACCGGACATAAGCAATGCCCGCAAGGACATCACGCGGCACGGAAACGCCGCGAAGCGCCTATCCGCCCACCTTTGCCTTTAGCGGAGAAAACAGCCGGTTCTCCTTGGAGAAGACATAGTCCAGCGTTTCGACGGTTACCGTTTCCGCGCCTTCTTCGATCAGGAGCTGAGCGCAGTCGGCAACGGCGTCCCTGGGGCACAGAACGCTGACATGATGCAGGTCGTCGACCTCGGAAAAGCGCTGCTGGGCACCAACCTTGCTGACAGACCGAAGGGCCTGCGTGCGGTCGGCGACCACGGCTTTCACCAGTTTGACGTTGCGCGCTGCTTCTTCCGCGGCCACCCGGTCGAGGATCGCCCGGGCCGCGCCGAGCGCAGAGGCAGACCAGTCGGCGTTGAGCGAGGCCACGAGATTGGCCTGGCTCTTCAGCATCACCCCATCGCTCAGGATTTTCAGGTTGTTGGCCTGCAATGTCGAGCCGGTGGTGGTGATGTCGACGATAAGTTCTGCGGAACCCGCCGCCGGTGCGCCTTCCGTTGCGCCCGCGCTTTCCACGATGCGATAGTCGGCGATGCCGTGACCGGCGAAGAAGGAGCGGGTGAGATTGACGTATTTGGTCGCAACACGCAGGCGGCGGCCATGGCGGTTGCGGAAATCCGAAGCGACATCGGAAAGATCCGCCATTGTTTCGACGTCAATCCACGCCTTCGGGACGGCAACCACCACATCCGCCGGGCCGAAGCCGAGCGGGGTGACGATGTGAACGGTGCTGTCCGGGTTGGCGATGTTCTCATGCACCAGATCCAGGCCGGTGATGCCGAAATGGACCGTGCCGTCGGAAAGCTCCCGTGCGATTTCGGAGGCCGACAGGAAGGCGATCTCAACGTTCGGCAGGCCCTTGATGGCGCCGCGGTAGTTCCGCGCGCCGCCGGGCTGCACCACCTTCAGGCCTGCGCGGCCGAAGAACTCGTGCGTGTTTTCCTGCAGACGGCCCTTGGAGGGAATGGCGATAATCAGTTTGCTCATGACCTAACACTCGCTGCAATCCGGTCGAGCCACATGGAAAAGCCGATGGCCGGCACGTCGTTTTCGGCCCCCAGAAGGGTCACCAGCTTGTCGTAGCGCCCGCCGCCGACCAGCGGACCTTCCACCGGTGGATTGACTGCATGGATCTCGAAAACAAAGCCGGAATAATAATCGAGACGCCGGCCGAACTCCGCTGCAAATGTCAGCCGGGCGGGATCGATGCCCTTGGCTTCAAGGGCCACAAGGCGCTGCTCGAAGGCGGCAATGGGCGTGTCCAGGCCAAGGCCGAAGTCGCTCGAAAAACCGCGCAGTACATCCGCGGCACTGGCTCCATCCGCCTTCAGCGCGAGATAGGCTGACAGTATTTCCGCCGCCTTGTCGTGACCACGTGCGCCGCTCGCAAGGGCCGCCTGTTCCAGAAACCGGTCGGCGATTTCGCTGGGGGTACGTCCGCCGACAGCCGAAATTCCGGCAATCGACAGAAGATCCTCAACCACGGCATGGGCAGCCTCGGGGTCAGCGCCTTCCAGTGCGGACAGGAAGCCGAGGCGGACATCGCGGCTGTCGTCGTCGGAGGCAGACCCTCCGGCCATACGGGAGATCGCGGCAGTCAGCCTGTCGGTCTCGCCAAAGAGATCGCGCAGACGGCGGCGCCAGACTGTCGGCAACTCGAGACCTTCCAGCACGGCGGCAAACAGCGTTTCATCGCCAATGCGGATCACGATGTCCGACAGGCCGAATTCTTCCAGTGCCTTGACGGACAGCGCGAGCAGGTCGGCGTCCGCTTCGGGCGTGTCCGTGCGGCCGAGGCTTTCCGCACCGAGCTGCGGAATTTCACCCAGGCCGTCCGGGCGCTGGCGGAACACCGGGCCGTTGTAACAGTAAGCGGCCGGAAGCTTGACGGCGTCCTGCGCCAGATGGTGACGGCAGACCGGAATGGTGAAGTCGGGACGCAGACACAGGTCCAGTCCGTCGGTGCCGCTGGTCAGATAGAGCCGGCGGCGGATGTCCTCGCCGGTGAGGTCCAGAAAGACGTCCGCCGGTTGCAGGATCGGCGGGCTGACTTCGTCATGGCCCGCGGCCTTGAAGAGGCCAAGAACCGTCTCGATCTTTTCCGGAGCCAGTCCGGTCACCTGTGCCGCCCCACTCATGTTCAGCCCTCGTTCTGGCGCTGGCGGTCTTCCGCCTGTCCGTCCAGGATACCGCGCACGGTCGCGATGAGGTCCGTCTCCTTGACGGTCACCTGCGCCGGGCGGCTTTCACGCCAGGTAATGTTGTCGGTAATCTCTTCGGAAAGCCGCTTGCCTTCGATCAGGTCCTTGACCTGGATTTCGCCGGCCTCCCGCTCGTCCGAGCCCTGAATGATGGCAATCGGGCAGTTGCGCCGGTCAGCGTATTTCAGCTGGTTGCCGAACTTCTTCCAGTTGCCCTGATACATTTCGGCGCGGATACCGGCTTCGCGCAGGTCCTGCACCATCTTCTGATAGCGACCGAGCGCGGCGACATCGCCGTCCATCACGGTGACCAGCACCGGCGCGACAACGTCGGATGTTCCGAGTTTGCCGAGGTTCTTCAGCGCGGTCATCAGGCGGGATACGCCGATGGAAAAGCCCGTCGCGGGCACGTCACGTCCGGTGAAGCGCTTGACCAGCCCGTCATATCGGCCGCCGCCGCCGACGGAACCGAATTGGACAACGTCACCCTTCTCGTTGGTCACGTCGAACAGCAGTTCGGCTTCGAACACCGTGCCGGTGTAATATTCCAGGCCGCGCACGACGGACGGATCGATCTTGATCCGGTCCTCACCATAACCACAGGCCGAGAAGATCTCCGCCATGGTGTTGAGCTCGGTGATGCCTTCATTGTCCAGCGTGCCGGTTCCCGAGACAAAGGCGATGATGCTGTCGATGCCTTCCGGGGCGAGTTCCGCACCCTTGGTAAAGTCGCCGCTCTCGTCCTTGCGTCCTTCGCCCAGCAGCAGCCGTACGCCTTCCGTTCCGAACTTGTCGAGCTTGTCGATGGCTCTTAGGACGGTCAGCCGGCGCTCTTCGTGCTCTTCACCGCCAAGGCCGATGCTTTCCAGCACACCGTCCAGAACCTTGCGGTTGTTGACGCGGATCACATATTGCCCGCGCGGAATGCCGAGGGCTTCCATCGTGTCGGACATCATCATGCACATTTCGGCATCCGCCTGGACGCCGGGCGCGCCGACGGTGTCGGCGTCGAACTGCATGAACTGGCGGAAACGGCCTGGCCCCGGCTTTTCGTTGCGGAACACCCAGCCGGCCCGGTAGGTGCGGTAGGGCAGCTGGATTTCGTTGATGTTTTCCGACACGTGGCGGGCCAGCGGCGCGGTCAGGTCATAGCGCAGGCTCATCCACTGCTCGTCTTCGTCCTGCACGGAGAAGACGCCGGCATTCGGCCGATCGGTATCAGGCAGGAACTTGCCGAGGCAGTCGGTGTATTCAAAGGCAGGGGTTTCGACGGGATCGAAACCGTACCGCTCATAAACGGCCCGGATCTTCGCCAGCATCTCGTCGGTGGCGCGGATGTCCTCGGCAGAGCGGTCAACGAAGCCGCGCGGCAGGCGGGCTTTCAGCTTGTTCGGTTTTTTGGCCATAAAGGTCTTGAATCCTGGCGAGTTTCCGGCCGGACGCGCCCAAGGAAACCCTTGCATCCGGCTGTCTGATATTGCGGCTGTCGTAGACGAAACACGGCGCAAGGGCAAGGCGGTGCAGCATTCTGCCGGTTTTCTTGTCGTCCGCAGGAATCGCGGCAACCGGTTTCGGTTCAGAGTTGAAGTCGTTCGCCTCTAGCTGGAGCGCATTTCGACGGAAATTACGCTTCATACAACGCCGGTATCACCCTGGCCGACACGGCAGCGGAGCCAGGTTTGACGTGCGGAGCGAAGGGGCACGTCTTCAAATCTGCTGCCCGTGCCTTGTTTGCATCACAGTTCGCGGTAAAAGGGCGCTTCAGGAACAGTGGAACTTCGGCTGCGAAGGCAGGGAAAGCACATTGGCCCGGTAAACGGGCCGGACTGCGCAGTCGTTTCATTGTCTTTTCTTGTATTTAATCTCTGCCGGGCTATGGTCCGCGCGGATCGGTTGAAATGGGCCGTCCCGGCGCTAAAGGAAGGCGCGGGAGCGGCGGACGGGGCTCAGTATGGACAGTGCGGTGCGCATGGCGGACGAAAAGGCCGGCGAAAGCGGGACAGAGGCCCTGACGGGACCAGGACTGACGGGACCGGGCCTGGCGAGACCGGGTCTGATGGCTGCCGAACTCAGTGTCATCCTGCCGAGTTTCAACGAAGCTGCAAACATTCCAATCCTGATCGACCTTCTGGACGAAGCGCTTGCCGGAATTGCCTGGGAAGCAATCGTCGTTGACGACAATTCACCTGACGGAACCGCCGAGGTTGCGCGCGAGATTGCGCGAAGTGACGCCCGCGTCCGGGTCATCCGCCGCATCGGCCGCCGGGGCCTGTCCGGGGCCTGCATCGAGGGCATTCTGGCATCTTCCGCCCCCTTTGTTGCCGTCATGGATGCCGACCTGCAGCACGACGAGACCATGCTGCCCAAGATGCTGGCCGCCCTGAAGGCCGACGACACGGATCTGGTGGTCGCAAGCCGCAAGGTTGATGGCGGTACCATTGGCGAAGGCCTGTCATCGTTTCGCGCCTGGGGGTCTAACCTTGCCAACGGGCTTGCGCAGAAGCTGCTGAATGTCACTCTGAAGGACCCGATGAGCGGGTTCTTCATGATCCGCCGGGACAAGGCCGAAGCGCTTGCCCCGAAACTCTCGCCGCAGGGCTTCAAGATTCTGCTGGATCTGGTGTCCAGTGCAGGCGGTACCTTGAAGATCAAGGAACTGCCGTTCACCTTCCGTGAGCGCCAGCACGGCGAAAGCAAGCTGGATACGCTGGTGACGCTCGACTATTTCGGTCTGCTGCTTGCCAAGTATTTCGGCAACATCGTTTCGGTCCGCTTCCTGATGTTCGGCCTGGTCGGGGCGAGCGGCCTCTTTGTCCATCTGGCGGCGCTGCGTGTGTTTCTGCTGAGCGACATGGAATTCAACCTCGCCCAGACGGCAGCTTCCTTTGTCGCCATGACATCGAACTTCTTTCTCAACAACCAGCTTACCTATCGCGACCGGCGCCTGACCGGCATGAGGGTGCTGATCGGCCTTCTGACCTTCTACGCGGTTTGCTCGGTCGGCGTTCTCGCCAACGTCGGTGTCGCCAACCTGATCTACGCCGATCCGTCCTACTGGTGGTTTGCCGGTACAGCGGGGGCAATCATGGGCGCTGTCTGGAACTACGCGGCAAGCTCCGCCCTGACATGGCGCAAGACGTAAAGGCCGCTCGTGACTGCTGAAGCTCAGACCGGACCCTTGCCCTTTTACCTGCGGCCGGCAGGATTGATCCTGATCGTCGGGCTGCTGACGGCGTTGAAGATTTTTGCCGCCGCCAACTCCCATTTTGTCGAGGATGAAGCCTATTACCGGCTCTGGGGGCTGTCTCCGGCGCTGAGTTATTACGATCATCCGCCGATGATCGGCTGGTGGATCGGTATCGGCCAGGCGCTGTTCGGCGACACGGTCTTTGCCGTCCGTGCGCTTGTCATCGTGTCCGGGGTCGTCGGGTCCCTGGCGCTGTGGCGCACGGCCTCGCTGTTGTTCGGGCGCCCTGCCGCGGGCTGGTCTGTTCTGTTTCTCAACGCCAGTCTTCTGGTGGGCATCGGCGGCATTCTGGCAACGCCTGACGCACCTTCCGTGCTGTTCTGGGGCCTCAGCCTGTGGGCGTTGACGGAGCTGTCGGCATCGAAAAATGCCAACTGGTGGCTCATGATCGGGCTGATGGCCGGCTGCGGATTGCTTGCCAAATATTCGGTTCTTTTTCTGGGCGCGGGCATCGTGCTCTGGTTGGTCTGGGTGCCGGATGCCCGCCGCTGGTGGCGCTGCTGGCAGCTCTGGGCCGGCGGCCTGCTTGCGCTGCTCTGCTTTTCACCGGTGCTCTACTGGAACCACGCCCATGACTGGGTCAGCTTCTACAAGCAGTTCGGCCGGGCTGGCACCGAAGGGTACACGGCAAGATATGTTCCGGAATTCCTGGGCGCGCTGATCGGTCTTCTGAACCCGCTGATCGCTGTGCTGGCGGCCGCCGGTTCGATCACGCTTTTCAAGGGCCTGCGGGCACGCGAAAACGCGGCGTCTCTCCTGCTGCTCACCGTTTTGCCGTTCCTGCTCTATCTGGTCTATCACTCGCTGCATTCGCGGGTGCAGGCCAACTGGCCGGCGCCACTGTTCCCGGCCTTCGCCATGATGGCGGCCGTGTTCGTCACCAATAGGCCCGCCGGAGGGGCTCTTTGGCAGCGTCTGGCGCAAGCCGGTGTCGCCCTGGGTCTTGCCGTGGCCGTGGTCGTTCAACTGCATGCGGTCTGGCCGATAACGGGCACTTTTGCCCGCAAGGACCCGACTTTCCAGCTGCGTGGCTGGCCCGAGATCGGGCAGGAAGTGAAAGCCTTGGCCGACCGGGAGGGGGCGGGCTTTGTGGCAACAACCAGCTACGGCCTCAACGGCCAGCTCGACTTCCTGCTGAAGGACGACCTGCCGGTGTTCCAGCTCACCGAGCGTATCCGTTATATCATGCAGCCCGAAGCGGACCTGTCGCTGTTCGATGGCCCGGGGCTTTATGTTGCCGAAAAGCGCCGGAACCGGGAAGGCGATCTGCGGCGGTCCTTCGCCAACGTCGAGGAAGTCGCAGAGCTGACGCGCAAGGTCAAAGACGTGCCGCTGGAAAAGCTTGTCGTCTACAAGGTCGATGGCCGTATCGGCCCGGTGTTCGAGCCTGTCGACAGCAAATGATCCGGCACGAGTTGCCGCCTCAACTCAACATCCGACTTGATTTGCTTGACCGAATGCCGCAGGGATGTGGCTTAATATTCATAGTGTCCGGTCCGCCTGCGGAATTTCATGAAGCGAATTACACTTGGAGCGTTGGACTATGGCCTTGCCTTCGGGGTCGACCGCGCGTTGCGTGACCTTGTGGAGCGCGGGCGTCTCAGCGCACTCGGGGCCATGGTTGCCACAGAATTATGGCCGCGCGAATTCCGTCCACTTCAGGAAACCGCCGAAAAGGTTGGCAAGCGCGCCCTGTTCGGCGTGACACTGGCCTTCAGCGGTGACCGTGTGTCACCCGTCAGCGCCCGCATGCAGGAAATCTACGGCGACCGAATGTTCACGCGTGAGCAGCTTCAGCGCCGCGCCTTGCTGCGTCTTCTTCCCGACCAGCTTCTGCAGGAGGAAGCCCAGGCACAGCTTGCCCGCTACAGCGTATTGATGAAACGTCAGCCGGATTTCGTGGCAGTGCGCGAGGGTCTTCTGGAGCGCACCTCTGTGGCGCGGATCGTCCTGAAGGCGGTTGAGCATGCCGGTTATCGCGAGCCGCCCTTGCTGATTTCGCCGGTACAGTCAGGTCTCAAGGCTGTCCGGCTGGCGCGTCTTGCAAAGGCACATGGTCTGAAGCTTCTGCCGAAGGCAGATCCCTTGCCGGAGACCGAGGACCAGGAAACGCTGCACGCTCTTTTGCACAATCACTTTGACGGCATGGCCGATCTCAGCTTTGTTGCGGCTATACCGGGCCGCTCGGACGACCGGCTGCGGCGGGACGAACCGCGCCGGAAGATTGCGATACGCGAATGCCAGTATGAGGTTCTGTCCAGTCAGCGGTTCTTCCATACGCTGGAGAAAAAAGACGTTTTTCTGAATTGAAGCCGATGGTGTGTTTCAGGCGCAGGTCGCCGAGCTTTTTGAATTAGGCTTTGGCCGTGGCTGAGCAGGCAAAGGCTGCAACGAAAAAACGGCCCTGCGGGGAACAGGGCCGTTTTTCGTGGAGGTCGGGAAGAGGGGAGGGGCGGCCCCGCTTCCATGTCCTTTGATATAGGGTTATTTTGCTGGTTTGCACGTGATGGGCATCACAAGATTGCGTTTGATCTTGTAATTTCGCGGGCAGCAGCGCTTTTGGCAGGGGGAAGGTGTGGCGGAAATCAAGGATTTTTTAAAAAATAGCTTTTCACTTGAAGGGCTCGACCCGGAATTGGCTGTTGGTCTGTCGCGCCTTGCAAGGCCGATGAAAATATCGGCTGGCACCATTCTTTTCGAAAATGGCGATCCCGGAAACGGCTGTTACGCGGTTCTGGAGGGATCGCTCAAGGTGTCGCTTCTGTCCGTGGAGGGCGACGAGCAATTGCTTGCGGTTCTCGGCCCGGGCGATCTTGTCGGCGAACTGGCCCTGCTCGACGGCCGTCCACGGTCGGCCACGGTCATCGCATTGAAGGAAGCTCAGCTCGCCTTTATCGACAAGGCCGCCTTCCAGCGCTTTGCCGATGAGAACCCGGCCGTCTACCGGCACATGCTGTCGATTGTCGGAAAGCGGCTGCGCCATGCCAATGATGTTCTG
Organism: Roseibium aggregatum IAM 12614; assembly: GCF_000168975.1. GTDB lineage: Bacteria > Pseudomonadota > Alphaproteobacteria > Rhizobiales > Stappiaceae > Roseibium > Roseibium aggregatum. Next base: position 66,575 of record NZ_AAUW01000010.1, read on the forward strand.
GCCGCGCGCTCGTTCCTGCCCTTGCCGGGACGTGTCGCGCAGACCCTGCTCCAATTGGCGGAAACCTTCGGCAAGCCGCTCGACGACGGCCGCTTGCTGATCCACTACAAGCTCAGCCAGGCGGATATCGCCAACATGGCAGGCGCCGCGCGTGAAAATGTCAGCCGTGTTCTCAACGACTGGAAACGGGCCGGCACCATCAGCCGGATTTCCGGGTACTACTGCCTGGAACAGATGGACTTCCTGGAGAAGGCCTCGACGCTTTAGGAAAAACGGGGCGGCCTTCTGCGGACCATCTTGCTGAGGCAAATGGTTGAAGGCCGCGCCCGCCTTCGCTTGACCCCGATGTGCCTTTCCGGAAGCTGCTCTGGAACTCTCTTGCCGAAAGAGGGAATCAAGCCTCTGTTTCCACTGGAAGCGCCATCTGCGTTCCGGCCAGGATCGACGCCAGCGTCTCGGTGTTGAGGCTGGCGAGAAATGCTTCCGATGCCTGCGCCATTGCACCTTTCAGGGCACAGCGCGGCAGGAAGGCGCAAACTGTGGGCTCGGGCTTCAGACAGGCGACGACACCCAGGTCCGGCTCGATCAGCCGCACGACGTCGCCAAGCCGGATCGTGGCCGGTGCCTTGGCCAGCCGGATACCACCGCCACGCCCCCGTGTCGTCTCCAGGTAACCGCCCTTGGCAAGATGGGCGACGATTTTCATGACATGCGATTTGGCGAGTCCAAGCTGCTTCGAAAGCTTGTCGACGGTCTGCGGATCATCTGACTGGCCGGTGGCCATCAGGATTCTCAAGGCAAAATCGCTGGCCTGACTGAGGCGCATGGCGGGGTCTCTTTAAACATTCATCTTATATGTTGATTTTAGAGTGTCGCTGTGCCATTTAAAAGATGCATCTAAAATGAATGTTATGGAGGCGGCCATGGAAGCCCCTGACACAAGTTCCAACAGGTACAAGCTGAAGAGACGCGAAGCGCCGGACAGGGGTGACCGTCTCCAGCGGTACGAGCAGGTCGACGAGCAGGCGGTCCATGTGATGGTGCATACCTTCTATGGCTGCATTCGCCAGCATCCGCGGTTGGGGGGCATCTTCGAGCGACGCCTGGCAGGCCGGTGGGAAGAACACCTGCCGAAAATGGAAGCCTTCTGGCAGTCCGTCCTGATGAAGAACGGCGCCTACAAGGGCAAGCCCGTGCCGGCTCACCTGAAGCAGAAGGAACTGGTCAGTGCGGATTATGGCGAATGGCTCGGCGTCTTCCGGCCCGTGATCCGCGAATTGTTCGTGCCGGACCTTGCCGACGAAATTGTCGCCATTGCCGAACGCATCGCGCAGAGCCTCTGGCTGGCCACCTTCGGGACCCCCGGAGCCAATCCGCCTGCCGAGCTGACGTCGCAACCCTCAGACTGGAGCGGATCATGCTGATAACGATTGTCCTGATAGCGGAAGCCTTGGTGTTCGTCTGGTTCACGGTCTTTTCGCTGATGCTTCTGTCCATGTATCTGGATTCGCGCGGCATGCCGCTGCCGAAACTGGATGTCGCCGGCCGCACACTCATCGGCAGCGCGAAACTGGCCTTTATCACGGGCATCGTCGCCCTTGCGGCGATGACAGTCTTCGAGATCCAGGCCCTCAGTTAGAAAGTCACCGAAATGAATACGTCCAATCTGCTCCATCGCGGCCTGCCGATTCTGCTGATCTGGGTCGCTGCCCCGATGCCGCTCTGGATCATGGTGATCCTGATGTTTGTTCTGCGATAACCGGTCTTTTTCTTCGTTCAACCGGATAGTCTCCTGTTCAACCACTTCTATTCTTGCAGGCTATGACCTAGTCTTCTTGCGAGAATCATTGGAGGGGCTCAGGCGTGTACGACGAAAAGCCGACAGGCGATCTGACATTACGCACGATGGCAATGCCGGCCGATACCAATGCCTCGGGAGATATCTTCGGAGGCTGGGTGTTGTCGCAGATGGATCTGGCAGGCGGTATTGCTGCCGGTCAGCGCGCCGAGGGACGTGTCGTGACCATCGCGGTCGACAAGATGAAATTCATCCGGCCTGTCCATGTCGGCGACGTGCTGTGCGTTTATGCCGAGGTCATCCGAGTTGGCAATTCGTCCATGGAAATCAAGCTTGAATCCTGGGCCCTGCGTCATCGCTATGGCCACCGGGAAAAGGTGACCGAAGCGGTCTTCACCATGGTGGCCGTTGATGACGGCGGCAAGCCGCGCCCGGTCCCCAAGCGGGACTGAGCGTCGCGTTCTCACCCGGCTTATCTCAAAAGAAACCTCATCCTGAGGACGCGCGTCTGCGCTGTCTCGAAGGATGGGCGGCATACTCAGGCGCAAGCAGCCCATCACTCGATACGGGCCTTCGGCCTTCCTCAGGATGAGGCGGATCATTTTGCCAGACTCGCGGCCGAAGAACTGCACGAAGAACCTCTCCCGTCAGTGCCTGACGGGTCCGTGCCGGTTGAGAATATCGGCAAAGAGGTCTTCATCGACAGCGCAGGTGCAGCCGTTCGCCCACAGTTGAAGTAGGGTTTTCAGACGCTCGGTACGGGCTGCCGGAGTGAGCGGCGCCTTGTGCCGCGGCAGGCCGCCCAGAATGCGCAGGGATTTGATCCGCGCCAGCACGCAGTCTTCGGCGGCCTGGCACCAGATATCCGTTCCGGCGAGCTGGGAGCCCGCCACCACATGGTTCTCGATCAGATCTGCCGCTCGTCCGGCAAAAGGGTCCTGAGACAATAAATCCTCCATCGGTTGCCCGAGGAGGACTGGCGCATGCAAATTAACCGCTTCGTTGCCGGAAAACCTCGGTAGAGGGTCTGACCGGCCGCATCCCTGTTGCGGAAACCACCTTGCCCGGACGGCAGGTTGGCGAGGGCGCCAGCCCTTCTCTTGATGATGGCGGGCTTATGCCATGTCCATTCCGGCTTGGCAAGACCGTCAGTGCATGGCACATCTTCCTGAAAAGACTAGCTCGGGAGTGCGCAGTTGGACCGATCCATGTTGCATCACAGCCGGCCGATCGTGCCGGTTCTACTTGCCTTTTGCGCCTGCTTCATTGATGTGGTCTGCATTCTTGGCCTGTTTCACACCTTCACGGCCTTCATCACCGGCACGCTTGTCGTTCTGTGTACGGAGATGTTTCATCAGGCGGAAAACGCGGCGCTGAAGGTTTTCGTGCTCGCGGTTTTCTTCGCTTCAACACTCTTCTGGTTCGCGTCGGTCACGAGACTGGTTCAGAAAAACAGGATTACCGTCCGGCATCTGTTCGCGCTGGAAGCGATCCTCGTTGCTGCCTTCATGCTTGTCGCAGGCCTCGGCGATCCGGCTGCCGGAGGCGCGCTGTCTGCCGTCACCCTGACGGCGGTCAGCTTTTCAACCGTGGCCATGTCGCTGCAGAATGTCATCATGCTGACGCTGCTGAACAGGCATGTTCCCACAACCGTCATGACGGGCAACACGCTGAAGCTCGTGCTTGGCATTGCCGACTATTTCACGCACCCCGAAACCCGTCCCGGCAGCCGGACGTTGATCCGTCACCAGGCGCTGGTGCTGTCCGCTTTCGCCGCCGGAGGGCTTCTGGCCAGTTTCCTGATGACGATGCTGGGTTTCTGGGCGCTCGCGATACCTGTTGCCCTGCTGATGCTGCTGGCGGTGGTTCAACCGGTGCACGAGCTGCAGACTGCCTGACCCTGATATCCCGCCTTTATTCCTGGCGGAGCCTGTCGTAATCGACGCGGCCATCAACGAGATGGATCCGCCGGTCCATCCGGTCGGCAAGCTCAAGATCGTGGGTGACGGCGACGACGGTGGTCCGTTCGCTCGTCACGATGTCCTGGAGGCTTTCAAACACCTGTTCGGTCGACACGCTGTCGAGGCTTCCGGTCGGCTCATCCGCCAGGATCAGCGCTGGCGAATTGGCGAGCGCGCGGGCAACGGCCACCCGCTGGCGCTGCCCCCCGGAAAGCTGTTCCGGGCGGCGGTGCAGAAAGTCAGCCAGACCAAGCGCCGCCAGAAGCTCCGTTGCGTGGTCGACCTGTGCCTTGGGGCTGCGTTTGCCGAGCCTCTGCATCGGGATCATCACGTTTTCAAGCGCGGTAAACTCGGGCAGCAGAAAGTGAAACTGGAAAACGAAGCCGAGCTTTTCCAGGCGAAGATGCGCCATTTCGGCGGACGTCAGCGCATGGGTGGGAAGGCCATCTATCCGGACCTCGCCGGAGGTTGGCCGGTCCAGAAGGCCAAGCAGATACAGAAGCGAGGATTTGCCGGACCCGGACGGGCCGGTTATCGCCACGAACTCCGCTTCCCCCACCTGAAAACTCACATCCTGCACCAGCGTCACCGGCACGATGGCCGGCAATATGCGGGTGAGGTTGCTGGCTTCCAGCAACACACGGCCTGGGGCCATTTGTTGGTTTGGGGCAGGGTCACGGGCAGGGGTCATGTCGCCCCGCGAATGATGTCGACAGGATTGAGCCGGGCCGCTTTCCGGGCGGGAATATATCCGGCGATGCCGGAAGAAAACAGCGCCAGAAGGCAGGCAATGACGTAGTGCAGGGTGGAGAAATAGATCGGCAGGTGAGTCATTTCCACGTCCTGGGTAAACTCGAATTTGACCGACGCAAGATAACTCGACAGGCTGAACCCGAGCGCCGAGCCCGCGAGCGCACCCAGGATTCCGATCACCAGTCCCTCAAGCACGAAGATCTGCTGAATGTCGCCCTCCGGAAATCCGAGCGATTTCAGAATCGCGATGTCGCGCGCCTTTTCGTGCACGATCGTCGAAACAATGTTGAAGATACCGAACCCGGCAACGACCAGAATGGCCCCGACGACCGTATACATGATCACGTTGCGCACGAAGAAGGCCTCCATCAGCCCCTCGTTGGCCTCCTCCCACGAAACCGCCTTGTAGCCGAGCTGCCGCTCAGCCCGCGCGGCAACCTCGTTGGCTTCGCCGATAGCGTTGAGATGGATTGCGATCGAGTTGATGATGTCGGGCTTTTCCAGAAGGATCTGCACGGCCTTCAACGGTGCATAGGCTAGGCCTTCGTCGCTGGTGGTGATGCCGCTGTGGAACAGGCCGACGATCTTGAAGCGCTTGGCGACACTGTTTGCAGACGTCAGGGTCACGGTATCGCCCAGCTCCGCCCCCAGCCGTTCTGCGGCCTTGTCGCCGATAACGAGCCCGTTGGACGTCGTGTCCAGATCCTCGAAGGCACCCTGGCGCATGTCCTCGCCGATCTTGGAGACGTTCAGTTCGCGCTTGGGCTCCACGCCGACCAGCGTCATGCCGATATCCTGACCGGCGTAGCGCAGCACCGCCTGGCCACTCAGACGCTGCGCCATCGAGCCGTTCACCCAGTCGCGCAACGAGGCAAGCGCTTCGGTCGGGTTGCGGATACCGCGAAGGTCTTCCTTCGGTCTGAGACCATGATAGGTGACGGCGTCGTAGACGGCACTGGCTGGCTGTTCTGCCGGTGCGCGCTGCTCGTCAAGGATCTCCACGTGGGGAATCGCATCTATCAGCGTTGCCGTGAAATCCCGTTGAGACCCTTCCATGAGGCTGGCCATCGCCACCGAAAACCCGACGCCGAGCGCAACACCCAGCGTCGAGACGATGGTTTGGCGCAAACGGTTTCGAATGTGGGTGGAGGCGATGCGCAGGAGAAGCATTATTTTGCATCTCCGGGCACCGGTCTGACCTTCTGTCCTTCCACAAGATCCGGGTTGTAGGGAAAGACGACTCGCGTGTATGCGCTGAGACCTTTCAGCACTTCCGTGGCACGCGTGCCCGTTATCCCGGTTTCGACCTCCAGCGGAACGACCTTGTTGTCATCATCCAGCGTCAGCAGTTTCGCGCCGTCGAAGGCTGCAGCAGGCAGCAGCATGGCATCCTCCTTTTCGGAGGTAACGATATTGATCTCGGCTGTCATGCCGATGCGCAAAGGTGTGTCTTCCGGCAGATCGAGATAGACGCGGTAGTTCTTTAGAACCGGGTCGCCCTTTGGCGTGATGCTGGCAACTTCGGCAGTCAGTTCCTTGTCCGGAAAGGCGTCCGCGCGGATCAGCGCCTTGTGGCCCTTGGCCACCTTGGGAATGTCTTCCTCGTTGACTTCCGCCACCAGTTGAAGCGGAGACGGCTGACCGATCCAGAACAGGATTTCACCTGGCTCGGCAACTTCCCCCACCGACCCGTCCGCCCTGAGCACCATGCCGTCCATGGGGGCCACGATGACATAGTCGCGCAGCCGTTCTTTCTGGGCCGCGGTGGTGGCGTTGATACGGATCAGTTCGTTCTGGGCCTTGTCGTAAACCTGCTGGCTGACGACCCGCCGCTCAAGCAGTTGCAGGGCACGTTCCTTGTCGGATTGCGCCAGCTCCTGGCGTGCCTCCAGTTCCGCGAGCGTCGCGCGGGCATCGCCGCTGTCGAGCTCCGCCAATTGGTCGCCCTTCTTGACCTGCTCACCCTCGCAGCCGCACAGCGACACGATGCGCTCGCGAATGATGCTTGTGACCTTCGCCCACCGCACCGGCTCCACAACGGCGGTGGCATAGACCACTTCGGCTGCCCGTCCGGTCGTGGGCATCACTGTCTGGACTTCAGGCGGTTTCTTGAGCCACCAGAACGTACCGGCGGCAGCCCCCGCGATCAGCAGAAGAAATATCGATAGTTTCAAAAAACGCATGGCACACCCTTGCCGGACCTGCCGACACAATAACGCCTGGGGCGGGGGATGCCATGGCCTGGATCAAATGAAGGTGCGCGCGCTGCAAGGCTTGCCGGATGGATGGGCCGTCGAACCTCCGGTCAGGCAAGGGGTCGCAAAGGGGTCAGTAATGCGGCGGCTTTTCGATCTGATGACCGGGCAGAACGTTTTCCATCAGTTCTGTAACCTGATCCGTCATATTGGTGACGAGCCGGTTGAGCCGGTCGATTTGGCGTCCCTGATCGAAAACAACGGTGTTCAGCTCATCGATGGTATTGAGCGCATGGGCGAGATCGATTTCTAGCTTCTCGATACGGGCTTCCTTGTCGTCCGCCATTGGCGTCTCCTGCGTCTTCTTGGGGCAACCGGTGTTCCGGTGCGTGCCCGATGTCTGTCGAGGCAGGTATATTGCGGGAACGGCGAAACACCAACTCTCATACTCGGTTGCCAACTCTCATACTCGGTTGACTGTGTGTTTGCCCCGGCTGTTCCTGCGCTATAACTATGCGAAATCCTGACAGGGGCTGGTGCCCGAAAACGGCTAAAGGGGGCTGTATGACTGATCTGTCCGACTTCGAGATCACCCGCAAATGGCCTGCAAAGCATCCCGACCGCATTCAGCTCTATTCGCTGCCGACGCCCAATGGCATCAAGGTGTCCGCCATGCTGGAGGAGACGGGCCTGCCCTATGAACCGCATCTCGTTGATTTTGGCAGCAATGATCAGTTGAGCCCGGAGTTCCTGTCGCTCAATCCGAACAACAAGATCCCGGCCATCATCGATCCGCTTGGCCCTGGCGGCAAGCCGCTGCCATTATGGGAATCCGGGGCGATCCTGATTTATCTGGCGGAAAAGTCGGGCAAGTTCCGCCGCAAGATCCGGCAAGGCGCGCCGAGACGCTTCAGTGGCTGATGTGGCAGATGGGAGGGCTCGGTCCCATGGTGGGACAGCTCGGCTTCTTTCACAAGTTTGCCGGTCGCGAATATCAGGACCGCCGTCCGTTCGAACGCTACCGCGACGAAACCAAACGATTGCTCGGCGTTCTGGACCAGCAGCTCGAGGGGCGTGCCTTCATTATCGGGAGCGAATACACCATTGCCGACATGGCCTGCTGGCCTTGGGCCCGCAACATCAATGGGTTTTATGAGGCCGGAGAGGTGACGGACTTCGCATCCTTTGAGAACGTCGTTCGCTGGGTCGATACCTGCATGAACCGCCCGGCGAGCCAGAAGGCAGTCGACATTCCTTCTTAAGGCCAAGGGTCGGGTTTCACCGGTCAGGCCAGAAAGACAACCGAGGTGAGCAGGGCCAGCAGAAGAACGATGACCGCCGCGACCCGCCAGATCGTGCCATATCTGGAACGTGGCGGTACCTGGGATTCCAGCTCCTGGTCGGTCTGAGCCTCCTGTGCGATCGTCCTGTTGAGCGCGTCAACATTCTCAATACGATCTGAAGCTGCCTGTCTTTCTTCCTGAGCCATCATTGTCTCCCGTGTTTCCGTTAATGAGGAAAACGGGCGGAGAGAGCTTAGGTTCCGAATCCAGTGCCGGACGGTCGCGACGCGGAGGCGGATGCGGATGCCGTAGCGGCTACTGCCCTTCAGTCTCTTTCAGCGGTGGACCGCTGAACTCCGTCTCGATAACGAACTCAACCTCATCGCTCACCCCGAGGTTGGAACCTTCAGGCGGCAGGCCGTAGGACATGCCGAAATCGGACCGTTTCAGCGTACCGGTTGCCGAAAATCCGATCCGCGCCTGAGGATCATAAACAGCCAGGCCCGGATAGCCGCCGTTGAAACGCACGTTCAGCTCAACGGGCCGTGTCACTCCCCTGAATGTCAGGTCACCTGTCACGACGGCCGTTGTAGCGCCAGTGAGTTCAATGCCGGTCGAACGGTAGGTAATTTTCGGATGGTCTGACACGTTCAGCCAGTCCGGGCCAAGCAGCATGTCACGAAAACCGTCGGGTGGAGTTGCCGTCAGATGCAGGGACGCGGCGTTTATGTCAACGCTCAGGCTGGCTTTTGCAGGGTCGGCTGGATCGAGTTCCAGGGCGGCGTCAAAGTCGGCAAAGGATGCGCTGTAGAATGAAAATCCGAGGTGATTTGCCCGGAAGATGAGTGTGGAATGGTATTTGTCGATCTTGTAGCTGCCCGCCGGCAGGTCTGCCGCAGTGTCGCCCGCATGTGCGGCAAGTGGCGACAGGAGCATCGAGGCGCCAAAGCAGACCGCATGGAAAAGACGGTGCACCGGAAGCTTAAACATGGCGGTTCCTCTGGTGACAGGAGGTTTCAGGCCGCAACGCAGCGTATCGCCGATGAGGACTTTGCGAAGAACAGTGCTGTCTCCAACCGATATGAAAACACGGTGCGCGTGCGATGGACAAGCACATCCTTGCGGTGCGATCTGCTGTTTGCGCTTGCCATATTCCAATGCCGCCCCTGTGCCGCAAGGCGGCACAAACGCGAGATGATGGGCGGCAAACAAAAAGGGCGGTCCGGAGACCGCCCTTTCGATAAAGCTTTTGAGCTTTGGGCTTCTTAGAAGCCCATGCCGCCCATACCGCCCATGTCGCCGCCCGGCATTGCCGGACCGTCTTTTTTCGGCAGTTCGGCAACCATGGCTTCAGTGGTGATCAGCAGACCAGCGACGGAAGCTGCGTCCTGCAGAGCAGTACGGACAACCTTGGTCGGGTCGATGATGCCAGCTTCGATCATGTTGACGAACTGTTCGGTCTGAGCGTTGAAGCCGAAGGACGGATCGTCGTTTTCTTGGATCTTGCCAACAACGATGGAGCCTTCGACACCAGCGTTTTCAGCGATCTGACGGATCGGAGCTTCCAGAGCGCGCAGGACGATCTTGATACCGGCTGCGATGTCTGCGTTGTCAGACTTCAGGCCTTCAACGGCCTTCTTGGCACGCAGGAGAGCGGTACCGCCACCCGGGACGATGCCTTCTTCAACGGCAGCGCGGGTTGCGTTCAGAGCGTCGTCGACGCGGTCTTTTTTCTCTTTCACTTCGATTTCGGTCGCACCGCCAACGCGGATCACGGCAACGCCGCCTGCGAGCTTTGCAAGACGCTCCTGGAGCTTCTCACGGTCGTAATCGGAAGTGGTTTCTTCGATCTGAGCCTTGATCTGGGAAACGCGGCCGTTGATGTCGTCCTTGGAACCGGCACCGTCAACGATGGTGGTGTTTTCCTTGGTGATGGACACCTTCTCGGCGGTGCCGAGCATGTCGAGGGTCACGTTCTCAAGCTTGATGCCGAGATCTTCGGAGATCACGGTACCGCCGGTCAGGATCGCGATGTCTTCCAGCATGGCCTTGCGGCGGTCGCCGAAGCCCGGAGCCTTGACGGCAGCAATCTTCAGGCCGCCACGCAGCTTGTTGACGACGAGGGTAGCGAGTGCTTCGCCTTCAACGTCTTCAGCAATGATCAGCAGCGGACGGGAAGACTGAACAACAGCTTCCAGGATCGGCAGCATGGCCTGCAGGTTGGAGAGCTTCTTCTCGTGCAGCAGGATGTACGGCTTTTCCAGGTCAGCCATCATCTTGTCAGCGTTGGTGACGAAGTAAGGAGACAGGTAGCCGCGGTCGAACTGCATGCCTTCAACGACTTCGAGTTCCGTTTCGAGGGACTTTGCTTCCTCGACGGTGATCACGCCTTCGTTGCCGACTTTCTGCATCGCTTCGGCAATGTCCTTGCCGACCTGCTCGTCGCCGTTAGCGGAGATCGTGCCGACCTGAGCCACTTCAGCGGAAGTGGTGATGGTCTTGGAGGCAGCGGTCAGAGCCTTGACGGCTTCAGCAGCAGCGAGATCAACGCCGCGCTTCAGGTCCATCGGGTTCATGCCGGCTGCAACAGCCTTGGCGCCTTCCTTGACGATGGCCTGGGCCAGAACGGTTGCGGTGGTGGTACCGTCGCCAGCGATGTCGTTGGTCTTGGAAGCCACTTCGCGCACCATCTGGGCGCCCATGTTTTCGAACTTGTCTTCCAGTTCGATTTCCTTGGCAACCGAGACACCGTCCTTGGTGATGCGCGGTGCGCCGAAGGCCTTGTCGAGAACGACGTTACGGCCTTTCGGGCCGAGGGTTACCTTGACGGCATTTGCGAGAGTGTCCACGCCGCGCAGCATGCGCTCGCGAGCGTCTGAACCGAATTTTACTTCTTTAGAAGACATGTGATCGTCTCACTTATTTTGGAATTTGAATTGAGATCAGAAGCGGTTCGCGAGTGGTTACGCGATCACGCCCATGATGTCGGATTCCTTCATGATCAGGAGGTCTTCACCGTCGATCTTGACTTCGGTGCCGGACCACTTGCCGAACAGAACGCGGTCGCCAGCCTTGACGTCGAGCGGAACGATCTCGCCATTGTCCTTGCGGGCGCCGGTGCCGATGGCGATGATTTCGCCTTCCTGCGGCTTTTCTTTAGCGGTGTCCGGAATGATGATGCCGCCAGCAGTCTTTGCTTCAGAATCTACGCGGCGAACGACGACACGGTCGTGCAGTGGACGAAATGCCATAACACTGTTTCCTCTCATGAGCGCGCCCCACGCAATAGGCAGCGCGCGAGACATGAACATTGGGTTTCGTTGCACGGAAGGATGATGCCTCCCGTCACTTATTAGCACTCCTTAACAGCGAGTGCTAACAGCGCCATGGATTTATGTAGCCGAGGTCAGATTGTCAATGCTTTGTGACGAGAATTTAATCGCAATCGGTCCCGATGCGCCTATGGCCTAGTCAACAGATCCAGGCGGCGGAAATATGACGAAGCCTGAAGGTCTCCGACAACGCCGCTTCAGTTCGAGGCGGAAACGCTGAAAGGCAGCGTAAAGGCGCTCGTTGCACCGCCGACTTCATCGGTGAAACTCGTTTCAAGCTGGTAGTCGCCAGCCGGCAGGCCACTGAACTGGAAGGTGAGGGCGGCAGAGAGTTCGCGCTGCCTGGACCGGCCGCTACCCGAGAAGGTCGCGAAGTTTTCCTGTTCCGCCAGCACTTGCCCGGATTTGGTCAACAGCCTGTAGTCCGCCGTCAGCTCGTAGGCAAAACCGCCATCGGTTTCCCGAAAGCCATAACCCACTGGTTCAGCATAGACATTAAGCGCTTCGTCATCGGAAAAGACAGCGTCACCACGCGGCGTATAATGGCCGAACCCGCTGCTGGGGCCGGCAGAGAAAACCGCGACCATGAACGAAAGACCGGCATCCGACCATGCCTGGTCGTAAGCGGCAAGCGCGTTCTGGAAAGCTGCTGGAGGACTGGCGGGTGATTGGGCCTGCGCGGACATCAACCCCGCAGATACACCGGTTGTGATCACAACAGCGGACAGCATCCGCCTCAAAGCACGACTTCCCACCAGCATCATCCGTATCCCCGCACGCCTTTAAATCTTGTCGTTTTCAGCGATTTTTGCCGATATAAACCGACTTGTCCGATTAAACAAGGCAATGTGTGCGGCGCGGTAAACGCCGGGATTTCACGATGCTCAACACGTTATCCGCGAAACAAGAAAACCGGATTGCGGTTAAGGCGTCGCCGGTGACGGCCCTCACATGGTGCGGGCCGTCCAGGACTGGCGCTTGCGATAGATCGTCGAAGGGCTGATTTCAAGGGCGGCGGCAGCCATCGCAATGTTGCCGTCGAAGGCGTCAAGAGCGTCTTCGATGATACGCCGCTCCTGGGCCCACAGCGGTTCGATGGTTCCGAACGGCCGGCTTGGCGGCGGTGCAGCGCGCGACCGCTCGCGGGACAGGTCGATCAGAGTACCCGGCCGGCTGCTCTGGTCGCGGATGACCAGCGGCAGCATGTCATAGGTGACTGCGGCTCCATCGTTCATGACCACGATCTGTCGGATGGTGTTCTCAAGCTGGCGCACGTTGCCCGGCCAGGGGTAGGAGATGATCCGCGCTTCCGCGTCCGCGTCGAACCCTCTGAATCCGCGCCGCTCTTCCGCCGAATAGCGTTCCAGGAAGGTTTCGGCGAGCGGCAGAATATCGTCGCGGCGCTCCCTGAGTGGCGGCAGGTGGATCGGCAGAACGTGCAGGCGGTAGTAGAGATCTTCACGGAAGCGGCCGGCGGATATTTCCTGAACCGGGTTCCGGTTGGTAGCGCAGATGATGCGCGCGTCCACCTTGCGGGTGTGTGTGTCGCCAAGGCGCTGGAACGTTCCCGTCTGCAGGAAGCGCAACAGCTTGCTCTGCAAAAGAAGGTCCATCTCGCCGATCTCGTCCAGGAACAGCGTTCCGCCATTGGCCTGCTCGGCGGCGCCTTCGCGGTTGTCCGTGGCTCCGGTAAAGGCGCCGCGCACATATCCGAAAATTTCGCTTTCGATCAGATCCCGGGGGATAGCGGCGCAATTCAACGTCACGAACCGGTTGGAGCGCCGTTCGGAAAGGTCATGCACCGCAGCGGCGCACAGTTCCTTGCCTGTTCCGGATTCGCCGGTAATGAAGACCGGGGCCTGCGACGGCGCCATGCGCGCGATCTGGTCGTGAATGTCGCGCATCTGCGCGGAGGTGCCCACAAGCCGGTTCATTCCGGACGTTTCGGGTCTGACCGGAACTGTCCGGGCCGGTGGCGCGGAAAACTCCGGGAAAGAAACGGCGGGCTGCACGGTCTGCGGCGCTGCGGAAGCTGCCGGCTGAGTGGGCCTGCGTTGTTTCAACTGGAAGGAGATCTTGGAGGCAAGCGCATCAAGCGAGAAGGGCTTGGTCAGGAAATCATGCGCACCGGCACGCATGGCGCTGACGGCCCTGGAGACCGACCCCTTGGACGAGACCGCTATGATGACCGCCTTGGGGCAGCGGACCGCGTAGGCTTCCAGAGCTTCATCGCCGCCGATGGTTTCCAGATCGATGATCAGAATGTCGGTGGTCTTGTCTGCAAGGTCCTGCAGGCAGGAGGAGGATTCCGTGTACAGGATGGGGTCCGTACAGGCATGAGACAGCTTGGCGCAAACCGCAGATGTGCGGGCGGCCTCGGAGGCCGTTGCGTCAAGTACGCGTACTATAACAGGCAGCTCTTTGCCCTCATTACTCCCCATTGCTGGGTAACTCCCATCGCTGGATACGGGTCAATCGAGTATCGAAAGATTCGTCAATTTGATAATTCTCCGAACAGGGTAAACAAAGCGTTGTCAGAACGCGCAATTTGCAGTCGATCTTCGGCTTCGGCACAGAAAAGGGCCGAAATCAGCAAAATAATCCACTGGCGACGGGGCATTTGCCGGAAGGTGGGAGATCGCACGCCCGTGAGGGCTTAAAGAACGGCCACGAGGTATCCAGCCAGAAAACTCGCAAGGCAGAGGGCGACCACCAGCCGTGGAGCAACGGGATTAGCCAATGCAGCCTGCAGTTTGCTGACGCCCACCGAAGAGGGCTCCCGGTTTCGGGCTGGGGTTCCAGAGAGCAAAGGGGGCAGCGGCGACCGAGGTATGTCATACCCAAGATCCGTGACCGGCACGTCCCCTGTTGCAAGGCGCTGAGGCGCTATCGCCTCCGGTAAAAGGTGTCTCCCTTCCAGATCGATGTCAGCCTCGTCTTTGGTCGCAAGGTCTGGTGAACGCTCCAGCAATGCCGCCGCATGCGACGGAAGGAACTCCGGTGCGTAGCTGCCTTTCGGAATGGTGATCCGGACAGGATCCTCGGCACCGGAACCGGCATAATATTTCTCGAGCCTGCGCCGAAGCCGGGCCGCCTCGACACGAACGATCGGGTCCGTCACCGGATTGAAGTCTTCCGGCCGCCCGAGCGCTTCGACCGCGATCGTATAGCCTTTGATTTTTTCCTGTTGCCTGCTCAACGTGGCATTCACGACAAAGCCAAGGAAAGCCCGCAGTTGGGGAGCCGACTGGAATTCGGGACTTTTCAGGGTGTTGATGAGAGCGGCCTGTATCTGTTCCTCGCACGGAACCTGGTCCGGATCCGTTTTCTGGGCGATCGCTTCATCGGGCTCCAGGGAAAGAGGCGCACCCGGCACGGGGCGATCCTTGGCAGGCTGGTCTATCTTCGCATCCGGCGCATTCCCGCGCCGTGTCCGATATGTCGTTTGTTCGGCTGCATGCATATCAGCCCCCTGCAAGACGTATTAAGTGATCCGTCGCGAAAAGTTCCCTTGCGTAAATTTAGACGAAGTGCTCCCGATTGCAATGGTCAAAGAGACAAAGCAGCGTAACCGCAGAGGGTTGATGGTTGTGAGCCACTTCCGCTACACCGAACGCTGCGGCAAGTGCGAAAACACCAAAATTACGTGACGCATCAACCATAGTCGGGGACAAGTCACCGATTCCAGACTGCAAAGCGGTTGTAGATTCGGCCATGCATGGTTCTTAAGGCATGATTAACCAGTAACTTTTGATTCGCGTTGGAACTTTCGAATACCATGGGGCGGACAGGGACCATATTTGTAGCTATTTGCATGGCCGTGATCGCGCTGTCGTCCGCGACAGTCCTGATCTTCCAGTTCGGACGGCCGTTCGGCGAAGCTGTATCCCTGTCGCTTGCGCTCATGTGCACCATGATCCTGATCCATCTGCTGATCGGTCGCGCGCGCGACCGGGGCGCCGTGAGCGAGGCGGTCGACCGTCTGGAAGAACGCATGGCGGATCTGGACGAGGATGTCGGCAATCTGGAAGGCAGGCTCACGGGCATGGAACACACCATGCCGCGCCGCACCCGTGCCGAAATCGATCCGCTGTTTGCCGAAGTCGAGGTGCTGGGAACCTTGGTCAAGCAGATGGCCGAGGCCATGTCGGATCTGGAAGCGAGGGTGGAGGACCAGCAGGCCATCGCCCCACCGCCGCAGATGCCCAGCCTGCCGCGCTACCAGCAGCCCCAACAACCCTATCAGGGCGAAAACCGCCCTTCCTCTTCCTATCAGGCTCCGCAGAACTGGCCTCCGGTGCAGCAGCCGCAGGCCCCGCAGCGACAGCAGCAGGCCTCGGCACCCGCTTATTCTCAGGCGCCTGACGCCGGCTTGCAGGCCCCCTATGCTCCCGCGGCTGCGCCCGGGCGGGACATGAGTGATTTCGACCGCCGCTATGGCGTCCAGACACCGCGCCTCGGCGACAAGCCCGGGCATATTTTCGGCGGCGAGCAGCCGGTCCATAACGAGCGGGATTACGGGCACGAGCAGGATTACGCGTTCGATCTGCCGGCAGAGCATGAGCAGCGTCTTCCGGAACGCGCTGCCATGCCGGCGGAAAAGCCGAAGCCGAACATGGCCATGCGCGAACTGATCACCTCGGCGCTCAACGCCAATCGGGTGGAGCTGCACCTGCAGCCTATCGTGACGTTGCCTCAGCGCCAGGTGAAATATTATGAAGCCTTCACCCGCCTGCGGGACCATGGCGGCAATCTGATCGAGGCGTCAGCCTTTGTGCCGGAAGCGGTTCTGTCCGGTCAGATCGCCCGCATCGACAATCTGCTGCTGTTCCGTTCCATTCAGGTGGTCCGCCGGCTGACATCGCGCAATCGCAATGCCATCCTGTTCTGTAATATCTCGACGCAGTCGCTTGTCGACGAAACCTTCTTCCCGGGCTTCCTGGAATTCGTGAAGGCCAACCAGGATCTGGCGGATGTTCTGGTGTTCGAATTTTCCCAGGACGATGTCGCCCAGATGGGCGCACTGGAGCTGGAAAGCCTGAGCTCCCTGTTCGAAGCAGGGTTCCGCTTCTCCGTCGATCAGATCGTTGATATGAAGATGGACTTCAATTCGCTGGCCGGTCGCGGTTTCAAATACGGCAAGCTGCACGCCGACTATCTCATCGGCCGTCGCGAGGCCAAGCACGGCCACATTCATCCGTCCGACTTTGGCGATCTGCTGCACCGCTATGGCATGCAGTTGATCACCGACCACGTCGAAACGGAGTCTCAGGTGCTGGAACTGCTCGACTATGACGTCAAGCTTGCCCAGGGCAACCTGTTCTCACCGCCACGCCCGGTGCGCGCTGAAGTGCTCCAGGGTGCACCCGCGCCCGGCCCAAGACGGTCCGCCGCAGGCTGATCCACTCGCCTGTTCACTCGGTTGCAAAACTAAAAGCTATCGAGGGCTTACCAACGTTCAACGAACCAGCTTGACTGTCTTCTGACGTCAGCGGCCGCAACACGTAAAGAAGCAGGCAACATAAGGTCCTGTCATCAGCCGTCTTCCGCTGCCGCTCTCCCAACCCTCGGTGTCGCCCCGGACAAGCGCGCCGCAGATCCGGGGCCCACTCTCAAGCCACCTTGCCGAAGCGATTGACCCTGGATCGCAATGGTCCCCCTTGGAATGACGCTGACGGCGTTGGAGGCCCACACACAACACCGCCAGAAGCTTATCTCGCATCTAACATGAGCTGACGCCGGCAAAACCAAAAACGCCCCGGTTTGAGCCGGGGCGTTTGTCATTGCTGTGGTGTTGCAGGAGGCGAGGCGCTATCCCTGTTTGGGGCCGACGGTCACCACGGTGGGCGACTTGTCCGCCAGAAGGCGTTTGGCAACCCTTTTGACGTCGTCCAGTGTCACGGCCTCGATCTCGCTGTTGCGGCGGTCGAAATAGTCGATCCCCAGCTCGGCGTTCTGCAGCGCGACCAATTGACGGGCGATCTTGCCGGAGTTGTCGAAGCGCAAGGGGTATGAGCCGGTCAGATACTGTTTGGCGGATTGCAGTTCATCTTCGCTGGGCCCGGTCTCGGCCATCCGCCGGATCTGTTCCAGCATGATCTTCACCGTTTCGTCTGCACGGTCCGCCTTGGTTGCGGCGTTGCCGATCAGAAGACCCGTGTGCGCATAGGGAGAAAGAGACGTGCCGGCGCCATAGGAAAGGCCGCGTTTTTCCCGCACTTCCTCATACATCCAGGACGTGAAGGTGCCTCCGCCCAGAATGTGGTTCATCACGAAGGCGGCCTGATAATCCGGATCGTTGCGGGTCAGCCCCGGCAGGCCGAGCAGGATCGTTGTTTGCGGAACCGCCAGTTGCTGGTTCACCTCTGTCCCGAAGTCCGGTTCGAAATCGGCGATCTCGATGAGCTGGCCTTCCTCCGGTAGCGGAGCGAAAACCTTGTCGAGAACACCGGCGAGGGTGTCCGCATCGATTGCGCCGACAACACCGATGATCAGTCCCTTGCGGGCAAGAAGCTTGCCCTGCTGGCTTTCAAGATCAGCCGCGGTCAGGCCGCTGAGGGTCTCGGCGGTGCCGATCGTCGGCCGGGCGTAGGGGTGATCGCCGAACATGGCTTCGGCGAGGGACCTGCCGGCGATCGCGTCCGGGTCGCTTTCATTGCGTCTTGCGCTTTGTGAAAGCTGATCTTTCATGCGCTCGACCGGGGCTTCATCGAAACGCGGCTGATTGACGGCCAGGGCCAGAAGGTCACTCGCTTCTTCAAGGGTCGGCGTCAACGTGCGCAAGCTGCCGTAGAACCGGTCCTTGCCGGTACTGAAGTTGATGCTGACGGCGAGTTCTTCCAGTCTGGACTGGAAGGTCTCGGAATCCATTTCACCCGCGCCTTCATCAAGCGTGGCAGCAAGCAGACGCGTCAGGCCTTCCTTGCCGGCCGGGTCCTGTGCGGAACCGCCGTCGAAGGAAAAATCGAGCGCGATGATGGGCACGGTGTGGTCTTCCACCAGCCAGGCCGTGATGCCTTTCGGGCTGGTGACTTCCTGGATCTCGACGGCCTGCGCCAACCTCATCAGGCCAAGCAGGGCAACGAACGACAGGGCGAGTGCGGAAACGGGACCGCGCAATGCGAATAGAGTTTGTGCCATGATCAGGACTTGTCCTTCATCTGGGGCGCGTCGGATTGGGCGGCATCAGGCACCACCGGCGGTTCCATGCGCAACTCGCCGGTCACTGGCACGCTGGCGAGATAGGTGCGGGCCGCATCGACAACGTCCTCGGGCGTGACGGCCTGCACCTGCGAAGGCCAGGTCTGGACATCCTCGACCGTTTGTCCGGTGGTCAGGGCGCCGCCAAACAGGCGTGCCAGTCCGGACTGGCTGTCCTGGGCATAGATCGCGCTAGCGATCATGCTGTTCCGGGCCCGTTCGACTTCGTCTTCGGTGACACCTGTTTCAATCAGCTTGTGAAGCTCGGCCTCGATCAGGCGTTCCATGTCCTCCAGCGTGTAGCCTGGACGCGGCACGGCGTAGACGCCGAAGCGGCCATCGTCGAGGGCGCTGCCCTGGTAGTAGGCCCCGGCATTCAGGGCGACTTCCTGATCGAGGACCAGAGCTTTATGCAGACGGCTGGAAGGCCCTTCACCGAGGATGTAGGACAGGATGTCCAGCGCCTCGGGGGTGCGGCCCTTGCCGGTGGTCTGGCTCGGCACGATCCATGTCTGCGACAGGGACACCTGACGCACACGCGGGTCGGAAACGGCTATGCGCCTTTCTCCGGCAAGCGGCGGTTCGGCCGGGCGGACGCGCTCACCAGGCTCGGCGCGCCGGGCAACCTTGCCGTAGGTTTCCTCGGCCAACTTGTGAACTGCATCCACATCCACATCACCGGCGATCACCACCACCGCGTTGTTGGGCGTGTAGAAACGGTCGTAGAAGGCAATTGCGGCTTCCTTGTTGAGCGCTTCGATTTCGCTCTGCCAGCCGATGACGGGAGACCCGTAGGGGTGGTTGACGAAGGTGATGGAATTGAGGGCTTCCTGCAGCCGCGAACCAGGCTCGCTGTCGACCCGCATGCGCCGTTCTTCTAGAACCACGTCCCGTTCCGGCGTCACCACGTCGTCGGTGAGGACCAGATTCTCCATCCGGTCGGCTTCCAGCGTCATCATCAGCGGCAGGTGCTGCTTGGCGACCTTCTGGAAATAGGCGGTGTAGTCGGTGCTGGTGAAGGCGTTCTCCTGGCCACCGCGATCGGCAACCATCTTGGAGAATTCCCCGTTGGGATGGTCATGCGTTCCCTTGAACATCAAATGTTCGAGAAAATGCGCAACACCCGACTGGCCTTCCGGCTCGTCGGCGGAGCCGACCTTGTACCAGATCATATGGGTGACTACCGGCGCACGGCGATCCGGAATGACCACCACCTGCAAGCCGTTGTCCAGCGTGAAGCTTTCCAGGTTCGGCGCAATCGTCAGATTGCCGGTGGCTGCCGGGGCGGAAAAGGCGGTTGCCGGAATGAGAGCCGTGCCGCCGGCAAGCAGGAACGCGGGCACCAGCACGAGACCGATGGAACGCTTCAACCGCCGCACGGGGGACGTCGTGGCGTGTCTTGAGTGGGATGGGTTCACATGCAACTCCCGTTCTTTGTCTTCCAGACAGCATGCGCTTCAACAAGGGGAGGGGAAAGCGCAAGGCCGGATAATTTCAAGGTGGCCAACAAAAAAGACCTCCGGACTTACCCTCCATATAGGAGGTGCGGTCCGGAGGTCCCGTTACATTTTTGTCATCTGAGCCGTGGGCCGGAGCCCCGCTCACCGATCGATCATTTACAGAAGGCCTGATCGCCTTCCAGGCAGCGCGGATCAAGCGGCGTGGAACTGTATTCGTCGTAATTGGTCGGCTTGCGCTTTTTCTTCACGACTTCCGGCATCGGTGCATCCGGCGACGGCGTGCTGTAGCCGGTGGGCGGGTCGGTCAGATAGCGGCGTGCGGACAGGCCGTTCTGCTCGATACCGGCCTGCTGGGACCGCAACTGCTGCAGGCGCTCCCATTCGGCCTTTTGCTCCGCGCGGGTCAGCTTGCCGCCCTCGGTAACCTCGTTGAACCGCCGCTCCGCTTCCAGATCGCGATTCTGGCCGGTCACACCGGTGATCTTGAAGCCGCGCATCTGTTCCGGCGTCAGCGCTTCGCTGTTCATGCTGCCTGCCTTGCCGGAACTTGCATAAATCTGCTTCAGCTCGCTCAGCTCTTCGCTTTCGCGCTGTTTGGGCCAGTTCTGATCGTTCACGCCGGCGACATTGGTCTCCGGTTCGGGCAGGTTTGTCGGCTCTGCAGGCATGGCAAGCGGCGCACGGGGTTTGTATTCGATCTGCTTTTCGTTCGGATTGACAGCGCCAAGGCCTTTCATGACCGAGTCGACAAGGGCGACATCCGGTGCCTGGCTCGTGCCATCCGCCGCCTGGCACGCGGCCAAACCGGCCAGAAGCACCAGCACTGCAGAATTCTTTACAAACCCAACTAACGTCCGCACTGCGCAGACCCCTCGATTTCTCATAAAATACAGCCGGCAGCACTTCGCCCGCGATAAGTCGTTGTCCAGCCTAAACCACTATTTTGCGGCTGAATTAGGACCGTTTCGAAAACTGTCATACAGGAGACCGGCGACGCCCGCAACGATCCACACATCCGCCAGGTTGAACACGTACCAGGAGAAGGTGCCGACGTGGAAATGGACGAAATCGACCACGGCGCCAAAGGCCAGTCTGTCGATGCCGTTGCCGATTGCCCCGCCGATGACGAGTGCCAGCGCAAGCGCCACAAGGCGCGACGGGCACCGCGCCGACCAGACCCACAGGCCAATGGTGACGGCAATCGTCACACCGGCCAGGAGCCAGCGGCCCAGATCGCTGTTCTGCTGGAACAGGCCATAGGAAATGCCGCGGTTCCACACCAGCACGATCTCCAGAAACGGCAGAAGATCGACCGGTCCGTTGCGGGCAAGATCGAAGCCGTAGACCAGCCAGAGCTTGCTGCCCTGATCGATGGCAACGCCGACCAGCGCGATCAGCAGCACGAAGCTGCTGAAACGGCCCCAGAGAAGGGGCCGTTTCGTTTCTTTGAAAGATGGTTCCTGCGATGTCATCGTGACGGGGATCCCTGCCGCTCAGGCCGGGGCATGGGCTGCGTCCCATTCACGCAGGGCAGCGGCGTCGCGCAGGGTCACGTCCGGATACTCCGGATCGGAGCCGACTTCCGGCAGCACTTTCCAGGAGCGGGCGCATTTGGTGCCCTCGGCAAGACCCGGCACAACGGCAACACCCTTGGTGTCGCTGAGCGTGAAGGCTCCCTCCGGTGCCGGTTCGCTGCTGAGCTTCAACTGGCTGGTGATGGCGATGTCTGCCATGTCCTTGCCCTGAAGCGCGTCCATCAGTTCCGGGTCGGTCACATGCACGACCGGGTGCGCTTCCAGCGACGAACCGATCCGCTTTTCACGGCGCTCGATTTCCAGCGCACCGGTGATGACGCGGCGCACCGTCTTGATTTTCGCCCATTTGGCCGCCAGCGCATCGTCGCGCCATTCGGCAGGCACGTCCGGAAACTGCTGCAGGTGAACGCAGGTGTCTTCGCCGTAGCGGGACGTCCAGCTCTCGTCCATGGTGAAGGGCATCATCGGTGCCAGCCAGGTGACCAGGCAATCGAACAGCTTGTCGATCACGAAGAGAGAGGCCTTGCGGCGCACGGACGAAGCCGCGTCGCAGTAAAGCGCATCCTTGCGGATGTCGAAATAGAAGGCCGACAGTTCCACCGTCATGAAGGTGAAGAGCTGGTGGAAGACCTTCTTGTAGTCGAACTCCCAGTAGGCTTCGCGGATCATCTTGTCGAGCTCGGAGAGCCTGTGCAGCATCAGCCGCTCCAGCTCCGGCATGTCGGCCAGGGCAACTTCTTCGCCGGTGGCATGGGCAAGCGATCCCAGCATCCAGCGCAGTGTGTTGCGCAGCTTGCGGTAGCTGTCGACGCTGGTCTTGATGATCTCCGGCCCCAGGCGCTGGTCTTCCCAATAGTCGGTGGAAGCCACCCACAGGCGCAGGATGTCAGCGCCATACTGCTTGATGACGTCCTGCGGGAACACCTGATTCCCGAGTGACTTCGACATCTTGCGGCCGTCTTCGGCCATGGTGAAGCCGTGGGTCAGAACGGCGTCATAGGGCGCATGACCGCGCGTGCCGCAGCTTTCCAGGAGCGAGGAGTGGAACCAGCCGCGATGCTGGTCGGAGCCTTCCAGATAAAGGACGTAATCCTCGCCGCCGTCGGTCTTGCGCTTGGGCGCAAGGTCTTCACGCTGTTCCAGCACGAAGGCATGGGTGGAGCCACTGTCGAACCAGACATCCAGAATGTCGGTAACCATGTCCCACTCGTCGGCCTTGTAGTCGTTGCCCAGGAAACGCTCCCTGGCACCGTCTGCAAACCAGGCGTCGGCACCCTCAGATACAAAGGCATCGTAGATGCGCTTGTTGACGGCTTCGTCCTTCAGGACTTCCGAGGTGTCCTTGTGAATGAAGACGGTGATCGGAACGCCCCAGGCGCGCTGGCGCGAAAGCACCCAGTCCGGCCGGTTTTCGATCATCGAACGCAGACGCTTCTGGCCGGCACCCGGCACGAAGCGAGTCTCGTCGATGGCGGTGAGCGCGCGCGTGCGCAGCGTGTCGCCTTCGCCGGAAAGCTGCTTGTCCATATAGACGAACCACTGCGGCGTGTTGCGGAAGATCACCGGTTTCTTGGAGCGCCAGGAATGCGGATAGGAATGCTTCAACCGGCCAAGACCGATCAGGTTGCCGCTTTCCTTCAGTTTCTCGATCACGGCCTTGTTGGCCTTGCCCTTCTCGCCCTTGTGCGTGATGACCTCACAGCCTTCGAAGCCCGGAGCTTCCTTGGTGTAGAAGCCGTCATCGGCAACGGTGAACGGGATGGCGGTGTTGATGCCGCGCGCTTCCAGGTCGGCCCGGTTGGTCATCCAGATTTCAAAGTCGTCCGTGCCGTGGCCCGGTGCGGTGTGGACGAAGCCCGTACCCGCGTCGTCGGTGACATGGTCGCCGTCCAGCAGCGGCACGTCGAAATCGTATCCGCCGAGGTCGAGACCGGCCAGCGGATGGGCACAGGTCAGCGTTGCCAGCTCGTCGTTGCTGACGGATCGCACGCGTGTGAAATCGGTGATGCGGGCATTCTTGAACACTTCGCCGGCAAGCGCATCTGCCAGAAGCAGCTTGTCGCCCTTCTGGACCCAGTTGTCGTCCGGAAGCCCGTCCTGCGTAACCTTATAAAGGCCGTAGTCGATCCGCGAGGAATAGCTGATGGCGCGGTTGCCCGGGATGGTCCAGGGCGTGGTCGTCCAGATCACGACGGCAGCGTCCAGGAGTTCCTCGACCGCCGCTTCATCGCGTCCGCCGGCGCTTTCGATCGGGAATTTCACCCAGATCATGTCGGACTGGTAGTCCTGATACTCGATCTCGGCTTCGGCAAGCGCCGTCTTTTCGACAACCGACCACATCACCGGTTTGGAGCCGCGGTAAAGCTGGCCGGACGTGGCGAACTTCATCAACTCCTGCGCGATGATGGCTTCGCTCTCGAAGCGCATTGTCAGGTAGGGATTGTCCCAGTCGCCTTCGATGCCGAGGCGCTTGAATTCCTTGCGCTGCACGTCGATCCAGTGCTCGGCGAATTCGCGGCACTCGCGGCGGAATTCGTTGATCGGCACCTCGTCCTTGTTCTTGCCCTTGGCGCGGTACTGTTCCTCGATCTTCCATTCGATCGGCAGGCCGTGGCAGTCCCAGCCCGGCACGTAGTTGCTCTCGTATCCGGTCATCTGCATGGACCGGGTGACGATGTCTTTCAGCGTCTTGTTGAGCGCGTGGCCGATGTGGATGTTGCCATTGGCATAGGGAGGCCCGTCATGCAGCACGAACTTCTTGCGGCCCTTGCCCTGTTCGCGCAGCTTTTTATAGACGTCCATCTGTTCCCAGCGGGCCAGGATTTCCGGCTCCTTCTTGGGAAGTCCGGCGCGCATCGGGAATTCGGTCTGCGGCAGGTTCAGCGTTTCGGAATAGTCGCGTTTATCTGTCTCGGTCATCGTCACGTCGATCCGGTCGTTCGGGCCCTGGGCCCGCGTCATTTGTCAGGATGATTGCCGTCCCGTTTTCGGGCAGCAACATGAAATCAGGAAGTCCCGGTCCCTGGCGCCGCATTGCCGCGTCAGCCGAAGGCCGGGCAAGTAATTCGCGTAATCGCGGTCGTCGGTCTGGCGACGACTATGAGAGCCTTGTGTTGCATGGCAAGGGACATAGCAGCACTTCGGCGATGAATAAAGATGTTCCGGCAAATCCTGTGTTGTTTGTCTGTGCTCCTGCCGCAGGACGTTCTGAAATCGGCGTCGGGTAACCGAATATGAATGTCTTTGCGCCATGGATAGGCCCGGATTGGGACGGGTGAGCGACGGACAGACCGGCAAGATGACCAATGAAGCGGAACAGGTGGCGATGGGATCGCCGGAAGCGGGAGCGCAGGCAAGCCTCTGGTCCCGCGGTGTCGTGACCGGCGACTGGCTGAGCTGGGACAGGATCGGCTTTGCGTGCCTGTGTTCGGCAATCGGGTTTACGCTTTGTCTCCTCTGGATGCTGGTTCTGCCCAACAGTTTCGGTGCCCCCAACGGCACGTTGCTGATGGATTACCTGAGCTTCTGGCTCGCAGGTGGCCAGGCCCTCAACGGCACGCCGGAGGTGGCTTACAGCCCCGCAGCCTTTTCCGCGCTCCAGCAGCAGGTCACCGGGTCGGATACTGTCTTCGGCTTCTTCTATCCGCCGACCTTCCAGATGCTGCAGATGTCATTTGCACTTCTGCCCTACAAGATCGCGTTTGCCGCCTTTATCGGGATCACCACGGGCCTGTTGTGCCTGGCTTGCCGCTTGATTGCAGGCAATTGGCTGCTGGCTGCCTGTCTGATCCTCATTCCGGCCTGCGCCAACAATGCCTTTCACGGGCAAAACGCGGCCCTTACCGCTGCGCTTTACGGGTTCTTTCTTGTCGGGATCGAGCGGCGGCAAATGGTCTGGGCCGGTGTTGCGCTGGGACTGCTGACCATCAAGCCACAATTGGGCATTCTGATTCCGCTGGCCCTGATCGCCAGTTTCAACTGGCGCACGTTCCTCAGCGCATCCGTTACAACGCTGGTGTTCGCGGCTCTCAGCGTCGCGGTGCTCGGCTTTGGCGTCTGGCAGGCCTTCTGGGTGCAGGCACCGGTGGCCTCCGCCATGATGGAACTGGGCGGCGTGGAATGGGTCAAGATGATCTCGGTCTATGGCGCGGGCAGGGTGCTCGGGCTCGGTCATCTTCCGGCGATGATGTTTCAGACCGCCTTTGCCCTTGCCGCTGCCGCCTGCGTGTGGCGGGTCTGGCGCCGGACGGAGGCTATGGCGGTGCGGGCCCCGGTTCTCGTCGGCGGCACCTTGCTGCTCACGCCTTTTGCCCTTTCCTACGACCTGACGCTGATCATCATTCCCTGCGCTTTCCTGATCCGCGAGGGGCTCAGAAACGGTTTTCTTCCCTATGAGAAAATCGCGCTCTTCATTGTCATCGCCCTGTCGGCATCCACCAGCCCGTTTGCGATCTGGCTGGGCCTGCCGATTGCGCCCCTCTTGCCGGTGATGCTTGTCTGGCTGGGTCTACGCAGGTTGCAATCGGTTGCCACTGGCGCGGAACGCAGCCGCCTTGACGGCGCGGTTGCCGGTTCACTTTGAGGCCATCTGCCTCAGCTTGCGCTCCCGGTGGGTGATGTAAAGCCCGCTCATGATGATAAGGGCAATCCCGAGCCAGGTCGGCCCGTCCGGGAAATTGGAAAACACCAGATAGCCGAACAGGGTCGCGCTGACGATTTCGATATATTGCAGTGGCGCCAGCAGACTGGCATTGCCGCGCTGAAACGCGGAAACGACGAGCCCGTGGCCCGCAAAGGAAATCAGGCCGATCAAGGCCAGCAGGCCGGTCTGGGGTGCATCCGGCATGACGAATTCCATGCCTTCGATCCCGGTCAGATACCCGATCAAAAGCCCGACGCCGAGCAGCAGCGAGCCGGACAGGCCGGCGCTGAACTGGATCGTCAGCAGATCGTCGCGAACGGGATAAAGCCTGTTGAGCAGCAGGTAGAAGGAAAACAGAACTGCGGTTGCCACCGGCAGCAGGCTGACGATGCCGATTTCGGCCAGTGTCGGCCGCAGCACGATGATGGCGCCCAACAGACCGACAAGAATGGCGCCAATCCGGCGCGGGCCGACCTGTTCCTTCAAGAGCACCGCCGCCAGGATGGTGAGGACCATCGGCTCTACAAAGAAGATCGAGATCGCGGTCGCCACCGACATGTACTTCACTGCGGTGAAGAAACAGAGTGATGCCGTGCCCAGCAGGATACCGCGCAGGTAATTCACGACCGGCTGCTTGCCCTTCAGATGCATGAGACGGCCAGTGACCAGTGCAATGCCAAGGCTGATCAGAAGCTGAAAGAAAAAACGGCCGAAGGTGACTTCAATCGGCGGAAGCTCCGCCGACAGATATTTGGCGGTAATGTCCATGACCGGCAGCAGCAGCATGGCCGAGGTCATCAGAAAAATTGCTGTCAGCGGGTTCTGCTCGACATCCCCGGCCTGTGAGGAACTGGACTGACGCTTCATCGTGCTGCAACCTCCGGAGCGTCTTCACTGCTGAAAACCGCGCAAACAGGGATATCGCTGCCTATCCGGCGATCGGGCGGCCGCCCTGGACATGGACCGGCAACAGGAAAAGGCTGGATAAAGACTCCTGCGTCGTTTGCCGCAGGATTGATTTCCGATCTGTCTTCCTTGTGAAGTCGAACGCCTTCCGGGGCAAGCCGGGAAACGGGCGAACCGTCAGAAACGGGAAAATATTTGCCGGCAGCTCAGGCAGAAAGGTCGAGCAGCTTCATGTCGAGTTCGGAAAGGGGTTGCAACGACCCCAGTGCGGCGCGGGCTTCTTCGCTGTCCCTGTCCATCTGGGCGATCAAGGCCTCGACCGTATCGAACTTTTCCTCACCGCGCAGGTAGGACACCAGGTGGACACGCAGCGTCTTGCCGTAGAGATCTCCCGTGAAATCGAACAGGAACACTTCAAACAGGGCTGCGCCATTGTCGAAGGTCGGGCGGCGTCCGTAACTGGCAACGCCATCGTGCCAGGTGCCCTCGACACGGACCTTGACGGCATAGATGCCCTGCTTCAACGGGCAGGCCTCGGAAAGGCTCATATTGGCTGTCGGATAGCCGAGATCACGGCCCCGCTTGTCGCCATGGCGCACGTCCGCATCGAAGAACCAGCGGTAACCCAAAAGCCCGTTTGCCTGGGCAATATCCCCCCGCGACAGGCTTTCGCGGATCCGAGTGGAGGAAATGACCTCGGCGCCTTCATCTTCCTGCTGCTGCACGATTGTCACGCCGAAACCGTGATTGGCCCCGGCTGACCGCAGATAGTCCGGCGTGCCTTGCCTGGCGCGACCGAAGTGGAAGTCATATCCGGTGACCGCATGGGAGATGCCGAGCGTATCGATCAGGATATCCTGAACGAAGGCATTGGCCTCGATGCCCGCAAACGCCTTGGTGAACGGCAGGATGAGCGCGCCGTCGAGCCCGCACAGGCGCAACAAGTCGAGTTTCTGCTGCGGTGGTGTCAGACGGAAGACGGGTTTGGACGGATTGAAGACCGTCCGCGGGTGCGGTTCGAAGCTCATCGCATAGACTGGATGATGTGTCCCGTGACCTAGGCCGAGAGCCGCATCCAAGACGGCGCGGTGCCCCCTGTGAACGCCATCGAAGTTGCCAATGGCCACGATGCCGCCTTTCAGGTCTGCCGGAAAGGCATCCAGACTTTCGATGACCGGAAAGCCGGAAGGATCTTTGGAGCTCATGCGGCAAACCTTCGCGCAAGGATGACGGCAGAACGGAGCGAAGCGTCGGCCCGTTTGCAGGAACACGCCGGCAAGATCCCCGGTGAGGTCCCGCCAACTTTGGCGTGGAACCTGCCGTCAAGCAAAGCAAAGGTCAAGATGGGGATATGCTGAAGGCCAGGTCCACACCCTGGCCCTTGCGGGCTCAGTCCGTCAGAGACCCGATTGATCCTCGTCCCGGCCGGGAACCTTCACCAGCGCTTCCCCCTCCAGAACCACGGTGCCGTCGACGCTGCAAATGCACGACAACCGGGCCCGATTCCCGCGCTCCATCAGTTCCTCGACGGTGACCGTCACCTTGACGTCGTCGCCGATCCTGACCGGGGCCTTGAAATTGAGTGTCTGCGACAGATAGATGGCGCCGGGGCCGGGCAGCCGGGTTCCGAGCACGGCCGAAATCAGGCTGGCCGTATAAAGGCCATGGGCGATTCTCGTCTTGAAAGGCGTGCGGGCGGCGAAGTGTTCAGACAGGTGTATAGGGTTCCGATCGCCGGATACTTCCGCAAAGCCGACTACATCAGAAGAACTAACATGCTTTACAAGTTCTTCACTCATACCCACCGAAAGATCTTCGAAGCAGAGTTTTTGCAGTTCCAACATTACGATTCCCGCCCTGATTTGTCTTGATTTGCAGTAGGCGGACGCTAGGGGGTGCAAGGTTTTCTGGCAATTGTGCTTTGGGCGAAGAAAAAAACGTCTGCTATTAACGGTCTTTTCAGGGGCGGCCGGTAGATTGCGTGGAGTGTGGGGAGGTGAGGACACAATAATGTGTCGCTCTCCTTCGAAGTCATAACGCGTTTCCACCGGCCCACGGCCAGGGGCCGCGCAAATTGACAGTATGGAGTAGACAATGGCCCTTGATCTTCAGATGCCGGTCCTCGTGGTCGATGACTACAAAACGATGATTCGCATCATTCGGAACCTGCTCAAGCAACTTGGTTTCGAAGACATCGACGATGCTGCGGACGGCACCGAAGCTTTGGAAAAAATGAAACAGCGCCGCTATGGCCTGGTGATTTCCGACTGGAACATGGAGCCGATGACCGGTTACGAGCTGCTGAAGCAGGTTCGTGCCGACGGCAGCCTCAGCAAGACGCCCTTCATCATGGTGACCGCTGAATCCAAGACGGAAAACGTCATCGCCGCCAAGAAAGCCGGCGTGAACAACTACATCGTGAAGCCCTTCAATGCTCAGACATTGAAAGGCAAGATCGAGGCGGTCTTCTCCGACTAATTTCTTGCACTTGGCGGAGGCCAGCCCTGCGGCACACCTCCGCCAGTGCCAGACGGATGCACATGATCGGCGCGGTCTTGCTGGGCAGGCAGGCCGGGTCTGATTTGGTGCACCCGAAAAGTAATAGCGGTTCCAGAGCATTTCGGATCTGCGCTTCGGAGGATGCTTTCAAATGGAAAGGCTCGACCTAGTGGCTAGTATGAAACAAGAAAACATTGCCCGAGTCATAGACTTCCTTCAGGAAAACAAGAGCAGGCAAGGCGAAGTTTCCCTGACGGACGTGATGCATCTTGCAGAGGTCATGTCAGGTTCAATGCATGATTTCCTGTCGACGGTCCAACCGGCCGTCACTGAGGAACTGACTGCTATTGCCAAGGAAATCCGTCGCATGAAGGAGGAAATCTCCCAATTGCGTGCCAATGACATGACAGGCAGCAAGATCCCGGACGCCGGACGGGAACTGGATGCCATCGTGGAAGCGACGGAAGCCGCCACCAACACCATCATGGAAACGGCTGAAGAGATCATGGGAGCTGATGCCAGCGACCACGATGCCTATCAGGAACTGGTCAGCAACAAGATGATCAGCATCTTCGAAGCCTGCACCTTCCAGGATATTACCGGCCAGAGAATTTCCAAGGTCGTCGAAACGCTCCGCTACATCGACGAGCGCGTCACCTCGTTCATCGAGCAACTGCGCATTCCCGAAGATCTGGATGCGGCCCTGGTCGAAACCGAATCGGAGCGCCGCAAGCGCGAGCTGATCCTCCATGGTCCGCAGCATTCCGGCGAAGGCGTCTCCCAGGACGATATCGATGCCCTTCTGGGCGGTGCCCAGGCGGATATCGACAAGCTGTTCGACTGATCCGGACTGAAGAAAAGATTTCGAAGGGCTCTCCATCGGAGGGCCCTTTTTGGTTTTGAACATTCTCTCCGTCGCCATCCCGTGGCTTGACCATGGGATCCATGCCGCTTCGTCTCCAGTTGGATGGGCTTTGCGCGAGACAAGGCGACGGCTTGGATTGCTGGGGCAAGCCCCGCAAGGACGAAGTCGGAGAGGGGCATCTATTCGGCGGCCGCCAGGTTCTCCCGATGCGCCTTGCGTTCCCGGGCGAGCGAGGTCAGGTCGAAATCGTCCAGGATAGTGTAGAACGCGGGAACCACGAACACGATCATGAGCGTCGTGCCGATCAGCCCGAAGGAGATCGAAGTCACCAGCGGGATCAGCACCTGTGCCTGGGGACTTGTTTCGAACAGCAGCGGCAGCAGACCGACGATGGTGGTGACCGACGTCAGCAGGATCGCACGGAATCTTGCCTTGGCGCCCAGGGGAGCGATCTCGGCAACGCTTTCCAGTGACGGGTCGTGCTCGTCCTTGATGAACTGGACCAGTAGGATCGAATCGTTGACCACGATCCCGGCGAGCGAAATGAAGCCCAGCATGCTGGGCATCGCAAAGTCGATCCCCATCAGGAAGTGCCCCCAGACCGCGCCGATCAATGCCATGGGGATCAAGGTCATTACGACGATCGGCTCGCTGTAGCTGCGGAACTGGAAACTCAGCAGGATGAACACGAAGATCAGGCCGGTGCCGAGCGCCTTGACCATGGAGGCCTGTGTCTTGGCGCCTTCCGCATTCTGCCCCTCGGTCGAGGTGCTCAACCCGGGATATTTTTCCAACAGTTGCGGCAGGAACCTAGTTTCCGTGTCCTTGACGACTTCGTTGGCATTGGCAACGCCGAGAAGAACGTCGCCAGTCACCGTCACGGTCGGCACCCGGTCGATGCGGTTGATCCGCGTGTAGCTGCGGTCGGACCGGATATCGGCGACGGAGCTGAGCGGGACACGGTGGCCCGAAGGGGTTTCCACGGTGAAGAGTTCGAAATCGCCGAGGCTGTTGCGGTCACTGCCTGCAAGACGGACATCGACTTCGAAGCTTTCGGAGCCGACTTGAACCTCATCGGCGGTAATGCCGTTGTAGGCCCCTTTCAACTGGTCTGCGATTGCCTTTGCATCAAGCCCGACAGCCCCGGCACCGTCCTTGAGGGACAGGGCCAGTTCCGGTTTGCCGAGGCTGAGATCATCGGAAATGTTGTAGACGCCGTCATAACCGTTGAGCCAGGCCTGCAGGTCTTCCGAAGCCCGGTCAAGGACTTGCAGGTCGTTATGGGCCAGACGCAATTCGATGGCGCGTCCCGCCGGCCCGATGCTGGATTCGGTGAGGATGATGCGCCGGACGTCGAGCGTCTCGGGCAATTCCTGGCGCCAGATTTTCAGGATCTCCTGGTTGCCTGCGTCACGCAGGGGCCCATCCAGCAAATCGATATCGATGGTCGCCAGATGCGCGCCGCTGGTGCCGGCATCGCTGTTTTCGTTGAACCGCACCAGAACGTTCTTGAGGAGAGACGCCCCGTCCGGATTGCGCGGCGACAGCGCCGTATCCATGCGTTCCAGTGCACTGACGGTCTCCGCCACCACCTTGCGGGTGTCGGCGAGCGCCGCGCTGGCCGGCAATTCGATCCGCGCTTCGATCTGATCGCCCTCGACGTTCGGAAAAGCCTGGAATTTCACCGCGCCACCGGCCAGCAGCGAGACCGAGGCGAGAAACAGCATGAAGCAGACACCGATGACAAAATAGCGGTTCCGCACCGACCATGTCGCGCAGGGGCCGATCACATGCTCTCGCGCCCAACCGACACCGCTCTCGGCCTTGCGGGTTACCCAGTTCGGAGTGTCATGCGTAGCGCCATGGGACAGGTGGTTGGGCAGGATCAGAAAGGCTTCCACAAGGGAAACGGCCAGAACCAGCAGCATGACGATTGGGATAACGCGCAACAGGTCACCCAGGTCGCCCTCGATAAAGGCAAGCGCACCGAAAATGGCTGCGGTCGTGACAAACGACGATAGAACGCCTGGGGCGACCTGCCGCGTTCCCTCCACGGCGGCCTCCAGGGGACCAAGCCCCTTTTGCCGCCGTGTCGCGATGTTTTCGGAAATCACGATGGCATCGTCCATCATGATCCCGACCACGATCAGCATGGCCACCATCGACAGCATGTTGATCGTCAGGCCCAGAATGGACATGGCAGCAAGGGCGCCCAGAAAGGACACGGGCAGGCCCATGCCGATCCAGAATGCCTGCCGCCCGCCGAAGAAGATCCACATGGCCGCAACGACAAGAGCCAGACCCTGGAGAGAATTGTTGACCAACATCCACAGACGGTCCTTCAGGATGATCGAACCGTCGTTGATGATGGTCAGGGTGATGCCAGGCGCGGTACGGGCCTGTTCCTCGCCGACGAATTCCTGCACCCGCTCCACCACCTTGATCAGGTCGTCGCTGCGGGTCATTGAGATGTCGAGAACGGCGGCCAGTCTGCCGTTGAGCCTGGTCTCGACTTCTTCGTCCTCGAAGAGATCGGTGATCGTGGCAATGTCGCCCAGCTTGATCTGGCCGCCTTGCGGGGAAGAAGCGACAATCACCGAGGCATAGGCATCCGCGGCAAGGCGTTCGTCGGCAAAACGCAGCAGGATCGATCCGCCCTCGGTGGAGATCTCGCCTGAGGGGGCGCTGATATTCTGCCTGGTCAGGGTATTTGCGATTTCCGAAAGGGTGAGCCCAACTTCGCGCGCGGCGGCGTCACGCACCTCGATACGGAACTGCCGGTCAGAAAAGCCGGAAATCTCGACCTGGGGTATGCCACCGAACTTAAGCATGCGGTCCTTCACCGCTTCGGCGTAGTTCTTCAGCTGCGGCTTGTCGTCGATTCCGGTGATGACGACAGAGGTTGCCTCGCTCAGGCGGCCCGCTTCCTCAATGACCGGGTCTTCAACGCCTTCGGGAAAATCGTCGATCGCATTGATCTCCCGGTCGATATCCAGCATCAGCTGGTCGATGTCCTTGCCTTCCATGATCTTGATGGTCGCAAGTGCAAGGTTTTCCCGGGAATCGCATTTCAGTTCGTCGATGTTCTCGATCCCGTCGAGCGCATCCTCGATCCTGCGGCAGACGGTGCGTTCGACATCGGCGGAAGTCGCGCCGGGATAGGCGACTGTCACGGTGATCCGCTTTATCGGGATCTGCGGAAAGGTTTCAAGCAGAAGGCCCGGCAGGTTCAGCAGGCCGAGAATGATGAAGCCGGCCATCAACAGATTGGCGGCGGTGGGGTGCTGTGCGAAGTAGCGGATCATTGCCGGTCCTCGCTTTTAACCGCATCCGTGCCTGCCATTCGCTTCAGGCCTGCTTTTACGGCTTCGTCCTCAACCGGCTTCAGCAGCATGCCTTCGATCACCGGAGACACGTCGCTGACAATGACCCTGGTTCCTGCAGGCAGAGCTGTTTCAAGAACGACGATGTCTTCAAAGCGGAAGGCGATCGCGACCGGCACCGAGACCAGTCGGCTGTCGGACGAGACAGTCATGATCCTGCCGCCGTGGACCGCGTTGCGGGGCAACACGATCTGATCTGCCACCGGCGGTGCGGACAGTTCAACCTCGGTAAACATGCCTTTGACCAGCGGCGGTTTGATGCCGGGCCGGATGGTGTCATAGGGCTTGTCCACGCTGACGATCAGTCCGATGGAGCGGGTGTCCGGATCAACTGTGTCGCTGACCCGCTTGACGTGCGCATCCCAGACCGCGGTCTCTCCGACAGAGCCAACCCTGACCTTGGCCTTCAACCGGTCCAGCGAATGCCGTGCCCGGATGACACCTTCTTCCGTTTCCAGTTGTCCGGGAAAGGCCAGATTGGCAAATCCGGCCATGTTGCCGGGGCTGATCTGAACGTCGATGTCGGCCGCGTCGATGCCGTCGAGTTCGCCAATGGAACTTCCGGCACCGACATACTGGTCGATCTCGACATTGACCTTAGAGACCCTGGCATCAAATGGGACCCGGATCGTGGTGCGGGCAAGGTTCAGTTTTGCCGTTTCCAGACGAACCTCATTCTTGGCCTTCACCTGTTCCAGTGCCTTGCGCTTCACCGGATTGAGCGCAATTTCGTTTTCCAGGTCCTGAACCTGCGACTTCTGCTGAAGCACGGTGCCTTCCTGGTTTTCAACCAGCTGGTCGGAGGCGACCTTGCGCTCCTGGAGCGTTTTCAGCCGGGCCAGCTCACGCTGTTCCAGGTCGAGGACCGATTTCGCAATTGCCAGGGATTGTTTCTGTGTGTCCAGGGTAACAGCCAGCTCTTCTATGTCCACCTCGGCGCTGGCGATGTCGCTCTCGGCCTCGGCAATTTCCAGCTCGTAGTCTTCCGGTGCCAGCGTCACCAGAATTTCACCTTCAGGGATAAATTCACCGCGCTTGAAATCCGGGTTGATGAAGGTGACCCGGCCGGACACCTGCGCGATGGCATCAAGCGTATGGGCCGGATCGACCGTACCGTAACCGGTCACGCGCGGCACGAGGTCCTGGGGCTCGACCGTGACCACACGCACGAGCGTTGCCGTTTCGCCGATGTCGGTGCGCTTGGGTGCCTCTCGCCCGCTGACCGCATAGACCAGCACCGCCACACCGGCGATCAAGGGAGGAAGGATCAGGGCTTTTCGCAACAGCGACACGGCAGCTCTCCTAGCAAAGTGTTCGCACGACAGAGGCAATCCTCCAGCGGCGACATTCCTTTTAATGCAAGTCTGAACTTGCAAATAGTCATGGTTCAATTTTATTGCAAGTCATTGCTTGCATTTGCAGATTGTTTGGCGTTAGGTGCGACGGAATGCCTTCCGGAAAATTGAGGACGCGCCCGGCGCGTTTGGCGGCCAAGTGCCTAGAAATGTAGATGTTTCAGAAATCTATTCCGCAACCATCGAGCTGTTTTGTGAGCGCGGATTCAGCGGAACCACGACCAGGGAAATAGCGGACAGGGCAGGGGTGAACGAAGTCACTCTGTTTCGCCGTTTCGGGTCGAAGGCAGGTTTGATCGAGGCTGCCATTGGCGACACGCTCTCCGACGTGTCCTTCGGCAAGATGTTGCCGGGGGAAGACGTAAAGGCCGATCTTCTGGAAATCGTGCGCAAGTATCTGGAGACATACCGCAAGCACAGCGGGCTGGCCCTGACGCTGTTTGCGCAGGTGCCCCAGCATCCTGAACTGCGAACGGTGACGCCCTTCCTTTTGAGGAACCTGCAGGGTGTTGCCCGCACGCTGGCCCAGCATCAGAGCAACGGAGGGCTCAAGCCGGGCGATCCGGTCAGCTTCGCCGTTGCGCTCATCGCGCCGCTGGCCGTCATGGGCTTCATGAAGGAGATGGGCCTGGGCACCGGCCACGAAGGCCTGGACGTGGAAAAATACGTCCAGACCTATTTGCAGGGGCATGGCCCGAATACCGGCAGCTAAGCTTGCCTGGCAGAAAGATTGCGTCTGGTTACCACCAGAGGCGGGGCAGGGCGGCGCGTGCGCGCAGACCTTCTTCGGCAAGGCGGCGGCGGATCAGATGCTCGTCCGGTGCGTCGCTCGGGCCGAAGTCGGAGGCATGAATGCCGGCCGTGATGAACAGGACGTCGAGATCCTGAGACACCGCGCCGCGGATGTCGGTCGGCAGGCCGTCGCCAATGGCCAGAACGTCTTCCTTGGCAATGTCTTCACCTGCGAGCTTCGCAAGACGCTCCATCGCCGCATCATAGATCGGCGCATGCGGCTTGCCGAGAATGGACACCTGGCCGCCCAGATCCTCATAAAGGCGTGCCAGCGCACCGGCGCACCAGATCAGGCGATCGCCGCGTTCCACAACGATGTCGGGATTGGCGCAGATCATCGGCAGGCCGCGTTCGGCCAGTTTCTGCAGCCGCTCGCGGTAATCGTCCGGGGTTTCGACTTCATCGTTTACCAGCCCTGTGCAACTGATGCCTTCCGCTTCCTCGTCATTCGTCGTGAAGGTGGCTTCAAGTCCGTGATACAGCGGCTGGTCCCGGTTCGGGCCGATATGCAGCAGGGTCTTCTTGCCCTGAGCCACCAGAACGTCACGGGTCACGTCGCCGGAGGTGACGATGTCGTCATAGGTGCCGTCCGGCACGCCGAGACCGGCCAGCATCTCGCCGACCTGCTTGGCCGGGCGTGGCGCATTGGTGATCAGGACCACCTTGCCGCCGGCTTCCTCGCGGAAGGCCTTGAGGGCTTTGTGCGCGCCTTCAAAAGCAGATACACCGTTGTGCAGCACGCCCCACACGTCACACAGGATGCCCTTGTAGGACGGGGCGAGGGTGCGGAGCCCCTCAACAAGAAGCGGTGCAGAAACTGTCATGGCGGGTCACTCGGATCTGGGTAGGTCTGATAAGCTTTGCTCAAGAATCGACGCAAACTCGGCGCGGACCATATAGGAACATGGCGCAGTGCGAAACCGAGTAGAGGGAGTTTCATGAAGGTCAGGCAACTTGGCGAACAGGTGATCAACCAGATCGCAGCCGGCGAGGTGATCGAACGCCCCGCCAGCGTCATCAAGGAGTTGATTGAAAACGCTGTAGATGCCGGGGCGAAACAGGTCGAGATCGTCACCGCCGCCGGCGGCAAGACCCTCATGCGCGTTGCCGACGATGGCGAAGGCATGCGCCGGGAGGATCTGCAGCTTGCCATCCGCCGTCACTGCACTTCCAAGATTTCCGACGACGACCTGTTCGATATCCGCACACTCGGCTTTCGCGGTGAAGCGCTGCCGTCCATTGGTTCCGTTGCCCGGCTGGCGATCCAGACCCGCCACAAGGACGAGGACCATGCCTGGGCGATCGCCGTCGAAGGCGGGCGGGAACAGCCGCTCGTGCCGGCGGCCCGCACCAAAGGCACTCAGGTCGAGGTGCGCGATCTCTTCTTCGCGACACCCGCCCGGTTGAAATTCCTGAAATCCGACCGCGCGGAAGCGGCCGCCATCACCGAAATCGTCAAGCGGATCGCGCTTGCCTATCCGGAGATCGGCTTTTCCCTCGGCGGCGCCGACCGGCAGTCCCAGAGCTGGCCCGCCGCGCGTGGCAGCGAGCCGCATCTGGCGCGGATCGCGCAGATCCTTGGTCAGGATTTCGTCGACAATGCCATGGAGATTGACGCTGCCCGCGAAGGGGTGCGTCTCACCGGTTTTGCAGGCTTGCCGACACACCACCGCGGCAATGCGCAGAACCAGTTCTTCTTCGTCAACGGCCGCCCGGTGAAGGACAAGCTGCTGCTGTCCGGTTTGCGCGGTGCCTATGCGGACGTCCTTGCCCGCGACCGGCATCCGGTCGTGGTTCTGTTCATCGATCTCGATCCGACGTTGGTGGATGTCAACGTGCATCCGGCAAAGGCCGATGTGCGTTTCAGGGACAGCCAGCTTGTGCGCGGGCTTCTGGTCGGTGCCATCAAGCACGCACTGGTCCAGTCGGGCCACCGGTCATCGACCTCCAATGCGGCCGTTGCACTGGATGCCATCAGGGCTCAGTCGGCCGGTTTTGCGCAGCCAGGTCCCACGCCGTCTGCCCCGGCAGGTTCCGGCGGCTATGGCGGCGGCTCCTACACGCGCACATCCGCCGCACCGCATTGGGCACCGGATGCTTTCAGTCCGCTTCAAATGGAAAGCACGCCGGCAACAGGTTTTGCCGAAGCCCCGCAGCCGGCCTTCGAACGGCAGAACGGTTTTGCCGACTTTGCCAGGCCTTCAGCAGATGCCCGCGCGAATGACGTTCCGGTCGAGACGGAAAAGACCCGCCTGCCGCTGGGGGCCGCCCGCGCGCAGGTTCACGAGACCTATATCATCGCCCAGACCGAGGACGGTGTCGTCATCGTCGATCAGCATGCGGCGCATGAGCGGCTCGTCTACGAACGCCTGAAGGAAGCGCTGGCCAGGAAGGATGTTGCCCGCCAGATCCTGCTGATCCCCGAGATCGTTGAACTGCCGGAAGAAGATGCCATCCGGCTCGCAGATCGCGCGGAAGATCTTGAAAAGGTCGGCCTGTCGCTGGAGGCCTTCGGTCCCGGAGCCATCGCCGTGCGCGAAACACCGGCGATCCTGGGTGACATGGACATCCAGGGCATGGTCCGGAACCTGGCCGACGAACTTGCCGAATGGGACACGGCCGAAGGCCTGAAGGAAAAGCTGGACCATGTTGCCGCCACGATGGCCTGCCACGGTTCGGTGCGTGCAGGCAGGCGCATGCGTCCGGAAGAAATGGATGCGCTCTTGCGCGACATGGAAGCGACCCCGCTTTCCGGACAGTGCAATCACGGCCGGCCAACCTGGGTGGAGCTGAAACTCGGCGATATCGAAAAGCTGTTCGGCCGCAAATAACCCGGCAATCTGATCGGCCTCTCGTTGCGGATCGTAGACATCGGAGCGATGGGAGACAGTCACATGACGCAAACCGGCTCCGGCAGTGCGGAAGAGGTGGGAACCAGGACCGGTAGGTCAGGGCGTGCCTTCTGGAAAGCCCTGTTGCGGGTGTCCGTCATTGTCGGCATCGCCTACGCCGTGGCTGCCGGTTATATGTATTTCAATCAGCGCAGTTTCATCTTCATTCCAACCGGTGAGCTAAGCACGCCGGAGGAAAAGGGGCTGGCGGGTGTTACTGTCGAAGCGGTGCCAATGTCCGACGGCACGAAGGTGACTGTCTGGCGCGCGGAACCCGCGGCCCGCGGTGCTCCCACGGTGCTCTATTTTCACGGCAACTCGGCCAATGTGTCGGCGCGCTGGAAGCGGTTCAAACAGATTCTGGACAGTGGCTTTGGTCTTTATGCACCCAGTTACCGGGGATATGCCGGAAGTCAGGGCAGTCCGTCGGAAGACGCGCTGATTTCGGACGGTCTGGAACATTTCGATCGGCTGGCGGCGACAGGAACACCGGTCGTCGTCCATGGGGAAAGCCTTGGCTCGGGTATTGCGGCGGCTGTGGCCGCAGAGCGTCCGCAAACGGACCTCGTTGTGCTGGAAGCGCCCTATACGGCCCTGATCGACATGGCCGCCAAGCGCTATCCCTGGTTGCCGGTTGGCCTGTTGATGAAGGATCCGATGCCGACACGGGACCGCGTCGACAAGATCACGGCCCCCGTCCTGATTGTGCACGGGACGGAAGACCGGGTCATTCCGGTCGAGCACGGCAGGCGTCTTTTTGAATACGCGAAGACCCCCAAGCAGCTCGTGATCGTTGAAGGGGGTGGTCACAGCAATCTGTGGTCAAACGGCATGTGGGACACCGTTCTCTCTGCCTGGGCAAAGCGGCATGAATGAGCGCGCCTGATGCAGTCGCGCCAAAGCTCTGAAAGCAGAAAACCCCGGGCAAGGCTCCGGGGTTTTGTTTGTTTTGGAGCGTGTCACGTTTAACCGGAAAAATCCTGCATCGCTTTTGGCGTTGAAATCTCTGATTTCAGGCAGCGAAAAGCGATTCCGATAAAACGCGACTTGCTCTCTTTCCGGCTGTTAGAACGTGCGCTGCAGACGGAAGGTGCCGTAGAGCTCGTAAGTGTCGTTCAGGCCGGAGGTGCGGCTGTAGTCGATGTCACGATACTGGAATTCCGGACCCATCTGGAAGCCGGAGACCGGTTCCCAGACCACGTTGGCGGTCGCGTCCCACTGGGTGAAGTCATAGGCGCTGGTGCCGCCGTCGACATCATGGTAGCCGCCCTCGACATTCACCTGAACGGTGTCGGTCACGCCGAGCGTCACACCGCCGAAGATGTTCAGCGTCTTGGTGGTCTCGGTGCTGGTGCCGTTCCACACCGCGTCGGTGATGCGGCTGTTCCAGCCCGTGGACCCGTAGCCGCTGGCGCCATCGGTATAGACCGCCTGCAGGGAGACCGCGCCGCCCTTGGCAAAACCGCCGAAGTTGACGGTCACGCCCGCGCCTGCAGCCCAGCCGAGTTCATCTTCCGTCCGGCCTGCAAGGCTGTTGTAGGCAGCGCTCGGATAAACCTGGTGCAGGGCACCCATGATCTGCGCCTTGCCCCAGCCCTGGTTGACGCCGAGAGCCGCAATGAAGTCGGGTGCCCGGGTGCCGCCATAGGTCTGGTTGGTGCCGTTGATTGCGATTGCCTGTTCACGGCCCGACCGGTCTTCCAGCGCCACCGTGGCATTGAAGCCGTTGCCGAAGGCCATCGTATAGGCGATCTGGTTCAGCTTGCGGTCGGAATAGCTTTCGATCTGGGCGTTGAAGGCGTACCCGGTGAAGAAGTCGAAGTTCGATCCGTTGTGTCCAGCCAGAAGGCCGCCCCACTGGATATAGGCCTTGTCCAGGGTGGTTGCGTTCGAGCCGTTGGTCAGCGTGACATAGGATTCGATATAGGCGCGCAGGGTGCCGAATTCGGTTGCGGTGCGCGCATCAAGGTAGAGATATCCGCGCGAGCGCCACTGGTAACCGTCGGTGTCCCGGTCGCCCCAGGCATTTTCCGCTTTGCCGAAGTTGCGGACGCGGATCTCGGTCCGGACACGGCTGCCGACGCGCAAGCACGTTTCCGTGCCGGGGATATAGTAGAAGCGTGCGCCATAGGCGTCACAGATCCGGACGTAGTCGACGGGTTCCGGGGCCACCGGCAGGTCCGCGGATAGGGCCGGGCCTACGGCTGCAACGAGCCCGGCGAGTGCCCCGAGAACTTTAATTCGAGTCATGTGATACTCCGATGAAGTGCGGAAATGCCCCTGAGAACAATATGCTGTTCCTAGAAGACACTTTCAGTTTCCCGAAGTAACGAATACGGACTTTGCGCATGTTTGGCGGCCATTGTTGCTTTTGGGCAACGGACAATCCCGTCAATCTGCGCTGAATTCACTCTAGGGTGTGGACCCATAAATGAAGATGAAATGGTTTGAGGTGGATTGGTCCACGCCCTAGCGTTTCGCCTGGAAGAACGTTTTGAGCAGCTCGCCCGCTCGCGTTTCGCCGATGCCCGAATAAACGTCTGGTGCATGATGGCAGGTCGGCTGGCAAAAGAACCGCGTGCCGTGATCGACGGCTCCGCCCTTTTCATCGCCTGCGCCGTAATAAAGCCGGCGGATCCGTGCGAAGGAAATTGCGCCCGCACACATGGGGCAGGGTTCGAGCGTCACATAAAGATCGCAGTCGGGGAGGCGCTGGGAGCCGGCCAATGCACAGGCGGAGCGGATCACGAGAACTTCCGCGTGGGCGGTCGGATCGTTCAGCTCAAGTGTCCGATTGCCGTCTCTGGCAATCACGTCTCCCCCGCGGACCAGCACGGCACCGACAGGCACTTCCCCGCGATCCGCCGCCTTCACGGCTTCTTCAAGCGCAAGATCCATGAAAGATGTCTGATTGGAGAAAGCTGTGGGCATCATGCAAGATGTGTTGGAGCGAAGGGGTGCTGCCAGCCTTGATCTGAAGGCCGTCCGGCTGGTCCTGTTTACCTGCAATTGCCGTTGCCGTCAGCCCCGGCGATGGCCTTTGCCTGGGTCGCATGGCTCTGCCATGCATCCGGAACACGGCGCCTCTGCGGTTTATGCAGAAAACAAGCGATTCCCGAAAGGCTCAAGCTCTGCTATGACGCGCGCATGACGACAAGAAAATTCTCTTCCGAGCGCCCGGGCCCCGCAAAAGGCCGGGGACGCGACAAACGTGCACCGGAAAAGCGCCGGTCTGCACCGAACGACAAATCGAAAGCCGGCCCCAAAAAGGGCGGCTTCGAAAAACGGGCGCCGAAACCGGCGACTGCACCGCTGGCAGCCGAAGCCAATGACCGGGGCGAGCGCATTGCCAAGGTGATGGCGCGCGTCGGCCTTTGCTCCCGCCGCGAGGCGGAAGTCTGGATCGAAAACGGCCGGGTTGAGCTCAATGGCAAGCTGTTGACCACGCCCGCCGTCACGGTCACGCCCGACGACAAGGTGGTGGTCGATGGCCAGCCGCTGCCGATGCGCGAACGCACACGGCTCTGGCTCTATCACAAGCCGCGCGGTCTGGTTACCACCAACAAGGATCCGGAAGGCCGTCCGACCGTGTTCGAACGCTTGCCCGACGATCTGCCGCGCGTCCTGACCGTGGGCCGTCTCGACATCAATACCGAAGGCCTGCTGCTCCTGACCAACGACGGCGGGCTGGCGCGCGTTCTGGAACTGCCTGCCACCGGCTGGTTGCGCCGCTACCGCGTGCGCGCCTTCGGCAAGGTGACCCAGCCGGATCTAGACACCCTGAAGGACGGCATCGCGATCGAAGGTGTGCTCTACGGCGCCATCGAGGCAACGCTCGACAAGGAGCAGGGCAACAACGTCTGGATGACGGTGGGGCTGCGCGAAGGCAAGAACCGTGAGGTCAAGCGCGTCCTGGAGCATCTGGGTCTTGCCGTGAACCGGCTGATCCGTCTGTCCTACGGCCCGTTCCAGTTGATGGATCTGCCGGAAGGCGACGTCCGCGAAATCCGTGGCCGCGTTCTGCGGGACCAGTTGGGTGATGCCCTCGCCGAGGAAGCCGGTGCGGATTTCGACGCTCCGATCTTTCATGCGCCCAAGCCGGAAGCTGAAAAGAAGCCCGCAGGCGCAAAGCGAGGCGGCAGCCGGGATGGAGGCAATCGCGAAGGCCGTGACCGGGATGGTGGCGGCCGGGATGGTGGTGGCCGGGACGGCGGCAAGCGCGAGGGCGGCCAGGGCCGCTGGATGACGGCGCGCGAAGGCCGTAGCGAGACCGACCGCAAGCGGGCAGCCAAGAACGAACGCAACGAACAGCGTGAAGAACGCAAGAAGGGAGCCGGCAAGGGGCCGCGTAAGAATGCCGGGCCGCGCCAGGAAAAAGTAAAAGTCTCGCCGCGCTCCCGTTTCCGCCTGACCTCCGAACCGAAACCGCGCAAGGATTTCGGTGAAGAGCGTTTCACGCCGCCGCCGCGCCGCATCTGGGGCGAGGAAGGCGTGGTGGAAGACAAGCAGCAGGAACGCCGTTCCAGCCGTGACAAGGACGACCGGCGCGGGCCTCCGAAAGGTGGACGTCCGCCGCGTCGCGGGGATCGTTCGTGAGAATAGTCGCCGGGCGTTTCAAGGGCACAGCCCTTGCCGCGCCGAAATCACACGACACCCGTCCGACCAGCGACCGCTTGCGCGAAACCATTTTCAACATCCTGGCCCATGGCCTGGATGTTGATCTTGAAGGCGCACGCGTGCTGGACCTGTTTGCCGGAACCGGCGCGCTGGGCTTCGAGGCGATCAGCCGGGGCGCCCGTCACTGCACCTTCATTGAAGAAGGGGCCGAAGCCCGCGGCATCATACGTCGGAACATGGAAACCCTTGGCCTCAATGGCGCTGCCAAGATCTTTCGGCGCGATGCCACGCGGCTCGGCAGTGCCGGCACGATCGAGCCTTTCGATCTGGTGTTCGCCGACCCGCCTTACGACAAGAAGCTGGGCGAAAAAGCCCTTGCTTCTGCT
This sequence comes from Roseibium aggregatum IAM 12614, assembly GCF_000168975.1. Lineage (GTDB taxonomy): Bacteria > Pseudomonadota > Alphaproteobacteria > Rhizobiales > Stappiaceae > Roseibium > Roseibium aggregatum. The sequence goes on from NZ_AAUW01000010.1 coordinate 110,428, forward strand.
GCCGGGGGAAACTGGCTCAAGCCGGGTGCTCTGTGTGTGCTGGAAGAAAGAGCGTCGGCTCAGATTGACGTTCCAGAGGGCTTTGAGGAACTCGACCGCCGCCAGGCCGGTGACAGCCAGGTTCTCTTTCTGAAGTTTGCCGGCTGAGGACTTTTTTCCTCAGCCGTTCCGAATGCGCTCAGAAGGCTACTCGCCCCATCAAGCTCCACCCGGCATCATGATGTAGGCAGTCTTCCGCGTTGGCAGGCTGGACCGGCTGACAATCAGTGTGGGTGTTTCCGCCCGCACGATGTCGTAGCCCGCCTCCTGGGCGCGGCCGACGAAGGCCTGCAAGGCTCCGGGAAAATGAAAATGCATCGGGACGACCATTGCTGGGCCGATGCTTTCCAGAACGTCCATCAGGCTGTCGAGCCGCAGCGTCGAGGAATTGTCGATTGCGGCAAACACAACGTCGATCTGGCCAAGGCGCACTAGATCTTCCTGTGTCAGCCGGTGATGCAGGTGGCCCAGATGCGCTATGCACATGTCCGCGACTTCGAAGATGAAAATCGAATTGCCGAGTCGACGTTCGGCGCCGTCCCAGCCGCGGATGTTGGTCTGAATGTTGCGGATACGGACATCGCCAACCGTCAAGTCATGATCCAGCGGGCCGCCCTTCGGGTTCCAGCCGTAAAGCAGATGCTCGATGTTGGGATCCGGGCTGACGGAATAATGCGTGCCGTGGGCGCCGTTCATCGTGGCGACGGTTGGCGGCAGCAGCGGCCGGACACTGTCGTTGTAATCGGTCGCGATCCGCACGCCCTTGGGTGTCTCAAGTTCGAAGGTGGAATGGCCGATATATCGGATCTGCACTTCGTTGGCCTGCAAGGACGCACGCCATATTCGCACTTCATCCGGTCCCGGGGTTCTGTAGGGGGCGTCGGCGACCAGTTGACAGACCGCGTAGGCCGGCCCGGACAGCACCGCTGCAACCACGAGCCCGAGCAGCAGGGGAACAATCCGGAGCCGCCCTCCTGCCTTCCGTCGCCGTCCGTGAAATGGGAAACTGAATATCGCCATGTCGATCCATCCCGAGAACCACCTCTGAAGCAAATACTAGGGGGCGGACCGGCAACGGCAAGGCTCGGCCTCGGCCCGAATGGCCGATTGCCTGAAACTTGAGACGTTTTGGAAGGCGATGCCAAAAGAAAAGGCAACCGGCCTGCGCTGAAAGCTGCAAAGGCGGTTGCCTAAGGTGGGGGCGGGTGGGAGGAAGAACCAGCCCCGGAATGGACTTTCAAACCACGTAGAGACTGACCGGTGGTTTGCCGGATTTCGCCGTTCGGCCGGCCGCATCGCCCTCTGTCGAAAGGCCGGCGCTGCTTGCCTGCCGGTAGATCAGGTCGCCTGCATGCCCGGCTTCCATGACAAGTGCCTGCTGGCTGCAGAGCGACGCCAGTGACAGGCCCAGCCGGCGGAAGTGAGCCCGGCGGTAGCAGTAGACGGCAAGGGCAGCGCGCTGGTGCTCCGGTAGCTGGTACCCCACATCCGATACCGCGTTCAACGTTGCGTCCAGCAACCGTTTCAGCAAATCGTCCGATACCGGACAGGCTTCCAAATCTGTTGATCCCGATGGCCGCATTGACCTTCTCCTAATAGATTTAGAAAAGTATTTAGGAGTAAGATTAATGATGTGTTAAAGGCCAAGACCGGTTCAAATAAAAAGGAATAATACGTATAAATCAGGGATTGTTGCCATTAAGTAACTACCATTGTTTCTTTTGTCAGTTTCTCCAGTTGTTCCCTTGTAACTGTACGCAAGGACTCGGCCTTATCCAGAATGCTCTCCGCTTTCATGAAGTCCAGGACACGGATCGAGTCGTGAGGTGGGCTGACAAGGATATCCGGTTGATCTGATTTCAGTTTTTGCTTGGTGATGGTCTGCATGAGGATCTGGGAAGAGCCAAAAAGGGAGTCCAGCATGCTGATGTCGTCCTTGTCTTCCCGGGGCACCGGCGCGCCCACGACATCAACGGCAATGACGATGTCGCAAGTCGCCCTGAGACCGTCGAAAGGCAGTGGATTGACGACACCGCCGTCGATCAGAAACCGGTCGTCATAGCGAACTGGTCTGAAAACTGCGGGAATCGCTATCGAGGCAGCCAGGGCGGGCAACAACGGCCCGCTTTCGAAATCCACTTCCTCGCAGCGGTAGAAATCCGTCGCCAGCATGCGCAGCGGGATCTCGAGATCCTCGAAGGTCTCGGACAGATAGTCGGAGACAAACACTTCCAGCACCCGCAGCGGGTCGAACTGCACGGGGCCACCCCGGAACATGTCGGCGAGCTTGCGCGGTCTGAGTTGCCAGAGGCGCGACAAAACGCTGTTGCGGTCTGCGAAGATCTCCAGGGCGATGTCGCGGATTTCCTGGCCGCTGCGGCCGCTGGCATAGGCGGCCCCCATCAGTGCTCCGATGGACGTGCCGTTGATCCGCACGGGTTTTATGCCAAGGTCGTCAAGCGCTTCCAGCACGGGGATGTGGGCAAGACCACGCGCGCCGCCGCCGCCAAGGGCGAGACCGATTTTGGGGGAAGTGGTGGAGGGCATGTTCCGGATCCGGCAGTGAGGGTATGACCTCCTGCACATGGGTGTTGGAAAGCGCCTTGCCAACCGTCTGGCTGCCGGCAATGTCCATCCCGGTCCAAAACAGCCACGCGGTGCCTGGGGATATTAGATCACGAAATAGAGGTCGTCCGTAGCTTCCGACATCCAGTCCGTTGCCTGATGGAAAGGCATCGGCCGGGCGATCAGGTAACCCTGGATCGAAAAATCGCCCATCATTCTCAGGCGGTCGTATTGAGCGTCGGTCTCGACACCCTCGCAGACGACGCCGATATTGAGCGATCTGGCCAGGTGGATGAGCTGGTTGACGATCACTTCCTTCTTTGCGTCCTGAAGCATCTGACGGGTGAAGGAACGGTCGATCTTCAGCCCGTTGATCGGCAAATCGGAGACATGGGACAGCGACGCATATCCGGTTCCGAAATCGTCCAGCTCGATATGAACCCCGAGTTCGAAAAGCTCGCGCAGCGCCGCCAGGTGCCCGGACCGGTTGTCGTTCAGAAACACTGATTCCAAGACCTCTGCGGTGATCCGCTCCGGTCCGATATCGTGTTTTTCCATCGCGGCCTTGAAGTGGTCGAGCAGAAGCCCGGACGAGAGATGCGAGGGTGAAACGTTGACGGAAATGCGGCCGAAGTCGATGCCCTGGTCAATCCAGGACCGGGCGGCGGCAAAGGCCTTGTCGATGACGATCTCGCCCAGAATCGGTGCCAGCCCGGATTTTTCAACGACGGGCAGGAACTCCGCAGGGGAGACCGTGCCGCGTTCTGGGTGCTGCCAACGCACCAGTGCCTCGATGCCTGTGACAGCCTGGGAGCGCAGATTGACCTGCGGCTGGAACATGAGGAAGAACTGGTCGTTCTTGACCGCATCCTTCAGCTCGAGCTCGATCTGCGCTTCCGTTTCGCTGTCAGTGCGCATGTCCGGACGGAAGAACGTGTAGCGGTCCTTGCCGTTTTCCTTGGACTGGTAAAGGGCAAGGTCGGCATTGACCAGGAGCGTGTCGAAGTCGTCGCCATCGTCCGGGCAAAGTGCCAACCCCATGCTGACGGTCGGCCAGAACCTGTTGCCGTTGAATTCCATCGGCATCCGCATGATCCGGCGCGCCCGTTCGCACAACTCGTTCGGATCCGACGTGCCCCCTTCTGCAAGGATGACGAATTCGTCTCCCCCCCAGCGATAGGCGGTACCCAGCCCCCGGCAGACTTCACGAAGCCGGCGTCCGGTTTCTTCCAGACACTGATCGCCCGCAAGGTGGCCAAGCGTGTCGTTGACCCGCTTGAACCCGTCCATGTCGACATGAATCAGGAAGGCAGGTTTTTCACGCCGGGCAAAGCGTTCCTTGGCATCGCGCTGGCAGCCGGCGCGGTTGGACAGTTTCGTCAGGGGATCGAAATAGGCGAGACGTTCGGCCCGTATCTTGGCTTCGCGCGTTTCGTTTTCCCGCTGCACCCGTTCCGACACATCATTGGCAATCGCCACGAGCAGATCCCGGTCCTGGTCACGGAGGATCTGCACCCTTAGGTCGACCGGGTATTCGCTGCCGTCCTTGCGCCGGTGGACGCTTTCGGCCGACAGACTGTCCCTGTGTCCCTTCAGCAGTGGCGCCACATGCCGACGCACCGTGTTCGGGTCGTAAACGGGATCGATGTCGCCGATTTTCTGGGACTTGAGCTCTTCCAGCGTGTAGCCGAGATTGGTGAGGGCACAGCGATTGGCATGTTCGATCTGGAAGGTGGAGGCGTCCAGGATGTAGATCTCGTTGAGAGAAGACTCCAGGATATGGGCCAGCAGATGGTTCCTGCGCTCGGCCAGACAGCGGTCGGTGATGTCGTGAATGGTGCCGATCAGCTTGGCTGCCCTGCCATCAGGGCCGGCAAGCACGTAACCACGAACGTGCAGATACTGGATGCTGCCGTCGTCGTGCACCATGGGATGTTCTATGTCGAATTCGCCGCAGGTCTTCACGGCTGCATTGACTGCGGCCAGGGTCTTCTTCCGTTCGTCACCGGGAATGCGGGAGAACAAAAAGCCTTGGACCTCGTTTGCCGGAAGGCCCGGCGGAATCTTCATGACCCGGTAGTATTCCTCGGACCCGATAATTTCATTTGAAGAGATGTCCCGTTCCCAACTGCCGACATGCGCGATCCGCTGCGCTTCGATAAGCTGCATCGTGCTGCTTTCCAGCTTGCGGGTATTCTCCAGAACCTCTGCCTCCAGACGGGCACGCGTCAGTTGGACGGAGGACTGGAGGCGGGACAGGAGACGGAAGACCACGGTCCAGGCAAGCAGTGCCAGACCGACCCCCGCCATCAGCGACAAGAGCGTGCCCTTGGCAAAGGCCCAGATGTTGCTGGTGATGTCCTTCACAAGCAGAAGCTTCACATCATGGTCCGGGCTGACGACAGCAATCGGCAGGTCTCGAACCATGAACACCTTGCTGTCCTGAACGGTGAAGCTGCTGAGGCCGTCGAAATGACCGTTGGAAGTAACTTTATCGAAGTCGAAGCCGGTCGGCGTCAGGTTTCCAAGAACCTTGTAGTGAACAGTGCTCGTGTCGTCAGCATCGAAGATTTCGAAGGTCTTGACGATCTGCGCATTGACCGCAGTGCTGGCCAGCGCGAGCGATGGTTCGATGTTGATCGCAAGCTTCAGATATCCGATCCGGGTACCGTCAACGAGCCAGGGCTTGAGCAAACTGACGACGAATTCGTTGTTTGGGCCGAGTTCGATCGCATCGACTTCGCGGAACCTGCTCGAATTAAGCTCGGATTGGAAGCTGCCGGGATTCCGGGCTGCGGAAACGTTGCTCTGGGCGAGATAGACGACCTCCTGGTCGGCGGAGTAAATGGTCAATTCCGCAATGTTGAGTTCTGCTGCCTTTCCGGCAAAGACCCCGTCGGCAACGGCCTTGATGTTGGCCGGATCTCTCTTGCGGATGGCAGTCTGCAAGTCGGTGTCGGCGCTGACGACACTGACGGCCTGATCGAGCGCTTGCTCCCCAAGCGCCCGTTGGTGCATCAGCAGCCGCTCCGTGGTGCGCACGATCAGATCCTGCGGCTCGCTCAGCGTGCGATATTCCGTGATGACATTCTGAAAGGTAAGAACAGCGACCGTCAGGCAGAGAAACGACAGAAAAACGACACGCAGCGGTTTTTCGAAACGGGTTTCATCCTTGCACCACCGGGCGAGAAGCTGGTCAACGACGGCGCTCGGACTTTTGCCAAGCGTCTGCTTGCGCGGTGTCTCGTCGCGCAAGTTCTTCCGTTGCCAAAACTTTTGCTTGCCCAAGCGTTGCATCTGTTCCCCCGAGCAGCCGCAGCTCCTCTTGTTTCGGCAAGGACAGTCCACTCATTAGGTATGGCCACCAGGCACGGTGAATTTATGCAAACGACCACTGCCATTTTTCTCAATAGGCCGTATTGGTTAAATTGTTTTGAATGTGTTCCTTAAAGTCCATTAAGAAAAAAGCTGCGAGCAGTGAGCTTTCACTGTTTGAAGGTGAGCTGTAATTGTTCATGATCTGATGAAAAGGCACTCACCAAAAGAATTCAAATGGTGTTCGGTGGTCAACGCTGCCTGTGTCATCTTGCAGTGCAATCCTGCTGAGTACGCAGGTGTAGCAACCCGTGGTGGCTGCTTGTTTTCAGGACAATTCCGCCGTGTTTCTGAAAAACGCGATCAAGGCCGCGACCGTTTCCTGAGGAGCTTCTTCAGGCAGAAAATGCCCGCAGGCAACTGCGGCTCCGGTAACGTTTGCGGACCAGCCTCGCCAGACCTCAAGCGGGTCATCGACGCTGGTGGCGATGCCTTTGCTTCCCCACAGCGCGAGGAGGGGAGGCTGAATTTTTTTTCCGGCGTCGAGGTCCGAGCGGTCATGCTCGTAGTCGATCCTCGCCCCTGCTCGGTAGTCCTCGCAGGTTGCCGACACCCGGTCGGGTTCGCAGAACCAATCGCGATTGTGTGTCATTGCCTCTTTGGAAAAGCACGATAGATCCTTGGCGGCGGTCCAGCTTGCCAGCGTGTGATCGAGAAACGCCACAGGTGCGGCAGAAATCATGTTTTCCGGAAATGGGGCCGCCTGGGCCAGAAACATCCAGTGATAGATCTTCAGGCCGAACAGCCTGTCCATCCGGTCCCAATAGTCGCAGGTTGGCAGAATATCGAGAACGGCCACCTTCGTGAGCATTTCGGGATGATCGAGCGCCAGCCGGTAGGCCACGCGTCCGCCGCGGTCGTGTCCGGCCAGAGAGAAGGTCGTGTGGCCCAGAACCTTCATGAGCTCGACCATGGCCGCTGCGATGTTGCGTTTGGAATAAGCAGCATGATCGTCCGATAGCGGCGGGACAGACGACCGGCCATACCCCGGCAGGTCCGGCAGGACGACCGTGAAGTGTTCGGCAAGCTGTGGTGCGATCTTGTGCCAGCAGATATGCGATTGCGGATAACCGTGGAGCAAAAGCAGCGGTGGCCCTGATCCGCCGATCCGGCAGAACAGGTGCACATCGTTGACGTCGACAGTCATGCTGTCGAACCCCGGAAACAGATCCGGCAGGTCGTTTTTCACGTTTGCCTCCCCAGCCCGCGCTGGAGAGGAGATTAGCTTTGAATTCGCACGCGCGCCAAGTCCCAGAACCGCAAATTCCGGAAAGTCGCCGCCGTTAGCCTTCGCTTTCCCGTGCGATGGCGCGCCAGCCGATGTCGCTTCGGCAGAAACCTTCAGGCCAGTCGATATCACGGATGCGCTCATAGGCGCGCTGCTGTGCCTCGTGAACGGTGGCGCCAACGGCCGTGACGTTGAGGACACGTCCGCCATTGGCGAGGATCTGCGTCCCGTTGCGTTTGGTGCCGGCGTGAAAAACGGCAACGTCGTCTGTCGCGGCCGTGTCGAGACCACGAATTTCCGTGCCCTTGTCGTAGCTGCCTGGGTAACCCTTCGCAGCCATGACGACGGTCAGCGCGGCTTCGTCACGCCAGTCGGCGGTCATCTGGTCAAGTCGGCCTTCGACGCTGGCAAGCAACAGGTCCAGCAGATCGCTTTTCAGGCGCATCATCAGCACCTGACATTCCGGATCGCCGAAACGGGTATTGTATTCGATCAGCTTCGGGCCGTTCTTGCCGATCATCAGGCCTGCGTAGAGAACGCCCTTGAAGGGCGTGCCGCGTTTGGCGAGCGTTGCGATGGTCGGTTCGATGATGGTGCGCATCACGTCGGCAATCAGCGCGTCTGTCAGAACGGGCGCCGGCGAATAGGCGCCCATGCCGCCGGTGTTCGGGCCTTCGTCGCCGTCATAGGCGCGCTTGTGGTCCTGAGCGGTGGCAAGTGGCAGTGCGTTGGTGCCATCGGACAGCACGAAGAAACTTGCTTCCTCGCCTTCCAGAAATTCCTCGATGACGACTTCCGCGCCAGCCTCTCCAAACGAGCCCTCGAAACAGGCTGTCACTGCGTCCTCGGCTTCTTTCAGGGTCATGGCGACCACAACACCCTTGCCCGCTGCGAGCCCGTCCGCCTTGACGACAATCGGCGCGCCCTGTTTGCGAACGTAGGTCAGCGCGTCTTCTGCCGTGTCGAAACGGCCGTATCCTGCCGTCGGGATGTCTGCTTCGTCGCAGACACCCTTGGTGAAGGCCTTGGAGCCTTCCAGTTGGGCGGCTGCTTTCGACGGACCGAAGGCCTTGATGCCGGCTGCTTCCAGATCATCGACAAGGCCGGCCACAAGCGGTGCTTCGGGACCGACGACGACAAGGTCGATCTCATGGTCACGGCAGAAACCGATAACCGCCTGATGGTCCGTGGTATTCAGATTGCAAAGCTCGGCGACCTCGGCAATGCCGGCATTGCCGGGTGCTGCATAGAGCTTTGTCAGCTTGGGAGATTTTGCCAGTGCCCAGGCAAGCGCATGTTCGCGGCCGCCGGATCCGATCAGGAGAAGTTTCATAAACGGGCAGTCTCTTCGTGAAGATTGAAGCAGGAGGGCCGTCACCTAACACGGAGGGCCGCACACCGCAATTGGCGGTGCAGGCAACGGCGCATTTCCGCCGGTCAGCGCCCCACCGTGACGCGGCAGTAAACAATGTTGTCCGTTTTCAGATCCGGTCCCCAGATCAGCTCTGCCGACGGGCCCCAGGTGATGCGATCATATCCGTCCTTCGGCCCGACTTCGCGCGCGGAATGCACGCTGGCTGCCGGCCAGGCGCTGTCGTCGAAATCCGGTGAGGTCCAGTTTTCCGGGACGGCGGTTTTCCGCTGCGCACACACCGGCAACGAAGGATCGGGCTTCCGTTCCCGCGCACATGTGGCGTCCGCGGGCGCGGACTGAACGGTCAGGCATTTCCAGTCGGCTCCCGTTGCCGTCAGAAGTCTGCCGCTCGACGCATCCTTGAACTGGGCAATGGCACCGCCGTCGCCAAGTTGCTGGCGCCGGGTGCCGACATATTCAAGGCCAGTCTCGTTTTCCATGAAGTCCCGAAACTCGAAAGCCAGCGTCATCGGCAGGTTGGTATTGAACTCGAACCGCTCGGCGTTGAAGGACCGTTCTGTGGTGAGGGAGACACTGTCTTCCAGAAGCGCAGTGCCGTTGACCCAGAGCCTGAACCAGTTGTCCACCCACACTTCGCCCAGCATCTTGTATGCGCCGGCAGACTTGATCTGGCTCTCGTGAAGGTCGGGACCGCCGCCGTTTGGCGGCGGCTTCTGCGCGAAGGAAGCTGCCGTAAGGCTTGTCAGCCCCATGGTGAGCGTGAACAGGAGGCCGAAGACCCGCAGGGTTTTGATCGTCACAATATGCTTCCTTGCCCAACTCAGAAGATCACGATAGCGCCTCTGTGACGTCTTGCGGGATGAATTTCCTGCCGAATGTCGCTAAAAGAACCGGACAAGAGCGGAAAGCGGCAGCGGTTCCGCCGGATAATCGACAAATGGACGGATCGAAAGTGTTTTCCACGAACGACACGGGGCCGGTTGCGGATGCGGTCAAACAGCACTGGGTAGACACGCGGTTGCCCGCTGGTCTGCGCCCCTATGCCCGCCTGGCCCGCTGGGAACGTCCGATCGGCTGGTGGCTGTTGCTGTGGCCCTGTTTCTGGTCGGCGGCACTGGCGGCAATTGCCGGTGGAAAGGCCTGGCCCGACCTTTGGCACATGGGTCTGTTTTTCATCGGCGCGGTCGCCATGCGCGGTGCGGGCTGCACCTATAACGACCTTGTCGACGTCGATATCGATTCAAAGGTCGAGCGGACCCGCTCAAGGCCGATCCCGGCGGGGCAGGTCAGCAAGTTACAGGCAAAGATCTTTCTGGTGGTGCAGGCTCTGATCGGCCTTGCGGTTCTGCTGCAGTTCAACACCTACACGATCTGGCTGGGCATTGCCTCGCTTCTGCCGGTTGCGATCTACCCGTTCATGAAGCGCATCACCAACTGGCCGCAGTTGTTTCTGGGCTTCGCCTTTTCCTGGGGCGCGCTCATGGGGTGGGCAGCCGCCTTCGGCTCGCTGTCCTGGTCACCCTTGTTTCTTTATGTCGGCGGTATCTGCTGGACGATCGGTTACGACACCATCTACGCCCATCAGGACAAGGAGGACGATGCCCTTGTGGGGGTGAAGTCGACAGCCCGTCTCTTCGGTGAGCACACCAAGCCGGCCCTCATCCTGCTTTATAGCTGCGCAACGGCCCTGTTTTTTATGGCCGCGATGTTTGCCGATGCCGGTCCGGCCGCCTTTGTCGGCATTCTGGTCGGCGTAGTTCATCTTGGCTGGCAGATCGTGGTGCTGGATATTGACGATGGCGATCAGTGCCTGCAGTTGTTCCGGTCCAACAGCACCTATGGCTGGATCCTGTTCTTCGGCTTCGTTGCCGATGCAATGATCGGAGCGCTTTAACGAAAAAAGCCCCGTACGACGGGGCTTTTTTGGAAATCTCGGGCGCGCATCAGGTGCGGGCGATAATCTCGCGCTCGTTGGCATGAACGGTTGCCGCGGGTTCCTGCCGGCCGGGAAGACGGCGATTCAGGAAGCGTGGACGGCGGCCGGTCAAAAGGCGAAGCTTGCGCCGGGGCGCAGGTTTGGCCGCCGGAACGGCGCTGTAGGCTTCGATCGGCTTCACCTTGCCACCAAGGTCGCACACCAGCATCGGCAGGTTGAAAACCTGGGCCCAGCGGCTCCAAAGAACGGCCAGGTCGTCGGATTTCTCCGTTTCCGCTAGGGTGATCGACAGAGCGCTGTCGGGATGTTTCAGGATCAGGGTCGCAACGATTTCGCCAGGCACCGCCCCCGGAACGATCCGGACCATGACACCGTCGAAACCTTGCGCAGGCACCACCACCGTTACCGGAACACCGGCTACCCGCCGCTTGATGACCGCCCTGTCGCGGTCCAGGAAAATTTCGGCTGGCAGGGAAGGAGTGCCCGGCCGGTTTTCAAGGCGTTGCTCGAAGTGGGCCGGAAGGCAACCGGGGTGCGGCATCGTATTCGTGCCGGCCCCGGTTGCTACCATTTCCTGTATTTCTGTTTGACGTCTCAAATGACTCTCCACCGGACCTTTAGGTCGGACCATTTTGGTCTCTCGATGTGTTTCAATGTACGGATGAAAAGTCGTGAACCACTTAAGATACAGAGTTAAAAAAGTCTGATTTATAAGAGGGTTACTGGAATGTAATCAGGCAGGTAAGGTCTTGTTCAGTCATGTGGCAGATGGAGCGAAATACAACCTGTGAATGAATTTTTCGCCTTGTCCCTATCCGGCCTATCCTGCCGTCTCCATTACGAAAACCCGTCGCCAGGACTTGGCATTGCAACCTCTTGCCGTGACTGGTGCAAAATCCCATTTGCAGCCGGTAAGGGGAGTGACCCCCATGGCTTATGCGTCCTATAGCGGTCGGATTGCCCGCAAACTGCCCCGGCAGTTGCAGCGCAGCCGTGCTGAGCGTAAACAACGGCCGAACCAGAAGACGAGAGAGCGGACACGATGTCGGAACTGATTGATCAAAGCGAACTGCAATCCCGGGCAACCCGTCTGGTGGAAGCGGCCCGCAAGGCCGGAGCTGACGCCTGCGACGCAATTGCGGTTACCGGGGTTTCGCTGTCGGTCGATGTCCGCGAAGGCAAGGTGGAAGAGACCGAGCGCGCTGAAGGCGATGACGTCACCTTGAGGGTATTTGTCGGCAAGCGCACCGCGGCCGTATCTGCCAACCGGCTCGATGATCCGGCGAGCCTTGCCGAACGCGCCGTCGCAATGGCGAAGGTGGCCCCGGAAGATCCTTATGCCGGTCTTGCCGATCAGGATCTTCTCGTGAAGGACTTTCCGGAGCTTGAGCTTCTGGACACCAAGGAAATGACTGCCGAGGATCTGACGCAGATCGCGCTGGAAGCGGAAGCCGCCGGTCTGGACGTCGAGGGTGTCACCAAGTCCGGGGGCGCGGGCGCGTCCTGGCGCCTGGCCGGGATTGTTCTGGCGACCAGCCACGGATTTGAAGGCTCCTACATGTCATCCCGCTATGGCATGTCCATGACAGCCGTCGCGGGCGAAGGCACCGGCATGGAGCGGGACTACGACTTCGACAGCCGCACCTTCTTCGAAGATCTGGAAGCGCCGGCGGAAATCGGCCGCAGGGCAGGCGAAAGAGCCGTTCGCCGCCTGAACCCGAACAAACTGTCGACCCGAACCGCAAATGTCATTTATGAATCGCGTGCCGCCCGCAGCATTCTCGGTCACCTCGTCGGGGCGATCAACGGGGCCGCGATTGCGCGCAAGACCAGTTTCCTGAGAGACCGGATGGGCGAGGCGGTGTTCGCACCGGGCATTCAGGTGGTGGACGACCCGTTCAAGCGCCGGGGCGCCGCTACCCGCCCGTTCGACGGGGAAGGCACGCGCGCGGAACGTCTCGATGTCATTGAAGATGGTGTCCTGCGCCATTGGTTCCTGGACGGTGCGTCCGCACGTGAACTGGGGCTGACGCCAAACGGCCGGGCACACCGCAGCGGCAGCGGCACGTCCCCTGGCGCAACCAACATCACGCTGATGCCGGGCGAGAAAACGCTGGAAGACCTGATGGCGGAAGCCGGACAGGGCCTCCTGGTCACCGATCTCATCGGTCACGGCGTCAACACTCTTACCGGCGACTATTCCCGCGGTGCGGCCGGCTTCTGGTTTGAAAACGGCCAGATCGTCGAAGCCGTCAGTGAAATCACCATTGCAGGCAATCTGAAGGACATGTTCGCACGGCTCGTTCCGGGCAGCGACCTGGACAATCGCTACTCGGCTGCCACCCCGTCGGTGATGATCGAAGGAATGGCCCTTGCCGGAAGCTGACAAGGGATCGGCCGACAGCGGACTGGATGAAGCCGGGCGGGACGCTGATCTGCGTCTGCTGGAAACAGCCGCGCGCCAGGCTGGCGATATCGCGCTGGGCTTCTTCGGTCAGGATCCCGAGACCTGGTACAAGGGCAAGGCGGGCATGTCGCCGGTGTCGGAGGCCGATCTCGCTGTGGATCGTTTTCTGGCCGATTATCTGCGATCCGCTCGACCGGACTACGGCTGGCTGTCGGAGGAAACGGCCGACGACCGCAGCCGTCTGAACCACGAGCGCGTCTTTATTGTCGATCCGATTGACGGCACGCGTGCCTTTCTGGCAGGGGGAGACGAATGGACCGTGGCGATTGCCGTGGTCGAGGCCGGTCGGCCCATTGCCGCTTCCGTTTTCTGTCCGCGCCGGGACGAGATGTTCCTGGCCCGCACAGGCGGCGGAGCCTGGCTCAACGGGTCGAGGCTGGCGGTATCAGACCGGAGAGGCCTTTCCGGCGCAACGCTGACCGGGCCACATTCCATCGTCGCCAATCAGGATGTCGTGGCCGCAGGATTTGTCGGGACGGAAATCCTGCGTTCTCTGGCTTACCGGTTGGCCGTCGTTGCGGCGGGTCGGGTCGATGTCGGCACTGCGCGTGGCGGCCCGAGCGATTGGGACCTTGCAGCGGCGGATCTTTTGGTGCAGGAAGCGGGCGGTGTATTGACCGACCTGTCGGGCCGGAACCTGATCTACAACCGCGCCAAGACCGGCCACCCGGCCCTGATCGCAGCTCCTGTTGCGCTGATCGGGCCTGTGCGCGACGTGCTCGATGATCTGATCGGATAGCGGCACGGTTGCAGCGACGAAAGCGAGGAAATTCATGAGTGACACCGATACCCCGAAACAGCTCCTTCATCTTGTGTTCGGCGGCGAGCTGGAAACACCCGAAGGGCTGACGTTCCGGGACCTCAACGATCTGGATATCGTCGGGATCTATCCGAATTATGCCGAAGCCTACAAAGCCTGGAAATCCAAGGCGCAGGCGACGGTCGACAATGCGCATATGCGCTACTTCATCGTCCACATGCACCGCTTGCTCGATCCGGAAACGGCTTCTTAAAGGCAGCGCAGCTCTTTCAGGCGACAATACCAAATGATCAAACGCCTCGGCCGCCAACCCTGGGTTCTGGCCAGCATCGGCACTTTGATGGCCCTATACCTGAAGCTGGTCTATCGCACCAACCGGTTCGTCATCGAGCCGGAGGGCGTCCACGAACAGTCCGAAAAGGATCTGCCGGTGATCGTAGCCATGTGGCATGGGCAGCATTTCATGGTTCCGTTCGCCAAACCGGCCCACTGGCCGGCCAAGGTGATGATTTCCCGCTCGGCCGATGGTGAGGTCAACGCAATTGCGGCCCGCAAGCTGGGCCTGGGGCTGATCCGCGCTTCCGGCGGCAAGAATGCCCGCCAGATCAAGAAGCGCGGCGGCATGCGCGGGTTTATCGAGGCGCTTCGCGCGCTGAAGGAAGGCTATTCGATCGCCATGACGGCGGATGTGCCCAAGGGTCCGGCGCGCAAGTCTGGCGTTGGTATCGTTCAGCTTGCCAAGCATTCGGGCCGTCCGGTCCTGCCGGTGGCCGTGGCTACCAGCCGCAGTATCGAGCTCAACAGTTGGGACAAGGCCAGCGTCAATCTGCCTTTCGGCCGTGGCAGCATCGCGGTGAGCGATCTTATCTGGGTTCCCGCAGATGCGGACGATGCAACCCTTGAGGACTATCGCCTCAAGGTCGAGGACGGGCTGAACAAGGCAACGAAGCGGGCGTATGAGCTGGTCGGAAGGGCGGATGGCTGACCGGCGCCCCCTTGTCTTCAGTCTCTACAGGGGCCTTGCCCGGGCCCTGACGCCTCTGTTCAATCTTCTCTTCTGGTTTCGCAGCCGGTCGGGCAAGGAAGTGCCGGCCCGCAAGGGCGAGCGTTTCGGCCGCATGGCAACAAGCCGCCCCTCCGGAACACTTGTCTGGATCCACGCCGCCAGTGTCGGCGAAACCGTGTCCGTGCTGCCGTTGGTCGAGGAACTGACGGCATCCGGGCACAAGGTGCTGCTGACCACTGTCACCGTGACGTCGGCCGAGCTGGCGCAGAGCCGTCTGCCCGACGGCGCAATCCACCAGTTCATGCCTTTCGACGCACCTGGTCCGATTTCCCGTTTTCTCGACCACTGGTCGCCGGATCTGGCAATGGTGGTGGAATCCGAAATCTGGCCCTGCCTGTTCGATGAAATGCGTGCGCGTCAAACGCCGTTCGTGCTGCTGAATGGACGCCTGTCGGACAGGTCCTACCGAAGCTGGGCACGGTTTCCGCGCATTTCTGGGTATCTGTTCCGGTGCCTCGATCTGGTTCTGGCGCAAAGCGCCGCCGATGGCGAGCGGTTCCGCCTTTTGGGCTGTGGCACCGTTTCAACGCCGGGGAACTTGAAATTCGACGCACCGGACCCGGCCGTGGATGAAGACCAGGCAGCCGCCCTGACGGCGCAGACAGGGCACCGACCAGTGTGGCTGGCGGCGCTGACACATCCGGGCGAGGACGAGATCGTGCTCGATGCCTTTGGCCGTCTGCGTGAAGAATTCCCGGATCTTTTGCTGCTTCTGGTGCCGCGCCATCCTGCCCGTGCGGATGAGATTTCTGCCCTCATCGAAACCCATGGCCTGCGCACCGCGCGCAGAAGCCTGAATCAGCCAATCGAAACGGACACAGATGTCTATCTCGGTGATACACTGGGTGAGATGGGACTTTTTTACAGATTGGCACCGGTGACATTTTTGGGTGGTTCTTTTAACGATGCAGGCGGTCATAACCCGGTGGAAGCCGCGCTTTCGGGCTCGGCGCTGGTCACCGGGCCGCGCGTGGCGAACGCCCGGGCCGTCTACAAGGATTTCTGGATCCGGCAGGCTTCTCTTAAAGCCGAGCAGCCGGAAGATCTGGCGAAGCACATCGGCAGCCTTCTGCGCGATCCCGAAAAAGCAAGGGGGCAAGCGGAAACAGCGAGAGCTCTTGTTGAAGCCGGACGCGGCGCGTTGGCCGAAACCCTGAAGGTGCTTCAACCCATGCTCGGAAAATCTGGCCCGGTGCCTGACACTCCACGCTCTCGGGGCCATGCATGAAGACGGCGCCCGACTTCTGGTGGAAGCCGGGATCGACGCTGGCTAGCTGGCTGCTGTCGCCGGCTGGCTGGATTTATGGCCTCGTCTCCGGACGGCGCATGTTGAAGAAACCGAAAGCCAGGAGCCGGTTGCCCGTCATCTGTGTCGGCAATTTCGTGGTCGGCGGCACCGGCAAGACACCCTTTGCCATTGAACTGTCCTACCGCCTGCAGGAAGACGGCCTGCGACCCGGTTTCCTGCTGCGCGGTTACGGCGGCAAGGCCAAGGGGCCGCTGCTCGTCGACGCTGGTCTGCACGATGCTGATGTGGTTGGGGACGAAGCCTTGTTGCTGGCCAGATACGGGCCGACCGTGATTTCCGCCGACAGGCCCGCAGGAGCCCGGCTTGCCGAACAGCAGCCCATCGACGTTCTTCTGATGGACGACGGATTTCAGAACCCGGCCCTGGCGAAAGACCTCAGCCTGGTGCTGGTCGATTGCAGCGTAGGTTTCGGCAATGGCAAATGCCTGCCCGCCGGGCCCTTGCGGGCGCCGGCGGCGAAGCAGATCCTCAAGGCCGATTGTCTGGTTCTGGTGGGCGAGGGCGATGCAGCCGAAGAAGCGATCCATCTGGCCGGCCGCAAGGGGCTGCCGATCCTGCACGCGCATGTGCGGCCGCAGCCGAACGAC
Source organism: Roseibium aggregatum IAM 12614 (assembly GCF_000168975.1). Classification (GTDB taxonomy): domain Bacteria; phylum Pseudomonadota; class Alphaproteobacteria; order Rhizobiales; family Stappiaceae; genus Roseibium; species Roseibium aggregatum. The sequence continues at coordinate 127,135 of NZ_AAUW01000010.1, forward strand.
GAACTGGCCGGATTGAGGCTCTTTGCCTTTGCCGGCATCGGCAGGCCGCAGAAATTCTTCGATACGTTGAAATCGCTTGGTTATGACGTGAAGAAAACGCGGGAATTTCCCGATCACCATCTCTACACGCAAGCCGACGCCCGCGCGCTGTTGACCGAAGCCGAGGAGGCCGGCTTCAAGCTGGTGACGACGTCAAAGGACATGGCACGGCTGGAAACCGCGACGGGGGAACTGTTCCACTGGATCGCATCCAGCGCGGCCGTTCTGGAAGTGCGAATGGAAATCGACGACGAAGATCGGTTGGCATCGCTCATCAAGGAGAGACTGCGGCAGCGTCAGTTCGGAAAATAAGGCTGTGTCGTCTTGCCTGAAGCGGCTCAGTGCGTTTCCAGGTACCGCTTCATGGATGCGTTGGCATCGACATAAGCTTCCTGCCGCGCGACAGACCAGTATTTCAGTTCGTCCAGCGGGATGGCTGTTCCGGTCACCGCACAGCGTACGAACGTCCCCGGTGTTTCCACCTGATAGTCTCCGTCCAGGTAGCGGACACGGGCTTCGCTGGGGATGCGCGGATTTTCGTAGCGGTTCATGATCTGCAGTTTGGCTGTCGGTTGATCGGGAAGTCTTGGTAGCATTTATGGCAGACTGGCGGGTGAGGGCAAGTCAAAGCTTTGCCGGGGCCATTTCCCACGACAGTCCTTTTCGGCCATAAGCCCGGCAAGGTCCCCCATGCCCAACACGAAAGAGAGCTCGGGGCTTGGAGAAATTGGCAAGTGGAATTCTCCGCTTATGGGATGAATTGTGCGTCAAAACGCCTATGTTGGGATAAACAACCAAATTGCCCGGCCTGACAGTGTGACCTCCACCGGCCAGACGATCCGGGCGAAATCAGGACAGACAGATGACCCTTTCCACGACCGATCTTATCGAATCTTCAGGCCTGGGGCTCGAAACGGCAAGGCGGATCACCCAGGACGCCCTTGATGGCGCGGATGATGGTGAGCTTTTTGTCGAATACCGGCAAAGCGAGGGGCTTGTGTTCGATAATGGCCGCCTGAAGGGCGCCAACTACGACACCGTGCAAGGCTTCGGCCTCCGGGCGGTGGCCGGCGAAGCTGCGGGCTACGCCCACGCTGGCGACATTTCCGAGGGGGCTTTGAAACGGGCCGCCGATGCGGTCAGCGCTGTCAAGAAGGGCTATTCGGGCAGCTATGCGGCTGCCCCCGCCCGCACCAACCAGACGCTTTATACCGATGCAAATCCGCTTGGCGGACCGAGCTTTGAGGACAAGGTCAAGCTTCTGCAGGAAATCGATGCCTATGCGCGGGCAAAAGATCCGCGCGTGCGTCAGGTGTCCGCGTCGCTGGCCGGGTCCTGGCAGGTGGTCGAGATCCTGCGCGCGGACGGTCATCTGGTGCGTGACGTGCGCCCGATGGTGCGACTGAGCATTTCCGTCGTTGCTGGCAATGACGACCGCCAGGAAAACGGCTCTTTCGGTTGCGGTGGCCGGGAAGGTTTCGAGCGGTTCATCACGACGGAAAACTGGCAGGGCGGCGTCGACGAGGCGCTGCGTCAGGCTCTTGTCAATCTGGAAGCCGTTCCCGCCCCTGCGGGCACCTTCGATGTGGTGTTGGGGCCGGGCTGGCCGGGCATCCTGCTGCATGAAGCCGTTGGCCACGGCCTCGAAGGCGATTTCAACCGAAAGAAAACCTCCGCATTTGCAGGCCTCATGGGCCAGCGCGTTGCCTCGCCGGGTGTCACCATCGTCGACGACGGCACCATCGCCGATCGTCGCGGTTCGCTGACGGTGGACGACGAAGGCACGCCGTCCAGCCGGACGGTGCTGATCGAAGACGGCATCCTGAAGGGCTACATGCAGGACCGCCAGAACGCGCGTCTGATGGGCATGGAGCCGACCGGTAACGGCCGCCGGCAATCCTATGCCCACATTCCCATGCCGCGCATGACCAACACGGTGATGATGGCGGGCGACAAGGACCCGGACGAGATCCTGGCGTCGGTCAAGGACGGCATTTACGCCGTGTCCTTCGGTGGCGGCCAGGTTGACATCACCTCCGGCAAATTCGTGTTCTCCTGCACCGAGGCCTACCGTGTCCAGAACGGCAAGGTCGGCGCACCGCTGAAAGGGGCGATGCTGATCGGCAACGGACCGGATGCGCTGACCCGCGTCTCCATGATCGGCAACGACATGAAGCTCGATCCCGGAATGGGCACATGCGGCAAGCAGGGACAGGGCGTGCCTGTCGGCGTCGGCCAGCCTTCCATGCGCATCAATGCCATGACCATCGGCGGAACGGCGGTCTGACAAGACTGCCCGGGGAAACTATGCCTGACATAAAATTCGTTATCTTCGATATGGATCTGGTGCTCTACGACTATGACCACCAGATCCGCCTGAAGCTGCTTGAAGACCTGACGGGACGGCCTGCTGCCGAAATCGATCAGTCGGTCTGGGGTGGTCCGCATGAAAATGCGGCCGAGGCGGGAAATCCGGCAACGTCCGAAGCCTATCTGAAGCAATTTGCAAGGTTGCTCGAGTATCCGATCGACTTCGAAACCTGGGCGGATGTGCGCCGCCAGATGATGCGCGCGCGGCCGGATGTGTTGTCGCTCGTCCGCAATTTGAAGAGGGCCGCGGACGTCGCGCTTCTCACCAACAACGGCATGCTGTTGAAGGAGGCCTTACCGGTCTGCGCGCCGGAGACTGTCGAGATTTTCGGCGAAAAGGCGCACGTCTCGGCGGAGTTTGGCGTCCGCAAACCGGATCCGCTCATCTATGAGCGCGTCTGCAGCCGGTATGGCTACCGTCCAGAGGAAAGCGCGTTTGTCGATGACCGCGAGGAAAATGTCGAGGGCGCGCTAAGTGCCGGATTGACCGGCCACCTCTACGAGACTGCCGAAGGCCTTGAAACCTTCCTGAGGGCTTACCGGTTGATCTGACTGGCACGGGTGCCCGGGTATCAGGCTGGTGTCAGGCTTTCGGGTGAAAGTGTCTTTGAGGCAGCAGGTCGTCCGCGCTGAACGTTCCATTGCCGGCTATCACCATGCCGCGAGCGACGGTCAGGTTTCTGGCGACGCCACTGCCTTTCAGTAGTCCCGCCCTCAGGTCCGGATCGTCTTCCCGAAAGGAGCCTCCGTCCGCCAGCGTGCAGCTATCGACGGTAATGTTGCCGAGGATCTGGCTGCCATCGCCCAACACGCATCTGCCGAACAGGGCCGGGTTGTTAAGGTGCCGGCCATGGCTGCCGATCCGGATCTCCGCGCCGGGCCTGTTGGCCTTGGCGGTAAACCCGCCTTCGCCGAACTGGTTGTTGCTTCCAATCAGAATGTTGCCGGTCACCGCCTCGAAAAGGCTGCCCGCGTGCACACTGTTGTCGTCTCCAAGGCGGATCTCCATGCCGGTTGAGGCTTTAAGCGTGACGCCTGGATAAAAGGTATTGTTTTTCCCGGCCGTTACGCCTGCCGATATCAGCGTGGAAAAGGGATCCAGAACGTGATTGCCCGCAAGGGCGTCCATCATCTGTGACAAGGGCAGAAACCCGCAGGCAAGGCGGGCAGCATCGATAGAGGCAAACAGGCCGGACATGCTGTGAGGGGTTCCTGTTGGAGGGCGGGTGAAACGTACCACCGTGCAGAGCGCACGCTGTCTTCCAAGCTCTTTCACCGGATGCGCACGAAGCTACGCAGCGACGTTCCGGCTTGCAATCAACTTGTGCGGTCCTTCGCGGGTTTGGCCGTGCCTGGATTGAAAATAAAGCACTTTTTTGCTGCAGGCGCTGGATTTGATGGAGGGATGGGGCGTATTCTCTGATATCTTCGAAGAGTGCCGGATTTGCTTGGCGTAAACAGGCGAAAAGGCGGGATCTAACGGCATAGGAGAAGGAATGGCAGCAGAAGGAGCCCCTCCGTTTTTCGCTGAGTCGATCGTGTTTCTGGCGGCAACGGTCGTCGCGGTTCCGATCGCCAAGCGGCTGGGGCTTGGGTCGGTGGTCGGATATCTCGCCGCCGGGGCGGTGATTGGTCCGCACGGCCTTAAGCTTCTGGGATCCGGCGAGGATGTGCTTCACGTCGCCGAACTGGGCGTTGTCCTGCTGCTCTTCGTCATAGGCCTGGAGCTGGACCCGCGAAAACTCTGGCGGATGAAGCGCGACATCTTCGGCCTTGGGACGGCACAGGTGCTTCTCACTGGTGTGACCTTTTACGCAATTGGGCGATTTGTCGGCTATTCCTTCACCACGTCTTTGGTGGCCGGTTTCGGCCTTGCCCTCTCATCCACCGCATTCGCGTTGCAGATCCTGCAGGAACGCGGTCAACTGTCGTCAGCCTACGGCCAGCGGGCGTTCGGCATCCTGTTGCTTCAGGATATCGCCATCGTGCCGCTGCTGGCGATGGTGGCCATTCTGGCACCGGGGGAAGGCCAGTCCACCTACACTCAGATCCTGAGCGAGATCATGATCGTTCTGGCGGCGGTGGCCGCCGTTGTCCTGACAGGCCGATATCTGGTGTCGCCGATTTTCCTGTTGCTGGCGGCAAGTCGGGCGCGCGAGGTCATGCTGACGGCGGCGCTTCTGGTCGCCCTCGGCAGCGCCGGCATCATGCACGCGGTGGGCCTGTCCATGGCGCTCGGCGCTTTCCTGGCCGGTGTGCTGCTGGCCGAATCGAGTTTCCGACACACACTGGAAGCGGATATCGAGCCCTTCCGGTCTTTATTGATGGGGCTGTTTTTCGTCGCTGTCGGCATGTCGCTCGATTTTTATCTGGTGATGAGCCATTGGGAGATCCTCGCCATTGGCGTCTTGTGTGTCATGGGCGTGAAGGGGATCTTCCTCTGGGCCCTGTCGCGTGGCACCGGCTCGCCGAATTCTGATGCTCTGCGCATAGCCGTCACCCTGCCTCAAGGGGGCGAATTCGCCTTTGTTCTGTTCACGGCTGCCGTTGGCGAGCGCCTGCTGACCTACCAGGACGTCAATCAGCTCAATGCTATTGTCGTCTTGACCATGCTTCTTACGCCGGTCGCCTGTCTCGGGCTGGACCGGCTGGCCGCCAGGGTGAAGGCACGCGGCGTTGAAAATCCGTCGATTGAAACCTTCGAGGAAGCAACGCCAACGGTGCTGGTGATCGGCTTTGGACGTTTCGGCATGGTGGTTGCCCAGTTCCTGACATCCGAAGGCCTGGAGATCACGGCAATCGACAACCGGCCGGACCGCATCGCCTATGCTCGCAAGCAGGGCTACAAGGTGTACTACGGCGATGCCACGCGCGCCGATGTGCTGGCGGCGGCCGGTGCCGGCAAGGCTGCGCTTGTCGCCATGTGCATCGAAAACGACAAGGTGATGGGCAAGGCAATCGATCTCGTCCGCGAGGGCTTCCCCGATGCCCTGATCTTCTGCCGCGCGACAGACCGCGCCCATATGCTGGATCTCACCAAGCGCGGGGTCGATTTCCAGATTCGCGAGACGTTCGAATCAAGCGTCGTCTTCGGCCGGGCGGCGCTGGAAGCGCTTGGAACCCCGCTCGACCGGATCGACCAGATCGAGGAAGACGTGCGCGACCGGGACGAGGAGCGCCTTGCCCAGCAGCTGCGTGAGGGCATGTTCGCCGGTGCGGACAAGCTTCACAAGGTGACGCCGCGCCGGCCGATGGAGACAAAAGCCCCCGACGCGCCAGCCGCTGAGTAGGCCGGGGGATGGCGGTATCACCGGGTCCTGAACAGAAAAAGGCGCCTCAGGGGCGCCTTTCGTTTGCTTGTTGCCTGGTATCCGGTCAGGGCAGGGCGTCGAAGCCCGCGGAGAAACCGTTCAGCGAGATCGGAATGCCGATTCCTTCTTCCGGGGTCTGGAAGATGATGAAGGTGGCCTGTGAGCCGGCCTGCAACTTGCTCAGCAGATCTTCTTCCAGGATGACCTCGGCAATACAGCCGTTCGGCAGGCAGCGGACGAAGCCGGCGCGGCCGATATCGGCATTGTCGACCCTCAGGCCAAGGCCGGATGGCAACAGCACGCCAAGCGGTGCCAGAACCCTGAGGATGCGGGCCTGCTTGTCGGCGGTTTTAAGAATGATCACCGACAAGCCGACGTTTTCCCGGTCGGCGGCCGTGACGTTCTGGATCAGGGCGCACTGCTCGCCGGTGGAGCCAGGAGGCGTGTCGCAACGCATTTGCCAGTCGCCGTGAGTCGAGCGGACCTCGCCTTGTGCCGCGGCGGGCAGATTTCCGTATGTCAACGAACTGCAGACGATCCCGGCAATGGCCGCGAGTTTTGAAAAAGACAGTCTGGAACGTCCGTTGGGGCGGGCAGCCGGTGACTGCGGCAATTGGGTTGACAAGAAATCCTCCAGTCAATCGTTGTCCGGTTCGCTTCTGGCCGGCCTGCTAAAAAGAAGCGGCCGCTTGGCGAATCAAGATGTAATTCCAGGCCAGACATTGACGCATGACGGCGCGCGTTTCCAGTCCGGCGGCTCAGGAAGCGCAGGATTAACCGCAATTCTTGTCGAAAATTCGCATGTCCTTGACCCTTGTCAAAACGCAGAGCGCTTGTGGTGGCTGTGAAAAGTTGGAAATTCCGTTGCAGCTCGGCGTTTCTTGTGGTTTTTGTGCGGCTCAAAGGTGTCGGTGGATTGATGCGGCACATCGCCGCTATGCCCGATGGTAGCCATCGCCCTTTATATGAGTTTGTGGTTATAGTCCGGTCAAACTCATGACCTTGTCCAATGCCAGGACGCAGCAGATTTGGCTTGCGCAGTGCCGCCAAGCCCGCTACTGCCGCACCGGATTGGACCGGATCTGAGTCCGGAAATTTAGCATTTTCCGCCACTTGAGGCGGATGAGGGAAGGGAGCGCGGACGTGAAGGCAGTCTTCAAGCGTCTCATGACTATGGCCGGTGCGGCGGCGACTTTTGCTGGAGTGTCGACAGCGGCCCTGGCAGCGGAATCCGGCATCAAGGAATGGCAGTTGGGCTTTCAGGCCTCTGTCACCGATGTAATGGACGACATTACCTGGTTCAACGGGTTCACCCTGGTGATCATCACCGTAATCACGCTGTTCGTGCTTGCGCTGCTGATCGTCTGCATGACCCGTTTCAGCGCGAAAAAGAACCCGGTTCCGTCCAGGACGTCGCATAACACCATGATCGAAGTGGTCTGGACGGTTGCTCCGATCCTGATCCTGGTCGTGATCGCGATCCCGTCTTTCCGGCTGCTCTACAAGCAGCTGGACATTCCAGAATACGAGATGACCGTCAAGGCGACCGGGTACCAGTGGTACTGGGGTTACGAGTACACCGACGAGAACATGGGTGAGCTCTCCTTCGATTCCATCATGGTCAAGGACGATGAGCGCCAGGCAGTGGCAGACGCCCGCGGCGTGACGCTGAACGAAGTTCCGCGCCTTCTGTCCGTTGACTACGACCTCGTCATTCCGGTCGACACGACGGTTCGCGTCCAGGTGACTTCCGAGGACGTGATCCACTCCTTCGCGATGCCGTCCTTCGGCGTCAAGGTCGACGCCATTCCGGGCCGTCTGAACGAGACCTGGTTCCACGCTCGCGAGGAAGGCGTCTACTACGGCCAGTGTTCCGAACTGTGCGGCAAGGATCATGCTTTCATGCCGATCGCGATCCGGGTGGTTTCCAAGGATCAGTTCCAGACCTGGTCGACTGCCGCTCAGGACGATCTGGACACTGCAAACCAGCAGCTCCTGGCATCGATCGCCGATACCAAGAAGCTGGCTGCCGCAGGCAAGCTTGAAGAGATCTCTGTCGCCGCGAAATAACGCGGCGACGATCCTGTTTGGCGATGCGCGCGATGTCATGCAGCGCCGCTGAGAAAGTCTGAAAGAGGGAGCCCAAAATGGCTGCGACCGAAGCACATGCGGCACATGGCCATCCGACCGGATGGCGCCGCTGGGTCTATTCGACCAACCACAAGGACATCGGTCTCATGTACCTGATGTTCGCTATTATGGCAGGTATCGTTGGCGGCGCGCTCAGCGTCGGCATGCGGATGGAACTTCAGGAACCGGGGATGCAGATCTTCGGCGATCCGCACCTGTTCAACGTGTTCACCACCGCTCACGGCCTGATCATGATCTTCTTCATGGTGATGCCGGCCATGATCGGCGGCTATGCCAACTACTTCGTGCCGATCATGATCGGTGCGCCGGACATGGCGTTCCCGCGGATGAACAACATTTCCTTCTGGCTGCTTCCGCCGGCCTTCCTGCTGCTGCTTCTCTCCCTCTTCGTTGAAGGTCCTCCGGGCTCCAACGGTGTCGGTGGCGGCTGGACCATCTATCCGCCGCTGTCCACCTCCGGTCAGCCCGGACCGGCAATGGATCTGGCGATCCTGGCCCTGCACATCGCAGGTGCTTCCTCGATCCTCGGTGCCATCAACTTCATCACGACCATCTTCAACATGCGTGCGCCGGGCATGACCCTGCACAAGATGCCGCTGTTTGCCTGGTCCGTGCTGATCACCGCGTTCCTGCTGCTGCTGTCCCTGCCGGTTCTGGCGGGTGCCATCACCATGCTGCTGACCGACCGTAACTTCGGCACCACGTTCTTTGCGCCTGCCGGTGGCGGTGACCCGATCCTGTTCCAGCACCTGTTCTGGTTCTTCGGTCACCCGGAAGTGTACATCCTGATCCTGCCGGGCTTCGGCATCATCAGCCACATCATTTCCACCTTCTCGCGCAAGCCGATCTTCGGTTACCTGGGCATGGCCTACGCCATGGTCGCCATTGGCGTCGTCGGCTTCATCGTGTGGGCGCACCACATGTATACCGTCGGCATGTCTTCCGAGACGCAGGCCTACTTCGTGGCCGCCACCATGGTGATCGCGGTTCCGACCGGCGTGAAGATCTTCTCCTGGATCGCGACCATGTGGGGCGGTTCCATCGAGTTCCGCACACCAATGGTCTGGGCAATCGGCTTCATCTTCCTGTTCACCGTCGGTGGTGTGACGGGTGTGCAGCTCGCCAACGCCGGTCTCGACCGTTCGTTCCACGACACCTACTACGTGGTTGCTCACTTCCACTACGTGCTGTCGCTGGGTGCCGTGTTCGCGATCTTCGCGGCCTGGTACTACTGGTTCCCGAAAATGTTCGGCTACATGTACAACGAGACGATCGGTAAGGCCCATTTCTGGATCACCTTCGTAGGCGTGAACCTGGTGTTCTTCCCGCAGCACTTCCTGGGTCTGAACGGCATGCCGCGCCGCTATGTCGACTATCCGGATGCGTTTGCCGGCTGGAACTTCGTTTCCTCCATCGGCTCCTACATCTCGGCCTTCGCGGTTCTGGTGTTCCTCTTCGGTATCTTCGAAGCGTTCTCCAAGAAGCGCGTCGTCGGCAACAACCCGTGGGGCGAAGGCGCAACGACCCTGGAGTGGACCCTGTCTTCTCCGCCGCCGTTCCACCAGTTCGAGACTCTGCCGCGCATCAAGTAATCCGCGGCGGGAGGTTCGCCTCCCGGTCAAGATCAGCACCGCGCCGGTTGCCGGCGCGGTGCTCCCTTTAAAGAAATCTCCCGGGCCATGTGCACCCGGTTGCGCGATCCCTGGATCGCGGACCAAAACAAGAATTCGAAGGACGTGCCTATGTCGCTCGTTGAGCGCCAGGATATGATGAGCCAGGAAACCGCCGTCTGGGACGGCGGCATGGGATCGGTGAGCGACTATGTGGCGCTCCTGAAGCCGCGTGTGATGTCCCTGGTTATCTTCACCGCTTTTGTCGGCCTGATGCTGGCTCCGGGAACCGTCCATCCGGTGCTCGGTGTTGTCGCGATCCTGTGCATTGCCATCGGCGCGGGCGCTTCCGGCGCGCTCAACATGTGGTACGACGCTGACATCGATGAAGTCATGACGCGGACCCGCAAGCGGCCGATCCCGGCCGGCAAGGTTACGCGCGACGAAGCGCTGGCCTTCGGTGTGACGCTGTCCATCGGTTCGGTGGTCCTGCTCGGCCTTCTGGTCAACTGGTTTGCCGGAGCGTTCCTGGCCTTCACCATCTTCTTCTACGTGATCGTCTATACGATGTGGCTGAAGCGCTCGACGCCGCAGAACATTGTGATTGGCGGTGCTGCGGGCGCTTTCCCTCCGATGATCGGCTGGGCAGCCGTTACCGGCAGCGTCAGCCTGGAAAGCTTCGTTCTGTTCCTGATCATCTTCATGTGGACACCGCCGCACTTCTGGGCGCTGGCGCTGGTCAAGAATGGCGACTATCAGGCCGCCAAGATCCCGATGCTGCCCGTTGTCGCCGGCGAGACCGCGACACGGCATCACATTCTTGCCTATGCCGTTCTGCTCGCCCCCATCGGTGTCGCGCCTTACCTGCTTGGCTTCGCCAGCCCCGTTTACGGTGTGGCATCGGCGGTTCTGAGCGCCATCTTCGTCGGCCTGTCCTTTGATGTCTGGCGCAAACGCGAAGGCGACCCGGCGAAGGCCGCCTGCTGGCGCCTGTTCAAGTTCTCGATCTTTTACCTGTTCATGCTGTTTGCCCTTCTTCTGGGCGAAAGCCTGATCGCAGGAGCGTGACGTGATGGCCAAGGAAGATCAGGGCATTACGCTCACCGAAGAACAGAAGAAGAAGCGCCGCTCGCGGTCGATTGCGATTGCCTGCGTGCTCGGCGGCCTCGTCTTGCTGTTCTATGTCGTGACCATCGTCAAACTGGGCCCCGGCATTCTCGACCGGGCGCTGTGAGGAAGATCGCGTGAGCAACGGACAAGACACTTCCAACCTGTCACGCAGCAACCGCAAGGTCGCGGTGGTCTGCGCTGGCGTGTTCATGTTCATGGTCGGGGCGGCCTATGCCGCCGTGCCGCTCTACAATCTTTTCTGCCGCGTCACCGGTTTTGGCGGCACCACGCAGGTTGCCACCGCCGAAAGCGACGTGATCCTGGACCGCAAGATCACCGTGCGCTTCGACGGCAACGTCAATCACGAGCTGCCCTGGAAGTTCAAACCGGTGCAGCGTTCGGTCACGCTTCAGATGGGCGAAACCGCCCAGCTTGAATATGTGGCAACCAACACGGGTTCCGAAAGGACCGTCGGGACGTCGACCTTCAACGTGTCGCCGCCGACGGCCGGAGCCTATTTCAACAAGCTGCAATGCTTCTGCTTCACCGAGCAGGCGCTGGAAAGCGGCGAGACTGTCGAAATGCCGGTCGTCTTCTTTGTCGATCCGGAAATGGACAAGGATCCTGAGCTGAAACACGTGAAGGAAATCACTTTGTCCTACACCTTCTTCCCGGTAGAACAACCGGAACGTCCTGTTGCAGCCAAGGCCGAGAAGGCTGAAGCTGAAACAAAATTTGAGTGATTGGCGCAACCGCGCCTGAAATGAATGTCTTTGGGGAGCTTGCCGATGGCTGAGGCACATACCAAAAATCACGACTATCACCTGGTCGATCCAAGTCCGTGGCCGTTCATCGCATCCGTCGGTGCGTTCGTCATGGCACTGGGTGCCATCGGCTTCATGAAGTTTGCTCAGGGAACGGAATTCGTTCTCCTCGGCATGAATCTCACCGGCTGGGGCCTCTTCGCCGTCGGTCTGCTGATCGTCCTTTATGTGATGTTCGGCTGGTGGCGCGACACCATTCGCGAATCCGCTCAGGGTCACCACACCCGTGTGGTCTCGCTGCATCTTCGCTACGGCATGCTGCTGTTCATCGCTTCGGAAGTGATGTTCTTCGTTGCCTGGTTCTGGGCCTATTTCGATGCTTCGCTCTTCACCGGCGAAGCCATCCAGTATGCCCGCGTCGAGGCAACCGGCGGTCACTGGCCGCCGGCTGGCATCGAAACGTTCGATCCCTGGCACCTGCCGCTGCTCAACACGCTGATCCTGCTGTGCTCCGGCACCACGGTCACCTGGGCGCACCATGCTCTGCTGCACAATGACCGCGATGGTCTGAAGTGGGGCCTGACCTGCACGGTTCTGCTCGGTATTCTCTTCACCATCTGCCAGGTGTACGAATACTCTCACGCTGCATTCGACTTTGGCGGCAACATCTATGGCGCGACCTTCTTCATGGCGACCGGTTTCCACGGCTTCCACGTGATCGTCGGCACCATCTTCCTGGCCGTCTGCCTGTTCCGGGCTCTGGCCGGTCAGTTCACCGTCGAGAAGCATTTCGGCTTCGAAGCGGCTGCATGGTATTGGCACTTCGTTGACGTCGTCTGGCTGTTCCTGTTCGTCTCCATCTATATCTGGGGCGCAGGCACACCGGCCGCTCACTAGGTTCGCGCCACACCGGCACGAACAACGCCCGATCCGGCCCACCGGATCGGGCGTTTCCATTTTCGCTTAAGCTTGAGGCACATCATGGAAGACAAGGCGCATTTCCCACCGGTCAATCCGGTTACTGCCGGCCTGTCGGGCAAGTGTCCACGTTGTGGCCAGGGCAAGCTTTTTGACGGTTTCCTGAGCGTCAAGAAATCCTGCATGGCCTGTGGACTTGACTATTCCTTCGCTGACAGCGGCGACGGCCCGGCAGTCTTTGTCATCATGATCGTCGGCTTCATCGTTGTCGGCCTGGTGCTGTTCGTCGAACTGTCCTACCAGCCGCCGATCTGGGTGCATCTGGTTCTCTGGCTGCCGCTCACGGTCATTCTGGCCGGCGGTGTGCTGCGGCCTTTGAAGGGGCTGATGATCGCGCTTCAGTTCCGGCACAAGGCCTCCGAAGGGCAACTGGACAACGGCAAGGACAACAACTGACCGGGCAGGCCCCGGGAAGACAATCCCATGCGCAAACTCATTCTCCTGACGCTAGCCGCCATCGCGGCACTGGTGGTTCTGCTCAATCTCGGCTTCTGGCAGCTTGACCGCCTGGCCTGGAAAGAAAACCTCATCGAACAGGTGGAGGCTGGTGTCACCAGCTCGCCGAAGGCCGCACCCGAGCCTGCGGACTGGGCAGACCTGTCGCCCTCGGACGACTATGAGCGTGTCAGGCTCAGCGGCCGTTTCCTGGAAGGTGCGGTCTTCTATTACACTTCCTTGAGCGAACCGGCGGGAGCAGTGGGCGGTCCGGGCGTGATGGTCTATGCGCCTTTTGAAACGGATCAGGAGTGGGTTGTCCTGGTCAATCGCGGGTTCCTGCCGCAGGGCCTCGACAAGACAGTGCGCCAGCAGGCAATCGTACCGCCCGATGGCGCCTGGGAGCTGACGGGATTGTTGCGGTTGAGCGAAAAGCCCAACTGGACGACGCCGGAACCGGGAAAGGAAGATCGTATCTGGTTCGCGCGCGACACGGAGGCCATGGCTGCGGAACTGGGCCTCGACCCAGCAAAACTTGCGCCCTACAGCATCGATCTCGACGCATCCTTCACGCCGCCTTCAGGTCTGCCGCAGGCAGGTGAGACCATCGTTCGCTTCAAGAACGACCACCTCGGCTACGCACTGACCTGGTTCGGTCTGGCGGCAACGCTGATTGGTGTCTACCTGACTTACGCCGCAAGCATCCTGTGGCCGCGCAAACGGCAGGCGGGTGAAACGTCGACCAAGTAGGTGGTGCTGGTGGCCTCGTGACACGAGAGAATTTGGCTCCGGGGGGGGGGCGGTAAAACCCAGGCTCTCGGTCGTCATCCCGGCCAGGCAAAGCGCGAGCCGGGATCGGGGAGCCATAGCGGCACTTTTGTCAGCAGTTATTTTGAAAGGCCCTCGGCTCTCCGATCCCGGATCTCCGCGTTGCTGCGTCCGGGATGACCTGCTGAGAAGGGGCGATAAAAAAAGGGCCCCGCAGGACCCTTCGTCATTTCTCGTGCAGGCTTGCAAACGGCTTAGCCGAGGGCTTCCAGGATAGCGGCAGCGCCTGATTTAACGGCTTCGCCCGGGGCGTCTTCAATGGCCATGAAGGTCACGACCCCGTCTTTTGCAATCAGCGCAAAACGCTGCGAGCGCAGGTGGCCGAAGATTGGTGCCGGGCCGAGGCCGAGACCAGCAGCTTCCACGAAAGCGGCGCCCGTGTCGGACAGGAAGGTGATGCTGTCACCGGCATTGGAGGCCTTCTTCCAGGCGTCCATGACGAAGACGTCGTTGACGGACAGGACCGCGATGGTATCGACGCCCTTGTTCTTCAGCGTTTCCGCATGCTCGATGAACCCGGGCAGATGGTTCATGTGGCAAGTCGGGGTGAAGGCGCCGGGCACACCGAAAAGAACAACGGTCTTGCCGGACGTCAGCTCGCCGGTCGACATTTCGCCGGGGCCGTCCGCGGTCATGATGTTGAACGTTGCTTCAGGAAGACGATCCCCAACAGAAAGTGTCATAGTGAATATCCCTTGATTGAGTGGCTGCAGCGACACGGCAGCCCCGCGACACAGATAGGGCGTGTTGGACCATCCGTCGAGGGAGGTTGTGCCAAAAGCGGTTCGGTGGCGCCGCTGGCACAACGGATATTCAAGGGGTCACACCTTATTTCAGCCAGGCCGGATCGATTGCAAAGAGCTGCTCGATCGCGCGTCCGTCGGCAGAAAGGACAAGGCGCAAGTCGGTGTCGGTTTCCGTCGTTTTCATGCCTTTGAGCGGCAGGCGCCAGACAGGACCTTGACTGCTTTGACCCGTGGGTTTCGGCAGACCGATGTAGGAACCTTCGGGGGCTGCCGCAAAAAGATCGGGCGAAGTGCCTTCAGGTGCCTGAACCTCGATGTCCAGCGCATCTCCGGTGGCCGATAGCGTTACGGTCTTGATCTGAAGATCTTCCGAAGGACCGACGTCCGGCACGGCGTCAAGGTCGCGCGCAATCAGCGTCTGGGCAAGGCTGTCAGTCTGGTCATCTGGAACCAGATCCAGCGTCAGGGAGGCGTCGCCGGGAACACAGATCTCGTTGCAGATGCCGAAAAAGACATCCAGCGACAGCGTCATCGGTTGGTCAACGGTCTCCGGCTGGATCCGTAGCGGCAGAACAATGCCGTTGTGATAGACGATCGATTCCGAAAAACCGTCGTCATAACGCTCCGGAACGGGAAAGAGCACTTCCATGGACTTGAGGTTCGCGCTTGCCGAAGTGTCGATCAGAGGCGGAATTCCGGCTTCCCCCGGATAGCGCCAATAGGTGTGCCAGCCTGGTTCGAGCATGAACTCCAGCCCGGCTTCATAGTGGCCATCCTTCAAGGGACCGGATGCGATCAGCCTGACGGCCCCTCCCTGAACTTCCGTCCAGCCTGTCATGGCGGCATGGGCGGGCGGGGCAAGGACTGCAAGAGCGACTGCGAAAGCGACGACAGAGCGTTTCATGCCTTCTCTGCTACACGAGTTTCGGGCAAGCGTCATCGGTCAGACTGGCCAATTCAGGTCATATCCTTGTGACGGTTAAGTGAGCTGGACGCGATCCGGCGGGCACAAACAGACATTAACAAAGCTCCTCAAAGGGTCTATGCTTTTTGCAGGGCTAAGAGCGTCAACAGAAAACGAGGTATGCATGGCCGGAGCCGCAGCAACAGAATCCCTTGAAGGTCAGTTTCTGATTGCGATGCCGGGCATGTCAGACAGCCGGTTCGAACATTCCGTGATTTATCTGTGCTCCCATTCCGACCAGGGGGCCATGGGCATTGTGGTGAACCAGGTGGCCCGTCACCTGTCCCTGGAAGAGCTTCTCATCCAGCTTGATATCGTCAACGATGACAGCGCCATCCGCCTGCCGCCAAAGGTGCGTGACATGAGCGTGCACAAGGGTGGGCCGGTCGAGGTCGAACGTGGCTTTGTGCTGCATAGCGACGATTTCATGCTGAACCAGTCGACCCTGGCCATCGACAACGGCATTTGCCTGACGGCAACGCTGGAGATCCTGCGGGCGCTCGCGCAAGGTGAAGGTCCGGCCCAGGCGATGCTGGCCCTCGGCTATGCCGGCTGGGCGCCGGGGCAGCTTGAAAACGAAATTCAGGCCAATGGCTGGCTGACGGCGCCGGCCGATCCGGACATCCTGTTCGACCGGGCCTCCGACAAGAAATGGCATCGCGCGCTTGCCAGCATGGGGATCGACCCTGCCATGCTCTATGGCGATGCCGGGCACGCCTGAGCGCGCCAGCCTTATGAACGGTTTCGGGAAACTTGTCTCTCCACGGTCATCATTTTAACCAAAAGCGACTTGCGCTTGAATGTTATGGCGCGTAAGTCGCATCAATGGCATGGTTTGTTTCAAATCTACCGGAATTCAAGTAGGCTGATCTTTCTCGCATCAGAGGTCTGGCAAACAGGCAGGGGACGCGGGCGTCCCGCGACAAACAAAAGCAAGAGGAACGTTGCGCGGTGAAATACATCAGTACGCGTGGTGAAGCACCAGTTCTGGAATTTTCCGATGTCCTGCTCCAGGGGCTCGCACGCGACGGCGGACTTTACTTACCCGAAACCTGGCCGCAATTTGATGCCGACACCATCGCATCCTTCGCTGGAAAGCCGTATCAGGATGTTGCCTTTCAGGTGATTTCGCCTTTTGTCGGCGGCGCCATTCCCGAAGACGATCTGAAGTCCATGATTGCAGAAGCCTATGACGGCTTCCGCCACCCGGCCGTTACGCCGCTTGTCCAGACAGCCCCCAACACCTTCATCCTGGAACTGTTCCATGGCCCGACGCTGGCGTTCAAGGACGTCGCGATGCAGTTGCTCGGCCGGATGATGGATTATGTCCTGAGCGAACGTGACCTGCGGGCGACCATCGTCGGCGCGACATCCGGCGACACCGGCGGCGCAGCCATCGAAGCCTTCCGCGGGCGCGAGCGCACCGATATCTTCATCCTGTTCCCCGACGGGCGCATTTCCAACGTGCAGCGTCGGCAGATGACGACGCCGGCGGAAGAGAATGTCCATGCCCTGGCTCTGACTGGCAACTTCGACGATTGCCAGGCGATCCTGAAAGGCATGTTCAACCACTTTTCGTTCCGCGACAGGGTTGCCCTGTCCGGTGTCAATTCGATCAACTGGGCGCGTATTCTGGCGCAGATCGTCTATTACTTCGTCGCAGGCGCAGCCCTCGGCGCTCCGCATCGGAAGATCTCCTTCACGGTGCCGACCGGCAACTTCGGCGATATTTTCGCCGGCTATGCCGCCATGAAGATGGGGCTTCCCGTCGAAAAGCTGGTGGTGGCAACCAATGTCAACGACATCCTGGCACGGACACTCGAAACCGGGCGCTACGAAAAGCGCGGCGTGACGCCGACCATTTCTCCGTCCATGGACATCCAGGTATCGTCCAATTTCGAGCGGCTGCTGGCCGAGGTCTGCGGCCGTGATGGCGGCACTGTCCGCCGCATGATGAACCAGTTGAGCCAGTCCGGCAGTTTCGAGATCGAGGAAGGCCCGCTTCGCGAGATGCGTGCGGTCTTCGGAGCCGGGCGCTGCAACGAGGACGAAACGGAGGCGACCATCGCCGAGACATGGAACGAGGCCGGCTATCTTCTGGACCCGCACACGGCAATCGGCGTCCATGTGGCGAAAGACCATGATAACGGCGAGGCACCGATGGTGGTGCTGGGCACGGCCCATCCGGCCAAATTCCCGGATGCGGTGGAAAAGGCTTCAGGAAACCGGCCGGAGTTGCCGGAAAACCTGAAGGACATGATGACTGCGGAGGAGCGCCAGCAGGTTCTGGCGGCGGAACAGGGCGTGGTGGAGAAATACATCGAAGATCACGCCCGGGCCGTTACTGCTGGGGTGTGAGCATATGAAAGTACAAACAACAATCCTCGACAACGGGATGACGGTCGTCACCGACCAGATGCCTCATTTGAAGACGGCGGCTCTCGGCGTGTGGGTACGAACGGGATCCCGCGCGGAGACCGTGCACCAGAACGGGATTACCCATCTTCTTGAGCATATGGCCTTCAAGGGCACCAAGACCCGCACAGCTCGAGGTATTGCCGAGGAAATCGAGGCCGTTGGCGGTGAGCTGAACGCCTCCACCAGCATCGAACACACCAATTACTACGCGCGTATCCTGGCCGAGGACACACCGCTTGCGGTCGATATCCTCGCCGACATCCTGCAGAATTCCACATTCGATGCCCAGGAACTGACGCGCGAGCAGCATGTGATCCTGCAGGAAATCGGCGCTGCCAACGATTCTCCCGACGATCAGGCATTCGACCTGTTCCAGGAAACCGCCTGGCCGGAGCAGGCCATCGGGCGGCCGATCCTCGGAACGCCGGAAACGGTGCAGGGGTTCAACCGGGATGCTCTGAACGCCTATCTCGCAGACCGCTACCGGGCACCCGACATGGTTCTGGCCGCGGCCGGGGCTGTCGAGCACGAGGCGCTTGTGGCTCTTGCTCGCGAAAAATTCGGCGGGTTCAATTCCGAACCGGCTGCGCCGGAATCGGAAGCGCGGTACCGGGGTGGGGAAACCCTTCGGCCGAAAGAGCTGATGGAAGCTCAGGTTCTGATCGGTTTTGAAGGCCAGCCCTATAAATCCGCGGACTATTACGCCATCCAGATCCTCGCCTCCGTTCTGGGCGGGGGCATGTCGTCGCGCCTGTTTCAGGAAATCCGCGAGAAGCACGGCCTTTGCTACGCCATCTACAGCTTCCACTGGGCGTTCTCCGATACCGGCTTGTTCGGTCTGCATGCGGCCACCAGCCAGGAAGATCTCGCGGCACTGATGCCAATGATCGTGGAAGAGCTTATTGCTGCCACGCAGACGATCACCGACGAGGAAGTTGCCCGGTCCAGGGCACAGATCCGCGCCGGCCTGATGATGGCGCTGGAAAGCCCGGCAGCACGGGCCGGTCAGATTGCCCGCCAGATCCTCGTGCACAACCGTGTGCTCGATCCGGACGAGATTTCCTCGAAGATCGAAGCCGTGACGGCCGCCGATATCCGCAGGGTCGCCCACCAGACCTTCGTCGGCACGGTGCCGACACTGACGGCGATCGGGCCGGTGGACGGCATCATGACTGCGGACGAACTCGCCGGACGGCTTCAGCAGAGCCCGATCCTGCGGGCAGCGTCCATGTAAGGCTGGCAGAACAAGGCGGAGTGTGGGGCATGGCGCTTTTACGGCCGGGAGCATCACCTGACGCCGAGCTGCTGATCGAGGCGGGAGGCTATTACCTTCGCCCGCCGATCATGTACGATTTCAAGCCCTGGGCTGAACTACGCGGTGAAAGCCGGGCCTTCCTGAAGCCCTGGGAACCGCTCTGGCCTTCCGACGATCTGACCCGCACCGGGTTTCGCCGCCGCTTGCGCCGCTATTCGAAGGACCGCAAGGAAGGCCGAAGCCTGTCCTTTCTTCTCTTCCGTGCGCGCACCAACGAGATCCTCGGCGGTCTGACCCTCAGCAATATCCGCAGAGGTGTCAGCCAGACTGCAACACTTGGCTACTGGATGGGAGAACGACACGCGGGAAAAGGACATATGTCCTCGGCTGTCGCCATGATCTTGCCGTTTTGTTTCGACGTTTTGAACCTTCATCGTATTGAAGCGGCCTGTCTGCCAACGAACATGCCGTCCATCCGTCTGCTCGAAAATGCCGGGTTCCACCGGGAAGGATACGCACGCAACTATCTGTTAATTAACGGGACCTGGCAGGATCATCTGCTGTTTGCCTGTTTGGCGGAAGACCATGCGTTACGACCTGAAAAGGTGGCTCCGAGCGTCGAGGGAATCTTGAAAGAATTCTTGTGACATGCGCTACAACCCGGTACTTCTTCGCCCCATGTCGATTGTGATACCGGATCCGATAAGAAGCGTGTTCAGAAACCTTGTCATTGCTCTGGCGTTGTTTGCAACGTTGCTTGGCAGCCTGCCGGCACGGGCGCTGGAGCCGATTCCTGTTCCGATCGATGTCGAAGCGCTGGATATCACCAATTCCGTCGACCTGCATCGCGAGGCCGGTACCCGCCTGCAGGTGTCGACCGCACCGGGTGCGGACGGCATCGTG
This sequence comes from Roseibium aggregatum IAM 12614, assembly GCF_000168975.1. Taxonomy (GTDB): domain Bacteria; phylum Pseudomonadota; class Alphaproteobacteria; order Rhizobiales; family Stappiaceae; genus Roseibium; species Roseibium aggregatum. The sequence continues at coordinate 147,017 of NZ_AAUW01000010.1, forward strand.
CGCCGCATCGAGGTTCCATCGCGTGAAGGCACCAACACCAACTGGGCGGTTTTCGCGCTGGCAAACACCAGCGATGAACAGATCGATCGCCTGATCGTTGCCCCCAACTACAAGCTGGTCGGCTCCGACCTGTTCTGGCCGGACCTCGGCTCCTCGCGCATTCTGGCGATCACGCCGAGCCAGGGTATCGCCCCGGAACGTCAGAAAAGTCTTGAAGCCGATGTCTTCCTGGTCACGCTCGACCCGGGCTCCATCGTCACTTTCGTCGCGGAAATGACGACGCCGAACCTGCCGGAAATCCGGATCTGGGAACCGGACGTCTACGAGGAAACCGTCAACGCGTACACGCTTTATCGCGGCATCATTCTGGGCATTTCCGGGCTGCTGGCCCTGTTCCTCACCATCCTGTTCGTGGTCAAGGGCACGGTCATGTTCCCGGCCACTGCAGCGCTTGCCTGGTCGGTTCTGGCCTATCTGTGCATTGATTTCGGCTTCTGGGGCATGGTGTTCAATCTGGAAGGAGGCGGCAGCCAGCTTGCGCGTGCCTGTGCCGAGGTCATGCTCGCGGCCAGTTTGATCATCTTTCTCTACGCCTATCTCAATCTCAACCGCTGGAACATTCACTACTCGCATCTGGCACTGACGACGCTGATCCTGATCCTGGGTCTGCTGGGCGTCGCCGTCTGGGACCCGTCGATTGCAGCCGGTATTGCCCGTTTGGCGCTGGCCGTTATCGGCATACTCGGCTTCGTCACCATCGCCGTGCTTGCCTTCCAGCATTACGACCGCGCCATTCTGCTGATCCCGACCTGGTGCCTGCTGATGGCCTGGCTGGTCGGGGCGGCGATGACCGTAACCGGATATCTGTCCAACGACATCGTCCAGCCTGCCCTTGGAGGCGGTCTCGTCCTCATCGTGCTGCTGATCGGCTTCACGGTGATGCAGCATGCCTTTGCCGGCGGTGCGATCGCGCAAGGTCTCATTTCCGATGTCGAACGCAAGGCCCTGGCCTTGACTGGTGCCGGTGACATCATCTGGGACTGGGACATTGACCGCGACCGCATCTACACGGGCAACGAGGTGGAAGACCTGCTCAACCTGAAGCGGGGCACCCTGGAGGGGCCTGCGCGCGACTGGCTGGATATTCTTCATCCGCAGGATCGTGACCGGTTCCGAGCAACGCTGGACGCGGTCATCGATCAGCGCCGCGGCAAGGTCACGCAAACCTTCCGGCTACGCTCAGAAGACGGCCATTTCCGCTGGTTCCGCCTGCGCGCCCGCCCGATTATCGGCTCCGATGGTGAGGTGATCCGCTGCGTGGGCACGTTGCTGGACGTGACCGAGGAGCGCACGGCGGAAGAACGTCTTCTGCACGATGCCGTCCACGACAATCTGACCGGCCTGCCGAACCGGGAGCTCTTCGTTGACCGTTTGCGCACCAGCGTCATCCGGTCGAGGGCAGAGGAAACCACCAAGCCGACCTTGCTCGTGCTCAATCTGGACCGGTTCAAGCAGGTCAACGACAGCATCGGTCTGTCCGCCGGTGACAGCATTCTGCTGACAGTTGCCCGCCGGCTTGGTCGCCTGATCGGTCAGCAGGATACGCTCGGCCGCCTGTCCGGCGACCAGTACGGCCTTGTCCTTCTGTCCGAACAGGAGCCCGACCGGATCGTCGCGCTGGCGGATTCGCTGCGCAAGGCCGTCCGTGCTCCGATCACCTTCGGCGACCGGGAAATTTTCCTGACCTGCTCCGTCGGCATTGCCTTCTTCGAAGGCGGCAAACAGGCGGTGGAAGATATGGTCACCAATGCGGAGATCGCACTCAATCACGCCAAGCGTCTGGGTGGTGACCGCCAGGAAGTGTTCCGTCCGATCCTGCGTCCGCTCGACAAGAACATCGTCGACCTGGAAGCCGATCTGCGTGAAGCGATCAAGAAGGAAACGCTCGGCGTCTATTTCCAGCCGATCATCCGGCTGGAAGACCAGTCCGTGGCCGGTTTCGAAGTGCTGGCGCGCTGGAACCACGCCAAGCGCGGCAAGATTTCGCCCTCGGAGTTCATTCCGGTCGCCGAGCAGTCCGGTCTCATCAACGAACTGGGCATCTACATGCTCGACAAGGGCGCGCAGCAGCTGGCGTTCTGGCAACGCGAGTTCCCGTTGCCGCAGCCGCTGTTTGCGTCGGTCAATCTTTCCTCGCGCCAACTGTTGAAGCAGGACCTGATCAACGATGTGAAAGCGGTTCTGTCGCGAACCTCTCTCACTCCGGGCACCTTGAAACTGGAGCTGACGGAATCGCTCGTCATGTCCAATCCGGAATATTCCGCCAAGGTTCTGGAGCGCCTTCGCGGGCTCGGTGCGGGTCTGTCCCTGGACGACTTCGGCACAGGGCACTCCTCGCTGTCCTACCTGCAGCGGTTCCCCTTCGACACGATCAAGATCGACCAGTCCTTCGTCAAACCGAACGGCTCGTCCGCGCGGCCGGTGCTGCTCAGGACCATTGTCGCCATGGGCCACGATCTCGGCATGTCGGTCGTTGCCGAAGGGGCGGAGAGCGAGAATGACGCGCTGGAACTCTACCAACTCGGCTGCGAATTCGCTCAGGGCTTCTATTTCGGCGAGGCCGTCACGGCGGCGGAGGCGACCAAGATCCTGCGCAAGATGCCGGCCCAAGCCGAAACGGCTTGATATTGGCCGGCGTCTGTCGCGTCGATTAATCTTGCTTCAGCGGTTCTGGCATCAGCTTCCCATCCACTTCGTCATGCCATGGCTCGACCATGGCATCCATGCCGCTCGCCATCCTGTCGGAAAGACTTCGGGTGGGGCGAGGAAACGGAATGGATTGCAGGGTCGAGCCCTGCAATGACGGGGAATGGAAATGGCTGAGGTGACGAAAGGAACGTAGCGCGAGTTGCGTTCTTCTGGCGCGCCACTCAGTCTTCGACAAAACACAAAGCCCCTATCGAGACACTGAGCCCCTCGACACACCCTCCGTCATGCCATGGCTCGACCATGGCATCCATGCCGCTCACCATCCTGTCGCAAGGACTTCGGGTGGGTCGAGGAAACGGAATGGATTGCAGGGTCAAGCCCTGCAATGACGGGGAATGGAAAGGGCTGCGGCGACAAAAGGTGCGTAGTGCGTGTTGCGTTCTTCTGGCGTGCGATTCAGTCTTCGACAACACGCAAAGCCCCTATCGAGACACTGAGCCCCTCGACACACCCACCGTCATGCCATGGCCCGACCATGGCATCCATGCCGCTCGTTCTCCTGTCGCAAAGACTTCTGGTGGGGCGAGGAAACGGAATGGATTGCAGGGTCGAGTCCTGCAATGACGGGGAATGGAAAGGGCTGCGGCGACAAAAGGTGCGTAGTGCGTGTTGCGTTCTTCTGGCGTGCGATTCAGTCTTCGACAACACGCAAAGCCCCTATCGAGACACTGAGCCCCTCGACACTTTCTCCGTCCTGCCATGGCTCGACCATGGCATCCATGCCGCTCACCATCCTGTCGCAAGGACTTCGGGTAGGGCGAGGAAACGGAATGGATTGCAGGGTCGAGCCCTGCAATGACAGAGGGAGATGTGTGATCGGGAGTGTGAGAGGTGAGGGGACGTTGTTGCGCGGTTTCCGCGTCAGGGTGCCAGGACAGGAACTGTCTTGTCCGTCTGCCGGATTTCCAGTGGCGTCGCGCCGAAAGGATCGCCGTCCACCTGCGCGGCGACGGCGCCTGTTGCCAGAATGGATGCGGATGTGAATGGGCGGACCAGGGCACCCTTGGCCTTGTGAATGCGACCCATCAGGAGGGCGATGCCGTAGCAGAAGGACGACCAGGGGTCGTCTCTTTCCAGAACCAGCATATGCAGGCCCGGATCGGTCGCTCCACCGGGACAGATGACGAAGGGGCCACCGTAGTGGCGGGCGTTGCTGGCAACGGCGAGTTTGCCGGTCACTTCTTCTCCATCAAGGATGACCTTCAGCGAAGCACTCTTGCGTTTGAAGCCGGTGCGCAGGGCCGTGATGACGTAGGCGAGCTTGCCAAGACGCCGCTTCAGGGACAGCGGCACGGCGTGAACGACTTCGGCATCAAAACCGGCGGACGCCATCAGCACGAAAGGCCTGCCGTTGGCGAGCCCATAATGCAGTTGTCTGGTCTTGCCGCGCCGGATCAAGGCCGCGATCGCCTTTGCAGTGCGCGGCAGGCCGAGTTCCAGTGCCAGCACGTTGGCGGTGCCAAAGGGGATAATGCCCAAGTGGGGCGGGGCGGGGTGGTTCTGAAACCCGGTCAGCGCCTCGTTGACGGAACCATCGCCTCCGGCGACCACAAGCGTTTGCACGGGCAATGAGGGATCAGAGCAGATGTCGCCGATTTCACCGGCGTGACGGGTCAGCCGGATTTCGGTCTTGCAGCCGAGGTCTTCCAGTCGGTTGCGCACGTCATCCAGGAGCTCGGCGTTGTAACCACCCGAGGTCGGGTTGGCAACGATCAGCACCTTTCCGGCCATATCCGGAACCATTGTGCGCACTGCCGCTGCGCCGGACCACGAGAAAAGTCTCACTCAAAATCCTCTGCTCATCAGACAGGATTCGTTTTTTCGCCGTTCTTATACGGGGCCATTCCGCCGCGCGCCAGTTCATCGGCGCGTTCATTGTCCGGATGGCCTGCATGTCCCTTGACCCAGTGCCAGGTAACGTCGTGACGTTCCTTCGCTGCGTCAAGGGCTTGCCAGAGATCCGCATTTTTCACCGGTTTGTTGGCAGCCGTGCGCCAGTTTTTGCGCTTCCAGCCGTACATCCATTCCTTGATGCCGCTGCGCACATAGGTGCTGTCGGTATAAAGGTCGACCGCGCACGGGCGCTTGAGGGCATTCAGCGCCTCGATGGCAGCCATCAGTTCCATACGATTGTTGGTGGTTTCCGCTTCGCCGCCGCAAAGCTCTTTCTCGTGCTCCCCGAACCGCAGGATCACCCCCCAGCCGCCTGGGCCCGGATTACCCGAGCAGGCGCCATCCGTATAGATCGTGACCCGATTGGTATTTTCCGTCATCGCTCCAACCCATAGGCTTCGGCGGAAGAAATGCTCTGATGAAAGCGAAGCTTCTTCAGGTATTCCAGCGGGTCCTTCGGCGTCACCAGCGCCCCTTCCGGAACGCTCAGCCAGTCGTAAAGCCGCGTCAGCAGGAAGCGCAGCGCAGCACCCCGGCAAAGCGTTGGCAAGGCATCATACTCGGCCTCGCTCAACGGCCGGACAGTGGCATAGCCCTTGAGCAGCGCCTTCGCCTTGGTAACGTTGAACGACATGTCCTGTTCGAAGCACCAGGCGTTGAGGCAGATGGCAACGTCATAGGCAAAGGCGTCGTTGCAGGCGAAATAGAAATCGATCAGCCCGGACAGCTCGTTGCCGAGAAAGAACACATTGTCCGGAAACAGATCCGCATGGATCACGCCGCCCGGAAGGTCGTTCGGCCAGACTTTTTCAAGGTGATCGAGTTCACGCGCGATCTCGCCGCCAAGGCCCGGGTGAACAGTATCGCTGCGTTCCCCGCATTGATCGAACAGGGGCCGCCAGCCGCTGACGTCGAGCGCGTTCTTGCGGAAGCCCTCGTAGTCAGCGCCGTCCAGATGCAGCTCGGCCATGGCTTTGCCAAGTTCGGCGCAATGATCGACCCTGGGCCGTTTGACCCACATGCCGTCCAGAAAGGTAACGAGCGCCGCCGGCCTGCCGGCGAGCGTGCCCAGAAGCTTGCCGTCCCTGGAGGGAACGGGCGTCGGGCAGGACAGGCCCTTTGCGGCCAGATGCTGCAGAAGGTTCAGAAAATAGGGCAGGTCATCCGGGTTCACGCGCTTTTCGTAAAGCGTCAGAATGTAGGACGCCTTGTCCGTGTGGACCAGGAAGTTGCTGTTCTCGACGCCCTCGGCGATGCCCTTGAAGGACAGCAGGCGTCCGACGTCATAGCTGCCGATGAAGTCGTTCAGTTCCTCATCGGTCACTTCGGTATAAACAGCCATGGGGTTATCCGGCGGCGGCCTGGGAGGCGTCGATCATGTCGCGCAGCTCCCGCGGCAGGTTGAAGGAAATCGTTTCTTCGGCGGTGCGAACCGTCTCGACCTTGACGTCGAACCGGTCGGCGAAGGCCGCGATGATTTCCTCTACCAGAGTCTCGGGGGCCGATGCACCCGCCGTCAGACCCAGCGACGAGATTCCTTCGAAATCCAGCCAGTCAATGTCGGTTGCGCGCTGTATCAGCACTGCCGTCCTGCAGCCGGCCCGTTCCGCAACCTCGCGCAGGCGCTGGGAGTTTGACGAATTCGGAGCGCCGACAACGATCATCGCATCAACCTTGGGCGCCACATGCTTGACCGCTTCCTGCCGGTTGGTGGTGGCGTAGCAGATGTCTTCCTTGTGAGGAGCGACAATCTGCGGGAACCTTTCCTGCAACACCGCCACGATGCCGGCCGTGTCGTCCACGGACAAGGTGGTCTGGGTAATGTAGGCAAGAGGGCGGTCGGTCTTCGGCGTGAAGGCGCGTGCGTCGTCCTCGGTCTCTATCAGGCTGACGGTGCCTTCCGGCAACTGGCCCATGGTGCCGATCACTTCGGGATGGCCCGCATGACCGATGAGCAGAATTTCCCGATCCCGCCGGAAGTGGATTTCCGCTTCCTTGTGGACCTTGGAAACCAGCGGGCAGGTGGCATCAAGATAGAACATCTTGCGGCTCTGGGCATCTTCCGGCACGGATTTCGGCACACCATGCGCCGAGAAGATCACCGGCCTGTCGGTGTGTCCGGCCGGAATTTCCTCCAGCTCTTCCACGAAGACAGCGCCCATGGCCTTCAGCCCGTCGACGACGAACTTGTTGTGCACGATCTCGTGACGGACGTAGACCGGGCTGCCATATTTCTCCAGCGCAAGTTCCACGATCTGGATCGCGCGGTCGACGCCGGCGCAAAACCCGCGGGGTGCGCACAGGTGAATGGCAAGCGGTGTTTTTTCCTGTCTGCTCTCGGTCATCATGCTCTTTCGAGGAACGTTTCTGCGCGCAATAAGGGCTTGCTGCCCGGCTGTGTCAAGGGATGTGCGGCAAGCTGAACCAATTCAGCCACAATGAGCTGCTTCAAGGTTTGCGTTTGACAAGCCTCGCCAAGCAATTCTTCACCTGCTATGAAGCTCCGCCGACAAGTGTTGCATTTTATGGAATGAAGATGATCAGTGCGATTCACGCCGTCTCCGGCAAGACCCTGAAGACAATTCTGGCCGTGGGCCTGTCCGCCGCGGCTCTGGCGGGGTGCATGAGTGCCGCCGACGGTGTCGCAGGCAAGGTGATTTCCGGTGGTCAGAAGCCGATCGAGATTTCGCCCGATACCTTTGCACCGCCCGTTCCCTGTCCTGCGTTGCAGCTTCAATCCAACACCTATCTGATACGCAAATATGTTCGCGGCAAGGATGATGACCCGCAAGGCCTGCTCTATCAGGCGACCGTGAAGGACTGGGCCAACACCTGCACACAGCAGCCCGACGGCAGCCGCCGCATGAAGCTGGGCCTGTCCGGCGATGTGACGTCCGGCCCTGCCTGGAAGGGTGGTGAAGTGGTCCTGCCGATCCGGGTCGCGATTGTGCCCGGCGGCAGCGGAGCCAAGCCGATCAGTTCCGAGATCCTGAAAATTCCGGTCACGCTCGGCGCGAATTCCCCCAGCGAAACCTGGACGCTGATCGAAGAGAAATTCACCATACCGGCAGGTGCGGAAGCCAAGGTGATCTTCGGATTCGACGAAGGGCGCCGCCGGTAAGGCAGCATTCGCACGTAATTTGCCGATTTCCGATGCTTGATCTGGTCCTTGCCGGAACGTTTGAAACCGGCGGGCTGCCGCTCGTGCGTGGCCTTTGGGACGGTGCCTAAAATTTGCACCGGCAAAATTGCGGGCGCCGCATGTCGCATATTGACAAGACTATGTCTGCCTCGCACAATCCCGCCCCAATCGGGGTCGTCCCCCGGTTGGCGTGGTAACACGTCAATGTTTATGCGGGAGAGGCCGGGTGAAAGGATCCTGGCGCCGAAGGAGCAACCGCCCCGGAAACTCTCAGGCAGAAGGACCGCATGAACTGCAACGCTCTGGAAAGCAGTGCTCCGCAACTGGGTTTGCGGACTGCTCACCGAAGGAGTAACCGGAAGGCACCGACGGTGCCGGTCGGGAAATCTCTCAGGTACTCGGACAGAGGGGGTGCAGACGGATCAGGACCCGCACGGGCCGATTCGGGACTGCGCAACCCCGAATACGAGGACCGTTCATGGCGGAAACCGTTGCAGACGAAGATCTGAAACAAACGCCTCTTCACGACCTTCATGTGGAACTGGGTGCACGCATGGTGCCGTTTGCCGGCTATTCCATGCCCGTGCAGTACAAGGCCGGTATCATGGCCGAGCACCAGCAGACGCGCACGAAGGCCGGCCTTTTCGATGTTTCCCACATGGGCCAGGCCCTGTTGATCGGTCCCGATCACGAAACGACGGCCCGGGCGCTGGAAGCGCTGACCCCGTCCAATTTCGTCGAACTCGGCCATGGCCGTCAGCGCTACACGGTGCTGCTCAACGACGAGGGCGGCATCATCGACGATCTCATGGTCACCCGCCCGCTGTCTGAAGACGAAGACGGCAAGCTGATGCTGGTGGTCAATGCTTCCCGCAAGGATGTCGACTACGCACATCTGCGCGAGAGACTGCCTGACAACGTAACCCTTGAAGTGATCGAGGACCGCGCGCTGATTGCGGTTCAGGGTCCGGAGGCTGTTGCAGCTGTTGCCGCGCACGCACCGCAGGCGGCAGACCTCGGCTTCATGGCCGCAGCACCAATGGAATTTGACGGGATCGACTGTCACGTTGCCCGTGCCGGCTACACCGGCGAGGACGGCGTCGAGATGTCCGTGCCTGCAGGTGCCGCGGAAGCCATTGCCCGCGCGCTGCTGGCCGATGACAGGGTCGAACCGATCGGCCTTGGCGCGCGCGACAGCCTGCGTATGGAAGCCGGGCTTTGCCTTTACGGCCACGACATCGATGAGATGACGTCGCCGGTCGAAGGCGCGATCACCTTCTGCATGCAGAAACGCCGCCGCGAAGAAGGTGGCTTTCCGGGCGCTGAACGCATTCAGGGCGAACTTGAAAACGGACCGGGCCGTATCCGCGTCGGCCTGCGCCTTGACGGCAAGGCCCCCGCGCGGGAAGGGGCCGAGATCGCTCAGCCCGGCGGGCCGGTGATCGGCATCGTGACATCCGGCGGCTTTGCGCCCACCGTGGGCGCACCGATTGCCATGGGCTATGTGCCGTCGGAACATTCCGAAATCGGTACGCCCCTTGAATTGATCGTCAGAGGCAAGCGCCTGCCCGCCACCGTTGCGGACATGCCGTTTGTTCCGAACCGGTATTACCGCAAACCCAAAGCATGACACTTTCCAGATAACGGACGCACACTATGACCACCTATTATTCCAAAGACCACGAGTGGATTGCCGTTGACGGCGACACCGCCACCATTGGCATCACGTCTTACGCGCAGGAACAGCTCGGAGATGTCGTGTATGTGGAGCTGCCGGAAGCCGGCAAGGCGCTGTCACAGGGCGATGAAGCCGCTGTTGTCGAATCTGTCAAGGCAGCCAGCGAAGTCTACGCGCCGATCGACGGCGAAGTGGTTGAAGCCAACAATGCACTTGTAGACGAACCGGCCAAAGTCAACGAAGATCCGGAAGGTGCCGCCTGGTTCATCAAGATGACCGTCGGCAATTCGGATCAGCTGTCCGACCTCATGGACGAGGCAGCCTACAAGGCGTACGTGGAGACGTTGTAATTCATGGCAGGGCACTACTACACGGCACAGGTGGAATGGGCATGCGACGGCGACTACACCGCAAACGCTTATTCCAGAGGGCATATCTGGCGTTTTGACGGCGGCCTGGAGGTTCCGGCAAGCGCATCGCCCACGGTGGTACCCCTGCCATACTCCATTGAAGCCGCCGTCGATCCGGAAGAGGCTTTCGTCGCCGCTATCTCGTCCTGCCACATGATGTCCTTTCTGGATCTGGCCCGCCGGGCGAACTTCGTTGTCGCCAGCTACAGCGACCGTGCCCAGGGCCAGATGAGCCGTGTGGCGCGGGGCAAGATGGCGATCACGAAAGTGGTTTTGCGGCCAGCAATCACGCTGGTCGCAAAGGAAAATCCGGACCCGACCTGGCTGACGGATCTGCATGAAAAGGCGCATGACGTCTGTTTCATCGCCAACTCCGTGAATTGCGAGATCGTTGTGGAGCCCGAACCGCTCCGCCTCGTCGCACCGTGAATGTGCGGGATCGGCCGCACGCTGTCGCGGCCGGTTCCATGCTCTGGATGGTAACCAATACTCCTCTCCGTCCTCCCGGACGGCGCCTCCGCGCCGACCCGGGATCGGGGAGCCCGTATCCGGGAGCTTGCCGGCTCTCCGGTCCGGGGTCGCATTCCCTTCGCCCGGGATGACGAACTGAGAGCGTGGTTGTGCCGGTCCGTTTTTAGATCAAACCCTTGGGAGCTGCCTGATGCGCTACCTGCCTTTGAACGATACCGACCGCAGCGACATGCTCGCGCGGGTCGGCGTCAAATCCGTCGACGAACTCTTTGCGGATATTCCCGAAGACGTTCGCATGAAAGGTCTGCTCGACCTTCCCAAACGTGCCAGCGAAATGGAAGTGGAGCGCAAGCTCACGGCCATGGCCTCCAAAAACACGGCCGCCGGTTCCGTACCGTTCTTCGTAGGGGCCGGTGCCTACAAGCACCATGTGCCGGCAACGGTCGATCACCTGATCCAGCGGTCGGAGTTCCTGACCTCCTATACGCCCTATCAGCCGGAAATCACGCAGGGTACGTTGCAGTACCTGTTCGAGTTCCAGTCCCAGGTCGCGCGGCTGACCGCCATGGATGTTGCCAACGCGTCCATGTATGACGGCTCCACCGGCACCGGTGAAGCCGTGCTGATGGCGCACCGGGTCACCAAGCGCAACAAGGCCGTGCTTTCCGGCGGTCTGCATCCGCAGTACCGCGAAGTCGTCGAAGGCCTGTCCAACATGGCTGGCGACCGGGTTGTCAGCCTGCCGGCAGACCCGACGGGCACCGAAGACATCCTGTCCCAGATCGATGACGAGACGTCCTGTGTTGTCGTCCAGTCACCGTCGTTCTATGGTCAGTTGATCGACCTGAAGCCGATTGCCGAAAAGGCACACCAGCACAAGGCGCTGCTGATCGCGGTCTTTACCGAAGTGGTGTCGCTCGGCCTGATCGAACCGCCGGGAACACAAGGCGCGGATATCGTGGTTGGTGAAGGTCAGTCCATCGGCAACGGCCTCAATTTCGGCGGGCCGTATGTGGGCCTCTTCGCCACCCGTCAGCAATATGTCCGCCAGATGCCGGGCCGGCTCTGCGGTGAGACGGTGGACGCGGAAGGCAAGCGTGGTTTCGTGCTGACGCTGTCCACCCGCGAGCAGCATATCCGCCGCGACAAGGCAACGTCGAACATCTGCACGAACTCGGGCCTCTGCTGCCTTGCCTTCACCATTCACATGTCGCTGCTTGGGCAGGCCGGGCTGACCAAGCTCGCCCGCATCAACCACGGCAATGCGGTGAAGCTGAAGAAGCTGCTTGCCGGCGTGCATGGTGTCGAAGTGCTGAACTCTGTCTATTTCAACGAGTTCACCATTGCCCTGCCGAAAGTGGCGGAAGACGTGGTCGAGCAACTGGCCGAGCGCGGCATTCTCGCTGGCCTGCCGGTTTCACGACTGGAGCCGGGCAACAAGGATCTCGCAAACCTGCTGGTCGTCGCATCGACCGAAGTCAACACGGATGAAGACCGCGCGGCCTTTGCGGACGCGCTGAAGGAGGTGCTGGCATGAGCATGAACACGCAAGGCCGCCCGACAGCCGCGGGCGACGTCGGGGAGAGCTTCCGCCCGAAGACCTTCACCGGCAACCGGGGTCTCGACATGGAGGAGCCGCTGATCTTCGAATTCGGCTCTCTGGAAACCACTGGCGTCGACCTGGATGAGGACGAAAGCGCCGAGTTCGAGCTTGGCAGCTTCAAGCGTACCGCCGAGATCGGCCTGCCGGGTCTCGCCGAACCGGAAGCCATGCGCCATTACGTGCGTCTGTCGCGGAACAACTACGCCATCGACAGCGGCCTTTACCCGCTCGGCTCGTGCACCATGAAGCACAATCCGCGTCTCAACGAGAAAATGGCCCGCTTGCCGGGCTTCGCAGACATCCACCCGCTGCAGCCAGTCTCCTCCGTGCCGGGCGCGCTGGAACTGATCGATGCGCTTGCCCACTGGCTGATGGTGTCGACCAACACCTCCGCTGTCGCGATGAGCCCGAAGGCCGGTGCCCACGGCGAACTGTGCGGCATGATGGCGATCAAGGCGGCCCACACGGCAGCCGGCCGCGATCCGAAGATCGTGCTGGTGCCGGAAAGTGCCCATGGCACCAACCCGGCAACGGCAGCCCTCCTAGGCTACAAGGTCGTCAACATCGATGCCAAGGATGACGGCACCGTCGATCTGGAGGCCCTGAAAAAGACCATTGCCGAACACGAAGGCAACATCGCCGGCATCATGCTGACCAACCCGAACACCTGCGGGCTGTTCGAGCGGGAAGTGAAGCAGATCGCCGATCTGATTCACAAGGCGGATGCCTATTTCTACTGCGATGGCGCCAACTTCAACGCCATCGTCGGCAAGGCTCGCCCGGGGGATCTCGGCGTCGACGCCATGCACATCAACCTGCACAAGACCTTCTCGACGCCTCATGGCGGCGGTGGTCCGGGTTCCGGTCCGGTGGTCCTGTCCGAGCGCCTGGCGCCCTTTGCGCCGCTGCCGTTCATCCGCAAGACGGACAAGGGCCTTGAGCTGGTCGAGACCGAAGCCGCCACCAAGGACAGCGAGCAGCCGTTTGGCCGCATGACTGCCTTCCACGGCCAGATGGGCATGTACGTGCGGGCCCTGTCCTACATGATGAGCCATGGCTCCGACGGTTTGCGGCAGGCGTCTGAAGATGCGGTCTTGAACGCGAACTATGTCCGCGTCGGCCTGCAGGACCTGATGAGCCTGCCCTTCGGCGAGCGTCCGTGCATGCACGAAGTGCTGTTCGACGACAGCTTCCTGAAGGACACTGGTGTCACCACGCTCGACTTCGCCAAGGCGATGATCGACGAGGGCTATCACCCGATGACCATGTACTTCCCGCTGGTGGTCCATGGTGCGATGCTGATCGAGCCGACGGAATCGGAAAGCCGGGCCGCGCTTGACCTCTTCATCGCCACCATGCGTGATCTGGTGATGAGTGCAAAACGCGGTGAAACGGAACGCTTCTCCGGCGCGCCGTATCTCGCTCCGCGCCGCCGTCTGGACGAAACGGGCGCCGCCCGCAAGCCGGTCCTGAAGTGGACCGAGCCTGCTCCGGCCGAAGTGACCCCGGCCGCCGCGGAGTAACGCTTCGCACGATCCGCAAGAGTTTGAAAACCCCGGCCTCGGCCGGGGTTTTTGTTTTTCGAACCGTCGGTGCGTCATCCCGGCTCGCCGTCTGCTTGACTGCGATAGCAAAGACTGGATTTTCGCGTCGCTTCTTGCAAAGACACGGCTGCGGTTTGTCCCTTCACCTGGAAGTGTCCGGCGCTTTTGCCAAATGCACTAGCGCCATATTCGCATTCGACAACTCAAAACCATGTTGACAATATTAATGTCAAAATGACATAAAAATTGTCAAATGAGGTGCCCATGAAGAAGTCCGTCGAGCTTTACGAAATCATTCGCCTGATACGTCCCGTACACCGCCGGCTCGCACGGGCGGTGGAGGCCAAGCTGGAGGGAACCGGCGTGACCGTGGGTATGCGAGCGGTCATGGAAGTGCTGGAGGAGGCCGGGCCGATGGCGGTACCCGAGACCGGCCGGGCGTTGTTTCTTGCCCGCCAGCAGATCCAGCTCCTGATGAACGCCCTGGAAGAGCAGGGGCTGGTTGAACGCAGGGCCAATCCGGCGCACAAGCGATCACCGCTATTTGCGCTCACCGAAGCGGGGCACGACCGGTTTGGCGAAATCCGGTCGCGGGAGACCGACGAGATCGAAAAGGTCTGCGAGCTCTTCTCGGACGACGATCTGTGCTCCACGCAGCGGGTGCTGTGTACCATGCTTGATCATTTTGCCGCTTTCGAGGACGACCCGGACCAGCCCATGGGGCTGGAATAACTTGAAAACAGGAGAGGTCACATGACCGGTATCTGGATTGCAGTCGGGCTCTGCGCTGCGAGCGGGCTTGCCTATATCGTTTATTGCCTGAAGCGTCTGGGGACGCCGACAAAGGGCAAGAGGATCGACAGGGCAATGCGGCCGGTCACCGCCCTTGTGGTGATTGACGTGCAGGAGGATTTCACCCGCAACACCGGCAAACATGCCTTCGATCCAGGCGAGAGAGAGGCGGCACTGGCTGAAATCAACCGGCAGGTGGAAGCGCATCGGGTGGCGGGGCATCAGGTGGTTTTCATCAAGAACGTCTTCCGGGACTGGCCGGTGATCGCTGCGATGAAGATGGCCGCGGACGGCATCGGCACACCCGGTCGCGACGGGCTGAAACTCGACCGGACGCTTGATGTAGGCAACGCCGCCGTCTTCGAAAAATCGATCGGGGACAGCTTCTCCAGTCCGCAATTTGAAGCCTGGCTGGAAGAAAAACGCGTCGGCAAGCTGGTTCTGGTCGGTCTTGATGCCTGCCACTGCGTGCAGTTGACCGCAAAGGGAGCCCTGGCCCGGGGCTATGAAGTTGAAATCAGGGATCCGGCGACCCTGACCACGCGGCCGGACAAGTGGGCGGAGCTGAAAGGCGAGTTGAGCCATCTTGGAGCCGCCTTCGCCTGATGCGGGCGCAGCCGGGTTTGGCTTCGGCTGCGCCGCAAGCTCCTATTGTGCGGCCTGGAGTGCCTGCTCCCGGCTGCGCAGATCAAGCAGATGGGACATCCAGCTGCCGCGCTTTTGCAAAAAGGCGGTCAGGAGCGCGGGATAGTCCTCCGAGACGGCTTTCCGGACAGAAGGTCTTGCCGCGAGGCTGTCACGCCACGCCGTGACCCGGTCGAGGGCGTCAAAAGTTCCAAGGTCTGCAAAACCGTCAAAGACATCGAAATAGCGGAACACAGGCGCAAAAGCTGCGTCGACCAGCGAAAAGGAGGACCCGGCAAAGAAGGGGCCAGCCGGATCAAGGGCGTTTTCCAGATGTCGGAACTTTGCGCGCAAGGCTTCGCCGGCAGCATAAAAGCCGGTGTCGTCCCTGGCGTTGTAGAGCGTGCCGATGCCGTTCAGGATCTGCGAGGCAAATTCGATATAGGCCCGGTGCCGGGCGCGTTCCACCGGGTCTGCCGGGTGCAATCGGCTCCCCTCGGTCTCGTCCAGGAACTCGACGATCGGAGCGGATTCGAAGAGATAGCGGTCGCCGTCCAGTTTCAGCAGTGGCACCTTGCCAAGCGGGGAAGCCGTGCGGAACCAGTCCGGTTTGTCGGCAAGGTCGATCATGACCCGGTCAAACGGCACATTCTTTTCATCAAGGACAATCGCTGCGCGCTGCACGTAAGGGCAAAGCGCGTGGCTGATCAGGGTAAGCTTGTCTGGCATCTGAAAACTCCTTTTTCATGCACTTGCATTAAGATGAATGCACTTGCATTAAAAATCAAGATTGATGCACTTGCATAAATTTTCTATTTCTCCCTCATGAGCAAGAGCACCCCAACTCCGTCTGCCGCCATCGATGCCTGGGCCCGTTTGCAGCGGGCGAGCGGTGCTGTCCTGGCTCGCGTCGAGACGCGCCTCAAGACGGATGGGTTTCCACCGCTTGGCTGGTACGATGTGTTGCTGGAGCTGAGCCGTGCCGAGGACAGGACACTGCGTCCGGTTGAAATCGAAAAGCGGATGCTGCTGGCGCAATACAACGTCTCGCGGCTGCTCGACCGCCTCGCGGCGGCCGGTTACATCGAAAAGCTGAAGAGCCCGGAGGACGGCCGCGGCGTGTCAGTACGCCTTACATCCGAGGGCGAAGCGCTTTTGAAGGCCATGTGGCCGTGTTACCAGGCTGCAGTGGAGGCCGAATTTACAAACCTTCTGGAGCCGGGAGACGCCGAAACGCTCTGGAATGTGCTGGGCAGGCTTGTGCGGTGACATCTGTTCCCGGGGAGTGAACACACTGTTTCCCCATGGCAGACCAAAACATGCGTATAAGGTCCGCAAATACCCTAGGGTGTGGACCCATACATGAAGACGAAATGGCATGAGAAATGGTGAAGCCGCGTTAGAAGGATGCGCGGAGCGGGCTTTGTGCCCGGTCAAGCAGGCTGACGACACGCGGTGAAGCCATTTTCATGTCCTTCGGATTTGACCGGATTGGTCCTCCTCGGCGTTGCGGAAGCTTGAAAATGAGCCACATTTCCTGCGCTTCCGCGCCTTGACGAAGACCAATCCGCCTCAAACCATTTCATCTTCATTTATGTGACCACACCCTAACCAACCGGACCCTGAGGCCCATGACCAAAACAACCAATCTGGATGAACGGACCGGACTTCCGCAGGAATGGCTGTTCCTTCTGAAAGAGCATCCGCGTGAAGATTGGCCGGGGCACCGCAATCTCGGCCCATTGACCGAATTCTGGCTCGCCCGGCACAATGGCTTCCGTCAGCTTGGCGGCGATCTGAACAAGATCCTGACCGACTTTCGCGAACAGAAGATCCCGGTAAACCGATTCGGCAACCTGTTTGCGCCGCGCCTGCAGCAGTTCCTCAGCGAATTGCATCACCACCACATGATCGAGGATCACCACTATTTCCCGGTTTTCATGGAAGCGGAAAAGCGCCTTGTGGATGGATTCGAGCTGCTGGAAGGCGATCATGAGCTGATCCATCATCGCATTGAATCGGTCATCAAGAGCGCCAACAAGCTGTTCGGGCAACTGCAGACGAAAGACCGCGATGCCATCCGACGCGCAGCCGACAGTTTCGCCGGTGTCAGCGACACGCTGATCTCCGGGCTGATGCGCCATCTGGATGACGAGGAAGACCTGATCGTGCCGGTGATACTGGATCGCGGCGAACGGAAGCTGGGACTGTCCTGACACGCCCGTGTCTGCGGGTTTGCCTCCGATCGCACAAGGCGATACCGGGTTTGCTACCCGCTGGGCGGTGATGAGGCTTTCCGGTTACATCCGGCCCGGCCAGTGTCCTTACGAACACAACAGGCTTGACTCTTTTCCCGCTCTCGCGCATTTAAACTGGCATGACCAAGACGAGCGCATCCTTCGTGTATTTTTATTACGTCACCGACATACCGGCGGCTGCGTAGGATCTTGTTCACCCCATAGACACCTCAAAAGCCGCCGCGTCAGGCGGCTTTTTGGTTTCTAGAGACCCGAGCTTCCTGGCGGGGGAACCAGGAAGCGAAAAATGACCAGACATATGATCGAAGCCGGTAAACCGGCGACAAAACTCAAATCGGAAGCACTTGCCGTGCTTCTGGAACGTGGCCTCGTGCACCAATGCACGGATATCGAGGCGCTCGACCAGACCCTGTCGCAAGGGCCGATCACAGCATACGCCGGCTTTGATGCCACGGCGGCAAGCCTTCATGTCGGCCACCTGATGCCGCTGATGACCATGCGCTGGCTGCAGAAGCTCGGCCATCGTCCCATCGTCGTGCTGGGAGGCGGCACCAGCCAGATCGGCGATCCGAGTTTCCGCAAGGATGCCCGGCCGATGCTGGAAGAACGCCAGATCGCCGCCAACATAGCGACCATTCGGCGATCCGTCGAACGGCTGGTCGACATGAACGGCGAAGACGGGGCTTTGCTGGTCGACAATGCGGAATGGCTCAATGAATTCCGCTTCCTGGAATTCCTCCGCGACTATGGCTCCCAGTTCACCGTCAACCGCATGATGACCTTCGACAGCGTCAAGTCACGCCTCGATGCACAGATGCCGCTGACGGTTCTGGAGTTCTGCTACATGATGCTGCAGGCCGTCGATTTCCTGGAACTGGCAAAGCGCTACGATTGTTCGCTTCAGGTCGGTGGGTCCGATCAGTGGGGCAACATCGTCAACGGTGTCGAGCTTGGCCGCCGCGACGGCCGCAAGCTGCACGGACTGACGGTTCCGCTGCTGACGACCGCGAGCGGCGCCAAGATGGGCAAGACGGCCGCCGGTGCCGTGTGGTTGCATCCTGAACATCTGTCGCCCTTCGGCTTCTGGCAGTTCTGGCGCAACACCGCCGACGCCGATGTCGCCAAATGCCTGCGGCTCTTCACCGAACTGCCGATGAGCGAGATCGAACGTCTGGCAGCGCTGGAAGGGGCGGAGCTCAACGAAGCCAAGAAGATCCTGGCCACCCAGGTGACGGCTATCGTTCATGGACCCGAAGAAGCGCGTGGCGCCTTGCAGCAGGGCGATGCCCTGTTTTCCGGCGAAGGCGAGATCCTGGAACCGACCCACAGTCTGCCGCTGAAAACGCTGGCGGAAGGTCTGGGTCTTCTGGAACTCGTGGTCGCGGTCGGCTTCGCGTCCTCCAACGGCGAAGCCCGCCGGCTGGTGGAAGGAGGAGGCGTCCGCCTCAACAACCAGATCCTTGACGACCCGCGCCGCCGCATCGCCACAGGTGATCTTCAGGCCAATGACCGCCTGTCGATTTCCGTCGGCAAACGCCGCAAGGCCCTGATCGGCTTCGAATGAGGCCGGTCAGACGGTTTCCGCGTCATCGATCAGAACGGCCGGCTCCAGCCGGCCGTTGTAGCCGAAGACCTTCCCGATCAGCGGGAAGGTCACCTCAACGCTGAAACTATACCTCCCATTGACAACACGTTCGCGCCCGACCGCTCTCGGAGCAAGGCACAGCGGCAAAGACAGAGGACCGAGTGAAACTTCCGCCGGGGTGATGTCGATACCCTGTTCGCTCGCCGTCACCTGCATCTTGAACAGGAACGGTCCAAGGCGCTCCAGCATGCAGGGATAGGCTTCGCCCTTTCCGGCCATCATGTCGGTCTGGAACGGCTGTCCGTCAAACCGCCGTGTCCAGCGCTCTCCACCCGCGATAGGTTCGAAGCTGGTCTCGACCGGAACACCCGTCCGGGCTTCCGGCAACTTCGCCAGCCGGCAGACCAGTCTTGCGCCCCACGAGCTTCCCCGGATGACATCCGCGGTGCCCTGCGCCACCCGCGCGAAGCTGTGCATCCGCCGGATTTCTACCGGAACCTTGTCTAACTCGGGGCCGAGGATGGTTTGATAAAGCGTGCGGGGCATGTGAGAACTGCTTTGATGTCGATGTGTCTTCTCAGACAGACCATTCTCGCGTCGATTGGACAACTGCAAATCTCTTTGCACTTGTTTGGTAACGTCCAGGTGAGCACCATTCAGCCTTCTCATCCCTCAGCCTCCCCATCATCCCTCTCCACTTCCTCCGTCATGCCATGGCCCGACCATGGCATCCACGCCGTTCCCCATCCGCCAATTGAGGCTTCCGGTTGAGGCACGGTCACGGCATGGATTGCAGGGGCGGGCCCTGCAATGACGGGGGAGTTTGAGGGGGCAGTAAGAGGCCGAGTTCTTTGGGGTATGCTGCCCTATGTGCGGACGCCCCGCTGCGCCCGGAAGACTGCCCGCAGCACGCTGTCCAAACGCCCAATTCTCCACTTCCTCCGTCATGCCATGGCCCGACCATGGCATCCATGCCGTTCCCATCCGCCAATTGAGGCTTCCGGTTGAGGCACGGTCACGGCATGGATTGCAAGGTCGAGCACTGCAATGACGGGGGAGTTTGAGGGGGCAGTAAGAGGCCGAGTTCTTTGGGGTGTGCTGCCCTATGTGCGGACGCCCCGCTGCGCCCGGAAGACTGCCCGCAGCACGCTGTCCAAACGCCCGATTCTCCACTTCCTCCGTCATGCCATGGCCCGACCATGGCATCCATGCCGTTCCCCATCCGCCAATTGAGGCTTCCGGCTGAGGCACGGTCACGGAATGGATTGCAGGGTCGAGCCCTGCAATGACGAATGTTTGGGACGAACGGAACAGTCCAGGCTTTCCGGACTGTGGAGAGGAACTGAAAGAGGGAAGCGCAACGCGGCCACAAAGAAAGAAGCCGGGATTGCCCCGGCTTCCTTTTTGACCAGTCAGCTTTGTTTCGCCAGTTGCCTTGCCCGGTAATCTTCCACCGGCAGGCCGCCGACGCCCCAGTTCTCAAGGTCCACTTCCTCGATCACCACGAAGGTGGTGGCGGGGTTCTTGTCGAGCACATCGACCAGAAGGTCCGTCGCGCCCTTGATGAGCCTTGCTTTCTGCTCTGCGGTCACCCCTTCGCGGGTTACCTGGATATTCACGTAAGGCATGTCAGGTCACTCCTTCGGTGCGAGGCCGGATTTCGAAGACCTTCGCCATGATTTGCCAGCGGCCCTCGTCACGTACGAAGGTAAGGAGATCGGTGAAGTCATTACTTCCGATCGAGCAGCGAACCCGGGCAAAGGCAGTGTTCTCGCCGGCAAACTGGATTTGGTCGATGACATCGCGGCGCTCTTCGCCCCGGGACGCCGGCGACTGACGGGCCGCGACGACCGGCACATACTCGGTCATCGTGCGGTAGAGCAGGGGTGTTTCGTCCGCAGTGGCGTAGATCGCCCGTTCGTGAAACACCTGCTGCAACAGGTCGGTATCACAGTGATAGAGCGCGTCGAAATAGTTGGAAATGACCTTTTCCAGCGCGATCAGGGCGCTGCTCATGCTGCCAGACCTTCTTCCTGAAGGGTCTTCTGGGCCGCCGGACGGGCGCGGATGCGCTCCACATAGGCTGCCGTCTCCGGCCAGTCGCTGAGAGACACACCGATGAAGTTGGTCCAGTTCAGGATGACGAAGGCATAGGCATCGGCGACGGAGAAGGTGTCACCCAGCAGATAGTCGCCGCCCTTGGCCAAGAGGGCATCGAACTGGCCGAGCCTGGTCTTCAGCTTGGCCTGCCTTTCAGCCGCTTCGGCATCGGAAAACTCCCTGCCAGAGAAGAACGGGCTGAAGGCGTTGTGCAACTCGGAAGACAGAAAGCTGAGCAACTCCAGCACGCGGAACCGGTCGAGCGGTTTGCCGGCGCTATCGGAGGCAAAGTCCGGATATTGTTCGCCAAGCCAATGCAGGATTGCAACGTTTTCCGTGAGAACGTCGCCGTTTTCAAACCGAAGCGCCGGCACATAGCCGCGCGGATTGGTCTCGTCGTAAGTCGCGCCGGTCTCCGTCAGACCCGCAGACGTATCCACTTTTTCGAGACTGTAGGTGGCGCCCGCTTCGTTGAGAATGAGATGAGCAGCCATGGAACAGGCACCGGGTTTGTAGAACAGTTTCATCGATTGGCTCCTTGGTTCATATCGATGCCCGGAAGGTGTAATTTTAGGTCACCATTGACAAGCAGGTTTCTATTGGTAACTTGAATTATCGAGTTACCGGGCAGAAACCTGATGGTTCCCGCGTGACCTTGGAACTTAAAAGATCGTGTGGTGCCCATGGCATTGAAAATGCGCAAGAACCTGAGCCCGAAGCCGCCGCAGCCCTGCAGTCTGACCCAGTGCATGAAGGTGATTTCCGGCGCCTGGGCGCCCAACGTCATCTGGAGCCTGCGGGCAGGTCCGCGCCGGTTCAACGAGCTGAAGGCGGATATTCCCCCTGTTTCCGGCAAGGTTCTGTCCCAACGCCTTTCAGAACTGGAAGGGCGCGGCATACTGTTGCGCCATGTCAGGCCGACATCGCCACCGTCTGTCGAATATGAGCTAACGGACCTGGGCCAGGATCTCGTTCCCGCGCTGGAAGCCATCGTCGAAGTCGGTCACAAACTGAAGGAACGGCGTGATTTCCAGAAGGCAGCGGAAGCTGCCGAATAGGCGCTGGATCGGGGAGGGGAACTTGAAACAACGGACCTTTGTTTGTGTCCACGGCGTCTGGCATGGCGGCTGGTGCTGGTCGCGTCTGGCAGATGTCTTGAGGGTGCGCGGCCACCGCGTCACCACACCAACGCAAACGGGCCTCGGCGAGCGCTCGCATCTGCTTTCGCCGGACATCACGATCCAGACCTTCGTGGAAGATATCGTCCGGCATCTTCAGTTCGAGGATCTGACGGACGTCATTCTTGTGGGCCACAGCTTTGGTGGTATTCCAATCACCGGTGTTGCGGACATCCTGCCGGAGCGCATCGCGAAGCTGGTCTCTCGACGCCATCATGCTGGAAAGCGGGGAGACCTGGTTCGATCTTCTGCCGCAAGATCTTGCGGAAGACCGCCGGAAACTGGCTGAAACCAGCAGCAACGGCCTCTCGCTGCCGCCGGCCCCGCCGGAAAGCTTTGGCATCACAAGGCTGGACGACGTTGCCTTTTTGAAACCGCGCCTGACCCCGCATCCGTTCAGGACCTTCACCACGGCGCTGAAGCTGAAACATCCGGTGGGCAACGGCCTTCCGGCTCATTACATCGAATGCACAGACCCGTCCTATCCTCCGGCAAAAATCGCCTTGGCCCGGGCACAGGCAAAGGGTTGGCCGGTCTCGCAGATAGCGACCGGGCATGATGCGATGGTGAGCGAACCGGAGAGGTTGGCGGACTTGCTGGAAGGCATTGCAAAAGAGCTTTGACGACGAAGGGGCTGCCGCTCCCGGTTCTTCAACGAAAAACGGGGCAGCCCTCTTTCGAAGGCTGCCCCGCATCACTGCCAGGACAAGATCGGGTAACGCCGGCAGTCTTTAGAAGAACCCGAGCTTGTTCGGGTTGTAGCTGACCAGCATGTTCTTGGTCTGCTGATAGTGATCCAGCATCATCTTGTGGGTTTCACGTCCGATACCGGACTGCTTGTAACCGCCGAAAGCCGCGTGGGCCGGGTAGGCGTGGTAGTTGTTCACCCACACGCGGCCAGCCTCGATGGCGCGACCGAAGCGGTAGCAGCGGTTGGCATCGCGTGACCACACGCCGGCGCCGAGGCCGTACATGGTGTCATTGGCAATCGCCAGGGCTTCTTCTTCGGTCTTGAACGTGGTGACGGACACCACCGGACCGAAGATTTCCTCCTGGAAGACCCGCATCTTGTTGTGGCCTTTCAGGATGGTTGGCTGAACGTAGAAGCCGCCGGAAAGGTCGCCGTCGAACTTGGCTTCCGCGCCGCCGCACAGCACTTCCGCACCTTCCTCGACCCCGATGGTGAGATAAGACAGGATCTTGTCCTGCTGCTCACGGCTGGCCTGCGCTCCGACCATGGTCTCCATGGCGCGCGGGTCGCCTTGCTTGATGGCTTTCACACGGGCAATCGCCCGTTCGATGAAGGCTTCGTAGATGTCTTCCTGGATCAAGGCGCGGCTCGGGCAGGTGCAGACCTCGCCCTGGTTGAAGGCGAACAGAACAAAGCCCTCTATGGCCTTGTCCAGGAATGCATCGTCTTCGCTCATCACGTCGGAGAAGAAGATGTTCGGCGACTTGCCGCCGAGCTCAAGCGTCACCGGAATGAGGTTCTCGGTCGCATACTGCATGATCATCCGGCCGGTTTCGGTGGAACCGGTAAAGGCGATCTTTGCGATGCGGTTGGACTTCGCAAGCGGCGCGCCGACTTCAGCGCCAAAGCCGTTGACGATGTTGAGAACGCCATCCGGCAGCAGGCCGCCGATGAGCTCTGCCAGCACCATGATCGCAGCGGGTGTCTGCTCGGCCGGTTTCAGGACGACACAGTTGCCGGCAGCAAGCGCCGGAGCCAGCTTCCAGGCCGCCATGAGGATGGAAAAGTTCCACGGAATGATCTGACCGACAACGCCGAGCGGTTCGTGAAAGTGATAGGCGACCGTATCGGCATCAATCTCCGACATCGATCCTTCCTGGCCGCGCAGAACGCCTGCGAAATAGCGGAAGTGGTCGACGGAAAGCGGAATGTCGGCGGCGGTCGTCTCGCGGATCGGTTTGCCGTTGTCCCAGGTTTCCGCCTTGGCCAGAATGTCGAGGTTCTGCTCCATGACATCGGCGATTTTCAAAAGAACGTTGGCGCGCTCTGCCGCCGGGGTCCGGCCCCAGGCGTCCTTGGCTGCATGGGCTGCATCCAGCGCCAGCTCCACGTCGGCGGCGTCGGAGCGGGCGACTTCGCACACGGTTGTGCCGGAAATCGGTGTGATGTTGTTGAAATACCGTCCGTTCACAGGGGCAACGAACTTGCCGCCTATGTAGTTGTCGTAACGGGATTTGAACGGCGACGACGTGTCGATGTTAAAACTGGGCATCTGGTTCATCTGGGATCCTCCACTAGATCGGCAGTCCGGCGGGTGAAGCCGCGACAATCCGAAGGTCCCGGTCCTCCACCGGGAATGGGTGGACTGTGCCGGAGGAGCTCTGGAAGCGGTAGGAGGGGGAAAAGACCAGTGTTTCGAATGTGTCTCAGTTCTGAGACAGGTCGGCCGGGATTTCAGTCGATACCGAGCCGTTTCATGCGCCGGTAAAGGGTTGCCCGGCCGATGCCGAGCGCGCGGGCGGCTTCCGAGACGTTGCCGCCGGCGCGCGTCAGGGCGCGGATGACGGCGGCTCTTTCTGCCTTTTCAAAGCCGCTCGGACCATCCTCCCGGCCAAGCAGATCTGAGGCGGGCAGGGGTTTCAGCGGGCCGCTCGCGCCGAGCCCGAAGGCCTTTCTGGCGGCACGGGTCGCGCCCAGCACGATGTCGTCGCCGTCGACCGCCAGCAGCATCGCGTTATCAGTGCTTTCCCCATCGGCGACAATGATACGGGCGCCAGGAAAGGCAGCGCGGAAGGTTTCGATCTCGATCTGCCTTGCGGTCTGCGAGACCATGGCGGCAATCAGCCGGTTGAAGGCTTCTGTCTGGTCCGACCGGGCTGAGGAGACGTCCAGAGCCCCGGCGAGTCGCCCATCCGGGCCGTAGATTGGCGCGTCCATGCAGCTCATGCCGACATTGCGTGCCAGAAAGTGCTCCTGCCGGTGAACGATGAGATTGCGTTCTTCCGCAAGGCAGGTGCCGATGCCGTTGGTGCCGACGGCAGCCTCGCTCCAGTTGGTGCCCTGGCTCAAGCCCCAGTCCTGAAAGATATCCGCGTCGGCTGAGGTGCAGCGCTGGTCGAGAATGACACCTTCCGCATCGGTCAGAAGAACCGTGCAGCCGGATTGACCGACCAGGCCAAAAAGCTGATCCAGCTTCGGGGCCGCGATCTTCAGGAAAGCGCCCGTCTCTTCGCGTCGCTGGTAAAGCTGGTCGTCGCCGATGCGCTGAGGGGGCTTGCGAGCGGCCGGATCCAGACCGTGCTTGTCGATGGATCTGCGCCAGGACGCAGCGATCCGGGACAGCGCAGGTGCTGAGGCGGATTGCACGGTTCGCAGAACTGTTTCGACATGATCCTTCATCGTCGCGATCGCCGGCCCAGAGGCTGCCGGCATTCTGAGCCGGCCTCAAACCTTGGATCCGTTCCTCCCATGAACGCTCGTTTGAGCGCAGAGGATGGCGGCATTGCATGGCGATTGCAAGCTGTCTGTCCGGCGGAGTTCCCGGACCGGTGTCGCGCAAGGCCCCATCTCTACAGGCTGCTGCTGCCTTGCTGGCAAATCGCGTTGAAAAGGATTTCCGCAATTGTCGACGTAAGGGGAGGGCAGATACTCCTTGTTGTTTTTCTGGATGATTTCGTGCGGAAAAAAGAAACGTAGAGTGATTATTTGAAAAATCTCGCGAGAAAGTAGTAAATTTTTCTCTCGATGAGAGTTAAGTGCCGAAATATTTCTGGAGCAGATTAAAGCTGATGTAAGCAAATTCGTATAATCACAATATAAATTCCGGAGGGGCCTCTATGTATGGAATGCTGAACGAGGGCATTCGTAGTTTCATTACGGACAACCATGGACCCGAGGCCTGGCAACGCATTTGTGAATCCGCGGGCCTGGATCAGCTCGAATTCGAAAGAATGTCGAGTTACGACGATGCCATCACCTACAAGCTTATCGAAGCCATCTGCCGCTTTACGGGTCTGCCTTTGACGGAGGTTATGGACATCTTCGGCAGATACTGGGTTGAATTTGCGGGCGCTTCGCATTTCGGCAATCTCATGCGGCTCGCCGGCAATTCCTTCATCGAACAGTTGAAGGGTCTCGACGACATGCACGACCGCATTCTCCTGACGATGCCGCACCTCAAACCACCCTCCTTCGAAGTCGACCAGAAGGACGATGGCTCCTGCATTCTGCATTACTATTCCGAGCGCGAAGGACTGGCACCGATGGTGATCGGCCTTCTGCACGGCCTGGCCAAGGAAACCGGTGAGCGCATCGAGGTGAGCCAGGTCGCTGTGAAATCCGAGCAGTTCGATCACGACATTTTCGAAGTCAGGATTCTCGACAAGGCACCGAACCCCACCAGCACCGAGGCCGGAATTTGACCGCATCCAAACTCGATCTGACCGGCAAGGCCATCGACATGCTTTTTCCCATGCATGTTGTGTTGGACGATCGCGGTCGGATCGGAGGGCTGGGCCCGACCCTGGAAAGGGTCCTTGGGACAGGCGTTTTGGAGGCGGATCTGTTTGACGTCTTCACGGTGGAAAGACCGCGAAACGTCAGATCGATGGCCGATATCCGTGAAAGGCTCGGTACGAAACTGGTTCTGAGGGCACATCTGCAAGACGGCGCGCCGATACAGTTCCGCGGTTTCGCGCTGGCTGCCGCGGACGAGGAGGGGATATTCCTGGATCTGTCCTTCGGTCTTCACCTGTCGCAGGTTGTCGAACGTTTCGGGCTGACGGAAGCTGACTTCAAACCCAACGATTTTTCCATCGATCTTTTCTATTCCTTCGAAGCGCAGCGCACGCTTCTTGAAGACAGCCAGAAAATGGCCTCCGCACTCAAGGCGGCGAAGATAGAAGCGGAAAAGAAGGCCTTGCAGGACCCACTGACGGAAATAGCGAACCGGGGAGCCCTGCACCGCCGCCTGGAAGACGTATTGCACCTGCCGGACAGGGGGCAAATGTTCGCCCTTCTGCATATCGATCTGGATGAGTTCAAGTCGATCAACGATAACTTCGGCCACTCCGCAGGTGACATGATCCTCCTGCAGACGGCGGAGGCAATGACATCCTTTTGCGGTCCGAACGACCTTCCGGCGCGCCTCGGCGGGGATGAGTTCGCCCTGTTTCTGGCAGAGCCCCCGGACAAGGAAGAGCTCCACGCCATGGCGCTTCGCCTGTTGAATGCGATTGCCATGCCGATCCGCTACAACGGCCATAGTTGCCAGGTCACGGCAAGCATAGGCGTTGTCCTGTTTCATCCCGGACAGGTGCAGAACGCCGACCGGCTGATCGCGCATTCCGATATCGCGCTTTACGACGCCAAGACCACCAGATCGTCCGTCAAATTGCTGTCAAAGGAGATGATCCGGCGGCACGAGGAGACCAGCAGGCTGATCTCGCTGATCGAGAGGGGGCTGAAACTCAGCCAGTTCGTTCCCTATTTTCAGCCGCAGATAGACAGCATGACGGGAGGGGTGTGCGGTCTGGAAGTGGTTGCCCGCTGGCAGACCGAGAAGGAAGGGGTACTGCCGCCGGCCCGTTTTCTGGAAACGGCGACCAGGGCAAATATCATGTCCGAGATTGACCGGCAGGTGCGGTGCAAGGCCTTCACGCATTTTGCGGAATGGAAATCCGACGGCAAGGACATCGGCAAGCTCTCCCTGAACGTGACTGCATCCAACCTCAGGTCGGAGGCGTTTGCCGCAATTTTGCAGACCGAACTTGCCGATGCGGGTCTGACGCCCGGCGATATTCAACTGGAACTTCTGGAATCGATCCTCTTCGACCAGTCGGACCAGGAATTGATTGCCCAGTGCCGCAATCTGGAACAGGCAGGCTTTGCCCTGGCCCTTGATGACTTCGGCACGGGGCACTCTTCCATCGCCACCTTGATCGAGACACCAGTTGCGACCTTGAAGATAGATCGCTCTTTCGTCTCCGGGCTCGACAGAAACCCGAAGATGCAGCGGATTGCAGGTGCCATGCTGGCAATGGCCCAGAACATGGGACTGGATGTTCTGGCAGAGGGCGTTGAAACGCGCGAGGAACTGGAATTCCTGGAAAACTGCGGCTGCCGGCTGTTTCAAGGCTTCTATTTCTCGCCGCCCCTCAGCGCAGTGGAGATCCGCAAATGGCTGGATGTCTGGGCGCCGGACCTGAAGCGCGTGACGGCCTGATCCGGGCAATTCCCCCTCTTAAACAAAGAAAACCCCGTCTCCCTTTCTGGGAAACGGGGCTAAGTGGATCTCGCGGGGAACGCGAAGTCTCCTCTTTGGAGTGCCTGCTTATGCCTGCAGGCGGGATCTGATTTCCTTGCGGAGGTCGTCGATAGGTGACGTCTTCCCGCCTTCGTTTATGTGCCAGAAGGTCCAGCCGTTGCAGGCTTCCTGCCCCTGTACCAGCGCGCCGACCTTGTGGATCGAGCCGGTATGGTCGCCGGACTTGAGCGAACCGTCCGCACGCACGATGGCAAGATGTTTGCCTTTCGGGCAGCTTAGTTCCGTGCCTGGCTGCAGCAGACCGCTCTCCAGAAGCGTGCCGAAGGGAATGCGCTTCAGAGCCCGCTTGCCCTGCTGCATTTCCAGCGATGCGGCATCGCCGGGCTCAATGGCCTCGATACGAGCCGTGGCCGCGTCGATATAGTCCTGCTCGCGCTCCACGCCGACATAGTGACGGCCGAGTTTCTTGGCGACGGCGCCAGTGGTGCCGGTCCCGAAGAACGGATCGAGCACGACGTCTCCCGGCTTGGAAGAAGCGGTCAGGACGCGGTAGAGCAGAGCTTCCGGTTTCTGGGTCGGATGCACCTTCTGTCCGTCCTTGCCCTTCAGCCGCTCGGCACCGGTGCACAGAGGCAGGTGCCAGTCGGAGCGCATCTGAAGGTCCTCGTTGAAGGTCTTCAGCGCATCGTAGTTGAAGGTCGGCTTCGCATCTTTCGACTTCACCGCCCAGATCATGGTCTCGTGGGCATTGGTGAACCGTTTGCCGCGGAAGTTCGGCATCGGGTTGGACTTCAGCCAGACGATGTCATTCATGATCCAGAAGCCGAGATCCTGCAGGATCGCGCCGACGCGGAAGATGTTGTGATAGGAGCCGATCACATACAGCGAGCCGTCTGCTTTCATCACCCGGCGGACGGCCAGCAGCCAGGCCCGGGTGAAAGCATCATAGGCTTCGAAACTCTCGAACTGGTCCCAGTGATCGTCACAGGCATCCACCTTGGACTGATCCGGCCTGTGCAGGTCGCCACCCAACTGAAGGTTGTAGGGCGGATCCGCAAAGACCAGGTCCACAGACCGGGACGGCAGTTTCTCAAGGGCGGCAACGCAGTCGCCCTTCAGGATCGTGTTCAGCCAGGAAGCACCTGCTTCCGGTTCATTGGATAGACGGGGTGCCCCGAAGGACACCCCGGTACGCAGTACACTCATTGCGACGCAATACCTCACGCAATTTCGAGTGTCATGGTTACCGGGTTTGGTAAATCAGCGGTTAAGCGATCGAAACAAAAATTCCCTTTGAATCAAGGCTTTGTTTACAATCGTAAAAGCTGAATGAGAAGTTAATGGCCTGTTCCGACCGAAAAGGCCAGAATTCTGCTGATTTCATTGAGGGGACGACCGGAAGTTGCTTTCCATTCGTTAAAGGCAGCCTGAATCGCGTTCAGATTTTTTTTCGACATCGCGTCCTTCTCAATGACATTTT
Source organism: Roseibium aggregatum IAM 12614 (assembly GCF_000168975.1). Classification (GTDB taxonomy): domain Bacteria; phylum Pseudomonadota; class Alphaproteobacteria; order Rhizobiales; family Stappiaceae; genus Roseibium; species Roseibium aggregatum. Next base: position 176,780 of record NZ_AAUW01000010.1, read on the forward strand.
CGCGGATGAGGGCGTTAACCACATCGCCGGAGAGGATTAAACTTTCCTTGCCCATGAATCGCAAAGCGATTTGCCCGGTGTTGCCGCCGAGCCGGCAACCCCGCTTCTTGAGAAGGTCCATCAGGCCGATCTGATCGCTCACCGGGTAATGCGCGAAAAACCTGGCCGCGCTGCCGTGTTCGGCCGCAAGCTTCTTGAGGAAAATCGCGTTCTCCTGAACGGAACGGATCTTGGCGCCATTGCGCACGATCCGTTTGTCGCCGAGCAGTTCCTCGAACGCTTCGTCGGGCAAGAAGGCGAGGCGGGCGACATCGAAGCCTTCGAAGGCCTCTTCGAAACCCGGCCACTTCTGATCGATGACTTTCCAGCTGAACCCGGCCTGAAAGACGCATTTGGTGAACATGGCAAGCCAGCGGTCGTCACCGACCTGTTCCAGCTCTTCAGCCGTTCTCGGGGCTGCATGCTCTGCAAGCAGCGCCTTGAGTACTTCCGGTCCGCCCTTTTTCTCCGCGGCCAGGTCTTCTATTTCTTCAAAGGAACGCATGCAGATCTCCGTCTCGCTGCAGATGCCGTTCCCCCTGCACCCCCTCATCCTGAGGAGGGCCGCAAGGCCCGTCTCGAAGGATGGGCTACATACTCGGGAACAAGCAGCCCATCCTTCGAGACGGCGCGTCGCGCCTCCTCAGGATGAGGGAGGAGGAAAGGCGTGGTCAGGCGAAAACCTTAGCGTTCCTGGATCTGTTTTGTCCGTTCAAATTTGCGCAGGGCCAGCGAAAGCGTGATCGTCATCATCAAGTAGATCAAGGCGACGACGTTATAGGTCTCGAAATAGCGGAAGGAGCCGGCGGCATAGACCTTGCCGAGCTGGGTGATGTCCGCGACGCCCAGAACCGACACCAGCGAGCTGTCCTTGATCAGTGCGACGAAATCATTGCCGAGCGGCGGCAGGATGGTCTTCAGCGCCTGCGGGAAGATGATGAGGCGAAAGCGTAGCCAGCCGTTCATGCCGAGTGCCTCGGCTGCCTCGATCTGGCCCTTGTCGACGGCCTGAATGCCTGCCCGGAAAACCTCGGCAATAAAGGCCGAGTAGCCGATCGTCAGCGCAAGAACCGCCCGCCAGAGCAGCGGAAAATCCCGGGTGCGCAGAAGGTCCAGCCCCAAAGGCTCCAGAACGGCGTTGACCGCTGCGATGAACAGCGGGGTCGCGACGAAGGCAATATAGAGCAGAAGCACGATGATCGGCATTCCGCGCACGATCTCGACGTAGAACCGTGCCGTCTGACGCAACACGATCGATCCGGACAGCGAGGCGAGCGCCAGCAACAGCCCGAGCAGCGACGCGCAGAAGAAGGCGACAAGCGTTACGAAAACCGTCAGTCCGATACCGCGCGAAACCGTCGCCATGACCTGCGAATAGATGTCGTTAGTCGCGATCTGGAACAACAGGAAAACCGCAATGCCGACCGCAACCAGAAGCCAGTAGGGGAAATCTTCCTTGGGCGCGCCGGACGGTGTCTTGGTGCGGAACATGGCTTGGTCTGGGCTCCAGCGTTGGTTACGGCGGTTCAAACGAAAATGGCCGGCATCGGGGCCAAAAGCCCGGATACCGGCCATGGGTCGTAAAGTCCAGCCGCCAACAGGCGGTGATTGACCCTACTCGGCGACTTTGTAGTCGAAGAACCACTTTTTGTTGAGGGCATCCAGCGTACCGTCGTCGCGCATGCTGGCAATGGCCGCGTTGACCGGTTCGATCAGGTCCGAGCCTTTGGGAAAGATGAAGCCGAAGTCTTCCGAGCCCATCGGATCGCCAATCAGCTTGAAGGTGTCCGGATTGGTGGAGACATAACCCTGGCCGCCGGTGCTGTCGGTCAGAACCAGATCGACATCGCCTGCCTTGAGCGCCTGAACGGCCGCACCGAAGGTTTCAAACAGCTTGATGCGCGGGTTGGCTTCGTCGCCATCCAGCACTTCATAGACGGTGACATAGAACGGCGTGGTGCCCGGCTGAGCGCCGGCCAGAAAATCGCTGTTGGCGGCAAAGCCCTTGGCATCGGTGAACCGGTCTTCGCCCGCGCGTACCAGCATGAACATTTCGGACCGCATGTAGGGGTTTGAAAAGTCTACCTGTTCGGCGCGGTCGGCGCGAATGGTGATGCCGTTCATCGCGATGTCGTATTCGCCGGCGGAGATGGCGGGGATCATCGCGTCCCAACTGGTGTTCTGAAAGGTGACGTTCAGGTTCAGCCGTTTGGCAATCTCGGCAACGGCATCATATTCCCAGCCGATTGCCTCGCCCGACTTCGGGTCGACGAATTGCAGCGGCGGGTAGGTATTTTCGGTCGCGATGACGACATCCCGGCCGCCGAGATCCGGCAGATTGTCGGCAAGGGCGGAAACGCCTGCGCCAATCAGGGAGGAAACGGCGACCGCAAGGGTCAGGACAGTGTTTTTCATGGGGAACTCCTGATCGAAAACTTTGCCGGACTTTAGCCGCTTGCCTCGCTTTGGGAAAGCCTGCTCAAATGCAGCAGTAAGAGGCGGTTTGCAGAAATTTTCTCTCTGCGAAAAAAAATTCAAAATCCGATGCTAGATCTATTGACCATGGCAAGCGTTAGCGGGACTGTGAGCCCATAAGAACAATAAGGAGACGGTTTGTGTCCAACTCGAACAAGAACATGTTTCATCAAGCCGCCCGCAGGGTCCGGCACGCGCCATCGCATCCGCTTGAGGTTTTTACCGACGCCGATAAGGCCGTCGACCGGCTGATCGAAATTTTTGAATCCAACACCGCGTTTCTGCGTCAGCATTTTCAGGAACTCTTGGAAGGCAAGGAAATCAGTGGCCGCGTGCGCGCGTTCTATCCGCAGGTCCGGATCGTGACCGACAGCCATGTCCGGCTGGACAGCCGCCTGTCTTATGGTTTCGTCTCCCGTCCCGGCACCCACGCCTCGACGATCACCCGCCCGGACCTCTTCCGGCACTATCTGGTGTCCCAGTTGTCGCTGCTGATGAAGAACCACGACGTGCCGATCCAGGTCGGCGACAGCGACATGCCCATCCCGCTGCACTTCGCCTTCTATGACGGCACGCATGTGGAAGGCGGAGCTGCAGCAGCGAATCTGGACCGTCCCCTGGCGGATATGTTCGATCTGCCGGACCTGACCGTCATGGACGATTCCATCGCCAACGGCACGTATGATCCGGCCGACGGGGTGATGCCGCTTGCTTCCTTCACGGCGCCGCGTGTCGACTATTCCCTGCACCGCCTGCAGCACTATACGGCGACAAAGGCCGAGCACTTCCAGAACTACGTGCTGTTCACGAACTATCAGTTCTACATCGACGAGTTCTGCCGCATGTCCAAGGAACTGCTGTCGCAGCCGGATAGTGGCTACGAGTCTTTCGTTTCCCCCGGCAATGTGGTGCTGGAAGCAGGACAGAGCCAGCCGGATGGTGAAGAGCTGACAAAGCTGCCGCAAATGCCGGCCTATCACCTGAAGCGGGCGGACGGCAGCGGCATCACCATGGTCAATATCGGTGTCGGGCCGTCCAACGCCAAAACCATTACCGACCATATCGCCGTGCTGCGGCCGCATGTGTGGCTGATGCTCGGTCACTGCGCAGGCCTCCGGAACAGCCAGACGCTTGGCGACTACGTTCTGGCCCATGGCTATGTGCGCGAGGACAATGTCCTCGACCAGGACCTGCCGATCTGGGTGCCGATCCCGCCTCTGGCGGAAGTGCAGGTGGCCCTGGAAGACGCGGTCGCGGAAATCACCGGTATAGACGGCTACGAACTGAAGCGTGTCATGCGGACGGGAACCGTCGTCTCGCTCGACAACCGCAACTGGGAGCTCTGGGATCAGCCGGAACTGGTCAAGCGATTCTCCCAGTCCCGTGCCATCGCGCTCGACATGGAATCGGCGACCATCGCCGCCAACGGGTTCCGTTTCCGCGTGCCCTACGGCACGCTGCTGTGCATCTCGGACAAGCCGCTTCACGGCGAGTTGAAGCTGCCGGGCATGGCAACCGACTTCTACAAGCGCCAGGTTGCCCAGCATCTTCAGATCGGCATCCGGGCGATGGAGAAGATGCGCGACATGACCGCCGAACGCCTGCATTCGCGCAAGCTTCGCAGCTTCGCTGAGACAGCATTCCAGTAAGACGTCCTGAACGGTGCAGGCGGTTCGCTAACCGGCGGTACCGAAAATGACGAAGCCTGCCGCATGAAGTCGTAAGAGCGCGAAACACAACAAAAAAGCAACGGTGTTGGCAGTCAAGATGGCGTCGGCACCGTTGCTCTGAGTCTTGCATTAAGAATGATGATCATTTTCCGCATGACAGCGACGAGAGCGACTTTTGATGGTTTTGCATTTGTCTTGAGGCGTGTGTAGAAGCCTTTCATTGTGGGGTCGAAGCGAATGGCTGGCAGAGCTGCGATATAGAGAGCATCTCGGATTTGCCGTCTTCCACCGGAGATCATGCGTTTTCCGCGCATGAGGCCGCTGTCCCTGTTGAGTGGAGCTACACCGACAAGCTTGGCGATCTGGCCCTTGGTCAAGGTGCCCAGTTCAGGCAGGTCGGCGAGCAGGAAACAGGCAGTTTTCAGACCGATCCCCTTGAGGGACATGAGGACTTCCGCCTTTTTGGCGAGATCTGGATCCGACTTGATGCAAAGCTGCATGTCCTCGGTGACAGCGTGGCGCTGGTCGCTCAGGAAGCGCAGGCTTTCCTCAATCAGGACTTTCGTCTTGCCGGTTAGTTTTTCCCTGCGGTTCTTTTCCTGAACAATCATGTGGGCCAGTTGTCGGTACCTTTGAACCAGCTCCTTGAGCAGGGATTGAGCCGGGGACCTGGGATCCAGCAGGCGCGTCTCAAGGCGCCGGCCATAGTCGGCCAGAATGAAGGCGTCGATCCTGTCGGTCTTGGAGAGCTGTCCGCACGCACGAGCAAATTGCCTGACCTGCTTGGCATTGATCTTGGCAACAGGCATTCGGGCCGCCAAAAGGCTTGCCTCAACAGCACGCTCATAGCCTCCGGTCGGCTCGAGGATAAGGCGCTCTATCCCCTTGAACCTACCAAGAAGGGCCAGAAAGGCACCAATCCCCTCATCTGTGTTGGCGAAGGTTGCATGCTCTTCATCTGGCAAAACGCAAACGTCAAATGAGGATTTTGATATGTCGATGCCGACAAAACGATTAGCATAAGGCATGGCTTGGTCTCCCTTATACGCGAGCGCGAAGCTCTCTCAACGGTTCGACGAAGCCTCTGCGCACGAAGGGTTTTGCTTTTTTGCGAACGTGAAGTTCATCCCCGGAAGGGCTCAACCACTTCGTATGCCGCCATCGAGGTAAGGCCATACCTCAATGACAATGAGGCCGGAGCATCTAACCATGCTCCGGCCTCTCAATGTATAAGCCGGTGCAATGCACCGGCTTTTGCATAGCCAATGAAATGGCGGCTTGACGGTTTACTCGGCTTCGTCGGCCGGGGCGGCATTCAGCATGCCGTAGCGCTCGACACCGATCTTTTCCAGAAGCTCAAGCTGGGTTTCCAGAAAGTCGATATGACCTTCCTCGTCTGTCAGCAGCTCTTCGAAAAGCTGCATGGAAACATAGTCGCCTTCCTCGCGGCAGATGTCGCGGGACTTGGCGTAGGACGTGCGGGCGTCATATTCGCCGGCAAGGTCCGATTCCAGAACTTCCTTGATGTTCTGTCCGATCCGCAGCGGTGCAACCTTCTGCATGTTCGGATGGCCTTCGAGGAAGATGATGCGGTCGACCAGCTTGTCGGCGTGCTGCATTTCCTCGATGGATTCTTCACGTTCCTTCTTTGCAAGGCGCGCGAAGCCCCAATCGCTCAGGAGGCGGTAGTGAAGCCAATACTGGTTGATGGCGCCCAGCTCCAGAAACAGAGCTTCGTTCAGGCGCTCAATGACTTTCTCGTTCCCTTTCACGGCAGAGCCTCCTTCTTGGAAATCGATTTTGTTTAGAATTATTCTAGAGTATTTCACTTCAGGCGCAAGGGGCCTTGGCACTCTGAAATGGAACTTCCACTGGTTACACCCCGAAGCGGCGAATTGAAACTGGCCACTGATCGCTCAATGTAAGGCAAACCGGTTTCAAGGCCTTTTCCGGGCAAGCAATCGCAAATTCGTCTTACTGCCCGTTTGTTGCCGCCTGATGAACGGAAGTCCGCCGCAAGGAAAGGAACTTGGCAACTGCTCGAGCAGGCGTCTGCCCCGGCCTCAGCGGAAGCGGGGGCCATGGCTCCAGCAGGTGAGGGAGTAGCGGGTTCCCTTTGTCACCGGCACCACCCTGTGCAGCATGAAACTGGCAAACAGCGTTGCGCAGCCCTGATCGCGTGAGGCAGCCATCACCTTGTGGCCGAGGCTGATTTCCAGCGCCCCGCCTTCATAGGCGTCCGATGGCGAAAGCTGTGTGACGATAGTCGCCTTGCGGAACTGGGCGATAGGGCCTTCACCGACATCCGAATGCCAGTCGTAGTGGCCTTCTTCGCTCTCATCGTAGATGGCAACCTGAAGCTTTTCCCGAAACTCGGTGATGTCGAAATCGAAGGCCTCGCGGTTGGCTTTTGCAACGGCGGTCATCACACGGTCCATGACCCAGCCGGCGGTGCCTTCGTCATCAAGCCAGCTTATGCGCGCGCGGCGGATCTCGCCTTGCTGCTTGCCACCCACCAGGCCGCCCGTATCCTGGGCTTCCGCCTGGCTCAGGCGGATGATTTCATCGCAGTCCTTTTGAGAAAAGAGTGCGTCGTAGGAATAAGTGAACATCGAGGCTCAGATCCAGGAAAGAGGTGCGCTGTTCAACCTCCAATCCGGGGAAACTGCAACAGTTTTTTTGAGCCGGGAAAGAACTATTTCCTGGGCCTTTCGACCGCGGCGGCCAGCGCCTTCTTCATCACCGTCGGAAGGGCTTCGCTTTCAATGACGTCCGGGGCCGACCACCAGGCACCGTCCAGCAAGGGTGTGGCGCTCACTACAAGGTCGGCCCGGTAGACCGTGAGCCGTAAATGGAAGTGGGTGAAGGTGTGTTTCACTTCCACCGGACGCTGCTGCCAATCCGCGGGAAACGGCGCAAGGCTGACAGCATCCTGAAGATCGAAATCCTCTGCCCACTTGGTTCCCGGCACTTCGCTCATCCCGCCCAGCAGGCCTCGCGGCGGGCGGCGGCGCAGCAAGACGGCGCCCGTTGCCGCGTCGACCGCCACGAAGGCCGCACCGAACCGCGTGGGCTTTTCTTTCTTGGGAGCCTTGCGCGGCAGTGTTTCGGCAAGGGCCGACGACTGGACCCTGCAGATGGAGCGCCAGGGGCAGATGGCGCAGGCCGGTCGTCTGGGTGTGCAGATCGTCGCGCCGAGATCCATGACCGCCTGCGCAAAGTCACCGGGCCGCTCGTCTGGCGTCAGCTCCGCCATTTTCGCCTTGATTTCGGGTTTGGCGTCCGGAAGTGGCGTTTCGATCTGGAAAAGCCGCGTCAGCACCCTTTCCACGTTGCCGTCAACCACAGCCGCGTGCCGGTCGAAGGCGATGGTTGCGATGGCTGCCGCCGTATAGGGGCCGATGCCCGGCAACTTCAGCAAGGCTTCTTCATCTTCCGGAAACCGGCCGTCGTGATCCCGGGCAACGGTTTCGGCACATTTTTTCAAATTGCGCGCCCGCGAATAATATCCAAGGCCCGCCCAGGCTTTCATGACGTCTTCTTCCGCCGCCTCGGCAAGATCGGTCACGGTTGGCCAGCTTCGCGTAAACTTCTCGAAGTAGTCTTTCACGGCGGCGACGGTGGTTTGCTGCAGCATGACTTCAGACAGCCAGATCCGGTAGGGATCCGGGACTTCACCCAGGTTTCGGTCTTCCGGAGAAACTCGCCAGGGCAGGCGCCGGGCGTGCCGGTCGTACCAGTCAAGAAGCAGTCGAGAAGGGGAAGCAGATGCCATGAGATCAGATGAACAACAGGTGGTGATATGAAGCAGCAAGCCTTGGATAGCCTGGGGACAACTTGGCTGATATAGGCAGTGCGATGAGTTCGGGGAAAGTAATCGTCGTCATTTTGTCGTATTCTATTGAGACACAACACCCCAATCTGGAAACCGGCCGGCAAATCGCCGGACCGTATGTCTGGATGAGGAGGTAGGCTATAAGCGCTACGAAGGCAAACCCTGTGCACGCCTCGAGAGGGGCAAAGACGCTGGCCGATCTTGTCGGCAAGGCCATGACGCCTGTTTGCCGGAAGCGTGGGTTTGCGTCCGTTGACATCATTGCCTCCTGGGCCGACATCGTCGGCGAGCGTTACGGCACGCGTGTACAGCCTGACCGGCTGATCTGGCCACGCCAGCCCGAGCGCAGCGACCCGGAAAACCCGCCGGAGCCGGCGACACTCGTGGTCCACACTGACGGCGCAACGGCCCTGATGCTGTCTCATGACAGTGCGCAGGTGATCGAGCGCATCAATACTTTCTACGGCTGGCGGGCCATTGGCCGCATCAAGATCTTGCAGAAACCGGTTCTGGTGAAGCAGCCGGTGCGCAAGAAACCCCTGCGCGATCTGACACAATCCGAAGAGCAGCAGCTTGAGGCACGGCTGGAGGGCGTCGAAAATGACCGTCTTCGGCAAGCGCTGATGAAACTGGGTGCGCAGGTCATCGCCCGCCGTGAAGACGATGCTGCGTGACGCGGACGCGCCTTTTCCTCCAATAACAACTCTGTGAAGCGCGGATCGGCGTCCATTCTCTTGGACACTGCTTTTCCCGAAAAGGGCTGCTTTTTCCGGACCCTTCGCTCGATCGGGGTCTGGAATGACGCAATGAGGCCTCGGCGGTTGCCCGTCCTCGCTCCTGCCACATTTGATAAGCTTTGTTGACGCCGCCTGCCCGAGAGGGCAGAGAAGGCGGCAAGCCGGTTCATCCTGCATTCAGCTGAAGGCAAATAGGGTGGCCCGGTACCGTTAAACCCGATCGGCTTGGATATCCGTCAGGATGTTCTTCGATCCACGCACCGGCCGGTGCAGCGCTTGACTATTGTGACAGGACGATCTTCGTGACCCAGACCCGTAGACAGTTTCTCAAAACCACTGCCCTGGCGACGGCAGCCTTCTGCCTTGCCGGTTCGAGCTTGGCTCTTGCGCAGACCGTCGACCAGGACGAACTGGTAAAACCCGGCCCGCTGGGTGACAAGATCCTCGGCGATGAAAATGCGCCGGTCACCATTGTGGAATATGCGTCCATGACCTGCGGTCATTGCGCCAACTTCCACAAACGCACCTATCCGGAGCTGAAGGCCGATTACATCGATACCGGCAAGGTTCGCTTCATTTTCCGCGAGTTCCCGCTGGATCCGGTTGCCGCAGGCGCTTTCATGCTGGCACGCTGCGCACCTGCCGACAAATATTTCGAGATTGTGGACATCATGTTCGAACAGCAGCGGACCTGGGCGTTTACCGACAATCCGTACCAATCCATGCTCGACTTTTCCAAGCAGATAGGTTTTACAAAAGAGTCCTTTGAGGAATGCTTGGGGAACCAGGGTCTGCTTGATGCCATCGATGCGGTGAAAAACCGTGGTGCGAGCGAGTTTGGCGTGAATTCCACCCCGACGTTCTTCATCAATGGCGAAAAGCACTCGGGGGCGCTTTCGATTGAAGAGATGGGCAAACTTATTGACGCAAACCTCTAGACTGGCGGTCGATCCGCCGGTCTTCTCGGTTTGCCTCGATCAAACCCATGATCTTCGGGTGTCCGTGTCCACGAGGCACGGGCGCCAATGAAATTTTCCAAACTCCGCATCGTCGGCTTCAAATCCTTCGTCGAACCGATGGAGTTCATCATCGGCAACGGCCTGACCGGAGTGGTCGGGCCGAATGGCTGCGGCAAGTCCAACCTTGTCGAAGCCCTGCGCTGGGTGATGGGCGAAAACTCCTACAAGAACATGCGTGCGTCCGGCATGGACGACGTCATCTTTTCCGGCAGCCTGAACCGCCCGGCGCGCAACACCGCCGAAGTGACGCTGTACCTGGAAAATCAGGACCGAACGGCACCAGCCGCGTTCAACGATGCCGATGCGCTCGAAGTCAGCCGCCGCATCGAGCGCGAGCAGGGCTCCAACTACAAGATCAACGCCAAGGATGTGCGTGCGCGTGACGTGCAGCTTCTGTTCGCGGACGCCTCCACCGGCGCGCGCTCGCCTGCCATGGTGCGTCAGGGGCAGATCGGCGAGTTGATCGCTGCCAAACCGACCTCTCGCAGGCAGATCCTGGAAGAGGCGGCCGGTATCTCCGGTCTGCACTCGCGTCGGCATGAGGCGGAAATTCGCCTTCGTGCCGCAGAGCAGAACCTGGAGAGGCTGGAGGATGTCCTCGTCCAGATCGACGGCCAGCTGGACAATCTGCGCCGCCAATCGCGCCAGGCCTCGCGCTATCGTAACCTGTCGTCTGAAATCCGCGCAGCCGAAGCCTCGATCCTTTACATTCGCTGGACCGAGGCACGCGATGCGCTGGGCACCGCCGAAAGGCATTTTGCCGAAGCCCAGAAGCAGGTGAACGAAGCCACGGGCCTGCAGGCCGAAAGCGCCCGCATTCAGGCCATCGCCGCCCACAAGCTGCCTGAACTGCGTGAGGATGCGGCTAAGGCGGGGGCCGCATTGCAACGGCTGGTCATTGCCCGCAACGAACTGGACGCCGAAGAGCGGCGGGTGAAGGAAAAGCTTCAGGACCTGGAGCGCCGTCTGGTGCAACTGGCGGAAGACATCCGGCGCGAACAGTCCATGGTGTCTGAAAATGATGAGGTTCTGGAGCGCCTGTCGGAAGAGCGCGCAGAGCTGCTGGAAGAAAACGAGATGGTGCAGGAGCGCACCGAAAGCGCCCGCGAAAAAGTGACCGAGGCAGAAGAGGCCGTGGGAACGCTGGAAAGCCAGTTGTCCGACCTGACTGCGGCCGAGGCTCGGGCGACTGCCGAACGCCGCCAGTTGGAGCGGGCTGTTGCCGAAAGTCGGCAGCGCGCGGACCGGCTGCTTGCCCAGGCCCAGGACGCCCAGAAAGCCCTTGCCGAAATCAACGAGCGCATGGCCGAACAGGACGGCGTTACCGAAAACCGGGAAGCCCTGGAAGTGGCCGAGGAAGCCCTTCTGGAGGCGGAGGCTGCCGCGGAAGAAGCCGAAACTGCAACCCGAGAAGCACGTGAGCAGGAGCAATCTGCCCGCGGCCCCGTTGGTGACGCCCGCCAGTTGCTTCAAGGCCTTGAGACCGAGGCCAGGACGCTGGAACAGGTACTCAACGTTCATTCCGAACAGGATCACACACCGGTTGTCGAGCAGATTCGCGTGGAGCAGGGCTTTGAAACGGCTCTGGGGGCCGCGCTTGGCGAAGACCTGGATGCTTCTCTGGAAGAAGCTGCCGCCGTCCGCTGGGGCGGGGTTCTGTCCCATGACGGCGATCCGGCCTTGCCGGCCGGTGCACGCAGCCTGGCCGAGGTGGTGGAAGCGCCCGCCGAACTGAGCCGCCGTCTGCGCCAGGTCGGTCTTGTCGACCAGGCAGCGGGGCCGGGCCTGCGCACATCCCTGAAGCCCGGTCAGTGTCTTGTTTCCGTTGAAGGTGATCTGTGGCGCTGGGATGGTTTCGTGATTGCAGCCAATGCGCCGACACCGGCAGCGCAGCGCCTGGCACAAAAGAACCGCCTTGCCGAACTGGACGACGAAATCGAACACGCCCGGCGTGAGCTTGAGGATCGCCAGCAGGCGCTGGAGGGTGCTGCGACCAGGGTGCGTCAGGCCGTCGAACTGGAGCAACTGGCCAGAGGCAAGGTTCGCGACGGTCAGCGCCAGGCAGCTGCAGCGCGTGAAGCGCTCGCGGCAGCGGAGCGGGCGGTTTCCCAATTTGCCGCCAAGCGGGAAGCTGCACAGGACCGGGCACAGCGCCTTGGCGAAGAGGCTGAACTGGCCCGCGAACAGCTTGCCGAAGCCGAGGAACGTCTCGAGGAAGCGCCTGACGGAACCAGCTATCGCGACCGCATCGAGGATTTGCAGGGGCAGGTCGCGGCAGCGCGTGGTGCGCTGGCCGAGGCGCGGGCGGTTGCCGAGGGCCTTGCCCGCGAGCAGCAGATGCGCGACCGCCGTCTGGAGGCCATTGCCCGGGAATACGACGGCTGGAAGACCCGTGCCGCCAACGCCGCACAGCAGATTTCCATTTTGCAGGAACGGCGCGAAGAAGCGGAAGAGGAGCGGGCCGAGCTGATCGAAGCGCCCGAAGACATCGAGATCAAGCGCCGCGACCTGTTTTCCGCCATTGCCAAGGCGGAAGAAGACAAGAAGGCAAAAGACGATCAGCTCCAGCAGGCTGAGCTGGATCTTGCCGAGGTGGACCGCGCGGCCAAGATCGCGATGGAAGCGATGGCGGGCGCACGAGAAGAAAAGATCCGCGCCGAGGAACGCCTTGAAGCTGCCCGTGACCGCAAGCAGAACCTGGAACGGCGGATCGACGAGGACCTGGAAGTGTCGGTGACGGCACTGCCGGAAATCGCAGGCCTGAAGGAAGGCGCGCCGCTCCCCGATCCCGATGCCATGGAACGCAAGCTGGAGCGGCTGAAGGCCGAGCGTGAACGGCTCGGCGGCGTCAACCTGCGTGCGGAGGAAGAGCTGCGTGAAATCGACGATCAGAAGACCACGCTGACGTCCGAGCGCGACGATCTGATCGAGGCGATTCGGCGCCTGCGGACCGGGATCTCGAATCTCAATCGCGAGGCGCGAGAGCGCCTGCTGGCCTCCTTCGAAGTCGTCAACGGCCACTTTCAGCGGTTGTTCACCCATCTTTTCGGCGGCGGCACGGCGGAACTGCAGCTCGTTGATAGCGACGACCCGCTTGACGCCGGTCTGGAAATCATTGCCCGCCCGCCGGGCAAGAAGCCGCAGACCATGACACTGCTGTCGGGCGGTGAGCAGGCACTCACGGCCATGTCGCTGATTTTCGCGGTGTTCCTCACCAACCCGGCGCCGATCTGCGTTCTCGACGAGGTCGATGCCCCGCTGGACGACGCCAACGTGGAGCGTTACTGCGACCTTCTGGACGAGATGGCCAAGAGCACGGAAACCAGATTTGTGGTGATCACGCACAATCCGATCACCATGGCGCGCATGAACCGCCTCTTTGGCGTGACGATGGCCGAGCGCGGCGTTTCCCAGCTTGTTTCGGTCGATCTGGAGACGGCGGAGCGATTCCGGGAAACTGGCTAAGAATGCGTCTGGTGCGGCACTGCCGCGAAAACCTTATGCAACTTAGGTCTGGCTGATTCTGCTAAAACAGAAAAATATATTATTTTTCAAAGAGATAGAGTTTGATGCAGGCTTCTTGACACGGCATGAGGTGCCGACTATGGTGCGCGCGGCTTAGGGGGCTCCCCAGTTGTCGGATCAAGCATGTCGGCGCGAGCTGAGGACTTAAGAACATGTCTTCGCAAAACGGCGATAACAAGGATCGGGCGGTTGGTTCCCCGGAAGCGGGTCTGTCGGAACGGCGGGCTCAATTGAACCGGAAGCTTGACGACTTGAGGGTGGTTGAAGAAAAAACCGCTCGGAAGTCTCAAAGCAGCTCATCCGGATACGCGCAGGCAATGAAACTCTCTTCTGAGTTTATCGCCGGTGTGCTGGTGGGGGCCGGGATTGGTTGGGTTGCCGACCAGTGGCTTGGGACATCGCCTTTCGGGCTGATCGTCTTTCTGCTGCTGGGTTTCGTAGCCGGGGTCTTGAACGTTCTGCGCGCGGCGGGTGTCGTCGAGCAGCCGGATGCCAAGGTCCAGCACGAAAAAGACGTTCAGAACGACAGATCGAAATAGAATTTGTCGCGCCTTTTGGCGCATTGATATGAACGAACGAAGAAGGCTGGCCGGTGGCGAACGATCCGATCCATCAGTTCAATATCCAGACGCTATTCCCGATTGAAGTCGGGGGCATGGATTTCTCTTTCACCAACTCTTCGTTGTTCATGGTTTTGACCGTGGCGGCGACGTCTGCATTCCTGATTTTCTCGACCAGCGGCCGCGGACTTGTTCCGACCCGCCTGCAGTCGATTTCGGAAATGGCGTATGAGTTTGTAGCCGGAACACTACGAAGTTCAGCGGGAACGGAAGGGATGCGCTTCTTCCCTCTCGTGTTCTCTCTGTTCATGTTCGTTCTGGTCGCGAACCTTTTCGGGATGTTCCCGTACTTCTTTACCATCACCAGCCACATCATCGTGACCTTTGCCCTTGCGATGCTGGTGATCCTCACCGTGATCATTTACGGCTTCATGAAAAACGGCATGAAGTTCCTCAAGCTTTTCGTCCCGAGTGGCGTGCCTGGGGCACTGATTCCGCTCGTGACGCTGATCGAGGTGATTTCGTTCCTTTCACGTCCGATCAGCCTGTCCGTTCGTCTTTTCGCGAACATGCTTGCCGGTCACATCACGCTGAAAGTGTTCTCCGGATTCGTCGTCAGCCTTAGCGCGATGGGTGCGGTCGGTATCTTCGGATCCATTCTCCCTCTCGGAATGACGGTTGCCCTGACGGCTCTGGAATTCCTGGTCGCGTTCCTGCAGGCATACGTCTTCACCGTTCTGACCTGCATGTATCTGAACGACGCCATTCATCCTTCACACTGAGGGTAACCCAATCACACGGCCTTTGCGCCGCGAGTGAGCAATCTGCAAACACCATTTAGGAGCACGTGTCATGGAAGCAGAAGCAGCAAAATACATCGGTGCCGGTATCGCATGCCTGGGCATGGGCGGCGCAGGCATTGGCCTCGGCAACATTTTCGGTAACTACCTCGCAGGCGCTCTGCGCAACCCGTCCGCTGCTGATGGCCAGTTCGGCCGTCTGATCTTCGGCTTCGCCGTGACGGAAGCTCTGGGCATCTTCTCCCTGCTGGTGGCTCTGATCCTCCTGTTCGCTTAATCGCTAATTCTTTAGCGACGACCGATGCGACTCCGGTGGCGGCGCGCTCTAGCGCCGCCCAGCCGGATTTAGGAGACTGGAAATGGCAGGCCAAACTCACTCGACCACAGAAGGCATGCACGAAGCCATAGAAGTGCCGGCCGCAGAGCATGGCGCGGGTTTCCCGCCTTTTGACAGCACCACATTCGCCTCCCAGCTCTTGTGGCTCGCGATCACGTTCGGCGTGTTCTACTGGATCATGAAGAATGTGGCCGTTCCGCGGATCGCAGGTATTCTGGAAGACCGCAGGGACCGTATCGCCGGTGACATTTCCGAAGCCAACCGGCTGAAGGAAGAAACCGACGCTGCGATCGCAGCTTACGAGCAGGCGCTGGCCGAGGCCCGCAACAAGGCTCATGGCATTGCCCATGAAACGCGGACCAAGCTCAAGGCAGACCATGAAGCTCGCCGCGAAAAAGTGGAAGCCGAGCTGAACGGGAAGCTGAAAGAGGCTGAGGCACAGATCGCCGCAACCAAGACCGATGCCCTTTCTCAGATCGGGGATATTGCCGGAGAAACCGCTTCAGCGCTCGTCGAGCAGCTGATCGGCAAAGCTCCGACCAAGACCGACCTGACCAAGGCGCTCAAGTCGGCGATGAACTGAGGAGACCGTCATGGACGCTACATTTTGGGCCCTGATCGGTCTTATCCTGTTCTTCGTCGTAATTTTCTACGTCAAGGTTCCGGCCAAGATCAACGGTTCACTGGACGACCGCGCTGAAACGATCCGCAAGGAACTGGAAGACGCACGCAAGATGCGTGAAGAAGCCCAGGCTCTCTTGTCCGAGTATCAGCGCAAGCGTCACGAAGCCGAAGGCGAAGCGGAAGCCATCATTGCAGAAGCCAACTCGGAAGCCGAGCGCCTGACGCTTGAAACCAGCCAGGCTCTGGACGAAATGATTGCTCGCCGCACCAAGGCCGCGGAAGACAAGATTGCACAGGCCGAAAGCCAGGCAATCGCTGAAGTCCGCGCCAAGGCAGCCGATATCGCCGTTGCCGCGGCTGAGGAAATCCTTGCCGCCAAGGTGAAGGACAAAGTCGCCGACGACATCCTCACCAAGAGCATTGCGCAGGTGAAGGAGCGGCTGAACTAAGTTCGGTCCACTCTGCTGACGAATTGAAGAAGCGGCCTTTCGGGGCCGCTTTTTTGTTGCAGGCAACAAACTGCCCACACTCCGGAAGGATCGGCGACAAAGCGTTTCGATCCGTATTGGCTCGAAGCGGTCTGCGAACGAGCAAGAGAAAGTGTGAGCCTGATCGGCAGGCAGATGTGGGTTGCAGGCACAAGCTGTCCCGGCAATCGTGCTCGTGATTTGGGGGCGGTTGGCTTGCGGGCTGCGTCAGTCCGTTTTCAGTCTGTTTTCAGGCCGGCATCGGACAGGTCCCGTGTCATGATCAGGTTGGGGGCAGAGCCGCCTTCAAAGTCGAACGTCCAGCGGCCTTCTTCGATCAGTCCCTGGGCCTTGTAGAACCCGATGGCTTTCTCGTTCCCCTCGTAGACAGTCAGAAAAAACTTCGGCTGGCCCGCTTGCCGGACGAGGCGGCAGGCGGCTTCAAGAAGCTTGCAGCCCACCCCCATGCCCTGATGATGGCGCCGGACGTAAAGGGTCTCGATTTCAACCGTTCCCGATCCGGGTTGAACAGGTTTCGCCTCGAGGTCGAGTTGCAGATATCCGAGCAGGCCTGCGTCCGTGCGGCAAACGATCAGACGCTTGTCCGGGTCTTGCAGGACGCCTGCGAACGCTTGCGGTGAATAAGTCCGCAGAACGTGCCTGGCGTGGTTGTCGGGAATACCGTCCAGGGCGTAGGTATCCAGCCACACTTCGATGGAAAGCGCCGCCAAGGCGTCGAGATCCGCGGATGTGGCGTCGCGGAGTTCCGCGTTCGGAGGCAAACTGGGCTTTGGCGTGTCGGACCTTGGGCTGACCTTCCTCACGACCCGGCCGCCAGCCTGACCGGTTTGAAGCTCATGCGATGGTGAACCGTCGGGCCGTGGCGCTCCAGAGCCTGCTGATGCTGCGGCACGCCATATCCCTTGTGCTGGGCAAACCCGTAGTCCGGAAAACGGGCGTCCAGGTGAACCATCATCCGGTCCCTTGTGACCTTGGCGACGATAGAGGCTGCCGCCACGCACAGGCAGCGGCCGTCGCCCTTGATCAGTGCCTGGCCGGCCTGTTTCAGCCCCAGCGGCACGTCACGGCCATCCACCAGGACATAGTCTGGAACGAGGGGCAGGTGATTGACGGCCCGAACCATGGCCGACAGGGTCGCGGTGCGGATGTTTACCGCATCGATGGTTGCCGGTGACGCGCTGGCGAGCGAAACATGGGCCGACGCAACGATCTGTTCGAAGAGCTCTTCACGCCGGGCCTCGGTCAGCTTCTTTGAATCGTTGAGGCCATCGGGCAGCCGGTCGTAGTCAAGGATAACAGCTGCGGTTACGACAGGCCCGGCCCAGGGACCACGGCCCGCCTCATCGACGCCGCAAAGCCGCCCGTCGAACGCGGCAGCGTGTTTGCGTTCAACAGCAAGATCCGGGCTATCGGGAAAGGCAAGGTCAAAGAGGGAAGCACTGAACGTCATGACATGCACCCTGCCGCCGAACAGCCCGTTTCTCAAGATGTCGCGTCAAAAGAGATCCAATTGCACACCGCCTTTTTGCGGCTGGACGAAGGCTTCCGTATTGAGTTTCTTCCGCCGGAGATTGAGACCCAGCCGTTTCGCTGCGAGGGAGAAGCGTTTGGCAATCTGGTCGGCATAAGGGCCGCGTCCTCGCATGCGTTCGCCCCATTTGGCATCATAGTCCTTGCCGCCGCGCATGGACCGGATCAGGTTCATGACATGGCGATAGCGGTCCGGACGCTCGCGCAGCAGCCAGTCGCGAAACAGTTCCGACACTTCCAGCGGCAGCCGCAGCAGGATATAGGCAACCTCCGTTGCGCCATGTTCGGCCGCCGCTTCCAGCACGTTTTCAATCTCGCTGTCTGTCAGGGCAGGGATCACCGGTGCCATCATGACGGACGTCGGAATTCCGGCTTGCGACAGCGCCCGCACAGCCTCAAGCCGCTTGTGGGGCGCAGAGGCACGCGGCTCCATCGCGCGGCAGAGTTTCTTGTCGAGCGTCGTGACCGACAGGGCAACCTTCACTAGGTTTCGCTCCGCCAGCCTCGACAATATGTCGATATCGCGCGTCACCAGTGCCGACTTGGTGACGATGGCGACCGGGTGAGAGCAATTGTCCAGAACCTCCAGGATGTCGCGCATCAGCTTGTAGCCACGTTCCATCGGCTGGTAGGGATCCGTGTTGGTTCCAATGGCAATCACGCGCGGCTGGTAGCCGGGCCTGGAAAGTTCACGCTCCAGAAGTTGTGCGGCGTTGGGTTTGGCAAACAGCCTGGTTTCGAAATCCAGCCCCGGCGACAGCCCCATGAACGCGTGGCTTGGCCGGGCGAAACAGTAAATGCAGCCGTGCTCGCAGCCCCGGTAGGGATTGATAGAGCGGTCGAAGGAAATATCAGGCGATTCGTTTCGGGTAATGATCGTCCGCGCACGCTCCTCCTGCACCTGGGTTTTGAGCGGGGGCAGGTCTTCAAGGCTTTCCCAGCCATCATCGAAACATTCCCGTGACAGCTTTTCGAACCGGCCGGAGGCATTGAGCGCAGCCGCGCGTCCCCGCCGCCTGTGCTCTGCGACGGAGCGGACATCGGGCAGGGGACCTGTTGCATCGGCTGCAAGGGAAATCTCATCGGGAGGGCTGACGGGCACGCGCTAAGGTCCAGGTTACGGGTTGGAACATAACAGGAACATTATCACGGTGCCAGCGCGATGCAAGGTGGCGTTTTCGTCCGGTGCGGTCCGGGCTTCAAAAGATGGTGGACTGTCGGGCTGCCCAGAAGCTCACGAGCCGCCACGGTGATCGCCGCCCGGGCGGCGGCCAAGGTATTTCACCAGAATTGCGTCCAGCGTGCCATCTGTCTGCATTTCGCGAATGGTGGCCTCATAACGCTCTGGCAGAGTTTCAATCTCCGGAAAGGTCGAGGCTTTGGCAAAGACGTTGTAATAGGGCTTGGTGATGAGCGGCAGAGGCAAGGTGGCCAGTTGGGTCAGACGCCCAGCCTTCTTTTCCTCGTAGAGCGTGCTGATCGTGTTCATCGGAACCGCATCAACACGTTTGGCCAGAAGCATGCCGATCTGCAGTTTGTTGCTGGCGATTGTCTGAAAATTGAGACCTGACGAGAGAAACTCCGGCGTATAGGAAAAGTCCTGGGTGATGCCGATCTGCAGCCCCTTCAGATCGTTGTAGTTCTCAAAATGTATCGATCCGGCATCTTCTGCACGGATGAAAAAGCTCCAGCTTATGTCGATGTAACTTTCCTGCGGATAGACGAGATACTCCATCCTGTCCTGCTTCTTGGAAAACAGGAGCAGCATATCCGCACGCCCGGCACGCGCTTCCTGTTGAATGCGCGTTCCGGAGTCGACAAACGCCAGCGAGTAGGAAAGCCCGAGGCGGCGCATGACCTCATCGAGAACCTCCACGTCGATGCCTTTGGAGACCCCGTTTTCGACGAACTTGTAAGGCTCTTCAGGCGTTGCCAGCACCACGAGATCGCGGGCCGATACCGTCGCGGCCTGCAAAGCCAGCGCCAGAACAAATCCGGCGAATCCCGCAAGAACTCGACTCGAGAGCCATGCCAGGCGATTTCGGCCGGAGGTTGGCTGTTGATCAGGTGTCGTCATAGCGCCTGTTGCTTGTGTCGTGATCGGGCAGAGGGCCTTCAGCTTTGGCATGCTCTCTTAAAATACCATGAAATCCAGCCCTGTCTTTCGCCGGAACGGGCTAAATTTTCAAAACCCGGCAAATGGATAGCGCGTACTGGCAGGGCGAAGCAACTTTTCGAAGCGGACTGATCTACTCGGCACAGGTACTGGTGCAGCATTCACAGGGTCTTTTATTTCCCTGCGACCAAAGTAGACATTACCTCGTTCGATATTGGGTGACGCTACGGGGCCGATTATTGAACTTTGTTAAGAAACGGAACAAAAAACAGCGCCTGCTTCGTTAGTTGCGCTCGCACTTTGAAAAAAATCATGTAAGACTTGAGATCATGATTAGCGTGATTATTGCGACACGAAATTCCGAAACTGAACTCGTTCACGCGCTTTCGGCCTTGGTGCCGGCGGCCGCTGAAGGCGTTGTCCGTGAAGTCATCGTGGTCGATGGCGGATCGTCGGATAACACCGAGAAAGTTGCCGACGCGGCCGGATGTGTCTGGATCAATCGCAGCGGTGCCTCCCGCAGCGAGCGCCTGGCCTATGGCGCCTCAATGGC
Source organism: Roseibium aggregatum IAM 12614 (assembly GCF_000168975.1). GTDB lineage: Bacteria > Pseudomonadota > Alphaproteobacteria > Rhizobiales > Stappiaceae > Roseibium > Roseibium aggregatum. The sequence goes on from NZ_AAUW01000010.1 coordinate 197,088, forward strand.
AAGTCGGGGAGACTGGCTGCTGTTTCTGCGCCCCGAAACGCTTCTGGAAAGCGGCTGGCATCACGAAGCCCAGGCCTTTGTCGAGCGGGCGGCCCGTGCGCCAAATGGGCCGCGGACAGCAGCCAGCTTCCGCCTTCGGTATGAAGCCTTCGGGCTCAGCGCACGGTTGAGCGAGTCCTTCGCGGCCTTGCGGTCGCAACTCCTTGGCATGCCCTACGGCAACCAGGGCCTGCTTATTTCCCGGCAATTTTATCAGAAGCTCGGCGGCCATCGGCCGTTGCCCGAATTGGAAGATCTCGATATCGCCAAGCGGATCGGGCGCGGGCGGATGGTGTTCCTGCGGGCCGCTGCCGTTTCTTCCGGAGCGCCTGAGCGCGAAGGGCTTGTGTCACGGTTTCGTCAGGCCTTCGCACGCTTCTGCGTCGGCACCTTGCGCATTCCGGCAAGCGTTGCTGTCAAGCTGCACGGCTAACACCGGCGTGATGTCCGCTCGGGCGAGTTTTTCGCCCTTCTGCGGGCATCACGCTTCTCGCAGCTTGCCGCGCTTCAGGTGCTCGTCAAGCCGGGGCATGATTTCAACGAAATTGCAGGGCATGTGACGATAGTCCAGCTGCCATTTCAGGATACCGTCCCAGGCATCCTTGCAAGCGCCGGGTGAGCCTGGCAGCACGAAGATATACGTCGCCCCGGCGACGCCGCCGGTCGCGCGGGACTGGATCGTCGAGGTACCGATCTTGTCGTAGGAGATCCGGTGAAAGACCTCGGAAAAGCCGTCCATGCGCTTTTCGAACAGCGGCTCCATGGCTTCCGGCGTCACGTCCCGCCCGGTAAAGCCGGTACCACCGGTCGAGACGATCACATCCACGCCCTTGTCCGCGATCCAGTTTTTGACGACGGCCTGAATAGCCGGAACGTCATCAGTGACGATCTGCCTGTCAGCGAGCACATGCCCCGCCTTTTCGATCCGGTCTGCCAGCGTGTTGCCGGACCGGTCTTCCTCCAGCTTGCGCGTGTCGGAAACCGTCAGAACGGCAATGTTGAGCGGAATGAACGGGCGGCTTTCATCGAGACGGGACATGGCGAACTCCTTTGCTCTCCAGACATAGGCGATAGCCGAACCGGGTTCCAGAGGCAGCGAGCAATCTGTCGCGGCAAATGTGATTTGAAATAAAATTACAAAAAATAACAAGATTGAGACACTTGCAATACAGTTAGGTCAGTATTATTGACTTAAATAACCAATCCAAAAATGTAACGAGCCAACAATGACAACCTGGGAAAGCCTCTACGCCCGACGCGCCAGCCGCATGCGCGCCTCGGAAATCCGTGAACTCCTGAAACTGCTGGACCGGCCGGACGTGATCAACTTTGCCGGTGGTATTCCCGACCAGGCGCTGTTTCCGGCCGAAGCCTTCAAGGAGGCCTATCAGGAAATTCTGGCAGGTGACGGTGCGGGCCGCGCCCTGCAATACGGCATGAGCGAGGGCAGCGCTCGCCTGCGCAACTGGATCGTCAGCCACATGCGCGGCCTCGGGGTCGAGTGTGGGCCGGAGAACATTCTGGTTACGTCAGGCTCTCAGCAGGGGCTGGATTATATTGGCAAACTGTTCCTGACCGAAGGCGACACAGCGCTGGTGCAATGGCCGACCTATCTGGGCGCGCTGCAGGCCTTCAATGCCTATGAACCCGGCTATGACCGGCTTGACCCGGGCGTCAATCGCCCGGCGGAAGATTTTGCGGCGGCGGCACGCGAAAGGGGAGGGCGGATCAAATTCGCGTATCTGTCTCCGGACTTTGCCAACCCGACCGGCCTGACGGTGGATTTGGCCGGGCGAAAACGCCTTCTGACGCTGGCCGGGGAACTCTCCTGCGCGGTCATCGAGGATTCACCCTATGAGTCGCTGCGCTACGACGGTGAAGCGCTGCCGCCAATGCTGGCGCTTGATTGCGAAGCGTCGGGGGGCATCAACAACGCCCGCACACTGTACTGTGGCAGCTTTTCCAAGTCGCTCTCGCCGGGCTTGCGCCTCGGCTGGATCTGTGCGGCGGCTGATGTCATTTCCAGGCTGGTGCTGATCAAGCAGGCGAGCGACCTCAACTCGCCGGTGCTCAACCAGGAAGCCATGGCCCGGGTTGCGGAAAATGTCTTTGAGGCGCACACGGCCAAGACCAATGCGGTCTACAAGGCCCGCCGCGATGCAATGCTGGCCGCGCTGGAGCAGCACATGCCGGCGGGCGTCAGCTGGACCCGGCCGGAAGGGGGCATGTTCATCTGGATGACGCTGCCCGAAGGGCTGGATGCCGCCGCGTTGCTGGAGACCTCCATCGAAACGGTGCGGGTCGCCTTCGTGCCGGGCCGCGCCTTCCATCCGGACGGGACCGGCGCAAATACCCTGCGGCTCAGCTTCTCCTGCAACGACTATCATAAAATCGAAGAAGGTATTTCAAGGCTTGGCCGCTTGATTAGGGAAACTGTCACGTCCAAGTTGTAAGTCCTTCGAGGGAAGAAGCAGGGGTGGGTGTTGGAGCCGATGGCGCTGACCGACAGGCTGGACAATTATTGTGAGCGGATTGGGCCGGAATTCTGGTCCGAGCCGTTCAACGCGCTCACCAACGCGGCTTTCCTGATTGCAGCCGTCGCCGGCTATATGCTCTGGCGACGCAGGACGCCGGACGATTTCCTTGCGCTCGTCCTGATCGGCATCGTGTTCGTGACCGGTGTCGGGTCGTTCCTGTTCCACACGTTTGCGACACGATGGGCGAGCCTTGCGGATGTCATCCCGATCGCGCTGTTCATCCATGTCTATCTCTATGCGGCGCTGAACCGGTTTGTGGGACTGCCCTGGTGGGCCGCGCTCGGCGTCGTGATCGCGTTTTTTGCGGCAACCCCCTTCGCCGGGCAGGCCGTTGCGCCGCTGGTCGGCTCGTCTGCAGGTTACGTGCCTGCGCTTGTAGCGATATTCGTTGTCGGGGGGCTGTTTGTTGTCAGGAATGCCCCTCTCGGGCGCGAGGTGCTGCTGACCGGTGTCATCTTTGCCGTGTCGCTGACATTCCGGACGCTGGATGGTCCGATTTGCGACCGGCTTGCAATCGGCACGCATTTCCTGTGGCATATCCTGAACGGGCTCGTGCTGTTCTTGCTATTACGGGTTCTCATCAGGCAACGTGCCGGTTAAATCACACAGAGTATTCACGAAATTGCAGATCATCGTCGCGGACAGACCGGACGGCTTTGCGACACAACAAAATGACCTAAGGGAAGAGGCAGGAGACAGGGACCGTCATGAGCGACAGCAACAAGACCGGAAGTGATCTGACAGAAGCGGCCCTGTACTATCACGAGCATCCGCGCCCCGGTAAACTGGAGATCCAGGCGATCAAGCCGCTGGGCAACCAGCGCGACCTTGCCCTGGCCTATTCACCCGGTGTCGCCGCGCCGTGTCTTGCGATTGCCGAAAACCCGGCGCTCGCCGCCAATTACACCTCGCGCGGCAATCTGGTTGCCGTCATCTCCAACGGCACGGCGGTGCTCGGCCTCGGCAACATTGGTCCGCTGGCGTCCAAGCCGGTCATGGAAGGCAAGGCGGTTCTCTTCAAGAAATTTGCCGGTATCGATGTTTTCGATATCGAGGTGGCGCAGACCGATGTTGAAAAATTCGTCGATGCGGTAGCGGTTCTGGAGCCGACCTTCGGCGGCATCAACCTGGAAGATATCAAGGCACCCGAATGCTTCATGATTGAATCGAAGCTCCGGGAACGAATGAATATTCCGGTCTTCCATGACGATCAGCACGGCACGGCGATCATCGTCGGGGCCGCTGTGCGCAACGGTCTGGACCTTGCCGGCAAGAAGATCGAGGAAGCCAAGATCGTTGCCTCCGGCGCGGGCGCGGCAGCGCTTGCCTGTCTCAACATGCTGGTCTCGCTCGGCGCTAAGCGGGAAAACATCTGGGTCACCGACATTGAAGGCGTCGTCTATGAAGGCCGTGAGGCCTTGATGGACGAGTGGAAGGCGGTCTTTGCCCAGAAGACGGATCTCAGGTCGCTCGATCAGGTGATCGACGGCGCCGATGTTTTCCTGGGACTGTCCGCTGCCGGTGTCCTGAAGCCGAGCATGGTGGAGAAGATGGGCAAGGGCCCACTGATCCTGGCGCTGGCCAACCCCAATCCGGAAATCATGCCGGAAGACGCCAAGGCCGCCCGTGATGACGTCGTCATGTGTACCGGCCGGTCCGACTATCCGAACCAGGTCAACAACGTCCTGTGTTTCCCTTACATTTTCCGGGGCGCGCTCGATGTCGGCGCGACCACCATCAATGAGGAAATGAAGCGGGCCGCCGTCGAGGCGATTGCGGGCCTTGCTCGCGAGGAACCGTCCGACGTGGCGGCACGCGCTTATGGCGGCAAGACCGAAACCTTCGGTCCGAACTACCTGATCCCGTCGCCCTTCGACCAGCGCCTGATCCTGCGCATTGCACCGGCCGTTGCCAAGGCCGCCATGGCAACCGGCGTCGCCACGCGTCCGATCGAGGATTTCACCGCGTATCTGGACCGCCTCAACCGGTTCGTCTTCCGGTCCGGCCTGATCATGAAGCCGATCATCCAGAACGCCAGCAAGGATCCGAAGCGGATCATCTATGCGGAAGGCGAAGACGAGCGTGTCCTGCGGGCCGCCCAGGTTCTGATCGAGGACAATATCGCCAAGCCGATCCTGGTTGGCCGTCCGGATGTGTTGCAGCAGCGCTGCGAACGCTTCGGCCTTCGCATCCGCCCGGATGTCGATTTCGAATTCGTCAACCCGCAGGACGATCCGCGCTACCGCGACTATGTCGATGAATATTTCGACTGCGTCGGACGCAAGGGCATGCCACCCAATGCGGCGCGGACGGTCGTTCGAACCAACACCACCGTGATTTCGGCACTTGCGGTGCGCCGCGGCGATGCCGATGCGGTCATCTGTGGCCTCGAGGGACGGTTTATCCGGCATCTGCGCGACATCAGGCAGGTCATTGGCGTCTGCGAATCCGCCAGGGATCTGTCGGCCATGTCGCTGCTGATCAACTCGCAAGGGGCAATCTTCCTGTCGGACACATTCGTCACGGAAGACCCGACAGCGGAAGAGATCTCCGAGATGGCAATCCTCGCCGCCGAGGAAATTCGGCGCTTCGGCATCGAACCGAAAATCGCCCTGCTGTCGCTGTCCAACTTCGGATCCCGCGACACGGCATCCTCACGCAAGATGCGTGAAGCACTGGAAATGATCTGGCAGCGCTATCCGGAGCTGGAAGTCGATGGCGAAATGCACGGCGACAGCGCCCTCAGCGTCGAACTGCGTGAGCGAGTGATGCCGGGCAGCAAGCTGAAGGGGGAGGCCAACCTGTTGCTGTTCCCGAACCTGGATGCGGCCAACATTGCCCATAACTTGTTGAAGGTTTCGACACAGGCGCTTCATGTCGGCCCCATCCTTCTGGGCACCGCCAAGCCTGCACATATCCTGACCCCGTCGGTGACCTCCCGCGGTGTCGTGAACATGTCGGCGCTTGCCAGCGTAGAGGCGCAGACCCGGTCTGCCGGTTAATCCCGGCTTGAAGGAACGCTTACTTCTGATCAAGGCGGACCGGCACTGTCGGTCCGCCTTTCCATTTTGGAAAACAGACGACAATGACCCGATTGAAACAGCCCGCCGACTGCGTCAGCAAGACGGACATCCGGTCCGCCATCGATGCGCTTGACGAGGAACTCCTGCAGCTCTTCGCCCGCCGTCAGGGATATGTCCGGCGCATGGCGGAACTGAAACAGCATCCGGATGAGGCCTTTGACCACGAGCGGATTGAAACCATGGTCGCAGCCCTGAAGGACCGGGCCGAGGAACTGGGCCTGGAAGGCGCGCAGGCAGAGGCGGTCTGGCGGACGTTGATCGACTGGAACGTTGCCTTTGAAAAGCGCGCGATCGCCGCTCGGCTCGAGGCATTGCGAGACAGGCCGTCGAAACCGGGGGCAGATTTTTAGCACCTTGCCGGGTTTTCCGGACGGATCAATCGCCTACCTACTAGTGGAAATGGATCGTCCGTGGAGCCCTCATGACACTGAAATTGCCTATTCTTCCGGGTGTGGCCGCAATGGCCGCTGCGCTTGTTTTGCCGCTCGCCCCTGCCGCACTGGCACAATCCACCGTTCAGCTCGAAACCGTCGGCGCCGGCCTGTCCTATCCCTGGGGCGTCGCCTTCCTGCCGAACGAAGGCTATCTGGTGACGGAGCGGGACGGTGCGGTGAAGCATATTGATCCATCCGGCAGGCAAAGCGAAGTTGACGGCGCGCCGGAAGTGTTTGCACAAGGGCAGGGGGGCTTGCTGGATATTGCGCTCAGCCCTGATTTTTCCTCCGACCGGACGGTGTTCCTGACCTATTCTCAAGGCTCCCCTGCTGGCGCCGGCACGTCTCTGTTTCGGGCAAGGCTGGCCAATGGCTTTGAAGGCGGCTTTGTACTGGAAGACGGGCAGACCATATTCTCCGGCAACAACAAGTCCTATGGTGGCCGCCACTTCGGATCGCGCCTTGCCTTTGCGCCCGATGGCACCTTGTTCATGACAGTCGGCGAACGCGGAGACGGCGAGCGCGCGCAGGACACGTCGGACCACGCCGGGTCGGTGCTGCGCCTTACCCGGGACGGGCAACCTGCGCCGGACAATCCCTTTGTCGGGCGAGGCGACGCCAAACCGGAAATCTGGTCCTACGGTCATCGAAACCCGCAAGGGGCTGCGATCCACCCTGAAACCGGAGTTCTCTGGACGGTTGAACACGGTGCCCGCGGCGGCGACGAAATCAACATTCCCGAAGCTGGAAAGAACTATGGCTGGCCGGTGATTTCATACGGCCGTCATTACTCGGGGTCCAAGATCGGTGAAGGCACTTCGAAAGACGGCATGGAACAGCCGATCCACTATTGGGACCCGTCCATTGCCCCGTCCGGCATGGCATTTGTGACCAGCGATCTCTATCCGGAATGGAAGGGCGATATCCTGGTCGGAGCTCTGGCCGGGCAGCATCTCGCCCGTGTTGACTTGGAGGATGGCAGGGTCGTTGGCGAGGAAAAACTGCTGACGGATCTGGGTGAGCGGATCCGCGACGTCCGTCAGGGTCCTGACGGCTACATCTACGTCCTGACCGACAGCGATGATGGCCGCTTGCTCCGCCTGAAGCCGTGAGAGCAGCCGAACTTTTTGAGCTATAAGCGCTTTTCTGGCTTCTTTGCTTGACATTGCGGCCTTTCCCGCCGATATACCGCAGTGCAACCGCTGCCGCGTGAGCAGAGAGTGCGCCCCGCACAGGAACACATTCCTGGCGGGCAGCCGCAAGAGGGTTGCCACTTCAAGAACCCAATGAGGGGTTCAACCAGTTCCCATTTCACGCGAGGGTCTGGCGGTAAAGAGACCGAGCAGCGATGGCTGCCGGCTGTACCGCACTCCAACTTCGAGCCGCACTGTCATCGACGTGCGGTTGAACAAGCGTTTGTTTTCGCTTGAACCAAGGATTTTATATTGACCGACTTTCAAAGCCTGGGACTCTCCAACGGCCTCGTAACTGCCGTTTCCGAGAATGGCTATGACACTCCGACGCCGATCCAGCAGAAGGCCATTCCGTTAATTCTGGAAGGCCGGGACCTGATGGGTCTGGCGCAGACCGGCACGGGCAAAACGGCGGCTTTCGGCCTGCCGCTGATCGACCGGCTGCAGGCGGAGAAGAAGAAAGCTGTCCCGAAGGGGACACGGGCGCTGATTCTGGCGCCGACCCGCGAACTGGTGAACCAGATCGCCAAGAACCTGATTTCTTTTCTGAAACACACCCCGCTGCGGGTTTCCTCCGTCGTGGGTGGTGTCTCCATCAACGGTCAGATCAAGCGCCTCTCCAAGGGGACCGACATTCTGGTGGCAACGCCAGGCCGGTTGCTCGATCTGGTCGACCGCGAAGCGATCGATCTGCGCACGGCCTCCTATCTGGTCCTCGACGAAGCCGACCAGATGCTTGATCTCGGCTTCATCCACGCCCTGCGCCGGATTGCAGGCCTGGTGGCCGACAAGCGCCAGACGTTGCTGTTCTCTGCCACCATGCCGAAACAGATCAACGAACTGGCACAGTCCTATCTGCGCAATCCGGAGCGGGTTGAAGTCGCCCCGGCCGGCAAGACCGCCGACAAGGTCACTCAGTCGGTTCATTTCATGGACAAGAACTCGAAAGGCGATTTTCTCGTCGATCAGCTTCGCGACAAGCCGGACGGGCTTTCGCTGGTGTTCTGCCGCACCAAGCATGGTGCCGAGCGGCTGATGCGCAAGCTGTCGCATTCTGGCATTTCCGCTGGCTCGATCCACGGAAACAAGAGCCAGAACCAGCGCGACCGGGCAATCAAGGAACTGCGGGAAGGCACCATCAACGTGCTTGTGGCAACGGATGTTGCGGCCCGCGGTATCGACATTCCGGGTGTCAGCCACGTCTATAACTTCGAGCTGCCGGAAGTGGCCGAAGCCTACGTCCACCGGATCGGTCGTACGGCCCGCGCCGGTGCGGAAGGCGAGGCAATTGCCCTTTGTGCTCCGGAAGAAATCGGCCTTTTCCGTCAGATTGAAAAGCTGATCGGCATCGAGATTACGGTGGCAGGCGGCGAAATTCCGCCAATGTCCGCAGCATCCGGTCGCGCCAAGCGCGGCGGAAGCAACAACCGGAACGGTAGCGGCAAGCCGGCCAGCAAGAAACCGTTCCGCAAGCAGTCGTCTTCCGGTGCGAATGACAACGCCTCCGAAAGCCGCCGTCCTCCGCGCCGCCGCCGTCAGAACACGCGCAGAGACGCTGCCTGACGCTGTCAGGTTCACGTCGCAGTTATGTGAACTTGGAAAGAAGTTGCACCGGGAAGTGGCCTTCCCGGTGCCGAACCTTGTGGTCGATGGGATTCAGAACTGCTTTGACAGCACTGAATGAATTTGGTGGATGATCCGCAAGATCATAACCAGTACCGCCGCGGCCTGGCCAAGCCCCCGCTTACCTCCTGTCCACAAGGTATCCAGCCACTTGCGCAGCTCGATCTCTATAATCAGTCGGGAAAACCGCGTGAAATACGCGAAGAACTTGCTGGAAGTCACCAAGACCTTGGTGAACTGCTACAAATTTGCCCCGTTGAAGTAAAAGTAAATTAACAATCACGAGACCGCAATCACAACCGGTTCTGTGCGCCTTGCCGTGTGGACAAATTATTTTATTAATAAATACAGATGTTTAGAGAGATTGTCGCGCATTAGACTTTAGTTTGAGTGACAACCTCTGGTCGAGACTGCTGTCGGTCGTTGCAAAGAAGTGCTTAGATTTCAAAGAATTGGCGATTTCATTTTCTTTATCTATCATTGTATAGAAAAAATTTATGGAGCCCGTTTGAGCGGGGCGACTGACTATCGCCTTGTTTGCAAATGATAAAATCGGCCGTCGTTGTCTCGGCAAATATTGCGATGCGATCGACGTTTTTCAGGCCGATTGCACGAACGCTCGGCCCAGATCTTTCGATTCGATCCTTTCGATCGATTTTTGACCAAATGGTATAGTTTTGCCTTTTGGAGTCATAACAAGTTTTTATTCGTCCTATAATTCGTTTGACCTTGCCGTAGGGTGAGTTTATCCCGACGCCATCAAGGTTTTGGTTAACGAATGTAAGTGAATCGAAACCCGAAAAAATCCAGATCTTCTCTGGGATAAAGTGCACGCTGGCTCCATCGGGACCAACGACCCCATAAAGAATAGCCCGTATTTAATACGGGTACGAACTTGTGGCGCGGGAAAAGCGCGGCAGCAAGCTGAGCGGCATGACTGCTCGGTCCCGTTACCGTGTTTGACAACCGCAACAGGCTGGACCCCCACAAATGCCAGCCTGATAACGACCCATCGGCCGCAAGACTGCAGCACCGGAAAGGTCTCCTTTCCGGTGCTGTTCCTTTTTTCAGGAACGAAAAAAAGCCACGAGTTTCCCCGTGGCTTTCAAGGATTGAAGGTCCGCCGAACTTACATGTTCGGATAGTTCGGGCCGCCGGAGCCTTCCGGAACCGTCCAGGTGATGTTGCCGTTCGGATCCTTGATGTCGCAGGTCTTGCAGTGGACGCAGTTCTGCGAATTGATCTGGAACCGCGGCGCATCCTCACCTTCCTCGATCCACTCATAGACGCCCGCCGGGCAGTAACGGCTCGATGGGCCGGCAAAGACGTCGTGTTCAGAACGCTTCTGCAGCGATTCGTCCTTCACCTTCAGATGGATCGGCTGATCCTCTTCGTGGTTGGTGTTGGACAGGAATACGGATGTCAGCTTGTCGAAGGACACGACGCCATCCGGCTTCGGATAGTCGATCTTCTTGCAGTCCTTGGCCGGCTTCAACGTGTCGGCGTCCTTCTTGCCGTGTTTCATCGTGCCGAAGAAGGAGAAGCCGAACAGCTCGTTGGTCCACATGTCGAGGCCGCCGAGCGCGACGCCGATTGCGGTGCCGAACTTGGACCACAGCGGCTTGGCATTGCGCACGCGCCACAGATCCTTGCCGATCGGACTTTCGCGCCAGGCAGTGTCGTAGTTGTTCAGTTCGTTGTGTGCCTCACCGCGGCCGATGGCCGCCATGACTTCCTCAGCCGCCAGCATGCCGGACAACATCGCGTTATGAGAGCCCTTGATGCGCGGCACGTTGACGAAGCCTGCCGAACAGCCCATCAGCAGGCCGCCCGGGAAGGAGAGCTTCGGAACGGACTGGAAGCCGCCTTCGGTAATGGCGCGGGCACCATAGGAAATGCGCTTGCCGCCTTCAAAGGTGTCGCGGATGGCCGGATGGGTCTTGAACCGCTGGAATTCCTCGAAAGGGGACAGCCAGGGGTTCTCGTAGTTGAGGTGAACGACGAAGCCGACTGCCACCTGATTGTCTTCCAGGTGGTAGAGAAACGAACCGCCGCCCGTCTTGCCGTCCAGCGGCCAGCCGAAAGAATGCTGCACAAGGCCGAGCCGGTGTTTTTCCGGGTCGATCTGCCACAATTCCTTGATGCCTATGCCGAACTTCGGCACGTCGCTGTTCTTGTCGAGATCGAATTTCTCGATGAGCTCCTTGGCCAGGGAGCCGCGGGCACCTTCGCCGATCAATGTGTACTTGCCGCGCAACTCCATGCCACGGGTGAACATGGCGTTGGGCTTGCCGTCCCGGCCGATACCCATGTCGCCCGTCGCAACCCCAACCACGTTGCCGTTGTCGTCATAGAGGATTTCGGCAGCAGCAAAGCCCGGGTAGATTTCAACACCGAGGGCTTCGGCCTTCTCGGTGAGCCAGCGGCAGACGTTGCCAAGCGAGACGATATAGTTGCCGTGGTTGTTCATGAGTTTCGGCATGAACATGTTCGGCAGGCGCATGGAGCCAGCCGGCCCCAGAATGAGGAAATGGTCGTCGGTGACCGCCGTCTTGATCGGCGTGTCTTCTTCGCGCCATTCCGGAAGCAGCTTGTCGAGAGCGATCGGGTCGATCACGGCACCGGAGAGAATATGCGCGCCGACTTCAGACCCTTTTTCCAATACGACGACGCTCAGCTCTTCGCCCTTGTCATTGGCGATCTGTTTCAGCCGGATCGCGGCTGCCAGGCCCGCAGGCCCGGCGCCGACGATAACGACATCCACATCCATGCTCTCGCGTTCGCCAAGCGCTTCTTGTTCGCTCATCTTTTTCTCCCTCCGCCCAAAGGGCAACTTCTGCGCCGCAAGGTGCTCAATTCAGTGAGCCAGTGTCTCGATAACGGCTGATATCCAACTGTCAGAGCAACTTAACCGCGTTCGTTCGCAACCAGCGCTCCTTAGCCCTTACCGCCTATTTGCCTTATTTTGCAGCGCAAAACACGACATTTTTCATAGGCAATTACGAAATCAGGCCGCTGATCGTCCTATTGGCCCCAGATAGACCAAAGCACGTGCGGGGCGTCAAGTGTCAACTTGACGCTTACGTAAACGTAATTAGAAAGTGTTTCGACCTTTGATCGCATGTGCACAGGCTTTGGAAAACCGACCGGATTGAGCGTGCCCTTCCGTTGCACGCTTGTAGAAATGACCGGGGTCGTTAAACTCCGCGCCGGAGGCAGCCACTTGCAACAGATCCCGAACGACCCGAGACATCTCGAAGCCCTGCTGGATTTCTACGCGGGGGCGGGAGTCGATTGTTTTCTGCAGGACGATCCCGTCGATTGGGTGGCGCTCACGCGTGCACAGGCCGCGCAACGGGCGCAGGCCGGTTCGCAGGTGGCAAGCTCCGCGCAGCCGCAGCAGCCCCGGCAACAGACCCCCGCAAGCAACTTTCAGGGTCAGGCGACAGCCCCGCCGGTTCCGGCAGCCCCTATTGCAGCTCAGATCGGCGCGGTGCCACCTGCGTCCATGGGCCAGTCACCGGTTTTGCCCGACAGGGAGATCATCGCCGCGGCCAGGGATCTGGCGGCGTCTGCCCCGACCCTCGATGAACTGCGCAATTGCCTCAGCGCCTTCGAAGGCTGCAACTTGAAACTGACTGCCAAGAAGCTTGTTTTTGCCGATGGCAATCCTGAGGCGAAGCTCATGTTCGTCGGCGAGGCGCCTGGACGTGACGAGGACCTGCAGGGCCTGCCTTTTGTCGGACGTTCCGGACAGTTGCTGGACAGGATGCTGGCGGCCATCGGTCTGGATCGCTCCTCGGCCTATATCGCCAACGTGGTGCCCTGGCGGCCGCCGGGCAACCGGACGCCGACCCCGCAGGAAACCGAAATCTGCAAGCCGTTCATCTTGCGACAGATCGAGCTGGTCAATCCGGATGTACTCGTCTTTCTCGGCGCGGCGTCCGCCAAGACCCTGCTCGGCGTTCAGGACGGCATTCGCAAGATGCGTGGGCGCTGGATGACCTATCCCTGCAAGGGGCGGGAGATCTCGGCAATCGCCACCTATCACCCGGCCTACCTCCTACGCAGCCCTCTCGAAAAACGCCTGTCCTGGCGGGACTTTCTGGCGATCAAGCAGAAGCTTGGTGAAAAGGCAGCCGATTGATCCGCCTGCAGTTCGGTGCAGAACGACCGTGCTGAAAAAGCCGTGAGGGCCCATCTTTCCGCGGGCTAAAGTGACCTTTCGTCAAATAGGGATCGGTCTGCAGATTTTGGGCTGGGATATGTTATCCTGCATGCAGTCTGAACAATCTGGTCATGACGATGGATGCAGACAAATGCATTTTGGCGCTTGTCGTCGACTTGGCGGACATGTCCTGTTTCGAAGCGACCGCCTATGATCTCACGGAGAAGGGCTGCTGGATCGCGTCCGACAAGGTTGACCTCCTGAAAGAGGAGGTCGGATTGCGTCTGGCCGGCTTCGACAAGCTGGTGCGCGGGACGGTGATTGCCTACGGCGACCAGCAAGCCCAGATTTCCTTTCAAATCGAGCATCAGGAACAAGGGGATAAGCGCGGTGAGATCCGGCGTCAGGTCTGGATCACGGCCATCGTCTGCGGAAAGACCAATCCGGTGACGATGAAATGCCGCATCGTCGATGCCAGCAGGTCCGGCTGCCGGCTGGAGGGCGACAGGCTGGACCGTCTCCCCGATGATATCGAAGTCTCCATTCCCGGTCTTGATCTGCCCATCAGCGCAAGAATTGTCTGGCGCAAGAACAACGAGGCCGGCATCAAGCTCAACTGGCCGTTCGAACCGGCGCCGAAACCCAAACCGGAAGACGTACTGGAGCGCATGAAGGAAGAAGACGCAAAGCCGAAGCGCAAGGCGAAAAAGAAGATCAGCGCGTTCGGCGGTTGACCAGGCTTTCGCGAGATAAAAGCCTGCGACTCGGTTTTGACGGCCGAGAGCCTTTGCAAGCGGACCTCGCGTACATATATCGGGAAGAGATTGTGAACTCTTTCAGGGCCTATTACGCGTGATTTCATCCCTTCGCCGTTTTCTTCCCAAACGCTTTCGAAACGACAAGCCTGTTATCCCGGTCGTGCGCCTCAGCGGCGCAATTGGCGGTGGTGGCCCGTTCCGGTCTGGTCTGTCCCTGGCGACCGCGTCCATCCCCCTGGAAAAAGCCTTCTCGATGAAGAAAGCGCCGGCGGTGGCTCTGGTCATCAATTCGCCGGGTGGTTCACCTGTCCAGTCGCGGCTCATCTTCAAGCGGATACGCGACCTGGCAAAGGAAAATGAGAAGGATGTTCTGGTCTTCGTCGAGGATGTGGCAGCCAGCGGCGGCTACATGATTGCGCTCGCAGGCGACGAGATCTTTGTGGACCCGTCCTCCATCGTCGGCTCTATCGGCGTGGTTGCGGCAGGGTTCGGCTTTACCGAGATGATCAAGAAGATCGGTGTCGACCGGCGCGTCTATACCGCCGGTGAAAAGAAGGTGACGCTCGATCCCTTCCAGCCTGAAGTGCCGGAAGACATCGAATACATCAAAAGCCTGCAGCTTGAGATCCACGAGACCTTCATCGACATGGTGAAATCGCGCCGAGGCGATGTGCTGTCCAACGATCCCGATCTTTTTTCGGGCAAGTTCTGGACCGGCCGCACCGGTGTTGAACTGGGGCTGGTCGATGCCATCGGCGACCTGCGGGGTGTGATCAAGGAACGGTTTGGTGACAAGGCCGAGCCGAAACTTATTTCCGCACCCCGAGGGCTTCTTGGCCGCAAGGCCGGAGTTGGGGTCGGCCTTGGCAAGGGCCGGTTGCTGGAGGGCATCGGGGACGAACTGATCTCCTCCGTTGAAGAGCGGGCAATGTGGATGCGTTACGGCCTTTAAAAAGGCACAATGCCTGTGTGAAAATCGGGTGAGCAAGGGGAAACGATATGACCGAACTGATAGGCGTGGCCGCATTGGCCGTGGGTGGCTACTGGATCGTGCAGCGCGTCAAGCGCAAGATGGCCGAGGTTGAAAACCAGATTTCCCGGGCCGCCGCCAAGGCCGATCCGAATGGCCGTGGCGCCAAACTGGTGCAGGACCCTGTCAGCGGCAAATACCGTCCGCAAGCTTGACGAAACGGCGGGCTATATGCCCGCCCGCCGTCGCTGTTTTTTCTTTCGTCAGCTTCATTTTGCCGAAACGGCCCGGAACAGGCCCCAGCGTGCCGAACTTCTGCGCGCAGTAACTGTTAGTAGCGCCAGCGTCACCACAAGCAGCATCAACTCCGCCAGCGGACTGGACAGCCAGATGCCGCCTTCTCCGAAATAGACCGGCATGACGAACACCAGCGGCAGGAAGAACGCATAGGGCTTGGCGAGGCTCAACAGGGCAGCCCGGCCGGCGTCCCCCAGCGCCTGAAAATAGGTGGCCACCATGAACAGCGGCCCCGCCACGAAATAGAGCGCCACCATCACCGGCAGGATCCGGCTGACGTCCGCCGCAACACGGGGATCGTCGACAAAGGCGAAGCCGATCTCGTGCGAGAAGAATGTCAGCCCCAGTTCCGCGAGAGCGCAGTAGACAAACGCCACCACCAACCCCAGACGCAGCGTATTGTCCGAGCGATGCCAGAGGCCCGCGCCGGAATTGTTGCCGATCATGGCCTGCAGCGCCTGGGCAAGACCCAGTAGCGGCAGATAGCAGAAGGTCATGATCCGGGTGACAATCCCGAAAGCGGCGACCGTTGCCTCATAGCCACTGGCGCCGGCCGATTGCAGAGCGGTGATGGTCGCTGCGGAGCCAAGGGCAATGCCAATGAAACTGAGGCTCTGTGGCGTGCCGAGTGTCAGGATTGTGCGCCAGGAGGAGGTTAGCGGATGCCGCAAAAGCGCGGAGGGCGACAGCTCCGTTTTTCCGCTCAGCCGCAGGCCCAGCATGATCGCAAGCGCGAGAGCCTGCGCCAGCACGGTTCCAGCGGCACTGCCGGCAACGCCATAGTCGAAGACCGCGATCAGCAGATAATCGAAGACGATGTTGGCCAGCGAAACAAGCAGGCTGAAACCTGCCATCACGACGGCAAGGCCTTCGTTGCGCAGAGCATCCGCATTCACCGTCAGCACGAACATCAGCGGTGAGAAGGCAACCGTGATCGCCAGATAGGTATGGCTCATACCGGCAATCTCCGCCGAACCGTCGGCAGCGGCGAGCGTAAGCCTGTCGCCAAAGACACCGAACAGCGTGATCACGATAGCTGCCATGGCAAGCGCCAGACCGTGGGCACCGGCAAAAACCGCTTCGGCATCTGCCCCAAGACCTGCTCCGAGTTTGCGGGCAAGCACGCTGGACATGCCGCTGGCAACCAGTGTCGCCAGTGCAGCCAGCAGCATATAGGCAGGAAACATCAGCGTGACCGCGCTGAGGGCGTCCGGTCCGGTGATCAGGCCAAGGAAAATGGCATCGACCACCGTCAGCAGCCCGTTCATGCTCATCACCAGGATGATGGGCAAGGCGGTTCTGGCCAGGGTCGGAAGGATTGGCCCATGGGTAAAGCTGTTGGGCCGGGATATGTCGGAAGACATTCCGTTCTCCATCAATGGGCATTTCGATCAGGAAGGAGGGGCTCGCATTGCCACCAGCGCGAAATGCGTGGGGAACAGAAAGTCTTGAAGACCAGAATTTCACCGTGACTGTTGTCCGCGAGCGGCAGGCATTCTGAAGCCGGTGCGAGGGATACCTTGGTGCCGGCGCTCCGTCAATCTGAAACGGCCACGCCCGCTTCGCCTTGACCTTGCCCCGACATCGTGGCACCTGTCGCCCGAACCGGCGGTCGTTGACCGCCGGGCAGAGCCACATTCGCGGAACACCTTCATGTCGACTGAAACCCTGCCGGCGCACATGCGCCCGGAAAACTCCTTTCAAGGCCTGATCCTGACCCTGCAGCGCTACTGGGCCGACCAGGGCTGCGTTGTGCTTCAGCCTTACGACATGGAAGTGGGCGCCGGTACGTTCCACCCGGCCACCACGCTGCGCTCGCTCGGTCCGCGTCCGTGGCGGGCTGCCTATGTGCAGCCGTCGCGCCGTCCGACCGATGGACGCTATGGCGAGAACCCGAACCGCCTGCAGCACTACTACCAGTTCCAGGTGATCCTGAAGCCGTCTCCGGCGAACCTTCAGGAGCTGTATCTGAACTCGCTCTATGCCATCGGCCTCGATCCGAAGCTGCACGACATCCGCTTCGTGGAAGATGATTGGGAAAGCCCGACCCTGGGCGCCTGGGGGCTTGGCTGGGAATGCTGGTGCGATGGCATGGAAGTCTCGCAGTTCACTTATTTCCAGCAGGTGGCCGGCTTTGAATGCTCGCCTGTTTCAGGCGAGCTGACCTACGGTCTGGAACGCCTGGCAATGTATATCCAGGGCGTTGATAACGTCTATGACCTCAACTACAACGGCATGGAAGGCGACGCCAAGGTAACCTATGGCGATGTCTTCCTGCAGGCCGAGCAGGAATACTCCCGGCACAATTTCGAGCACGCGGACACGGAAATGCTGTTCCGCCACTTCAAGGATGCTGAAGCCGAATGCCGTTCGCTGCTGGAGGCTGGGGCCAAGGCGCGTGAAGCGGCTGGCGCCAACGTTCATCAGGTGGTTCTCCCGGCCTACGACCAGTGCATCAAGGCCAGCCACGCCTTCAACCTGCTGGACGCGCGCGGTGTCATCTCTGTGACCGAACGCCAGAGCTACATCCTGCGGGTTCGCGAACTGGCCAAGGCCTGCGGTGCGGCCTTCCTGGAAACGGAAGCCGGCGGTGTCGGCTATCACAACCAGGCGGCCGGCTGAACGCATCTGCGGTCTGGCCAGCATTCCATCGCCCCACTGCGATCTTTCTGAACACCGGTCCGGGTTCGACCTCCCGGCCGGTGGCGGCTTCTTGTGTGAGCCGTCTGTTTCGGGGCTGTGCTGAGCATTTGCCTTGCTGGAAGCCGGGACACGCCTGGAGCTCCCGAAAGGGACGCGGGTCAGGTTCCCGAAGTGCTCCGTACAACCGATTTGCGAATTGGAATTATTATAAAAATCAATACTTTGGTGCAAAAATACAACTATCTGAAAAAGGCCGTAACGTAAGCTTTTCTCCCTGTCACCAAGATTTGATCCATCTCAATGTTTGCCCATCTTCATGCGCCTAGGCCGAGGAGCAGCGTACTTCTGCGCGACGACTCATGGAGACTGAAATGGACAGGAAATGGAGCGGCCTAGCAGCCGCAGCCTTGGCGATGACGTGTGCCCAGCAGGCGGTTGCTGCCGATCTTGGAAGCAGCGAGCCGCCGGCGGCGTTCGAGGTCGTCGCACCCAAGAGCCCGTGGCAAATCCGTGTCCGTGCACTCGGTGTCATCACCCAGGACAGCGGCTCGGTCGACGGCATTTCCGGCTCCGATCTTTCCTACTCGGACACGGTGATCCCCGAACTCGACATCACCTACTTCTTCACTGACAACATCGCTGCGGAACTGATCCTCGGAACGACCTTCGCCAAGGTCAACGGTGAGGGCACGATATCGGCCCTCGGAGAAATCGGTGAGACCTGGCTGCTGCCGCCCACCCTCACGCTGCAGTACCATTTCACCAACTTCGGCAAGTTCAAGCCCTACGTCGGTGCCGGTGTGAATTACACGATCTTCTATAACCAGTCGGGAAAGAATGCCCAGGACCTGAATATCGAGAACAGCTTTGGTGCGGCTGTGCAGGCTGGTTTCGACTATATGATCGACGACCACTGGGGCGTGAACCTCGACGTGAAGAAGATCTTCCTGGAGCCCGACTATGACGTCACGGTCGCGGGCAACAAGTTGCACGGTACAGCGGAACTCAATCCGTGGCTCGTGGGTGCCGGTATCACGTACCGGTTCTGATCGAGGCACTTTGAAGTTTGGCAAATGATGCGGCGAACGAGCCGGGGCTGCTGTGCGGTCCCGGCTTTTTCGCGCTCGGTGCGTCACGCTCCCGGTTCGGCTTCCATGTCGCAGGGGATCTCCCGTTGCTCGATGTAGAGGAACGCATGGGCAAAACGGCCCGAGAAGCGAAAACCGCCGCTTTCATAGTGAAATCCTGACGCAGCTTTCCGTTCTTCCAGAAGCATATGCTGATGCTCGTCCGCTTTTGCCTGCTCCAGCGGGCCATAAAGTGTTGCGGGACCGGGCTCATGCGGATTGACGACGACTGTAAAGGTCATATCCCCTGACGTGCAGACATACTGGTCTGCGAGCGACGCCGAGGCCTGCCGAAGGCCCGGAAGCGACCCGGCCAATACGGCCGTCACGGCCAGGGTTGCACGCGCGTGCCTGAAAACCATCCCGGACATATCCCTTCTCATCCAACCGAATGCGGATTCTGATGGCTTCGAACCGGAAACCTGTGTTCCAGATTACCGTTTGTCGTTTCATGACTGTCTGTAGAACTGATCCTGATGACAAGCCATTTGTCAGCGGTTAGCTTCCTCGGTAGATTTCGGAGGTTCATATGGTCTTTGCCTGGTTCATTCTTGCGCTGTTGATCGCGCTCTCGCTGTTGGTGATTGTTCTTTACAACGCCCTGGTCCGCAAACGGCAGATGACCGAGGAGGGCTGGAGCGGCATTGATGTGCAGCTCAAGCGCCGGGCCAATCTCGTTCCCAACCTGGTCGAGACCGTGAAGGGCTACGCCTCCCATGAAAGAGAAGCGCTCGAAGCGGTGACCAGCATGCGTGCGCAGGTCTCGGCGGTTCCGAAGGATGATGTTGCCGCCCGCGCAAAAGCCGAAGGCGAACTCAGTCATGCGCTTGGCCGCTTGTTCGCGGTCGCGGAAGCCTATCCGGACCTGAAGGCCAGCCAGAACTTTTCCGATCTGCACAAGTCGCTCGACGAGATCGAAAACGCCATCCAGATGGCCCGCCGGTATTACAACGGCGCTGTCCGGAACCTGAATGTCGCCGTCGAGAGTTTTCCGTCCAATCTGATCGCCAACCAGTTCAAGTTCGAGAAGGCCGAATACTTCGAAATCGAAGACGAGACGGACCGCGCGGTGCCGAAGGTCCAGTTCTGAGGTGCGTGCAATGCTGAACCGGATTTCCGCCGGCGTTCTTGCGGCTTTCGTCCTGCTCGTCGGGGTCATGGGGGCTCAGGCGGACGAGCGCATCCTGAAGTTCGTTTCCGATATCGACGTTGCGCGAGACGGCACTTTGACAGTCACGGAAACGATTACCGTGCGCGCGGAAGGCGATCAGATCAGGCGCGGCATTTTCCGCGACATTCCGCTTGCGGTGGAGGGGGCGAACGGGCGCATCTACAAGGCCGGCTTCAAGCTGCTCTCCGTGCTGCAAGATGGTGTTCCAGCGCCATACCATACCAACGGCAACAGCCAGGGTATCCGGATCTACGTCGGGGACGAGAACACCTTCCTGGCGGCGGGCAATTACACCTACACCTTCAGCTACGAGACGGACCGGCAGATCCGCTTTTTTGAAGACCGTGACGAGGTCTACTGGAACGTGACTGGCAACGAATGGATCTTCCCCGTCGATGAAGCCATCGCGCGGGTCGTTCTGCCGGAGGGTGTGAAGGCCAGCGAATGGACGGCCTATACAGGTGGTTATGGCGAGACCGGCAACGCCTTTGAGGCGCAGAGCGTTCAAGACGCGTCTGAAGTGGTTTTCCGGACAACGGCGGTTCTGCCGCCCTACGAAGGCCTGTCGGTCAACGTCAGCCTGCCGAAGGGCGCGGTCACGCCGCCGTCTGAAGCCGACAAGCTGGAATATTTCGTCAATGACTACAGATCGGAGCTGATCGGCACAGCAGGGCTGCTGCTGGTGCTCCTGTATTACTTTGCCGCCTGGTGGATGGTAGGCCGCGATCCGGCTGAAGGCGTCGTTTTTCCCAGGTTCTCGCCTCCTTACCGCATCTCGCCCGCCCTTGCGAAATACATAGACAGCCGGGGCTTCGGTGATGGCGGCTGGGTTGCGCTTTCGGCCGCCTGTCTCAACCTGGCGGTCAAGAAACGGTTGCGACTTGAGGAAGAGGACAGCGACACGACCCTGGTGCTGAACCGGACGGGCCGGGACGAGCATATTCCCGGGTTTGGACTTCCAAAGGGTGAGGCGGCGCTGGAGGAATGGCTGAACGGGCGGGGGAGCCCGTTGACCCTGAACAAGGCCAACGGCACATCGATCCAGGCTCTGGGCAGCAAGTTTAGGGCGGCGATCGAACGGGAAAGCCGGGACGTCTATTTCAGAACCAATAAACGGTATCTCATTCCCGGGTTCATTCTGAGCCTCGTTACCATTGTCGCCCTGCTCGCCTTCGGCGGATTGCAGCCCGGCCAGGAAGGGTTCGTCATCGTCTTCCTGGTCTTTTCCGTCTTCGCGACCATCATTTCGGTCAATCTTGGCAAAGCCATTTTCCGCTTCGCCAGCATGAAACTGCGCATGGCCTTGATTTTCGTGGTCTTCGGCCTTGCCATTTCGGGAGCGGCCTTCGGGGCCTATCATGTGAATGGCGGCGTGGAATCCCTGCCAGTCCTGCCGTTCATCGCGGTGGCGCTGGTCGCCCTCAACATCCTGTTCTTCTTCCTGATCAGTGCACCGACGGCGCTCGGCCGTCAGGCTCTAGACGAGATCGAGGGATTGCGGATGTATCTGAGCGTGGCCGAAAAGGAACGGCTGAACATGGCGAAAGTCCCGGACATGAGCACCGGTCATTTTGAGGAGCTTCTGCCCTACGCCGTGGCGCTCGGCGTTGAAAAGCCATGGGCGAAGGCCTTCGAAGCCTGGCTGACCACGGCGGCAGGGGCGGCGGCCGCCGCCAGTTATCATCCTGGCTGGTATTCCGGCAGCCATTTCGATGCCCGGCACGTGTCCGACAGCCTGGGCCAGACGGCAAGTTCCATGGCCGGGTCTTTCCGGTCGTCACTTCCCGCTCCCAAATCATCCAGTTCCGGATCCTCGGGCTCCTCGGGTGGCTTTTCCGGCGGCGGTGGCGGCGGCGGCGGCGGCGGCGGCTGGTAGGCCGCGGGAAGGCAGGCATCCCACGCCTTGCACAAGCTGCTTCGAACGGCATAGTGGACAGGTCAGACAGAGGCGGGGAGGCAGATGACCGGCGAAACGATCACGCTAACGGAATTCGTCAGCTTCAATCTGGCCATCCTCGTCTATTTTCTGGGCGTGCGGCTGAACAAGAAGATCGCCCTTCTGGACAGGTTCAACATTCCGGAACCGGTGTCAGGCGGTCTGCTGGTGGCGCTGTTGTCACTTGGTGTCTATCTGACCCTTCGAACCGAAATCGGGTTCTCCCTGCAATCGCGCGATTACCTGCTGTACTGCTTTTTCACCGCCATCGGCCTGAACGCCCGCTTTGCAGATCTTGCCAAGGGTGGCAAACCGCTTTTGATCCTGCTGGTGCTCACCGTCTTTTACATGCTGCTGCAAAATGCGGTTGGTTCGGGGCTCGCGGCGGCAATGGGGCTGCACACAGGCTTCGGCTTGCTGGGGGGCACCATCTCGCTGGTCGGTGGTCATGGCACCGCAATCGCCTGGGGGCCGAAGCTGGCATCTGATTACGGCGTTGCGGGTGCCGTCGAGATCGGGGCTGCAACGGCAACGCTCGGCTTGATCGCCGCCAGCCTTCTGGGCGGGCCAGTCGGCAAGTTTCTGATCGAAAGGCGGGGTGGCAAGCCCGACCCGAACCGCCCGGAAGAAGCCCCGATGATCGGCCTTGAGATGGACCGGGAAGCGGACGCAAGCGTGACGCACACCGGGCTGATGCGCTCGCTGCTGGTTCTCAACATCGCAATCGGTCTCGGCGTTGCCCTTCAAGAGGCCTTGAGCGCGGGTATAGGGCTGGATCTCCCTGTGTTCGTCTGCTGTCTCTTCTGCGGCATCCTGCTGTCCAACACCGTGCCGCTGGTCTTTCCGAAAATGACCTGGCCGGCCAGGTCCAAATCCCTGGCTGTCCTGTCCGACCTTGCCCTTGGCATCTTTCTGACGATGTCGCTCATGAGCCTGCAGCTCTGGACCATTGCGGGTCTGGCCGGGCCGATGCTGCTGATCCTCGTCGCGCAGATCGTCGTTGCGGCTGCCTTCATCATCCTGGCGCTCTATCCGCTGATGGGCCGCAACTACAATGCGGCGGTCCTGGGGGCTGGTTTCGCGGGGTTTGCGCTTGGTGCGACACCGACCGCCATTGCCAACATGACTGCCATCACCAAACACTTCGGACCGGCAACCCAGGCCTTCCTGATCCTGCCGCTCGTGTCAGCCTTCTTCGTGGATCTCGCCAATGCGGTCATCATCCTCCTGTTCCTGGGGGGATGAGAGGATGGAAGAGGAAGGCTTGGCGATCAGGCCGCGTCTGTTTTCTCGCTGAACGGCAGCCGGCCATCGACCTGGGATGCCAGCAGGAGGCTGGCCTCTTCAGAAGTAACCGCGGCCGCATAAAGGAACCCCTGTCCATAATGGCAGCCGTTGGAATTGAGTGCGTCATGAACCGCGCTTTCCTCGATCCCTTCCGCAACCGCATCGATGTCGAGCCCCTTGGAAAGAACCAGAATGGCTTCAACGATGGCCGCGCACTGCTTGTCTTCCAGCATACGTTCGGTAAAGGACTTGTCGATCTTGACCTTCTTGATCGGGAAATCGCGCAGGTAGCTCAGGCTGGAATGGCCCGCGCCGAAATCGTCAAGAGCAATGGAGATGCCTGCTTCCGTCAGTTCGGTCAGGATGCGTTTGGCCGATTCCGGGTTTTTCAGCAGCGACGTTTCGGTGATTTCCAGAACCAGACGGCTGGGAGAAAACTCGAACTTCTTCAAGATGGCACTGATCTGTAACGGCAGGGCGGGGTCTTGCAGTTGCACCGGAGAGAGATTGAAAGACAGGTAGAGATCATCCGGCCAGTTGGCGGCGACCTTGCAGGCGTCCTCCAGCAGGTGCTGCGTCAGCTCGGAGATAATGCCGCAGTCTTCCGCGATCGGAATGAACTGCAGCGGAGGCACCTTGCCGAAGTCTGTATCGGTCCACCTTGCCAGAGCCTCGAACCCGGCAATACGGCCGGAATCCATGTCCAGGATCGGCTGGTAATAGGCCTTGACCTCTTGATCCGAAATCGCGCGGCGCAGGCGTTGTTCCAGGAGGGTCCGATGCAGGATCGAGGCGTCCATGTCGACCTCGAAGAACCGGTAGGTCGAGCGCCCGGAGGACTTGGCCCGGTAAAGCGCGATGTCGGCCCTGCGCAGAAGTTCGGTAATCGCGTGGCCGTCATGGGGATAGAGAGCGATGCCGATGCCCGAACCGATGGAAATCTGCCGGTTGCCGAACTCGAAACGGTCGTTGATCCGGGTGATCAGCCGCCGGGCGAACCCTGCCACATCCGACTTTTCCTTGAACACCGGGGAGACAATAGCGAATTCGTCACCGCCGAGCCGGGCGACAATGCCGTCCTTGCCAAGCGTTTCCGCCAGCCGGTCAGCAAAGCTGCGCAGCAGGTTGTCGCCGAAGGCGTGGCCATAGACGTCGTTGATCGGCTTGAAGCCGTCGAGGTCAAGCATCATCACGGCGCGGAAACAGTCCGGCTTCACCTCGTATGTCAGGTCGGCGAAGGCTTCCAGCAGACGGCGCCGGTTGGGAAGCCCGGTCAGCGGATCGTGCTGGGCAAGGGCCAGGGCTTCGGAATGGGCCGAGGACCTGGCTTTCAGCTCCTTGCGCAACCGTCGGGTCGCCCATGCTCCGTACCCCAGACTGAAGATGGCGATGCCCAGCACAAGGCTGGTGATAAAATCAAACGTCAGTTGGGAATGATCGAGTTCATAAGCAGGAAAGAATACTGGTACCACCTTGATACCGGTAAAAATGACAAGAACTATTGCAAGTAATGCAACTATAGATCGCGTCACATATCTGTTGTCTGCAACTTCCCGTTTCACTGAAGGTTGGTCCCAATACATACGACTGCTAACAAGTTGCGGAGTTTCACATGCAATTCTTGAAGAAGAATGAAACAAAGCAGATGTGCCGCCGTCTGAACGGCCGGCCGTGGGCGTGCATTGCCGCGAAAAGGGGTGACAAGTCCTCATTGTCTTGGTAACGGACGGCGCAAACCGTTTCCGGTGTTATCCCACCAGACCAAAGGTCCAGACATCCATGCCCGATCTTCTGCTTGAACTGTTCAGCGAAGAGATTCCGGCCCGCATGCAGCGCAAGGCGGCCGAAGACCTGAAATCTCTCGTGACCAATGCCCTGGTGGATGCCGGTTTGCCGTATGAAGGCGCAAAGGCCTTCGCGACACCGCGGCGTCTTGCCTTGCATGTCGCAGGTGTTCCAGCAGGTTCCGCCGCCACGCGCGAAGAGCGCAAAGGCCCGCGTGTCGGAGCCCCGGAAAAGGCGCTGGAAGGCTTTCTGAGAGGGGCAGGGCTGACGTCGATTGATCAGGCAACCATCCAGACAGACCCGAAGAAGGGTGACTTCTACGTCGCCGTGATCGAAAAGCCGGGCCGGTCGGCGATTGATGTCATTGCCGAATTTATGCCGGGCATTCTGCGCAATTTCCCCTGGCCGATCACCATGCGCTGGGGCGCGGCAACCACCCGCTGGGTGCGGCCGCTGCATTCCATCGTCGCTACCTTCGGCCCGGAAACGGAAGAACCGGACGTGGTGTCGTTCGAATTCGACGGCATAAAGGCCGGCAAGACCACGCGTGGCCACCGCTTCCTGGCGGATGAGGCTTTCGACGTGCGCCGCTTCGACGACTATGCGCCGGCACTCGAAAAGCACAAGGTCGTGCTCGACGCGGACCGCCGCAAGGACATCATCCAGAATGACGCCAAGGATTGTGCCCTGGCGCTCGGTCTCGATCTGGTCGAGGATCCGGGTCTTCTGGAAGAGGTCGCCGGACTGGTCGAATGGCCGGTGGTGCTGACCGGCAGCTTCGACGAGGATTTCCTGACGATCCCGGATGAGTGCATTCAGCTCACCATCAAGGTCAACCAGAAGTGCTTTGTGCTGAAGAACCCGGCCACCGGGCGTCTTGCCAACAAGTTCGTGCTGATTTCCAACATCATCGCCGATGATGGTGGCAAGCTGATCGTCGCCGGCAACGAGAAGGTGATCCGCGCACGTCTGTCCGACGCCCGCTTCTTCTGGGAAACGGACCTGAAGTCGAAGCTGTCGGATAATCTGCCCAAGCTGGACGAGGTCAAGTTTCACGAAAAGCTCGGCAGCGTCGGTGAGCGGGTGAAGCGCATGATTGCGCTGTCGGCCGAACTTGCGCCGGTTGCCGGGGCGGACGAGACGAAGGCCAAACGTGCGGCGGAACTCGCCAAGGCGGATCTTGTCTCCAACATGGTCTTCGAATTCCCGGAACTGCAGGGCCTCATGGGCCGCTACTACGCAACGGCCCAGGGCGAGGATGCATCGGTGGCAACCGCCATCGAGGAGCATTACAAGCCGCAGGGGCCGAGCGACAGCGTGCCGACCGATCCGGTCGCCGTTGCCGTGGCGCTTGCCGAAAAGCTGGATCTGCTTGCAGGTTTCTGGGCGATCGACGAAAAGCCGACCGGCTCCAAGGATCCCTATGCTCTGCGGCGTGCGGCGCTCGGCGTGATCCGGATCGTTCTGGAAAACAATCTCCGGATCAGACTTGGCGATATTCTCCGGTCCGCTCTGGATCTTCAGGGTGTGAAAACGGCAGACCCTGCAGCTCTTGTCGCCGATCTCCTGTCCTTCTTCGCCGACCGCCTGAAAGTCCACCTCAGGGACGAAGGTGCGCGTCATGACCTGATCGACGCTATCTTTGCGCTGGAAGGTCAGGACGATGTTCTGATGGTGGTCCGGCGTGTCGAGGCGCTCGGCAAATTCGTTTCTTCCGACGACGGCACCAACCTGCTGGCTGGCTACAAGCGCGCGGTCAACATTCTGAAAGCCGAGGAAAAGAAGGACGGCGCCGCCGTTTCCGGAAAGCCGCACCCGGACCACTTCCAGGAACAGGCCGAAATCGATCTTGCGGCTGCCATCGATGTGGCCCGGGCCGAAGCGGCCGACGCCGTGGCAAGCGAGAACTTCGAGGGGGCGATGGAAGCTCTGTCGAAGCTGCGTGCTCCGGTCGACCGTTTCTTCGTTGACATTCTGGTCAATGCCGAAGACGCCACACTGCGCATGAACCGCCTGCAGCTCCTTGCTGAAATCCGGGATGCGACCCATGTGGTGGCGGATTTCTCGAAGGTGGCCGGCTAAGCAAAGGATTGAAAGTTTTGGTATTGGATTATTTTGCGTTATCCTTTCACAAATCGAAGTAGGAATTAATGGGTTGATGGAAACGAAATCGGACGGTCGAAGAAACGAACCGATGCAACCTGAGGAAGCTTTTGCTAACGGAGAGAAAAATTCTCCCGCAAGTAATCAAGCAACGAAACGTCGTACCATTCGCGAAATGGTAGCCGATAACAACACCCGTTTTGCTGCGACAATGAAGTCTCTTGGTGAATGACAAGACTGATTGAGCCGGTCTGGTTGTCATTTGATGAAACAGAAGAAATCATTCAAGCAGTCGGGGAGCTCTATCCAAAGCATCGGGTCGAATTGGTGCGGCCAAATGAATTGGCTGCCGCATTGGAGCGTCCTATAAATCGGTATCATTATGCAGGCAAAACCAACATCTTTATGCTCTCGTGTGAATATGTCTATGGTATCGGCAAGGCGCATGCATTGGTAGACGGCAACAAACGCATAGCTTTTATGGCGGCGTTGGTTTTTCTCGAATTTAACGGGATCAAGCTCAATGAGCCGGCCGACGAGTTTTTTGCTGTCTATATAAAGGCTTTGATGTCTGACAGGATAAACCTGCAGATGCTTGCCACAGTATTTTCTGTCTTTTCAGTACAATTTTCCTGAACGACAGCGCTCCCACATAGTGGAAACGCTGCTTCTTGGACGAAGTGCCTTACTCGGCTGGTTCCGCAGCCAGCCGGTCGACGGGTTTTTCCTCGATCGGCCAATGCACAATGGCGGCGAAGATGCCGAGGGCGATGCCCAGCCACCAGATGGCGTCGTAGGAGCCAGTTTCGTCGTAGATCTTGCCGCCCAGCCAGACGCCCAGGAACGAGCCGATCTGGTGGGACAGGAAGACGAAGCCGAACAGGGTTGCCATGTAGCGCGGACCGAACATGACGGCCACCAGGCCGGACGTGGGCGGCACGGTCGACAGCCACAGGATACCCATCACGCCGGAGAACACGAGCACCGAGGCTGGTGTGACCGGCAGCATGATGAAGGCGAAGATCGCAACGGCACGGGCAAGGTAGATCAGCGACAGGAACATCGGCTTGGAATAGCGGCCGGAAATGTAACCTGACAGCAGCGACCCTGCGATGTTGCACAGGCCAATGAGCGCAATGGCTGTGGCGCCCCAGGCCGGATCAAGACCTAGATCGGCGATATAGGGCGGCAGATGCACCGTGATGAAGGCAACGTGGAAGCCGCACACGAAAAAGCCGAAAGTCAGCAGGATAAATCCGCGGGTTCCGAAGGCTTCGGAAATGGCGGAGGTGAGCTTCTGATCGTTCGCCGGATTGCTGTTTTGAGGCAGTTCCGACTTGCCCCGGAGTGCAATGGCCAGCAGCGGCACGAGGGCGACGAGCCCGGCAAAGACGACAAGGGTCTGCTGCCAGCCGATGCTTGCGATCAGCGCGCCGCCAAGAGGGGCGAACAGAAACTGGCCGAGCGAGCCGGAGGCGGTGCCTATGCCGAAGGCGAGCGTTCTCTGCGACGCAGAGACCGTGCGGCCGAAAGAGGCCAGAACCAGAGAGAAGGACGAACAGGAAATGCCGAGACCGATGAGCACACCGGCCGAGATATGCAGGGCGACCGTGCTTTCCGCATCGATCATCAGCAACAGGCCGGTGCAGTAAAGAACAGCGCCGAGCGTCATGGTTTTCCAGGTGCCGAACCTGTCGGCCATCATGCCGGCAAGCGGCTGGCCGATGCCCCACATGAGGTTCTGGATCGCCAGCGCCAGCGCGAATATCTCGCGGCTCCAATCCCGGGCCTCGGTCATTGGCTGGAAGAAAAGGCCCATCGCGGACCGCGGACCGAAGGAAATGAGCGCGATCAAACAGCCGCAGGAAATCACCAGCGGGATATTTGGCCCGGCCCGGCCAGTGGAGGAAGCAGTTGTCATGCATGTCTCTCTGATCGTGAAATTACGATCAGAATAGTCTGAAGTCGGGCTCCGGAAAAACGCCTAATTTTGATGGATTGATCAGCGTTTCAAATGGAATATGCTTTGACAGACATGCCGCAGCAATGTGTCCGGAGAGGTCTGGAGGGGGGCTCCGGTCTGCAGGTAAGGCCGGCTGAGGGGCACTGTTTCGGTGCCAGGTTTATGGGGCGAATTGTTAGCCGGCTTCCAGGGCGCGGAAAAAATTGATCTTAAGCTTCGGAAAAGAAAGGAGAAACGGACGCTGGACGATAATTTTTCCGATTTTTGTAGATTTTCGATTTGCTGACCCTTATATAAACTCCGAAAGAGCAAAAGTATGGGCGTCACGGCCCGTTTTCTTTTGCCTCTAATATGCTCAAGTTGAGTATAACTAAATAGCGGCAACACCCACCCCTCACGCCGCGCAATAAAGGGAGGTCGCCATGACCATTGCCCAGATCAAAGCACCGGTTGGAGCACCCATTGCCGCCGGACTGACGGCACTGGAACGTTTCGGCAAACTGGAGCGCCCGGACCTGCGTTATACGCCGGAGGTCGCCGAGGCGACCGCGCCGATCTACGAGAAGGTCAAGCATATCATCCCGGCCATCGAATGGCCTGCTCTGGCACCGACCATCCATGCGATCAACAAGCTGAAGAAGCAGCGCAACGCGGTTATCCTGGCCCATAACTACATGACGCCGGATATCTACCATGGGGTGGCCGACATCGTTGGCGACAGCCTGCAACTGGCCATCGAGGCGACCCGCACCGATGCCGAAGTCATCGTCCAGTGCGGCGTGCACTTCATGGCGGAGACCTCGAAAATCCTGAGCCCGGAAAAGACGGTGCTGATCCCGGATATGCGCGCAGGCTGCTCTTTGGCCGAATCCATCACCGGGGCGGACGTACGGGCCCTGCGCGAGCGCAACCCCGGCATCCCGATCATCACCTATGTGAACACCTCCGCCGATGTGAAAGCGGAATGCGACATCTGCTGCACGTCTTCCAACGCGCTGCAGGTGGTCGAAAGCTTCGGTGTCGACAAGGTGTTCCTGATTCCGGACAAATACCTGGCCGCCAACGTCGGCAACAAGACCGACGTCGAGGTTCTGGTCTGGGATGGCGCCTGCGAGGTGCATGAGCGCTTCACCGCGCAAGAGCTGCGCGACTATCGCAAGATCGAGCCGAATGTGAAGATCATTGCCCATCCGGAATGCCCGCCCGAAGTGGTTGCGGAAGCCGACTTTGCCGGGTCCACCGCGCATATGATTGACTGGGTGAAAACCAAGCGTCCGGAAAAGGTGATGATGATCACCGAATGCTCCATGGCGGACAACGTTGCCAGCGAAACGCCGGGTGTGGACTACATCCGTCCATGCAACCTGTGCCCGCACATGAAGCGGATCACATTGACCAAGATCCTGGACTCTCTGCTCGAGATGAAAGAGGAAGTGGTCGTTGACCCGGTGGTGGCCGACAGGGCCCGTACCGCAGTCGAGCGGATGATCAACTTGAAAATCTGACCGGCTTCGGTCTAAACCGCATCTATGCGATGGCTTCCGGGCGTCTCCAGCCCGGAAGTTTCTTTTGGGACTTGTGCCCGTCTTTTCCAGGAAGTTTCCCATGGCCGTGTCGGTTGAGGATTTTGCACCTGCCTATATTGGCAAGGATGTGGATGATGTCGTCATTCTGGGAGGAGGTCTGGCAGGGCTCTTCTGCGCGCTGAAGCTCAGCCCGCGACCGGTCACCGTCATCACCAACGCACCGATCGGGCAGGGGGCCTCTTCCGCCTGGGCGCAGGGAGGGATCGCAGCTGCGATTTCCGAACAGGACTCGGTCGAAAAACACCGCGACGATACGCTGGCTGCAGGCTGCGGCATTTGCGAGGAAAAGATCGTCGAGCAGATGACCCGCGAAGGCAGCGCCCGGGTCCATGACCTCTTGTCCTACGGCGTTCCGTTCGATCAGGATCTCGAAGGCCGGCTGAAGTTCTCGCGCGAAGCTGCCCACTCCCACAGCAGGGTCGTGCGTGTGCGCGGTGACATGGCGGGACGGGCGATCATGGATGCCCTGATCGCCGCCGTCCGCAAGACACCCTCGATCCGCATTCTGGAAGGGTACATCGGCGAAAGCTTCATTGGCGAAGGCCGGTATGTAACGGGGGTTCTGGCCCGCAGGCGCGGCAGCCTGGAACGCCTGATCTTTCCGGCGAAGGCCGTGGTGCTTGCCTCTGGCGGCATCGGCCATCTTTATGAATTGACGACCAACCCGCATGAAGCCAACGGCCACGGTCTTGCCATGGCCGCCCGCGCCGGTGCCGTGATTGCCGATGCCGAATTCGTGCAGTTCCACCCGACCGCGCTCGATCTCGGCAAGGACCCCGCGCCGCTGGCGACCGAAGCCCTGCGCGGGGAAGGGGCGACGCTTCTCAACAAGGCCGGTGAGCGCTTCATGGAAGGCGTTCACCCGGATCTGGAGCTGGCGCCGCGCGACATCGTCGCCCGGGCAATCCACCGGGAAGTCTCCGAAGGCCGGGGAGCTTTCCTGGATTGCAGGACAGCAATCGGGGACAGGTTCAAGGAGGATTTCCCGACCGTTTTCGCGGCAGCCTCCGCAGCCGGCCTCGACCCGGCGAAAGACCTTCTGCCGGTGGCACCCGCCGAGCACTACCACATGGGCGGTGTGCTGACCGATGCCAATGGCCGCACGTCTCTCGATGGTCTTTGGGCTGCCGGCGAGGTCGCTTCGACCGGGGCTCATGGCGCCAACCGTCTGGCATCCAACTCGCTGCTGGAAGCGGTTGTCTTTGCCGCGCGCATCGCCGAGGATATCCAGGGCCTGATGCCCACCCCGCGCAGCGCCTACTGGAACGAGATGGACGATGCCCCCGGTCTGCCGAGCCAGCGCAACGCCGAAGAGCGGGAAGCCATCACCGTTCTGCGCAAGACGCTGGCGCGCAATGTCGGTGTGCTGCGCGATGCCGAGGGGCTCAAGACGGCTCTGGCCGATATCGCGCGGGTGGAACAGAACTGCGTTCGCCAGTCGATCATCAACATGATGGTCGCCGGGCGCATCATCG
This sequence comes from Roseibium aggregatum IAM 12614, assembly GCF_000168975.1. GTDB lineage: Bacteria > Pseudomonadota > Alphaproteobacteria > Rhizobiales > Stappiaceae > Roseibium > Roseibium aggregatum. Next base: position 229,266 of record NZ_AAUW01000010.1, read on the forward strand.
CCGCGGCTGCGCTGAAGCGCGAGGAAAGCCGTGGTGGGCATTTCCGCAAGGACTTCCCGCATGAAAATCCCGATATGGCAAGCCGCTCCTACACCACCTTGAAGGAAGTCGAGGCCATCACCGCCGAGGCCCTGGAAACTGCCTGACCGGAGAGGCGCATGACCCGCAGATATTTGCCCGAGCTGCCACGTCTGATGGTGGATGAAGCCGTGAAGGCGGCCCTTCTGGAAGACTGGGGCCGCGCGGGCGACGTGACCAGCCAGGCGACGCTGCCGCCGGAGGCAAAGGCCTCCGCCGTGATTGCCGCGCGCAAGCCGGGCGTCCTGGCCGGGCTCGCCTTCGCCGAAAGCGCCTTCCGCCTGACGGACGCCGGGCTGCGCTTCGAGGTTGTTCTGAGCGACGGTGACCGGCTGTCGCCAAAGGCAGTTGTCGCCCGGATCGAGGGGCCGGCCCGCGCGCTCCTGGCCGCTGAACGGGTGGCGCTGAATTTCCTGGGGCATCTGTCCGGCATTGCGACGGCAACGTCGAAATTCGCCGATCTGATCGCCCACACCAAAGCCGACATCGTCTGCACCCGCAAGACGACACCGGGCCTGCGCGCCTTCGAAAAATATGCGGTCAAATGCGGCGGTGGTTCCAACCACCGCTTCGGTCTCGACGATGCGATCCTGATAAAGGACAACCACATCGCGGTTGCCGGCGGCGTGACGCAGGCGATCGAGGCTGCCAAGGCATTCGCCGGGCATCTTGTGAAGATCGAGGTGGAAGTCGATACGCTGGAACAATTGCAGGAGGCGCAGGCGGCCGGACCGGACGTGGTCATGCTCGACAACATGCCGCCCGAGGTTCTGAAACAGGCTGTCGCATTGGCCGGTGGCAAGGTGCTGCTGGAAGCATCCGGCGGCATTGAACTCGATACGGTCAAGGCCGTGGCGGAAGCCGGTGTCGACCTGATCTCCTCAGGCTGGATCACCCATTCGGCCCCCGTTCTGGATCTGGGGCTCGATATCGAGATCAACTGAGATCTCATTACAGGCTAAAGCTCAATGTACGGCCCCGTCAGTCAACCCACCCAACCTCATCCTGAGGAAGCGCACAGCGCTGTCTCGAAGGATGGGTGGCACACTCCGGAAAAGTGTCGCGTCCTTCGAGACGGACCTGACGGTTCCCATGAAGGTGAGGTCGGGTGGATGGCAGACAGGGCCGGTTACTCAATCAGCCAGTGAAACTCACGCTGCGGCGAGGTAAAGGCCGCCGAGGGCAGTCAGGACGCCCAGGCTGCGGATGATCCGCGGGGCCCAGGCAGGATCGTTGCGGGTGGCGACATTGGCGCCATAGCCGATCAACAGACCCGCTGCATGAAGAAGCGCTGTCGCCAGAACGAAACCGCCGGCATAGGCGAGTTCACCGGCCGAGCCGATTTCACCGCCATGGGCATGGCCATGGCAGATGCCGAACGCACCCACCAGGGCCGCGCAGACGCCAAGCGGCAGGCGCAGTGCCAGGGCGACGACAACACCCAGAACAACCACCGATGCCAGGATGAAGGGTTCGACATAGGGCAGCGGCACACCGGCAAGCGAGAGCATGAAGCCGACGATCATCGAACCGACGAAGGCGGTTGGCAGGGCCCAGACCGCACGGCCGCCCAGGAGAGCAGCCCAAAGGCCGACGGCAATCATCGCCAGCACATGGTCGGTGCCGAACAGCGGATGCGAGAAACCGGCGGCAAAGGAGCCGTGTTCGGACGGATCCAGATGGGCAAGGGCAGGCGAGGCGGTCATCAGGCCAATGACGGCAGCAAGGCCGAGGCGGTAGAGCATGAAACGATCCTTTGATTGGTCACTCCGGTGCCCCGGGATGGGTCGCACCGTTCATGAAGAGCTCAAGACACCCCGTACTATCGTTGATTCTGTCACCCTGTAAACCGGAGCGATGGTCTCTTTCGCAAGGGCGCGCGTGGTCGCGTAACGGAAGAACTGCGACATTTCAGTCCGGTTTCCCGATAGGGGGCGGCTTTGCGGAGTGCTAGTTTCCAGCACATTGGATCCTCAGGTTCGGCTCGAGCCGATGACGATGGTGGAGGCAAGGTTCCGATGAGCGCTGGATTGGACGAAACGCAAATGTCTCGCCGGCAAAAGGCACCGCCGGCACCGGCCCGGAAAGAGCCGCGCGATGACGAAGAGGCGCTCGCCTCCCGGACGGTCGAGATCTGTTTTCTGCTGATGCGAAATTTCTCGCTGCTCTCCTTTGCATCGGCTATCGAGCCCTTGCGGATCGCGAACAAGGTGCTGAAACGCAAGGCCTTCACCTATCGCTGCTGCAGTCTGGATGGCAGCGATGCGGTTGCCAGCAACGGCAGCACCATACGGGCGGATTGCGCCATCAGCGATGTCGAGCGTCCGGACCTTCTGGCGATCTGCAGCAGCGACGACGTGGAGCGCATCGGGCTGACACTGGCCCAGAAGGTTGCGATCCGGAAACTGGCGAACCGGTCCATCCGGATCGCAGGTATCTGCACCGGCGCCTATGTGCTGGCCGACTTCGGGCTCCTGGACAACAGGAACTGCACGATCCATTGGGAATATGCCGATTTTTTCAAGGAACGGTTTCCGGATGCGCGGCTCGTGGACAGCCTCATTCAGACGGACGGCAAGTATATGACCTGCGCCGGAGGGACATCCGCGCTCGACCTCATGATCGGTTTTGTTGCTCAGGTCCATGGGGGCGGGGTTGCCGCCGACGTTGCCGAAATCGCCCTCCATCATGACTGGCGAAGCGGCAACGAGCGGCAGCACAAGCACATGCGTGATGATCTGGAATCCGTCTCGCAGCGGGTACGGAGCTGCATCGCGCTGATGACGGAAAATGTCGTCGAACCGCTTTCCTTGCAGGAAATCGCGCAGAAACTGGACGTCAGCCCCCGGCAATTGCAGCGGGAGTTCCGGAAATACCTGAAGTGCAGTCCGCAGGACTATTATGCGAAGGTTCGCCTCGACATCGCCCGCCAGCTCGTCTGCCGTACCTCCATGCGCATGATCGATATCGCCATGGCCTGCGGCTTTGCCAGCGCATCCCACTTTTCAAAACGCTACCGGTCCGCCCTCGGCACAAGCCCTGCCGCGGACCGTCAGCAGCATGGCCGGGTTTTCGATTTCTAGAGAAGATTATTCTGCAGCGGGCTTCAGGCTTGCCATCAGATGGTGGAATTTTTCGCCCTGTACAGAAACGTGCCGGCGGATGGCCGCTGCCGCCCGGTCGCCATCGGCTGCTTCAATGGCGGCAACCACGTCTTCATGTTCGGCCATGGACTGTTTCATCCGGCCGCGCACGCGGAGTTGCACCCGGCGGAATGGCTGAAGCCGTCGCTGCAGACGCAGGCATTCCTGCTCCAGAAAACTGTTGCCTGACTGGCGATAGATGATGGCGTGGAACTGTTCGTTTTCCAGATAATAGCCATCGGTATCTCGCGCTTCGACCGCATGTTTGCAGCGCTCGTTCGCAGCGTGAAGTTCGGCAAGCGCGGTTTCGGAAATACGCGCTGCAGCCAGGCGCGCGCTGACGGCTTCCAGCTCTGCCATGACCTCGAACATCTCGATCAGTTCCACCGGGCCGGGCTGGCGAACGAAGACGCCGCGGCGGGGGATCTGAACGACCAGGCCGGACTGGGACAGCCTGTGAAGGGCTTCCCGGATAGGCGTTCTGGAAACGGAAAAACGGCCCGCAAGCTGAACTTCGTCCAGCCTGTCGCCATCGGCGAAAGTGCCATCGAAAATCAGCCCTTCTAGCGCATCGGCGATGCGGTCCGATCGTTTTCTTTCCATGGTTCGGATTTAGCATAGGACATTTTTGCGCGCAATATTGTCATTCTTGTATACAAAACATCTTGACAGAAAAACATCACTTGGGGGTAAGATCCATCTCCGGTTCCCGTCCGGAACCATCAGGGAGGAAATAATGAACATCAAATTCTCAGCGTCGGTTGCTGCCGTGACGCTTTTCGCCAGCGCGCTCACCGCCAATGCCACGGAACTGCGCCTGTCTCATCAGTGGTCCACCGGCGACGTACGCCACAAGGTGGCTCAGATGGTGGCAGACGACGTGGCGGCCGCCGATGTCGATCTCGACATCAAGATTTTCCCGTCCCAGTCGCTTCTGAAGGCCCGCGAGCAATACAAGCCGCTGAGCCGTGGCCTGCTGGACATGACCGTTTTGCCGCTCAGCTACGCCGGTGGCCAGCAGCCTGCCTATAACCTGACGCTGATGCCGGGTCTGGTGAAGAACCATGACCATGCCGCCCGTATGA
>NZ_AAUW01000009.1 GCF_000168975.1 Roseibium aggregatum IAM 12614
GCTTCAGCCCGAAGCCGAGCAGCAGTTTCTTCAGGCCCTTGCGCACCCAGAAGAGGAAGACGGTGGCAGACACACCGATTGCGAAGGTGATCCAGTTGATCTCGCCAAGGTGCTGCAGGATGGAGCCCAGGATGTCGTAAAGCGTATGCCCGTTCGCCTTGACGCCCAGGATATGCTTGAGCTGGCTGGAGGCGATCAATAGCCCCGAGGCGGTGATGAAACCGGAAATCACCGGATGGCTCAGGAGGTTCGCCAGAAAGCCGAGACGGAACAGGCCCATGGCGATCAGCATCAGGCCGGACAGGAAAGCAAGAATGATCGCCGCCCCCAGATATTCCGGGGTGCCCTGTCTGGCCAGCTCACCAACGGCGGAAGCCGTCATCAGCGAGACGACGGCAACAGGTCCGACCGCCAGCGCGCGGCTGGTGCCGAACAGGGCATAGGCGACAAGCGGCAGGATGGACGCGTAAAGCCCGACTTCCGGCGGCAGACCGGCCAGCAGCGCATAAGCAAGAGACTGCGGGATGAGCATGATCGTCACGATCACGGCGGCAACGAGGTCGTTCGTCGCCGTTTCCCTGTCATAGCTTTTGCCCCAGTCGAGAATGGGCAGGTAGCGCTTGAGGCGGATCATTTTTCTTGGCCTTTGTCGGGGCTGGTAAAAACGCGAGCCGGAAAGCCGGCTCGTGTTGCAGGTTGATGTCTTGGCGCCCGTTTGCCGGGTTTGTTATGCTGCCGTTACTTTTTCCGGCTTGGCCAGCCATTCCTTGCCGCGCAACATGGCGCGCCAGTAGATGGGAGGCAGGATGCGCTCCTTCAGGAGCCATGCAGTGCGCGTTGGCTTGGTCCCGTCCACCAGCCAACGCGGGAAGCTCGGCAACAGCGTTCCGCCATAACCGAACTCGGCCAGGACGATCTTGCCGCGTTCCACGGTGAGCGGACAGGAGCCGTAACCGTCATATTGTGCCGTCGCGCTGTGGCCTGCGATATCGGAGACGATGTTCTGGGCGACCACAGGTGCCTGTTTGCGTGCGGCCGCGGCCGTCTTGGCGTTCGGCGCATTCATGACATCGCCGAGCGACCAGATGTTGTCGAAGGTCTTGTGACGCAGCGTGGTCTGGTCGACGTCGACCCAGCCGGCAGCATCCGCCAGAGGCGACACGCGGATGAAGTCGGGTGCGGTCTGCGGCGGCGTGACATGCATCATGTCGAACTCGACTTCCACCTGGCGCGGATCCTTTTCCGGTTCCTTCACCTCGAAGATGGCTTTCCTGGCGGGGCCGTCAACGGCGATCAGATTGTGGAAGAAATTGAGCCCGGCATTATAGCGCTTCACGTAGTCCATCAGCGCAGGCACGTAGTCCTTCACACCGAACAGCACACCGCCGGCATTCATGAACTGGATTTCAATCTTGTCGAGTGTGCCGGACCTCAGCCAGTGGTCAGCCGAAAGATACATGGCCTTCTGCGGCGCACCGGCGCATTTGATCGGCATCGGCGGCTGGGTGAACAGCGCCCGCCCTGCCTTCATTGTCTGCACCAGGTGCCAGGTGTAGGGTGCCATGTCGTAGCGATAGTTGGAGGTGACACCGTTCTTGCCGAGCGTGTCGACAAGCCCTTCGACCTTGTGCCAGTCGAGCTTCAGCCCGGGGCAGACCACCAGGCGCCCGTATTTGACCACCCGGCAGCCGTCCAGAACAACGGCATTGTCCTTCGGCTCGAAGGCGGCGACGGCCGACTTGATCCAGTGAACGCCCTTGGGAATGAGGGACCCCATGGTCTTGGCAGTGTCCGCCGCATCGAAGATGCCGCCGCCGACCATGGTCCAGCCCGGCTGGTAGTAGTGGACGTCCGCCGGATCGATGATGGCGATCTCCAGATCCGACTTGCGGGAAAGCAGACTGGAGGCCACGGAAATGCCGGCCGCGCCGCCCCCCACGATGACGATATCGAAGCGTGCATCCTCGGCTGTTTCGGTCGGCGTGCGTCCGCCATTGGCGATACGCCGCACCACGCCTGCCATGTCGTAGCCAGCGGCCTTGGTTTTGGTGAGGATATCGGACAGCGGCAGCTTTTCGGCCTGGGACAGCGACCAGAGCGTTGCCGAGCGTGTGCCGGTCCGGCAATAGGCCAGGATCGGTTTCGGCAGGCTTTCCATCAACCGGCCGAACTCTTCTGCGTCCTCATCGCCGACCTTGCCTGCGACGATGGGCAGATAGCGTGCTTCAAGGCCGAGCTTTTGGGCGGCAGCCTCGATTTCCTCGAACGAGGGCTGGTCGGCGCCTTCCCCGTCGGGACGGTTGCAGATCACCGAGCGAAAGCCCTGCTGTGCAAAGTCGGCCATGTCCTCGGGTTTTACCTGGGGAGCCACCGATATCTGGGAATTGATTGCTTTCATGGGTCCTGTCCGCCTCCTCCCGGCGATGAAGTCGAGACCGTGTTTCGCAGTCGCCCGCCCCGTGATTACACACGGGGCCCTGGCCGACTGCTCCGGTTCTGTTAGAGAGCCTGTGAGAAGGCCCTGTTAGAGACCCCGATCAGAGGCCGTTGACCGGCACTTTGAGGAAGGTCTTGCCGCTTTCGTCCGCGGGCGGCAGTTTGCCGGCGCGCATGTTCACCTGCAGCGAGGGGATGATCAGCTTCGGCATGTCGAGCTGGGCATCGCGTTCCGTCCGGAACTTGACGAACTCTTCCTTGGTCTTGCCACCGCCGACGTGGATGTTGTGTTCCTTTTCAGCGCCCACGGTGGTTTCCCACTGGATGTCGCGGCCGTTCGGGCCATAGTCGTGGCACATGAACAGGCGCATGTCGTCCGGCAGCGCCAGCACCTTCTGGATGCTGTCGTAAAGCGTTGCCGCGTCGCCGCCCGGAAAATCGGCCCGGGCCGAACCGCCGTCGGGCATGAACAGCGTGTCGCCGACAAAGGCAGCATCGCCCATCACATGCACCATGCAGGCCGGTGTGTGGCCGGGCGTATACATGGCAAAGGCGGTCATCTCGCCAATCTGATAGACGTCGCCGTCCTGAAACAGACGGTCGAACTGGCTGCCGTCGCGCTGGAACTCCGTGCCTTCGTTGAACACCTTGCCGAAGGTTTCCTGAACCACAGTGATCTTGTCGCCGATGCCCAGCTTGCCACCCAGCTCCCGCTGAATGTAGGGCGCGGCCGACAGGTGATCGGCGTGAACATGGGTCTCGATCAGCCATTCCAGCTTGAGATCCTTCTCGTGGATATAGGCGATGATCTGATCGGCATGGTCATAGGTGATGCGGCCGGCGGCATAGTCGATATCCATCACGCTGTCGACAACGGCGCAGGCGTTGGAGGCCGGGTCCTTGACCACGTAGCTGATGGTGTTGGTGGCCGGGTCGAAGAAGGGGGTAACTTCGGGTTTGACCCCCATGTCGACCGGATAGTTTGAATTGCTCATATCAGTCTCCCGTTTGTTTTGCCGGCAGAGCCGGGTCAGGCCTTTGCGGGTTGCTGGCGATTGCCGAGGGCGATCATCCATCTTGCGGTCAAAATGCCCGCGACGATAGCACCGGCGGTCAGCACGGGCTCCATGCCAAGTCCGAGAACCGGCACGAGGCCGCCCGGGCAAAAGCCGCTAAGGCCCCAGCCGATGCCGAAAACCGCCGAACCGCCAATCAGTTTGGCGTCGAGGTCGGTCGTCGTGGGCAGGGTGAAGCCCTGCGCCAGCAACGGCGCGTTCATCCGGAAGACCAGACGATAGCCGATGGCCGTGACAAGAAGCGCACCGCCCATCACGAAGGCAAGGCTCGGGTCCCAGGTGCCGGCCACATCAAAGAAGTTCAGCACCTTGGCGGGGTCGCCCATGCCGGAAATCAGGATGCCGCAGCCGAAGAGGAGGCCAATGGCAAAGGCGGAAAGAAGTTTCATGCCGTTATCCTCCAAAGACGTGGCGTGTCAGGTAGACGGTCACGCCTGCGGTCGCCATGAACGTGACGGTGGCCACGATGGACCGTGCCGACAGGCGCGAGATGCCGCAGACACCGTGGCCGCTTGTGCAGCCGGAGCCATAGGTCGTGCCGATACCGGTCAGAAAGCCGCCGACAACCAGCAGCAGCGGGGATGACGGCACGGTGATTTCCGGCAACTGGCCGGTCACGCCGAACATGATCAGCGGGCTGGCAACCATGCCGGCCAGGAAAGCCGCGCGCCAGGCCCAGTCCTGATTGAACTGGGTCGTCAGAAATCCGCTGGCGATGCCGTTGATGCCGGCAATGCGTCCGAGCACAGCCATCAGGGCAACCGTGGCAACGCCGATCAGCGTTCCACCCAGGAAACTCATAAGGGGTGTAAAGTCAGTCATGATGGACCCTTGATTACGATATATTCAGATATATGAATATAAGAAAAAAGTATCAAGGGGTGAATTTATCATCACAGCTTCAGATGGACGAAGATAACCCCCTGGGTAACTGGCGGCCACACCACCTTACGCCAGTCAGTAAGTTTCGGACAGAAGCTTGACGGACCCAGGTGCACGTTGGATTCGTATGATCCAAAAAGCCTTTGGGGGACTTGATGTAATCGTCTTACGGTCTGCCGTCCGCAGCCACCATCCTGGTGCGCTGCTTGTGGCGGCCTTATGGGTTTTCTCCGGCAGCCAGGCCGCTTTTCCGGCTGAAGAAACAGCCAGAATTGCGCTGAAGCTTTTTGGTAAAAATGACGTCGAAACCCCGGAAAAGCAAGACGGCACTGGCCCGGGGACTTGGCGATGGCGGTCGCCAAAGGATGCTCCGCCTGATCGATGGGCCGGGCGAAGTGCTCGAACTGGAATTGCTTCTCTTGCGCGAAAAGAGCGACTGCGACAAGACGGTTACCGAGCCCGAGGATTGGCCCCTGATTTATCAGTCGTATTGATGTCGGACGGGGGTAAGGGCATGGGTCCAAAATCGAAGCCGAGCACGACTTCGGTGCTGTCAGCCCGCGTTCGTGTTACCGAGCCGGGCAGCAGATGGGCGGGGTTGTCGGTCGGAGCGGGGGTCTCGATATCCGTCTTCGGTCCGGAAAACTCGCCCATCGGGCGCAGAATGTCCTCATGCACCACACTGCCAAGGTAAAGCGGATGCAGGTGTCCCGCTTCCAGGATGGCGTAGCGACTCGGCCAGAGCCGCAACACCCAGCGGCCGCTTTTATCCGCGTCCGCCGACTGGTCCTTGCGGATGAGCACGAGCGCCGGTTGCCGCCCGTTCTGGCTGCGCGGCAGGATGGGCAGCGAATCCGGAGGTGTCTTGCCTTCCACGAAACCGCTTGCGGTCGAAAGCGACCATTTCGGTGGTGTCTGCCAGCCATCGGCTTCCGACGCCTTGGCAAAACGGTCCAGGGATCCGGCGTATTGGATCACCAGCGGTTCTTCCGTATCGCCGTTCAGTTCGATGCGTCTGGCAGGCAGGGCCCGCCAGCCTGTCGCGAGCCAGCCTGTCGAGGTCAGCACTTCCTTGTTGGAACGCGGCTGATAGATTTGCAGCGCCTTGTCGTAGGTGCCCGAAAGGTGCCAGGCACCGAAGATCCCGAGCGTTGCCACAACGATGACGGCAAGTGTCGTGCGGCCGATCTTCTCGTTGTGGATCGGGCCGAATACGAAGGCGAAGGCCGAGACCATGCCGATACCGAACAACAGCCCGGCCAGCACATCCGACATCCAGTGGGCGCCGAGGTAGACGCGCGAAAAGCCGATGGTGATGACCAGTGTCGCTGTAATGGTGAAAATGCTGGCCTTGGCCCAGCGGCTCAGATCATGCGCGATGAGCACGGCGCAGATGCCGTAGAGCACGGCATTCAGTGTCGCATGGCCGCTCGGAAAGCTGTAGGCGTCGGCTCCCGCATAAAGCTCTATCGGCCGTGACCGGTGCAGCATCAGCTTGAACAGAGGCACGAAGACGGCCGTGCCGGCTATGGCGATGACGAAGCCTGTGCCGCGCCGCCAGGCCTTCCTCAGGAAAAGATAGGCGGCGACAGCAAGGGAGACAGCGGTCACGACGATGCCGTCGCCGAGCGAGGTCGCGAACACCATGATCCTGTCGCCGACCGGGGTGCGCAGGCTGTCGAACAGGTTCAGGATGGCAAGGTCGGCCCGCACCATCGGTTCGCCGGGGGCGATTTCACCGACGATCCAGAAGAAGGCCGGCAGCGAAACCAGCAGGATGAGCGCCGAGGCCAGCATGCCCGCCGAGCGCGGATGCGCCGGATCGAAAGTAAGTGCGATCCATTTCGAGACGCGGTCCTGACGCCTTGCGAAGCGTTTGATGATGGCCACGTGGGTGTTGGGAAACAGCGGCAGAACGATCAGGATCAGCCAGCGGCCGAGCATCACCGCCAGAAAGACGATAACCAGCAGCGCCCCAAGCACCAGCGCCAGCCGTCCGCTGATCTGGCCGATGGCGTCAAGCGCCGATCCGGCGATGATGCCGGGGGCGATATGGGCAACCGTCCAGGCAAAGGCGGAGGTGACGTTGACCACAGTAAACCGGGTGAAATTCATGCCGGCCATGCCGGCGATACCTGGAACCACCGACTTCACGCCGGGCACGAAACGGCCGATAAAGACGCTCTTGCCGCCATGCCTCTTGAAGAAATTCTCGCCGCTTTCCACGATGTCCGCGTATTTGTGCAGCGGCCACATCGTCTTGATCTTGTCCTTGAAGGTGTAACCGATCCAGTAGGAGATCGCGTCACCCGCGGTGGCGCCGAGGGTCGTCCAGATGAACAGCGGAACAGGATCCAGCTTGCCGAGCCCAACCAGCGTACCGGCGCCCACCAGCACCACCGTCGTCGGCACGAACAGGCCGATCAGGAACAGCGCTTCGCCCATGGCGGCCAGAAAACAGATCAGACCTGCCAGGGATGGATTGTCCGCGATAAAGGTCAGAACGGGATCAAGGAATTCGGTCACGGGGTCGGTCGTACGGATCGAGAAAAGTCAAAAACAGTCAAATGTTAGGCCCCTTCGAAGACCCGAAGGAACTTGTTATCGCTTCATATAGGCGCGCTGCCTTCCATCCGATAGCGAAAAATTGAAATGCATGTCCATTCCGCAAGAATGAAGCAAGAGATGGTTTTTTAAGCGCCACTGTTTCAAGATGCAGCCAGTGCGTTTTTCTATTGAGGTCTTCATGTTCGAATCCGCCCGCCTGCCGCAAAACATGGACAAGAAAACCTTCAAGAAACTGGAGCCGCAGTTGCGCGAGGCGCTGCTGACGGCCCAGTTGCCTGTTGTCGAGAAACAGCCGTTTTCGACGATGATCCTGGTCGACGGCCTCGATGGCGCGGGCAAGGGCGAGGCGGTTGCCAGGCTGTACGGCTGGATGGATGCGCGCCATCTGGTCTGCAACGCCTACGGCGAAATGATGGATGAAGCCCGGTTGCGCCCGCCGCTGTGGCGCTACTGGCGTGATCTGCCGCCCAAGGGCGAAACCGCAATCGTGTTCGGAAGCTGGTATCAGACCGTTCTGCGGGACTGGATCTACAAGAAGATCGATGAAGACGCCTTCGACAAGGCGCTGACCCGCATCCGCCGGTTTGAGGAAATGCTGGCGAACGAGGATGTGCTGATCCTCAAATTCTGGTTCTACCTGCCGAAGAAGGAACAGGAAGAGCGGCTGAAGCACATCGAGAAAAAAAATGTCGCGCGTCACGTGCTGGCCGACTGGGCGGCATTGAAGCACCACAAGAAGGCAAGCGAGGCCGGCGAAAAGATCATCCTGGAAACCAGCAAGGGCTATGCACCCTGGTTCGTCATCCCCTCGCAGGACCCGGAATATCGCGATGCGGCCCTGGCGCAGACTGTTGCCGATGCCATGAAGCTGAAGCTGGAGAACGGCGAGCCGCATTCGATTGCCGCGCCACCGGTTGTCGGCGGACTGAAGCGGGAAACGGCGGTTGATACCATCGACCTGACGGAAAAACTGGACAAGGGCGAATACGAAGAGCTGCGCGACAAGTACCAGAAGAAGCTGTCCGATCTGTCGGACATGAAGTCCCTGTCCAAGACCGGCGTCGTGCTTGTGTTTCAGGGCAATGACGCCGCCGGCAAGGGCGGCGCGATCCGCAGGGTGATCCGCCCGCTCGATCCGCGCATCTACAAGGTTCACCCGATTTCCGCCCCCAGCGACGAGGAAAAGGCCCGCCCCTACCTGTGGCGCTTCTGGCGGCGGGTGCCTGCCAAGGGCCATTTCGCCATTTTCGACCGGTCCTGGTACGAGCGCGTGCTGGTGGAACGGGTCGAGGGCTACGCCGGTCATGACGACTGGCTGCGCGCCTACAATGAAATCAACGAGTTCGAGCAGGAATTGACCGATTTCGGCTACATCGTCTGCAAATTCTGGCTGGCGATTTCCGAGGAGGAACAACTGCGAAGGTTCAAGGCGCGCGAGGAGACCGCCTACAAGCAGCACAAGATTACCGACGATGACTGGCGCAACCGCCTGAAATGGGATCAATACGCCATCGCCGCCGGCGACATGATTGACCGCACCTCAACCCACTACGCGCCCTGGACGCTGGTTTCTTCCGAAGACAAGCGCCACGCCCGGATCAAGGTGCTGAAGACGATCTGTGACCGGCTGGAGGAAAAGCTTTAGTCCATAATGGGCTTAAACCCTGTCGTGCTTGGGTGTGGCTCCATAAATAGCAGCCTCATCCTGAGGAAGCGCGCAGCGCTGTCTCGAAGCAACCATGTTTTTAGGTGCTCATCGGCTGCCATTCCCTATTGTCCCTGACCATTGCGTTGAGGATGGTCAGGAGTTTCCTGGAGCAGGCGATGATTGCCTGTTTCTTGCCTGTTCCACCTTTGATGAGGCGTTCGTAGAAGGTTTTGATGATGGGGTTGTGGCGTGCCGCTGACAGGCTTGCCATGAACAGCATCCTGCGCACCTTGGCCCTGCCGCCGGCGATCCTGCGTTGCCCCCGCATCATGCCACTGTCTCTGGCGAAGGGCGCGACGCCAACCAGGGCAGCAATGGCCCGCCGCGAGACCTGCCCCAGTTCGGGCAGGAACGCCAGGAGGCTGACGGCGGCGACCGGCCCGATGCCCGGAACGGCCCTGAGCTGGTCATAGCGCTGGCTCACCTCGGCCTTTTCGCGAATGCAGCTCTGGATCATGCGGTCCAATTCCGCAAGCTTGGCCTCTATCGTCTCCAGTATATCCCGGTGCATGCGCTCCAGATCAGCATCGTCATTGAGGCCGAGCTGATTGCGCAGCCGGGTCTTCTCGGCAACAAAGCTGTCCCGAGCAGAGGCATAGCGCGCAAGCTTCGCCTCGACGTCGCCCGGACGAGGAGCCGACGGCGGATCAAACACCTGCGCATAGTGGGCCAGAACGGCTGCATCCAGCCGGTCGGTCTTGGCCAACCGACTACCGGCCTTGGCAAAGTCCCGGGGGCGGGCCGGATTGACCACACAAACATGGTATCCCTGCTGCTGCAGCGCCTGCACCGCCTTGCGTTCATAGCCACCCGTCGCCTCAAGGACCACGCGCTCGACTGGATGGGATGACAACCATCCCTCAAGAGCCGCATGGCCGTCACCATCATTGGGAAACCGCTGGCTTTTGCCGACTGGCAGAACATGCACATCCAGCGCTGCCTTCGACACGTCAATTCCGACAAAGTGCTTGGTCTCGTCCATCTGTCCCTGCCTTATCTACGCACTCTTGCGCGAGCAACCATTCGGGATAAGTTGGAAAGTGGACCGGGAACCTGGCTTCGAACGGACTTGCCGAGTACCCAGGATGGTACGGTCTCCGGCCCACTTGGGAGGGCAGCAACCGGCCCTCCCAAGACCAATCTAATCAAATCTCAACAGATAAGGATGAGGGCTGGGTGGGTGAAGTGGAAGACCACCGATCTCAGAGGGCCGTCGCCAGATAATCCATCGCCGCCTGCACACCGCCGCGACCGTGAGGAATGCCCAGTTTCTGGAAGCCGAGTTCGATGGCTGACAGCGTGCCCAGCAGCATGACCGCGTTGACATGGCCCATGTGGGCAATGCGGATGCCCTTGCCGGACAATTCGCCGATGGTCCCGCCGATGGTGACACCGCAGACTTCCTTGGTGAAGGTTCTGAGGGCTGCCGCATCGCCTTCGTTGAACCGTACCACGGTGACGGAGTTCGAGCGGGCATGCGCATCGGTGATGTTGAAATCGACCGCGCCCTTTTCCGCCCAGACCGCAACGGCCCGCCGGGTTGCCTCACCCAGAAGGGCGTGCCTGTGCCAGGTTTTCTCCAGCCCTTCCGCAAAGATCAGGTCGAGCGCCTTGTGAAAGGCGAACAGCAGATGCTCTGGCGGGGTGCCGCAGTATTTCTGGTAGTGCTCCGGCCCCTGCCGAAAGGTCCAGTCGGTGTAGTTTGTGCGCAGCTCCGCCGTCTCATGTGCCTTGTCGGCTTTCGGTCCGGCTGCGACAAAGGAGAGGCCGGGCGGGCACATCAGGCCTTTCTGCGAGCCCGTCAGCGCCACATCGACGCCCCAGGCATCCATTTCAAACGGCATGCAGCCAAGCGACGCGATGGTATCGACCATGAAAAGTGCAGGGTGCCCGGCGGCATCGATGGCCTTGCGCAGGGCAGCAATATCGTTCCAGACACCGGACGCGGTATCGACCTGAACCACCAGAATTGCCTTGATGTCGTGAGACCCATCCTGTTTCAGGCGCGCTTCCAGCCCGGTTGGGTCAACGCCCCTGTCCCAGGCACCTGGCAGAACCTCGATCTGGAGATCCAGCACATTGGCCGCTTCACCCCAACCAACGGCAAAACGGCCGGATTCCAGCACAAGAACCCTGTCACCGCGCTTCAGCGTGTTGCACAGCGCGGCATCCCAGGCGCCATGGCCGTTGGCGGCATAAATGTAGGTCTTGCCTTCTGTCCGGAAAAGCCGCTGCAGGCCGTGCAGGCAGAACCGCGTGGTTTCCAGAAGGGGACCTTCGTAGATATCGACCGCAGGCCGGTGCATGGCCCGCAGGACTTCCTCCGGCACGTTGGTCGGTCCTGGAATCATCAGAAATTCTTTGCCATTGCGAAGCGTCATGGCCGGGTCCTCGTTTGAAGGCAGATCCTGTGCGGAGGGGATTGGGCAGCCGGGGCCGCCGGAGGGGTTGTCTAGTGTGAAAATTGCCCGGCTGCACGCATCCGTCAAGACACCAGTTCCACGCCTGCCAGATGGCGGCCTCAGGAACTCTCGATCGTGCGGTTGCGAAATGATGTGGGAAAGAGAGCTCGCCATCGGAAACGGCTTTCGCCCGGAAGCGGTGCGGGCGATAAGAGTTGGCAAACAGCCATTAACGATGATCTACTTGATGGAGCCCCACCGCTCCTGGGATCAGGTGTCTTTTGGCTGAAAAGAAAATGTCTTGTTTCCGCTAAGTAAATTCTACAAGTTAGAGACCGCACGGTCTCGTCGTTTAGGCGTTGTTGAAGCATGATCCTGGTTGAAGAAGGACAAAGCCCGCTTATCGTCTGCTTGCCCCATTCGGGCACGGATATTCCGAATGCTGTCGAAAAAAGACTGAACGCCACGGGCAGGCTTCAGGCAGATCTCGCATGGCGTCTGGAACGTGTGTTCGACTTTCACGGCGAGCTGAACGCAACGGTGCTTCGCTCCTCCATCTCCCGTTATGTCATTGACCTGGACCGCGACCCGAAAACCCCTGTCAGCGCCGCGAACGATCCCGCGCGGGCCCTTTGTCCCGCGACCACGCTGGACGGCAAGCGCATCTATCAGGAGGGGGAGGAACCCGGTCCGACCGAGATCGAACAGCGTTCACTGCTTTTCTACACGCCGTTTCACAAGGCCCTGCGGCACCAGATCGACCGTCTCCTGCGCAGTCATGGCAAGGTGATCGTGCTGGATTGCCAGTCCATGCGGTCGCATATCAAGGGCGTGACCGACAACGGCCTGCCGATAGTCAGCATTGGAACAGCGGGTGGAACATCCTGTGATCCGGACCTGCGAAATGTGCTGGTCGGCTCGTTCAAGGGGTTGGAAGGCTTCACGGTCAGCGTTGATGAACAGATCAAGGGTGGCTTCATCACCCAGACCTTTGGCCGGCCCGAACGCGGCCTGCACGCCATGACCCTGCTGCTGGCACAGCGGTCTTACCTGCGCCATGAATCGCCGCCGTTCGAACCGGACAAGGCGCGGATGGCACGCCTGAAGGTGGTTCTGCAGGACGCGTTGACCCGGCTGGTGGACTGGACGTCCATCAGCGACGCGTCAACCGGTTCCCAAAGCCAGAACCAGAACCAACCCTTGCCGGTGGATGCGCCTGCTCAGGACGAGGCGGCAGCTGAAGAGCCGGACGGCGCCATTGCTTCGGATGAACCGGACAAGGCTGAGCCGGCTGCCGAAAGCGCATCAGAAACTCCGGGAGACCTTGCGCAAGACACTGTTGATGGCGCGCCCGAAAAGGCCGAAGCCATTCCCGTTGATCCGAAAAGCCTGCCCAGGGTGTCCAGCGCCCAGACGAGCAAGGTCGAGGATGGCCCCGTCACGCCTTTGCTGGTTGCCGAATAGGCCTCAGACTGTCAGACCACATTCTTTTCTATGATCGGCGTTCCGGCGGCGAGACGGTCGAATGCCAGCGGCGAAAGATCCAGCGTCTGATAGCTGCCGGTCGCGATCAGTTCCGCAAGTCCGCGCCCGACTGCTGGCGACTGCTGCAGTCCATGACCTGAAAACCCGAGCGCCAGATAGAAACCGTCCAGCCCCGGCACTGCGCCGACGAAGGCGTTATGGTCGAAGAGGTTCATGTCATAGCACCCCGCCCAGGCAGCCCCCGGACGGATGGCCTCGAACGCGGGAACGCGCGTGGCCAGTGTCGGCCAGATATGCTCTTCGAAAAGCTCGTAATCGACGTCGAAATCGTGGCAGTCCGGATCGCGGTCTTCTGGCGGCGCCGACCCGCAGATATAGCCGGTGCCTTCCGGGCGTGCATAGGTGCCGTTCGGGTCGATCAGCAGCGGAAAACGCTCCAGCCTGTCCTTGCATTCAAAGGTAAAGACGCAGCGCTTTTTCGAAACGATCGGCACATCCAGCCCTGACTGACGGCAAAGCTCGGCCCCGCCGGACGCGCCCGCGCAGTTGACGATAACGGGCGTCGACAGCGTCTCGCCGGACGAAAGTGTCACCGTCCAGCCGCCAGCACCGTCTTTTTCGACTGTGGCCTTGGCAGCGAGATAATCGACCCCCAGCGATCGGGCTTTCTTACGGAAAGCCTGCATCAGGCCATAACCGTCGAACCAGCCTTCACCGGTCAGGCCATGACAGCCGGCGGCCAGGTCGGAAACCTCCAGCCAGGGAAATTTCGCCTTCAGACCATCCGGGTCAAGAAAGGCGATGTCCGCGCCCAGCTCCTGCTGCAGGCGATGATTTTCTTCAAGGATACCGAGCTTGTCGGGCGTTGCCAGAAACAGGTAGCCGCCTTCGTGAAGATCGATCGCGGGCCTGTCGCCGTTCACATTGAGCGCGGCGCCGATCTCACGCAGGAAGCGGATGCCGTAAAGCGAGATCTCGATGTTGATGGCGCTGGAAAATTGCTGCCGGATAGACGCGGCCGAGCGTGCGGAGGCGCAGGTCTCATAGGCGGGGTCCGCCTCGATAACGACAATGCGTCCGGTAAAATCCTCGCGCATGGCAAGGTGGCAGGCGACGGAGGAGCCCATGACGGCTCCGCCCACGATGACGACATCCGCAGTCTGGTCCGCCATGGAGCCTCCTCGAGCGCTGTCAGGCAAAACAATGGGCCTGCTGACGCAAACCCTTTTCAAGAGAACCGAACGAGAGACGGGCGGCCGGGCCGCCCGCATCAAATGTCATGCTGTCAGGGTCTTAAAAGAACGCCTGCAGGCCGGTCTGCGCACGGCCGAGGATCAGCGCATGAATGTCATGCGTGCCTTCATAGGTGTTGACCGTTTCCAGGTTCTGGGCGTGGCGCATGATGTGGTATTCTTCCTGGATGCCGTTGCCGCCGTGCATGTCGCGCGACTGGCGGGCGATATCCAGGGCCTTGCCGCAGTTGTTGCGCTTGATCAGCGAGATCATTTCCGGCGCCACCTTGCCGGCATCGAACAACTGACCGACACGCAGCGCTGCCTGAAGGCCAAGCGTGATTTCGGTCTGCATGTCCGCCAGCTTCTTCTGGAAGAGCTGGGTCTGTGCCAGCGGGCGGCCGAACTGTTCGCGGTCGAGGCCGTACTGACGGGCGCGGGTCCAGCAGTCTTCAGCAGCGCCCATCGCGCCCCAGGCAATGCCGTAGCGGGCACGGTTGAGGCAGCCGAACGGGCCTTTCAGGCCGGAGACATTCGGCAGGAGGGCATCTTCTCCCACTTCGACGCCGTCCATGACGATTTCGCCGGTGATGGACGCGCGCAGGGAAAGCTTGCCGCCGACCTTCGGTGCGGTGAGGCCTTTCATGCCCTTCTCCAGCACGAAGCCGCGAATGGCGCCGTCATGGGCTTCAGACTTCGCCCAGACGACGAAGACGTCGGCGATCGGAGAATTCGAGATCCACATTTTCGAGCCGGTCAGCTTGTAGCCGCCGTCGATCTTTTCCGCGCGGGTGCGCATGCCGGCCGGATCGGAACCGGCGTCCGGCTCGGTCAGGCCGAAACAGCCGACAAACTCGCCGGTTGCCAGTTTCGGCAGATATTTCTTGCGCTGTTCTTCCGAGCCATAGGCGTAGATCGGATACATGACCAGCGATGACTGAACGCTCATCATGGAGCGGTAGCCGCTGTCGACACGCTCGATCTCGCGGGCAACCACACCGTAGGCAACATAGGACGCACCGGCGCAGCCGTAGTCTTCCGGCAGGGTAACGCCGAGCAGGCCGAGTTCGCCCATTTCGTTGAAGATGCTGCGGTCGGTCTTTTCTTCCCGGTAGGCTTCGATGACGCGCGGCAGGAGCTTGTCCTGGGCATAGGCGCGGGCGGTGTCCTGGATGAGCTGTTCGTCTTCGTTCAGCTGTTCACGCAGGTGAAACGGATCCTGCCAGTCGAAGGAGCCGCCGCCGGCCGGTGCGGACTTAACGTTTGCGGGTGCGTTCATGATCATGTCTCCCAGGCCGTGGTCCGGCCAATGATGGAAAGCCGTTTGACGGCCAAGGTCATTCTGTTTTCTCTAGTCTTGCCTCAAATCCGTTTGCGTAAAAGCGAAACCTCGTCCATCATTCATGACGAAATGGAATGAAGTAAGGGAATAAGTCATGCGCCGCGCCTTCGTCCCGCCGGCGGACACGCTGATCGCGTTCGAATGCGCGGCCCGGCATTTGAGCTTCACCCGCGCCGCGGAGGAATTGCATCTGACACAGGGCGCGGTTTCAAAACAGGTGCGGCAACTGGAAGACAGGCTGGGCGTCGAGCTGTTCAGGAGGGTGCGCCAGCGCATCGTCCTGACCGACGCGGGCCGGATCTATCTGCACGACATCCGGGGCGCGCTGGAACAGATGACGGCGGCCACGCGGCAGGTGATGTCCTATGCCGGCAGCGCGGACGTTCTGAACCTTGCGGTTCTGCCCACCTTCGGCACCCGCTGGCTGGCGCCGCGGATCGCCGATTTCGGAAGGCGGTATCCGGACGCGGGCCTGAACCTGAGCGTTCGTCTGCAGCCGTTCGATTTCGACGAGGAACCTTTTGACGGCGCCATCCATCATGGCGATCCGGTCTGGGCGGGGGCGATTGCCGAGCATCTGTTCGATGAGGAAGTTGTCCCGGTTGCCTCACGCGTCTTCCGCGACCGGCACGAGATCCGCACACCTGCCGACCTGGCGCGCGTGCCGCGCCTGCAACTGGCAACCCGTCCACTCGCCTGGCGGCAATGGTTTGACCTTGCCGGCGTTGAAACGGACGCGGCTTTTCAGGGCGCGCGGTTTGAGCAATTCGTCATGATCTCGGAAGCTGCGATCCACCACGCAGGGGCCGCGTTGATCCCGCGTTTCTTCGTCGAGGCGGAACTGGCCTCCGGGCGTCTTGTCCGGCTTTTCGACCTCTCCCTGTCGCAGCAGACGGCCTATTATTTCGTTTATCCGGAAGGCCGGACCATGCGACCGGTTGTGTCGGCCTTCCGCAAATGGCTGATGGAGGAAGCCCGCAGCGCGCGCACACGCCGCGAAACGATGCTGCCGGGCTGAAGAAAGCGCCCGGGCAGTGTCGAGGGCTTTTTCGGCGGATGTGTTTGTTCTGCTATCGGGAGAAATTGAAACCCGTTTGCGCATGAGCCATCTTTCGGTGGAACGTTTAGACCCAGTTGGCGTTTTTCAGAGGCACACAACCCCGGCAGGTCTGCCACACATTCTAACTGTCAAGAACCAGTCCAGGGTCATGATCAGCTTTAGCGGCTGAATGGGGTGTCGGCCGCGCTGGTGGCCCGCAAAGGCGAGGACAAGGAGATTTCATTGGAAAAGCACCATCTGCGCCTGATCCTCAACGGCAAGTCTGCCGACAGGGACGATGTCCGTGACGCTGTGGAAGCCGTGCGGGCCATGGGCCACAAGGTCTCCGTCCGTGTGACCTATGAGGCCGGCGACGTGGAAAGACTGGTTCACGATGCCCTGCGCGATCACGAGAACGACAGGATCGATACGCTTGTCAGCGGTGGTGGCGACGGCACCTTGAACGAGGTTCTGGACGCGGCCCTGCACGACTTGAAGGACGGAGAAAAGCCGCCGTTTTCCTTTGCCGTTCTGCCCCTTGGCACGGCAAACGACTTTGCTCACCACATCGGCCTTGACCCGGCGGACGTCACGTCCTGCCTGCGGTTCGCCGCGCGCGCCTCCGCCAAGCCGACGGATATCGGCGAAGTCAACGGCTGTGTTTTCGTCAACATGGCCACCGGAGGGTTCGGGACGCAGGTGACGTCGCAGACCGACCCGAACCTGAAACGGGTTCTGGGCGGCGCCGCCTATCTCTTTACCGGCCTGCAGCGGTTTTCGGAACTCTCCGCCTGCGAAGCGCGCATCGAGGCGGAAGATTTTTCATGGGAGGGCTCGTTCCTGGCCCTGGCCATCGGCAACGGCCGCCGCGCCGGGGGCGGCATTCGTCTGTGCCCGGATGCCATCCTAGACGACGGCTATCTGGATCTGACCATCGTCCCCTTTCCGCAATCGGGCAAGGTCATCGACCTGTTGTCGGCCTTGCTGGACAGCGGCGTGGAAGACATCAACGGCGGCCCGATCCAGCGCAAGGTGCGCAACATGAAGATCGAAACCCAGCAGCCGGTGCAGTTCAATCTGGACGGCGAGCCGATGAATGGACAGTCCTGGCAGATTGGGATAAGGCACCACCAGATCGACCTCAGGCGCTGACGGTCACTGCACCGGCAGGACGAAACGACGTCTCGCCGTCAGCAGGGCCAGGTGCGGGAAGGCGTACGGCACTGCTTTCAAGAGACGGACAGCATGGACGAATACCAGCTCAAGAATTTCCTCAAGTTCGCACCCGCCAGGCTGGGGCTGGCGCCGAAGAAATTTCTGTTTATTCACATCCCCAAGAACGGCGGCATGTCGGTTCGCCATGCCAAGGCGCTTGAGGGCAAGCTTGTGCTCGCCAACCGGCGCCGCCTGAAAAGCAAGGCTTATGCAGACGCCGTGAAGCGGAAAATGGCCGAGTTGGGTGCCCTGCCTGGGTACGAACACGCTAGGTATCGCGATGTAGATCTGTCTGTTCGCAAAGCGACTAAAGCTTTTGCTATTGTCCGAAATCCTTGGTCTCGAACCGTATCCAGGTTCAAATTTGCGCTTCAGACGCGGCAAACAGCTGGTGATCTAATCGAATATTCCCCAAAAGCCTTCGAAGCGTTTCTCGATGAGCGCCATTTATGGGCAGGCGTGGACTACTTTTGGCATAGAGCAATAAGGGGCTGGTATCAGCAGGAAGACTATCTCATAGATGAGAACAATGAAATAACGTTGGACGTAATGCGTCAGGAACATTTGGAAGAAGACTTGAAAATCTATCTCGGTCTGAAAACAGAATTGCAGGCTAGAAATGTAAGTAAGGCAATCAGTAAAGACTATCGCCAAATTTACTCAAATCATACAATCAACATTGTTGCCGATTGGTATGCCGCTGACATCAAGAGATTTGGATTCGACTTTGACACTGCAGCAACCAAGAACGTCTCAGCGTTTTCATAAGGGAAAGGTATAACTCGTGAACGCACAACCTGTTGATGATCAGTTAATAGAGGCATTTGGTTCGGAGATGCCCTTAGGGCTGAATATTCCTGCAGATGGTGTAGTCGCGGTCATTTTAGCCTACAATGAACTGTTACGGTTTCCTTATTTCCTTGAATATTACCGCGCATTAGGAATTAGTCACTTCCTAGTTGTTGATAACAATTCTAGCGACGGGAGTCCTGAGTTCTTAGCGAGTCAGCCCGATGTTCAGTTAATCCGTACAGAGAAGGAATACAGGGACTACAAATCAATCTGGCGGCAACTCCTTTGCGATAGGTATCTCACTGATCGTTGGGTGATTTTTCCCGACGTCGATGAGCTATTCGTTTATCCTGGGTGGCCTGAAAAAAAGATTGATAACATCGTACAATACCTTAACGCGGGTAATTACGCTGCGATGTTCTGTCCGATGGTGGACATGTATCCGGCAGGGCCACTGAGGGACTTAACCTATCGACCAGGACAAAGTTTTTTAGAAGTTTGCCCTTGGTTTGATGCGTCAGGTTACCGCTACAATCCGCTGAAGGGCAGCCATGGTAAGCGTTATAAGACCCCTGCGAGGCATGTTTTTGGTGGGACAAGGGAACGCCTTTTCCATCAGAACTCTAAACGTACGAAAACTGCGTTCGACAGACTGTTGCTCACCACTGTATTTTCGCTCCGCTCGAAAGAGCCAAATAGCGCTTTAGGTCGCAAACTAGACCAGCTAATTTTGAAGCTTGTTAAAAATGCTCTGCCCAGCCCAGCAGCCATACAGAGCAAAATACCGCTTATTAAATGGCAGCGTGGCTATACTTTTTCCGGTGGAGTTCACGGTATTGCGCAACAAATTCCTGTTGCCCCTGTATGGGGAGCCTTATTGCATTTCAAGTATCTAGATGATTTCCAACGTAAGGTGGCTGAAGCCTTGAGACGCAGACAGCACACCGATAATGCAGGGCACTATCGTGAATATGACGCTCAATCATCTGCTGTTATGGAAGTAGGGCTTTTGGGGGACACAAGTCGGTTGTTTCAAGGAGTTCACTCTTTGCAAGACTGTGGACTAGTGCGTGAAAGCCACGACTTTCAAATATTTTCAAGTAAGAACATTTAAGTAGAGCGCGATGAGAAAGAGTCTTTCTGACTATTATAGTAGCATCTTCATCCATTTAGGTGCACATCGAACTGGAACATCCAGGCTCCAAAAATACTTGCTTGAAGTTCAGACAAAAGCAGGAAGTCAAATTTACGATTTTGTCGTGCCACAAATTGCAGGCCAGAGAGAGCAGCCAGATCATCGTAATTTTATAAAGAAATATCTCAAGCAACACGCTCGTTTTGAAAAAAAATATCTTTTCTTTAAAATATTTGAAAGAAAAAATCTGGAAAAAATATTTGACAATTATGTTGAGTTCCTCAATCCCAAATCCAAGACACTTGTGATGTCGGAGGAAAACTTTCTAGGGCAAGCTTTTTACGCAGAGTTGCCCGGAACCCTATATCCAGAAGCAGAGCGAAACTTAAGGGCAGTTCGATCGTTAATTGGGTTAAATATTGAGAAGATTTTTCTATCTATTAGACCGTACCCGGATTTCTTAATCTCCTATGATATTATGCGCGAGGCCTATTTTAATCGAGGAATAGGTCTTGCGAATCTTTCCAATTGGGCCCACGGCGAAATACTTGGTTGGCAAAAGCTTGTAGAAGTTGTGAGGACTGTATTTCCAAACACTGTTATCGAAATCTGGCCTTATGGAGATATCACAATTGAAAGGCAGTTTTCCCGCTTAACCGGGGATTCTCTTTCGAAGGTCGCTCAAGATTTAACTACAGATGTTATAAATGCCTCCGCCACTTTTGAGGCTTTGGAGCTAATTCAGGAAAGACGTAAAACAGGCTTGAGCCTTGGTAAAGAAGATGTAGATAAAATATTAAAATCAATTGAGGGTAGGAAGATTGGTAAAAAAGACGTCTTTTCACTAGCCGATATTGATAGGCTTTCAGAATTATACTTGTTGGAATTAGAAGCTGTAAGAAAGATGTTTAATGTTATGGTTTTTAGGGATAAAATATCTAAGAATTATTGATTGAGAGTGAATTAGCTTCAGCTATTTCAATGGAAGTACAATTGAAAGCGTGCTGCAGAGGGTAAGATGCAAAAGATTTATGGGAAAATTAAAAAAACACGTTTGGGATATTTTCTACAGAGTGACGTACTTCCTATTGACTATGGAATTTTACCTAAAAAAATCTTTGTGTACTGGAATACAGGCATCGAAAATGCTCCTGAGAATTGCCGGTTTTGTGTAAAAAGTTGGCAATTATTTAATCCAAATTGGGATTTAGTAATTCTGGATGACGCTGCTGCAGAAAATATATTGCCTAGATCGACCTTTCCGAAAGACATGGCCATTGCACATTACGCGGACCTTCTAAGAACAACATTACTGTCGAAAAATGGCGGAGTGTGGGTCGATGCCACTTGTCTTTGCACTAAACCTCTAGACGATTGGTTGCCAATGATCTTTGCGCAAACTTCTTTTTTTGCGTTACAGAGGCCTGGTATCGATCGTGAAATTTCTAATTGGTTTTTAGCCTCAAAGACGAACGCGATCATTCCGAAAATTTGGCTGGCAAATTCACTAGCCTTTTGGCGCAGGCGAAAGAAGTTACCTCGTGCCTATTTTTGGCACCATTATATGTTTGAGTATTCTTTACTGACTTCCACGCGGTTTCGCAGAGCTTGGAAGTCCTCACCCAAATTTAGCGCAGTTCCTTTTCATAGATTTCAGAGAACTTTACTGAAAATGGAACTCTCGAATCCGGACAAAGGGATTATTCGTAGCGAACCGCTTCATAAGCTCTGCTATAAACGCGGCTTTACAGTAAAAGACATTAAAAGCTTTATTCAAGAAATTTGGGGTGAAGACTGTCGATTGCTAGAACTGGATGTATAATATTCTATTCAGCGGGAGTTTTGAAGAGAATATCGTGTTTAGTGAATAAAGTTATTCTGTCTACATTTGCTCGAAAGGAAACCTGCTTTTACTAAAAAAATGAGGTTTGCCGATAATTTCTGAGGCGAAATATGACTCTGCGCATCGGCTTAAGTGATCTTTGTCTCTAAAAAAGAAACACCCATTTTTAATTATAGGGTCAGGCAGCTGGAAAAGTTCATTAAACGATAGATAGTCGATGCCACTGGGAATCGAAATTGATGAAATGAATGTGTCGATGTCGTTTGTCATCTGTCTAGTGTATGTTTCCAATACAGGTTTTTCGTTCTGTTTTATTGATTTCATTGGGTCTTTGCGGAATTCTGTAAATGGCCCTACCCATAGGGTATTTATTTCTGTTTCTTTAAATACATTATTTAAGTAATAAAAGTTATATTTTATCCTCTCTTTTGATATTTGTATTCTAATATTTTTACTAAAGTTAGATCCTTCTATTTCTTTTAAATTACTAATTAGATGTGATCCGGACTGATGAAATATTATAAGATCGATTTTATTATTGTTCGTTCGAGCAAAGTTTTTAAATGTTTCATACTGACAAGACTTGATCTTATCGTGTGGGCGGCAACCGCCTTGCACTAAACCCACTACGAACTTCCGTAGTTTCGCCTGTGCAACAATGTTGTAAAGGTTCTTCCCATGGCTGTCACCCAAAACTACGAGTGCCTTTCCGTTTTTAACTTCACAAGCTTTAAAACGATCAATAAATTGGGATGTTATACTTTCAGTCCAAAATATACAGTCGTTGTTGTCCTGCATGCTCTTGTCGAAATCGTAGTCGACTGCATCCAATATCATCGCATACGTATTTGCCAACGATTGCGGGTAGACGTGCTGCAAAAAGCCATTCGTTGCCGTACCGGCTACACCGATAATGATAAAAACAGCGGTCATTGCGGAGCAGGCAGGTACAAAAACGTTTTTGGGGATTTTATTCTTCGACCTGAACGGGGATTCGATGAATCGCCAAGTCAGATAAGACAATGGTAAGAGCGCCAAGAGCAATAAAATAATGGTCGAAACAGAAAGCTCGCCGTCGGTGTTGACTCTGGCCAAAGCTAGGACAGGCTGATGCCAAAGGTAAAGACTGTAACTCATTAATCCAACAAAGACGCAGTATCTTGATCCGAGTAGCCTTCCACTAAGATTGTCATCACCCGCGAAAAGTATCACTAGCGCAGCGCCGATAGTGGGAATTAAGGCGTGGGCCCCTGGACTCGGAGTATTGTTGTTGAAGGTCAAGACGGCGACTAAAATTAACGCAAGTCCAATAGCGGAGGCGGTGTTCCGCAACATACAAGAGGCGAAGGCGAATTTATTGTATCTTATTAAAACTGCACAACTGGCTCCTATTAACATTTGCCAAATTCGAAATGGTAGTAAGTAAAAAGCTTCGTCTTTGTATTTTAATTCTACTAATATTTCCGCTGAAGAAATACTAAAAACAAATGCGGAAACTAAAATTATTAAAGAAATCTTCTTTGGTAACTTGGTGAGGAAAAGCAAGGCAAACGGAAATAAGATGTAATATTGTTCTTCGGTGCCGAGACTCCAAGTATGCAGCAGCGGTTTAAATTCTGCAGCCGTGTCGAAATAGCCACTTTTAGAAAGGAAAAAGAAATTTGATATGAAGAGGAAAGTTGCTGTCAAGCTTTCGAAAAATTGAGTTATCTGCAGTGGGTCTAATATAAACAGGCTGGCGATTGTTGTTGCGATACAGACGCAGAAGAGAGCAGGCAGAATTCTGCGAGCGCGTCTTTCGAAAAAATCAACAATGTTAAATTTTTTTTGGCTGTGTCGCTCCAGACTAAGTAAGGTAATTAAAAAACCACTAATAACAAAAAAAACGTCTACACCTACGTATCCGCCACGTATCCAAGAAAAACCTGCGTGAAATAAGACAACCGAGACAACGGCTATCGCTCTTAGACCATCAATCTCGGCTCTGTATTGCATTCCTGATAATACCGATGCTATGAGACATTCGGCTTTCTATATATGTTATTTGCCATTTCGGGTAGTCATATCACAAATCTTATGCCGCCAAATAGACAAATTCGCTAACGACACTCTGATGTTCAATGTCTTTGCAAGACGCAAAGAGCTTAATTTTCCCAGCCTCGAATTCGTAAAATTTATGGCAAATACACATCCACGGAGATATAGAAACGACCGGCGAAAGAATTAATCCAGTATACGGAAAAATAGCGCTATTTGGGAACGAATTACAGTCATGGAAGGGTTCTGGGAGAATGCTGAAAAGCGCGTTAAATAATATATTTGTCGTCAGTTTTTACACAGCAAACACGCCGTATGAAAAGGAGGCTAAGAGCCTTAAAAAAAGTTTGAATCGATTTAATGCGCCGCACTTAGTTGAGCCTTTGCAACCGAAAGGCAGTTGGGTAGAGAACTGTGCCCTCAAGGCAAATTTCGTAAAAGATGCCAGACAGCGTTTGAAATCGGATATTTGGTGGCTCGATGCTGATGCGGAACTTTGCAAGCCGCTCACGACTTTTCCTAATGGTAAACCAGATATCGCCGCGTATGTGACGGATGGCAATAATTTTCGAAGCGGAGTAGTGTTCTTTGCTTACAATGAAACTGTAGATTTAATTGTGAATTTATGGGGGGAATATTGTGAAAAATACCCAAACGTTTTTGATCAGGTTCTTCTTAGCTTTGCTATACACAATGTGTCGTGCGTAGAAAAAGTTAGATTCGAAATTCTTCCAAGAGAATACTATAAAAAGCCTAAAATGAACCAAATGCCAAAATTGCGCCACCGCGTTTTGGAACGGTTTGGGCTTCGTGACGGTCCTGTGGTTCGCCAGAATCAAGCATCGCGTAGGTTAAAAGAACAATTTTGCGCAAATAACAACGAGATATCAATAAAAGATCTCGACGAAGAAACAAAGAAACTGCTTGCTTCCGCAGAAAAAAAGTCAATCGATGTAAAAACTGTCGTTGAAAGAGCACTTGAAGTGCGATTATCGGCTGAAACGCAACAGGTAAATAAACGGAATGCGGCTTTGTGATCATGTCCTCACAAACAAAGCCGTCAATCTCTTCGTCGAAATCCTCTCAAACCTGAACCCCCGCTCGACCAGAAAGTGGCAGACTTCCGGGAGGGTGGGTTCTTTGGCGAGGCCGCGTTCGGGGCCGCAGTCGACGCAGATGTAGTTGACACGGTCCAGGATCTTGTCTGCACCTTTGAGGATTTCGGGCTCGGCGCCTTCGCCTTCGATCTTCAATAGTTTGATCGACCGGATGTCGTTTTCTTCGCAGTAGTCGTTGAGAGTGGTCGTTTCGACCTCGACAACAGAGCCGTAGCCGGAAAATTCGATGAGGGAGGAATCGGCCGTGTCCGATTTTTCGTAGAATTTGAGTGTCGTCTTTTCGTGCCACAGGGCGCGTTGTTCGACAATGCCATCCGGGTTATTGAGCTTGCAGCAGGCGGCCTCGTCCCGGCCGGGCTCGAAGGCGATATAGCGGACGGATTTGCCTTCAAGGCGCAGCCCCAGGCCGATTTCGCCTATGTTCGCACCGCAATCGATGACCACGTCGCCGTCTGAAATCATTGCCATGTCGATGAAATAGTCGCCCAGAAGGCCTTTGGTTCTCGGCTGAACACCGTAGCGGTAGAAGCCGACTCGCTCGCTGTGAAGAAACGAGATCTCCCGGCCCTCATCGTCCAGAACGCGGAAGACCGGCTCATCTGAAACAACCTTGATGTTCCAGCGCTTCTTGCTCCGCAGCGCATTCGAGAAGGTGATATACCAATTGAAAAGCTTCACGAAGGTGTGTCGGTTCGGCTGACGGACGATGAAATTGTATAGTCTTTTTTTCTTTTTCATGTTCGCGCCTGCGTGGGTTGCCTGCCGGTGGGCAGTATCAGCTCTCGAAAAGCAGTGTGGAATAGGTCTTGCCAATGGCGCCTTCGGAAAACTGGCCTTCCAGGCGGTTTTTGCCACCTTCAACCAGTGCGCTTTCCTGATCGGACTTGTTGAGGAGCTGTTTTACCGACCCCACCAGTCCATCGACATCCCCGCACGGTGACAAGAGCCCGGTCTTGCCGTGCTCGATCAGCCAGCTTGGGCCGGGCGAGGCGGTGGCGACAACAGGCAGTCCGGCGTTCCAGCCTTCCAGGACGACGTTGCCGAGCGGTTCGTCGTCGGTCGGGCACAGCAGGATATCGGCGGATTTCAGGAAAGGCGAGGGGTCGCGTTGCCAGCCCAGGAAGTGGACGCGGTTTTCGACGCCGAGGTTGGCGGCCAGTGCCTTCATGTCGGTCATCAGCTCGCCGTCGCCGATCAGCCAGGCATGAACGCTCTCCGGCAGGCCGGCGACTGTCTGAATGGCAAGGTCGAACCGCTTGCGTTCGACGAAGCGGCCGAGGTGGATCAGCACCGTGGCATCTTCCGGGGTGTTGTAGTCCGCCCGGTTGACCGGCTTCAGATCCGCAGGCAGCGGGTCGACGAAGTTGCTGATGACGTGGGCGCGCTCCGCCGACCAGCCCATTTCGATGGCCTGGCGGATGATCTCCGGCGTGTTGCCGATCAGATCCTCGACATTGCCATAGGTGTGAAAGCCGTCCGGCCAGTCGCCGAGCCGCAGGAACGTGCGCATGTTGGGACCAGGCTTCGGCATCCACTTGCTGGCCGGGCTCATCCAGCCCATGGTGGTACGCGCGCCGAACGCCTGGATCTGGCGGGCAATGTTCCAGCGGATGACATGGCGTTTCAGGTGCGAGCGGCTGAAGGTCATCTCGCGCACATCGCAGTGTCTGGCAAGGTCGTCGCGCCAGGGTCGGTCCTTTCGGATGAAGGCGACCTGCTCCACGCCGCGTCGCGCGAGAGCACCCGCCAGGCGCACGAAGAACCGTTCCGCGCCGCCGTCGACGCCAAGGTGGATGTGGGCGAGTTTTTTTGGCGGCATTGGTGTGTCAGTGACCATCGATCACATCGTAATAGTTATGCGCCCGGCCTAGAAGCCCGCGCAGGTTGCCGGAGCCTTTCATGAGGCGGATCAGGCCATAATAGTAGAGCTTCTCGCCACGCTTCCTGGCGAAGGGCTTCAGCACGAAGCCGACGATTGTCGCCAGGAGGCCGAAGAACATGCGCCGCAGGCTTTTGGGAATGAAATGCAGCGCAGCCTTCAGCCGGCCTTCACGCAACACGATGTTGAAGGCGCCGGAGGTCGCCGCCATGTGCATGCGGCTGAGAAGACGGCCGGTGGTGACGCGCGAGGCCGGAATGTCTTCTTCGACAAAGGCATCATCCACCCAGATCATCTTGGCGCCTGCCGCATGGGTGCGGCGGAAGAAGTCGATGTCCTCGCTACCAAAGGTCAGGCGCTCGTCGAACCGCAGGCCAAGGCCAGCCCTGGCGATGATGCGGCCACTCAGCAGCACGTTGTTGGTCGGCGCTTCGGTGATGATCGAGCCGGTCGGCTGCGGCTTCAAAAGCTGCGATTTCCACCAGTGCGGGGCCGGTTTTTCATAAATCCGGCGCACGGGCCCGTTGGCGACTTCGGCCTTGAACTGCTTGCAGGCCGACAGAAGTTTCTCGATCCAGTCGGGTTCGGCGCGTTCATCGTCGTCGATCAGCGCCACCCAGTCCGGGTCGTGTTCCAGCGCGGCTTCCAGTGCCGTGTTGCGGGCAAAGGGAATGCCCTTGCGTTTTTCGTGGTGGAAGAAAACCGGCAGGGACAGTCTTTCCTTCACGTCGTCAGCGGCGGCACCTGTGAAATGCGGCACGGGATCGTTTTCCACAACGACGATCGCCATCTGCGTGTTTTCGGGCACGATCAGCTTGTCGAGGCTTTCCAGGCACGCCTGCAGCATTTTCGGCCGCTGCGCGGTGCAAACGGCAATGACCAGTTTCTGGGTCATGAAGG
Organism: Roseibium aggregatum IAM 12614; assembly: GCF_000168975.1. Taxonomy (GTDB): domain Bacteria; phylum Pseudomonadota; class Alphaproteobacteria; order Rhizobiales; family Stappiaceae; genus Roseibium; species Roseibium aggregatum. Next base: position 27,090 of record NZ_AAUW01000009.1, read on the forward strand.
GGTCTCAACCATTCCACTTGGGTTGGGCAGGGTTTGGCGCATGTGCCTGCCGCTGTCAAAGGGTTTCCGGAACAGTGCCCGGAGGAAATTGACCTTTCCAGCACGTCTGCCGCACGCTAGGCTCCGGGGACAAGCCCTTGAGGGACCGTATGAAGCGGCAGTGTTCTGGGAGGAAACACATGAAGGGAATGATGATGCACCGTCCGCTGAAAATCGCGGACCTCATCACCTTTGCAGCGGATACTTATCCGGCCGGCGAGATCGTTTCCGTGAGGACGGAAGGCGATGTTCACCGCACAACCTACAAGGAAACCGCCGGCCGCATCGCCCGGCTGGGCCATGGCCTGAAGGCGCTCGGTGTCGGCGAGAGCGACCGCATCGCGACACTTGCCTGGAATGGCTATCGCCATTTCGAGCTCTACTATGCAATTTCCGGCATCGGCGCCATCTGCCACACCATCAATCCGCGTCTTTCGGCGGAACAGATGATCTATATCGTCAATCACGCCCAGGACCGGCTGCTGTTCGTTGATCTCACCTTCTTGCCGATCGTGGAAAAGCTGCGCCCGCATTTTCCGGCAGACCTTCGCGTGGTCATCATGACGGACCGCGCGCATATGCCGGAAACGACGCTGGATGGCGTGCTCTGTTACGAGGAGATCCTTGACGGGCAGCCGGATGAAATGGACTGGCCGGATTTTGACGAGGACCAGGCCGCCGGCCTTTGTTACACCTCCGGTACGACAGGCAACCCCAAGGGCACGCTCTATTCGCACCGCTCCACGGTGCTGCATGCCTACGACATGTGCGTCACCATTCCAAAGGTCCTCAAGGAAGGATCGCGCATTCTGCCCGTTGTGCCGCTGTTTCACGTCAACGCCTGGGGCCTGCCCTATGGCGCACCGCTTTCCGGCTCCAGTCTGATTTTCCCAGGCGGCGCGCTGGACGGCAAAAGCCTGTTCGACCTGATGGACCGCGAAAAGGTGTTCTCCGCCTGGGGCGTTCCGACCGTCTGGATCGGCCTCATGAACGAGATCCGCCAGCGCGGCCGCCTTCCCGATGGCTTCGGCGATATCGTCGTCGGCGGCTCGGCAGCCTCGCGCTCGCTGATCGAGGGGTTCGAGAAGCAGGGCGTCAACGTCTGCCATGCCTGGGGCATGACGGAAATGAGCCCGCTCGGCACGCAGTGCAATCTGCCTCCGTCGATGGCGGATCTGCCGTTCGACCAGCGCATCGACAGGAAACAGAGCCAGGGGCGGCGGATCTTTGGCGTCGACATGAAGATCGTCGATGATGCCGGCAATCGCCTGCCGCACGACGGCAAGACACCGGGCCATCTCTATGTCCGCGGCAACACGATCACTTCCGGCTATTATGAGAACCCGGAAGCTTCGAAACCGGTCTTCGACAAGGAAGGCTGGTTCTGCACCGGCGACATCGCCGCCATCAGCCCGGACGGATTTCTGACGATCACGGACCGGTCCAAGGACCTCATCAAATCGGGTGGTGAGTGGATCAGCTCGCTTGATCTGGAAAACATCGTCATGTCGCATCCGGGTGTTGCGAATTGTGCGGTGATTGCCGTTCCGGACGCCAAATGGGACGAACGTCCGCTGTTGATCGTGCAGGCCCGCGACGATGCACAGCCGCAAAAGGAGGAGATCCTCGGCCTGCTGGCGGAACGGGTCGCCAAATGGCAGGTGCCGGACGATGTCGTCTATGTAGATGAATTGCCGATGACCGCGACCGGCAAGGTCTCCAAGCTCACACTCAGAAAGAACTTTGCGGAAGGTGGTGCATGACGCCGGATATTCTGTTTGATCTGACCGGAAAGACAGCGCTGGTCACGGGCGGTGCCACAGGTATTGGCAAAATGGCAGCCCAGGGCCTTGTGGCTGTGGGCGCACGTGTCCTGATCGCCAGCCGCAAGGAAGCCGCCTGCCAGGCTGCGGCGGACGAGCTCAACAGGCAAGGGTATCCCGGCAAGGCTGAAGGATTTGCCGGCGACGTCTCGACCGAAGAAGGCATTGCCGAACTGACGGCAGAGGTCAACCGGCGGACGGACCGGTTGTTTATTCTGATGAACAACGCGGGCACAAGCTGGGGCCAGCCGCTTGGAGACTTTCCCTACCATGCCTGGGAACGGGTGATGCGGGTGAATGTCACCGGTCTGTTTCAGCTCACGCAAAGCCTGTTGCCGCTTCTGGAAGCGGCCGCCAACAACGCCAACCCGGCGCGGGTGGTCAATGTCGGCTCGGTGATGGGAGAGACCGCCCATGGCGACAGGGCCTACAGCTATGCCGCCTCCAAGGCGGCGGTGCACCACCTGACGCGGATCCTGGCCAAGGAATTGGCGGCAAGGCACATCACGGTGAACGCCCTGGCGCCGGGGCCGTTCGTCAGCAACATGACCGCCTTTGCAACGGCGGATGAGGATGTACGTTCTCGCGTCGGGGCGCAGGTGCCGCTCGGCCGGGTTGGTCAACCTGGCGACATCGCCGCAGCCATGCAGTATCTCTGCGGTTACGGCGGGTCTTATGTCACCGGCGCCATCCTGCCCATCAGTGGCGGCATCAATGTGGAAACAGGACCGGACCTCTTCCAGGAGGCTTATTGAGTGCGTGCTGAAACGCTGTCGCGCCGCCTTGCCGCAGGCGAGCTGGAGACGCTTGTCGGAACGGAGGTCGGCGTGTCCTCCTGGCACCTGATCGACCAGGCCCGGATAGACGCTTTTGCCGAGGTGACGCAGGACCACCAGTTCATCCATGTTGATCCTCAAAGGGCGGTGGAAACGCCTTTCGGCGGCACGATAGCGCACGGCTTTTTGACGCTGTCGCTCCTCTCCGCGATGGCTGTCGAAGCCCAGCCGAAGATCGAGGGCGCCACGATGGGCATCAATTACGGTTTCGACAAGGTGCGGTTTCTGGCGCCCGTCAAAGCGGGCAGTCGGGTGCGCGGGCGGTTTGTCCTAGCCCGCCTTTCAAGGCCGAAGCCGCAGGAGATCGATATCGTCTGGCAGTCGACGGTGGAGATCGAGGGTGGCAAACGGCCGGCGCTGGTCGCCGAATGGCTGAACAGGTTCTATCTGGAAGGAGAGGCGGACAAATCATGCTGAAGGCAAGATCCCTTCCAAAGGCGCTTCAGGGCTTGAGGCTTCCGGCTGTCGCGGCACCACTCTTCATCGTCTCCTGTCCGAAGCTGGTGATCGCCCAGTGTAAGGCCGGCATTGTCGGCAGTTTTCCGGCGCTCAACGCACGGGATGAGCCCGGTGGTCCGGTCATGCTGGAAGCCTGGTTGAAGGAGATCACCGAAGCGCTCGACCGGCACAATCAGGAAAACCCGGACCGGCCCGCAGCCCCGTTCGCGGTCAACCAGATTGTCCATCGGTCCAATGAGCGGCTGGAACGGGATGTCGAGATCTGCACGCGCTGGAAGGTGCCCATCTGGATCACCTCCATGGGGGCGCGGGTCGAGGTGAACGAGGCCGCCCATTCCTGTGGCGGCATCGCCCTCCATGATGTCATCAACAACACCTACGCCAGGAAGGCTTTCGAAAAGGGCGCCGACGGGCTGATTGCAGTTGCCGCAGGGGCAGGTGGTCACGGCGGGCCGCAGTCGCCTTTTGCGCTGGTGCGCGAGATCCGGGAATGGTTCGACGGGCCGTTGCTTCTGGGCGGGGCCATCTCCACCGGCGAAGCGCTGCTGGCGGCCCGTGTTCTTGGGGCCGATCTTGGCTATGTCGGCTCGCCCTTCGTTGCGACGGAGGAAGCAAACGCGGACCGGATCTACAAGGACATGATGGTCGCGGGCGGAGCCGAGGACGTGCTGACCTCCGCGCTCTTCACCGGGCATCCCGCCAACTACCTGAAAGGCTCCATTCGCAAGGTCGGTCTCGACCCGGATCATCTGCCGGACGAGTGGGATGTCAGCGTCATGCCGGATGACAGCCCCAAGCCAAAGGCCTGGCGGGAAATCTGGGGGGCTGGCCAGGGCATCGGCGCGATCAAGTCCGTCGGGCCGGCCGCTGCCGTGGTCGAGCGCCTGGAAACCGAATACCGCGCTGCCATCGAGCGGCTGCGCGCCGATATCTGTTAGGGGGAAGTGATGGATCTTGGAATGACCGACCGGGTGCGGCCGCTGATCGAGCAGGTGCGCCAGATGGTGGAAACCGAAATCGCCCCTCTCGACCGGGAATATCACGAGGAAGTCGGACGTCATCCGTCCGGCGACCGGTTCCGGATGACGGATCGCCAGCTTGAAATTCTAAACAGCCTCAAGGCCACAGCCAAGGAACGCGGGCTCTGGAATTTCTGGCTGACGGACAGCGAAAAGGGCTTCGGCCTCACAACCGTTGAATACGCCTATCTGGCCGAGGAAATGGGCAAGGTTGGTATTGCCGCGGAAGTCTTCAACTGCAACGCCCCTGACACCGGCAACATGGAAGTGCTGGAGCGCTACGGCACCGAGGCCCACAAGGAAAACTGGCTGAAGCCTCTGCTTCAGGGCGATATCCGCTCCGCCTACCTGATGACAGAGCCCGATGTTGCCTCGTCGGATGCCACGAACATCGCGCTGACCGCCGTGCGCGATGGTGATGGCTGGGTGCTGAATGGCGACAAGTGGTGGGCAACGGGCGCGGGAGACCCGCGCTGCGCGCTCTACATCGTCATGGCCGCAACCGACCCGGAAGCCCACAAGCACAGCCGCCATTCCATGTTCCTGGTTCCGGCGGACGCCGAAGGCATCGAGGTGCTGCGGCCGATGCATGTCTTCGGCGCTGACGATGCGCCGCACGGCCACATGCACATCCGCTTCACCAACGTGCGCGTGCCGCAGGAAGACCTGGTGCTGGGTGAAGGGCGGGGCTTCGAGGTGGCCCAGGGCCGTCTTGGTCCGGGCCGTATCCACCACTGCATGCGCGCCATCGGCCAGGCGGAAAAGGCGCTGGAACTCATGTGCAAGCGGGCCATGGGCCGGGAAGCCTTCGGCAAGAAGCTGATGGATCTGGGCGCCAATTACGACATCATTGCCAATGCGCGCATGGAAATCGAAATGGCCCGGCTCCTCTGCCTCAAGGCAGCCTGGGTGATGGACACGCAGGGCACCCGCGCCGCGCAGCCCTGGATCAGCCAGATCAAGGTTGTGGCACCGCTCACGGCCCTGAAGGTGGTCGATGAAGCCATGCAGCTGCATGGCGCCGCCGGCATCAGCCAGGACTTCCCGCTGGCCGCCATGTGGACACACCTGCGCACCCTGCGCTTTGCCGACGGCCCCGACGCCGTCCACCGCCGTCAGGTTGCGCGCACGGAGCTGCGGAAATATTCCAACGGGAAGCTGTGAGGATGGTCTTTCTCCAGCTTTCAATCGGGAGCGACTGCCACGATGCCTTACCTCCCCACCCCCTCATCCTGAGGAAGCGCGAAGCGCTGTCTCGAAGGATGGGCGGCAGACACCGGTACAAGTGGCCCATCCTTCGAGACGCCGCTGGCGCGGCTCCTCAGGATGAGGCGGGAGTAAGTGGCGCTTCAGGCTTAAGGACTGGGGAAAGCCAGGTCACCTCAGGGACATCCCCCTCATGACCCCTGGCACGGACCTCGACCTCCCGGCTCTCAGCAACTGGCTGGAGCGGACCCTTCCCGGGTTCAAGGGCCCGCTCAGGGCCGAGAAGTTCAACCGGGGCCAGTCCAACCCGACATTCCGGCTGAGCGCGGCGTCTGGTGACTATGTGCTTCGCCGCAAGCCTCCGGGGGTGTTGCTGAAGTCCGCACATGCCGTTGAGCGCGAGTTTCGGGTGCAGAAGGCGCTGGCCGGGTCAAAGGTGCCGGTCGCGCGCATGCATGTCCTGTGCGAGGACGAGGGCGTGATCGGGTCGGCGTTCTACGTCATGGATCTCGTCCGGGGCCGCAATTTTGACGATCCGCGTTTGCCGGATCTTGATCCGCAAACACGGCGCGGCATTTACGCCGAGATGAACCGCGTTCTGGCCGCCATCCATGGCATTGACCTTGAAGCCAGAAACCTCGCCGACTTCGGCCCCACCGGAAATTACTATCGCCGCCAGATCGACCGCTGGACCAAGCAGTACCGCGCGAGTGAGACCGGCCCCATTCCCGCGATGGACGCGCTCATAGCCTGGCTCGACGCCAATGTGCCCGAAGACGATGGACGGCGCACGCTGGTGCATGGCGATTATCGCATCGACAACATGCTGTTTGCGGAAGACGGTCCGGCCTGTGTCGCTGTGCTCGACTGGGAACTGTCGACCATCGGCCATCCCTTTGCGGATCTGGCCGCCCTGATCATGCAGTGGCAGCGCCCGCCCGGCACCGAAGGCCGAGGACTGGCCGGTGTCGACCGGAAGCCGCTCGGCATTCCGGAAGACCGGGAGTTCATCGACGCTTACTGTGCCCGCATGGGGCTCACAGGTATTCCGGAATTCGGCTTCTACCTGGCCTTTGCCTTCTTCCGCATGGGGGCGATCCTTCAGGGCGTCAAGAAACGCGCCCTCGACGGCAACGCCTCCAATCCCGAACTTGGCCTGAAACTGGGCGCAAGCGTGCCTGACTACGCTGCTGGCGGCTTGAAGGCGGCCCAGGAAGGCTAGACACCTCCAGCAAGCCGGAAGAGGCCCGTTGGGGGGCACCCTTCCCCTTGAGGTCACCCCGGCCGACCGTAGGGAGAGCCGGGGCCTACTCGTTTCCAGAGAGATCATGAGAAGGTTCCGGAAGAAGCCGCACCGTTGCTGACCTCTTCCACACATTTTGGAAAGACGCGAGGCGAGTGGGCTCCAGATCGTCGCTCGCGCTCCGGCCGGGGTGTCATCTTGCGTGGTGGCGTATGCTTTTCCTCATCGACACCACGCGCAGCGACTTGGGTTTTGCCCTCAATCAGCCCTTCGCATTCATCTCCGCAAAGGTTCCGCCAGTTTCGGACATCGTCCGCAGCAGGCCAGGCACTTTCCAGTAGTAGGCGTCTTCCTTGGCATACTCTTCGATCCGGCGAACCAGTTCCCCCGGACCGATGACATCTGCGGTGTGCAACGGGCCGCCGCGGAAACGCGGGAAGCCGTAGCCGTTGAGGAAGACGGCGTCGATGTCGATGGGGCGAAGGGCAATGCCTTCTTCCAGAACGCGCACGACTTCGGAAATCATCGCGGTCATGAACCGGCTGACGATTTCTTCTTCCGTGAAGCTGCGCGGTGTGACACCGGCTTTTTCCCGTTCCGCATCGATGATCGCAAGCGCTTCCGGGTTCGGCCGGGAGCCCTGGTCGTCATAGATGTAGAAGCCCTGGCCGGTCTTGCGCCCGAACCAGCCGTTCTCGCAAAGACGGTCGGCGATCGGAATATAGCGCTCCTCGGCCGGGCGGGTGGCGGCGCGGCGCTTGTTGGCGGCCCAGCTGATGTCGAGCCCGGCAAGGTCGGCCACCTGATAGGGGCCCATCGCAAAACCGAAGCCGCGCATGGCCGTATCGATTTCCTCCGGCGAGGCGCCATCCATCATCATGTAATCGGCAGTCTTCTTGTAGAAGGTCATGATGCGGTTGCCGATGAAGCCGTCACAGACGCCCGAGCGCACGGCGATCTTCTTCAGTTTTCTGGCCAGCGCGAACCCGGTCGCAACCACATCGGCGCCGGTCTTGTCAGCAACCACCACTTCCAGAAGCCGCATGACATGGGCGGGCGAGAAGAAGTGCAGACCGATGACATCCTGCGGCCGGGACGTCGTCGCGGCGATCTCGTTGATGTCGAGATAGGACGTGTTGGAGGCAAGCACGGTGCCGGGCTTGCAGACCTTGTCCAGCGTCTGGAAGATCTCGCGCTTGACGCCCATGTCCTCAAACACCGCCTCGATGACGAGATCGGCCTCGGCGAGCGCGGCAAGATCCGTCGAGGTGGTGAGTTTTGCGGCCAGAATGTCGTCGCGGGCTTCTGCGGAAAGCTTGCCGCGTTTGACGGCGCCTTCCAGGTTCCTGGTGATTGTTGCGACACCGCGGTCAAGGCCGTCCTGATCGCGTTCGGTCAGGGTGACCGGCAAGCCGACCAGCAGGATCGCGGTGGCGATGCCGGAGCCCATGGTGCCGCCGCCGATGACACCGACAGAGTTGATCTCGCGCGCGGTCGCCGTGGCTTCGGGGATCTTGGTGACGGCACGCTCGGAAAAGAAGGCGTGGATCAGGCCAGCGCGCTGCGGGCTCGCCATGCATTCCTCGTAAAGCCGGCGCTCTTCCTTCATGCCCTCGCGGATCGGCAGGTGGCAGGCCTCGACGGCGTCGACGCATTTGTGCGGCGAGAACAGCAGCGGTTGGCTCTTGGCGAGCTTGGTACGCATTGCCTTGATGGCGGCCGGGTCCGGTTCGGCGGTCAATTCGCCCGTCTTGCGGTTGGGCAGGTCACCGGCAAGCAGGTCCTTTGCAGAAGACAGCGCGATGTCGCGCGGGTCGCCTTCCACGATCCGGTCGATCAACCCGTGGGACAACGCCTCGTCCGCGGCCATCGGCTTGCCGCTGGTGATCATGTCGAGGGCTGTCGCGATCCCGGCAAGCCGCGGCGCGCGCTGGGTGCCGCCGGCACCCGGCAGAATGCCGAGCGTGACTTCCGGCAATCCCACCTTCGAACCCTTCAGCGCCACGCGTGCATGGCACGACATGGCAACTTCCAGACCACCGCCAAGGGTGGTGCCATGCAGCACACAGACGATGGGCCTGGAAGCGCTTTCGATGAAATTGCACAGTTCCGGCAGCCACGGATCAAGCGGCGGCTTGCCGAACTCGCGGATGTCGGCGCCGGCAATGAAGGTGCGACCCTTGGCATAAAGCGCGATCACTTCAACGCCATCCGTCTGCTGCAGCGTGTCCACGGCCTGCCACAGTCCGGAGCGGATGGCATGGGAGGCGGCATTGACCGGCGGATTGTCGAGGGCGATGAGGCCGACAGAGCCGTTGATCTCGATTGAGACGACGTCGTTGATACCGGTTTCGCCGGCAAGCGGTTCCGTAGGCATGAATATCTCCCTTGGCGCCAGAACGGCGCAAAATTTTGGGCCGGATTGTCAGGTCCGGGCAGAGCTTGTCAAGGTGACCGAAGAGGGCAAGTGACGCGTTCAGTCCTTCGGCGGTGCTTTCGGGGTGAAAGCGCAGCGATCAGGCTTCAGGTCGATAAGCGGGGTGCCGTCGAGGCAGTCAAGTCCGCGCACGACCAGGGTCGAGCCGTCAACCGAGACCAGTTTCGCCACAACGGTGCCGATGGGGTTCGGCCGCACGGGCGAACGCAGGGCAAAGGTGCCGAAAGTCTTTTCGCTATGCGCCGGGTTCTGGACGACCAGGTCCCGCCTGGCCTTGTCGAGCCAATAGAGCAGTTCAACCCGGTCGTATTGCTCAAGCCCTTGCAATGCCGGCACCCAGGGGTCGAAGATCTCGATCCGGCATTCCGGGCCGTCCACGCTGCCCTGACGCGGGCAGTCCTTGCGCTCCTTGAAGGGCGTGTGGATCCTGCCGATGAAAAAGAGCCTGGCATCGTCCGGTTCGGGTATCGCAACCGAGACTTCATGCGGGCGGATATCGCTCATCGTGTCTTTCCTGAATGAGTGCCTGAATGAGAACCTGAATGCGCTCCGGACCGCTATGAGATGGTGCGGATCAGGCGGATAGCCAGCGGACGTCGCCGTGACCTTCAAGGTCGTACCCGCCGAGTGCTGCAGCCTTGTCCTGAAACTCCTGTGTTCGTGCGAACGCGAACAGCGTTTGAACAGGCGGAGTGAAATAGGAGCGGCGATCGATCAGAAGATCGAAGCATTCCTCGGCCAGCGGCACGAACCTCAGTTTGAATGGCTTTGCTGCGGTTTCGATGCCGAGAGCAGCTTCCGCCTCGCCGGCGGCGACAGCCGATGCCGCATCGTTTTCCGTGTGGGCAGTGGCAGGGCCGATGGTCAGATCGGCTTCGCTCAGGCCGGCCTCGGCAAGCAGTCTGGAAAACAGCAGGGCCGTGCCCGTGCCTGGTTGCCGCAGGGCAACCCGTTTGCCTTTCAGGTCGGCAACGGAGCGGATGGTCGTCGCGGCCTCGCGGGAAACCAGCAGACCGCGTTTGCGGGTCGCCCAGCCGACCAGAACAGCCTCCTTCAGGTTCAGGCGGCTAACCGACTCGACATTCCAGCCGATTTCTTCAGGCAGATGCAGCCCGGCAAGCGCTGCGTCACCGGTGGCAAAGCGGCTCAAGCCGTCCGCGCTGCCGTTGCACAGCATGGCCAGCCCGCAGCCGGAGGCATGGACCGCCCAGTCCAGCAAGGGATCGTGGGAACCCGCCAGAACGCCGGGGCGTTCGGCGGCGGTAGCGGCAGCCGGTCCCTCGATCCAGGAACGGAGTTCGGCTGCGGGAAAAAGCAGCTTTCCCGTGATTCGCCGATGCGGAATCTCGTTGGCGGCGGCAAGGTCGTAAACCTTGCGCTCCTTGACCCTCAAAAGGTCGGCCACTTCCTTGGTGGTCAGAAACTGAAGTTGCTGAGTGCCGGTGTCTTGCAAAGCGTCGCCCATGGTTGAATAACAGGACTTTACCGGAGGACCTTCCGGAGAGACAAGACTGTCCGGACAGTCTTTAACTTGATGGTTTGACGGATAAGCGAAACCGTACCGCCCGGTCCGGTTATTTCTGACCTGAATTTTTAAAAAGAAGAATAAATTTCCTCAAAGTTCGAAAACAGGAAATCTTTTATTTTTATCTTTCCCCTGATGCGAGAGGAATTGTCTCACCTCGCGTGAGTTGCTAATGAAGCTTTAATGAAGGCAAAATGCCTCGTTCTAAGAAGCGGCAAAGGCTTCCGGGGGTAACAAAAAAGAACATGGATTACTTTCTGCAACAGCTGATCAATGGTGTGACGCTCGGGTCGATCTACGGCCTGATCGCCATTGGCTACACGATGGTCTACGGCATCATCGGCATGATCAACTTCGCTCATGGTGACATCTTCATGGTCGGCGCATTTATCGCGCTGATCTTCATCGTCGCTTTCGGCATCACGGCAGGCTTGCCGGTGGCCCTCCTCATACTGGCGCTTATCGGTGTTCTGGTCATTTCGATGGCTCTGACTGCAGCCTGGGGTTGGACGGTCGAGCGGATCGCCTACCGCCCGCTGCGCGGGTCTTTCCGTCTGGCACCGCTGATCACGGCGATCGGTGCATCCATCACGCTCCAGAACTTCGTGCAGATCTCGCAAGGCGCGCGCAACAAGCCCCTGCAACCTTTGATCTCCGGCGGCTTTACGTTGAGCGACGGCGGCCCGGACGGGTCCGGTTTCATCGTGCAGCTTTCCTACTCGCAGATCCTGATCATCGTCGTGACCGTGGTGCTGATGGTCGGTTTCACCTTCCTGATCAACAAGACCTCTCTCGGCCGTGCGCAGCGTGCCTGCGAACAGGATCGCAAGATGGCGTCTCTGGTTGGTGTCAACGTCGACCGGACGATCTCGCTGACCTTCGTCATGGGCGCGGGTCTGGCCTCCGTCGCCGGCCTCATGTTCCTGCTCTACTATGGCGTGATCGATTTCTACATCGGCTTCCTCGCCGGGGTGAAAGCCTTCACCGCAGCGGTTCTGGGCGGTATCGGCTCACTGCCGGGTGCTATGCTCGGCGGGCTGCTGATCGGTCTTATCGAGACGTTCTGGTCGGGCTATTTCTCAGTCGAATACAAGGACGTTGCCGCCTTCTCGATCCTGGCGATCGTGCTGATCTTCATGCCTGAAGGTCTGCTCGGCAAGCCGGAAGTGGAGAAGGTCTGATCCATGTCCGCAAAATCTGAGAACCTCTTCATGGTGTCGCTCAAGGATGCGGCGGCTGGGGGCGCGGTAGCGCTTGCCCTGTTCGGCGTTCTGATCGGCATGAAGGCCGAGGTCGCAAGCGGCCTCGGCGGCCAGCTCGGCATCGAATACCGCTGGGCGGCAGTTGCCATTGCGGTTGCCATCGTCTTCGGCGGACGCCTGCTGCTGAACCTGTTCGTCTGGAAGACCGACAAACCGGTCACCGCGACGGCCAAAGGCTTCCTGCCGAGCGCCAAACCTCTGGCAAAACTCGGCAAATACGCGATGCCGGTGTTCCTGATCCTGGCCGTGGTGCTGCCGTTCCTGCTGATGTCGGCCTATGGCTCGCGCGGGTCCCGCCAGTATCTGGACCTTGCCATTCTTGTGACCACCTACGTGATGCTAGGCTGGGGGCTCAACATCGTGGTCGGGCTCGCAGGGCTGCTGGATCTGGGCTACGTCGCCTTCTATGCGGTCGGTGCCTATTCCTACGCGCTGCTGGCCCAGTATTTCGGCTTCTCCTTCTGGATCTGCCTGCCGCTCGCCGGCATCCTGGCCGCCTTCTGGGGCATTATCCTGGGGTTCCCGGTTCTGCGTCTGAGGGGCGACTATCTTGCCATCGTGACGCTGGCCTTCGGGGAAATCATCCGGGTGGTTCTGCTGAACTGGTACGATTTCACCGGTGGTCCGGACGGTATCTCCGGCATTCCGCGGCCGAGCTTCTTCGGTATCGAGTTCGAGCGTGGCCCGGGCGGCTTCGCCGATACCTTCGGTCTGGAATACAATTCCATTCACCGGATCATCTTCCTTTACTACCTGATCCTGATCATGGCTCTGGTCACCAACTTCGTGACCATGCGCCTGCGCAAGCTTCCGGTCGGACGGGCCTGGGAGGCCCTGCGCGAGGATGAGATCGCCTGCCGTTCGCTCGGCATCAACACCACCCACACCAAACTGACCGCCTTTGCGCTCGGTGCCATGTTCGGCGGTTTCGCGGGCTCGTTCTTTGCCACCCGGCAAGGCTTCATCTCGCCGGAAAGCTTCACCTTCATCGAGTCCGCGGTCATTCTGGCCATCGTGGTTCTGGGTGGTCTCGGCAGCCAGATCGGCGTCGTCATCGCCGCGGTGGTGATGATCGGCGGTTTTGAATTCTTCCGCGGACTGGAGGAATACCGCATGCTGGTGTTCGGGCTTCTGATGGTCGTCATCATGGTCTGGAAACCGCGCGGCCTCATCTCCACCCGCATGCCGTCGATCACCCTCAGCGGCAAGAAGGCCAAGGGCATCAGTGCCGACCTCGTGCAGGAGGGCCACGGATGAGCTCCTGGGAGACAAACCCCGTCCTGACGATCGAGCATCTGACCATGCGCTTCGGCGGCCTGGTCGCCATTGACGATCTGTCCTTCAATGTCGGGCGCGGCGACATCACCGCCCTGATCGGCCCGAACGGCGCCGGCAAGACCACCGTCTTCAACTGCGTCACCGGCTTCTACAAGCCGACAGAGGGCCGGGTCGTGATGCACCGGACCAACGGCGAGCATTACCTGCTCGAGCGCATGGCTGACTTCCAGATCTCGGCGAAAGCCAAGGTCGCCCGCACGTTCCAGAACATCCGCCTGTTCGGCGGCATGACCCTTCTGGAGAACCTGATGGTCGCGCAGCACAATCCGCTGATGCTGGCATCGGGCTATTCGCTGGCAGGTATCTTCGGCCTGGCGACGTTCCGCAAGGCAGAGCGTCAGGCGGTCGAGAAGGCACGCTACTGGCTGGAAAAGACGGCGCTCATCGACCGGGCGGATGCCCCGGCGGCGGATCTGCCTTATGGCGACCAGCGTCGTCTGGAGATTGCCCGCGCCATGTGTTCGGGACCTGAACTCCTGTGCCTTGACGAACCGGCCGCCGGTCTGAACCCCAAGGAAAGTGGCGAGTTGAACACGCTCCTGCAGTACATCCGCAAGGAGCACGGAACCTCTATCCTGCTGATTGAACACGACATGAGCGTTGTGATGGAAATTTCGGATCACGTCGTGGTTCTGGATTATGGCGAGAAGATCTCCGACGGCACCGCAGCCGAGGTGAAGGACGATCCGAAGGTGATCGCCGCCTATCTGGGCGTTCCGGATGAAGAAGTCGACGCGGTGGAAGAGGAGGTCGGAATATGACTGCCTCCAACCATCTTCTTGAAGTCAGAAACGTCGAGACCCATTACGGCAAGATCATCGCGCTGCGGGGTGTCGACCTGACCGTCGACCGGGGCGAGATCGTCTCGCTGATCGGCGCCAACGGGGCCGGCAAGTCGACGTTGATGATGACCATCTGCGGCACGCCGCAGGCAAGCTCCGGCCAGGTCATCTACGACGGCGAAGACATCACCCGCATGCCCACCCACCTGATCATGCGCAAGTCGATTGCCCAGTCTCCGGAAGGGCGGCGGATCTTTCCGCGCATGAGCGTGATGGAAAACCTGATCATGGGCGCCGAAATGGCCGGCAACCACGACCTGGAAGCCGGTCTGCAGCGCGCATTCGACCTGTTTCCGCGCCTGAAAGAGCGTCGGAACCAGCGTGGCGGCACGCTTTCGGGCGGCGAACAGCAGATGCTGGCAATCGCCCGGGCGCTGATGTCCAATCCGCGTCTCCTGCTTCTGGACGAGCCGTCTCTCGGTCTGGCACCGCTGATCGTGAAACAGATCTTCGACGCGATCCGGGATCTCAACCAGAGCGACGGCCTCACCGTTTTCCTGGTGGAACAGAACGCCTATCATGCGCTGAAACTGGCGCACCGGGCCTATGTGATGGTGAACGGCAAGATCACCATGTCGGGAACCGGCAAGGAACTGCTTGCCCGCGAGGATGTGCAGGCAGCCTACCTCGAAGGCGGAAGACACTAGGAGCGCGCTATGGGTATTCTTTATCAGACCGGTTTTGGCGTGTTTCTTGTCCTGCTGTGCGGCCTCGGCGGCGGTGCGGCCTGGATGACGGGACGGGCCTGCGCCAACACCTGGCGGCCGCTTTACGTGCTGTTCTGGTTCGTGTTCCTGCTGAGCCTGGCGATCAGGTTCCTGACCTTCGCCCTGTTCGACGGAACGCTGCTGTCAGTGCACTATCTGGTTGTAGACTACGTCATTCTGCTTGCATTCGGGTTGGCAGGATGGCGCTATACACGGACCAGCCAGATGACGACACAGTATGTGTGGCTTTACGAAAAGACGAGTCCCTTCAGTTGGCGGTTGAAGACCGGCCAGACGGACAAATACGCCAAGGGCTGAGAATTCCGGAGGTGCATTTTCCGCACCGATGGGGAACCGGCAGGGAATGGACGAAAAACAACAAAAATCGTCTGTGGCCCGGCCAAAACGGAAGCACGGGCTTCCAATCCAAGTGGTCCAGATAACTGGAACCAGGGGAGTTGATGATGAAAAAGTATCTTTTGGCTAGCGTTGCTGCGATTGCCGGTGTGGCTATGTCCACTGCCGCTTTTGCAGACATCGTGATTGCAACTGCAGGTCCGATGACCGGCCAGTACGCTTCCTTCGGCGCACAGATGAAAGCCGGTGCCGAGCAGGCCGTGGCGGACATCAACGCAGCAGGCGGCGTCAATGGCGAGCAGCTCGTGCTGGAAGTGGGCGACGACGCCTGCGACCCGAAACAGGCTGTTGCCGTTGCCAACCAGATGGTCGGCAAGGGCGTGGTCTTCATGGCCGGTCACTTCTGCTCGGGCTCTTCCATCCCGGCATCCGCCGTCTACGCGGAAGAAGGCATCGTCCAGATTTCTCCGGCTTCCACCAACCCGAAGTTCACCGACGAGCGTCCGGGCCCGGGCACTTTCCGCGTCTGCGGCCGTGACGACCAGCAGGGTCAGGTTGCCGGCACCTATCTGGCAGAGGAATTCGGCGACAAGAACATCGCCATCGTTCACGACAAGACTGCCTACGGCAAAGGCCTCGCCGATGCGACCAAGGAAGTCATGAACGCGGCCGGCAAGACCGAAGCCCTCTACGAAGCCTATACGGCCGGTGAAAAGGACTACACCGCGCTGGTTTCCAAGCTGAAGTCGGAAAACATCGACGTTCTCTATGTCGGCGGTTATCACACCGAAGCCGGCCTGATGAAGCGTCAGATGGTCGACCAGGGCATGAGCACAATCCTCGTTTCCGGCGATGCGCTCGTGACCGACGAATACTGGTCCATCACCGGCCCGGCCGGCGAAGGCACCCTGATGACCTTCTCTCCGGATCCGCGCAAGAACCCGGAAGCTGCTCCGGTCGTGAAGGCGCTTGAAGACGCCGGCAAGACCGCTGAAGGCTATGCGCTCTACACCTATGCCGCCATCCAGGCATGGGCAGCGGCTGCATCTGCTGCCGGTTCCACCGAGTATGACGACGTTGTCGGCGCTCTGAACGACGGCGACTTCAAGACCGTTCTCGGCGATCTGTCCTTCGACGACAAGGGTGACGTTACCCTGCCGGGCTACGTCTGGTACGAGTGGAAAGACGGCAAGTACGACTATAAATAAGCCATAGTCGCTGCAAGTTTGGTGCTTTGCACAAGACCCCGTCCGGCCTTTGCCGGGCGGGGTTTTTTGTTGCCGGCAGACCGCCCGCGGTCTTTTGGCGACCCTCCCGGTGAATGACGCAGTCAGAGCATTTCATGACGTTCTACGGCAAATGGTGCAAGTTAGCTTGGGCGAAACTCTTCTAGAGGCACAACAAAGAACATTGCTGTGTAGTAAAGATTGCCAAACCCGGAGGAAGAAATTCCTTTCTTCGGGCGGTTCTTCTTGAGTAAAAGTACCGGCTCCATACCGCGCTGCAAAATATTAAGTCGGTGCCTGACTAAAAAATATCCAATTTTTTTTCATAAGCCCTTCCCAAATGGCAGTAATTTTGTTTTTCTATGCGCGTTCGCACATATCGATAGCTCTTTGGGGACGGAGGTTACCTGAGGGTTATTGGGCGTGCGTCTAATAATAATGATAGAAGCTGACTTGGGGACACAATGGCGAACACACGGGGCGCTGCTGTTAAGTATGACAGCGTTCAAAAGAGCTATGACGGGGAAACCCTGGTCGTAAAGAACCTCAATCTCGATATCCCGCCGGGCGAATTTCTGACCATGCTCGGTCCGTCCGGTTCCGGCAAAACCACCTGCCTCATGATGCTGGCCGGTTTCGAACCGGCAACGCACGGCGAAATCTATCTGAACGACCGCCCGATCAACAACGTGCCTCCGCACAAGCGCGGCATTGGCATGGTCTTTCAGAACTACGCCCTGTTTCCGCACATGACGGTGGCCGAGAACCTCGCCTTTCCGCTTCAGGTCCGTGGTGTCGGCAAGGCCGAACAGCAGGACAAGGTCAAGCGGGCGCTTGAGATGGTCGAACTCGGCGCGTTCGGCAACCGCCGCCCGGCCCAGTTGTCCGGTGGTCAGCAGCAGCGCGTTGCCGTGGCGCGCGCTCTGGTGTTCGATCCGGAGCTGGTGCTGATGGATGAGCCGCTTGGCGCTCTCGACAAGCAGCTTCGCGAGCAGATGCAATACGAGATCAAGCACATCCACGAGAACCTGGGTGTGACAGTGGTCTATGTGACCCACGATCAGACCGAAGCGCTGACCATGTCGGACCGGGTGGCGGTGTTCAACGACGGTGTCATCCAGCAGCTGTCGACGCCAGACGATCTCTACGAGGATCCGCAGAATTCCTTCGTTGCCCAGTTCATCGGGGAAAACAACAAGCTGAACGGCAAGGTCGTCGAGATCAACGGTTCGGAGTGCCTTGTTGAAATCGATGACGGCACGAAGCTCAAGGCCGACAAGGTCAACGTGGCCGCCGTCGGCGACAGGACGACCCTGTCCCTGCGGCCCGAGCGGGTGGAATTCGATACCGTCGACACAATGGACAATCTGGTCAATGGCCGGATCGAGGAGCTCATCTATCTCGGTGACCATATCCGCGTTCGCATGAACGTGGGCGGCAACGACGAGTTCATCGTCAAGGTTCGAAACCGCGGAGAAAAGCGCAAGCTTGCCGTCGGCGAGACAGTCCGGGTGGGCTGGGCGCTGAACGACTGCAAGGCGCTTGATGCGGTTGTCTGAAATCGCCCGGCGGCCGGTCCACGGCCGCCAGCGACTAAAACGGAAAAATCCGTTAAATCCTAAAAGAGGGAGCTAACTCACATGAAGCTCAAAACTGTAATTCTCGCAGGCACCGCTCTGGCATTTGCCGGCAGCACAGCCATGGCGAAGGACATGACCATCGTTTCCTGGGGCGGTGCCTATCAGGCCTCCCAGAAAGCCGCCTACGCAGATCCCTATGTTGCAGAAAACCCGGACATCAACGTGATCTGGGACGAGTCTTCGAACGAGGCTGTCGCCAAGCTGCGCGCCATGAACGAAGCCGGCAACATCACGTGGGATCTGGTTGACGTGGTCGCCTCCGACGCCATCCGTCTGTGCGACGAAGGTCTGGCTCTGGAAATCGATCCGGACACCGACCTTGCAGACGCTCCGGACGGCACCAAGGCTTCGGAAGACTTCGGCGACCTTCTGGTCTCCGAGTGCTTCATTCCGCAGATCGTCTACTCCACCACCTTCGGCTACCGTTCCGACGTGGCAGAATGGAACGGCAAGGAGCCGGACGACATCTGTGATGTGTTCGATCTGGAAACATTCCCGGGCAAGCGCTCGCTGGAAAAGCGCCCGATCAACAACATGGAATGGGCCCTTCTGTGCGACGGCGTGCCGAAGGAAGAAGTCTACAACGTTCTTGAGACCGAAGAAGGTCAGGATCGTGCTTTCAAGAAGCTCGACTCCATCAAGGACAACGTCGTGTGGTGGTCTGCCGGTGCGGAAACCCCGCAGCTTCTGGCTGACAAGGAAGTCGTGATCGGCTCCACCTACAACGGCCGTCTGTTCTCTCTCATCGAAGAGCAGGATCAGCCGGTGAAGATGCTGTGGGACGCTCAGGTGTTCGACCTTGACGGCTGGATCATCCCGGCCGGTCTGCCGGAAGACCGCCTCGCCATGGTGAAGGACTTCGTCAAATACGCCACCGACACCCAGCGTCTGGCGGATCAGGCGAAATACATCTCCTACGGCCCGGCGCGTAAGTCTTCGGCTCCGCTGGTTGGCAAGCACGCTGACCTCGGCATCGAAATGGCTCCGCACATGCCGACCGACCCGAACAACGCCAAGAACACCTTCCTCTATAACTACGAGTGGTGGGCGGATTACCGGGACGACATCGACGCCAAGTTCCAGGCGTGGCTGGCACAGTAATCAACGGATGCTGTCCGCGTTCGGATGAACGCGGACAGAAGAAAAACCGGTCCGGGTGGGGCTTGCTCCACCCGGATCTCCCAACGGATTTGCGGAAGACTGTTTCATGAGCGATACCCACGCGGGCGAGGTTCTGACGACGCAAGACGGCAAGCCGCTAAAGGTGGCCCTTGCCAAGGCGCTGCGCCGCGAGAAGCTGCGCGCCCTGGCGCTGATTGCGCCCCTGCTGATTTTTGTCCTGCTCACCTTCGTAGCCCCGATCGTGGACATGCTGTTCCGCTCGGTCGAAAACGGGATCGTGGAAGAGACACTTCCCAAGACCGTTGTTGCCCTTCAGGAGTGGGATCCGACCTCCGGCACCGTGCCCGATGAAGCTGTCTTCGTTGCGCTTTACGACGACATGGCCGTCGCGGTGGAGGAAAAGACCCACACCCGCCTCGGCTCCCGCCTCAATTACGAGGCATCCGGTATCTCCAGCCTGTTCCGCAAGACGGGTCGCGGCATCAAGCGCATGGACGAAGCCGGCCCCTTCAAGGAACAATTCATCGATCTCGACAAGGACTGGGGAACTGTCGAGACCTGGCAGGTGCTCAAACGGTTCTCGCCGCGCTATACGCCCGGTTACTTCCTGAATGCCTTCGATGCGCAGCAAACTGCGAATGGCATCGAACTGAAGCCGGAAGACGAACGGATCTACATGTATCTGTTCGGCCGCACGCTGTTCCTGTCCGTCGCGATTACCGTGTCCTGCCTGCTTCTCGGTTATCCGATCGCGTATCTGCTGTCGGCCCTGCCGCTGCGCTCGTCCAACCTGCTGATGATCCTGGTGCTGCTGCCCTTCTGGACATCGCTTCTGGTACGCACATCCGCGTGGAAGGTGCTGTTGCAGCAACAGGGGGTGATCAACGATTTCCTGGTCTGGACAGGGATCATCAGCGACGCCGGACGTCTGGTGATGATCAACAACCAGACCGGCACGATCATCGCCATGACGCACATCCTGCTGCCGTTCATGATCCTGCCGCTCTACTCGGTCATGAAAACCATTTCGCCGTCCTATGTCCGCGCCGCCAAGAGCCTTGGCGCCAATGACTGGACCGCGTTCTGGCGGGTGTATTTCCCGCAGACCATCCCTGGCATCGGTGCAGGTGCCGTGCTCGTCTTCATTCTGTCGATCGGCTACTACATCACACCGGAACTTGTGGGCGGAACATCGGGCATCTTCATTTCCAACCGGATTGCCTACCACATCTCGTCGTCGCTCAACTGGGGTCTGGGTGCGGCTCTCGGCACGCTGCTGCTCGTTGCGGTTCTGGTGCTGTTTGTTGTCTACGACAAGATCGTCGGCATCGATAACGTGAAACTCGGATAGGTGACGGCATGAGTGCACTTCCTCCCTACGCGTCTCCTCTCCAGATCACCTGGTACTATATGTTCCGGGTGATCTGCGGGCTGATCTTCTTCTTCCTGATCTTCCCGATCCTGGTGATCCTGCCGCTCAGCTTCAACGCGGAGAACTTCTTCACCTTCACCAAGGAGATGCTGGCCCTTGATCCGGCAGGCTATTCCTTCAAGCACTACCAGGATTTCTTCACCAATCCGGACTGGCAGCAGGCGCTGACCAACTCGGTGCTGATCGCACCGGTGGCGACCATCCTGGCAACCGGTTTCGGCACGCTGGCTGCCATCGGCCTGTCGCAGTCCCATGTGCCTTACAAGTCTGCGATCATGGCGGTGCTGATTTCGCCGATGATCGTTCCGCTGATCATCTCGGCGGCGGGCATGTATTTCTTCTATTCGCGCATCGGCCTCCAGGGCACCTACTGGGGCGTGGTTCTGGCCCATGCCGCACTCGGCACGCCTTTCGTCATCATCACGGTGACGGCGACGCTGGTCGGCTTCGACCGAAGCCTTGTGCGGGCGTCGGCCAGCCTTGGCGCCAACCCGGTCACCACCTTCTTCAAGGTGCAGATGCCGCTGATCATTCCAGGCGTCGTTTCCGGAGCGCTGTTTGCCTTCATCACCTCCTTCGACGAAGTGGTGGTGGTGCTTTTCCTCGGCTCTGCCGGTCAGAAGACCCTGCCGTGGCAGATGTTCACTGGCTTGCGCGAACAGATCTCGCCAACCATTCTGGCGGTGGCATCCCTCATGGTGGCCATTTCGATCTGTCTGCTGACCGTGCTGGAGCTGCTGCGCCGCAGGTCCGAACGCCTGAGAGGTCTGTCGCCGGGCTGATCCCGGACGGGCGTGAAGAGCGCCCCGCTGCTTTCATGTTGAGCCGGTGGCGGAACGCCAGTCACCGGGTGGAGACAGGATCTCCCGGTAGCAAGACATTGTGAATTTGGGCCTGGCGGGCCGGCTTCTTCGCGGAAGCCGGCCCGTTTTGCGTTTCAGGCCCCGGAAACCGAAAGCTGGAACAAACGGAAGGAGCCTTCAATGAGCAACGACATGATCCGCATCTACGAAATGAACAATGGAGAGAAGGCGTTTTCGCCCTTTTCAGCCGCCGAAATGGACAGCCGCCAGGCAAAGCTCCGCAAGCTGATGGAGGCCCGGCAGATCGATGCCGCGCTGTTCACCTCCTATCACAACATCTGCTACTACTCGGGCTTTCTCTATTGTTACTTCGGCCGCAAGTACGGCTTCCTGGTCACCCAGGACAAGGCAACCACGATTGCGGCCGGTATCGACGGTGGTCAGCCCTGGCGCCGGACCCATGGCGATACGGCGATTTATACCGACTGGCGCCGGGACAATTACTTCCACGCCATCCAGTCGCTGCTCGGGATGCCCAATCCTGCGGTCAAGCGCGTAGGCATCGAGTTCGACCACGTCTCCCTCGACATGCTGAAGCTTCTTGAAGCCGCGCTGCCGGGTGTGGAACTGGTCGATATTGCTGCCGACGCCATGGCGCAGCGCACGATCAAGAGCGACGAGGAGCATGTACTGATCCGGGAAGGCGCGCGTATCTGTGATGTCGGCGGGGCGGCGCTGGCGGAGGCGGTCGGGGCCGGTGTACCCGAGCACGAAATCGCCATGGCCTCTACCAACGCCATGATCCGGGAAATCGCGAAGTCCTTCCCGTTCGTTGAATTGATGGATACCTGGACCTGGTTCCAGTCGGGCATCAATACGGACGGAGCCCACAACCCGGTCACCAACAAGAGGGTCGAAGCGGGCGACATCCTCAGCCTCAACTGCTTCCCGATGATCTTCGGCTATTACACCGCACTGGAGCGGACCCTGTTCTGCGAATATGCCTCCGACGAGCATCTGCACCTGTGGGAGATCAACTGTCATGTTCACCGCGAGGGGCTGAAGCTGATCAAGCCGGGCGCACGCTGCTGCGATATTGCAAGCGAGCTGAACGACATCTATCGCAGCCACGATCTCCTGAAGTACCGCAGCTTCGGCTACGGACATTCCTTCGGCGTGCTCAGTCACTACTACGGCCGGGAAGCGTCGGTGGAACTGCGCGAGGATGTCGAGACGGTGCTTCAGCCCGGCATGGTCGTCTCCATGGAACCGATGATCATGATCCCCGAAGGCGAAGCCGGAGCAGGCGGTTACCGGGAGCATGACATCCTGATCGTCACGGAAGACGGTGCTGAAAACATCACCGGTTTCCCGTTCGGACCGGAGCACAACATCCTGCCGGAACGATAAGACGGCAAAGATCTGCTGCAGAAAAAGAACCGGCGGCAGGGTGCACGCCTCTTGCCGTCGCTCGGCATCTGCGATGCGGTCGTGACTACACCGCGAATCACCGCGAGGGTCGGCGGATGCTCCTCAAGCCGCCGAACCGGCAGACCGCATCAGCGGGACCGCCCCCCTGACGAAGCGCGGTTTTCAGGCGTTTGTGGGGTGCCGGGCGGCGGCATGCTGTGTTGAGGCGAGCGTGTCTGAAACGGTGTTGGCAGGCTTTCAAAAGCCGTTGCAAACCGTCTTGATTCGAGGGCATTTTCTCAAGGTCTCTGTGGCCTTGCGAGGTCATCGGAAAAGCCTGCGGCTATGGCGCACCGCGGCAATTACTGGCGTTTTTCATGATCAGATCAGGATGCCGTTACGGACACGCGGTGGAAACCCAAAGTTTAGAGTTGGGACGCTATGTTGATGAAGTACAAACCATTGGAACAATCGCGGTTGATATATTCTTGGCAATAAGCGACACCGTATTGTTAAAGACATGAAATATCGATGACACGAGTTCAATCGGCCAAAATTTCCAGCTTTCTCGTATAAAACAGAAGTGCACCCCTTTGCGGTGCCATTGACCACGCCAGCGGGGGAATAAAAATGCAGGCACCTTCTGAAGGCATATCATTGAATTCCGGTCTGCCGCAGATGATTCACCTGGATTTGGACATCAAGGATTTTTGTACCGACTGGACCCATTGCGATCTCATGTCAGGGTACATCGCCCGGATGGTGAGCCATAACCGGCTGGATTCGCTCCTGTTCTCCAATCTCTATTCGTCGGCTCTGAACGAACTGCTGGAAGCGGTCTACCGCACGCATGGATCGAGCGGCAAATTGCAATGCGCGGTTCAGCGCGACGGCAATGTCGACCGCATCGAACTGACTTTTCCGGCCGATGAGGAGACTTACAAGGTCTATGAGGCGGCGATTGCCAAAGTAAACGGCGATAACGCCGAAACGCTGTATCTGGAGGCGCTGTTTGCCGACGCCGAGCCGGATGCGAGCCTTGGACTTTTGGAACTCGGCGTCGATTACGGCGCCCGGCTTGCCATCGGACGGAATGAAGACGGCCGTATGAGCCTGGTCGCAGAGCTCGTGCTTGAGGACGATGCAGAATGATCGCTGATAATATGACACAGGCCTTTCAGTGGACCTTTAACGAGAACGATCAGGAGTTCTCCCTGCATGGCAGCTTGCGCCCGCAGCGGGCCGACGAGCTGAATGGCTGCTTTTCCGCCATGGAGCAGTCCGTCGCCAAGGTGAGTGGCAAGTTCTACGTCAATGTCAGACGCCTTGTGCGCATGAACAACGTCGCCTTCCATGCCTTTGCCGGCAAAATACTGGACCTTGTGCGCAGCCGAAGCGACCTCAGCGTTCACGTGACGACGTCGAGCGTGGTCGGCTGGGCAACGCGCAAGTTCGCCGTGCTCGAGACGATGTCCGACAAGATCACTGTCAGCGAATACGACAACGAATTCTATCCGGGACAGTCGTTCGTCGAGGACAGCGAATTCATTCATGTCCTGCGGACCCAGACCAAGCTCACCTGGCGGCATGAAAAGGAACTTCTGCGCAAGCACGGCTTGAAGCCGGGTATGCAGGTCGCCGACATTTGCTGCGGCATCGGCGATTTCGCCGTGCTTTTGCAAAAGGAATTCGAGCCGGACAGGCTGGTCGCGCTGGACCATTCCAGATCCAGTCTCGACTACGCGCGCCGTGTCGCCGCCGACTTCGGCATCCGGGGCATCGATTATGTCTTCGGCGATGCCGCGGACATGCTGCTGGAAGACAATCAGTTCGACTTCGTGACCTGCCGCCATTCCCTTCAGGTGTTCGACCAGCCGGAGCTGATCCTGAAAGAACTCTACCGTATCTGCAAGCCGGGTGGTCGCGTCTACGTCACCAACGAAAAGAACTCGCACTGCCTCGGCGAACCGAGATCGGAAAGCATTCAGTGGACCTATAACGAGGTCGCCAAACTCTGGCACCATTTCGATATGGATATCGAAATCGGCCCGAAGAGCCGGCGCCTCCTGATCGACGGTGGCTTTCAAAACGTCACCATCGGATCCTTCATGGTCACCAACACGGATGGCGATCCGCAGGATTTCGCGGACGTCATCGCCTCGTGGAAAAATCTCTTTGCCGGCAAAATGGCGCAGGAACGCGGCGACAGCCCCGAGTTCATCGAACGGTTCGCCAAAGGGTTCGACGATCATATTTTCGCAGCGCTCCACCCCAAAGGCTACGCAGGCTGGCCGATCTGGGTTGCTTCGGGACGTAAGCCGCTATGAATGCACCGGTAACCAGCCCTCAGACCGAAAAGCAGATCGGCCGCTTTTCGCTGCGAAGCTTTCGGGCCAAGTTCATGCTTGTGGTCGGCGTCGCGGTTCTGTTCGATCTGGCGCTTGCCGGCGGGATCGGCATCTGGAACGTGCAGAAACTGTCCAGGGATGCGACGGAGCAGGTCGGTGAAGGCCTGACCACAGCGACCGAAGACTATCTGCAGACCTACATCGACACGACGGCCTTCCGCGCCGACCTCATGATCGAGCGCGTCCATTCCGAACTCGCGACGCTCGCTTCATCGATGCAGACGCTGATCGACCACCCGGAGGTCCAGGAAGCTGTCGGAAACACGATCGAAGGCAGTCCCGAGTTTTCCTCCGAACTGGTCTATGACGAAAAGGGCGGCTGGTCGCAGAACACGGAAGGGGTTCCCTCCGCCGTCAGCGTCTGGGGCTATTTGCTCGATGAAAACAGGAACCCGGTGCCCAAGGCAGCCGAAGAGCTGAAGCACAGCTCCTTCCTCAGCCTTGTCGGTCCGTCGATGATGTCGACGGGCGCTCCCAAGCTGCAGATCTATTACGTCGGTCCCAAGGACGCGTCGATCATGCGCGCGACGCCCTATTCGGAACAGGCGCAGACATTCGACCTCTTGTACCCCGGCCATAACGAGGGTGCGAACTTCTGGGACTTCTTCTTTCCCGGCGTTTACGAAGGCTGGCAGGCTTGGATCAAGGATCCGTCCTCCAAGCCGGTTGAATCCAACATCGTCACCACCGCTCCCTACATCGATGCGATCACGGGCAAGCTGATCGTCAGCTTCTTCCATCCCCTGTGGACGCAGGACCGCCAGGACGTTGCGGGCATGGTCGCGGTCGACATTACGCTCGAGCAGCTCACCTCGCTTGTCGAGAGCCTTGAGATTTCGGAAAACGGGTTTGGTTTCCTGACGATGTCCGACGGCAACGTCGTGGCAACGCCGAAGGCCGGCGAGCAGACCCTGGGCCTGGTCTCCAGCGACGTCAGCGGGCAGGGGGTCACCGGCGTGAACCGGAACCTCAAGGAAAGTAGCCAGCCGGCCATCGCGTCTCTTGCGCTGAGCGCCAAGGACGAGACCGTTATCAAGCATATCTTTCTTGAGAACGACGGCGAAGAAGTTCCCTATCTTCTGGTTCTCAAGCAGCTCAATCCGACGAACCTTTGGGATGGTGCCGGCATCACCTCGGAAACGATGACGCTCGGCTTCGTCGTCTCCGAACGCGAGATCTACCAGTCGCTGATCGATGCCACCAACAATATCTCCGAAGCGACAGCCCGTATTTTGAACTATCAGCTCATCGCTTTCTGCGTCAGCATTCTCGTGGTGTTTCTAGCGGTCTATGCCATTTCCGGCCGCATCACCAAAGGCCTGTCGCAACTGGCGGAAGCAGCGCGCGCCCTTCAGAACAAGGACTATTCGGTTCGTGTTGCCATCCCGACCCGCGACGAGGTCGCGGCGGTGGGCCTGGCTTTCAACCGCATGGCTGACGAGATCAGTTATCACACCGAGAACCTTGAAAATCTCGTTGAGGAGCGTACCAGGAAGCTGGAAACCGCGAACCGCGAGATCGGCGAACTGAACAAGCGGCTGAAATCGGAAAACCTGCGCCTTGGGGCGGAGCTGGATGTCGCCAAGCGCATTCAGGAAATGGTCCTGCCACGCCTGAGCGAACTGGAAGTCATCCCGCAGATCGAAATTGCCGCCTTCATGGAACCGGCAGACGAGGTCGGCGGCGATTACTACGACGTTCTGTTCGACGGCAGCCGCATCAAGGTCGGTATCGGCGACGTGACCGGCCACGGGCTGGAAAGCGGCGTCTTGATGCTGATGGTTCAGTCGGTTGCCCGGGCGCTTCAGGAAAAAGGCGACAAGGACCCGATTGCCTTCCTGGATGTGCTGAACCGCGCCGTCTACAAGAACATCACCCGTACCAGATCCGACAAGCACCTGACGCTCGCCTTCGTCGACTATGAAGACGGCCAGGTCACCCTGTCCGGCCAGCACGAGGAAGTGCTGATTATCCGTGCCAATGGCGAAACCGAGCGCATCGACACGATGGATCTCGGTTTCCCGGTCGGGCTCGAGGCCGATATTTCACCCTTCGTGGCGACACTTGATCTCGCGTTTGGACCTGAGGACATTCTCATCCTGCACACGGACGGGATTACGGAGGCGGAAAACGCCAAGGGCGAGATGTATGGCCTCGACCGGCTTGCCCAGAGCGCCCATGAAAACCGCGAGAAAACCGCAAAGGGTATTGCGGCGGCGGTCATTCACGATGTGAAGTCGCATATCGGCGACTACAAGGTATTTGATGACATCACTCTTGTTGTGTTGAAGCATAGGTAAGGCATGGTCGAGGATTTTGGAGAAACGACTGCTGTGAATGGCGGTGACGCGAGGCAGTTTTGTCTCACGTTGAACGCAGAACCGCTGGAGCTGAGCTGGCATCATTGCGGCCTTACGTCGGATTTTATCGGGGAATATTTCAGCAGGGCCTGCGGCAAGGGCATCGACCCGGTCGATGCGCGCCACAGCATCAGTTACATGATCAACGAGATTCTGGAAAACGCGATCAAGTTCCGTCACGGCGGGGACGTTGTGATTCACAGTTCGCTGGAAGACCAGACGTTTGAAATCCGTATCGTGAACCGGATCGACCAGGAAACGGCCACCAAGTTTCAGGTTCACCTGAAAGCCCTGCTTGAACGCGAGCCGGGAGAGCTGCTCCTGGAACGTATCGAAGAGAACGCCCTCAACCCGGATTCCACCGGCTCCGGCCTGGGTTTGCTCACACTTATGAGCGACTACGAAGCCAAATTGGGCTGGTCTTTCACGTCTGAGCGTGTAAGTGAAGGCGTTGAGTTGACGACATATGCTTCTTTGCGACTTTCCTGATCGCTGACATATTCCAAAGGAAGATACCAAAATGGAAATCAGCACGAACGATTACCGCGTTTGGACTGAAGGCTCCGACATCCACTACGAAGGAACGATGCGGCTTTCAGGAACGGATGCCTATGCCCCTATTCTGGAGATCATGAACTCCGTTCTGGCATCCAAGCCGGAACTCATCACGATGGATCTGACCAGCCTGGAGTTCCTGAACAGCTCCGGCATCAACCTGCTTGCGAAATTCACGATCGAAATCAGAAAGCAGCCGGAAGTTGGCGTTCGCGTTCTTGGTTCAAAGTCCATTCCCTGGCAGTCGAAATCGCTCCGCAACCTGCAGCGTCTGCACCCGGCGCTTGAACTGACGATTTCCTGATCCCGCAGCCTGCGGCAAGCAGCACGGAAATTCACGCTAACGTCCGGCCTCGGTTTCAAGAGCGCCGGATGGTGTGTTCCTGACGTTGGCGCCTCCGCCGCGCTCCATCTGGGGAGCGCTCGCGGCTTCTGCCGCGCCTGTTGCCCTGAACCTCCCAGTCGTCTTGATTTCCAGAGGTCCTGGCACCCACACGTCACCGCCCTGTCCGCCACGGTTGAGGCGCGCTTCCAGTGTGTTGCCCACCGACCCGTCTTCAGATCTGTACAGCTTAAAAATCTCTTGGCGGGCAATGCGATCCGGTCGAATATGCCGCCTCCACCGCTTGAGCCTGCGCCGGGACAACGCCCCCGGACGGGACCAGCGGCATGGCCTTTGAAACGTTGCTGTCCTCCTGTTCCCTGTCAGCGCCATCTTCCGGAGACCTCCATGACCCTGTCCGCTGAAGCCGTCGAAATCCTGAAATCCGTCAGCACCGCGACGCTCACCACGATCCTCCTGAAAAAGGGCCTGCGCAACGTCTGGATCCGCGGGGCGATGCCGCTCGACCGCGCCAAACCCCGGATCGTCGGACCGGCATTCACCCTCCGGTTCGTGCCGGCGCGCGAAGACCTGGCAACGCCTGCCTCATGGGGCTCTCCCATTTCAACGCGCGCCGCCATTGAGGAGATGCCGGAAGGATGTGTTGCGGTCATCGACGCAATGGGCATCCGGGATGCCGGTGTCTTCGGCGATATCCTGTGCGCCCGAATGCGCAAGAGAAATGTCGCCGGCATGGTGACCGACGGCACGGTGCGCGATCTCAGCGGCGTCCTGGCGTCCGACCTGCCGGTCTGGTGCAGCGGCGTGTCGGCCCCGCCATCGGTGGCCGGTCTTACCTTCGTCGGCTGGCAGGAAACCATCGGCTGCGGCGGCGTTGCGATCATTCCGGGTGACATCATCGTTGCCGATGGTGATGGCGCGGTTGTGATCCCCGCCGCCAAACTCGAAGAGGTTCTGAAAGAAGCACCGGAACAGGAACGCATGGAAGCCTGGATCGTCGAGCAGGTGGATGCCGGTGCGCGCCTCCCGGGGCTCTACCCGATGAACGAGGAAACCAGGGCACGCTACGAAGCCGAACGCTGAGGGGTGCCGGGGATCTGCATTCGATAAAGGAAGCTGACGACGATGCAGCCTGCCTTCCGAGCATCCTCCGGCCAGACCGTTCTGATAACGGGTGCCCGTGCGCCTGTTGCCCTGCATCATGCCCGGCTGTTTCACGCAGCCGGTTGGCGGGTTGTTCTGGCCGATATGCCTGCTCGGCCGCTCTCCAGTTCAAGCCGCGCCTGCGCGGTCTATCAGCGTCTGCCATCGCCGAGGTTTCATCCGGAAGACTTCGCCATCGCTGTAGAGGCGCTGGTCGAACGCGAAAAGCCGGCATTGATCATTCCGACCTGTGAGGAGGTCTTCTACCTCGCCGCTCTCAGAGAAAGGCGTGGCCTCGGGGCGGAGTTGTTCGCACCAGGCCTCGACCTGCTTCAGACGGCCCACAACAAGCATGATTTCATCAGGCTATGTGAGGGCTTCGGTATCGCCGTACCTGTAACAAGGCTGCTGAGGTCCCCGGAAGATCTCACCGGCCTCGGCAAGGAGGCAGGAAACCTTGTGTTCAAACCGGTCTGGTCGCGCTTTGCCGGTCAGCTGCTGGTGGCGCCCACTCCCGGCAAGTTGAAACACGTGGTGCCGAGCACCGCGATGCCCTGGGTCGCGCAGGAGCGGTTGCAGGGCGAGGAAATCAGTGCCTATGCCGTAGCACGTGGCGGCAAGGTGCTGGCAGTGTCGATTTACCGCTCACTTTACCGGGCGGGTGCCGGGGCCGGGGTCTGTTTTGAACCTGTCGGGGACGCAGCCGCACGGGAGTTTGTCGAAACATTCGTCCAGAAAACAGGTTGGACCGGACAGGTCTCATTTGACCTGATGCGTCTCAAGGATGGCTCTGTGCGACCGTTGGAATGCAATCCGCGCGCGACCAGCGGCCTGCACTTTTTCAAAGACGCGGACCGGTTCGTCCGTGCGCTATCGCAAGGTGGCGCGGAAGTCCTGCCGGATGTAACGCGCATTCAGACCGTGCGTCTTGCCATGTGGATCTATGGCCTGCCCGCAGCGCTCCGCTCATGGGACATTCGGCGCTTCCGCAAGGTGTTCGGTGCCGCCGAGGAGATCGTCGGAACCGCAGACGATCCCGCCCCCGGCCGTGCACAAATACCCGCCTTTCTGGAAATTGCGGCCATTGCCCTGCGCCATCGCATCAGCCTTCAAAGCGCCACCACAAGGGACATCGAGTGGAACGGGCCGGATCAGAGCTCGATATAGGCGGTCCTGGGGGACTGGGCCGTGCCTGGTAGCTCGCCTTTTTCAATTGCTTCGATGTCCCGGCGCAAATAATCGAGCGGTCCGATAAGAGGTTTCGCGTCGGGAAACCGGGCAGCGTTTTCAAGCGAGGATGTCAGCACGCGGCGGTCTTGTTCCAGAGCAATGCGGAACATGGGCTGGAACACCCAGGACTTCATCCGGTCGAGCAGGCCTTTGTGCGGGCCGATCAGGCAGCCGATGCCCTCAACACGTCCTTCGGCCGCCTGCCGCAGATGAAAGGTGGTTGCCAGCGCGAGGCCGTTTTCACCCCAGTATTCCAGCTCGGCGATGCCGGGAAAACGATACCGCCCGATGGTCCGCACCCGTCCGGCTTCCAGCAGCTTGCTGATCAGCCCGTGTTGCCGGTCTTCTCCAGTATAGACGGCTTCGACCCAGCCCGCCCCGCCGGTGATATCGACCCGAACCCGGTGGCGTTTGCTGCTGAGGCCGCGCAGCAGGCCCTTATAGGTGAAATGGGTGTGGGTCGCATCAAGGATGTTTTCAGCGGTATCGATCAATGTCGACCTGGTGCTGCTGCGCACCAGCCGCACCAGCACCTTCTTTCCTTCCATCGGGTGCAGGTATGGTTCGCCGGCGGGGTCTCCTTTGGAGAGAAAGATCACTCCGTCCTTCACGAACGTCTTGAGCCCGGGAATGCGGTAACCCGGTACGTCGCCCAGGTGTCCCGGAATGGCGGTGCAGCGTCCGCTGCCGTCAAACCGCCAGCCGTGGTAGGGACATTCGATCTCACCCCCGACGACCTTTCCTTTCGACAGCTCCATCAGCCGGTGGGGGCAACGGTCGGCCAGAGCCGCAATGCCGGACCTGCTCTCGAACAGCACCACCGGTTCGCCGCCGAACTCAAGCCGCAACGGCTGCCGCTTGATATCCTTCACAAGCGCAACGGCCTGCCAGAAATCCCTGGATGAGGTCATAGGTCGAAGGCCTCCAGAAGGGGAATGCCGATGCGCGACAGAAGCGTTTCAAGGCTCCGCACCGCCAGTTGTCTGCGCCGGGACAGATGGCCGGCATAGACGGCGTTGAACTCGATTTCCGGTTCTGCCCCGCGCAGCCGTTTGAAGTAGCCGGCGCCTGCACTCATGTTGAAAAAGAGACTGTGCCGCTCGGCAATGTCCTGACCTGCCGCCATGACCAGCCGGTAGAGCCCGTCCTTCAGCGGCAGGCGGGTATCGTATCCGACCAGCGGCTGCGTCAACGTGCGGCCGTTCGCAAAGAAACCGGCGACCGCCACCAACTGGCCGCTGGCATCGCGGTAACCAAGCAGTTGGAACAGGCCGCGTTGGTGGCATTCCCGGATGTAGGTTGCCGTGTACTGCGGATTGAGCGGCGTATATTTGTCGAGATAGAGCAGCTTGTAGAGCTCTGCGGCACGCGCATAATCCTGCCCGTCGAAACTGTCGTTTTCCGCCAGCCGATAAGGCGTCTTTTGCATCAGCCTTGTGTCGTAGTGGCGGTTTTGCGTCGGCTTTCCGGGCGTTTTGTCACCGGAGTAGAGATAGATCCGCCGGGCTGCCAGAAGTCTGAACCCTGCTTGCCGGAGGGCATTCATCGATGTTCGGTCGGCCCGGCCATTGAGCGACCGGATGACGATGGCATGCTCGGGGTGGCGCTGCGAAAGGGTGCTGGCCATCTCGCGGGCAGCGGCAGGATCGATTTCCGGCACGGGATTGGTCGACAGCAGCCAGTTGTTCACCTGCACCTGCCGGTCAAGTCCGCTGGCCGCGATCAAGGGCGCACAGGTCCGGATCAGTGGTCGCACCAGATGGTAGGTCAGCGGTGACTTCAGAAAATTGCGCGTTTCCTCGATTGCATAGTCGATATAGGCGGCGCTGGGCGAGCAGATATAGCAGGTCGGCGGGCGGCTCGGTTCGTTGATCGTCACCGGAAAACAGCGCCCGGCAATCTCCAGCGCGCAGACGCGTGTCGTGAGATTGGCAACAAGATCAGGCATGGCAAAGTCGTTGCACAAACGCACGAAGGCATGAACGGTCTCGGGGGCGTTGCTCACACCTCCGTTGGCCGACGTGTCCCGCATGACCGGATACTGCGCTGTGGTCATGATTGAGCCTGCCGTTTGAACCGGCGCTCCACCCGCCGCAGCTTGCGGGTGCTTTCCAGGGGCAAGCTTTCCCGGTGGAGAGAAATCGGGGGCGCAAGCCCAAGTGCGTTGAAGGTTTTGCCGAGGGCTGACTGCGCAGCCCTAGCGGCTGTGTCCGGCAGTTCCGGCGGCAGCAGCAGGGTGGCCGATCCATCTTCTTCCTGCACGAGGCGAAAATCGGAGATCTCGCGAGAGGCGTCCAGAACCGCATTGCGCAGGATGTCGGGCGTGACAGGCACTTCCACTCCCGCTTCGTTGGTGAAGACAAAGATATCGTCCATCCGTCCGATCACTTCATCGACTGCCCGAAGCGGTGAGCCGCAGGCGCAGGGTTCCGAAGACAGGCGCAAAAGGTCGTTCATCCGGTATCGTGCCATGATCTGGAAATCACGGCGAAAGCCGGTCACCAGCGGGGTGACGAGACCGTTCGCGACCGGCTCGAATTCGAAATAATTGGCGTCCTCGGCAAGATGCAGCCGTCCGTGGGCACACGTCACGGCAAAAAGGCCTTCGGTTGCCATGTAGATCTGCCCGAGGGTAAGGCTGAATCTCTGCTCGATTGCTGAACGATCAACGGGATCGAGCGTCTCTGCCCCGGCATAGAGCTTTCGAGGGGCAAGGCGGTTCGATGTTTCCGCCAGGTGCCGCAGCACCCGGGGCGGGGCGACAATGGTCGTCGGGTCGAAGGTTTCCAGATCGTCCAGCCAGGCGGCTATGCCATGGCGCAGATCGAAGAACCGCAACTGCAATTGCCGCAGTTTCGCCGGGCTTTCATAAAGCGAGGAGGACTGTGGCAGGATGATCGCGACCCGTTCCCTTTGCCACAGAAAGCCGGGTAATGATTTGGCCAGAATGGTGCCGAGCCAGCGGAACCGCTCCGCCGCTGTAATGGCATAAAGACCCCTGTTGCCGCTGGTGCCCGTGCTGGCGCCGATGTTGATCCCCTTGATCTCGCCGCCCGTCTCCAAGGCCTGCCATCCGGCCGCTGTGGTGATCCGGGCCCTGTTGAAGGCCTCGAACCGGCTCATCACGATAGCCTTGTCGATGACTGGGAGTTGGTCGAGGCGCGGTGGCGCATCGCGGTAGAAATCGACCTTGGGAAGAGACTGGTGCAACCAGGCATCCAGCCGACGCTCCTGCCAGTTTTCGAAAGCCTGCCGGGATCGGCCACTGCGGCCCGTCCACAGCGTTTCGGCAAAGGCAACAGCGGTCTGAAAACGCCCGCTCATGCCGGAGCCCCCGGCAGGTCGTAGGGGCTGTCGGACGGATCGTGGCACAGCAAGGCATCACCGCCGTTTTCGAGAAATGCGGCGACCCGGCGGGTGCTTGCGGCAAGCGCTCTTCGATCCGTAGCGACAAGAGCCGAGGACAGTCCGGGCGCCTTACCGGGCGCAAGCGCTGCCGCGCACCACTGAGCGTCGACAGCGTAAAGCAGAGGCACGGGCAACCCGGCAAAGCAGATGCCGAAATGGCCTTCCGCATGGCCGGGCAAGTCGACGGCAAGCAGGGTGCCGTCCCCAAAGAGATCGGCGCCTTCCACCAGTCCATGGGGAGCACGCCTGACCGGCAGTTGGGCGATATCAACGATCCGGCTGGTGAGATCCTGCGGCAGCAGCTCGTCAAAGACACCGTGGCGCAGGTTCGCGAACCTTGAGCGCGCAAGGATACGAGCGAGCACCGCTGCTTTCGCATAGATCCTCGCCTTTGGAAAAAGAGTGAGCGCGGCAACATGGTCGGCGTGAAAATGGGTCAGCACGATGGCTGCGACGTCTTCTGTGCTTGCGTTCAGGCGTTCAAGCACACGGACCGGCTGATGCTCTTCAACCAGCTCTGGCCGCAGCAGCCTGGCATAGAGGCGCAGCGGCAGGCTTCGGCCCGGACCTTCGGTGACCTGAGGTCCGTAGCCGGTATCGATCAGCACCAGTCCGGCGGTCGGTTGCTGGTAAACGCCATAGCGCACCTTGAAGCGAAGCGGATGCCGACCGCCGCCACGGACCGCCAACCTCTCCGGTGCGGAAACGAAGGCGCTGTTGGCAAACACCGGCGTCAATGGGCTCTCCCTTCGCCAAGTGTTTTAGCAAGTCCGCGTTCGAAATCGATCTGCGGCCGCCAGCTCAGCAGTCGCGCAGCCTTGGAAATGTCGAGGCTCTGCCGGAAGGCGAAGAGACCAAGCGTATAAGGCGTTGCCAGAGGTTCGCCTGCACCCGGCACAACCAGGCTCGCCCTCTCCCGAAGCCTTGCCGCCAAAATCGCCGGAGCGAGGGGGCGCTTTCGCCAGCGCACCGGAACACCCCTGGCGGCACAGACCCGGTCGACAATGAAGCGTATTGGTAAAGGCTCACCGCCGGAAATGTTGAACGTCTCGCCCTCACATGCAGGAGAGGCTTCAAGGGCGGCGTCGATGGCTGAGAGCAGATCCTCGACGTGGGTCAGGTCGATGGAGGCTGTTCCCTCCCTGAAAAGCGGCAAGGGCCGCTTATGGGCCGCGGCAAGCAAACGAGGCAGAAGGGTCGTGTCCCCGGCGCCGTAAAGGCCTCGTGGGCGCAGGTTGATCGGGCCAAGGTCGGCACGCGCAAGCACCAGTCGCTCTGCATCGGCCTTGGTTGCCGCATAGGCGTTGATGGGCGGCGGCAGCGGTTCATATTCCCGAACGTTTTCCTTGTCCTTCATCTCGAAAGTGACAGTGGGCGAGGAAATGTTGACGAAGCGGCGCACGCCAAGCTTGCCGGCAAGATCAAGCATGTGTTTTGTCCCGGTGACATTCGCCGCCACGAAGGCGTTTCGCGGCCCCCACGGGGCGGAGAGCGCAGCGCAGTGAACAACGGCGCTGACCGGACCAAAGGGTGCGAACTGGTCTGGGTCGCAGGGGCGGGACAGATCCATGCGCACGACATCGAAGCCCTCGGCCTCAAGGTGCTGACAGTGGAATTCGTTGCGGCCAAGCGCGACGGGGTTAGCGCCCTTCGCGCGCAAATGACGGATCAGCGTGCCGCCCAGAAATCCCGTCGCTCCCGTCACCAGCAAACGCCCCATGGTCAAACCTCCAGGGCCATGCCGCCAAAGGTGACACCGGCGGATGTCCCGAGCAACAGGATACGCATGCCGGGTTCTATCCGGCCCTGGCGCCAGGCAATGTCGAGCGCGGTCGGCAGCGACGCTGCAATCTGGTTGCCATGTGTGTTGCCGATGTCGACCACGCGGCTGCGCTCCATCCCGGTTTCCCGGATCATGTGCTCAAGCGCGAGCGGGCTTGCCTGATGTGGCACGACGAGATCGATATCCTGCCGGTTCCAGCCGGCTTTCGACAGCAGTTCGTCGACGAACTGCGGAAAGTGCTTGTGCGTGACCCGGAAGAGATCCTTGCCGTCCATGTGAAACACGGCATGACGGGCAAAGGTCTCGCGGTCCTTGTGAAAATCGAACCGTGTGCCGCCGGCTCCGATCTCACACGCGGCATAGGCGGATGGGTAGGTCCGCAGCAGCGAGGCTGCAATGCCAGGGCCGTTTTCGTCTCCTGTCGTCAGAACGGTTGCGGCCGCACCGTCGCCAAACAGGGCGGCAACGTCGGGTTGGTCTTCCCATGGCAAGGCACGCGAGGCGATATCCGCCGCAAACACCAGCACTGCCGCGGCTTGCCCGAGCGCAAGTTTGTTGGCGGCAAGCTCAAAAGCGCTCAGGAAGGAAAGACAGGTGGCATTGACGTCGTAGGCTGCCGCCGTGCCATCCGCAAAACCCAGTCTCTGCATCACCAGCGGCGCGGTTGCCGGAAGGGTCTGGTAGGGAATGCCGCAAGCGCCAACGACGAGATCAACGTCCTTCGGCGTTCGGCCTGCTTTTTCAAGCGCAGCTTCGCAGGCCGCAACCGCCAGATCTATCTGGCTTTCCTCTGCTGCGACGAACCGGCTTGAAACGCCGGACAGTGTTTTTAAATGCCCGGTCGGGAACCCAAGTCGATGGTCAAGAGTTTCCGAAGTGATGGACTGTGCTGGCAAGGCATGCCCAGTGCCGGCAATTCTGACGGGAAGAATGGATGCGGCCTCCGTTAGCACACCGGTCCGGACCGGCTTCAAAGAAGGATCTAAGTCACTGGGGGAAGACACGCAAGAAGGATGGGGGACTGGGTGGGCCGGTCAAGGCGGGGTCGCCTGACACCGCATCGCATTGTCTCGATGCCTGCCGATGGCACCGGCGGCGTTCGCCTTTTGGCACGTTGGCTGCTGTCGATAGCGTGGCCCATGACGGATCCGATGATCTGCACCCGGCGGTCCGGAGATCGGCTCTTTTGACAAGAAACCTGTGCCATTTCTGCCGCTTCGGCCCTTCCGAATACAAACCGAAATACCAATCGCCACGCCTCTTCACCGGAGAGCCCAAAGAATACTGAACTTCGCCTAACAGAATTATCTGAGATCCATCTCAGTAGAGAAAGCTATAGGCGGATCTAATTTTCACAAATGCGCAAAAAGAAAAAATATTTCAGAACAATGCTGCTGCGCACAATATGTGGGAAGTCGTTCTAAATTATACATTTTTATATTAGGAATTTGCCCAGAGGGGTGGTCGAGCAGGGGTAGTTCGTGTTTTGCTATGTAAATGTCGCAAATGAGCATCATGGATACAAAAAAATCACAGATGCTCTATTTGGGAAGTTGGCAAGAGACTTTTGAAGAAAAACCGAAAGGGGAGTCATATGACAAAATCCAAAGATGCCGAGATGCTTGAAAGGCTTGAATCAGCGGCCCGCACGGGAGGAATCAGCAAACGAGATTTTCTTCGTTATTCCGTGTTGGCCGGACTCACAGCAAGCACCGCGACAGGCCTCTGGTCCACGAAGGCGAAAGCACAGCCCAAGCAGGGCGGGACGTTTCGCTGGGGTATCCATGACGGCAACACATCAGACTCACACGATCCGGGCACCTATCTGACCCGAGTAATGATTTTCCTCGCCCATACCCACCGCAGCTACCTGACCATGATCATGGGCGACGGATCGCTGGGGCCGGATCTGGCCGAAAGCTGGGAAGCCAGCGCTGATGCGTCCGAGTGGACCTTCAAACTGACCGAAAACGCCACGTTCCATAGCGGCAAGAAGCTGACGGCTGATGATGTTATCGCCTCGCTGAACCACCACCGTGGCGAAAAGACCACCTCCGCCGCCAAGGCGCTGCTGACCGATGTCACCGACATCACCAAAGACGGCGACTACACCGTTATCGTGAAGCTTTCCGGTGGCAACGCCGACTTCCCGTGGTTGATGACCGACTATCACATGGCGATCTGCCCGGCCAACGACGATGGCACGATTGACTGGCAGTCCGGTGACGGTACGGGTCCCTACAAGATCGACACCGGCGAATTCGGCGTCCAGTTCAGCCTCAGCCGGCATGACGGCTGGCATGGTGAAGGCGCCTACTTCGACAAGGTCGAACTCATCACGCTGAACGATCCGAATGCCCGTCAGACGGCGCTTGTCACCGGTGATGTGGACGCGGTTTCGCTGATCGAGCTGAAGACCATGGGGCTGCTGCAGCGCAATCCGAACATCAAGATTCACAACATCCCGTCCGCGGGGGCCATCACGCTGCCGATGTTCTGCGACACGGCACCGTTCGACAATCCCGATGTGCGCAACGCCCTGAAGCTGGCGATGAACCGCGACGATATCATCGAGAAGATCACCTTCGGTGCGGCGACCAAGGGCAATGACTTCCACCATTCTCCGGCCCAACCCTACTGGCCGGACGATATCCCGCAGCGCGAATACGATCCGGATCAGGCCAAGTCCCTGCTCAAGAAAGCGGGCGCGGAAGGTCTTACGGTCAGCCTCAGCACCGCGGACAGCGTCTATGCAGGTGCGGTCGACATGGCGGTGCTCTATGCCGAACACGCCAAGGCGGCAGGCATCAACATCAACGTCGTGCGTGAGCCGAACGACGGCTACTATTCGGACGTCTGGCTGAAGAAGCCGTTCTGCCTCGTCTCCTGGGGCGCGCGTCCGACACCTGATGTCATGTACACGCTGGCCTACAAGAACGACGCGGCCTGGAACGAGTCCCATTGGAAGAACCCGCGCTTCAACGAGCTTCTGCTGC
Source organism: Roseibium aggregatum IAM 12614 (assembly GCF_000168975.1). Classification (GTDB taxonomy): domain Bacteria; phylum Pseudomonadota; class Alphaproteobacteria; order Rhizobiales; family Stappiaceae; genus Roseibium; species Roseibium aggregatum. The sequence continues at coordinate 66,042 of NZ_AAUW01000009.1, forward strand.
AGGCCAAGGCCGAGCTGGACGACACCCGACGCGCGGAAATGTACCGCGAGATGGCCATGCTTGCGCGTGACGACGGCGGGACGATCATTCCGTTCTTCAACAACTTCGTTTACGCTAACAGCACGAAGGTGGGTACGCCGGAGAAACTGGCTGCCAGCTGGGAAAACGACGGCGCCCGTGCTGCCAGCCGTTGGTGGTTCGAGTCCTGATTGAAGGCTCGGGTGGCGGCTAGCGCCGCTGCCTGCAATCTGGCCCTGCCCCGGTCACGGGACAGGGCCGTCCTGGACGGACAGGACTCCTGCCAAAGCAAACCAAAAAAAGCTGACAGGAAACCTGCCCGATGTTTGTCCGGCGGCGCATTGAGCCGTGTCGGGCTTTCCTATTTTGGAGGGACATATGGGGGACATCCTACAGCTGGTCCTGAAGAGACTTGGCTTAGGGGCGATCACACTGCTTGTGGTCTCTATCCTGATCTTTTTTGCAGTCGAACTGCTGCCCGGCGACATTGCCCAGGCCGTTCTCGGACAGGGAGCAACGCCTGAAACAGTCGCTGCCCTTAGAGAGAAGCTTGGCCTCGACCAGCCGGCCGTCATTCGATATTTCCATTGGCTTGCCGGTGCTCTCACCGGCGATTTCGGTGTCTCGCTCGTCTCCGGCGAACGGGTCAGCGCGGCCATCAGCGACAGGTTCGTCAACACGCTGTTCCTGGCGACCTACGCGGCTGTCATCGCGGTGCCGGTTTCCATTGTCCTCGGCGTGATCGTCGCCCTGTTGCGCAACACGCTGTTCGACAGGGTTGCCAACGTTCTCACGCTGACATCGATTTCCTCTCCGGAATTCTTTCTCGGCTACATTCTCATTCTCTATCTGGCGGTCAAATCCAACTATTTCCCCGCCATTGCGAGCCTCAGCGCAGACATGAGCTTTGGAGATCTGTTGCATCGAACGTTCCTGCCCGCGCTGACCCTGGTTCTGGTGGTAACGGCGCACATGATGCGCATGACGCGCGCCGCGATCATCAACCTTCTGGCCTCGCCCTATATCGAGATGGCGCGGCTGAAAGGGGTGCCGCCCTGGAAGGTTATCGTCAAGCACGCCCTGCCCAACGCCTGGGCGCCGATCATCAACGTGGTTGCGCTCAATCTCGCCTATCTCATCACCGGTGTGGTCCTGGTGGAAGTTGTCTTCGTCTATCCGGGCGTTGGCCAGCTTCTGGTGGACGCAGTTGCCAAACGCGATTTCCCGATCGTGCAGGCCTGCTGTCTGATCTTCGCCGCCACCTTCATCCTGCTGAACCTGGCAGCCGATGTGGGCGCGATCCTGACCAATCCGCGTTTGCGGCATCCGAAATGAGGGCAGCGACATGAGCACATTCGTCATTGGCTACTATGCGCTGCTGATCGGGGCTTCCTGCCTGGCAGCCTATTTCAACAAGCGCAATATCTTCATTCTTGTTTTCTCCCTGACGATGATTTCCTTCATCACGGGGATCATCGGCGGTGCTCCGGCACTGCGGTTCATCACCACGGCCGCAGGTATGCTGGCGCTCGCAGCCGGGACATCCTATGCGTTCCGTGAATTCCTGATCATCATCACCCCCGAAGGGGTGTCCAAGGAATTGCGAACCGCGCCTCTCACGGCAGCCTTCGGCATGTTCGTGATCTTCACCTATGCCCTTGCCGGGGTCTTTGCCCCCGTCATCGCGCCCTTCGGGGAAGCGGAGGTGATTTCGTCGGCCTTTGCGCCGCCGGACGAAACCATGCTTCTGGGGGCCGACCAGCTCGGCCGCGACATGTTCAGCCGCATCATCTACGGTGCGCGCAACTCTGTCGGGCTCGCGCTGCTGGCAACCATGCTGGCCTTCATCATGGGGGCACTGGCCGGTCTGCTCGCTGCCACCAAAGGCGGCTGGTTCGACCAGTTCGCCGGCCGCCTTGCCGATGTCATCATGTCCGTGCCGTCGCTGATTTTCGCCCTGTTGATGCTCAGTATCTTCGGCACCAACCTGGCGGTGATCGTGATCGTGGTCGCGGTCATCTATTCGCCGCGCGTCTTCCGTCTCACCCGGGCAGTTGCCGGCAACGTGGTGGTGATGGATTACATCGAAGCGGCCAAGCTGCGCGGTGAAGGCACCTGGTACCTGATCCGGCGGGAAATCCTGCCGAACTCGACAGCGCCGCTGATCGCCGAATTCGGTCTGGAATTCTGCTTCGTGTTCCTGCTCATCGCCGGCCTGTCGTTCCTCGGCCTCGGCATTCAGCCGCCGACCGCGGACTGGGGCTCGATGGTGCGCGAAAACGCGACACTGATCTCGTTTGGTGAAATGACACCGCTGATCCCGGCAGCAGCCATCGCGCTTCTGACCGTTGCGGTGAATTTCGTCGTCGACTGGATGCTGTTCCGGTCTTCCGGCCTGAAGGAGGTTTGAGAATGGTGCCGAAAAGAGACGTTTTGCTTCGGATCTCCGATCTCCGGATCGAGGGCTATTCCGACGAGAAATGGGTCGAGATCGTCCGTGGTGTCGATCTCACCCTTCACAAGGGCGAGGTGCTCGGGCTGATCGGTGAATCCGGCGCCGGCAAGTCGACCATCGGTCTGGCGGCCATGGGCTTTGCCCGCGATGGCTGCCGGATTTCCGGCGGCTCCATCGAGTTCGACGGCATGGAGCTGACGACGACGCCGGAAAGCGATCTCAGGGCCTTGCGCGGTTCGCGCATTGCCTATGTCGCCCAGTCGGCGGCCGCCTCGTTCAATCCGGCACACCGGATCATCGACCAGCATACGGAAGCGCCGATCCAGTACCGTATCCAGAAGCGGGTCGAGGCCCAGGAAGACGCCATGCAGCTTTATGAGCGGCTGCGTCTTCCCAACCCGGGTGAAATCGGCTTCCGCTACCCGCATCAGGTCTCCGGTGGCCAGTTGCAGCGCGCCATGACCGCCATGGCCATGGCGTGCCGGCCGGATCTGATCATCTTCGATGAACCGACCACTGCCCTCGATGTGACAACACAGATCGAGGTTCTGGCGGCGATCCGGGACATTGTCGATCAGTTCAACACGGCGGCGATCTACATCACCCACGACCTGGCGGTGGTGGCGCAGATGGCAGACACCATCAAGGTGCTTCTGAAAGGTGAGGAGGTCGAGGAGGCACCCACCGAAGAGATGCTCGACTCGCCCAAGGAGGACTACACCAAGAGCCTGTGGGCGGTCCGCAGCTTCCAGCGGCCGCAGAAGCATCGGCCGAAGGAGGCCGATGCGATCCCGATCGTCTCGGTCCAGGGCATCGACGCCGCCTATGGCAAGACCAAGGTGCTGGACGATGTCTCCTTCGACATCTATCCGGGCATGACGGTTGCCGTCGTTGGCGAATCGGGTTCCGGCAAGTCGACGACGGCGCGTTGCATCACCGGTCTGTTGCCGCCCACCAAGGGGCAGATCCTGTTCAAGGGCGAACCGCTGCCACCGCGCTATCAGGACCGTAGCAAGGATCAGCTTCGCCAGGCGCAGATGATCTACCAGATGGCCGATACCGCGTTGAACCCGAAGATCAGGATCAGCGAAATCATCGGCCGGCCCGCCCAGTTCTATGGCGGCCTGCACGGTGCGAAACTGAAAAACCGTGTCGACGAGTTGCTCGACCTGATCGAGCTGGAACCGTCGAAGTTCTACAACCGTTATCCGCCGGAACTTTCCGGTGGCCAGAAACAGCGTGTGGGCATTGCCCGGGCACTGGCGGCCGATCCGTCCTTCATCATCTGCGACGAGGTGACGAGCGCGCTCGACCAGCTTGTGGCGGAAGGCATCCTGAAGCTGCTCGACCGGCTGCAGCAGGAGTTCAACCTGGCCTATATGTTCATCACCCACGACCTGGCAACGGTGCGCTCCATCGCGGACGAGGTGGTGGTGATGCAGAGAGGCAAGGTGGTGGAACAGGGGCCGAAGGACGAAATGTTCACCCCGCCGCATCACCCCTACACGGACCTGCTTCTGTCTTCGGTTCCCGAAATGGATCCGAACTGGCTGACGACGCTTCTGGAAGAACGTGGCACCGACGCCATCGGCGAAGCCGCCGACGTCTGACAACAGGCGGCTTACCTGCCGCAAAAACGCAATCACCCCCGGATAATTCCGGGGGTGATTGAAACGCTGCTGTGTCTTCCGTCAGGCGTGCGGGATCAACCGACCATCATGTAGCCGGAGAGAGCCATCGCACCCACGATAACAGCGTACACACCGACAAGTGCCGGCCATGAACCGCTGTGTGTCCTGTATTCGCGAATGAGATCGTCCCGGGTCATACCGACCTCCAGAAATGCACGCTTCTTGAGCGGGGTTGCGACTATTTATTCTGCGGGACAGATACGGGAGGAAAGTTAAGAATTCAATGAGTCAAAACACCAATCTGCCTCCTATTTTTGCATAACTGTTCTGCGGTCTATTCACACATGGCATAGCAGGCTGGCGGAATGCCCTGTCGCAGGCTCCTTCAGGGAGGCAGTAGCGCCAAGAAAGACGCCTCAGGCCCTTGCAAGGCCGTGCCGGAAAACGGTATCCGTCACCCGCGCAGCGAAGCTGGAACGCCTGTCGGCGGACCGGCAGGTTCGGATAACCGGAGTTACCGCAATCGCTCCCAATCCCCTGTCCACGCGGTCTTCACCGGCTGCAGGCAAAGATGGCGACAGACTGAAATGATCGACACACCCTATTATTTGATCGACAAGGCGAAGCTGCTCCGCAACATGGAGAAGATCGCCTATGTGCGCGAGAAGTCCGGCGCCAAGGCTCTGTTGGCGCTCAAGTGCTTCGCCACCTGGTGTGTTTTCGACTTCATGCGCGACTACATGGACGGCACCACCTCGTCCTCGTTGAATGAAGTCCGTCTGGGGCACGAGCGCTTCGGCAAGGAGACCCACGCCTACTCCGTGGCCTATGCCGACTACGAGATCGACGACGTGATCTCCCACGCCGACAAGATCATCTTCAACTCCATCAGCCAGTTGGAGCGGTACGCCGACAAATCCGCTGGCATCGTGCGCGGTCTGCGTCTCAATCCGATGGTCAGCTCGTCCAGCTTCGACCTTGCCGATCCCGCCCGGCCTTTCTCCCGCCTCGGCGAATGGGACGTTGCCAAGATCGAGAAGGTCATGGACCGGATCAGCGGTTTCATGATCCACAACAACTGCGAAAATGCCGATTTTTCCCTGTTCGACCGTATGCTCGGCGATATCGAGACAAAATTCGGTGCCCTTCTGCACCGGGCGGAATGGGTCAGCCTTGGCGGCGGCATCCATTTCACGGGGGACGATTATCCGCTCGACCTTTTTGCCGACCGCCTGAAGGCTTTCTCTGAAAACTATGGTGTTCAGGTCTACCTGGAGCCGGGCGAAGCGTCGATCACCCGGTCGACAACGCTGGAAACCACGGTCCTCGACACGCTGTTCAACGGCAAGAACCTCGCCATCGTCGATGCCTCCATCGAGGCGCATATGCTTGACCTCCTGATCTACCGGGAAACCGCCAAGGTGGCGCCGAACGAAGGTCCACACAGTTACATGATCTGCGGAAAGTCCTGCCTTGCCGGCGACATATTCGGCGAATTCAACTTCCCTGCCGAGCTCAAGACCGGTGACCGGGTTTCCATTCAGGATGCGGCGGGTTACACGATGGTCAAGAAAAACTGGTTTAATGGCGTGAAAATGCCCGCGATTGCGGTCAAGGAAGTGGACGGAACAGTCCGCGTTGTTCGTGAGTTTTCGTACCAGGACTACGAGCAAAGTCTGTCTTGAGACTTGAACCCTTAACACCCCAAAGGTCCAAGGAAGGTATCTTTATCAAATGAAAAAGACTGTTCTCATCATCGGCGCCGGAGGTGTCGCTCAGGTGGTGGCGCATAAGTGCGCACAGAACAACGATGTTCTCGGCGATATTCATATTGCCTCGCGCACCAAGTCCAAATGCGACGACATCATCGCAACCGTGCATGCCAAGAAGGCCCTGAAGCAGCCGGGTGTTCTGGAAGGACATGAACTCAACGCGCTGGACGTTGCCGCCACCAGTGCGCTGATCCGCAAGACCGGCGCGCAGATCGTCATCAACGTCGGCACCGCCTTTTTGAATATGTCCGTGCTCAGCGCCTGTCTGGAGACGGGCGCGGCCTATATCGACACCGCCATTCACGAAGAACCGGGCAAGATCTGCGAAACGCCGCCCTGGTATGCGAACTACGAATGGAAACGCGCCGAAGAGTGCGCTGCCAAGGGCGTTACCGCCATTCTGGGCGCCGGTTTCGACCCGGGTGTGGTCAACGCCTATGCCCGCCTTGCCAAGGACGACTATCTCGACAAGGTGACCGACGTCGACATCGTCGACATCAACGCCGGCAGCCACCAGCGCTATTTCGCCACCAACTTCGACCCGGAAATCAACTTCCGGGAATTCACTGGCACGGTCTATTCCTGGCAGGATGGCAAGTGGCAGGAAAACCGGATGTTCGAGATCGGCAAGGAATACGACCTGCCGGTGGTCGGCAAGCGCATGGCCTATCTGTGCGGCCATGACGAAGTCCATTCCCTTGCAAAGAACATGGACGGCGCGGACGTCCGCTTCTGGATGGGCTTCGGCGAGCATTACATCAACGTCTTCACCGTCCTGAAGAACATCGGCCTTCTGTCCGAACAGCCGGTCAGGACGGCCGAAGGGCAGGAAGTCGTGCCGCTGAAGGTGGTCAAGGCGTGTCTTCCGGACCCGTCTTCGCTGGCGCCTGAATACACCGGCAAGACCTGCATCGGCGACTTCGTCAAGGGCACGAAGGACGGCAAGGACCACGAGGTCTTCATCTACAACGTGGCAGACCACAAGGAAGCTTATGAGGAAGTCGGCAGCCAGGGCATCTCCTACACCGCCGGTGTGCCGCCCGTCGCAGCCGCCATGCTGATCGCGACCGGCGAATGGGACGTGAAGAAGATGGCCAACGTGGAAGAACTGCCGCCGCACCCCTTCCTCGCCATCCTCAACCGCATCGGCCTGCCGACCCGCATCAAGGACGCCGACGGCGACCGCGCCCTGGAATTCTAGGTCCCGGCCTTTTCCAGCTGATCAACCTGCGCAGCCCCGGTTACAACCGGGGCTGTTTGCTTTTCAGTCAACAGCAAACGGGCAGCGAAGTGCCCTCAGGCCTCGCCCACAAACAGAAAGCCTCCGTTACCCGCCACCAAAATTGTTACCTGCCTGCCCAAGCCGGTCGTCTGAGCGCCCGGCGTGGTCGCTTTGAAAGTCAGTGGAGAAGGATATTCACAGGCATGCAACAGCGTCCAACTCGGTGAGCCTGCAGCCGACGGCAGATCATGGCTCTGAAATTCAGTGCCCGACCTGAGACATAGGTTACAGACCGTTCCGGACACATAGGTAACACTTTTCGTTTTTGCGGGAGGTGTCGATGCCGTGGAAAGAGGTGTCCGTCATGGAGGAACGTCTTCGCTTCATCGCCCGTCTTCTGGATGGGGAAGGCATGAGTGCGGTGTGCCGTGAGTTCGGCATCTCGCGCAAGACCGGCTACAAGATCTGGGATCGCTACCGGCAGGACGGCCTGGAAGCACTTTGCGACCGGTCCCGCCGTCCGGTGCGCGTCTGGGCGGTTTTCGCCGCTGTTTCTATTTACTCGCCATGACACGCTAAGTCACTACGTAGAGTAGATTTTTCTAGATCAACACACCGAAGTCAGTATCCGGGAACGCGTCTTAATTTCCGTCCGGGTGCTTCCGTGGTGCTTCCGTAAGAGTGCCTCCGGGACCACTCTAGTTCAGGAGAAATGACGTGCCAAAACTGACCAAGCGCATTGTCGACCAGGCAGAAACGGGCAAAGCCGACTACTTCATTTGGGACGACGACCTCCAAGGCTTTCGCCTCCGGGTCTTCACCTCCGGCAGACTGAGCTATGTCGTTCAGTACCGCGCCAAGGGGCGCACCCGCCGGTTCACCATCGGCCCGCTTGGTGTCTGGACTCCCGAGACTGCCCGCAAGGAAGCCCGCGTGTTGCTTGGGCGTGATGATGTAGACGCCCACCGCTGGCTCTGATGTGGGAAGGTGGGATTTTCTCGATCCTACAGGAGGCGTCAATGTCTGAAGTTCACACAATCGGTCTTGATCTTGCGAAGTCTGTTTTCCAGGCCCACGGAGCTGATGGATCAGGTGAGGTTGTTTTTCGCAAGCGACTGCGTCGGAAACAGGTTTTGGCTTTTTTCGCTGATCAGCCGCGCTGTTTGGTTGCGATGGAGGCTTGCGGTAGCGCCCATTACTGGGGGCGTGAGCTTGCTCGGCTCGGCCATAAAGTGAAGTTGATACCACCAATCTACGTAAAGCCGTTCGTAAAGCGCCAAAAGAACGATGCTGCGGATGCCGAAGCGATCTGTGAAGCTGCCAACCGCCCGACAATGCGCTTTGTGCCGGTGAAGAGTGAAGAACGTCAGGGCATTGCGGTTTTGTTACGCACGCGAGAAATACTGATCCGACAGCGCACACAGACCATCAATGCATTGCGCGGTCATTTGGCGGAGTTTGGCGTGATTGTTCCAAAAGGCGCAAGCAATGTTGCAAAGTTGATTGAGCGTATTGCCTCTCCTGAAATCTCTCTTCCCGAGGTGGCACGAGCAGCCCTGAGTTATTTAACAGACAGCTTGTTGCGATTGGAAGATCAGGTGCGGGAACTGGATCGTGAGATTGCCGGTCTCGCCAGGGCGAATGAAACGGCGCGGCGGTTGATGACAATTCCTGGAATTGGCCCTTTGATTGCCGTTGCCATGGTGGCCCTGGCTCCTCCGCCAGAAACTTTCCGGCGCGGACGAGACTTTGCAGCTTGGTTAGGACTGACTCCGAGGCAAAATTCGACAGGTGGGAAACAGAGGCTGGGGGCCACGACAAAGATGGGAGAGCGCTCCCTGCGTCGTCTCCTGATTATTGGTGCAAACAGTGTGGTCATGTGGCGCTCAAAGAAAGGAGCTGCGCCGGGAACATGGCTTGAGGGGATGCTTGCGCGCAAGCCAGCCATGCTGGTGAGAGTGGCGCAGGCGAACAAGATGGCACGTATTGTCTGGGCGATCATGTCAGGCAATCAGACATACCAGGCTCCGGTCGCTCAAGCATAATAAAGCAAGCGACTGCGGAGACGGCGGCGCAAGAGAGGTCTTTGGAAGTTTGGCACAACAATCATGGGATGGGGTCGGGGAAACCAGTTTGCGACACAGTGCCTTTGAGCACGTGGGCTTGATTTGGACTCGACCTTCGAACACCATACGGGCCAGCGGCAGTTGAAAGGCCGCATTACAGGCCGGACACATGTCAGAACCCGACTGTGCCAGAAAAATCCAAAATTTTCTCTTGCAATTCGGGCGTCTACACATGTCGCACTGGGCGAAAACCCGGCTGAGGAGCGTGAACTCGATCACAAGGCGATCTCTGTCAAGGAGCTCTGCCAGCGTTATATAGAGGATGCCAAGGCAGGGCTCATCCTCGGAAAGAAGTGCCGCCCGAAAAATGAATCGACGATCTACACCGACGAGGGACGGATCAAACGTCAATTTGTCCCTCTGCTTGGAACACGCTGGGTCAAGGATCTGACATCCGCGGATATCACGCGCTTCATGCCTGAGTTGCTTCCGGTAGGACGAAGATGACCGAGAAAACCGGAAAGCATGGCAAAACGATCGTGCGGGGTGGCGTAGGTACGGGGACGCGGACGTTGGGGCTGCTTGGTGCCATTCTTACCTATGCGCGCGAGAATGGAATTATCGAGACCAACCCGGCGCATGGAATTCGCAAGGCCGCCGACCAGAAGCTCAACCGCAGGCTTTCTGAAGATGAATACAGGCTACTCGGTCAATTGCTTAGTGATGCCGACCGGGACGATCAGCTCACGACTGCTGCCGCAATGGTTCGCGCTCTTGCGCTCACAGGCTGCCGGCGAGGGGAGATAATCAATCTCGACTGGCGGGAAGTCGATGTCTCTAACAGCTGCCTGCGGCTACGTGACAGCAAGGAGGGAGCGTCTGTTCGTCGTAAGCGCCGTCTGCGGCCCACCGGTTTTCAGCTTGACGGGGTGAAGTTCCACGGCAGGAGTTCGTCGATCCTGCTTTTCGGATGACCGCCGGCAATGGCCTCGAGGGTCGTCTTGAGATAGGCGAAGGGCTCGACGTTGTTGATTTTCGCGGTCTCGATGAGGGATGCGATGCGGCCCCAGGTGCGGCCGCCCTCGTCATGACCGGCGAACAAGGCGTTCTTCCTGTTCAGTGCGATTGGCCGGATCAAATTCTCGACACTGTTGCTATCGATCTCGACACGGCCGTCGTGGAGGAAGGTCTGCAAACCGTCCCAGTGACGATGGATGTAGGCAAGCTTCTCGCCGAGATGGGACTTGGCGGATACCTGGAGGCGTTGCTCTTGCAGCCATTGTCCGAAGGCGGCGACCAGAGGCGCGGTGCGGGCCTGCCTTGCCGAGAGCCGCTGCCCGGGCGCCGTGCCACGGATATCAGCCTCGACTCTGTAGAACTCAGCGATCCGGCGCAAGCCTTCGGCGGCGATCTCGGAGCCATCGCGGTCGAACACTTCCTTCAGTTTCCGCCGTGCGTGGGCCCAGCAATGGGCCACGCGGATCGGATCGCCGCCCTTGCGGGACGAGCGCGTCAGGCAGTTGTAGCCCTGGTAGCCGTCGAGTTGCAGGCTCCCGTCAAAGCCACGAAGGATTTTCTCCGCGTTCTCTCCGCGGCGGTCAGGCGCATAGAAGAAGACCACGCCGGGTGGATCGTCCCCACCCCAGGCGCGGTCGTCTCGGGCCAAGGCCCATAGATATCCGGTTTTCGTCTTGCCGCGGCCCGGATCCAGCACCGGCGCCGTGGTCTCGTCCATGAACAGCTTGGTCGACATCTTCAGATGCTCGGCCAGCCGGTCAACGACGGGTGCGAGGTGGAACGCGGCGGTACCGACCCAATCCGCCAGCGTGCTCCGATGGATATCGACGCCCGACCGGGCAAGGATCTGGTTCTGCCGGTGCAGGGGCAAATGGTCCGCGTACTTGGCAACCAGAACATGCGCAATGGCCCCTTCCGTCGGCAGGCCGCCCTCGATGAGATGCGCCGGTGCCGGCATCTGGGTGACGCCGTCGGTACAGGCGCGGCAGGCGTATTTGGGGCGGACGGTAACGATCACGCGCAGCTGTGCGGGCACGATATCCAGCCGCTCCGTGCGATCCTCGCCGATCTTGTGCATCACCCCGCAACCGCAGGGACACTCAAGACTGTCAGGCTCGATCAAACGCTCGATGCGGGGAAGGTCCTTCGGCAGGTTGCCCCGATTGCGACGGGCAGGACGGCGAGTTCTGCCCTCGGAAGGGCGCTGCTCGTCCTGGCTCTCTTCGACCTCGGCGATGGCAGTCTCGAGGTCTTCGAAGGCCAATTGCCGTTCATCTTCGCTGAGCTTTTCCGACCTTTTGCCGTGAACCGCGTGGTTCAACTCCGCGACCAGGTGCTCCAGGCGCCTGTTGATCTCCTTGAGCGCATCCCTTTCGCGCAGGAGCGCGGCGACAGCATCACGCTGGTCAGCGGGGATCGCGGAAAGATCGATGGCGACAGTGGCAGGCATGGGCTGACAATAGCCCGGGGCGGCTGCGGATGCCCGCCATTTCCGGCACCTGATTCATTCTGCCGCAGCCGGAGAACGAGCCTCCAATGCCTTCACCTTGCGCCAGTCCAGGCCCGAGAACAGCGCCTCGAACTGGGCATGGTTCAGCGACATCATACCATCCCGAACGGCGGGCCAGGTGAAGGTCGTATCTTCCAGCCGCTTGTAAGCCATGACCAGGCCGGTGCCGTCAAAATACAGGAGCTTCAAGCGGTCGGCTCGCCTGGACCGGAACACAAAAACCGTGCCGGTGAACGGGTCCTTGCGCAAAACGGACTGGACCAGGGCGCTTAGCCCATCATTTCCTTTTCTGAAGTCGACTGGCTTTGTCGCCACCAGGATACGCACCCGGTTCGAGGGGAAAATCATGATCCACGCCCAAGAGCGCGCACGATCCCAGCAATCCTGTCCGGGCTCACGGAAGCTTCCAGCCGGATTATGGTTCCGCCGTAAATGATCTCCACCGCGGCCAGCGGCTTCGCATCCTCTTCAACGGGCGCCGGAGACGGTTCCAGAACGGCCGGTACAAACTCCGCTCCCGGAAGATCCGGCACCACAAGTTTGCCCTCCCGCGCCAAACGCCGCCATGCCGAGAGATGGTTGGGCTTCATGCCGACACGCCGGGCGACCTCGTTCACTGTCACCCCGGGAAGATAGGTCTCCGCGACAAGCTGCCCCTTCACTTCATTGGGCCAACGGCGCATTCCCGTGTCGCGCGGCAAAATCTCATAACCGCATACGGACTCCATATGGAGCTCTCTATGGACTCCCAAACCTGCCTCCATTCCCAAATCGACAATGGGTATGGATTCCAGCATCACGACGGGAGCGAACAGGTGGGGTCCAGCCGCCGCTTACTGTTCGTCCAATCGGATTGCCGATTGTTGAACTCCTTGAGGCTCATCAGGCTAATGCGATTGCCGGTGCCGTGTTTGAAGGAACGGTCGAAGGAAAGCCTCTCGTTGGATTCCCCAAGCATTGGCGCAAAATCCTAGGAGACTCGCCGCTTGCCGAGATCACGCCGCACGTCCTGCGCCACAGCTTTGCCAGGATCGCGAACGATCTCGGATTTACGGAGTCGACCATCGCGGCACTTCTAGGCCACGCGCAGAGTACAATCACCAGCCGCTATGTTCATTCGGTCGACACAGCGCTGATCATGGCGGCAGACACGGTTGCCGGCTACATACAGGGCCTTCTGGAGGGAGTGCGGTTTACCAGAACGACCTATGCTCTGGATCGCCATGCTCGGGCAGCAGCAATGAACAGGACACTGGTGGAGCGCCTAGCCAGTAGTTAACGAGTCAGCAATCTTGAGAGATAGAACTAGAGGCACCTTTCTTGGATCGAACAATTGGCTCAAGCGTTTTATCGATCTTTTTTGGGCTCAAAGTACCCCTCCGGTGCGAGCCGTCTTGCTGGCGAAGGCTGAAGACTGCCAGTCCTAGTGGTAGCATTAGCTGTGAGCTCTCAACAGGTTGTCCATTCGGACCTGACCGAGGAGACTGGAGTTACCACGCTTCAGCACTCACGGGAGGGTCCGAATGAACATCCACAAGAATGCCCGTCTGACGCCGCTGCGTCGAGAGGAGATGGCTCTGGCAGTGATCGAGGACGGTCTTTCCAAAGCCCGGGTGGCGCGGATCTACGGCGTGTCGGCCAAGATCGTTTCCCGGTGGGTCGAACGCTACAAGGTGGAAGGTCCCGCTGGTATGGCCGACCGCTCCTCGCGGCCAGACCGGATGCCCGCAGCAACCGATCCGCTCATCTGTGAACGCATCATCGCCCTGCGCCGCCAACGCTGGACAGGCAAGCACATCGCTCGAGAGGTCGGCGTGTCACCGGCCACCGTCAGCCGGGTGCTGCGGCGGGCAGGCCTCTCGCGGCTGAAGGACCTCGACCCGGCCGAACCGGTGCGCCGTTATGAACGCCAGTATCCGGGCGAACTAATCCACATCGACATCAAGAAACTCGGCCGGTTCGATCGCGTTGGCCACCGCATCACCGGCGATCGCACCGGCCAGTCCAACAGCCGCGGCGTGGGTTGGGAGTTCGTCCATGTCTGCATCGACGATGCCTCGCGCATCGCCTTCAGCCAGATCTTGCCCGACGAGAAGAAAGAGAGCGCCATCGCTTTCCTGCGCGCCGCGCTCGCCTATTACGAGAGCCTGGGCGCCACCGTCACCTGCGTCATGACCGACAACGGCGCATGCTACAAATCGAAAGCCTTCGCAAAAGCCTGCCGCGATCTCGGCCTCAAGCACATCCGCACCCGACCCTATACGCCCAGGACAAACGGCAAGGCCGAACGCTTCATACAGACGGCCCTGCGCGAATGGGGTTATGCCGTCTCCTATCCAACGTCAAACGACAGGGCAGAGCAGTTGCCCGTCTGGCTGCACCGCTACAATTGGCACCGACCGCACGGCAGTCTAAAATCGAAAACGCCGATCAGTCGACTCGACATGACCAGGGACAACCTGTTGAGGCTCCACAACTAGAGCGCTTTCCGATTCGTCGTCTGACCATGGGCCGTTGCTTTTCGCTCAGCACCAGTGTCAAAACCCAACGATAGCATCGATTTGATGTGAAAAATCAGTTTCAAGACGTTTCATCAGCGGTTTGGGGGCTTGATGAGACGTCCTGTCAGACAGATTCCAGTTGCAGCCTTCCTTCGCTGTTTTTCCTCTTATCCAAACCTGATGCACAAAAGCATCACGTTCGAGCTAATGAGCCGATCGCCTTTTCAAAGGTCTGAACTCGATTTTACGACGTGGTAACTTCGAGCGACGTTGAACAGTCCCCTATCTTGCTGGAGTTTGCCAATGCGTCTCAAATTCCTTTGCATTACACTATCCGCCTGCTTTTCGGCTCCGCTGGCTTCGTTTGCAGCCGATCTTCCTGTTGCGCCGGAGCCGGTGGATTACGTTCGCATTTGCGACGCATATGGCGCCCGCTTTTACTACATCCCCGGGACTGAAACCTGTCTGCGGGTGGGCGGCCGCGTGAGAACCGAGTTCCGGGTGCGAAACTTCGGGGATGCCGAGAACGCGTGGGGAGACCGCGATAGCGATGGCTATCAATGGCGCTCTCGAGGTTATCTCTATCTAGACGCCCGCACGTCGACCGAATTCGGAACGCTTCGCGCGTATATTGAATCCTACATCACGCAAACGAACGATACGACAGCCACCTCCGTAGATCACGCCTATATCCAGTGGGGTGGATTACTGGCCGGTCGAAGCCAGTCAAATTTTGATTTCTTCAAAGGCTATGCATACGACGCGCAGATCGAAAGCTATTCGGATCGGAAGGCCAACCAGGCGGCCTACACGTTTGTTTTCGGAAACGGGTTTAATGCGACCCTCGCGGTTGAAGACAACCCCGCACGCGCCACCAGTCTCGGGCTGAATGGTGGAACGGTCGGTTACGGCGGAACCCGCTTGCCGGATTTTATCGGTGTCCTCGCAATCAGTCAGGGTTGGGGCAAGGCCCAGATCATGGGTGCCCTACATCAGGTCTATCCGAACGCGACCTATAACGGCGTTACTGGGAATGGAGAAGATGTACTCGGTTGGGCCGTCGGCGCCGGTGTGGAAGTCAATTTCGGAGGCGTTCTGAACGGTGGTAGTGTGGCCCTCCAGGCTTCCTACACGGACGGTGCCAGCGGATTTGGCACAACGGGCTGGAACAGCCGCATTACAGATGCCGTCTGGGACGGCAACAGCGCTGAAACAACCAAAACACTGAACATATTCGGTGGTGTGAGACTTGGTCTGACCGACACGGTAACGGCCAATGTTGAAGGCGGATATCACAATGCAGATGGCGGCACCACGGCTTATGATTTCACGCAGTGGAGTGCGACTGCAAACGTCGTCTGGGAGCCTGTTCCCGGCTTCATCATGGGACCGGAACTTCAATACCGGGATCTGGATTTCAACCAGTCTTCCGGAATAAGCGACGCGAGTGAAATCTACGGGACTTTCCGGTTGCAAAGAACCTTCTAGGTAACGGCGAACTGCCCTTGGATGAAACAATTCGTCAAATCATTTTGTCTTGGCGTCGTTAGGGCTGTTGCATGACATCCACTTTGCTCCCTGACGCAAAGCAAAGAAAACTGACCGGAATGTTGTGTGGCGTTTGAAGTGCCAGGTGCTGCGCCGTTGCAGGCCTGAACCACACTTCGATCAAAGGTCCACCCCGGTGGTGAAAAGATCAAAGCTGATCGACCAGAAGACGTTCATTCTTCACTGAAGCAACGAAGGAGTCGGTGGCGGTGTGCCAGCCTGTTCCTGTGTCCGCACAAGCACGGAGGCCGTGCTGCCGACGCGCAGTTCCACAGTGTCCGGGACTGCGTCCAAGCGGATGCGCACAGGGATACGTTGGGCCAGGCGGATCCATTCGAAAGTCGGGCTGACCGACGGCAACAGGTTCTGGCTCGTTGATCCGTCCTGCTTGGCGATCCCCCAGCCAATGCTATCCACGGACGCCTCTATGATCGTATCGGGGTAGGACATCAGAGTGACGAAGGCCTGGTTCCCGGCACGCATGCGTTCCAGCTGTGTTTCGCGGAAATAGGCGTCGATCCAGAAGCTGCCGGAATCGATCAGGGCCATGATGGGTTGGTTAGCAACGACCTGGCTGCCGATCCGGGGCTGCAGGTTTGTAACCATGCCGTCGACAGAGGCGCGCACTTCCGTGAATTCCAGTTCAAGACGGGCTTGCTCAAGGTCGGCCTTGGCCGATCGCAACAGCGCATTTTCTTCCCCGGGCGCCCCCAACTGCGCTTCGGCCTGGGCGAGCGTCGCCGTTGCCTGTGTCAGGGCGCTTCGCGCCGACAGGAGGGCCGCCTCTGCTTTCTGTTCGGTGGCCAGGTTGACCAGGTATTCGCGCTCCGCCGTATCGAACTGAGCCTGCGATGTGTCGCCTCGTTCCATGAGAATACGGGAACGTTCCAGTGTGCGTTCAGACGCCGTCCGGTTAGCCCGGGTCGCCTTGACTTCGCTCTCGGCCGCAGTGATGGCGACCTCATATTGCCTGACACTGGCCTGTGCCGCCTCGACCTGCCTGGCGAGCGCCACAAGGTCGCTCTGTGTCCGGTCCAGTTCCGCACGGGCACGCGCATATTGCGCTTCATAAGTGCGGGGATCGATCCGGAACAGCAGATCGCCCGCCGTCACGAACTGGTTGTCCGTGATCGACAGCTCGATGATCGGGCCGGAAACGCGCGGAGCAACCTGAATGACATTCGCGCGCACCTGGCCGTTTCGCGTCCAGGGATTGAGGACATAATCCCGGTACTTGTAACCGACCGCACCGAGCGCGATGGCGACCACCAGAAGGGTCAGCAGATATTTTGAAAATCGGGTCATGGTCTCACATCGGAATGACAAAGGTGCCGAACAGAACGGTGTAGATTGCGGTGACGGCAACGAAGACAAGTTGTGGGTGCCAGAAGTGGCGGGACCATCTGACCCGGTTCAACTGAAACACGGTCACAGTCGCCAACGAGATGCCGGCGAGAACAGCGATCAGAATTGGTGGCAGATAGACTTCGCCGATGAAGATTTCATGTGGCATTGGATTCCCGCTCCCTCAAAAACGTGTTTCACGCAGGCGCGTCCAGTCGAGACGGGACGCGTTGTCCACAAATGACAGAAGTGTCTCCGAAACACCGCGATAGGCACCCAGCACCCGGTACATGCTGGTATCGTCCGCCTCAGACCGTCGGCCCTCCGTGTCCTTATCCATGGCGGTTTGAATTTGCGTCTCCAATTCAGCCATTTTGGCCTGAAGTCGGCCCTTCAGGTCATTTATCTCTTCATTATCCGGGTTCTCGGCCAGATGGCTATAAATCTCCTGAACGCCGAGCCGCCAGTTGCGGATACTGGATTTGAGCTCCCCAACCCAGCCAAGCGCTTGCGGCGTGTCTCGCAGGGACACCAGATCCTGCATCCTGTTACCCAGCATTTCCAGTGTCGAAATCAGGTTGGTCAGCTCGGTACGGCTTGCCTTTCCAAGCGCGGCGTCCGGCAGAGCGTTTGCACACATGGCAAGCGCGGACGGCAGGCTTGCGATCTGCCGGCGGTGGTACAGCCGCCATTGCCGCTCAAACCATGGGGGCTGCCGGTCGAAGTCCCAGCGCAGCGTTGTCAGCAGGTAGACCGCACTGTCGAAAAAACGCCTCAACAACCGATGCATGGCCACTTCCGGGCGGAAGGACACCGGAAAGATGCGTGCGATCGAGATGATCAGAATGACGAAGGGGACGCTGATCGCGAAATTGGCGGCATAGGTGAAGCTGTAGTGCTGCGGTTCGCCGATCTGCAGCATGACCACGAAAAGAATCAGGCTGATGCTGCGGGCCATTTTCATCTCCGGGCGGTCCATGAACCAGCAGATCAGAAACACCCCTGCAAACAGCAGAACCGCCAGCTGGAGAAAGCCTTCCAGATGCGGCATGAGCAGAATATGCACCATCGCACTCGGGATCATCGCGTATATGACCGGCTTCAGAATCAGCCAGGGGCTGAAGAACGGCATCAGCGCCGCTGCCATCATCGTGCTGGAAACCGGAATCATCACCCAAATCGGAGAGGACGGGAGCGCTGGAATGTAGATGATGCACAAACAGCCGATCCAGCAGGCGGTCAGCGCAGACAGGCCGGCGAGCAGCCGCCGAGGATCCGGTATCCAGCACCGTTGCGCCGGCGTTGCTTTGGGGGGTGAGAAACGTCCCTGTCCCCTGGCTTCCGCGACCGCGTTCAGAAGACCCCCCGTCGCTCGGTCAAGACCGACGAGACGATCCCTGCCAAGGGTGATTGCCGCACGCTGAAAATGCGAAAGTTTCGCGACGGATTCACGGCTGAATTCCAGATCCAGGTGTTCCGTGACCCGGCCAGGCTCTGTATTGCCGTCCCCGATCAGCCTGCGGACGGCATCCAGCCTGCGCGAGATCTCGGCTGTAAAGGCCCTGACCTCCGGCAAAACCTCAGTGGACACGATACCCGACAGCTCGTTTCGCCCCAGATGCAGATGCTCCATAAGATCGACCGTCTCGGCCAGATCCTCGAGTACCTTCCGCCAGACCCTGCGCGCTTCCCAAATCTCGACACTGTCGAGTTGGGCGACATCGAGTTGCCCATGGAGCCCGGTCTGCATGCTGGCGATCTCAGCCCTCAGCTGATCTAGGCCTTTGCCGTCCTGCTCACCGGATTGCCCGCCCATCACACGCTCAAAATACTCGCGGATATTCGAAACATGGGCCGTCAGGCTAGTCAGGAAGTGCTTTGATGTGCTCGTCGACAAGAAAATTATCGAGACAAGCGTATAACAGATCACTCCCAGCAGCGTTTCCTGCGAGCGGAGGACTGCAACCTCGAACGCCCGCTCCGCGTCGGATCCCGAAAAAATACCGACAATCAAAACGGTCGAGCTCAGCATGGACCAGAAATAATAGCGCCTGGTCCCGCCCATCATGTAGGTGCTGATCGCCACGATCAGCCCAATCAATCCTATGAAAAGCCAGCGGTCCTGCAAGGCGACAATGAGCAGAAGAAACGCGAGACAAATGCCGCACAAGGTGCCGTAGATTCGCAGCAGGCCTTTTTGCAGCGCCTCGCCATCCGTGCTCATTGAGCAGACCGCGACCGCAAGGCCGGCCCAATATGGCTTGTCCCACCCCATGGCGAGCGCGATACCGAAGGCCAGCACCATCGCGAGTGCCGTGCGCAGGGCAATTTTCAACTTTTCAGACATGCGAAAAGTCACGCCCCTCCCTACCTGTCAACTGCCAAAGTACAATGTGCCGGCTAGCCTTCCATCTATCTGGAATTAAAGTAACTTTGCCGATTTCGTTTGCGGGCTGTGCAGATCTGAACCATTCAAGAGGCATGAACAGCCTTCCAGGCAAATGCCGCTCATAAGGTTCCTTGCCTTTCAGGTCTCTTTGCAGGTCGGTGGCGAGATCCCAAAGAAACGTCAGCAGGCCGACCAGGACAAGATAGACAGCCAGAACCATGAGTGTGTGGACCCGCCGGAAGGGGGATCGCAGGACCGACACGACCGGGCCGAGATAGACCGCAACGATCCAGGCTGTTGCCGCGAAGGCTGCAAGAACAAGATGCAGTGTCCGGAGTGCGGTGTTCTGGCCGGATGTTTCCAGGTGCATGAGGGATATGTCGGCAAAGAGAGGCTGGAAGAACGCTGCAATCGTGTTGCCCAGCCCGAGATACATCAGGATGTCGCCCAGAAGCAGGGTCCAGTGGTCACAGGTGCCCTGTTCGTCAAGAACGTTGGAAATGACATAAAGAACCATCGCCAGGAAGGACAGCGACAGGGACATGTAAAGGGATGTGAATTCCGGGAAATGGATCGCGTGCTCGATGGGCGCGACATTGACTGTGTCGCCGCCGCGTCCGGGCAAATCGGTGATCAGGAAGGTAATGACGGCAAGATTGAAGCCCAGAACCGTCAGGCGGGCTCGCATCGAGTTGATGGCAATTCGGACCTGACCGTTCATGTTTGTCCCGTTTCGTCGACAACCGGCTCGAGAGAGAAACTGTGCAAGGGGCCGGGTGCAGAAGCGCCCGGCCCGCGTGTCGTCAAGACAGGACCTGGGCGAGATATCCGCCGATCAGGGCAAGCACCGTCGTCAGCGCGTAGGCGACGGGATAGGGCACGGCGGCAACCGCGCTTTTCGACTGATCCAGCATGGCGTTCAGACTGGGCGTCGAATTGCGTCCGCCGGCGCAGGCACCCGCGTTGATCACCGAGTTCATTTTCATGATCTTGTCGCCGACGAAATAGGCAACGACAACCGGCAGGAGAGCTGCGACAGTTCCGATCAACGCCAGCCAGATGACCGTGTCCCCACCGAGAGCGGAGATGATCTTCGGACCGGTATTCGCGCCCAGGACGGCCACAAAGACATTGAGGCCAATGTCCTGAAGGAAACTGCGGGCGCCTTCCGAGACCGGACCGCCGAATTCAGGGTTCCGGCTCCGGAAATAGCTGACGAAAATTCCCATCAGCAGGCAGCCGGCGGAGGTGCCGAGGGCAAAGGGAATGCCGGCAATCGTGATGCTGAGAACTCCGACGACGTAGCCGATCAGCATCGCGATCGCCATGTACATGACTTCGGTTGTTGCCAAGGTGGCGTTGGTGATTTCCCTGCCGCCCAGGTCTTTCGCTGCCCGCCGAAGCGAGTGTTCAGGACCTGTGAGACGAAGCACATCTCCGAAACGCACATCTGTTTGCGGGCCGACCGGGATTTCCTGTCCGGCACGGAACTGCGCCGTCAGGCGCAGACCGAATCCGATGGTCTTGGCGAGCTCTGCAAGCGTCTTGCCCGAGATGTCGTGGGAGCCAACATGGATGTCCGCAGCCCCGATCGGCACGCTGCGGGCAAGTGTGTCGTCCACTTCCGGCCCAATTTCGCCGCCTTTCAGGATCATCTGGCCGACATCGGACCGGACAGTGATGACATCGCCTTTCTGGATCGTTGGGTTGTCTTCCGGGTCAATGGCCTGACCGTCTCTCACCACGCGCAGCACGGGGGCTTGCGGATAGGCGTGAAAGAGCTCCTCGACCGTCTTCCCGATCACCAGATCATGCTCGACCCGGTAAGCCCGAAGATCGACGGGTGCGTAGCCCAGAAGGAAAGCTTCCGGCGTCCCCGGCAAGGGATGCGTTCCACTACCTGCGAATTCGGTTTCGGCAACCTTGGCATCACTGACGGGATCGTGACCAAACATCGATGGCAGGTAACGCACAAGCAAAATAATGCCGACGCTGGAAAGAATGTAGCTAATAGCATATCCAGCCGCCATATTGGCACCGATCTGCTCAGCGGTCATGCCATCGGGAATGGTTGCAGCACCGCTTTGAACTGCCGATTGGGCAACGCCTAGGATTGCGGTGATGGTGTAGCTTCCGGAAATGAGGCCGGCTGCAAAACCGGATTCCAATCCGGCGAGCTCTGCTCCGACCATGCAGATGGCCCAATTCAGCGACCAGATGATTACCCCAATGACACAGGCTGCTAGTCCAGCCGATTTAAGACCTGCAAAAAACTTGGGCCCGACCCCGAGACCGAGCGCATACATGAACATCGACAGGAAGATGGTAGAGACGATGCCGGGGATCGCATAGGTCATGCCGAAAGCGGCCGAGGCCGTCATCGAAATCAGAACCGCGGCGAGAAGCGTGCTGGCTGTCGATCCGAGGGAGATCGGCCCGAACTTGATTTTGCCAAGAGGGTATCCGATCGCCATGGCGAGCAGGAGGAACACCAACTGCTGAGAGTCCAGAAATGCGAAAATGCCTTCCAGTCCGCTCTTTGCGACAGGCTCGAAGAATTGGAAGACGTTGCCCACCGCCGAACTGTCTTGCTGCGCGCCAGCGGCCGTTTGCGCGAGCGCAACGCCACCCAATGCAGCAAAGCCACAGGCCAAGGCCGCGGATGTCTTGACCCAAGGTCGCCTTAGCAAACTTGAAACCCTGCCATTCATCTCCACCACTCCAAATATCAAAGAAATTTTTGCCATTATTGCGCCGCCTCGAAAGAAGCCGGGCGGCGCTGGAAAACGCCTGTTAGTGGCGGTAGCCGCCGGCCTCTTCTTCGGTCATCGGCGTGGTGACCGGGTGCGCCTTGAAGTACTCGAGACAGGTCTTGACGTCCTCGATGAAAAGCGCGGCAAGATCCTTGCTGAAGCCGTGACGTACGAGAACGCGCTGCACCACGAGATCCGGCCGGTTGGGCGGCATGGAATAGGCCGCAACCTGCCAGCCGCGCATCCGCAATCGATCGCTGAGGTCGTAGAGCGTATACCCTCCCGTGTCGAAGCCTTCCTTGAGCGTCCAGGAGAGCGCCGGAATGCCCTTTTTCGGATCCCCGGGATATATCACCTCGAAGGGGCCCATCTTTTCCAGTTCCGCAGAGATGAACTGGGCCGTCTCGTAACAGGCCATGTGGATCTTGCGATAGCCTTCTTTGCCAAGGCGCAGGAAATTGTAATACTGCGCGATGATTTGCCCCCCAGGGCGGGAGAAACTCAGGGCGAAGGTCGGCATGTTGCCGCCAAGATAGTTGACCCAGAAAATCAGGTCTTCCGGAAGGTCTTCCCTGTCGCGGAAGATGCACCAGCCGGTCCCGAGCGGGGCAAGGCCGAACTTGTGGCCCGAGGAATTGATCGACTTCACCCGCGGAAGACGGAAATCCCACTCGATCTCCGGGGCGCAGAACGGCGCCAGGAAACCACCGGACGCGGCGTCAACGTGGATGGGCACGTCCAGCCCGGTTTCCGCCTGCAACTTGTCGAGCGCGTCGCTCACTTCCTTCACGGGTTCATAATCACATGTGAAGGTCACGCCGAAGGTCGGCACGACGCAAATGGTGTTCTCGTCAACACGCTTGAGCACCTCTTCGGCGTTCATGATCAGCCGGTCGTGCTCCAGCGGGATCTCGCGCAGTTCGACGTCCCAGTATTTGGCAAACTTGTGCCAACACACCTGGACCGGTCCGCAAATCATGTTGGGCTTGTCGGTCGGCTTGCCGGCGGCCTTCATCTTTTCCCGCCAGCGCCATTTCGCCGCCATCCCGGCGAGCATTGCCGCATCGGACGACCCTGTCGTGGAGGTTCCCATCGTGTTGGCGGCTTCCGGTGAATTCCAGAGGTCTGCCAGCATGTGAATACAGCGGGCCTCGATCTCCGCCGTCTGCGGGTATTCGTCCTTGTCGATCATGTTCTTGTCGACACACTGGTCCATGATCTTGTGGATCTCGTCATCCAGCCAGGTCTGGCAGAATGTGGCCAGGTTCTGCCGCGAGTTCCCATCCAGCATCAGTTCATCCGAGACAACGCTGTACGCAAGCCGGGCGTCATGCTCCTTTTCCGGCATCTTGTATTTCGGCATGGGCTGAGACAGATCTTCGGTTCCATAAACGTCTGCCAAGAGTTCGTCGCGAATTTTGTCTTTGCTGTGAAGTGCCATTGCTAAAATCTCCATTTCTGGGGGATTGATGAGGCAAAGCCGGGGGGTGAAAAATTGTTACTTAGTAGAGGTATTAACTTACCTTAAGTCAAGAAGATATCCTGCTAAAATAAGAACAATAGTTTTATTTTATATTATTTAACTCTATACTGCGCGCATTTGATACTTAGCGTCAAAAATACCGCTTTTTTCTGCTCTTCACTCCGCTTGACATCTGGTTATCGAGAGAATTTCTCCTGTTGAAGTCTTTCATGTCTTGCTCCCTCTCGTTGGGGATACGCGCTCCGCCACGGCCTATGCATCACGGCCGCGGTTTTTGTTTGATCCGGATTTTCCTATGTGGACTGCTCCAACCCTTCAGTCTGATAGATATCATTCTCAGGGCGGCAAAAGTTTGCAACTCATGCCAACGGCGCCATAAACTTGTCCCGCAGGGCTAATTGCGCGTCATGCTGCGCTGCACCTCGATCGGCAAATCGCTGAGGGCCGCCGCGCAGGCCGCCCGAGCTCGATCGTCTTGATCCCTGCCATCGTGTCCGTCGTCAGACAGTCGTTCCGAATGCGCAGCTGGCACGTCAAGCCCTGCGGATTCTGCCAAAGTCTGGCCAGCTCTACGCGGACACCTTTACAATCCTTGTGTCGGGTGCCGAGGATCCGCAGCGCGTGAAGTCGCTGCTCCGGGAAACAGCCCCGAAATGTGAGGCGCTCCTGCCGCGTCCGGCTCCCCTGATCCGGCTGGCCGACGCGTCGTCAATTCCCTACCGCTACTCGCTTTGGGTGCACTTTGAAGGCTACATGTCGAGCTTTGCCGGGCGAGAAGAGCTTTTCTCCAGCATCCACAAGGCCTTCTCTGAGGCGGGTTTAGAGGTGACGGCCGAGGTGCAGGACGTCAGGTTCGAGCGCAAACGCCCTGCCAACCGGCTGCGACGCGGCGGTGCTCATTGCCGCTTCTGTGACGGCTGCGATTTCCTCCACTTGATGCGTGAGGCCGGGCGCGTGAGAGAACCTGATGATGAATTGCTGTGAAGGGTGTCATACCAACTTCAATAAATAGGAACCTATTCGACCATGACATGAGAGTGTTCCGCGAGGAGCGTGTCGCTGGGCGATGCGGGACATCGACCATGACGCGCGACGCGGCGGAACACTCTCATATCATGGCCTCCGGTGGCTTGTTCAGGCCCACCGGACTGCGTTGCGCCCCTTGACCGGCCAACCCAGGCCGATCTGCGCGCCGCTCCTTGCCGGCAGCCCTGAACAAGCCATCCAATGGGTTCCTATTTGTTGATGTTGGTATCATCGGTGCCGTCGCCACGATCAGCCTCATCAACTGCGGAAACCCGGCGCTACTGGATCTGCATTGCTATTCCGCAATCCGAGCAATCTGATCTGTCGTGGCATCGGCCCGAAAGCGTGTCGGCGTCTTGCCGGTCCATCGCTTGAATGCCCGGTCGAAGGTGGCGGGGCCTGAGAGGCCTACCCGAAGGGCGATTTGCGAGATGGGTAGCCTCGTGTTCGACAGGAGGTCTTCGGTGATGCGCTGGCGCACGTCGTCCTTCATCTGACTGTAGGAGATGCCCTTTGCCGACAGGATGCGCTGTACGCGCCGTGGATGCAGGCCGCAGATTGCGGCAAAGCTGTTCAGCGGCAGATCCTGGTCAGAGATATTGTCCGTCAGCACATTGCGAAGGTAGGATAGCGTCACTTCGTCAGCGCTATGGGGGGAAAATTCTCCTCTTGACGCTTCCACCAGGTCCCAGTCCAACGAAAATGGTGCCCAAAGCCATTGTGGGGGAAAGGAAATTCGCAAGCCGTTGATCTCGGACCTGATTAATGCACTGTTTGGTAGAAACTTCGGTGGAAGACCTGCGGTCGTCGGGACAGTGATGAGAATATCATTGGGATCAAATACGTCACCGATACCTTGTTTGATTACTGTCACGTAGAAGGCAACGCCAACTGCATCCAACTGTATTGACGGCTTCACCCCCATGATCGTGCGATGAATCTCCAAGCTTGCAACGTCGGATGAAATGGAGAGTGAGTATCTCACGTTATCAACTTGCTTAGAGATTTCCACCACCACCCGGGAGAGAAAGTCTCCCAAGTTGAACGAACGGGTCGCCGCCTCCCGTAGCCCAGTCGTGCCTCGTCTGGCAGTTTCGATCGCCACCTTTGCACCGAAATAGCGATCGCCGAGCGTTTCGGCCATATCCTCCATCACAGAATAACAGGCGGACGCGTCAACCAACATAGCAGGATCGCTCAGCGCACTGAGCGGAATCCTGTTCCGGGCAAGAACAGCTTCGATATCACCGCCCCGTAAGGTGAAAGCCTTGGCGAGCGGGAACAAAACCAGCATTGCTCGCGTAAATCTCGGGTCAGATCGCTTGTTCATCCGCAGTGTTCTTTCAACTCTCAGGGATTAACCCCGTAGGACAACTTTATGCCACCGCTGGCATGAGATGCAAACACCCGACATCACCGGCATGTTAGCTTTCATCCCAGATATGAGAGTAACGGGCGACTTGCGCACGGCGCGACGACTTCAGGATGCGCAGAAGCATGTGAATGTTACGGACAGGATTCCTGGGAACCGCGACGATGTTGGCTTTGCTGTTATCTACGACGACCGTGCTGGACAATGACATTGTCATCGCAGGAGGGCGGGTGATCGACCCCGAAAGCGGTCTCGATGCCATTCGCAATGCCTCCATCGAAGGCGACCCTGCAGCTCTGTCGTTGCTGGACATTTCGGTGACCAATCCCGCAACGGCGACGGCGAAGTCCCTGCCTACAACTCGGCCCAGTGGGACCATGTCTTCAGCGACGGCGCCATGTTCAAGCACGGCAACATGGGACAGGGGATCTATGTCGATCCCGCCCGCGATTTCTGCGGCATGTATTTCGGCTTGGCTCCCAACCAGGATGAAATCTCGGGGATCGATCATTCGCCGGGATATCTGCGCAACGCGGCGAGAATACAGGCCGGGGGTAAGCCCCTGATGTGCCCAGCTTGCCGCCGGACAGGGCGATCCGCAATGCAGTCGTGAACTGAAACTGTCTGAAATACAATGAAAAACTGTGACAGAGGGAACTCCATGATGGCGAAAACGTCGCTTTTGACTACGACAACACTTGTTGCCGGGCTGCTGACCGTTTCAGCGGCATTCGCGCAAGACTATGATCTGGTGATCAACAACGGCCGGGTGATCGACCCGGAAACGCTGTTCGACGATATTGCCAATGTCGGCATCAAGGACGGCCGCATTGTCGCGATCAGCCAGGACGCACTCACGGGTTCCGAAACGATGGATGCCACCGGCCACATCGTGGCGCCGGGTTTCATCGACACGCACTTCCACTTCCAAATGCCGGTCGGCTATTCCCTCGGGTTGCGCGACGGGTTGACCAGCAGCATGGATTTCGAGATGGGCTGTGCGGGATCCTATATGGCGCAATGGTACGAAGATCGTGCCGGCGTGACCCAGGCCAACTATGGGTGCGCGGTCAGCCACGAATTTGCCCGCGCGATGGTGATCGACGGGTCGGACGGCGATTACATGAGAGACGGTCCCTTGGCCGCTTATGATACCCGAGTCAATACCGGCTGGAGCGCGACGCGTCCGACCCTGGAACAGGGCAACGCGATTCTCGAAGAGCTTGACAAGGGCCTGCAGGCTGGCGCCCCCGGCGTCGGCAGCACCGTGGGCTACATGAGATCGGGCGTCTCTTCGCGCGAGATGTTCGAGGTGCAGAAAGTCGCGGCGCGCTATGGCCGGCCGACCGGTGCTCACACGCGCTATACGCTCGGCAACGACACGGCCGAGAACAACGGCGCACAGGAACTCGTTGCCAACGCCCTGGCGCTTGGCGCCCCGGCGATCGTGCTGCACTTCAACAACGACGGCTGGCAGCTGGCGCACGAGATGATTATCAAGCTTCAGGAACAGGGCCACAACATCTGGGGTGAAGTCTATCCCTACGCTGCGGGTTCCACCACGATCAATGCCGAGTTTCTGGTGCCTGAGAGCTGGATCGACGAATTTGGCAGACGCTATGAAGATACCATGCTGGATCCGGTCACGGGTGAGTTCTATACCTTGGAGACCTACAAGGAGACCGTTGCATCCGAACCGGCCAGGCCAATCGTCATCTTCAAGCAGCCCAAAGAAAACGAGGCGAAGTGGCTGACGCTGAAGGGCGTGACCATGGCCAGCGATGCGGTTGGTGCCATGCCGTACGACGCCCCCTGGGATTACCCGCTGGACCAGTTGGGCGGCACGCATCCGCGAACGGCTGGTGCCCGAGGCGCTACGATCCGGCTCGGTCGGGAAAACAACATCCCGATGATGCAGCTGATGTCGATCCTCAGCTACAACGCTGCCAAGCATCTGGGCGCTATCGGCCTGAAATCCATGCAGGAGCGCGGCCGCATCCAGACGGGCATGGTTGCCGATATCGTGGTCTTTGACCCTGAACTCTTCACCGACAATTCAACCTACGAACAGGGCAGCATCCCTTCGACGGGCATGAAAGCCGTGATCGTCAACGGTCAGGTCACTGTGCGTGACGATGTGCTGCTTCCTGTCTTCGCTGGTCAGCCGATCCGGTTTGACCCGGAAGACAAGCCGCGCTTCGAGCCGATCTCGGAAGAGGCGTGGAATGCCGAATTCTCGACCGGTATGCCTTTGCCATCTGACTTCACGGGTGCCTTTCCCCAGAAAGTCGAAAACTGATGGTGAGAAACCGGAATAAGGAGGCGAAAACATGCGGTTTTTGACCTCTGTCTTTGTGGCGGCCCTCTTGGCCGCCACTCAAGCATCTGCGGAACCAGAGGCAATCGAGTTTTCGGATCTTGCAGACCCCTTGGCCGTTGCCTTTGAAGACCCCTACGCAGCCATGGGGGTCGACATGCTGAACGAACTGAAGCTGTTGGTCCAGTCGGAGGAGAAGCTCGCTGGCACTGATCTTGATGAGGAGACACGGACGCGTCTGGAGGCCCGCCGCGCTGCTGCGCAGGACAAGCTCGAAGCGAATGGTCACGATGTAGATGTGTTGCTGGAGCAACGCTGGGACGTCGCCAAGAAGCGGCGGAATGCCCGCATGGCGCAAAATCCAATTTTCGATGGGGTCGAGGTCTCGATATCCGGCTACATCATTCCCGCGCCGCAGGCTGCGGATGGCAGCGGGTTCGGCTATCTGGTTCCGCAGGTCGGAATGTGCAGCCACCTTCCGCCACCGCCGCCGAACCAGCTTGTGCGGGTGAGGCTGCGGGCGGATCAGCAGGTCGAGTCCCTTTATTTGCCGGTTCGGGTGACGGGACTGCTGCGCGTTGAGCCAAGCGTTGAGACCATATTCGTCCTCGACGGGGACACGCGCATGCTGAGTGGCTGGACCCTGGATGCGGAAATCGTCGAGTCACCGGAATGAAGCAGGACTGACTTTCTCCATTTGCCCGAGCGAAACCGTCAATACGGGCACCTGACGACCTCGCACACTGGCAGGTATGACGCCTGCCAACCATGATAGCGCGATCAAAGATTTTGACTGCCATCTACCCGAAGCAGGTGTCGCAAAAGTGCAGATTGAAAAGGATAATGGGATGACGAAAAGAAAACGCCTGCTGGTCAGCACACTAATATTGGGTGTCATGTCCGTTGTGCCGGCATATGCGCAGAACTACGATCTTGTCATCAACAATGGACGGGTCATGGACCCCGAGACCAACTTTGATGGCGTGCGCAACGTCGGGATAAAGGATGGGAAGATTGCTGCGATCACCGAGGACGCGATCCAGGGCGACGAAACCATCGACGCCAGTGGTCACGTTGTTGCCCCGGGCTTTATCGAGGGGCACCAGCACGCAACCGATCCGTTCAGTCGCAAGGTCAATTTGCGCGATGGCCTGACCACCCAGATGGATTTCGAAGCAGGCGCCGGCGATATCGCTAAATGGTATGCAGAGGCCGAGGGTAAAACCCAAGCCAACTACGGCATGGTCGTGCTCACAACACTTGCCCGTGTATCGGTGCTGGACAGTCCTGAAATAGCGGCTAGCGCTAATGACATGGGCGGCCTGTTCTCTATGGTGGGTCGCGCCGCCGCAAAGGCCCAGAGTGAAGGACGCAAGCCAGGCTGGACTGCCACCTTACCCAACAAAGAGCAGATGACTGAGATCATGCGCCTGGTCGACGAAGGCCTTCGCCAAGGTGCCTTGGGCGTGGGCATTCCAGTCGGCTATATGACCACGGGCGTGACCCAGTACGAATTGTATAAATACCAGGAGTTGGCATCAAAATACGGTCGCATTTCGAATGGGCATGTACGCTTTGCGGGTGTCAGACCTCCCACCGGAGGACAATTGGGTGTTCAGGAAATGCTGGCCAATGCCATGGTTTTGGACGCACCTTTCTTGGCTTCACACCTGAACAGCAACATGGACTGGGAGTACACGATCCCGCTCATCAACGACGCAAGAGAAACGCGAGGCGCCAAAGTATGGGGTGAGGTTTACCCTTATGCAGCGGGCGGCACCATTGCTTCGACCGATATTCTCACAGAGTCGAGCATGGCTCAGATGAATATAACCTATTCGAACGTCTCCAACCTTGACGGCACGCGTTGGGACAAGGCGATGTACGAGGACGTTCGCAAGAATGATCCCGGCAGATCGATATTGATTTTCAACAACCCCCCTGAGGACATCGCTAAATGGATGGCTCAGCCGGGAGTTGTCGTCGTCTCAGACGGCATGGCCATCCAGGACGAAAATCTCGACTACTACCCTTGGGATTCCCCTTATGAAGGCAAGTCGGTTCACCCGCGCAGTGCAGGTACCCGCGCCAAGGTGCTGCGCATGGTGCGTGAAGATAAGAACATGCCTTTGATGGAAGCCATCTCCAAGATGAGCTACCTGCACGCCAAGTACTTTGCTGAGCTGGGCGGCATTAGCCAGTTCAGGACCAAGGGTCGGGTGCAGGTGGGCGCCGATGCAGACATCGTCGTCTTCAACCCGGACACGGTCACTGACAACAGCACTTACGAGCCAGGCATGGGCGCATTGCCCTCGACCGGCATTCCCTACGTGTTGGTGAACGGTGTCGTGGTGGTGAAGGATTCCGTGGTTCAAAAGGTCTTTCCGGGCAAGCCAATTCGCTTCCCGGTTCAGGAGAAGGGCCGGCTGGACCAGATTACTATCGAACCCAGGGAATTTGACCCGAACCAGTGAGTCGTACCCGGTGGAGGAAATTGACAAAAGTACTTGACGACACTTGCAGTCATGAGGAGACGAGTAATGCGTAAGAAATGGACGCGCTTATTGGCAACGAGCCTCGTTTTGTGTGCGTTGACCCCGTCGGTAAGCTTTGCGCAAGACTATGATCTTGTGATCAACAACGGCCGGGTCATCGACCCGGAAACGCTGTATGACGATGTCGCCAATGTCGGCATCAAGGACGGCCGGATTGTTGCGATCACCAAGGATGCAATCACGGGTGCAGAGACGGTGGATGCCACCGGCCACATCGTGGCACCGGGCTTCATCGACACCCATTTCCATTTTCAAATGCCGGTCGGCTATTCCCTCGGGTTGCGCGACGGGTTGACCACCAGCATTGATTTCGAGATGGGCTGTGCGGGATCCTATATGGCGGAATGGTACGAAGCGCGTGTCGGCGTGACCGGGGCCAATTACGGCTGCGCGGTCAGCCACGAATCTGCCCGCGCGATGATCATCGACGGTGCAGACGGCGATTACATGAAAGACGGCCCCCTTTCCGCTTTGGAAACCCGGAAGAAAACGGGCTGGAGCCAAACGCGCCCGACCCTGGAACAGGGCAACGCGATTCTCGAAGAGCTTGACAAGGGCCTGCAAGCTGGCGCCCCCGGCGTCGGCAGCACCGTGGGCTACATGAGATCGGGCGTCTCTTCGCGCGAGATGTTCGAGGTGCAGAAAGTCGCCGCGCGCTATGGCCGGCCGACCGGTGCTCACACGCGCTATACGCTCGGCAACGACACGGCCGAGAATAACGGTGCGCAGGAACTCGTCGCCAACGCCGTGGCGCTTGGCGCCCCGGCGATCGTGCTGCACTACAACAACGACGGCTGGCAGCTTGCACACGAGATGATTACCAAGCTTCAGGAACAGGGCCACAACATCTGGGGTGAAATCTATCCCTACGCTGCGGGTTCCACCACGATCAATGCCGAGTTTCTGGTGCCTGAGAGCTGGATCGACGAATTTGGCAGACGCTATGAAGATACCATGCTGGATCCGGTCACGGGTGAGTTCTATACCTTGGAGACCTACAAGGAAACCGTCGCATCCGAACCGTCCAGGCTAATCGTCATCTTCAAGCAGCCCGAAGAAAACCAGGCGAAGTGGCTGACGCTGAAGGGCGTGACCATGGCCAGCGATGCAACTGCTGGCACGCCGTATGACGCCCCCTGGGATTACCCGCTGGACCAGTTGGGCGGCACGCATCCGCGAACGGCTGGTGCCCGAGGCGCTACGATCCGGCTCGGTCGGGAAAACAACATCCCGATGATGCAGCTGATGTCGATCCTCAGCTACAACGCTGCCAAGCATCTGGGCGATAGCGGCCTGAAATCCATGCAAGAACGCGGCCGGATCCAGACGGGCATGGTTGCCGATATCGTGGTCTTTGACCCTGAACTCTTCACCGACAATTCAACCTATGAAAAGGGCAGTATCCCTTCGACGGGCATGAAAGCCGTGATCGTCAACGGTCAGGTCACTGTGCGTGACGACGTGGTGCTTCCTGTCTTCGCTGGTCAGCCGATCCGGTTTGACCCGGAAGACAAGCAGCGCTTCGAGCCGATCTCGAAAGAGGCGTGGAATGCCGAATTCTCGACCGGTATGCCTTTGCCATCTGACTTCACGGGTGCCTTTCCCCAGAAAGTCGAAAACTGATGGTGAGCAACTGAGGCAAGGGGAGGCGGGATCATGCGGCGTTTGATCTCCGCCTCCCCGATAAATACTTAAAGAAGGAAGAACCGGTTATGGCGATAAGGATTTCGACGAAATATTTCTGGCTTGGGGTGCTGACAATGGCTCTCGGTGTCGTCGTGCTGTTCAATGCAGTGATCGCGTCCGTGGCTATTGTTACGGTTACGGGCATGTTTTTCTTGCTTGGCGGCGCTCTGCAAATTGCCCTTGGGTTCTGGACTGAAGGCCTAGGCAACAGGATACTGACCTGGTGCCTTGGCGCTCTGACAGCATTTCTGGGCTGGTCATTCATGGCCAACCCGCTTGCCGGCATCATATCGCTATCTACCTTCCTGCTGATCCTCCTCGCGGCAAGCGGCATCGTCCAGATCCTTTTCGCCTTCCGCGTCAAAGGCACACGGTTCTTCTGGCCGCTTTTGTTGGCGGGGTCAGTGTCTGTCGTCCTGGCAATAATTCTCTTGTCATCGCCAGGTGCAACACTGGTTCTGCTCGGGACCCTGCTCGGAATCCAGATGCTTTGTTCAGGCGCGAGCCTGACCATGATGGGGATGTTTTTCAAGGAAACCCGTCAATGACGAGATCTGGATTGTATGCCCGATGTCACGCCTGCCTTTCCGGCGGATGGCGGCAACTGATCGTGACCCACTGAGGCAAGGAGGCGGGATCATGCTGTTTTGATCTCCGTCTTCCTGGCTGCCTGTTCGCGCAGGTCTGGCCCACGCGGCACCGCCCGTTACGGTCTTTCAAAATCGAATGGGACAGTCCCAAACCTCATCTCACAGAAGGAGGAACCAAAAATGAAATATCGTCATGTTATCGTAGCCCTCGCGGTTTCCGCGGCGGCCACCTTCGGCCCCGCATACGGCCAGACAACGCAAGGACAGTCCGTTGGTGCCGCGATCGAACAGATCGCGTCGGGGCTTGCCGGGCGCATAGGATTCGCGGCGCAGGAAATCGGCGGAGACGAGGTCATCGCGTTCAATGGCGATGAGACCTTCGCCATGGCCAGCACCTACAAGGTGGCGATCGCCACGACCGTGCTGGATCGCGTGGACAGGGGGGAACTCAGTCTCGACCAACTGGTCGAAGTCCCGCTCGACATGTTCGTCACTGGCGTAAATGCGCTTGCCGAGACATTCCCCCACCCCGGGATCCAGCTCTCGGTGGCGAACCTGATCGAGGTGATGATCACGGAGAGCGATAACACTGCCACCGACGTTTCCATGGGGCTGGCCGGCGGAGCAGCAGCGGTGACCGAGAACCTGCGCAGGCTCGGGATCACCGATTTCAGGGTCGATCGGACGACCCGCGAGATTCTCATGGATTTCTACGGCTTGTCGGCGGTCTCGCCAGAAGCTATCGCTGAGGCCATCAGCAACAACCCGGCACTGGTGGCGGCCCAGATTGATCCCAATCCGGACTTCGAGGCGGATCCCCGCGACCACGCAACGCCCCTAGCGATGCTGCAACTGCTGCTTGCCATCGACGGTGGCACGGCGATGAGCCCGGAAAGCCGCGAGTTCCTGCTGGGCGTCATGTCGCGCACGCGCACCGGCGCTGAACGTATCAAGGGGCTGTTGCCGAAGGGAACGCCCGTCGCGCACAAGACCGGAACCGCAGGCGGAATTGCCAACGACGTCGGTTATGTCACGCTCCCCGACGGTCGGCGGTTTGCCATCGCCGTGTACACGAACAGCAGCGAGACACCCGTTTCGGACAGGGATCGGGCGATTGCCGAGATCGCCCGCATGGTGTTCGACCACTTCTACCTGGCGCCGGTGGCGAAGCAATAAGTGGATAAACCACTCGGGGGCGCAGGCTCTGCCGGCGCCCCCCACCAACAGAAACTCACAATCGATGACACGCAAGACGCACAAGTCCCGTGGAGGGGCGATCCTGCACGGCGACGATTGAAGCACCCTCTGTAACGCCAATAGGAGCAAGCAAATGCGGAAATTGACCCCAAAGAACTTGACCGCGGCGCTTGCCGTCGCCGTGAGCTTCGCCCTGCCGGCCGCTGCTCAGGATGCGTCCGGGCCTATCCTGTTCACGAACGTCAATGTCTTTGACGGCGTGAACGAGGCCCTGATCGAAAACGCCAATGTCATGGTGACGGACAACCTGATCACCGCCGTGTCGACCGAACCGCTTGCTGTCGCGGGGGGCAGGGAGATTGACGGCGGCGGGCGTACGCTGATGCCTGGCCTGACAGACTGCCATTGGCACAGCATGGCGGCCAATATAAGTGGCGACGTGTTCGCGGCTGATGTGGGCAAGCTGAACCTTGTGGCGGCCCTTGGGGCGGAAAAGACGCTTATGCGGGGCTTCACCTCGATCAGGGACATGGGCGGCAATGTCTTCGATCTAAAGTCGGTGATCGACGAGGGTATGTACGCTGGTCCCCGGATTTACGCTGCGGGTGCGATGATCTCCCAAACGTCGGGCCATGCAGATTTCCGTAAACCGATTGATATACCTCAGAGCTATTCAAGGGATCTTACCCCGCAGGAAGGGATGGGTTCGGTCGCCATCGCAGACGGCAAGGCACAAGTCCTGCAGCGCGTGCGCGAGAACCTGATGCGGGGGGCGGCCTTCATCAAGCTGATGGGGGGCGGCGGGGTCGCCTCGCCCTCGGATCCGCTGGACGTCTCGCAATACACCGTCGAGGAAATCGCGGCGGCGGTCGAAGTGGCGCAGAACTGGGGCACCTACGTGACGGTTCACTCCTACACCGCAAAGGCGATCCAGAACGCGATCCGCGGCGGTGTCCGGAATGTCGAGCATGGCCAGATGATTGACGAGGAAACCGCCCAACTGATGAAGGAGACGAATACTTCGATCTGCCTGCAGCCCTTCTATGACGACGAGGATGCGATCCCGCTCCCTGCCGGCTCGTTTCAGGAAGAAAAGTACCAGGCCATGATCTCTGGAACTGATACAGCCTTCGCGTTAGCGCAGAAATACGACCTGCTCTTCGGGTTCGGTACTGACTCTCAGGGCATGCCCGCACTCGCCGCGCGTCAGGGGGCGCAGTTGGCGAAGCTCTCCCGCTACTACGAGCCTTGGGAAGTGCTGAAGATTGCGACCAGCCAGAATTACGAGATCTTCAAGCGTTCCGGGCCGCGCGATCCCTATCCCGGTGACAACGGTGTGGTTCGGGAGGGTGCCTATGCCGACCTGCTTCTGGTCGACGGCAATCCGCTCGAGAACATCGACTTGATCGCCGACCCGGACAAGAACTTCGTCATTATCATGAAGGACGGCGTGATCTACAAGAATACCATCGAGTGAGCTCTGCTGCAGGCGTTTTACAGAAGCGCCTGCAGCGATTTCTTGAACATACTGAGGGCGAGAAAGGCGGGAAAGGGCAAATTCAACCTCTTTTGGTGTAGAGTTTGCAATCTAAACCGCTGGTAATTATCGAAAACGCAACAAGAAATCAGGGCAGTTTGAAACCATCAACTTTCTTCTCAGAGACAGGAAACGAACTCGATGAGAAAACTGAACCTCGGAAATCTGACGGCGGCGCTCGCCGTCGCTGTGAGCTTCGCCCTGCCGGCCGCTGCTCAAGACGCCTCGGGCCCGATCCTGTTAACAAACGTCAATGTCTTTGACGGCGTGAACGAGGCCCTTATCGAAAACGCCAATGTCGTGGTCACGGACAACCTGATCACCGCCATTTCGACGGAACCGCTCGCAGTTGCAGGGGGCACGGTGATCGACGGTGGCGGCAGAACCATGATCCCGGGCATGATCGACGTGCATTGGCACACCTACTTGGCCAATATGACGGTGGGACACCTTCTGAACTCCGCCGATATGTCCGACATTGCGATTACCGGATTGCTGGGCAGCGAACAGGTGCTGATGCGCGGCTTCACGACAGTCCGCGACATTGGCGGAAACCCGTTCGCGGTAAAGAAGGCCATCGATGCCGGGCAATTCCCCGGCCCCCGCATGTTGGTGGCCGGACCGCCGCTGGGTCAAACCGGGGGCCACTTTGATCTGTATCCCTACAATGATGTTCCGCGTCAGCCGTCCGACTCCCTGTCTTACCTGGAGCGCAACGGGGTGGTCGCGATTGCGGACGGTGTTCCGGATGTAACGCGCAAGGCGCGCGAAATCCTGCGTATGGGCGCTCACCACATCAAGATCGCAGCCGGTGGCGGCGTGACCTCGATCTATGATCCGCTGGACGTCACCCAGTACTCTCTTGAGGAGATGCAGGCAATCGTCGGAGTGGCGGAGAACTGGAACACCTATGTCGCCGCGCACATCTTTACGGACAAGGCCATCCAGAGGGCGATCAAGGCCGGGGTCAAGACGATCGAACACGGCAATCTCATCATGGAGGAAGAGACCCTCCAGATGATGAAGGACAACGGCGTCTGGCTGAGCGCGCAGCCGCTCATCGACGACGAGGACAGGCTGGTGTTCGACAATCCCGCGAGCACGGCGAAGTGGATCGTAGCCACCGATGGAACCGGCAGGAACTACGAGGCGGCCAAGAAGATGGGCGTCAAGATCGCCTTCGGCACCGATATGCTGTTCGATCCTGCGGCCGCAGCGAGGCAGGGCAAGATGGTGACCAAGCTGAAGAACTGGTTCACCCCTTACGAGGCGCTCAAGATGGTGACATCGGACAACGCCGAGTTGCTGATGCTGAGCGGCCCGCGCCACCCCTATCAGGAAGGCCCGCTCGGCGTGATCGCTGAGGGCGCCTATGCCGATCTGATCCTGGTCGACGGCAATCCGCTGGAAAACCTCGACCTCGTCGGCGACGCCGAAGCCAACTTCGACCTGATCATGAAAGACGGCGTCATCTACAAGAATACGCTTCAGTGAAAACCTCCGTCCGTCGCGAAAGCGCGGCGGGCGGCTGCACATCCAAGATGCGACACACATAAAACGCTAGCCAGCCTTGGAAACCCATGACTGCATTGAGCATTCAAAACCTTGCCTACCGTTGGCCGCGAGCGGAGCACGACACTCTGCAAATTGAAAAACTGTCCCTTGAAACGGGCGAAAGCGTTTTCCTTTACGGCCCCAGCGGTTGCGGCAAGTCGACCTTGCTGTCAGCAATCGCCGGTGTCATCGATATCCCGAAGGGTGTTCTCCATGTGAACGAGCAGGATTTATCGTCTCTGCATGGTGGCGCCCGGGATCGATTTCGGGTCGACCACATCGGACTGATCTTTCAAGTGTTCAACCTCATTCCCTGGCTGAGCGCGCTTGAAAATGTCCTATTGCCTTGCACCTATTCGCAGCGTCGCCGCGAACGTGCCGGTGGCAAGTCCGTTGAGACCGCAAAAAGATTGCTGGACGAGTTGGGCCTCTCCACCCCTGCCCTCGCTTCGAAGAAGGCCAATGAACTGAGCGTCGGACAACAACAGCGGATCGCCGCCGCGCGTGCCTTGATCGGCAGGCCGGACCTGATCTTGGCTGATGAACCGACCTCTGCGTTAGACGAGACAGCAAAGGCTGCCTTCGTGGACCTGTTGACGCGGGAATGCGCGGCTGCGGGCTCCGCCTTGCTGTTCGTCAGCCATGACCGCAGCCTCGAAC
Source organism: Roseibium aggregatum IAM 12614 (assembly GCF_000168975.1). Taxonomy (GTDB): domain Bacteria; phylum Pseudomonadota; class Alphaproteobacteria; order Rhizobiales; family Stappiaceae; genus Roseibium; species Roseibium aggregatum. The sequence continues at coordinate 104,245 of NZ_AAUW01000009.1, forward strand.
ACCATTTTGACCGCAGTATCGATTTTCAGGACCTGAATCGGAGCGCTTTGCCATGATGAGGTTCAGCCTGTGCAGTTTGTGGAACCGCCGATTTGTCGCCGCTCTGACAATCCTGGCAATCGGGCTCAGTGTTGCGTTGATCCTGGGCGTCGAACGCCTGAGAGACAGCGCGCGCGACAGCTTCGCCAATTCCGCGTCAGGAATCGACATGATCGTGGCGCCGCGCGGCAATTCTGTTCAGATCCTGATGGCGACCGTTTTTGGCGTCGGCGGTACCGGAACAGGCATGACATGGGATAGCTTCGAGTGGATGGAAGATCGGCCCGAGGTCGCCTGGGCGGTCCCGATCCAGATGGGGGACAATCACCGCGGCTATCCGGTGATTGGTACGGATGCGGCCTATTTCGAGCATTTCCGACACTCCGGCGGGCAGTCTCTCTCATTAGCGGCTGGCACGTTCTTCACCGGGGATGGGGCGGATGCTGCGGTGGTGGGGGCCGAGGTCGCGGCCCGGTTCGATTACGCCCCCGGTGGGGTGATCGTGAATGCCCATGGCTCCGGTGAGGTCTCGTTCGATCTCCACGACGAAGCCCCCTTCACCATTTCAGGTGTCTTGGCGCCAACAGGTACCGCCGTCGACCAGATGGTCTTTGTCACGCTCGAAGGGTTCGATACCCTGCATGCGCAAGAAGATGCGCCACTGATCGACCCGCTCGACCCAGCCGCCAAACCGGCTGACGGTCATGACGAGCATGAAGCGCACGACGACCACGAAGATCATGGCGAACACGAAGGCACAGAGGCCGGACACTATCACGAACCGGACCGGATCAATGCCGTCTATATCGGGCTGATCGATCGGACGAATGTCCTGGGTCTGCAGCGGGCCGTCAACGAACGCCGCTCCGACGCGCTGAGCGCGGTCCTCCCCGCTGTCGCGCTTGCCGAGCTCTGGGGGATCACCGGCACCGCGGAGCGCGCGATGCGGCTGATGGCGTGGGCCGTGGCTTTGGCAGGAATGATCGGCATGGTGGTCATGCTCTCCGCGACCCTCGACACCCGCCGCCGAGAATTCGCGATCCTGCGGTCTGTCGGCGCCACGCCGACTCGAATCTTTGCGCTGATCGTCACAGAAGCCGCCGTCCTCACCGCGGCGGGGCTGATCCTTGGCTTTGTTCTGCTCACGTTGGCCACGTTCGTGACCGACCCGATCCTGTCCGCCCACTTCGGCCTGCGATTGGGACTGAATGTCTTCGGCGCGCGCGAACTGGCCACCCTTTTGGCTATCTTCTGCGCCGGGCTCATTGCCTCGCTCATCCCGGCAATTCGGGTCTATCGCATGACGCTGGCCGACGGGCTGTCGGTTCGGCTATGACAAATCAAAGGGACTGCTCCATGATCATGTTCGCCCGTCTCGTCTTGATACTCTCGCTTGCCCTTCCTCCGGCGCTCGCACAGGCGGCTGACCCTCAGGACATCTCCTGGGATATGCTCGCCCCTCCAGCCGCAGTGATCGAGAACCCGTTCGAGAACCTCACCGACGATCAGATGGACACCCTTCGCCGTATTCTGCGATTCGAGGCCCTGGCCGAGCAGAGCTATGAGGCCTCGTTCACCACCGAGGCGCAAGCGTTACGCGAACAATTGGCCGAGGACGGCATCGATGTCGACGGGTTGTTCGCCGCGCGCCTCGCGATCATGGAAAAACGCGAAGCGGCGGCCTCGGCGGTAAACGAGGCACTTATCGGCAGCAGCATCCGGATGCCGGGCTATGTTCTGCCCTTGGAGTTCAAGGACCGGAAGGTCGTCGAATTTCTGCTGGTGCCGACGGTCGGCGCCTGCATCCACACCCCGCCACCCCCCGCCAACCAGATCGTCCACGTCGTGTATCCGGAAGGTATCGAGGTCAACGGCCTCTTCACGCCTGTCTGGGTGACAGGAACCATGGTCGCCCAAAGCTCGGTTCAGGACGTTGGGTATGTCGACGGACAGGCCCCAGTTTCCGTAAGCTACATGATGCGGCCGGTGCTCGTGGAGAAATACGGTGGCTGACGTTTGGCTCAGCAGGCAACATTTTGTCTGGGCCTCAAGCCTCCGGGGCTTATACATGAGAGGCCGGAGCATGGTAGATGCTCCGGCCTCTTTGTTCATTGAGTATGCCTTACCTCGATGGCGGCGTACGAAGTGGTGAGCCCTTCCGGGGATGAACTTCACGTTCGCAAAAAGCAAAACCCTTCGTGCGCAGAGGCTTCGTCGAACCGTTGAGAGAGCTTCGCGCTCGCGTATAAGGGAGACCAAGCCATGCTTATGCTAATCGTTTTGTCGGCATCGACATATCAAAATCCTCATTTGACGTTTGCGTTTTGCCAGATGAAGAGCATGCTGTTGATTTTCACCGAGAACTGACCCGGTAGAGCCTGGTTTTTTCACTGAGAACTGGCTCTGACGCACTTTTGCTGGTGTTTAGCTCTTAGGATGCGCCAATCAATCGCGCCTGGAGGAGATCGAGTTTTGCTCGCCCGTACATTTGGCGCTTGATGAGCTTCAGGCGCGTGATCTGTCCTTCCGTTTGCCCATTCGACCAAGGAGAGATAATGGCGTTTCGGACGGCGTCGATATCCTTTTCGACGCCATTTGCGAAGGATCCGACTAAGCTGTTCTTGGCTGCTTCAAGCCAGTCATCAAGCCTGCGTGCTGTCTTCGAACGGATCATGGATTGGAAGTCGCCAATGGCGTCGCGTGCGGCCACCAGTTCCGGAACACTCATTTCAATCGCCGCCACCAGGACTGCCTCGGACTTCGCCAAATCATCGCGTGCGGCAGTCATCAACCGAGCGATAACCCTTGCCGACGGCGTTCGGGCAAGTCCGCTCTGGTTGGCCTTCTCTGCCAACCGCCGGCGCTGCGCCCATTGTGAGACGACACCGCTTTGCCCTGGAAAGCCCTTCTCCCGCATCTCGCGCCAGAGAGCCAAGGCGTTTCGAGCCCCTTCGTCCCAGCGGCTGTTAAGCCACGGCAGCCAGCTATCGAGCGAGCTGGGCCGTGTACGAAAGACATCAAGGCGCTGGCCTCTTAATACGTCGCGGACAAGCTTCCGGCTATGACCGGTTTGCCGCACGATCTGCCGAATTGGGGTGCCCTTTTTCGAAAGCTCGCGGATCGCTTCATTCGTTTCCTGACGGCGCACATAACCCTCGTACTGCAACTTTTCCGCATAAGTCAAAAGCTCGGGGTCAACGACATTGCTGCCGACCGCTTGCCTGATCTGTCGCATAGACCTGCCGACAGCATCGAGAAAGGCTCGGCTGGAATTCTCCATCAGATGCCAACGGTCGGCGACCTGCTCCGCATCAGGCAGGGCCCTCGCGATGGCCTCGCCGTAGCCACCGCCCCGGTCGCGAGCGACGATTGATATCGACTGATGTTGGGCCAGCCACGATCGAGACGTATCCAACGCACGATCCGGCAAGAGAGTAACAGGCCTCCGCCGCTCCAGGTCGCAAACGATTGTTCCGTAGGTCTGGCCACGTCGAAAGGCAAAGTCATCAATGCCTATGACAAAGAGGTCATCGCTGTAATCGGCAATACGTCGGCGAACCACCCGCAGCAGTGTGTCGTTGCTCACTGGCATCATGAGGCGATTAGCAAAGACGGCGGCCGGTCTGCCGCCGAGTGCCAGGCCGAGATGGTGGACGATTGTTTCCAGCCGTTGGGTACGCCGACCATAGCGAGCCAATACACTGCCATCGAACTGCTCGCAGAAGATGCGCCGACCGCATAGGACGGCATCGCACCAGAACCGGCGCGCGACTATTACCAATTGTACACGCCGACCGGAAAGCGGAAGATCAGCAGGTCGGCGTACATATCGGCTTTGAACTCTTCGGCTCACTCGCCCGCAGTCCGGACATGTTCCCGAAGGTTCGCGCGACCGCAACTGGATTAGAACGCTATCCGCTACAAACTTCACTTCATCTACTGAAAAGCCGTCAGGCGCGAGGCTCGCGCGCGGAATTCGATGTCGCATAAGCTGATCCTCCAGTGAATCAGCAAAAGCCTGCCTGCCAACAACAGCAAATGTGAGTCAGAGCCAGTTCTCGGTGAAAATCAACAGGCTCGTGCTTTTGTGCGCTCCCAAGCCAGACGCAAGGCGTTGGCGGAGATCGGGAACACATGACCGGTTGAAGTCGGACAATCCTCAAGCACCGCTAGGGCTGACTTGGAGAGTGGTATCGTTCTGGGATCTCCATTCTTTGTTTCCCGGATCTTTGCGGTTCGATTGTCCTTGTCTATGTCCGCCCAGGTCAGTTTGAGGATTTCCCCTCGGCGCATTCCTGTCGCCAGGGCAAACTGAATGACTGGTTTGACAAACTTGTTGCGGCACTTGTCAGCGGCAGTCAGAAGAGCCTGGAGTTCCTTGGGAGAGAGCCTCCGCTCACGTGCCTTGCCGTCAGAGGGAACCTGGATGTTATGGACCGGGTTTTCCTTGAGAGGTGCGTCCCATTCCTTGCGAGCGACCTCCAGACAGTGGCGCAGGATAACAAGCTCCCGCCTGACGCTTGAAGGGCTCACAACGCGAAGCCGTTCGTCACGGTAACGCGCAATGGCGGAAGAGGTGAGTTTGCTGATCGGGATCCGCGCGATGTCATGCTGCAGCAGTGTCTTGAGCCTGTACCTTTCGGCCACCTCGCCGCGCTTCCTGGGGGTGATTTCCTTCCGATAGCGAAAAAGCAGGTCAGACAGGGGTGGGGATTTTTGTGCACGTGGCATTATCCCAAAGTCTTCCCGGTCCAGGGCAACTTCTGTCTGTTTTGCCCAGAGCTCTGCGTCGGCTCTCTTGAGGAATGATTTTGTAATGGGCGCGTGGCCCTGACGGCGGACCTGGGCTTGCCAGCTCTGTCCGCGTTTTCGAATGGAAGCCATTCTCGTCTCCGTCACTGTGACACCAGTGTGACAGACCGATCTGAGTTGGCTTTCGAAGGTATCGAGTGATCTTCCAAGTGATTGAAACTACTTGGTAAATCATGGCGCACCCGACAGGATTCGAACCTGTGACCTCTGCCTTCGGAGGGAAGATGGCAATTTAGGATTCCTTCTTTAAAATCAAAGCGTTATCTCGCATCTGCTGCAAGACCTGTACGCGTCCTGTACGAAGAGCGTCCATTATCTTCTGCTCTTCGTTCTCCGAGTGACCGTATGTATCGAAGAGCAACTTCACGTCTTTCCAACGGCCCAGCTTTGCCACTGTGTGAGGGTCGATCCCGTGTCGATTGAGCATTTCCGTAGCAAAGCCGTGTCGGCCCGCCGCATGCGGCATGCGGTGGTCTATGCCCGCAGCATCGCAAATGCGTTTCCAAGGCTTGTAGATGCTGCTGCGAGAGGCGTAGCCAAACACGAGCAGTGGGCGTTTCTGGTTTGGATCACCAGTTTTTCTCGGACGACGTGGTTTCAGCGTGGCCAACTCTTTCGCCAGCTCTTCAGACAGCGTAACTGGAGTCTCGCCATAGCCCTTCGCGGACGGCATTTTCACGCGACGGTTCTCTAGGTTCAGATGATCTGGTGTGAGTGCCAGTGTTTGGCTAATCCGCGCTGCTGTCTCGAACATGAACTGCGCCATCAGACCAAAACGCAAATCGCTGTGCTCTTTGAATAAAAAAATCCAGAGCCAATCTCCGGGCACCTTTTCGACATTGCTTTGTTTGCCGCGCAGGACGTCCTGCTTTTCGCTTTCCATGTTCGAGTAAGCCTTGATCTTTATCGGCTGGCATTTCCCAAGGTCATGTGCGTTATTGACTACCGCGCGAACCGGCCCAATAACCTGCTTGCGCCATGTGCTCGTCGAGTTGCCCGGCGAGATTGCCGGACCCAGCTCGCGCACCATTTTTGGTGTGATTTCATTGACCGGTTTGTTCTCCAGGTAGGGCATGAGCTTCAACAGGTAGCCGGCATATTCCGGGGTCGGATTATAAAGCTCAACGGCGTCAGAAAACAGAAATGGCCTTTCTTCTTCAGGGAGGTCCGAGGCGTAATAGGCTCTGATCTGTTGCTGCTTGAACCAGGCTAGGTACGTTTCTGCGTCAGCTTTTCGAGCCTTTCCCGTGCTCTTACGGATGTACTTACAGTCCGGGATCTCGTCGATACGGCCGCGGATGTGCCATACATCGGTGTCTTTGCGCTTGATGAGTTCGAGGGGCATTGCTCTATCTGACTGAGAATGAGTTCGATGTGATCGGGGTGAAGCAGCATGGGGCGCGTGCAGGTGTAAAATGCGCCCAACCTGCGGGCCTTGGCCGTCAACTGGCGAGCAGAAATCCGAATGCCCTTCTCAGCGAAGATGGACACCCATTCCACGGCCGTTTTTGCCTCGGTCAAAGCCTTGGGAAGAGTTGTCGATTCAATCACAAGGACGACCGTTTATCGACCAGACTGAGGCGAACTGGGCGCATGACGGGATGCGCAGGCCAGGTCTTCCATTCGATGCCGGATGCATCGCACGATTTCGCTGTTCAACGAAGAGGCGTTCTTCTGGGTTTCCAATTCCAGAAACCGCTTGGTCTCAAGAGGCAGGCGCAGGAGGACTTTCGGCCAGTTTTGTTTATTCATTTCACACACTCCGAATTAGTATCATTGTGATATTTGTCGGCGCACCATATGCCAAAAAGATCTCATTGTGCTAGTATTTTCTGCATAGCACTTTGCGAGTATCAACAGGCCATGACGAGCCAGACCAAAGCCAAAGACAAAGATCAATTTGTCGTCCGCCTGCCAGACGGCATGCGCGATCAAATCGCCGAGGCCGCAAAACTCAGCAATCGCTCCATGAACGCTGAAATCGTTGCGCGGCTAGAGGAGACGTTTTTGTCCAGCGTTTCCGTCAGGTACAAATGGGCGCTTGCGCAAATCAATGACGCGGTCCATGCGAAAATATCTGTCTCGAAAATCGCTGAGGCTGTTTCGGAAGAGACGGCGGAGCAATTAGAACGAGTCTTTGGAGGGAGCGCCTATCCACCTTTTGAGCTTTCCGACCGTGTTGCCAAATATCTGAATGTGCGGCCGGACTGGCTCAAGCATGGCGAAGGGCACCCTTTTGAAGTGCATGACCTGTACTCTTATGGGGTGAAACTAGCGGAAACGCTCGCGAAGCAGCGCCCGAAAAAAATTGCGTTTATCCGGAGCATGGCGAGGGAAGGCAACGTGGCTATTGTCACGATGCATGATGGTTTCGTCTGCCAAACTTTCAAAACGACGTTGAATCTGAGCGAAGTAGTCGGCGGCTCGGGCGAATATGATCAAGCCCGTTTTTCAAATACATGCCGAAAGCTGAGTTCGGACTATAGGCAGTTAGACTCGTCAGGGTATCTCTTGGAGGCAGAGCCATTTGTTCAGCTCACACATGGAGAACTGAACCCTCTTCTTGCAGTCAAGCAGGCCCGGTCGTCATCTTGGTTCTCAGATTGGTGGCAACCGTCCAGCTTTGAAAACCAGGCAAACGACTTTGGTTATTGGGCTGGCTACCAGGAGCTGTGCAAAAGGGTCTATCACAAAATCGAACTCAACGATGAATTGCGATCGGAGCGTGACACAATTTTGAATGACTAGCTGCTTCGGGTGGCCTGACTAGGCCCAAAATCATTCGAATGCGTCAACGCGTTCGCGGCAGAGCCTGAGCATTTGCTCGGCCTTGGCGGTAATGTCTTGGTCTATGCCGGGAACATCCGGAATAATGACGGCATCAATGCCAGCACGAAGCCTAGTAAGGACGGCGTCTATCGCCTGGTTTGCCGCACTGGCGGTCAAGCCGGCTATCGCCGCCGTCCTGAGGAAATCAGCGCGACGCAGGCGATTGTCTTTGCCGTTGATCTTCAGTGCCATGCGATCATGTTCGAGGCCAGGAAAGACGACCGTGGTGACGGCGTCATAGAGCGGTGCTACGCGCACGGTTTCGAAACTGCTTGTATCCGGCTGGGCTACCTTGAGCAGCGCAAGGTTCTTGAGGTGCATGTCTCCATCGGCAACGAGCCAGGCAAACAAGGCGCGCTTGAGCAAGAGCAGCAGATCGGCTTCGGGCTCGGATGAGAGCGGGCGCACTGCTCGCGCGATACGCTCGATCGTGCCGTCATATTTCGCTTCAGGAGGCAGATCGAGAACTGAACACAAATCTTCAAGCGCTATTCGCCGCTTGTCGTCAGGGGACGTGCGAATGTCGAAGCGCTCGACAATCAGCGCAGGCGGCATCCCGTCCGGCATGGCAACCAGCGCCGTCGAGGGGGTGTCGAGTCCGGCGTGGCGACCGAGCGCCATGGCGAGAAATTCGATCACCGGCAGTGCTTGGAAGCCGCTTGTCCCGGCGGGCTTGAGTATGTGCGTAAATGGCAGCCCGGTACTGGGAACGAGCTTCCCGTCCTCACCGAGGAACATCGGTGCCTTGATCTGCACTCCGGACAGACGCGGTGTGTCGGCGCTGGCGTAAAGGCGCGCGAGCTTCTCTTCGAAGCTGTGCTCGATGTCCCCACGGCTTGGTCCTGCATAGGTGCCGGTGAAGATGCCGTCTGTTTTGAAATCGTTCAGACGACAGGTGAGAATGTCTGCTGGCAAGGCGTCAAGATCGGCAGCCTTGGTGCTGATAGTGATATTCGACATATAGCGCTTGCCCGAGCGCAGAACGGCGCGTTCGTCGTTTTCCTGCAGAACGCGCTCCAGCCAGCCTTCAGGCAGAAGAGAGAGAATGAAAGGCGGTAGCTGGCCGGGAACGCGCTGCTGGATCAGCGGCAGATCGAATCCCTCGTCCGGTTTCCAGCGCCATTCAAAGCCGTCGTACAAGAGATGCCCGATATGTGTTCCGTGCCAGGCAACGATGAAATCGAGTGCCGCTTCGTTGCGGATCTCAATTTTTGCGCCGGTATGAAGAAGATAGCGTTCTGCTTGCTCGCCCTCGCGATACCACTGGTTTTCACGGGCCAGCGCCCATAGCGCATCCGCTGCAGCTTTGGGGGTGCCGTACTCGTCCACCAGTCGGCGTGCGATGTCGGCACGCATTGCTTCATCGATTGAAGCGGCATGCTCACTACGCAGGCGAAAGCCTTCGAGAAATCGCTGACGAACGGACGAAACATTGGCGTGGAATTCCCCCATGCCATCATCGATGATGGCGGTGGCAACAGCCGGGTGTTCGGGGGCCACGTTCTGGATGATTTCCAGGGTTCTGATACGTGTCCGCTGACTGCGCGGACCGCTTATGAAGAGCCGTCCATCGCGCGTCGGCGCGAGCAGGACAGCGCTGGCAGCGGAGAGATAAGCGCGAGGATAGAGGTAGCGGGCAATCCGGATGGAATGCCGAAGCACATCGACGTCCGCATCGGCGCCGGCATCGACGTAGATGCCGCGCATGAGTTGCACAATCTTGCCGGTTTCGGCCTGATAGTGTGCGCGACTTCTGTCGAGATTCTCGCCAACGAGATAGAGCAATCTTCTAACTTTCGCGTATTCGACCTACGAGAAAGTTAGGATTTTCCGCCTCAAATGTCAAAGAATTCTGACTTTCGCGTATTTAATATACGTAAAAGTTTGAATCTCGCCCAAATTGTGTCACCGCTACTGCCGCCGGAACCGCCTATTGACCTTTCGAACCTGCAGTTCCGCTTTTTCGGAAACCGCAATCGAACCGGATTGCTAGTCCTTTGAGCGAGGGTCGTCTCTGAAGCCGACCGCACCGGTTCTGTGCTTCGGGCCTACGAACTTATGCGTATGCGTTAGAGGTGAGGCTACCGGCCAGCTCATGTCTTTATGCAGCGCGGGTGTTTCATCGAATTAGCATGTTCCAGTTGTTGCGCTGACGCTTGAAGTGTGTGTCGGCTTCGATCTTGAACTGTGCGTCTATCTGGCGTACATTATGCATGAACTTACCCTTCGAACCACGCAAGCAAAGGAGGTGACTATGTTGGGAGCAACGGATCTCGCATCTTCTCGGCAAGAGAAGAGCGACGCCAGGCTGAACATCCGCACGAAAGCCTCGATAAAGGCGGCCATTGAAAAGGCCGCTGAACTTTCCGGCATGGATCTCAGCACATTTACGACCAATGCAGCATTGCTGCGTGCCCAGGATGTGATTGCAGCGCACGAACGGACGGTGCTGGCGCCGGTCGATCATGCCGCGTTCTTTGACGCGCTTGAACGCCCGGCCGCACCGACAGAAAAGCTGTTGGCCGCCGCAAAGCTGCACAAGGAGATGGTTGCCGAAAGTGAGTGAAATATTGCGGCCTTTAAAATTTGAGCCGTTCGATCCGGAAAAACATGATCGAACGGCTTTTTCATGCGGCGTCGACCAGGTCGACAACTATTTCAAAAAAACAGCAAACAAGCTCCAGAAAGCGGGAAATGTTCGAGTGTCAGTGCTGCTCGGCGCGGACGATCAATTGCTGGGCTTCTACGCTGTTAACGCCCATTCAGTTGATTATGCCGAGTTGCCAAAAAAGTATGCTCGAACGCGGCCGAGTCACAGTTCAATCCCAGCTGCCTTTATTTCGATGATTGGCGTTGATCAGAGGTTCCAAGGGAACGGACTAGGCGGCATTTTGCTCGTTGATGCTTTGAAAAAACTCGCCCGTGCTTCCGAGACACTCGGCATTGCTGTGGTGCTCATGGATGTCCTGGACTGCGGAAACGAGGAGGCAACTAAACGGCGGTTAGCGCTATACACGGGCTATGGTTTCTCAAAGCTTGAAAACGCACCACTTCGCCTCTTTCTTCCCATACAGGACGCGCGGGCTTTGCTGATCTAATCAGGTCTCTGTCCTGAGCGACGCCAGGTCTATTCGGTCACTAATTTCAGAAATTGATTAGTGGCAGCCGCTAATAAACAAAATCGGCATTTTCTTTAATAAGGGTGAAGTGGTTCCCGTCTTTGAATTGCTCCATATGGCCTCATGAGCCGCCTCAGGCTACATAGCGCCCACAGGGCGGTCGTTCAGCGGTTCGAAATCAGATCTCCATAGCAGCTATTCGTTGCGAACTGATCTAAGGAACAAAATGGGCGGAGAGCGGTAGTTCGCTGCGGGCGCAGAAAACAAATAACAAAACTGGAAAAGTGGCCATTCGTATGTGAAATGGAATACAAGATCAAAGAATTTACGGGCCATGCACGGCCTACACGCTTGGCTCAGACACAGTTTCAGTTTCTGCCCTCGCTCCTACACAAAGCTCCAGTGCAGGTCGGATCGTTCGCGTTCTGTAACCGTGGCAGCGAAGTCCGGAGCACCGCTTTTCCATTCAGCGCACAACTCGTGGTACGGAGTGTTATAAAACGCCCTCAGCACAAAATTGAGGAATCTATGGGGAGTTAGCGCACCTATGACGGGTATCCGGCAATTTCGGTACTGCCCGACTGTAAAATGGGAAGCCGGATGGATGTAGTCTTCGAATGCGGCCAAATCGAAATCAAATCTGACAGGTGTTGTCACGATGTCCTTCATGACAACTTCGGCGAAGAGTATATCGTTCTCATAAACTTCGGGATCGTTTTGATACTCGAGTAGGTCTGGCGATGGATAAAACGAAAGCACGTGTTTGATCAGTTCACCCTTCCGAAAGCGGTACCGAAACTGCACTAATGCACCATCTATCAACCGCATGTTGAACGCCCGTTTTTCTCGAAGAACTTCGTATGTCTCAGAGTACGGTCTGTTTCGAAGCGCGACAGAGGCTTCTTCCAGACCAACAATCGACAGTTCGTCAATGGCACCTTCATCCGAGGGATAGGTTGCTTGCCGCGGAAAATTTGGTTCAACACACAGCCCCACTTCGATCATCTTTGATGTCAAGTCACGGATTTCTGATGCTACAGATTTTATATCTGCCATTACTGCGTGCCCAGCAGTTCACGAAGAGCCTGAAGGTCCCCTTCAGGTAGGTCATCAAGTTGGACATCCCCAGCTGCAAGTTGTTGAACCAAGGTAGATACAGTTTGCTTGGCCGATTTTACCTTTTGCTTTTCTTCAGCGGACATATCCCGATTGACCACACGAAGTCGCGCCCTGAGTTTCTCGTTTGGATAGACAAATTCCAGGCGATAATCGTTCTTTGCAATTGCTGCATATTCCCTAGTGAGGGCTTCCATATTTGCACCGTGCCCGACAACGCGCACCCAAGCCTTGCTTCGGGTCATAGCCGTAAAGAGTCTGTTCCTCACCTTGCCGATCTCACCAAACGAACTGTAGCAATCCTGAGCGTTGATAACGTAGACCATACCAGCCTCGTTACCCTTGGCACGGAAGATTCCGGTAAAGGCGACCGAACCTTCATCCGGCTTAAAGAAGACATCTCCTGATGTGTCCACGCCCGCGAGGTGCGAAGGGATTCCTTTGTCGAAGAGAATCTTCCTGATCCGCCCTACTTGTTTGGCTGTGCTGATGGGATCAGGGTTGATGACGATAATGTCTTCTGGGCGAAGCTCGTCCTCGGTCAAGTTCTTGATAATCTGATCCGCGACCCATTGGGCCTGCTCACCTTCACCATCAAAATGTTTAAAGAGAATGAGTTCATCGACTTTACCGGGATTTTCAAGAAACTCTGGGCTTGCTGATTTCGTCCGACTCAGCGTTACACTGTGGTCGTCTTCAAGTTGACCAGCAAGAACCTCATAGCCAACATCGGTCCAAAGCTCTGCACGATCAAACATCTGGGTTAGTCCAGTGCCCAGCTTCTTGTCGGGTTCACGATATATGCCAAACCCCAGTGCATGCGCCGATGCCAACACCGGACGAGAGTTACGATAGCACTTGTCCAAGATGATATCTTGGCTGGCTACGGAACCATCAAACGTGACGAGAGGCTTTCCTTGGGTGTCGACGCCAAAAATCTCCTCCGGTGCGGGCAGGCTTGCATCTGTCAACGACTGAAGTTCGTCGTAAGCATACACCAATCGCTTTTCAGCAGTCAGGGAATGGTAACACAACTGCAAGAATGATGGATCGAAGTCCTGCGCTTCATCGACAAGGATGGCATCGTACATTGGCGCGATTGTCTTCACCTCGGACATTGCCGATGATGTCGCACCAGCGAATGCTTTGTTGTAGCCATATCTGTTTTTGGCTTGCTGAAAATCTTGGTAAGTGGCTCCGTTTTCGACGCAGAACTGATAGTATATCCCTGTACGACTAGCTCCTCCTGGAGCGCCCCATGCGTTGATAACCTCGATGTTGTCATTCGGCTGTTCCCCCGTTTGTTCAACAACAAAGGTTTCAATCAGCCGCAGAAACTGTTCCTTCAGTGATCTGGTGTTGAACGTAACCGCAATTTTCCAATCGGGGTTCTGCGAATGGAGGTAAGCAGCCTTGAGAGCAAGGACGATGGTTTTTCCGGAACCGGCAAGACCCCGTATGCGTTGGACGCCCTCAACGGTCTCAATAACCGCCTTACTCTGCCGTGCATCTAGATTTGCTATTGAGTCTTCCAACGCTTGAAGGGCTGCACCATGGGAGTCTGCTCTCACATTGGTTCTACGGCGCCGGTTCCTGCGAATGGTTGATATTGACTGGATGACGGAGAGGACTGACTCGTACAAATGGGAATCGGCCCATTCAATAGATTTGATTGCATCAACGATATTAGTGTCATTCACCAGTCGGTGAGCGTCCTCATCTTCGTCCGTGTCTAGCAGGGGCGCGTAGGTGAGCGTCTCTGGTATGGCCAGCAGTCTTCTGCCTTTGCGCAGCACTTTGTGTTGCTTGAACTTTGCATCCAATAAACTGGCAATATCGTCTTGGAGTTCGCCGAACGCCTCTGCGTCCTTCCCCTCGACAAGATTTATTGCAACCACTCCATGGTCCCTTGAGATCAAGAGCGCATCGATTGAAACAGACTCGTCCGATGACGACAGAACCGGGTACCCTACATAGAGGACCCCTTCCGAGCTTGCAAAGTTGTTCTCGAAAATCTCAACGAGCCTATCAGTTGAGACTGGCTTCCTTGCTGAACCCCTGATGATTTCCATTTGTTCGTCTTCCTGTAGTCAGCATCATCAACAATCGAGGCATCAACTTAATCGTAAGTTGGAAACCTAGAGGCGTTTTTTCGGCTCTATAAGCCCTTCGGGCATTTCTTGACAACGTCCAGCTTGTTGCGGCGGCGGAACCACCTCGGTGTATGGTACCGTTTAGTCAATGGCGGCAGGGCTGTCGACCAAGGTCTGCTTCAAGAACGGACCGGTACAGAGAAAAACACCTAGCCAATAGCGGCTATGGGCCGGAATCGCCACCACATCCAGCGCCGATGAATGTCAGCTAAGCACGATCGGAGCACGTAAACCGTCAGTCCCCTTCCGGCTCGGAGCTGATGGGCCGTTCCTGGCGTAACCTGCCAGTCAGCAAAGCGGCCCCTTTTCGGTCATTCACGTCAGTTGAGATGTCGCACGTTACCGGCCTTTAGCTTGACGGTCTGGCGCATACAACTGACACTTCGCGCGAACAGGAAGCCTTTGTGAGGGCAATTTGCGCGATCAAGACTTTAAAGCACAGCTCCTTCCACTCCTCGAGTGCGCTATGGAAGAGTATCCGCACATTTCACGCCTGCGATCGATCGCAGACAGCGATGCGGAAACGTTTGCGAAGTGCGAGCCCGGCTTCGGCGCGCTTGGAAACGCACTTCTTAAGGTCGAAGAACTGAGCACCTTCCGGCAAGGAAATCTACAGTATCTGGCGAATTCAGCCACTTCGACGTCCATGTGGGACTTAGCCTATTGGCTAATCGAACTGGCGACTCTAACGCAAAATCCCGAAGCCGCTTTGGAGGATCTTTTTACCTACACTGAGACACAGAAAATAACAGTGCACCACGTTCAGCCCCTCGCGGGCGTATTCCCGGAAGGTCCGCAGGAACCGCAGAACTTCCCCAATGGTGTCATTCTGCGTCAAGCTGATGGAATTCCCAATATCCGCCTTGCCAGACGCCTTACTCAAGAGCGGGTTGGCCTTCCGATGCCTATATGTTGCTATGCACTTACCAAAGAGCACCGCTACACTGCTCCGCAACTTGACGGGGAAACAATTAAAAATGACCATGTGTTGGGGTCCTTGATAGACACTCGGCAGTCGGCACAACACCTTGAAGACGCTGCTCTGTGTCTCAGTCTCAGTACTGACGTAAAGAACGGCGTGTTTGGAATCTGCCGTACTTTCGTACCAGATCTACATACTCCTTTTGCCGCGAGTCTTGTTTCCTGGGAGTTGCTACCCTCCGCACAACCTGCATCAGGATTTCCTCTTGGACAGCCGGAGATCACTGAAGGCATCAGGCTAACCGCTCTCCTTGATCGTTTGCCCGGTGCTGACGCAGCGCGCATACGTGTTCCAATGAGACACCTGAACCTGTTCGGCGCTCACCTGTCCAGTGTCGAAAAGGCGCTACACTTGCGCGTGGCACTGGAAACAACGTTCTTGGATAAGGATAACAGAACTGAACTAAATGATCGTGTTGGCCTACGTGCAGCAATTGTTGTCGGAACGGGCCTCGAAGAGCGAATAAGCATCAAGAAAACGATAAAGGATGCATACAATGCTGCGTCCACAGCCGTGCATCAGGGCATCATGGAGGAAAAGAACTTCAAAAAGCTCCCGCCTGCAGCGGAGATCTGTCAGAAAGCTCTTTGGGGCTTTCTGGAGCATGATGGCTTGCCCAAGGACAAGGATTGGTTCCAGATCGAAACAGAGGGGTTTGCGCCGCGGCAACATCGGGGCTGAATACTAACTTTCACCGCGCTCTGGCCGACTGGCAAATCAGGGCGGAAAACTGGCCTCAAACGTTGTCAGCGCGATCGGCCGGTCCTCTGGCTTTCTCGACCGCCATGCTGCTGATTAGCCTGATGAATGCCGGGCGGGAAATCCAACCATTTGATCCTGTAAACGTCCAATAGCGAGTCCAAAGGCATGCCGCTCGATCACTTCGTCAGCCAAGTGCATCTGAAGAATTGGTACGACGCAAAGCTCGGCAAGCGGATGCACGCCATCCGTAAGACAGACCTGAAAAGATACCAATGCGATTCCGCCAGTCAATGTCGTGTCGAGGATGGAAATACCAACAAGTACTTGCAGGATCAGAGGGCGGTCGAAGAGTTCCTGAAAACCATCGAGGGACAATACAACGTCTCTGTCGATGAGCTCCGTCAAGGCAAGCCTACCGGGGAGGCAATCTACGCAATTTCGGGCTTCGTCAGTTATGTGATGAGTTGCTCACCTGCAGCCATGCGCATAAATACCCCCATGTTTGCGGGCAGTGTCCAGATGATGGCCGGAATGCTTGATCGCCGAGGTGATCTTGCAGCGGTTCCTGCTGAACTCGGTGGAGGGACGATTGGTGAAATGATCGCTGACGGTCGAGTTGTCGTGAATGTCGACCCAAAATATCCGCAGGCCGTTGGCATTGGAACTATCATGGACCGGGTGTCATCGTTCGGAAATTTTGCCTGGGACATACTCGTCAACACCCATGAGGATACGCCGTTCTTCACATCGGATTACCCCATCGCTAACGAGGACACCGACGATCCGCGAATTCTGAACCGCATCGTCCCTTTGGCTCCCAACTTGGCCATCCGGATCAGACCGCATCTTCGCACCAATCGAGCGAAAGGGTTTGAATTTCGGGATTTTCGGTCGTCGATGATGAACTTACGGCGCAGTGAAGTCGTCGATATAAATCGACGATTAATCCGGTCGGCGGAAACTGTGGTGTTCTATTCAAAATATTTGGAATGGATTCCCGACTTCGTGAAGAAGAACCGAAATTTCCGCGTGGAAGGGTGGAACGAGAACTTCGACACCGGGAGAGGAATACTTCAGCTATCAAGACAAAACACACGTCCGTATAACTATGGTGCGGGAGAAAACACATGAATGAGATCAACGTCCGCTTAGGCGGCTATTTGCTTGAGGTGCGTAAGCAAGAAACCATCCAATGAGACAGTGCGCAGTCTGCAAAGTGAATGGCAGCTCTCCCCAAGTTCATTCCCGAAACCCGCCCGTCCCCTCCCGGCCCCAGTCTGGTCACTAAACTTTGAGGGCTACGACCAGAAACTTGTTGCCCAACCTAGCGTTCCATTTCGTTAGGGCGACCTGTCTTCATCGCCTTTTGCTGTAAACGCTGCTGAGTTCTCCCAATGTTGAGCAAAGCTCTTCCACCGATCTGCCGGAGGATTCCGGCGCACTGAGCAAGTCGAGCAAAGCCTCGTTGAAGGTCCGTTGCGAGCTGATGGACCTGTCGAGCAACGTCTCGAGCTCGGTCAGCCGTTCGTCCAGCAAGCCGGTCGAGCGCCTTTCCAAGTGCTCCAGCTGAGCGGTCGAATGTTCGAAGGCGTTGGTCAAGCGTTCGACCAAGCTCAGCAACCCGCGCTCGAGTGGCGTCAGGGATTGTTGGGAGGGCAGGTTTGGCGAGGGGAAATTGGTGTCTGTCATGGAGCTCTATTCCGTCGGCTGGCAGGAGAGTTTTCCGTCTATGTCCCGGCAACGCTCGTACGTGCCGGTTTTCGTGTCGAAGATCAGGATGGGAAAGTCCGTGTAGGTCGTCTGATTGAAGGCCGAGGTGATCAGCGCCCATCTGAGCTGATTGTTCAGGAACAGGACCCCGCCGAGCGTCAGACCGGCCGAGAGCAGGATTGCTGCTGACAGTTTCAGAAGGCGGTTCTTCGCGGCCAATCTCTTGTTTTGCTCCAGGCTGATTTTCAGCTGAAAGAGCTGCTGCGCGCTCTCTTTCAAGTGCCTGTCTAATGTCGCGTCCACCTGCCGCTGGTACGCTTGGAAATCGTTGTTCATTGTATTGCATGCGGCTTTCAACATGCGCCCGATATTCGTCACAGAGATCTGATAGGCTTCGAGTAGCGAGGCGTTCTGATCCTGGTGCGCCTGTTGTTCCTCCTGGTGCGCTTGCTCGATGCTCTCGCTGAGCCGCTCTCTGAGCGGTCTTCTCTCTGGTCCAGTCTGCATGGAAAATGTCTCCCTTGAGCCGCCAGCGGGTGTCGCTGTCCGGGTCCTTGACCGTGAGATAGGTTTTGCCCTGGCGGGGCAGTTCGAAGCCGGCGCCTTCGAGCGCGGCGACCATGTCGGGCCGGGATGAGATCCGGCCGGCGACGATCAGGTCTTCCAGCCAGTTCTGGATGTCCTCGCGGCCCTGGGCCCGCAGTTTCTTTTCCGGAAGCTGCTTGGTGTCCTGCGACCTGGCCGGATCTTGCGGATCGGCCCAGCCATGCTCCTTGTTGAGCATGTCACGCAAGGCATCCATCGCCTTCTGGTAGCCAGGCGGGGCAATGTTGAGGCTCTTGCCTGACGTGAGCTCCATGCGCGGCGTGCAGAAGTGTAGCTCCACCCTGCCTTCATGGCTGTGCCGGACCCAGAGCATGTCGACCTGGTCGGGTTCCAGACCGGCGAACGCAAGCTCGTCAAAGGCATCCATGACGGCCTGCTGCTGCTCTTCCGTCGGATGATCGTCTTTGTCGAAGCTGATCACGCCCGCCCGGTACGTCCAGGAGTGGGGGCAGGCATCGATCAGGGCCCGTGTGTGGTCCGGATTACCCGCCAGCACCTCTGGCAACGGATCGCGGCTCTTCATCAGCGGGACGCCAGCGTCATCGCGGATGAGATCGCGGTTGCCGTCGTAAGCGAGCACCTGCGGGGCGATCAGGTAATCGACCGGTGCCGCGCCGCCGCCCTTGCCACTGCGGAACAGTTTAATCAGCATGATCGGCGTCCCGCCGTTTGTGGCTGGCAAGGAGAGCCGCCATCTGGCGCTCGATGCCGATCAGCTCGGCAAGCAGCTGCAGGCCATCGATCTGGCGCATGTCGCCAGCCGCCTGGGCGGAGTTCACGGCGCGGGCGATCTGGTTCAGGTTGGTGCCGATGCGGCTGAGCGCCGTCACAAGCTGCGGATCGGCCTGCGGTGTGGCTCGGCGGCGAGGGGCTTTGATCTGCCCCAAGGCCCCGCGCAACAGCTCCGAGACGGAGACTTTGTCCGCGGCGGCCCGGCGCTTGAGATGTCTCTTTTCCTCCGTCGTACAGCGCATAACAACCGTCTCGGCGAGACGGGCCGTTTGCGGTCCGGAGGGGTTCGAAGGGGAGGCCTGCTGCCCCTCGCAAGGTCCCGTGTCGTATGACACGGGTCGCCTTGCTCTTGTCAGATCCGCCGCACTCATGCCGCTTGCCTATAGGCTGCTTGAGAAGCCGCTTCGTGTGCGATCGCTGGCAGTCTGTTCAGGAAATACGTCAGGCAATCTTGCTCTTTGTCCGAGCCATCTTCCGGTGGCCATCGACCAGGAAGCTGGTATCCGGACGAGCCGTTGACGCTGGTTGCGAGATTGAACCTCGCCAGGTCTGGCAGGGTCTTCTCTGCGAGCCAGGCGTTCCATTCATCGACCTGTCTGGTCTGGGCTGTTGGCAGGACGACGACGGGAATGGAACGGCGGGGAGCCTCATTCGCGCGCGCCTCACGCGCGTTAGGTTTTTTATTTTTTTCTTTCTCTAAGTTTGGTGGACAGATCTGACCGCCTTCGCCGGACACATCTGACCGCCTTTCGGGACATATCTGTCCGCCTTCAGACGGGGCAAGGGGGACAGATTTGTCCGTCTTTTCTCGAAGCTCGGAGGCCTTTAGGATCGAAGCGTCGGTAGGGCAATACTCCGTATTGTGCCCGACGCCATTCCCGCGTTGAACGCTGAGCCATCCGCCGAGTTCCAGATCTCGGATGGCGCGTTGGATGGATTTGACACTCTTGCCGGTTGCTTCGGCAATGGTCTTGTAGGACGGCCACGCCTTCTCGGTGTGGCCGTTCACATGTGCGGTCACGATATAGAGCGCGACGCACTTGGCATTGTCGTTGATATTGGCATCACAGCTCAGCAGACGCAGCCACTGAAGCTTCACTTCCCGGAACGGACGGCGCTCGCTCATGCGTGCCTCCTTGCCGGAAGGCAGGCTGGGCGCATGCATTTACAAACCCAACTTTCAGAGAAGCGCTGTACGGGATTTGTACGAGCACAGCTCGAAAATCGCCGGAAAACACCTGCAAAAATTTGCAGTGTCCGAGCCCTTCTTTTTGAGGGGTCTCTGTAAGTTGCTGAAATTGTTGTGATTTTTGGCGCACCCGACAGGATTCGAACCTGTGACCTCTGCCTTCGGAGGGCAGCGCTCTATCCAGCTGAGCTACGGGTGCTCATCGCGCGCGGGAGATGCGCGGCGGATAGAGGGGTCTGATACAAGATCCGGCGATCCGGGGCAATTGCTTTTTGATATTTTGGACAAGATATCGGCGCGGCTGCAAGGCCGGGCGGGAGAGGGCCTTTTGCTTGTGGGTGATGGGTTTGACCTGTGCGCGTGAGAACAGGTCTGGGATACGCTGAGGCGAAAATTTCCGCTAACAGCAGGGCGGACTATCGGGTTGTGTCGTCGGTTTGGAAAAAATGACTGGTGAGGTGATAGGGCGGCGGGGTTTGTGCGTAGGAAGGCCAATGACTTGAGTTTTGCAGGGGGCCGATGACCAAGACAGAAAAATGCCGATCGCTGGTTCTTGTGCTGGGTGACCAGTTGAGCACGGATCTATCCAGTTTGAAGCGGGCGGACCCGGACCGCGACACGGTGTTGATGGCCGAGGTGATGGCGGAAGCCACCTATGTGCGCCATCACAAGAAGAAGATTGCCTTCCTGTTTTCCGCCATGCGCCACTTCGCCGAGGAACTGAAGGAGGCCGGTTGGACGGTCGATTACGTCAACCTGGACGACCCGGACAACACTGGCAGCTTCAAGGGGGAGGTTCAGCGCGCCTGTGGCCGCCTGCAGCCGGAGCAGATACTGGTCACCGAGCCTGGCGAATGGCGGGTGCTGGAGGACATGCGCTCGTGGTCGGATGCTTTCGATCTGCCGGTTGAGATCCTCACGGATACGCGGTTTTTTTCAACGGTTGCGGATTTCCGGACCTGGGCGGATGAGCGCAAGCAATTGCGCATGGAGTATTTCTATCGGGAAATGCGCCGCTCGACCGGCTTGCTGATGGACGGCGACAAGCCCGCGGGTGGCAAATGGAATTATGATGCCGCCAACCGCAAACCGGCAAAGCCGGACCTTTTCATGCCCGAGCCGAAACGCTTCACGCCGGACGCGATCACGCGGGAGGTGCTGGAAATGGTCGGCGAGCGGTTTTACGGTCATATCGGCGACCTGGAGCCATTCTGGTTCGCAGTGACCCGCAAGGATGCCGAGAAAGCCTGCGACCATTTCCTGAGGGAGGCGCTGGCTGATTTCGGAACCTATCAGGACGCCATGCTCAGTGGTCGGAAATTCCTGTTCCACTCGGTTCTGTCGACCTATCTGAACGCCGGCCTGCTGGATGCCAAGGCGCTCTGCCGGAAGGTGGAGGAGGCCTGGCAGGCGGATAAGGTTCCCCTCAACGCGGTCGAAGGTTTCATCCGGCAAATTGTCGGCTGGCGCGAATATGTGCGCGGCATCTACTGGCTGAAGATGCCGGACTATGTCGACAGCAACGCACTTGGCGCGGACCGGCCGTTGCCGGACTTCTACTGGACGGGAAAGACCCGCATGCGCTGTCTTGCCGAAGCCATTGGCCAGACGCTGGAAGAAGCTTACGCGCACCACATTCAAAGACTGATGCTGACAGGCAATTTTGCGCTCCTGGCCGGGGTCAGGCCGAAGGACGTGCATGAATGGTATCTGATGGTCTATGCCGATGCCTACGAATGGGTAGAGGCTCCCAACACCATCGGCATGAGCCAGTTCGCCGACGGCGGGCTGCTCGGCTCGAAGCCCTATGTCTCGAGTGGCAACTACATCGACAAGATGTCGGATTATTGCGGCGCCTGCTCCTATGACGTCCGTCAGAAGACGGGCTCGGAGGCCTGCCCGTTCAACGCGCTTTACTGGGACTTTCTGGATCGCAACAGGAAGGTGCTGCAGGGCAACCCGCGCCTTGCGCAGCCCTATGCGTCCTGGGATAGGATGAAGCAGAGCCGGCAAAAGGACTTAAAGGAAAGTGCGGCGGACTTTCGCAAGCGGCTTTTCGATGGGGAAGAGGTCTGAAGTTTATCTTTCCAGACCAGCACGAGCAGAGCCTCTGGAGCGCCGTTTTCGGCCGTTTGCAGGGCTAAGGCCAGTATCACAAAAAAAACGCGCAGCCGTTAGACTGCGCGAATAAAGTTACTGTGCACGTGGCCCCATCGACCACGGCCGCAACTCTAGCGGCATCTTTCAGGATTGTCATTACCGTAAAATATTTTATTTTTTGATTCACTGTAATGCGACTGATCGTTATTCATACTGAGTTAAATATGAAACAAAGTGCGGTATAAATTAATTTATTAAATTCAGCGCCTTAATGTTGTTGCGCAATTTAGAAGCGCCATTGCCTCAAAGCAATCTCATCTGTATTGCGGGAATTTTATTGGCAGATTTGCTTATATTCAGAAGAAACTTTCCCCGCTTTGCTGGATAGTTGTACCCGAGTAATGCCTTTGCGGACAAAGCCGAGCTCTTTTGCTGCAGCCCAGGTCACATCTATAACCCGCCCCTTGGCGAAAGGACCCCGGTCGTTGATCCGGACGGTGACGGTCTTGCCGTTGGCAAGATTGGTGACGTCCACCAGCGTTCCGAAAGGCAGGTTTCTGTGCGCTGCAGTAAGCTGGTTCGGGTTGGCGCGCTCCCCGCTGGCGGTGGTGCCACCGAGTTTGTACCAGGATGCTTTTCCGCATTGCTGATAGACACCTGCCTGGGCGCTGGTGAGGGCACCGGCCGCCAGAAGCAAACCACCGCTCAGCGCGATGCGCGACAGGTGCCGTGCGAGAACACTTCTCTTCATGATAGTCCCCCTGGAGCCGGACAGCCCGCCCCGATAGATCGTGAACACAGTTTCGTGATGACGCAGATAACATTCCGTAGCGGCGCCTTTATGCCTGGACGATGATGAAAATGTGGCAGTTTTTCAGGGCAAATGCGGCATTAGTATAAAGTAATAATAACATTTTAAATACATTCGATTTGACGGAGTTAGTTTTTTGTTTACTATAAAAATCCTAAGAGTTGTGGGTAGTTTTTCTGTTTCAATTTTAAAAACTGAACTGTGTTAGTAATTTTTCATAGCGACGGCGCAAGTGTATTGAGTAGCGCCAACCTGACGGTAATTTTGAAAGGGCGGTCTGGTGCAAGTCAGCCATCGGTTCTTGAGTGACCGGCTGGAACAATCCGGTCGTGCAGAAAACAATACTCTTACTGGCTTCCACACATCCCTGCTGGAGGTTCTTCCTCATGCTGCGGCCTACGTCGCGCAGGATGGCAGGGTCCTGGTTCATAACCAGCAAATGAAGGCGCTTTGTGCCGCTAAAGGTGTCTTGCCGGTTCCACCCAGCTTGCCGGCACTTCTGTCGGAAAAAAGCTGGCGGCGATGCGAACCGGTCCTGTCGGCCGCTTTCGGCGGGGTACCGGCTCAGGCAAGCGGCGCGATCGTGCTGCAATCGGGCGAGACCTTCTGCCACCACATGATCTGCACATCCTTTGTCTCGCTGCCGGGAGAGCGTCAGGCGGTTCTGGTTCAATTCGAACTGGAGGAAAACGGCCAGGAGGAGATGGTTGCCGAGCCGGTTCGGGGCGCGCAACCTTCCGGAAAGGCGGTGCAGGACCTTGATCTTCTTGAGCATTTTCCGGACGATGTCCTTGTCTTCGGCGCATCTGAAAGTGTCGAGACAAGGGCTGAAAAGCTTCTGCAACTGATCGGCAGCGATTACGACGCGACCTTGTTGGCCGAAGCTTTGGCAGGTCTGGAAGGTGAATTGCCGCAGACCATCTATATTCCTGAAAGCAGAAGCTTTCGGTCGACCGGCCACGCCGCTGACCGCCAGATGTGCGAGGTGCGGGTCGTTCCCATTCCAGGTGCGGGGCAGGGACAACTGGACAACGGCGCGTCCCTGGCCGTCATCCGGCGCAATGTCGATTGTCCTCAGGAAACCGCAGAGAACAGGCGTCTGGCCTATCTCGATCCCCTGACGGGTCTGGAGAACCGCCGGGCCTTCACCAAGGCCCTGAAGCGCGAACTGACGCGGCTTGCAGCCGAGACGGAAACCGGCCTCGCCGTTCTTTATATCGATCTCGACGAATTCAAGAAGGTCAACGATCTTGGCGGCCATGACGCGGGCGACGACATGCTTCTGCGTGTTGCTGCCTGCCTGCGCCTGACCCTGGGCGAATTCGGCACCGCCGCGAGGATCGGCGGCGACGAATTTGCGGGCATGGTGCCGGTCGCCAACGAGGAAGCGGCCCTCGATATTGCCGAAGAAATTCTGGGTGCCTTTGACCGCATCCGCCTGGAGGTCGGTGACCGGGTGTTCACCATCGGCGGGTCCATTGGCGTCGCCTTTCTCGACGGTGGCATCAAGTTGCGCGAGGGCGACGCGGCTGCTCTCCTGGGCCTGGCTGACCGGGCCTGTTTACGCGGCAAGCGATTTGGCGGCCGGTCGGTGCAGGTTCACTCGGTCCAGCCACAGGATTTCGAAGGGGTGGGCGCCGAGTTGGTCGATCTGCCCGAGCCGGGCAGTTTCCGCGGAAATGAGTTGACACTCTACGCGATGCCGATTGTCTGCCTGAAGCGGGCCAGGCCGTGGGGATCTGAAATCCTGTTGCGCCTCAAAGGGGATCGCGCGCGCGGTCTGTCTTCGCGGGCCTGGATTTCGGCTGCCGAACGATCCGGTTTCATTGCGAAGGTGGATGCCTGGACCCTCGACAAGGTTCTGGACGCGGCTGAGCGCAATGCAGACCGCAGCATCCTGACGATGAACGTATCGGCTGAATCGGTGCGCGATCCGACTTTCCGCGACGGTCTTTACCATCGCTTGTCGGTCAACCCGCTGCTGGCGTCAAAACTGTGCCTTGAAATCGCGGAAAAGGATTTTCTGCGCGAACCTGCCAGCGTGCAGGCGTTCTTCAGGTTCGTGAACGAACTCGGCTGCCAGACCGCCATCGACGACTTTGCCGGTCACTGGCCGGTGCTGTCGCGCTTGACCAACCTGCGTGTCGATTGGCTGAAGCTTGAATCGAGCCTGACCCAGCAGGTCGTGGAAGAGCCGGCGAAGGCCGCCATCTTGAACGGCCTGGTCCGCGCCGCCCATGAACTGGGCATCAAGGTGATTGCCAAGCACGTGGAAACAGCCGAAGAGGCAAGGCTTTTGAGCGAACTCGACATCGAGGCAGCGCAGGGCTTTTTCTTCGGCCGTCCCGAACCCTGGCCCGGTGCCTGATGGAAGCCTGACGCGCAAAAAAAAGCGGCGCCAAGCGCCGCTCTTCTTGTTTGTCGTTTCGGAAATCAGATGTCTAGGTTGGCCACCGCCAGAGCGTTTTCCTGAATGAACTCGCGCCGCGGTTCGACCTCGTCACCCATCAGCTTGGTGAAGATATCGTCGGCGTCGTCCGCCTCGCGCACTTTCACCTGCAGCAGGGAGCGGACATTCGGGTCGAGCGTGGTTTCCCAGAGCTGCTCCGGGTTCATCTCGCCAAGACCTTTATAGCGCTGAAGCGAAATACCCTTCTGGCCGGCGGCATAGATCTGCGTCAGCAGAGCACGAGGCCCGCGAATTTCCGTGGAGATATCCTTGCGCCGCAGGACGGCGGCCTTGCCGTAGATCTCGTTCAGATGGCCTGCGTGTGCAGCCAGACGGCGGGCGTCGCTGGACCCCAGCAAAGCGGCATCGATTGTGGCGACTTCCTGCACGCCGCGCACCGTGCGCTTGAACACCAGACTGCCGTCGTCACGAGCCTCGCCGACCCAGCCCCGTTCGAATTCGTCTGCCAGAATGTCCATGCGCCGGGCAATATAGGTAGCAGCTTCCTCGGCCTTGCCCTGATCGTCCAGGATCTCCGGTGTCAGCGCGCCGGCGATGGCGGCCTGTTCGACCACATCCCGGTTGTAGCGCGAATGGAGCCCGTCGAAGATGTCGGAAATCGTGCGGGCGGTCTCGGCCACCGCGCGAAGGTCCTGGCCGGTGCGAACCTCGCCGTTCGCCAGAGTCAGGGAGGCTTCGTCCAGGCCCTGGCCGATCAGATAGTCTTCCAGCGCCTTCTGGTCCTTCAGATACTGCTCGGACTGGCCGCGCTTGACCTTATAGAGTGGCGGCTGCGCAATATAGATGTAGCCGTTCTCGATCAACTGCGGCATCTGACGGAAGAAGAAGGTCAACAGCAGGGTTCGAATGTGCGCGCCGTCGACGTCAGCATCGGTCATGATGATGATCTTGTGGTAGCGCAGCTTCTCGACGTTGAACTCCTCCTTGCCGATCCCGGTGCCGAGCGCGGTGATCAGTGTGCCGATTTCGTTGGAGGACAGCATCTTGTCGAAGCGGGCACGCTCCACGTTGAGGATCTTGCCGCGTAGCGGCAGGACGGCCTGGTTTTCCCGGTGACGGCCCTGTTTGGCCGAGCCGCCTGCGGAATCACCCTCCACCAGGAAGAGTTCCGCCTTGGAGGCATCGCGCTCCTGGCAGTCGGCAAGCTTGCCGGGCAGGGAGGCGATGTCGAGAGCGCCCTTGCGGCGTGTCAGCTCGCGCGCCTTGCGGGCGGCTTCACGCGCCGAGGCCGCTTCCACCACCTTGGAGACGATCGTCTTGGCCGGGGCCGGGTTTTCCTCGAGCCATTCGCTCAGGATCTGCGAAATCAGGTTTTCGACAACCGGCCGCACTTCGGAGGAAACCAGCTTGTCCTTGGTCTGGGACGAGAACTTGGGATCCGGCACCTTGACGGAAAGAACGCAGGTCAGGCCTTCGCGGCAGTCGTCGCCGGACAGGTTAACCTTTTCCTTCTTCATCAGGCCGGTGGATTCCGCATAACCGGTCACCTGCCGGGTCAGCGCTGCCCGGAAACCGGCAAGGTGGGTGCCGCCGTCGCGCTGCGGAATGTTGTTGGTGAAGCAGAGCACGTGTTCATGGTAGCTGTCGTTCCACCACATGGCGGCTTCGACGGTGATGCCGTCGCGCTCGGCCCGCATGTTGATCGGCGCTTCGATCAACGGATGTTTGGCCCGGTCCAGATAGCGTACGAAGGCTTCCAGGCCGCCTTCGTAGAACAGCTCCTCGACCCTGTCCTCAACGCCGCGCTTGTCCGTCAGGATGATGCGGACGCCGGAGTTCAGGAAGGCGAGTTCGCGCAGCCGGTGTTCCAGGGTGCTGAAATCGAACTCGGTCTTGGTGAAGGTATCCGGTGAGGGCAGAAACGTGACCTCGGTTCCTTTCCTGCCGTTGGCAGGGCCAACCACCTTCAGCGGCGCCACGGCATCGCCATGGGCAAAGGTCATGGAATGTTCTTGTCCGTTGCGCCAGATGCGCAACTCCAGCTTTGTCGACAGTGCGTTGACCACGGAAACGCCCACGCCGTGCAGGCCGCCGGAAACCTTGTAGGAGTTCTGGTCGAACTTACCGCCGGCGTGAAGCTGGGTCATGATGACCTCCGCCGCCGACACACCTTCCTCGGAGTGAAGGTCGGTCGGAATACCGCGGCCGTTGTCGGAAACGGTCACCGATCCATCCGGGTTCAGGGTCACCGTCACGTGGTCGGCGTGGCCGGCAAGCGCTTCGTCGATGGCGTTGTCGACCACCTCGTACACCATATGGTGCAGCCCGGAGCCGTCATCGGTGTCGCCGATATACATGCCGGGCCGCTTGCGCACGGCATCGAGGCCCTTGAGAACCTTGATGCTGTCGGCGCCATATTCGGCACCGCCATTGGTTTCGGGGGTCGGGCTGTTGTCGGGCGTGGACGTGTCGCTCATGCGAATCAATCACCAATCGATTTATCTTTTCCAACCCCGTTATACGGGGTTCCGGCGGGCGTTCAACCACGTGCCGGCCATAGGCAAGCCAGCGAAGGGATTCTGGTGGAAAACCATAAGATTCCGGCGGATTTAAGGGGCCTTGCTCCGCTCCAGCAGCCGTCCCTTGTGCTCGCGGATCTCAAACACTTCCGCTTCGGCCGGCAAAGCCTCGAACAGGGCCTCGTCCGTGCCGGTCATGAAAACCTGCCCGCCAAGGGAATCAAGCTTCGAAAACAGCGCCGAACGGCGGTCGGGATCGAGATGCGCCGCCACTTCATCGAGCAGCAGAACGGGCGTCATTCCGGAGACTTTCGCCGTCAGCTCGGCATGGGCCAGGATAAGGCCTATCAGCAGCGCCTTCTGTTCCCCGGTCGAGGATTGCGACGCCGGCATGGCCTTGGCAGCGTGAAAAACGGTGAGATCGCTCAGGTGCGGTCCATTTAGGGTGCGCCCGGCGGCCCGGTCGCGGTGTCGGCCGTCCTGCAGCATCTGGCGGTAGCGGTCCTCCCGGTCGGAGGCACTCAGACCCGCGGTCTCTGCCTCGAAGGCCCCTTCCAGGCTGACGGAGGCATGGGGAAACGGCAGATCCTGCGTGGCCTGTCCGGCGATCATGCGGCTGAGCAGGTCAACGGTTTCCGTTCTGGCAATCGAGACGGCGGTGCCGAGTTCGGCCACCTGCTGTTCCAGTGCACTCAGATAGGCATCGGAGCCGCCCTGGTCGAGAAGACGGTTGCGCTGCCGAAGGGCGTTTTCGAAGTCGCTCACGCGGCGTCCATGGGTCGGGTCGATCGCCAGCGTCAGCCGGTCGAGAAAGCGGCGGCGGTCGGAGCCGGGACCGGTGAACAGCCCGTCCATCGACGGCACCAGCCAGAGCACACGCATATAGTCCAGAAGGCTTTCCGAGCCCCGAACCTCCTCGCCGTCGATGCGCACCTTGCGTCCGGACGTCCCGGCCACGAGACCGGTTCCGATCCTGGTTTCGAACCCGTCCAGCAGCACGGTTGCGGCAACGCTCCAACTGCCGTCGCCGCCCTTGCGGGCGATGTCGGCAAGCGCTGCCCGGCGCAGGCCGCGGCCGGCTGTCAGAAAGGATATGGCTTCCAGGATATTGGTCTTGCCGGCGCCATTGGGCCCGACAAAGGCGGCCATCTTGGCCGTCAGCGGCAGCGTCAGGGCGCTGTAGTTGCGGAAGCCGGTCAGGGACAGACGGGTCAGCTGCGCCGTCCGGTAATCTGTCATGACCCCACTTCCGCTACTGTTTTGGCGCGCCGCCTAACTCAGACGCGCATCGGCATGAGAACAAACAGGCAGTCGTCGACCGTGTTGTCCTGAATGAGGGTCGGAGACCCGCTGTCTGCCAGACGGAACAGAGCCGTATCGCTCGAAAGCTGGTTGGCAATATCGAGCAGGTAGCGGGAGTTGAAGCCGATATCCAACGGCTCGGCATCATATTCGACGGCAAGTTCTTCCGTCGCGCTGCCGGAATCCGGGTTGTTCACCGTCAGCACCAGGTGACCTTCGGTCAGCGACAGTTTGACGGCGCGGCCGCGTTCGGAGGAGATCGTCGACACGCGGTCGACAGCTTCCTTGAACTCGTCGCGGTCGACGCGCATTTCCTTGTCGTTGTTCTGCGGGATCACCCGGCCATAGTCCGGGAAGGTGCCGTCGATCAGCTTGGACGTCAGGATGACGGAACCGGTCGTGAGGCGGATCTTGGTGTCGGAAAGCTCGACCTGCACACTGGCTTCCGGGCTTTCGAGCAACTTCTGGATCTCGCCAACGGTCTTGCGCGGCACGATGATGCCGGGCATGCCGGCCGAGCCGGACGGTGCCGGCACTTCGGCCTGCGCCAGACGGTGGCCGTCGGTGGCAACCGCGCGGAACTGGAGGCCGGACCCGGCGTCCACCGTGTGCAGATAGATACCGTTCAGATAGTAACGGGTCTCTTCGGTCGAGATCGCGAACTGGGTTGCGTCGATCAGCTTGCGGATGTCGGCACCGGTCAGCGAGAAGCTGTGGCTGAAGTCGCCCGCGGTCAGGTCCGGGAAGTCGGTTTCCGGAAGCATCTGCAGGGTGAACTTCGACCGGCCGGCGCGGATTTCCAGCGTGGCGTTGTCGCTGGTGGTTTCCAGCACCACCTGCGAACCTTCCGGCAGCTTGCGCACGATGTCGTAGAACATATGGGCCGGAACGGTGGTCGCGCCCGGCATTTCGATCATGGCCGGCACACTTTCGACGATTTCCAGGTCGAGGTCGGTTGCCTTCAGGTTGATCGCGCCGCCATCGGCGCGCAGAAGAACGTTCGACAGGATCGGAATGGTATTCCGGCGTTCCACCACGCGGTGAACATGGGTCAAGGACTTGAGGAGGTCGGTCCGCTCGAGGGTCGCTTTCATACTCTCGTTCCGTACTCATGAAACGCCTGGCTGAGCTGCCGGGCTGATTGAATATTCTTGGCTCCGGTGAGGAGCGGGGTGGACGACACTGCCCTTAACCGGCTGCAAAAGCAAGGGGGCGTTCAGCCTGAACGCCCCCAATTTTGGTAGAATATCGTGTATTTTAACCTTGCCTTGCCGCGTGCCGGGAGCAGGCCGGCGGATGCCCGATTGAAATCGGTTGGGCACCCGCAATTGACCCGTTTCCGAAGCTCTCCGCCTCAGGCGTCGAGCATGCGCTTCAGCAGTTCCAGCTCCTGCGCCAGGGCGTAGTCGGCACGTGCCATTTCCTCGATCTTGCGCACGGCGTGCAGAACCGTTGTGTGGTCCCGGTTGCCGAAGCGGCGGCCGATTTCCGGCAGCGAGCGCGGGGTCATGACCTTGGCAAGATACATGGCAATCTGACGCGGACGGACGATGGTCCGGGTCCGCCGTGCTGACAGCAGGTCCGCCTTGGTAACATTGTAGTGCTTGGAGACCACCCGCTGGATGTCTTCGATCTTCACCCGGCGCGGCTCGCTGGAGCGAACCAGATCGCGCAGGGTCATTTCAGCCATTTCCTGCGTGATCGGCTGATTGGTTAGCTGATTGTGCGCGATCAGACGGTTGAGAGCACCTTCGAGGTCGCGGCCGGAAGAGGCAACGTGACGCGCGACATAGTCCAGCACGCTGTCCGGAACGTCGAACTGCGGGTAGTTCCTGCGGGCCGTGTCCACACGGGTGGCCAGAATATTCCGGCGCAGTGCGAAATCCGGTTCCTGAATGCCGACCACAAGGCCGCCGGACAGGCGGGAGCGGACGCGGTCGTCGAGCGTGTCCAGTTCGGACGGCGCGCGGTCTGCGGCCACGATCACCTGACGGGCTCCGTCGATGAGAGCGTTGAGGGTGTGGCAGAACTCCTGCTGCACCTGTTTGCCGTGGAGGAACTGCATGTCGTCGATCAGGAGAAGGTCGATCGTGCGCAGGTTCTCCTTGAAGGCCAGCGCGGACTGGGACTTCAGAGCAGCCACGAATTTGTACATGAAGTGCTCGGCCGTCAGGTAGAGCACCTTGCGTCCGGACGCACGGGCCTTTGCAGCAACGGCCTGCATCAGGTGAGTTTTGCCCAGACCGACGGAGGCATGCAGGTAGAGCGGGTTGAAAGTGACCGCGCCGCCGGCGGCAACCTGACGGGCCGCAGCCAGAGCCAGATTGTTGGACTCGCCTTCGACAAAGGTCTCAAACGTGTATTTCGGATCGAGCGCTGCACCTTGCAGCACGTCACGGGCGTTGTCCGAGCTGGTCTCGCCACGGCCGAGAGCTGCCGTTGCCGCCTGGGCCCGGGTAACCTGGGCCGCATCGGAAAGAGCGTCGGAACGATTTTCGGCTGTTGCCGGCTTGCTGCCCTGGGGCGCTGCAAGGCTCGGCTTTGCAATCGGGGTCTGACGCGGGCGGATTGCGCCGCGCACCGTCAGCTCGATGCGGTGAACGTTGTCGCACTCGCGCTGCCAGAGGCCCATCAACTGGTCATTATAATTGTTCTGGATCCATTGTTTCAAAAACCGGGTCGGAACAGACAGGCGGACAGTGCCGTCCTGATGTTCCTCAAGGTCTACGCGTGCAAACCAGCTTGTAAAAACATCATCGCCCAATTCTGCGCGAAGCTGTTTCTTCACCCGTTTCCACTGTTCGGAGCCGCCTGCCTCCTGAACCTGCATGTCATCTGCCTCCTGTATATGTGAAGAGCAGTCCGCCACAGCCGCTCTTCGACGCCTTGCTACTTTTGCAGCATTATAATGTCCCTTTTGGGACGGTTATTTATGTGGCGAAGGGATAGCTCCCTTCACCTGACCCTGTCGATGGGCAGGGTAACTAACTTTGAATCCAGGGCAATCCGGCGGCCTTCCAGCCGGACTGGGTCCCACGATGGCCATCCGGACCGAGAGGGCCCTCGAAACCATCGGAGATATTGAAGCACCGCGAGTAGCCGGCCTGGGTCAGGGCGACCGCAGCTGCCTGGCTCCGTGCTCCGGAGCGGCACAAGAAATAGATTGGCGCGTTTCGGTCAAGTCCTTTTTTGACCAAAAGATCAGAAACCGAGTCCACGAACCCCGGATTGGGCCCTGTCGACGGAAAGCTCTGCCATTCCGCCAGGATCGGTTCCTTGCCGATCGGACGAAGATCCGGCAGCCCGACAAAGGACCATTCCGCCTGTGTCCGCACGTCGACAAGGATTGCTTCCTGCTGCTCGGCAAGGCCCTCAAAGGCCTCCTGCGCAGTCACATTTCCTGCATATCCACCGTCAAATTGCAAAACCGCCCCCTTCAATAGCGCAGCGCTATTGATTGCAAGTGTTCTTCAAGATTTTCTTGAGAAAGAAGTAGACTATTCCAGGCTAAGCGCCCGGATCGTCGAATACGCTAACGTATTCATTCCATGAATTGGATTTAATGTGCTCAGCGATGGTCCGGTTTAACTTATTCATTGTTTTCCAAGCACCGATTTTTAAGTTGGTCGCTGGTCTTACCCGCCAGCCGTATTGTTAATATACAGACCGCGACCGAAGGGGCAACAGCGTGTTTTTGCGAATGGCGGAAAGTGCCTGTTTCTTTCCCCGCATCGTGGTTTTTTGGTGTCGGCTGGCGACGCAGCAAATGTGTTTTACCGCAATGACTTTTGCCGCTGACGAGCCCTGTCACATTCCAAAAACAACATTTTCAAAAAAAATTTCGAAACTGATAGCTTGACTCGTATCGAATCCGGATTGATCGCCTTCTCTCAATGGTACATGTGAGTAAGTATCTGAAAAATAAGTATTTTTCATGACAGCATTATACTCGGTAGAAATTGCAATATTGCGCGCCTAGGTTGTTGAATCTGGTCATCCACAAAATTGCATGGCTAAAAAAAACCCGGCACTCAGGCCGGGTCTTTTTAACGCTCATATGACGGTTCGGTTACGCGCTGAGTGCCTTGATACGGGCATTGAGGCGGGAAACCTTCCGGGAGGCCGTATTGGCATGCATCGTGCCTTTGCCGGCAGCGCGCATGATTTCCGGCTGTGCGGCCTTGAAGGCCTCGTTTGCAGCGGCCTGATCGCCGGAAGCAATCGCTTCCTCAACCTTGCGCAGGTAGGTGCGCACGCGGCTGCGACGGGCTTTGTTCGTGGCCGTCCGGCGGGCAATCTTACGGGCCGCCTTCTTGGCCGATGGTGTGTTGGCCATGGGCTCTATCCTGATCGGTATTTGGGACTAGTGTCCGGTGGCGATCGGGACAAGGGAGCAAAAGCTGCAAGCCCGATCAAAAAACAACGGCGGCGGAAAACCGCCACCGATTGGGCGCAGCTTATAATCGCGCTTTCGGAAGTCGTCAACGGCTTTATCGTTGAACGCCGTAGTTTATTTGTTCCGGAACTGCGGTGTCCGTTTCTCGGTGAAGGCCGTCATGCCTTCGTTCTGGTCTTCCAGAGCAAACAGGGCCTGGAAGACGCGCCGTTCGAAACGCACACCTTCCGACAGCGTCGTTTCATAGGCCCGGTCGACACTTTCCTTGGCCATCATGACAACGGGAAGCGAGAAATCGGCGATCTTTTCGGCGGCCTTCAGCGCTTCCTCAAGCAGATCGTCCGCCGGAACGATGCGGCTGACGAGACCGCTGCGCTCGGCTTCTTCCGCATCCATCATGCGTCCGGTCAGCACCATTTCCATGGCTTTGGACTTGCCGACGAACCGCGTCAGCCGCTGGGTGCCGCCGGCGCCCGGAATGACGCCGAGCGTGATTTCCGGCTGGCCGAATTTGGCCGTGTCCGCGGCAATGATGAAATCGCACAGCATGGCCAGCTCGCAGCCTCCGCCAAGCGCATAGCCCGCCACGGCGGCGATGATCGGCTTGCGATTGCGCGAAATCCGGTCGAAAGGCGTGATCAGATCCGTCTGGTAGGCGGATGAGAAATTGTGCGGCTGCATTTCCTTGATGTCGGCACCGGCGGCAAAGGCCTTTTCCGAGCCGGTGATGACGACGCAGCCGATGCGCTCGTCCGCATCGAAGCCGTCAAGCGCCGTTCCCAGTTCGGCAACCAGCGCCGAATTGAGTGCGTTCAAGGCTTTCGGCCGGTCCAGTGTGATCAGGCCGACTTTCCCCCGTTTTTCGACGCGGATGTTTTCATATCCCATGTTGACAGCTCCCGGTGCTGGAACCCGTGGCTGGCCGGACAAACGGGTCTCTCATGAGCCCGGAACCGGATGCCTGCGGTTTCCTGGACGTGTAGTTCATCGGCAATGCCTACCCGAGGTCGGGCGGGTCTGGCAAGCTTGACCGATAGGACAGGTCAGGTCTGACAGGCCGGGCAATGAAAGGTCGAGCGGTTCGACTGGACAAGGCGCGCCACCGTGCCCGTGCAGCCAGGTGTCCGGCAGGTTTCACCCTCGCGGTCATAGACCGCAAAGGAGTGCTGAAAGTAGCCGAGGGTGCCGTCCGCCTGGGTGTGATCGCGCAGGGAAGATCCGCCTGCCCTGATCGCATCCTCCAGCGTGGCGCGGATATTGGCGGCAAGTTCCTCGGCCTTCTTTGTTGGCCGGCCTGTCCGCGTCACCAGCGTTCCGGCGGCCCGTTCCGGGCTCAGGCCGGTGCGCCAGAGCGCTTCGCACACATATATGTTGCCGAGACCTGCGATCAGTTTCTGATTGAGAAGCGCCGCCTTCAACGGCGTCTTGCGCCCGTTGAACAACCGCGCCAGAGTTTCGCCGCCCAGATCGTTGCCGAGAGGTTCCAGGCCGAGGTCTCGGAAAAAAGGATGCTCTGCAAGCGCCGGGCGGGCAATCAGATCCATGAAGCCGAACCGGCGCGGGTCGTTGTAGACGATCCGGGCTCGCGCACCATCGGCTGACTCCAGGTGGAAGACCACATGGTCGTGCTTCGGATTCTTGCTGCGGGCATGGACAAAGCTGCCTGGCGTCGCACCGGCAAGATCGTTTTCGATCCGGAACGATCCAGACATGCCAAGGTGCATCACCAGCACATCGCCACTGTCGATATCGCCCAGCAGATACTTGGAGCGGCGTGACAGCACCGTCAGCCTGCGGCCGGTGAGCCGGTCCGCAAACCCGTCCGGAAACGGGAAGCGAAGGTCCGGCCGGTTCTGGTCAACCTTTGTAATCAGCGCCCCTTCGAAAGTGGGGGCAAGGCCGCGCTTGACGGTTTCGACTTCCGGGAGTTCGGGCATGTCAGGTCTGGTATCCGCTGTCATGGCAGGCTATAGGCCTGCGGCATATGATTTTTGGTGGCCGGCAACGATAGCGCTTGCCAATGGCTTGTACTATGGTCCGGCGCACTTTGAAGATAGTTTCGAAACGGCAATCCGCCAGCACTTTCAACAGGTGGCTTGTCCAACGGGTAAGAAGTGACCGGACCTGCAGCCGGCTGGCATTAGTGCCGCGGCGCGGGGCGGTCTTGGAGGCGCTTTCATGACGCAACAGCCACACGGGCAGTCGGCCAGGCCGAACCGCGCTCCGGAAGAAATGCCGACGAGTTTCGGCTTCACAAGGGTCGCCGAGGGCCAGAAGCAGGCACTTGTGGATGATGTCTTCCATAAGGTTGCAGAACGCTACGACCTCATGAACGACCTGATGTCCGGCGGGCTTCACCGGGTCTGGAAGGATGCCATGGTTTCCTTCCTGGCTCCGCCCAAGACGGCGAGCTCCAACTGGCGGCTGCTGGACGTGGCCGGCGGCACCGGCGACATCGCGACCCGTGTGGTGCGCAGGTCCAACGAAACCGCCCGTGCGGTGGTGTGCGACATCAACGAAAGCATGCTCGGCGTCGGCCGCGACCGGGCCGAAAAGGCCGGGCTTTCCGATCTCATCACTTTCAGCCAGGGCAATGCCGAGGCGCTGCCGTTTCCGACAGAGTTTCGATGCCTATACGATCGCCTTCGGCATCCGCAACGTACCGGACATTCCCAAGGCCCTGCGGGAAGCGCGCAGGGTTCTGAAGCGGGGCGGCCGCTTCCTGTGCCTGGAATTTTCCGAAGTCGACGTGCCGATGCTCGACAAGGTCTATGACACCTTCTCCTTCAACGCGATCCCGGCCATGGGCCGCTGGGTGACCGGCGACGGTGATCCTTACAAGTATCTGGTGGAATCGATCCGCAATTTCCCGAACCAGGAACGCTTTGCCGACATGATCCGCGAAGCCGGGTTCGAGCGCGTGGGCTACCGCAATTATTCCGGCGGTATCGCCGCCCTGCATTACGGCTGGAAACTCTGATACATGGCCCTTCCGGTAATGCCTCTTCTCCGTCTGGCACGGGCGGGTTTCGTGATGGCGCGCGAAGGCGTTTTCGGCCTCGTTTCGCTTCCGGATCTGCCGGCCGGCCCCCGGTTCGCCATTGCCATGGCGCGGCTTCTGGAGCGCCGGTCCGTTCGCAACAAGCGGGCTGACCTGCGCCTGTCCGATGCGCTCAACAAGCTCGGGCCGTCCTATGTGAAGCTTGGCCAGTTCCTGGCGACCCGGGCCGATGTGGTCGGCAAGGAGGCCGCTCGCGAACTTTCAGCCCTTCAGGACCGGCTGCCGGCTTTCGATCATGACGCGGCCTGTGCCGCCGTGGCCGAACAACTTGGCAAGCCCCTCGACGAGCTCTTCGTCTCTTTCGGTCAAGCGGTTGCCGCCGCTTCCATTGCCCAGGTGCATCCGGCCGTGATCCTCGACAAGGACGGCACGGAGCGAAAGGTGGCGGTCAAGGTGCTGCGGCCTGGGGTTTCGCGCCGGTTCCAGCGCGATCTTGAAAGCTATTATCTCGTCGCACGCCTGGCCGAGCGGTTCCATCCGCCTTCACGGCGTCTGCGGCCCGTCGCGGTGGTGGACACGCTGGCCCAGTCGGTTGCGATGGAAATGGACTTTCGTCTGGAGGCCGCGGCCCTGTCGGAAATGGCCGAGAACACCGCCGAGGATCCCGGTTTCCGCGTTCCGGCTGTCGAGTGGCTGCGCACTGCCAAGGGCGTCCTGACCATGGAATGGATCGACGGCCGCAAGATGTCGGACGTCGAGGGCCTCAAGGAAGATGGCCATGACCTGGAGGCGCTGGGGGCTGCCGTCATCCAGAGCTTCCTGCGCCACACGCTGCGCGACGGCTTCTTTCATGCAGACATGCACCAGGGCAATCTCTTCGTTGAGCCCGACGGCACCCTGGTTGCCGTCGACTTCGGCATCATCGGCCGTCTCAACAAGCGCGAGCGCCGGTTTCTGGCAGAAATCCTGTTCGGTTTCATCACCCGCAACTACCGACGGGTAGCGGAGGTGCATTTCGAGGCCGGCTATGTGCCCGCGCATCAGGATGTCGACATGTTCGCCCAGGCGATCCGCGCCATCGGTGAGCCGATCCACGGTCACGATGCCAGCGAAATCTCCATGGCCCGCCTGCTGACCCAGCTGTTCGAAGTGACCGAGCTGTTCGAGATGCGGACCCAGACCCAGCTCATCATGCTGCAGAAGACCATGGTCGTGGTCGAGGGCGTGGCGCGCTCGCTCAATCCCAACCTCGATATGTGGCGGACGGCGGAGCCCGTGGTCGGCACCTGGATCAAGGATAACCTGGGTCCGGTCGGCAAACTGCGGGACGCAGGCGACGCCTTGTCGGCACTCGCGCGCATCGCCAACGACATGCCGCTCTTTGCCGACAGGATCGGCCGGATGTCGGAAGAGCTGGAAAAGATGACACAGGGCGGGCTCAGGTTCGACGATGAAACCGCCGAGGCTATTGGCCGGGCGGAGGCACGTCACACCCGCTCCGGGCGGGCCGCCCTTTGGGTCATTGCCGCCTGCGCGGTCGTGGCGACCTACATGCTTCTCTGAAGGCTCGGCCGGTGCCTTGGCGGGTCAGCCGGGCATTGCCGCCAGCAATGTCTCGCGCGCATCTGCGATATGGCGGGCGAGAATGTCCGCCGCCCGGTCTTCCGCTCGGGATCTTATGGCTGCGACCAGGTCTTCGTGGTCTTTCAGCCATCTGTCGGTCAGTGTTGGCAACACGCCGTAACCGGCGATGTGAATGCGGCAGGTCCGCCGAAGATCTTCGATCATCGACAGTTCTCTCGGCCGTCGTGCCGGCGCATAAAGGCTCTTGTGAAAGGCCCAGTCGCCGTCGGCCCATAGCTCGGTTGCCGCGTCGATGCTGGAATGGGCAAGGGCCGCTTCGATCTTTACAAGATCGTCCGCTTCCAGCCGTCTGATCGCCTGTCGCAGGCAATCGGTCTCCAGAAGGCCGCGCAGATGATAGACCTCGTCGATCTCCGCTGGCGCAAGGTTAATCACCCGGGCCCGGCGGTTGCGCTCAAGGTCGATCAGGCCCCGTGCGGCCATCAACTGCAGGGCATCGCGCACGGGAATGCGGCTCACCGAAAAGCGGGCGGCGATCTCCCCCTGTTTCAGGTCCTCACCCGGCCGGAAGATCCCGGAAACGATGTCGGCTTCGAGTGTGGCTGCGATTTTTTCTGCGGACATGGCGCCTCCCTCGTTTTGCAATAGAGCCTTGACAGCAGCCTGTAAATCCAAAATGTATAAATGTATACATTTTGGAGGATGCATGAGCAAAGAACACGGCTATACCTCTCTCATTCGCTGGACCGGTAATCGGGGCGAGGGGACGAGAAGTTACAGGTCCTACGACCGGACCTGGGAGATACGCACACCGGGAAAACCGCCGGTCTTGTGTTCAAACGATCCGCTGCTTGGCGGCAATCCGGCGCTCCATAATCCGGAAGACCTGCTCCTGTCCGCCCTGGCGAGCTGCCACATGCTCTGGTACCTGCATCTGGCAAGTGACGCGGGCATTGCCGTCATGGCCTATGAGGATGCACCTGAAGCGACGGGGGAAACGGAGCCTTCCGGTGCGGGCCGGTTTCTAAGGGCTGTGCTGAAG
This sequence comes from Roseibium aggregatum IAM 12614, assembly GCF_000168975.1. GTDB lineage: Bacteria > Pseudomonadota > Alphaproteobacteria > Rhizobiales > Stappiaceae > Roseibium > Roseibium aggregatum. The sequence goes on from NZ_AAUW01000009.1 coordinate 143,399, forward strand.
CCGGTCATCACGGTGCCCAAAGGCACGGACCTGGCAAAGGCCGATGCGATCCATCACGAGATTCACAAGGTCTGTTTCATCGCCCGGTCGGTCAATTTCCCGGTCAGCTTCGAGGCGACCTACCTGGAAGCAGGAGAGATCAGGCCGGATTGACCCGTCTCAGCGTCAGGTTGATCCGACCGCCGTTCTTCAGAAGGGTGGAGGTTCCTGCCAGCACGCGGTCGATGCCGTGAAAGGCAAGGCGGGCCTCGCCGCCAAGCACGACGACATCGCCGGATTGCAGGCGAAAGGATTTGGTCGGATCCTTCCGGGACAGGCCACCGACGCGGAAGGTTGCCGTATCTCCCAGAGACACCGAGACGACCGGGGCTTCGAACATCTGTTCGTCGCGGTCCTGATGCAGGCCCATACGCGCGCCCTGGTCATAGAAGTTGATCAGGCAGGCTTCGGGGGGCGGTGCCTTGCCGGCGACCTCTCCCCAAAGGTGCGTCAAGGCGTCCGGCATGGCCGGCCACGGCTGCCCCGTTCCGGGATGCACCGGCTGGTAGCGGTAGCCCTGGATATCCGACACCCAGCCAAGCGCTCCGCAGTTGCTCATGCGCACCGAAAAGGGCTTTCCGGTTTTGGGCATGACCGGCTGGTAGAGAGGCGCTTCGGCCACGATCGCGCGGATCTGGTCCAGCAAGTCTTCCTGGCCCGCGCGGTCGAAATAGCCCGGCAGATAGGAAAGCCCGCTCAGGCCATTGATGGAAATGTCCTGCATGGTTGATAGCCAGTCCTTCGGTCAGTCTCCACCGCCGCAACCGCTGCAGCCGGAACTACCACCGCTGCCGCCCCCACCGCTGCTGCCGCAGCCGGTGCTGCATCCGGAAGAGTTGCCGCCTGACTTCATGGAGAAGATCACCAGCGCCAGGGCGATTATGAACAGGCTCAACACGAACTCGGTGGTGTGCATGGTGGCCCAGTGCCAGACCCTGTTGACCAGTCTTTCCAGGAAGGTGTCTCCTTGCGCCTCTCCATGGGCGAAAGCGAGTCGCGTCCCCAAGAGAAGAGACAGGGTGGCCAGCAACGCGCAGAGCACGGCAGTGGGCGCATTCGCAAACCACCTGGCGACCCGCGCGACCCGGTTCGGCCAGTGCGGCTTGCGGATGATCCAGACATCCTGCGCATTCACCCGGACAAACCCCGGCGCCTTGCCAAAACGGATCTCTTCCGGCGGCCAGATATCCTGTGGCGGTTCGCCGAACTCAGTTCGGTAAAGCCGGAGTGTTCTTGCATAGGCCTGCCGGAACCGGACGTCCTGGTCAGGGCCGCCCTTCGTCGGCATATGGTGCAGCGGACCCCCGAGCGCTTCTCTGAATGGTTCCCAGTAATGTCTGGTGTAGGTCAGATGCAGATGCCAGGCCTGGTCCACTTCGTCGCTCGGCGTCACGATGCCTTCGCCAAGCCGGCTGAGATAGGCAAACCGAAGATACTCGGTCACGACACGTCTGGCGAAACCCTTGCTCCAGCCGTTGTCGCGGGCAAGGCGCGCGGTAAATGGGAAGTCCGCTTCCACATCGTCCGGGTGGCAGGCTTCAAGCCGGGTCCAAAGGCGGGCATCGCGCAAGTCAGGTCTCCTTTCCGAAGGGGTCTTTGCTGTGACGGGCGGAGCTTAACCGGTTTGGCTTGCCTCTTTCAGCAAAACCTGACGGTTCCCCTCGATTGCATGTGGAATTCGCAAAGCTGACAATGGTGGTAACGATCTGGGAAGAAATATCGGCCAAGAAGGGAAAGTCTGCGAAATGTCATTGGACAGATGTCTTGCAGGCAAAGTTTCATCCACCTATATAGCGATCAAGCTTCGCGCCAAATCATGAGCCTAGCGTTCTGGTGCGATGTCCGGGGAAACCCGGTACCCAACTGAGAGGAGCCGGAATGACGCCTTTATGGGTCTATCCGGTTTGCTAGAAAGAGAGGCAGAAATGGCAAAGGTCATTGGTATCGACCTCGGCACGACGAACTCGTGCGTCGCCGTCATGGACGGCAAGGATTCCAAAGTAATTGAAAACGCAGAAGGCGCCCGCACCACCCCGTCGATGGTGGCCTTCTCCGACGATGGCGAGCGTCTCGTCGGCCAGCCGGCTAAACGCCAGGCGGTCACGAACCCGACCAACACCCTGTTCGCGGTCAAGCGCCTGATCGGTCGCCGGTATTCCGACCCGACGGTCGACAAGGACAAGAAACTTGTTCCGTTCGAGATCGTCGAGGCAGACAACGGCGATGCATGGGTGGAAGCCAACGGCGAAAAATACTCCCCGTCCCAGGTGTCTGCTTTCATCCTTCAGAAGATGAAAGAAACCGCTGAGAGCTATCTCGGCGAAAAAGTGACCCAGGCGGTCATCACCGTCCCGGCCTACTTCAACGACGCACAGCGTCAGGCCACCAAGGATGCCGGCAAGATCGCGGGTCTCGAAGTCCTGCGTATCATCAACGAGCCGACGGCAGCAGCGCTTGCCTACGGTCTCGACAAGAACGACGGCAAGACCATCGCGGTCTACGACCTTGGCGGTGGCACGTTCGACGTTTCCATCCTGGAAATCGGCGACGGCGTCTTCGAAGTGAAGTCCACAAACGGTGACACGTTCCTCGGCGGTGAAGACTTCGACATGGTCCTCGTCGACTACCTTGCGTCCGAGTTCAAGAAGGACCAGGGCATCGACCTGAAGAACGACAAGCTGGCCCTGCAGCGTCTGAAGGAAGCTGCGGAAAAGGCGAAGATCGAACTGTCGTCCTCGTCCCAGACCGAAATCAACCTGCCGTTCATCACGGCGGATGCTTCCGGTCCGAAGCACCTGACGCTGAAACTCACCCGCGCCAAGTTCGAGTCGCTGGTCGAGGATCTGGTCAAGCGTACCATCGAGCCGATGAAAGCCGCCCTGAAAGACGCAGGTCTCGCAGCCGGTGAAATCGACGAAGTGGTTCTGGTCGGCGGCATGACCCGCATGCCGAAGATCCAGGAAACCGTGAAGACCTTCTTCGGCAAGGAGCCGCACAAGGGTGTGAACCCGGACGAAGTCGTGGCCATGGGTGCCGCGATCCAGGCCGGTGTTCTGCAGGGCGACGTCAAGGACGTTCTGCTGCTCGACGTGACCCCGCTGTCGCTCGGCATCGAAACGCTTGGCGGTGTCTTCACCCGTCTGATCGACCGCAACACGACGATCCCGACCAAGAAGAGCCAGGTGTTCTCGACCGCTGAAGACAATCAGACGGCCGTGACCATCCGCGTCTTCCAGGGTGAGCGTGAAATGGCTGCGGACAACAAGATCCTCGGTCAGTTCGACCTGGTCGGCCTGCCGCCGGCACCGCGTGGTGTTCCGCAGATCGAGGTCACCTTCGACATCGACGCCAACGGTATCGTCAACGTGTCCGCAAAGGACAAGGGCACCGGCAAGGAACAGCAGATCCGCATCCAGGCCTCCGGCGGCCTCAGCGACAGCGACATCGACCAGATGATCAAGGACGCTGAATCCCATGCCGATGAGGACAAGAAGCGGAAGGAACTGGTGGAAGCCAAGAACCAGGGCGAATCTCTGGTCCATTCCACCGAAAAGTCCCTGAAGGACTATGGCGACAAGGTTTCCGAGGACGACAAGTCCGCGATCGAAACCGCTCTCGCCTCCCTGAAGTCTGCTCTCGAAGGTGAAGACCTGGAAGACATCAAGGCCAAGACCCAGTCTCTGGCAGAAGCGTCCATGAAACTTGGCGAAGCCATGTATCAGGCCGCTCAGGCTGACGCCCAGGCTGAGGACGGCGAGGAAGCCGATCCGAAAGCCAAGGCTGAAGACGATGTCGTCGATGCGGATTTCGAAGAAGTCAAAGAAGACGACGACAAAAAATCCGCTTAACTGAAAAGCGCCAGCCAGCCGGTTCTCCGGCTGGCTGGTCCAATCCCGGCGCCGGGTGCTCGACTGCCTGATGACACAGGCACTTGTGCGCGGCGCCTTCGCCGTAATAGGCGCCGGCCTTTGCCAGGCCGCCTGCGGTGCAACAACAAGACCGGAAGATCTTGATGTCGAAACGTGATTTCTATGAGGTGCTGGGTGTTTCGCGCGATGCGGATGAAAAAGCGCTGAAAAGCGCTTACCGCAAGATGGCCATGCAGTTTCACCCGGACCGCAATCCGGGCGACGAGGCCGCCGAAGCCAAGTTCAAGGAAGTCAACGAGGCCTATGACACGCTGAAGGACAAGCAGAAGCGTGCGGCCTATGACCGTTTCGGTCATGCGGCCTTCGAAAACGGTGGTTTTGGCGGTGGCGGCGCCGGAGCCCACGACTTCTCTTCCACCATGTCGGACATCTTCGAAGAATTCTTCGGCATGGGCGGAGGTGGTGGCCGCCGCTCCGGCGGACGCGAGCGCGGCGCGGACCTGCGCTACAATCTGGATATCACGCTGGAAGATGCCTTCACCGGAAAAACGGTGGAGATCGAGGTTCCCACCAGCGTTACCTGTGACGACTGCTCCGGTTCGGGCGCAAAGCCAGGAACCAGCCCGACCACCTGCCGCACCTGTGGCGGGGCGGGCCGTGTGCGTGCCGCACAGGGCTTCTTCACGCTGGAGCGCACCTGCCCGAGCTGTCAGGGCCGCGGCCAGGTGATCACCGACCCTTGCGAAGGCTGTGGCGGCTCCGGGCGCAAGACCCAGGAGCGTACGCTTTCGGTCAACATTCCTGCCGGCATCGAGGACGGAACCCGTATCCGGCTGGCAGGAGAAGGCGAAGCAGGCGTGCGCGGTGGGCCCGCGGGCGATCTCTATATTTTCCTCTCCATCAGGCCGCACGAACTCTTCCAGCGCGACGGCGCCGATCTTTACTGCCGCGTGCCGATTTCCATGTCGACGGCGACGCTCGGCGGTCAGTTCGACGTGCCGACGGTCGAAGGGGCCACCAGCCGCGTCAAGGTGCCCGAGGGCACGCAGACCGGAAAGCAGTTCCGCTTGCGCGGCAAGGGCATGCCGATCATGCGGTCCAGTCAGCATGGCGACATGTATATTCAGGTCACTGTCGAAACGCCGACCAATCTGACCCGGCGCCAACGCGAACTCCTGGCGGAATTCGAAAAGGAATCTTCCGGCGAAAACCATCCCGAATCTGCGGGCTTTTTCTCCAAGGTGAAAGATTTCATCGATAATCTCGGTGCATAAGCGGCCGGAAATGGGCAGCACCTGCGTGCAATCTGTGCGCTTGCCCATGGCATCTTATTGCAATCACTCCTATATTCCCCCTGTGGGGATGAGTGAGGAAAGATGCTGAAACGCAATAGCTCCCGCCGGGAAGCCTTTCGGGAAAAGCTTGAAAAGGCCAGTGCCGTTCGGGCCAAGGTGCTGGATGAAGTCAAATTCATTCGCTCCTGGGCTCAGAATCCGCTTCGAACCGGGGCAGTGGCCCCCTCCGGGCCGGAACTTGCCGCCAGGATGGCGTCCTTTCTGACGCCGCGGCCGCATTCGAGGGTTGTTGAACTGGGGCCGGGAACCGGCGTCGTTACCAAGGCGATCCTGGAACGCGGGTTTTCGTCCCATCAGCTCAGTCTCATCGAATATTGTCCGGAGTTCTGCGAACTTCTGACCCGCAGATACCCGGGTCTGAAAGTCGTGCAGGGGGATGCCTATGCGCTTGGTGAAACCCTTGGCCGTGCCGGGGACACGTTTTCAGCCACCGAAGGCCAGCGGCATTCGCTGGACGGCATCGTCTCCTCCCTGCCGTTGCTGACACGGCCGGAAGCGGCGCGCAAGGCTCTGCTGGCTGAAGCATTGGAGCTTCTGAAGCCGGGAGCGCCTTTCATCCAGTTTTCATACGGGCTGGTTGCCCCGGTCAAACCGGACAGCCGGTCAGTTTCCGTCTTCAGTTCGGACTGGGTCTGGAAGAACCTGCCTCCGGCGCGCGTCTGGGTCTACCGCAAGGCCCATTGAGGCTTGAGACGGCAGGGGACAGCGGGCACGAAACACTCCCATTTCCGGAAAAGCGCCCTACACTTGCCGTCAGGTGTTTACCACGCTGCGTCATGCGTGGGCTGGACAAGTGTTGGGTAGGTTCTGATGCGCAATCCAAAAATCCTCGTTTGCTCGGGCTCCGTCCGGGGCGGGTCCTTCAACGGCAAACTTGCGGCCCTGGCCGCCAAGAAACTTGCGATCCTGGATGCGGACGTAACGCATCTGTCGCTGAAGGACTATCCATTGCCGATCTATGACGGCGATCTGGAAGAAACCAGTGGCGCTCCGGAAAACGCCAGGAAACTCAAACGCCTTTTTCTGGCAAACGATGGCGTCTTTCTCTCCTGCCCGGAATACAATGCCGGTGTCACGCCGCTTTTGAAGAACACGCTCGACTGGATCAGCCGCGTCAAGGAACCGGGCGATCCGTACAGGAACAAGATGTTTGCGCTCGGCTCTGCCTCACCCGGTGCATACGGCGGCATGCGTGGCCTGATAGGTATGCGCACCATCCTGGAAGTCGGCCTTGGGGCAATGGTGCTGCCGCAGATGGTGGCCGTTTCCAAGGCTGCCAGCGCATTTGACGACAAGGGTGAACTCTCCGACGAACGGGTGGGCGGTCAGCTCGACAAGCTGGTGGAGGGGCTCTTGCGGGCAACCCGGATCGAGATGTCGCACTGACGGTGCGGTTTCCCGGCGAAATTCAAAGCGAAATAGCCTGCCGTGAGCTGGTCTCCGGCCGCTCTGAAATCGGTCCGCAGCGGGCCGGATGCTATTGACTGCTTGGAAAAGCCCGTTTTGCCGCCTACATAGGGCGGCAGACAGAAGACCATGAAGATTGCCAAGAGGATTGAATGAGCGAAACGCGCGAACCGGCCCAGTGGCACGGTACGACCATCATGATGGTGCGCAAGGGTGGCAAGGTGGTGATCGCCGGTGACGGCCAGGTCTCCCTCGGCCAGACCGTTATCAAGCACACCGCACGCAAGGTACGCCTGCTGGCCAAGGGCGAGGTTATCGCCGGTTTTGCCGGTGCCACCGCTGATGCCTTCACGCTGTTCGAGCGCCTTGAGGCGAAGCTGGAACAGTATCCGGGTCAATTGATGCGCGCCTGCGTGGAACTTGCCAAGGATTGGCGGACCGACCGGTATCTGCGCCGTCTGGAGGCAATGATGCTGGTGGCCGACAAGAACGTCTCGCTGGTGCTGACCGGTACGGGCGACGTTCTGGAACCGGAAGGCGGTGTCATGGGCATCGGCTCGGGCGGCAACTACGCGCTCGCCGCCGGACGTGCCCTGGCCGACACCGACTATGACGCGGAAACCATTGCCCGAAAGGCAATGGCGGTTGCCGCGGAAATCTGCGTTTACACCAACGCCAGCGTGACGGTCGAATCGCTGGATACGGCCGAGTAGCGGCCAATGATTTCGTTTCGCCCCGTCACCGCCGAAGATCTGCCGATGCTGGCGACCTGGATGGCGCGGCCGCACTGGCGGCACTGGTGGGGCGATCCGGAAGAGGAACTGAACAACATCCGGGACATGGTCGAAGGCAGGGATACGACCCGGCCTTTCATCTTCCAGGAAGGCGGCGTCGACAAGGGCTATATTCAGGTCTGGTTTGTCGGCGATCAGCAGGGCAGCACCTTTGCGGTGGACTATCCCTGGCTGGATCTGCTGCCGGCCGAGGCTGTCGGTGTCGATCTGTCGATAGCTGCCGAGGAAGACGTGTCCCGGGGACTTGGAACAAGAACTTTGCAGGCATTCGTCCACGAGCTGCGTGAACAAGGCCATGAGCGGATCATCATCGATCCGGATCCGGCCAATCTCAGGGCCGTGAAGGCCTATCGAAAGGCCGGCTTTCGGGAGATCGAAGCGCTTCTGGGACGCACCGGCGACTACCTGCTGATGGAACTCGTAAGTAAAGAAGGCGTGTCTTAAACAATGTCCGATTTTTCTCCGCGTGAGATCGTTTCAGAACTCGACCGCTACATCGTCGGCCAGAAAGATGCCAAGCGCGCGGTTGCCATTGCATTGCGCAACCGCTGGCGCCGCCAGCAGCTTCAGGGCCAGATGCGCGAGGAGGTTCTGCCGAAGAACATCCTGATGATCGGCCCGACCGGCGTCGGCAAGACCGAGATTTCCCGCCGCCTGGCAAAGCTCGCCAATGCGCCCTTCACCAAGGTGGAAGCCACCAAGTTCACTGAGGTCGGCTACGTGGGCCGCGACGTGGAGCAGATCGTCCGCGATCTAGTGGAAGCCGGGATCTCGCTGGTGCGCGACCAGAAGCGCGAAGCGGTCAAGGCCAAGGCGCACATGCTGGCCGAGGAACGCGTGCTGGATGCGCTGGTCGGCAAGAACGCAAGCCCGGCGACCCGGGACAGCTTCCGCACCAAGCTGCGCAACGGCGAGATGGACGACAAGGAAATCGAGGTCGAGGTCCGGGCGCAGGCCCAGATGCCGAGCTTCGATCTGCCGGGCATGCCGGGTGCCAGCGTCGGGGTGATGAACGTCTCCGACCTGCTTGGCAAGGCATTCGGCGGACAGACAAAGACAAAACGCACCACTGTCGGCGACAGCTACCAGATGTTGATCAACGAGGAGTCCGACAAGCTGCTCGATGACGACAAGGTGGTGGAAGAGGCAATTTCGCTGGTCGAGAATTCCGGCATCGTCTTCCTGGACGAGATCGACAAGATCTGCGCCCGTGAAGGCCGCGCGGGAGCCGACGTTTCACGCGAAGGCGTGCAGCGTGACCTTCTGCCGCTGATCGAAGGTACGGTCGTCTCCACCAAGCATGGACCGGTGAAGACCGACCACATCCTGTTCATCGCCTCGGGCGCGTTCCACGTTGCCAAGCCTTCGGACCTTCTGCCGGAGCTCCAGGGCCGTCTGCCGATCCGTGTTGAGCTGCGCGCGCTCGACAAGGATGATTTCCGGGCGATCCTGACCGAACCGGAAGCCAGCCTCATCAAGCAGTATGTGGCGCTGCTGGATACGGAAAAGGTCAAGCTGAGCTTCACCGAAGATGCCATTGACGAGATCGCGACCATTGCGGTCGATCTCAATGCCTCGGTCGAGAACATCGGTGCCCGCCGCCTGCAGACGGTGATGGAACGCATTCTCGACGAGGTTTCCTTCACCGCGCCGGACCGGCCGGGCGAAGAGGTGGAGATCACGGGCAAGTTCGTTCGCGACAACATCGGCGACCTTGCAAAGAACGTCGACCTGTCGAAGTTCATCCTCTAGGGCGGGTCCGAAAGACACCGGTTGAGCGCTCCGAGCGCGGCGATTTCGCCGCTTGCGGAGCGCGCGGACCGGTGGCAGCATGCGCCCCATGGTAGCTATTCGAAAAAGCAACGAGGAAGGCCACCGCCGGAAGTTTCTGGTTGTGGTCGACGAGACGCCCGAATGTGACCGGGCGATCGTATATGCCGCCAAACGGGCGGCCCGGACCGGCGGCGTCGTGACGCTGGTCTTCATTATTGCGCCAGGCGACTTCCAGCATTGGCTGGGGGTTGAGGACATCATGCGGGCGGAAGCCCAGGAAGAAGCCGAAGCGGCCCTTGCAAAAGCCGCCGAGCGGGTGCGCTCCGTTGCCCGCACCGAACCGGAGACGGTGGTGAGGGAAGGGACCAAGGCCGAGGAGATCATGGAACTGATCGAGGCCGATGCCGATATCGCCATTCTGATCCTCGCCGCCAGCACAGGCTCGGAAGGGCCGGGGCCTCTGGTGTCGTCGATTGCTGGAAAATCCGCTGGAACATTCCCGATTCCGGTAACGATCGTGCCGGGCAACCTGGATGACGATTCCATCGCCGCACTTGCGTGATCCGCGCACGCAGGGGGCAAAGTTTCCCAGAGATTGCTTGACCAGGCAGGATCTGCACCTATCTAGTTTTTAACGGTTCCAAACTGTCGCGAGATACGTTAGAAACATTCATCGGCGTTTTGCGATGGAGGTGAGGCGCAAAACGAAGCCGGCCACACGGGCGCGACCAGAAGCGCAAGGACGAGACAAGATGTTCATTCAAACCGAAGCCACTCCGAATCCGGCGACACTCAAATTTCTACCGGGACGGGTTGTCCTGCCGGAGGGAACCTACGACTTCCGCTCCAAGGCGGATGCCGGAGTATCGCCGCTGGCGCAGAAACTGTTCGACGTGCCGGGCGTGGTGGCGGTCTTTTTCGGCCACGACTTCGTGACCGTGACCAAGGACGAAACCGACTGGCAGCACATGAAGCCCGCCATTCTTGGCGTGATCATGGAGCAGTTCATGTCCGGCCAGCCGGTCATGGCGACCAGCGAAGCGGAAAATATCGAGGAAGGCGAGTTCTTCGAGGCAGGTGACGCGGACACCGTCAGCACCATCAAGGAACTCCTGGAAACCCGGGTGCGTCCGGCGGTGGCGCAGGATGGCGGCGACATCACCTTCAAGGGCTTCAAGGAAGGTATCGTCTACCTTTCCATGCGTGGCGCCTGTGCAGGCTGCCCGTCGTCCACGGCAACGTTGCAGCACGGCATTCAGAATCTGCTGCGCCACTTCGTACCGGAAGTCGAAGAAGTCCGCCCGATCTGATCGGGTGACCCTTGCAAAGTTTCAAAGGCCCGGCCGTCCAGCCGGGCCTTTTTCTGTTCGAAGACTGTGGTGCGTCTGCCCAGCCTGGTTCGCCACTTGCAAAAAGTGACGATGACCGCCGCATTTTCGTGGCAAAACGCCTTTGAACAGCCGCAGACCTCGTAAATTTTCGACTCCCATTCTTTGTGGAAGGCAAGCCCCCCTTTGGACTTAGGTCCAAAGCCCCGCTCGACTCCCGGCCCACGCCGGGGTAGTGGCATGTGACATTCGAAAACCATGAGCCAAACCGGAATGCGCGTCCTCGCCATCGATACAGCCCTTGCCAATTGCGCCGCCGCCGTTCTCGACGACGGTGCCGAAACTGCGTGTTTCGAGGCTTGCGGGGAAGAGATCGGCCGGGGGCATGCCGAGAAGCTGATGGACATGATCGGCGAGGTCATGGCCGAGTCGTCCACCACCTTTTCCGAACTCGACCGCGTTGCCGTCACCATCGGGCCCGGCAGCTTCACCGGCCTGCGTGTCGGGCTGGCGGTTGCCCGTGGCTTTGGTCTGGTGCTCGGCAAGCCGGTTGTCGGCGTGACCACGCTGGCGGCCATTGCCCGTTCCGCCGTGCCCGGAGATGAAGGCGGTCCCGTGCTGGTGGCGCTGACGGGAAAGGCCGACGAGGTTTACTGCCAGCTCTATCACGCGTCCGGCACAGCTGCCGATGAAGCCGGTGTACGGACGATTGCCGACCTTGCGGCGAACCTGCCCAAGGACGTAAGATTGGCAGGATCGGCATCGGAAAAAATCGCGAGGGAGCTTGGCCTTCCCGAAAGCGCGATATTGTCCCGCAGCACTTTCCCGGGTATTCGGGATGTTGCGGAACTGGGGATCTCCGCCGATCCTTCGAGGTCATCCCCTTCGCCACTCTATTTGCGGCCGCCCGATGCGACGCCGCAAACGAAGGGAAGGATAGAACGGCAATGAGTTTTTGGTGGTTCTGGACCCAGCCGCCGGTGATAGAAGAGGCGCTGGACGAAGATCTACCGAAGATTGCCGAGATCCACGCACTGTCATTCAAGCACAAATGGAATACGGACGAGCTTGCGCGGATGAAGGCGCATGAGGGAACGCTGTTTCTGGTGGCGCGCCGGGCAAGCCCCTATGGCACGCGTGCGCCGCTCGGTTTCCTGATCGTGCGCACCGCCGCCGATGAAGCCGAGGTCATCACGATTGCCGTCCACCCGCGCCAGCGCGGCCGCGGCATCGGCAAGAAGCTGATGGAAGCCGGCCTGTTCCGTCTTTACGGTGAGCGCTGCAAGCATCTTTTTCTGGAAGTGGACGCAGCCAACGAACCGGCCTTGCTGCTCTACCGGGCGCTTGGCTTCAAGGAGGTCGGCAGCCGCAAGGGCTATTACAGCGACAGTGGAGGAGACGGCACCGCGCTTGTCATGCGCGTCGATCTTGGTTAAGCGCTGTAGCAGATACGGTATCGGAAACAGACAGCGGATGGCATCGCAATGGCGGAAGAGCGGCAATCAGCGCTAGCGGACTTGTGCATCGAAAAAGGCATGCGCATGACCGAACAGCGCCGGGTCATTGCCTCCGTTATCGAAGCGGCCTCCGACGAACATCCGGACGTTGAGGAACTCTACCGCCGGTCCGTCGCCATCGATCCCGGCATTTCCATTTCCACGGTCTATCGCACGGTCAAGCTGTTCGAGGACGCAGGCATGATCGAGCGGCACGATTTTCGCGACGGCCGCTCGCGCTACGAAACCGTTCCGGACGAGCATCACGACCACCTGATCGATCTGCGGTCGGGCCAGGTCATCGAATTCCGCAACGAGGAAATCGAAGCCTTGCAGGAATTCATCGCCAAGAAACTGGGCTACCGGCTGGTCGATCACCGGCTGGAGCTTTACGGCGTTCCGCTCGAAGCCAAGAAGGATGATCAGGCCGATGGCTGAGATCAAGGCCGGTCTCATTATCTTTCTTCTGACACTGGTCTCGCTGGTGTTGATCCCGCTTCAGTGGCTGGCGGTGAAACTCAGGCTACCCATGCAACGGAGACTGCCTCAGCTCTGGCACCGGATTGCGACGCGGCTCGTCGGCATCAAGATCGAGCAGATCGGAACCCCTGCCACGGACCGGCCGCTGCTGATTGCCTCCAACCACGCATCCTGGGTCGACATCACTGTTGTCGGTTCGCTGATGCCTCTTTCCTTCATTGCCAAATCCGAGGTTTCCGGCTGGCCCATTTTCGGCCTGTTCGCAAAGCTTCAGCGCACGGTCTTCGTCAATCGCACCCGGCGCACGGAAACCGCGCAGGTGGCCGACACGATTGCTCAACGCATGGCGGCCGGGGATGCAATGGTGCTGTTTGCCGAAGGCACGTCCAACGACGGCAATTGCGTTCTGCCGTTTCGCTCGGCGCTTCTGGGGGCCGCAACCCGCGCTATCGGTGAGGACGAGACGTCAAAGGTCTGGGTGCAGCCGCTCTCTGTCGCCTATCAGGGCTTTTACGGCCTGCCCATGGGCCGGGCCCACCGTCCGCATGTCGCCTGGTACGGCGATATGGAGCTTGCGGGCCATCTGTGGGGCATCTTCTCGCGCGGTGCGCTCGACGTCGTGGTACGCTGGGGCGAGCCGGTTCTGGTCGACCGGACAACGGACCGCAAAGCCCTGAGCCGCCGTCTGGAAACGGAGGTTCGGGCCATGACGATTGCCTCGCTGCTGCAAAAGTCGGTCGACACCGAAGATTTCAGCGAAATCGAGCCAAGCGAGTTCTTCTCAAACGCGGAAAAAACCGCTAAAGCTGGCGCCTGAATTTGCAAGGTGCCGTCCGCTGCCGTTGAAAGGCGCGGGACCCGGGCAGGATGGACGGATCGATCCAGTGCCCGTGCCGGGTGAATTGCCCGATGAAGGTATCGACATTCACGACATCCGGCCGCCTGATAAAGGCCAACTGACGAAGGCCATAAGGAGCCCCACGAGGAGCGAATGACAAGCCGCCCTGAACAAGACCTGGAAACGAACGCCACCGTCGTATCCGCCGCCGACATGACAGACGCCCGCAAGGGCGGGAACACCCGCAAGGTGTTCGTGCGTACCTATGGCTGCCAGATGAACGTCTATGACAGCGAGCGCATGACCGACGTGCTGGCACCGGAAGGGTTCGAGGCGACGGACGATCTGGAAGACGCGGATCTTGTCATCCTGAATACCTGCCACATTCGTGAAAAAGCCGCCGAGAAGGTCTATTCGGAGCTTGGCCGCATCCGCAAGGTCAAGGAAGAGCGTGCGAAATCCGGCAAGGACATGATGGTGGGTGTCGCAGGCTGCGTTGCGCAGGCGGAAGGCGAGGAAATTTCCCGCCGCGCCCCCATCGTCGATCTTGTGGTGGGGCCGCAGAGCTACCATCAGCTGCCGTCGCTTCTGGAAAAGGCCCGTGCGGGTTCCAAGGTCGTCGAAACCGAGTTCGATATCGACGCCAAGTTCAATCACCTGTCGGAACGTGCCGAAAAGCAGGTGCTGAAACGCCCGCCGTCCGCCTTTCTCACCGTGCAGGAAGGCTGCGACAAGTTCTGCACCTTCTGCGTCGTTCCCTATACGCGCGGGGCCGAAGTTTCCCGCTCGGTCGAGCAGATCGTCAGTGAAGCCGAGCGTATGGCGGCGGTCGGGGTGCGGGAAATCACGCTGCTGGGCCAGAACGTCAACGCCTATCACGGCGCATCGCCGGACGGTGCGGTCTGGGGCCTTGGCCGGCTGTTGCGGCGCCTGTCGGAAATCGACGGTCTCGACCGGCTGCGTTACACCACCAGCCATCCGCGCGACATGGATGACGATCTGATCGCTGCGCATCGGGATCTGAAAAGCCTGATGCCCTATCTGCATCTGCCGGTGCAGTCCGGCTCCGACAAGATCCTGAAGGCGATGAACCGCCGTCACACGCGCGATGAGTATTTTCGTCTGATCGACCGCATCCGCGAGGCAGCTCCCGATATCGCGCTCTCCGGCGATTTCATCGTCGGTTTCCCGGGCGAGAGCGACCAGGATTTCGAGGACACGATGGATCTGATTCGACAGGTTGGCTACGGCTCGGCCTTCTCGTTCAAATACAGTTCCAGGCCCGGTACGCCCGGTGCAACCATGGACGACCAGGTGCCGGAAGACGTCAAATCCGCACGGCTCGCCGAGCTTCAGGCGCTGGTTGCCGAACAACAGAAGGCGTTCAACGCCTCGCGTCTGGGAATGACCTGCGACGTGCTTCTGGAGAAGACCGGCCGCAATCCCGGACAGCTTGTCGGCAAGTCGCCCTGGTTGCAGCCGGTGCAACTGGATGCACCTGAAGACCTCATCGGGTCGATACAAGCGGTGGAAATCGTTGACATCGGGTCCAATTCCCTGTTCGGGCGGCTGATTGCGGGGCAAGATGATCTTGGAAGGTCCGGACGCATCCCGGCTCCGGCGGCCTAAAGGAGACGTCATTTGACGCGCGACAGCCACTCTTCATCCCGCAAGTCCTCGGTACAAACTTCTGCGGCCGGTTCGGCCTCCGACATGACCCATATTGTTCTTGCCTTTGAAGATAACCGGCTGATCGGAGATCTGTTTGGGCAATTCGACCAGAACCTTGCGCTGATCGAACAGCGCCTGGGCATCGATGCCATTGCCCGCGGCAACCAGGTGACGCTGAAAGGCAGCCAGGTGGGCTGCGCGCAGGCGCGCACCGCGCTGGAGGCCATGTATCAGCGGCTGCTGCAGGGGCAGGAAATTCATCCGGGCGATGTCGACGGTGCCTTGCGCATGGCGGCAGCTGCGGAAGCGCAACTGCCGTTGCCGACGCTGGAGCCCAAGTCCCGTCTGGCCTTCGCCCAGATTGCGACCCGCCGCAAGACAATCGTTGCCCGCACGCCAACCCAGGACGCCTACATCCGATCCATGGACCGGGCCGACCTGATTTTCGGAACCGGCCCGGCCGGTACCGGCAAGACCTTCCTGGCGGTGGCCTATGCCGCAGCGCTTCTGGAGCGCGGCGATGTGGCCCGTCTGATCCTGTCCCGTCCTGCTGTCGAAGCCGGCGAGCGTCTCGGTTTTCTGCCGGGCGAGATGAAGGACAAGGTCGATCCGTACCTGCGGCCGATTTACGACGCTCTTTATGAGATGATGCCTGCCGAAAAGGTCGACCGTGGCCTTCAGTCCGGCATGATCGAAGTGGCGCCGCTGGCCTTCATGCGCGGCCGCACGCTTTCCAACGCTGTGGTGCTGCTCGACGAGGCACAGAACACGACCTCCATGCAGATGAAGATGTTTCTGACGCGTCTGGGGGAAGGCTCGAAGATGATCGTCACCGGCGATCCGAGCCAGATCGACTTGCCGTCCGGACAGGTGTCCGGTCTGCGCGAAGCGCTCGGGCTGTTGACCGACATTCCGGAAGTCGCCCACATCCGGTTCAACGAGAAGGACGTTGTCCGTCACGAGCTGGTTGGACGGATCGTGACCGCCTATGACAACGCCTCTCGCGAAGAATCGGAAGCGCGCGAGCGCCGCTTTGCCGAGCGAAAACGTGGTGCGGACCGCGACGGTGCCCCTGCGCGCCCTCGTGAAGCCGCAAATTCCTGAAAAGCCCCTGCAGAAGATGCCAGACCGATTGCCCGAAAGTTTTCAGATTGACCTGTCGATTGAGGCGGGCGATTGGCCGGCGGAAGCCCAGTTGGAAGCGATAACCGCAAAGGCGGTTGCCGCTGCCTTTGCCGGGGCGGATCTGGAAGTGCTGGAGGGAACCGAAGTTTCGCTGCTGTTTACCGACGATGCGTCGATCCGGCAGTTGAACGCAAAATGGCGGGACAAGGACAAGGCGACAAACGTCCTGTCCTTTCCCGGCAGCGACCCGCAGGGCGACGTTTATGGCCCGCTTCTGGGCGATATCGTTTTCGCCTATGAAACCGTCGCGGCAGAAGCCGCGGACCTTGGAATTGAATTTTCCGATCACCTTACCCATCTGACAGTTCACGGTTTGCTTCACCTTTTCGATTATGATCATCAGGAAAGTGAAGAGGCGGAACTTATGGAAAGCCTCGAGAAGGCCATTCTGGCGTCTCTTGGCATCGATGACCCTTACGCGGACAGGCCACTTGTGGCCGACGGCGGTTAAGTGGCATCATGGGATGTGATGTTCTTGATTGATGGATGATGAACTCAATTGAACCGCAAAGTCCGGCAAATGGGCAGAAGCCTGCCAGCACCGGACAGGACCAGGACGGGGAAGACCCGCAACAGCCGAAGCCGCAGAAATCTGCGGCCTTCCTCGACCTTCTCAAACGCTTCCTGCGCTTGGGCCGCCAGTCTTCGAGCTTGCGCGAGAACCTGGAGGATGAGCTTGCCCGCGAAGGGGGCGATGCCGCCTTCTCGCCGGAAGAGCGGATGCTCCTCGGCAACATCCTCAGGCTGCGGGAACTGCGCGTCGACGATGTCATGATCCCGCGCGCCGATATCGACGCGGTTGATCAGGAAACAAGCCTCAGCCGGGTCATGGAACTGTTCCAGACCAGCGGGCATTCGCGCATGCCGGTCTATGAAGAGACGCTGGATGATCCACGGGGCATGGTCCACATCAAGGATTTGATGGCCTATATCGCCGAACGCGGCGCGTCGAACCGTCCTGCAACTTCTGTGGACAATGAAAACGATACAATCGCCTATCAGCCGTCCAATTCCAATTCGCCGGCGCGCAATGGCCACAACATGCCCGACCTGGACCTGTCGTGTGTCGACCTGTCTGTCTCGCTGAAGGACACGGATCTTCTGCGCAACGTTCTGTTCGTGCCGCCGTCGATGCCAGCGACCGACCTGATGGCGAAGATGCAGGCCGACCGGATCCAGATGGCCCTGGTGATTGATGAATATGGCGGGACCGACGGTCTGGTGTCGCTGGAAGATCTGGTCGAGGAAGTCGTCGGCGACATCGAAGACGAACACGACGAGGATGAGGAGGCCATGCTGGCCTCGGCCGGCGAGGGCGTCTGGATCGCCGATCCGCGGCTGCCTCTTGAAGATCTCGATGAAGCGCTCGGCACGCATTTGAACGACGGTGAGATTTCCGAGGACGTCGATACGCTTGGCGGTCTGCTCTATGTCTCGGTGGGCCGGGTTCCGGTTCGCGGTGAGCTGCTGCTGGTGCCGGACGAGGTTCCGGGGTTCGAGTTCGAGGTGATGGATGCCGATCCGCGCCGCATCAAGCGCCTGAAGATCCGCCGCCGCCGCCCGGACGCACGTCCGCCGGATCTTCGCCGCCGTCCCAAACGGACAGACTCTGTCTCGGGCGAGGGGAGTCAGGACAGCGAAGGCACAAAGACCAAAGTTGCCGCGTCCAGCGGAAACGGGTGAGCGGAAACCCGCCAGATCCTGCAAAAAATTTGGTGACCAACGGCGCCGGGGACGGTCTGCCCGAAGCGACTTCTTCGCTCGCCGTAGGTATTAACCCTTGACCCCACTGCGACGAGCCGACAAATCTCCTGACCGCAAGAACGGGGAAGCTCTTTGATGCAATGGTTGTCACACCGCCTGTCGGTCCTGCCAAATACCTTTCTACTGGCATGGGGGTGGCAGCGCCGGCTGTTGTGCGCAGTCTGCGGCGCCATAACGGCCTTCGCGCTTCCGCCGTATGACTTCAGCCTTGTGCTCCTCCTCACCTTTCCGTGCTTCGTCTGGCTGCTGGACGGAGCGGTCGATCCCGCACCCGGCACGCGCTTTCAGCGGTTTCGCACGGGCTTCGCGCTCGGCTGGCTGTTCGGCTTCGGGTATTTCCTGTCCGGCCTGTGGTGGATCGGGGCGGCGTTTCTGGTCGAAGCGGAGCGCTTTGCCTGGCTGATGCCCTTCGCCGTGCTGGCGATGCCCGTCGGGCTGGCGCTGTTCACGGGCCTTGGAGTCGGCCTGGCAGCAATTTTCTGGAGCGATCAGTTTCGCCGTATCCTGCTGCTGGCCGCGGGCCTGACCCTGACGGACTGGCTGCGCGGCCATGTCTTGACCGGGTTTCCCTGGAACGCCTTCGGCTACGGGGTGTCCGGATCGTTGAGCCTGTCGCAAGCTGCGAGCCTCGTCGGGCTTTACGGGCTCACCTTCTTTGTGGTGGCAGTGTTTTCCGCCCCGGCCGTGCTGGCCGACGCGCGGCCGTTGCGCCAGCGTGTGACGGCCGTTGCTGCTGCCGCCGTTGCGCTGGTTGCGGTCGCAGGGCACGGCGCTGTCAGGCTCTGGCAGGCGGACCTCGCCGTTGCCGGTCTCGACATAAGAATCGTACAGCCGTCGATCGACCAGAAAGACAAATGGCGGCCGGAACTGCGCGACGAGATCTTCCAGACCTTCCTCGACATGACCCAGGCGCCACTTGGCGGCGCTGCGCGCGTTGGACAGCCGCGCATGGTGGTCTGGCCTGAATCGGCCGTCCCCTTCCTGCTCACGCAGGAACCGGGCGCTTTGTTCCGGATCGGTCAATCGCTCGCCGAAAACACCGAACTGGTGACCGGAGCGATCAGGGCGGAGCCCGGGCTTCAGGGGGCTGACTACTTCAACAGCGTGTTCGTGATTGGCAGCGAGGGCACCGTTCAGGGCATTTACGACAAGGTGCGGCTTGTGCCTTTCGGTGAATACGTGCCATTTAAACCTCTGCTAGAATTGTTGGGAATATCGAACCTTGCCGGGCCCCTGGAGGGCTTCGAGGCGGGGTATCAGCCACGTGTGCTGACCACGTCCGAGAGTTTTGGATTTCTACCCATGATTTGCTACGAGGCGATCTTTCCGGGCTCTCTGGATGGCGTTTCCAAGAGGCCGGACTTCCTGCTGAATGTAACCAACGACGCCTGGTTCGGCCGGACGCCGGGTCCCTATCAGCACCTCGCACAGGCCCGTTTACGGGCTATCGAAAGCGGTTTGCCGCTGATTCGAGCCGCCAATACAGGGATATCCGCGGTGATCGACCCCAAAGGCCGCGTCGTTGCGAAACTCGCGATCTTTGAAAGAGGCCTGATAGACGCAAGGCTTCCGCAGAGGCTAGGCAATACTCTCTACGGCAGTATTGGCGATGGTCCAGCGCTCGTTTTTTCCTTTTTCATCGTAGTATTTGCAGGGGTTTATCAGTACAACCGAAACTCGCGCATAAATTGATATTTTTTATTTGAGTTGAGTGAAGAAATTGTGATACAACCGTGAAATAGCCGATTGAAGGCTGCTTCATGTGCAAGTGGAAGGTTGCGGGCAAACTTCGATCTCTTGGTCCTGTGGGGGGAATTCAGGGGAACTTGTGCAAACGAAAAACGAGCGGGCCTCGTCCGCGAGAAAAAGAAAGAGCGACACAGATGCCCAGTAAGAAGTCTCCCAATCCGATCGATATTCATGTTGGCAGCCGCGTTCGGCTGCGCCGCATGATGCTAGGCATGAGTCAGGAAAAGCTCGGCGAAAGTCTGGGCATCACCTTCCAACAGATCCAGAAATACGAAAAAGGCACCAACCGTATCGGTGCCAGCCGGTTGCAGCACATCGCAACGGTTCTCAAGGTTCCGGTTTCCTTTTTCTTCGAAGATGCACCAGGTACCCCTGACGAGGCTGAAGGCTTCGGCGAAACGCAGCCGACCTCCTATGTGGTCGACTTCCTGTCGTCTTCCGAAGGCCTGTCCCTGAACAAGGCATTTGTGCGAATTGAAGACCCAAAAGTGCGCCGCCGGATCGTCGATCTGGTCCGGTCCCTTGCCGGTGACGACTGACAAAATTCACGCGCGCGCTTGACGCGGCGAAGAACTTCTAAGATTGATGCAGGCGAAGCGGCGATGACTATCGCCGCTTCTGTCATATTCATTCCCAGAAGGACGATCGCCAATGGCACGTCAGAATTACCTGTTTACCTCCGAGTCCGTTTCCGAAGGACACCCGGACAAAGTATGCGACCGTATTTCCGATGCGGTTGTCGATGCCTACCTCAAGGAAATGCCGGAAGCGCGTGTTGCCTGTGAAACCCTGGCAACCACCAACCGCATCGTGATCGCCGGCGAAACCCGCGGCCCGGCCACCATCACCAACGATTACATCGCCCATCTTGCCCGCATGGCCGTCAAGGATATCGGCTACGAGCAGGACGGCTTCCATTGGGAAAACTGCGACATCGCCGTTCATCTGCATGCGCAGTCCGCCCACATCGCCCAGGGCGTCGATGCCGGCGACAACAAGGACGAAGGCGCGGGTGACCAGGGCATCATGTTCGGTTACGCCTGCCGCGAAACCGAAGAGCTGATGCCGGCTCCGATCCTCTTTTCGCACAAGATCCTGCGCCTTCTGGCCGATGTGCGCAAATCCGGTCAGGAGCCTGCACTCGGCCCGGACGCAAAAAGCCAGGTCACCATCCGCTACGCTGACGGCAAGCCTGTCGAGGCGACCTCGATCGTGCTGTCGACCCAGCATCTGGATCCGACCCTGACGTCCGCCGACGTGCGCGCCATCGTCGATCCCTACATCCGCTCCGCGCTGCCGGATGGTTTCATCACGGACGCCACCGTCTGGCACGTCAATCCGACGGGTGCTTTCGTCATCGGCGGCCCCGACGGTGATGCGGGCCTCACCGGCCGCAAGATCATTGTCGACACCTACGGCGGCGCTGCACCGCACGGCGGCGGCGCATTCTCGGGCAAGGACCCGACCAAGGTCGACCGTTCCGCAGCCTACGCGGCCCGTTACCTCGCCAAGAACGTTGTCGCAGCCGATCTTGCAGATCGCTGCACCATCCAGCTTTCCTACGCCATCGGCATTCCGGAGCCGCTGTCGGTCTATGTCGACCTGCACGGCACCGGCCGTTGCGACGAGGCCAAGCTGGAAAAGGCGCTGCGCGATGTCATGGGCCTCAGCCCGCGCGGCATCCGCCAGCACCTGAAGCTGAACAACCCGATTTACGAGCGCACCGCCGCTTACGGTCATTTCGGCCGCGAGCCGGAAGCGGACGGCGGTTTCAGCTGGGAAAAGACAGACCTGGTTGACGAGCTTCGCCCGCTTGCGGGATAAGCTTGCCTTCCATCTGAACGCATGAAGACATGAAACAGATCGCCGGTTCAGAACCGGCGATCTTTTGTTTTGAAGTAGCAGAATGACTGATCGTTACGAAGGTTCCTTTTACGGCCGCCGCAAGGGCAAGCCGCTCAGCCCGCGCCGCGAGGCTTTGATGGAAAACGAACTGCCGCGTCTGGCGCTCGACCTGACCGCACCCGCTCCGGAGGATCTGACGAGCCTCTTTGACGCAGAAGTCGACGAGGTCTGCCTGGAGGTCGGCTTTGGCGGCGGGGAACACCTGCTGCACCGGGCAAGAACCAATCCGCGGACTGGCTTTATCGGCGTGGAGCCCTTCGTCGGCAGCATGGCCAAGGCCGTGAATGCTGTCGTGGAAGAAGGGTTGCGGAATATCCGTCTTTACGACGACGATGCCGTCAATGTTCTGGACTGGTTGCCCGAGGCGAGCCTCGATCTGGCCTACCAGCTCTATCCGGACCCCTGGCCGAAGAAGCGCCACTGGAAACGCCGGTTCATCAACGAGCAGAACCTCGACCGCTACGCCCGGGTGATCAAGCCCGGCCGCGAGTTCCGGTTTGCCAGCGACATCGATACCTATGTCGACTGGACGCTGCGCCATTGCCGCGACCATGACGCGTTTGAATGGACCGCCGAAACCGCGTCCGACTGGAAATCCCCCTGGGACGGCTGGCCGGGCACCCGCTACGAGGCCAAGGCCATCCGCGAGGGCCGTGTCGGCCGGTACCTGACCTTCCGCAGGGTGTAGCGTTGCGTTGACGGAAACGGCGCTTTTGCTGCCGTTTGCCGGGAGAATCCGGGCAGGGGCCAACTTCTTTGAGGAATTTGGCCCGGGCTCTTGCCTTTTTGACCGCTTTGGCGTTATACAGCCCGTGTTTCACCTCAAACGGCTTATCTGAGCACTTTGAGAGTGGGCCCGCCGGGGACCCGCTCTTTTTTGCTTACATAACCGGAAACCAACGAGTTCGAGCAGGACTGCCCTATGTAAATCGACAATCAGGTGCATCTGATGCTCAAGAGCCGGTAACGGCCGCCAACAGGAGCCAAGTGTGAGCGCACACGAACCGAGAATTGTGACGGAACAGGGACTTGACGCCCGTGTTGCCGCAATTGTGGAGCCGGTGATCGAGGATCTCGGCTACCGTCTGGTGCGTACGAAGATCAGTGCTCAGAACGGCTGCACCTTGCAGATCATGGCAGAGCGTCCGGACGGCACCATGACCGTCGAGGACTGCGAAACCGTCAGCCGGGCCGTATCGCCCGCGCTCGACGTCGAAGACCCGATCAACCGGGCATATCATCTAGAAGTTTCATCTCCGGGTATCGACCGTCCGCTCGTGCGGGCAGGCGATTTCAACCGCTGGGCAGGCCATGAGCTGAAGGTCGAGATGGCCGTCATGCTGGATGGCCGCAAGCGCTTCCGGGGAACGCTCCTCGGCGCGGAAAACGGCATGGCCAGCATTCGGCTTCCTGATGTGCGGGAAGGCGAGGAGGACACCGTGGCGCTGCCGCTGGAGAACATCGGCGAAGCCAAGCTGGTGCTGACCGATGACTTGATTACCGCAGCTCTTCAGGCCGAAAAGGCGGCGTTGGCCGCCCGTGGTCAGGATGACGAGCTGTCGCAGGACAACATGCCCAACTGAGCCTCAGGCTTTAAGGGAAATAAGAAGAACGCGCCCGAACCGATCCTTGGCGCAAGAGGAGTGGAATATGGCAATCAGCGCGAACCGGCTGGAACTGCTGCAAATCGCTGACGCGGTCGCACGGGAAAAATCCATCGACCGGATGATCGTCATCAATGCAATGGAAGACGCGATCCAGAAGGCAGCCCGCTCCCGCTATGGTACGGAAACGGAAGTCCGTGCCGAAATCAATCCGAAGACCGGCGAGATCCGTTTGCAGCGCCTGCTTCAGGTCGTTGACAGTGTCGAGAACGTTTCCACCGACATCTCTCTTGAGGACGCGCAGGCCCGCAATCCGGAAGCCAGCATCGGTGACTTCATCGCCGAGCCGCTGCCGCCGCTCGATTTCGGCCGCATTGCCGCCCAGTCCGCCAAACAGGTCATCGTGCAGAAAGTGCGCGAAGCCGAGCGCGATCGTCAGTATGAAGAATTCAAGGACCGTGTCGGCGAAGTCGTCAACGGTGTCGTCAAGCGTGCCGAATACGGCAACGTCATCGTGGATCTGGGCCGCGGCGAAGGCATTGTCCGCCGCGACGAACTGATCCCGCGCGAAATCTTCCGCACCGGCGACCGCATCCGCGCCATTATCTACGACGTGCGCCGCGAGCAGCGTGGGCCGCAGATCTTCCTGTCGCGCACCCATCCGCAGTTCATGGCAAAGCTGTTTGCCCAGGAAGTTCCGGAAATCTACGACGGCGTCATCGAGATCAAGTCCGTTGCCCGCGACCCGGGCTCGCGCGCGAAGATCGCCGTGATCTCCAAGGACAGCTCCATCGATCCGGTCGGCGCCTGCGTGGGTATGCGCGGCAGCCGTGTCCAGGCCGTTGTCGGCGAACTCCAGGGCGAAAAGATCGACATCATTCCGTGGAACGAGGAGGCAGCGACCTTCATCGTCAACGCCCTGCAGCCGGCCGAAGTTGCCAAGGTTGTTCTGGACGAAGACGCCGAACGTATTGAAGTTGTCGTTCCCGATGACCAACTATCACTGGCGATCGGCCGCCGCGGCCAGAACGTGCGCCTGGCCTCTCAGCTGACCGGCTGGGCCATCGACATCATGACCGAACAGGAAGAAAGCGACCGCCGCCAGAAGGAATTCCTGGAGCGCTCGCAGCTGTTCATGGAAGCCCTCAACGTCGACGAAATGGTCGGCCAGTTGCTGGCGACCGAAGGCTTCACCTCGGTTGAGGAAGTCGCCTATGTGGAGCTCGACGAGATCTCCATGATCGAGGGCTTCGATGACGACACCGCGGTCGAAATTCAGGCACGTGCCCGGGATTACCTGGCCGAGCTGGAAGCAAAACTTGACGAAGAGCGTGTTTCGCTCGGTGTTGCCGACGACTTGAGGTCGATTGATGGCCTGACAACGGCTATGCTGGTTGCCTTGGGTAAGGACGGCATCAAGACGATGGAAGACCTCGCCGGTTGTGCTGCTGACGATCTCGTCGGCTGGACCGAACGCAAGGACGGTGAGACCAAGCGCTTCGAAGGTGCCCTTTCGGAATTCGACATGTCCCGCGCGGAAGCGGAAAACGTCGTGATGGCGGCTCGTCTGGCCGCAGGCTGGATCACCGAGGAAGAACTCGCAGCTCAGGCTGAGGAAGACGAAGCCGGAGAAGAGGAAGAGGCTGAAATGGCCGAGACCGTTGGAGAAGAGCCACAAAGCGGCGCGATCCTGAACGGGTAACGAGAGAGGCAAAAGCCTCCTGTGTGAAGTTTCCGGTCCGGCCGTGGGCCGTCCGGGAGTTTCGAATTCGCAAGTTCGATCAGCTTTTCTGCGCCGGGGGTGTTTCCACCGGAAAGCAGGTTGATCAAAAGGAGTGGCAGCGTGCCCAGGAAGAGTGAGCCAACCGAACGGCAGTGTGCCGTGACCCGGGAGGTTCAGCCCGTCAGTGCGCTGATCCGGTTCGTTCTCGACCCGCAAGGCGAGGTTGTTCCGGATCTGAAGCGGGTTCTTCCAGGACGCGGTGTTTGGGTGACCGCCACGAAAGACATCGTGGCTGTTGCCGAAAAGGACCGGAAAAAGGTCTTCGGCCGGGGTTTTAAAGGGGAAGCCTCTGTCGAGCCGGGACTGGCGGATCGGGTCGATGCGCTCATGGAACGATCGGCGCTGCAAGCGCTCTCCATGACGCGCAAGGCCGGCGAGCTGGTAACGGGCTATGCGAAAGTTGAAGCAGCCCTGCGGCAGGATGATGTCGCCGGGCTGGTCCATGCCTCGGACGCTGCAGAAGACGGGGTACGGAAGCTGGCGGCGGTGGCTGCCGGCACTCAGGAACACGCAAACGGATGCCAAATCGTCCGTTTGTTCGATTCGGACCAATTGGATTTGGCATTGGGCCGGTCAAATGTGATACATGCTGCACTGCTTGCGGGGCAGGCGAGCGAAAACTTCCTGTCGCGAGTGCGCGATCTGGAGCGTTTTCGCAACTCCTCCGGGGCAAGCAGCGATAATGGCAACGCTTGAAAAGGCGGTTGCGCAGGACTGAAGGCAATATGAGCGATACGAAAAATCCAGGCGACAAGACAATCAGCGTTGAGCGTGGCAAAACGCTTGGCCTAAAGCGCGGCGGTGGCGATCAGGGAACTGTTCGGCAGTCCTTCTCGCATGGCCGGTCAAAAGCCGTCGTCGTGGAAAAGAAGAAGCGCCGTGTTGTGCTTCCCGGGCAAGAAGCAAAAGCAGACGCCCCAGCGCCGACCACGCAGCGCCTCGAGCGTCCGGCTGAAGCGCCGCGTACGCCGCCGCAGCCGGATCCGCAGGCCACCAAGCAGGCCCGCCGGTCGGCTTCCGGCCAGCGCCAGAAAGGCAACGGCAACGTTCTGCGCACCCTGACCAAGGAAGAAGCGGCAGCCCGTGCGGCAGCCCTTCAGATGGCGAAGGTGCGTGACGAGGAAGACCGCAAGCGCCGCGAAGAAGAAGACAAGCGCCGGGCGATCGAAGCCGCGCAGCGTCAGGCTGAAGAAGAAGCCCGCGCGAAGGTGGAAGCGGAAGAGCGCGCCAAGCGCGAAGCCGAAGAAGCTCTCCAGGCGACGGAACAGGCCAAGGCTGAACCGACGAGCGAACCGGCTGCCGAAGCGGCGCCGGAAGCTGCAGCGCCTGTGCGCAAGGAAACGGCCGGTCGCACCGTGGTTCGCAAGCCCGCTCATGCCGACGGTGGCAAGCCGCCGAGCCTTGACGACATGGGCAAGCGCAAGGCGCCGGAGGCTCCGGCCGCACGTGCGAAGCCCGGGCGCGAAGAATCCGAAGAAGAAGATCGCAACAACAAGAACGTTCGTGCGGTCAAGCGCCCGAAACAGGCTCCGACTCCCGCCGCGCGTCCGCGCACTGGCGACGACCGCCGCCGCTCCAAGCTGACCATCTCCGCCGCCACCGGTGGCGATGACGGCCAGCGTGCGCGGTCTCTGGCCTCCATGCGCCGCCGCCAGGAAAAGGCGAAACGCGGTCAGCAGCAGGTCGTGCGTGAAAAGATCATGCGCGAAGTCGTTCTGCCGGAAGCCATCACCATCCAGGAACTCGCCAACCGTATGGCAGAGCGCGCCGTGGACGTGATCAAGCTTCTCATGAAGCAGGGCCAGATGCTCAAGATCAACGACGTGATCGATGCCGATACCGCCGAACTGATCGCCCAGGAAATGGGCCACACGGTCAAGCGCGTGTCTGAAGCAGACGTTGAAGAAGGTCTGTTCACTACGGAAGACGAACCGGACACCCTGCTGCCGCGGCCTCCGGTCGTGACCATCATGGGCCACGTCGACCACGGCAAGACCTCGTTGCTCGATGCAATCCGCAAGTCGAAGGTTGTCACCGGCGAAGCCGGCGGCATCACCCAGCACATCGGCGCGTATCAGGTCGATCAGGATGGCAACAAGATCACCTTCATCGATACCCCGGGCCACGCTGCGTTCTCGCAGATGCGTGCTCGCGGTGCGAAGTCGACCGATATCGTGATCCTGGTCGTTGCTGCCGACGATGGCGTCATGCCGCAGACCAAGGAAGCCGTTGCGCACGCAAAGGCGGCCGACGTTCCGATCATCGTGGCCATCAACAAGATGGACAAGCCGGAAGCCGATCCGAACCGCGTCCGTACCGAACTCCTCAGCGAGAACCTCGTTGTGGAATCCATGGGCGGCGACGTGATCGACGTGGAAGTCTCGGCCAAGAGCGGCCTGGGCCTCGACAAGCTTCTGGAAATGATCCTGCTGCAGTCCGAGGTTCTGGAACTCCAGGCCAATCCGGACCGCAAGGCGGAAGGTATCGTCATCGAAGCGCAGCTCGACAAGGGCCGCGGTCCGGTTGCCACCGTTCTGGTGCAGAAGGGGACCCTCAAGCCGGGCGACATTCTTGTTGCCGGTGCCGAGTGGGGCCGCGTCCGCGCCATGCTTGACGAGAATGGCAATCAGGTGAAGGAAGCCGGTCCGGCCAAGCCGGTCGAGGTTCTGGGCTTTCAGGGCACGCCGGAAGCCGGTGACATGGTTGCGGTTGTCGACAACGAAGCCCGCGCCCGTGAAATTACCGACTACCGTCAGCGCCAGATCCGCGAGAAGGCCTCGGTGGTCGCCTCCGGTACACGTGGTTCGCTCGAGCAGATGATGAACCGCCTGCAGGAAACCGGCAAGAAAGAGTTCCCGCTGGTGCTCAAGGCCGACGTGCAGGGCTCCGCGGAAGCGATTGCCCATGCGCTCAACGAACTCGGCAACGAGGAAGTTGGCGCACGCATCCTGCTCTCCGGTGTC
Organism: Roseibium aggregatum IAM 12614; assembly: GCF_000168975.1. Classification (GTDB taxonomy): domain Bacteria; phylum Pseudomonadota; class Alphaproteobacteria; order Rhizobiales; family Stappiaceae; genus Roseibium; species Roseibium aggregatum. The sequence goes on from NZ_AAUW01000009.1 coordinate 171,402, forward strand.
GGTGGCATTACCGAAAGCGACGTCACGCTGGCGCTCGCTTCCAAGGCACCGATCATCGGCTTCAACGTGCGTGCCAACAAGCAAGCCCGTGAAGCGGCAAGCCGCGAAGGCATCGAGATCCGCTACTACAACGTGATCTACGACCTGGTCGACGACATCAAGGCTGCCCTGTCGGGCATGCTGTCGCCGGAGCGCCGCGAAACCTTCCTGGGCAATGCGGAGATCAAGGAAATCTTCCACATCTCCAAGGTCGGCAAGGTTGCAGGCTGTCTGGTTACCGAAGGTGTCGTGGAACGTGGCGCCAACGTTCGCCTCATTCGCGACGACGTGGTCATCCACGAAGGCGAACTGGGTACGCTCAAGCGCTTCAAGGACGAGGTCAAGTCTGTCGAGTCCGGTCAGGAATGCGGCATGAACTTCGTCAAGTACCAGGACATGCGTCCGGGCGACGTCATCGAGTGCTTCCGCGTCGAACAGATCGCACGGACACTCTGATCGAAGTCAGAAATCTACTTGAAACTGATGTCAGCGGCTTATTCAATTAAGCCGCTGACGTCGTATCTGGTCGCAGGTAACTCCGTCATGCCATGGCTCGGTCGTGGTATTCGCACCATCCAGATGGTCTCGCCACCGTTCGCGCTTCAGGCCCGGCAATGGCGCGGATCTCTGGGACCGGTCCGCCAACGGCGCCCGAATACGTCGGGACGGAATGCGCTGCCAGAGATGCAGGAACAACAACAATGGCAAGACAACACGGACAGGACAGCCGCGGCCCTTCCCAGCGCCAGTTGCGCGTTGGCGAGACGGTCCGCAAGGAGCTGTCCGATATTCTGACCCGGGGACGGTTCTCCGACCCCGATCTCGACGGGGTGATCGTCACGATCCCCGAAGTGCGCATGACACCGGATCTGCGCCTGGCCACCTGCCTGGTGATGCCGCTTGGGGGTGTCAACGCCGAGAACGTCGAAAAGGCCCTGAACCGCAGCGCGAAATATCTGCGCGGCCAGGTGTCCCGCCGGCTGACCATGAAATACATGCCGGACCTGCGCTTCGTTCTCGACACACGGTTCGACGACGACGACCGCATCGGCACGCTGCTGCATTCCCCGGAAGTTTCCCGCGATCTGGACGAGGACGAAGGGGATAGCGGCGCTGGACAGGACTGATTGCCGCGCTGAAACCACAATTCACGGTTCAATTTGAAATTGCGTGAATTCGAGTTCTTAGCCCTCGGTAATTGTAGCCTCGCCGGGAAATGGAAAACCAAACTTGTCTGGCCCGGCGACTTGAACGTGTGCCGTTTCTGCAAGTCACTTGATGTGAAAGCAGATGGCGTTCTTCAGAACTATCGCAGCAATCGCACTTGGTGCAACGACCTCTGCATGTGTCGTTTTTCCCGTTCCACGTGTCCTCGCGCCTGAGGTTTCGGGCGTGCTGTTAAACGATGGTATGCCGGTTGCAAATGCAGAGATTGAGTTGGTGGCAGCATTGGCTCCATCAGACGCATCAAAAGATAACCCGCCAGGGTCAAGGCATGCAGTCACCAGAACGGATGCAGATGGCAAATTCAAAGTGGGGCCGCTTTCCGGGATCAAAACGGTTCATGTGTATGGCGACGAACTACTTGGGTACTATCTCGTTATCAGGGCTGGGAGCACCGAGTTGATAGGCTTCTCTGATAGTGGAACAGGAAGTGTCCCTTCAAAGATAAGTGGGTCATGCGACTTGTCGAAGGCGCATAAAGTTGGAAACCAGGTGACTTACTGTGACCACAACAGACTTGAAAAACTCAACAATGATCGCTGACGAAAGCTGATGTCTTCAGGGTCTCGCTGTTGCGCATGGATGGTGGGCCGACAGTCAGTGTTTCTTTTGTCGCCGTAAAACAATTGCAATCGTATTGAAACGCACTCATGGCACGCCAAAAACAATTCAAAAGAAAAAAGAACACCATCAACGGCTGGCTCGTGCTGGACAAGCCCTATGGCATCACTTCCAACGAGGCACTCGGCAAGATCAAGCGGATCTTCTCGCCGGAAAAGGTCGGCCATGCCGGAACACTGGATCCGCGTGCATCAGGCCTCCTGCCGGTCGCCTTCGGCGAAGCCACGAAAACCGTGCCCTTCGTCATGGATGGCCGCAAGGTCTACCGTTTCGAGGTGACCTGGGGCGTGGAAACCAACACGGACGACACCGAGGGCGAGGCGGTTGCCACGTCCGACGTGCGGCCCAATGCGGAAGAAATCTCGGCTGTCCTTGGTGAGTTTGTCGGCACGATCATGCAGGTTCCGCCGAAATTTTCCGCCATCAAGGTAGCGGGTGAACGGGCATATGATCTGGCGCGCGACGGCGAAGAGGTCGAACTGGAAGCCCGGCCCATCGACGTACACCGGCTGGATCTGGTCGAATGTCCGGACGAGAACCGGGCCGTTTTCGAGGCTGAATGCGGCAAGGGGACCTACGTGCGGGCAATCGCCCGCGACCTCGGCCGCCGTCTCGGCACCTGTGGTCACGTTACCGAACTGCGCCGGTTGCTGGTCGGGCCGTTCGGCGAAGACGACCTGATCGGGCTGGACGAAATCCTGGAAGCATCCGAGGCACTTGAGGAAGGTGCCGGCGTCGAGGCGCTGGTCGAGGAGTTTGTCCTGCCGGTTCGCGAGGCGATGGACAATCTGATCGAGGTTCCGGTGTCGCTTGACGACGCCGCCAAGATCCGCAAGGGCATGGCCGTGTTGCTGCGTGGCCGCGATGCCCCGCTCAACACGGAAGTCGCCTTTGCCAGCCACGCCAGCGTGCCGGTCGCCATCGGCTCAATTGACAAGGGCCGGTTCCAGCCGACCAGGGTGTTTCACCTGTAAATTCGGGTGTGGCGAAAAAACCTGAGAAACCTCTGGATTCTCGCGAGGTTTTCCGCCATATTCCGCCGCCATTGGGCACTGATGCTCAATTCGTCCGGAAGGATCCTTTGCTGAACGACATCTCGGCTCTGGAAACGTCCGGATCAGGCCGGTCTCCGGCATTTCAACGTGTCCGGTCAACGGACCCCACTCTTTGAAAGGAAAGAGCGATGTCGATTACTGCAGAGCGCAAAGCTGAGCTCATCAAGGAATACGCCATCAAAGAAGGCGACACCGGTTCCCCGGAAGTACAGGTCGCGATCCTCACCGAGCGGATCAACAACCTGACCGAACACTTCAAGGGTCACGGCAAGGATAACCACTCCCGCCGCGGTCTTCTGAAAATGGTTGCGCAGCGCCGGTCCCTTCTGGACTACACGCGCGGCAAGAGCGAAGAACGCTACAAGTCGCTGATCTCGCGTCTTGGCATTCGCCGCTAAGATCTCAGAACCTGAAAGCGCGGTGGGTGAGAACCCGCCGCGTTTTTGTATTGCGTGACGGCTTTTGCCGGACGCGGCTCTTTCGGGCAATACACTGATCCGCTTCGGATCTTTGTTTCCTGAAAGAGCTTTGAGTGTTTCAAAATCTAATGGAACGCTCTATAGAGACCTCGTGACATGTCATGGGGCAGGATTGCCGGCTTCTTTCCGTCTTGAGCGAAAGCAGCTCGTCGTCTTGCCCGTGACCTGTCCGCCGGTAACCGGCCCATACGGGGCCGACCGGGAATGTGTCTGCCATGACCGTGCTGTTCCGAAAGCAGCCAAAGGCAGGCAAAGCTGTAAGGACAGATGATGTTTGATATTCATCGTGTAGAAGTCGAGTGGGGCGGACGCCCGCTCGTCCTCGAAACGGGCAAGGTTGCCCGTCAGGCCGATGGCGCCGTGATGGCGTCCTATGGCGAAACGAAGGTTCTGGCGACAGTCGTGTCCGCCAAGTCTCCGAAGCCGGGCCAGGATTTCTTCCCGCTCACCGTGAACTACCAGGAAAAGGCCTTTGCCGCTGGTAAGATCCCGGGTGGCTACTTCAAGCGCGAAGGCCGTCCGTCAGAGCACGAGACGCTGACGTCCCGTCTGATCGACCGTCCGATCCGTCCGCTGTTCGCAGACGGCTACAAGAACGACACCCAGGTGGTCATCACCGTTCTGTCGCACGATCTGGAAAACGCTCCGGACATCCTGGCGATGGTGGCGTCTTCCGCTGCCCTGACCCTGTCGGGTGTTCCGTTCATGGGCCCGATCGGCGGCGCGCGCGTTGGCTACATCAACGGCGAATACGTTCTCAACCCGCTGGTCGACGACATGCCGGAATCCACTCTGGATCTGGTTGTTGCCGGTACCAACGACGCCGTTCTGATGGTTGAATCCGAAGCCAAGGAACTGGACGAAGACATCATGCTCGGCGCAGTGATGTTCGGCCACAAGGGCTTCCAGCCGGTGATCGACGCGATCATCAAACTGGCTGAAACCGCTGCCAAGGAACCGCGCGAGCTGGTCCTGCCGGATCATTCCGAGCTGTTCGGCAAGGTCAAGGCTATGGCTGAAAGCGACCTGGTTGCCGCTTACAAGATTACGTCCAAGACCGACCGCAAGAACGCAATCGACGCTGCCAAGGCGAAGGTTGTCGAGGCGCTGATCACCAACGCTGCTGAAGGCGAAGCCGTCGAAAGCACCATTCTGGGCGAGCAGTTCAAGAAGCTGGAAGCGGAAATCGTCCGTGGCGCGATCCTCGACACCGGCACCCGTATCGACGGCCGTGACCTGTCGACCGTCCGTGCGATCTCTTCCGAAGTCGGCATTCTGCCGCGTGCACACGGTTCTGCCCTGTTCACCCGCGGCGAAACCCAGGGCCTGGTCGTTGCCACCCTTGGTACCGGTGAAGACGAGCAGTACATCGACCTGCTTGAAGGCACTGTGAAGTCGCACTTCATGCTGCACTACAACTTCCCGCCTTACTCTGTCGGCGAAACCGGCCGCATGGGCTCCCCGGGACGCCGCGAAATCGGTCACGGCAAGCTGGCATGGCGCGCGATCAACCCGATGATGCCTCCGCATCACGAGTTCCCGTACACCGTCCGCGTTGTTTCCGAGATCACCGAATCCAACGGCTCGTCTTCCATGGCAACCGTTTGCGGCACCTCGCTGTCGCTGATGGATGCCGGCGTTCCGCTGAAGGCACCGGTTGCCGGTATCGCCATGGGCCTGATCAAGGACGGCGACCGTTTTGCGGTTCTGTCCGACATCCTGGGTGATGAAGATCACCTCGGCGACATGGACTTCAAGGTTGCAGGTACCCAGGACGGTATCACCTCGCTGCAGATGGACATCAAGATCGACGGTATTACCGAAGAGATCATGAAGGTCGCTCTGGGCCAGGCCAAGGACGGCCGTATCCACATTCTCGGCGAAATGTCCAAGGCCATCACCGAAGCTCGTGCAGAGCTCGGCGAACATGCGCCGCGCATCGAAGTGATGAAGATCCCGGTCGACAAGATCCGTGAAGTCATCGGTTCGGGCGGCAAGGTCATCCGCGAAATCGTGGAAAAGACCGGCGCGAAGGTCAACATCGAAGACGACGGCACCGTCAAGATCGCCTCTGCCGATGGCAAGGCGATCAAGGCCGCTGTCAACTGGATCAACTCCATCGCCGCTGAGCCGGAAGTGGGCATGATCTACGAAGGCACCGTCGTCAAATGCGTTGATTTCGGCGCATTCGTGAACTTCTTCGGTGCCAAGGATGGCCTGGTCCACATCTCCCAGCTTGCTCCCAAGAAAGTTGCCAAGGTCACCGATGTGATCAAGGAAGGCGACAAGGTCTGGGTCAAGCTCATGGGCTTCGACGAGCGCGGCAAGGTCCGCCTGTCCATGAAGGTTGTCGATCAGGAAACCGGCAAGGAAATCGAAAAGAAGGAAGAAGCTGAATAAGCTTCCTTCCGACTGAGGTGGAAAATGAAACGGGGGCCGAAAGGCTCCCGTTTTTGTTTGTCCAGGGAAGTGAAGGGCGTGTCAGCCTGCCTGGGCCGCAACCGAATTCATGCCATTCATGTTGGCGAGATACCGCTGGAAGTCGATGCCGGAGAGCGGCCGGGAAAAGCTGTAGCCCTGGATCAGCGAGCAGCCGAAGGAATGGATCAGCTCGCACTGCTCATGTGTTTCCGCGCCTTCGCACACGACGTCGATATGCAGCGACGCGGCCATGGAAATGATGGCCCTTACCAGGGCCTGGCCGTCCTGGTCCCGTTCCAGGCCCATGATGAAGCTCCGGTCGATCTTCAAAGTGTCGATCGGGAGGCGTTTCAGGTGGCTGAGCGACGAATAGCCGGTGCCGAAATCGTCGAGAGAGATCTTGATGCCGAGCTTGCTGATGGCTTGCAGGATCTCGACCGGATTGATGCGCTGGTCATCGAACATCACGCTTTCGGTGATTTCGAGTTGCAGGCGGGACGGGTCCATTCCGGTTTCGCCCAGAATGTCCTCCAGTCTTGGCAGGAAGTCCGCATCCCGGCACTGACGCGGGGAAATGTTGACGCTGATGCCGTCGAGCTGCAGGCCGTTGCGGTTACATGACTGGAAAAACGCGCAAGCTTCCCGCAGCACCTGTTCGCCAAGCGGCACGATGAGCCCGCAATCTTCGGCAACCTTGATGAACTCCGCCGGCGGCACGACACCCAGCTTGGGATCGGTCCAGCGCACCAGGGTTTCGCAGCTCACCACGCGGTTCCTTTCATAGTCCACGATCGGCTGGAAATTCAGATGCAAATCGCCTTTTTCGATGGCTTGGCGCAGAGCGATCTCGACCTGGCTCGCGCGGGCGGTCTGTTCGTTCATGCGGGTCGCAAAGAAACGGTAGCTGGCACCACTGTCGACCTTGGCCTGCAACATGCTGGTGTCGGCTTCCATCAGCAGAGCTTCGTCGTTTGTGCCGTCATGCGGGCAGACGGCGATGCCGAGGCTGCCTGCAAGCACAGCCTGACTGCCATCCTCCAGATCGATGGGGTCTCCAACGGTCGTGAGAATATCGCGGGCGGTCTGCTCGATCTGCCAGCGGTCTTCCGGGTTCGACAGAATGATGGCGAATTCGTCGCCGCCTATCCGGGCGACGGTCTGGTCCGGGCCCAGGGTTTTCGTCAGGCGCGCGGCGACAGCTTCGATCACCTTGTCCCCCGCCTTGGGGCCGTAGGTTTCGTTCACGGTCTTGAACCGGTCGAGATCGAGGATCATCAGCGCCGTCAGTTCGCCCATATGCTTGCCGCGCTGGAGTGCCTGACGCAGTCTGTCCATGAACAGGCGACGGTTGGGCAGGCCGGTCAGAATGTCGAAATTGGCATTCTTGGTCGCCAGTTCCTCCTGGCGTTTGCGCTCGCTGATATCGGTGATGGTGGCGTAATAGGCGCGTTCCCCGCGCCATTCCGTCAGCCGGACATGTTGTTCCAGCCACAGGGTCTCGCCATCCTTGCGAATGCCCTTGACCTCATAGGCGCGCGGGGCGCCGCTGCCGTTTTCGCGCATGTTGTAATAGCTGCGCAGGCGGCTGTGTTCTTCCGGCGCATAGAGCACCAGTGTGGGCGAATCGACCAGTTGCTTCGGATCGCCGGGTTCGTAGCCGCACATTTTCAGCAGGGCGTCGTTCACATAAAGGATACGATGATTGGCATGGACCAGCACACCGTGCATGGAGCCATCGATCATGTCCTTGAACTGCGCATCGCGGTTGCGCACGGATTCGAATGCCGCCTGAAACATGGTCGCCAGTTTGTTGAACTCGAAGATCAGTCCGGGGGGAGGCGGCGACACCACCTTGTCCTGCCGCAGGCTCATCGCGTAGGTCAGCAGCCTGCCAAGGCCGGCGGAGGTTATGCGATTGACCAGGAACGCTGCGCCGACTGCCAGAATGGCCGTATAGAACAGGAAAGGCGTGAACAACCGGATATAGGTTTCCTCGATCTTTTGCAGCGTGTCCACGGGTTGCTTGATCACCGCAGCGAGCATGTGGTCGTCCAGCCCCTGCATCAGGGGGGCAAAAACGAAAAGATTCGCGCCGTTGAGGGCGTAGTTGATCTCGTCCGGAGTTGCATAGAGCCGCTCTGGCAGAACCTCCGTGGTCAGGTCTCCCAGGCCCGCAATCACATCGTGATGATGATAGAAGGCAAGATCCTCCACCCGTAGCGACTTGGCCAGAACCCCGGGAAGGGAGAAGGAATCGGTAATGGTGGTGCCGCCGTAGATCCTGCCGAGCGCCTGACCGGTATCGGAATCCAGAACGAGAACCGAGAGGGCCGCCGTGATCTGAACCGGGTCCGACTCATGATCAGCGTAGGTCACCCAGATATCGGGTGGCATGGCGTTGCGTACTTTCACCGGCAACTGGTGGCTCAGGTCAACGAGACCAAGGCTGCCGTTGACCCAGCCGTCCTCAGTCGGCCGGTCGATCAGTAGAATGTCCAGGACCGCGCTTGTCAGGCCTTCGGAAGCATGCTCAACGATGACCTTCGCGGTCTCCCTGTCATCATCCAGAAGGGCTTGGCGAATGTCCGGGTTGGCAGCCACCGCCCGGATCTGGGTTTCAAGCTTGTCCAGATGCTGCGTGAAGACCAGCCTGGCGAGTGTCGCCTTGGATTTTGCGCTGCGGGCAATTTCATGTTCGGCAATCGACAGGCTGCCGAGATACGTAATCCAGAAGAGCGCAACCGCCGTTCCCACAAGGCCGAACGCAAACAGGGCCATGACAAGCCGGCTGAAAGGAATGGAAAAACGGGCCTTCAACAAAGCGCTCCTGGACCGGCGTGAATCATCTGACAGGCAAATGGCAGGTTACGGGAGGCAAAACGGGGAGAAGTTCTGCCGGGTGGGGAGTGCAGCCTGCCGCTGATCCCGCAAGAACAGGCTGCCCGATGACGGTTGCCATGAACCGCTTTGGAAGCTGACAGGTTGTGACGAACCGATGAGCCCATAACAACAGCATCATGACATCATGTCTCCACTCCGAAAAGTTAAGAAAAAACACTTACAAATTTCAATGTAACTGCTTCAGGTTTACCGATTGTGAATTGAAAACGTGAAGATATTTGAATCTTATTGTCAATTTGATACGCAAAACTTGATAAATCAGATGGTTTGTTATGGTGATATTTGACAATCAACGGTTCCGGTGGGTGCCTTGGCTGCCGTTCGCGATCGGGCGTTTGCCTCCCCCGGTGAAACTGGTATATCCCCATCGGGACATGAAAAGGGCTGTTGGCCTATTGCGGAAGACGGAGCCACTTGATGGGGCAAATGCGCTTGGTAGTCGTTGGGGCCGGTGGCCGGATGGGCCGGGCGTTGACGCGTGCGGTCACGGACACTCCTGGTGCCACAGTCGTCGCGGCGATCGAGCGTGAAGGCTCCGAATTTCTGGGCAAGGATGTGGGGGAACTGGCGGGAACCGGACCTTTGGGCGTCCCCGTCACCGACGATCCGCTGACGGCCTTTGCCGCGTCTGACGGCGTTCTTGATTTTACGACTCCGGCGGCAAGTCTCTGGTTCGCGGAACTGGCCGCGCAGGCCCGCATCGTCCATGTCATCGGGACCACCGGATGGGCCGAGGGGCAGGACGAACCTCTGCAGGCGGCCGCACGCCACGCCCGCATCGTCAAATCCGGCAACATGAGCCTTGGGGTCAATCTGTTGGCGAGCCTGGTGCGCAAGGCCGCCGCCGCGCTCGATACGGATTTCGACATCGAGGTTCTGGAAATGCATCACAAGCACAAGGTCGATGCACCTTCGGGTACCGCGCTGTTGCTTGGCGAAGCGGCAGCAGACGGACGGGGGATCGATCTGACCGCCCATTCGGTTCGCTCGCGCGACGGCATCATGGATCCGCGCAGGACAGGCGACATCGGCTTTGCGACCCTGCGGGGCGGGTCCGTCATCGGCGAACATTCAGTGATTTTTGCCGGTGAAGGGGAGCGCATCGAGCTCACCCACCGGGCGGAAGACCGGCAGCTCTTTGCTCGCGGTGCCGTGAAGGCGGCGCTGTGGGGATTTGACCAGAAGCCCGGGTTTTATTCGATGGCCGATGTCCTCGGCCTGGATTCTTGAAAATACGCATTTAGCTTGAGGAGAATGGCATGGACCGCCTTCTTGTGCTTGTCCGTCACGGACAGAGCGAATGGAATTTGAAGAACCTGTTCACCGGCTGGAAAAACCCGGACCTGACCGAGCAGGGCGTGGCGGAGGCTCACAAGGCCGGCGAGCAACTCAGGGACCTGAAGCTGTCCTTCGACGTTGCCTTCACCTCGGATCTGTCGCGGGCGCAGAAGACGCTCGACATCATCCTGGAAGAACTTGGCCAGACCGGCCTAGAAACCTTCAAGGATCAGGCTCTCAACGAGCGTGACTATGGCGACATCACCGGCATGAACAAGGACGAGGCACGCGAGAAGTTCGGCGAAGAGCAGGTCCATATCTGGCGCCGCTCCTACGATGTTCCGCCTCCCGGCGGCGAAAGCCTGAAGATGACCTCCGAGCGTGTTCTGCCTTACTACAAGTCGGAAATCCTGCCGCGCGTTCTGGCCGGTGACAGGACGATCGTCGCGGCACACGGCAACTCGCTGCGGTCGCTGATCATGGATCTGGAAGACCTTTCGCCGGAAGAAATCCTGAAGCGGGAACTGGGCACCGGCACGCCGATCATCTATCGCCTGGATGAAAACGGCGGCGTGGTCAGCGTCCAGGATCTTGCCGACTGAGGTCGGCCGGAAATGGGATCCGACGATCGGTAAGGCCCTGGAAGCGTTGCCAATAACGGCTTCCTGATCATTTTCGGATCATGAAAAAGAATGTCCCGCTGCTTCCCTGAGGCAGCGGGACATTGTTTTTGAAAGGCCGCGCTTTGGCCTGAAGACGCTGATGCGTGAAAAAGGGCAGCCCGAAGGCCGCCCCTGAAGATCAGATCACGAAGCCACTCTGGGCGGCCAGGTTTTTCAAGGCCCGTTCCGGCCGGGCTCCAACGTGGCTGATCACGCTTGCAGCGCACAGGCAGCCGAGTTCGGTGGCTTCCGCGAGCTTGTAATCGCGGGCGAGACCGAACAGGAAACCTGAGGCAAACAGATCGCCGGCACCGGTCAGGTCGACCACATTGTCAACGACCTGCGCGGGAACCTTGACGGTCTCCTCACGGCTGATGGCCATCGCGCCTTCCTTGCCGAGCGTCAGGGCTGTCAGCGCGCCGGACTCCCGTGCCGCATTGACGGCGCTGTCCAGATCCGACGTTTCGTAAAGGGCCTTCAGCTCATGTTCGTTGGCGAACATCAGGTCGACGACGCCGTCGGTCAGGAGAGCCTGGAATTCGCTGCGGTAGCGGTCGACACAGAAGGAGTCGGACAGGGTGATCGCCACCTGGCGGCCGTTGGCATGCGCGATTTCGGCAGCCTTCAGGAACGCCTTCTTGGCGTCTGCCGGATCCCACAGATAACCTTCCATGTAGGTCACGGCAGCGGAGGCGACGACTTCCTCATCGACGTCGGCTGTGCCGAACTCGGTGCACGCGCCGAGGTAAGTGTTCATCGTGCGCTCGCCGTCCGGCGTGATCAGGATCATCGAACGGGCGGTCGGCTTGCCTTCCTGCAGGCGCGACGTGTTGAAATAGACGCCGGTGCCGTTCATGTCGTGATAATAGCTGTCGCCCAGCTCATCCTCGGACACCTTGCCGAAATAGGCAGGGCGCCCGCCGAGCGAGGCAATGCCCGCGGCCGTGTTGCCGGCGCTGCCGCCCGAGACGCGGACAGTCTGCCCCATCTTGTCGAACAGGCGCACCGCTTCGTCGGTATCGATCAGGCGCATGGAGCCTTTGACGAGCTTTTCCTGAAGCAGGAAATCCTCTTCGATATGGGCGAAGACGTCGCAAATGGCATTGCCGATGCACAGGGCATCAAATCTTGTTTCGGTCATGAGTTCCTCTGGTTGTGTCGGGCTGCCGGCCTTAGGAATAGGGGTTGGGACGCAGGGCACGGTTGGCTTCCGGTTCCCTGATCTTGTCCCTGAACGGGCTTGCCCGGTAGACGCCGAGCATCTTCAGCTCGGCACAGAAGAAGGCCAGCTCCTCGAGCGCAAGGGCCACCTTCGGATCTTCCGGATGGCCTTCGATGTCCGCATAGAACATCGACGCGAAAAACTGTCCTTCAAGCTGATAGGATTCCAGCTTTGTCATGTTGACCCCGTTGGTGGCAAATCCCCCCAGCGCCTTGTAGAGCGCGGCCGCAACGTTGCGGACTCGGAAGATGAAGGTCGTGATGACCGGCTGGCCGTTGTGCGCGGCCTCCATCTTGTCGCGCGAGAGAATGACAAAGCGGGTCGTGTTGTGCGCCTCATCCTCCACATCCCGGCGCAGGATGTCCAGACCGTAGATTTCAGCGGCCATTTCCGGCGCCAGAGCGCCAACGCTCGGGTCACCCAGCTCGGCGATCTGCCGGGCGGAACCGGCGGTATCGCCACCGACGACGGCCGTCAGGCCGAGCTCACGGATCACGTTCCGGCACTGGCCAAGGGCATGCACATGGCTTTGCACCTTTTTCAGGTCTTCAATCCTGGCACCTTTGACACCCATGAGCTGGAACCGGATCGGCATGAAATATTCGCCGATGATATGCAGCGTCGATTTGGGCAAAAGGTGGTGAATATCCGCAACGCGGCCCGCGACGGAGTTCTCAATCGGGATCATGGCAAGGTCGGCCGACCCGTCGGCCATGGCGGAGAAACAATCCTCGAAGGTGGCGCAGGGGATGGCTTCATAGTCGGGATAGACGCTGCGGCAGGCCATGTGAGAATTGGCCCCGGTTTCTCCCTGGAACACTATACTTTTTCTGTCGGTCATGTGTCTTTCTGCCTTCCGGCAGTCTTTCGTCAGTTGGTCTGATAGGCCGCCCGGGCTCGTTCCAGATCTTCGGGCGTGTTCACGTCCATCGGCGCGCTGTCGATGACGGAGGCATCAATCCGCATGCCCGCTTCCAGGGCCCGCAACTGTTCCAGCTTTTCACGCTGTTCCAGCGGCGAAGGCGGCAACTGGACGAATTTCGCCAGGGCAGCCCTGCGGTAGGCATAGATGCCGATATGGTGGTAGTACGGGCCGTCACCGTGCGGGGCGACGGCCCTGGTAAAGTACAGCGCGCGATGATGGCCGTGGCCATTGGGCGTGGTGACTGCCTTGACGAAATTCGGATCGTCCCGGAAGGCGGTGTTGGTAAATTCCGTCATGATGGTGCCAAGGTCGACGTCGGCAATGGCAAGCGGCGCGAAGGCTGCCCGGATCGCTTCCGGTGCGATCAGCGGCACATCGCCCTGCACATTCAGGATGACATCGTGCTTTCCGTCCGGGTCGATCAGCCCGGCAGCCTCGTGAATGCGATCGGAACCGGAGGCGTGGTCTGCCCGGGTCATAACTGCCTTGCCGCCGTGATCCTGCACCGCTTCGAAAATGTCCTTGTCGTCACAGGCAACGGCGACCGGACCGATATCCGCATTGTGGGCCTGTTCCAGAACACGCACGATCATGGGTTTTCCGCAAATGTCTGCAAGCGGTTTGCGGGGCAGGCGGGTGGCTGCGAGGCGGGCCGGGATAATCACAAGAGCAGCGGTCAATCGGGTCTCCATGGAGCCGGACGGGCGGAAAAAAATGCGAAAAACACGTGCCGCGTCCGTTTGTCGTATCAGATGCCCTTTTAAAGCTATGGACAGCAAGGTCAAAAAATTTGTAGGTTCCGGCAAATTTCGAAAAGCTGATAGGGTTCGCGGCGACGCTGCGGGCCCGGACGCGTATGAGCTTGGAGCCGGAGAGAATGGATTCCTTCACGCTGAACAAGGCCGCTGGTGCGGTACTTATGGTTCTGATTCTGACTATGGGTGTCGGCATTGTCTCCGACATCATCTTCCATCCGACGATTCCGGGTAAGCCGGGCTATGAGATCGTCGTGGCGTCCGCAGAGGATAGCACCTCTGAAGTGGGCGCTGTTCCGGAAGTCGTTCCGATCTCCGAGCGCCTGATCGAAGCGTCTGCTGAAGACGGGGCCAAAGTGGCCAAGAAATGCGCCGCCTGCCATGACTTCACGCAGGGCGGGGCCAACAAGGTCGGCCCGGCACTTTGGGATGTGGTTGGCCGCAAGCCCGGTGCCCACGAAGGTTTCGGCTATTCTTCCGCAATGACCGCATTCGGCGAAGCGAATCCCGAGTGGACCTACGAAGAACTGGACCACTTCCTGGAGTCGCCGAAGAACTTCATTTCCGGCACCACGATGGGCTTCGCAGGTCTGCGTAAGCCGGAAGACCGGGCTGACATTATTGCTTATCTTCGCGAGCAGTCCGAATCGCCGGCACCGTTGCCGACCGAGTAAAAACGCATCGCCAGCGCGATCGTCATTTGAATGTTGGAGAAGCCGGGTTAATTACCCGGCTTTTTTATTTGATTTATATCAAAAATTAACAAAACTTACGTAGCGTCGTTTGATTGAAGGTGGTGAGATCAGGCAAGGAGCCTATGGGCATCAACTTGGCCAGGAGATTGTTTTCCAAGTCGAATGGAACGTGGGCCGCGTCCATTGTTGCTGCTGTCTGTTTTCTTGCCGGCATCGCCGTGACCGCCCATGTCGGCCAACTGGTCCGCAACGAACTCGTTTCCCAGCACAAACGTCAGGCCGTCGCATTCTTGTCGGAAGCGCGCGCGCGCCTGGAAGGTGAAATCAACCGGACAGTGGCCTATGGGCTCGGAATTCGGGCCTATGTCTCCCAGTTCGTGGAACAGCCCTTCAACATGGAGGACTACAGTGAAATCGCGGCCGAGCTGATCGAGGAAAATCCGTCCATCCGGTCTATCGGTCTGGCGCCCAACAACATTCTGCGCGCGGTTTTTCCTCTGGAGCCCAACCGGGCGGCGATCGGTCTGAATTATCGGATGAACACTGCCCAGTGGCCAGCGATCCGCCAGGCCATGATGACACGCGAGGTCGTGATTGCAGGTCCGCTGGAGCTGGTGCAGGGCGGCAGGGCGCTGTTGATCCGCATTCCCATCTTCCCCGCAAGCTTTGTCGGTCAGCCGCTCAAGGAGCGTAGCTACTGGGGCATTGCCACCCTGGTGGTGGACGAAGAGGGCATGATGACCACGGCCGGCATCTCGGATGTCATGAACGGTCTCTACATCGGTCTTGTGAACAGAAGCGCACTTGCCTCCAACAACATGATTTTCGGCAGCCCGGCCTTGCTGGAAAAGGATCATGTATCGCTGCCGCTTCACCTGCCCGGCGGTCTGGACTGGGAGCTTCTCGGCATTCCGGAACACGGCTGGTCGAGCACCGGCAACCAGGTCTGGATCACCCAGCTCGTCGGCAGTCTCATATCGCTGGTTTTCGGCGCGATGGCGTTTCTGCTGATCAGCGAGGTCTACAAGGTGCGGTCCATGGCGTTGCACGATCCGCTGACAGGCCTGGCCAACCGGCGCCTGCTGGAAGATCGTATGCACCAGCTTGCCGCCATGTGCGAACGCAGTGGCTCGGGCTTCGAGATTTTCTACGTCGACCTGGATGCCTTCAAGCCGGTCAACGACAACTACGGCCACGCCGTTGGAGATCAGCTTCTGATCGAGGTCGGACAGCGGCTGCAGAACCAGACCCGCCAGACCGATACCGTGGCCCGGGTCGGCGGCGACGAGTTCATCGTGCTGACGCCAGGCAACATGCGGCGCCAGGAAAAGGATACCTTTCTCAAAAGGCTCAGTGAACGTGTCACCCAGGCTTTCGACTATTCGGGTGCCAGCATCGATGTGAAGGCCAGTATTGGCACGGCGAGTTATCCCGGCGATGCCGCCACGGTGGAAGACCTGCTAAGGGTCGCCGACGGTAGAATGTACGCGCAAAAGGCCAAGTCGCAGAGAAATTCACAGGATATCCCCGAAGAAGGCCTCCCCCAGACAGGTTAAATTTCTGTCATCTCGACTGCGAGCAGGTGACGCAGGGCCGTCAGGTCCCTACACTGATTCTCTGAACCAGCGATTTGGGTTCGGGAACCGGAAGGGACGGAGAAGCCGATGGTGTTCAATTGGCATGCAGGTAAACGCGCTGCCGCAGCGCTTGTCGTGACCAGTGTGGTGGTGATGTCGGGGATCGGTCCCGGACCGGCCGTAGCTGCTGAACCGGAATGGCACCACGCGGCCGCCCTCAACGGGACACCAAAATACGGTGCCGATGCCAAACATTTCGATTACGTCAATCCGGATGCGCCCAAGGGTGGCACGGTTCGGCTGTCCGCCAGCGGCGGTTTCGACACCTTCAACATTCTGGCGCAGAAGGGCAACATCGCCCCCGGCATCCTGAATATCTACGAAAGCCTGATGGAGCCCTCTCTTGATGAAGAGGACATCAGTGCTCAATACGGTGTTCTGGCCGAAGCGGTCCGTTTTCCCGATGATTACTCCTGGGTCGAATACCGGCTCAATCCCGATGCGAAGTGGCATGACGGCGAGCCGGTGACCGCAGAAGATGTCATCTGGTCGTTCGAAAAGTCGATCGAGCTCGATCCGCAGCGCAAATACTACTTTCAAAACGTCGAGACGGCAGAGGTCGTGGGAGACGGCACCGTGCGTTTCTCCTTCGACGTGAGCGGAAACCGCGAGCTGCCCAAGATCATGGGTCAGTTGACCGTCCTTCCCAAACACTGGTGGGAAGGGACAAATGAAAAGGGCGAAACCCGGGACATTTCCCGGACAACACTCGAGCCGCCGCTTGGCTCCGGCGCTTACAGGATTAGGGAATTTTCTCCCAACCGGCAGGTGATCTACGAACGTGTGCCGGATTATTGGGGCAAGGATCTGCCGATCCGGGTCGGAACCAACAATTTCGATGAAATCCGGTACATCTCCTTCCTGGATGACTCCGTTCAGTTCGAAGCCTTCAAGGGCGACCAGTACGATTTCCACGTCGAGCGCAGTTCCAGCCAATGGGCCAAGCGCTATGACTTCCCCGCCGTCAACGATGGCCGGGTGGTGAAAGAGATCTTTCCCGACAAGTCCTCTGGTGTCATGCAGGGCTTTTTCCTGAACATGCGCCGGGAAAAGTTCCAGAACCCGGATGTGCGCCAGGCGCTCAACTACGCCTATGATTTCGAGACCACCAACGAGATCGTTTCCGCCAATCTTCTCAAGCGGGTCAATTCCTATTTCGCCGGTACGGAACTGGCGTCAAGCGGTCTGCCGCAGGGAAAGGAACTGGAGATTCTGGAAGAAGTGCGGGACATGGTGCCGCCCGAGGTCTTCACGCAGGAATACAAGAACCCTGTAGGCGGCAATCCGCAGAACGTACGCGCCAACCTGCGAGAGGCAGTCAAGCTGCTGCGCAAGGCCGGGTACGAGCTGAAGGATCGCAAGATGGTCGACACGAAGACAGGCGAACAGCTCAGCGTCGAATTTCTCTATCGCGACAAGGCCAGCGAACGCACTCTCCTGCCTTATGCCCAGAACCTGGAAAACATCGGCATCAAGCCCGTCCTGCGCCTGGTCGACACTTCGCAATTCGTCAACCGCGTCCGCAGCCGCGATTTCGATACCGTGGTGCTGGCCATCGGCCAGTCGCTGTCGCCCGGCAACGAGCAGCGGGAGTATTGGGGCTCTGCATCCGCCGACAATGAAAGTTCGGCCAACTATGCCGGCATCAAGAACCCGGCGATCGACAAGCTGATCGACAAGGTCATCTTCGCGAAGGACCGGGAAACCCTGGTGGCTGCCACCCACGCACTCGACCGTGTGTTGTTGTGGAACCACTATGTTGTGCCGCAGTTCTATTCCGACGAAACCCGCACGGCGCGCTGGAACCGTTTCGGCCATCCGCAAAAGATGCCGGAATACAGCACCGGGTTCCCGACCATCTGGTGGTATGACGAGGCGTTGGCCGCCAAGACGGGAGCCGCGAGATGAGCACGAACCTGACGGCCACCCGCCGGCGTTTCCTGCAAATGAGCAGCGCCGCGGCGCTGGCGTCTGCAGCCCCCTGGCCGGTCTCTGCTGCCTTTTCGGCGGAAATCGCGCATCCGGACGGGCCCGTACACGGACTGTCCGTCTTCGGTGATCTGAAATACGGGCCGGACTTTACCCAGTTCGAGTATGTCAACCGACTGGCCCCGCAAGGCGGCACCTTCTCGTTTCAGGCGCCCTACTGGTCCTTCAATCAGAACGTCCTGACGTATAACACCTTCAATTCCTTCATCCTGAAGGGCGACGCACCACCGCGCATGGAGCTGTGTTTCGACACCTTGATGGTGCGAGCCCATGACGAACCGGACGCGGTCTATGGCCTTGTGGCCGAAACGGTCGAAGTGTCGGAAGACGGCAACGTCTTCACCTTCAATCTCAGGCCGGAAGCCAGGTTTCACGACGGCTCCAAACTGACCGCCGAGGACGTCGCCTTTTCGCTGCTGCTGCTGAAGGCCGATGGCCATCCCTTGCTCAGCCAGCCGCTGTCAGCGCTGAAGGACGCGGTCGTTCTGGACGACTATAAGGTCGCGCTGCAGTTCAACGGCACGCAGTCGCGCAATCTGCCTCTCGTTGTAGCGGCAGACTATCCGATCTTCTCCAAGCGCTACTACACCGCCTACGATTTCAAGCAGTCGACGCTGACGCCGCCCTTGTCGTCCGGTCCCTACAAGGTCGGCAAACATGCCGTCGGCCATTATGTCGAATACCACAAGATCGAAAACTACTGGGCAAAGGATCTGCCGGTCCGGGTGGGGCAGTGTAATTTCGCGGTTATCCGGGTGGAGTTCTACCGCGAACGCCAGACGGCCTTCGAAGCCTTCAAGAAGGGCAAGACACTCTACCGGGAGGAATTCACCTCCAAGAACTGGGCAACGGAATACAATTTTCCGGCCGTTGAAGACGGCAAGGTCGTGCGCCGCGAGTTTCCCGACGGCCGTCCGTCAGGCGCTCAGGGCTGGTTCATCAACACCCGGCTCGACAAGTTCAAGGATCCGCGTGTGCGCGAGGCCCTGGGCTATGCCTTCGACTTCGAATGGTCGAACCAGAACCTGTTTTACGGGCTTTATACGAGAACCCAGTCGTTCTTCGAAAACTCCGACATGAAAGCGGAAGGAATGCCCTCGTCTGCGGAGCTTGCGTTGCTTGAGTCCTTCCGCGGTGAGGTGCCGGAGGCCGTCTTCGGCGAAGCCGTGACGCAGCCCGTCAGCGACGGCTCTGGGTATGACCGCAAGCTGCTGAAACGGGCAAGCGAACTGCTGGCCGAGGCCGGCTATACCCGCAAGGGGTCGGATCTCGTCGGCCCTAACGGCAACCCGCTGACGATCGAGTTCCTGAACAACACCGCCGCGTTTGAGCGTATCGTCAATCCGATGATCAAGAACCTGGAACGGCTCGGCATCAAGGCCAGTTTGCGCATTGTCGATCCGGCGCAATATGAAGCCCGTCTCAACGAATACGACTTCGATATTGCCAGCCGCAGGCTGAGCCTGACGCCGACGCTGTCAGACACCATTCGCGAAATGTGGGGCTCGAAGGCCGCATCGGTTCCTGGCACCTACAACACGTCCGGCATTGCCAGCCCCGTCGTCGACGCGCTGATCGACAAGGCCATCGCGGCAACAACTCGGGACGATATGATCACTGCGGCGCGGGCTCTGGACCGGGTGTTGCGGGCCGGGCACTACTGGATCCCGCAATGGTTCAAGAACGTCCACACTGTTGCCATGTGGGATGTCTACGGCTTTCCCGAAGAAACCCCGCGCTACTTCTTCCCTGTCGAAGAACTGTGGTGGACAGACAAGGAAAAGGCGGAAAAGCTCGGCAAAGCCGGGTAATATTTCCAGCGAAACCTCCGGCTCGCTTCAGAAGGCCAAGACAAAAGGGACTGCACACACTCCATGGGCGCCTACATCCTTCGCCGTTTGCTGCTGATGATACCGACGCTGGTCGGGATCATGGCCATCAACTTCGTCATCATCCAGTTTGCGCCAGGTGGTCCGGTCGAGCGGGTCATTGCCCAGTTGCAGGGAACCGACGTTTCGGCAACGTCGCGGATCAGTGGGGGGGGCAGCGACATGCTGAGCGGCGGCAACGATGCCTCGGGAGGAAGCGGCTCAGCCACCGCGGATTCATCCAGCTCGAAATACCGCGGCGCCCAGGGGCTCGACCCTGAGTTCATCAAGGAACTGGAAGCGCAGTTCGGCTTCGACAAGCCGCCGCTGGAACGGTTCCTGAAGATGCTGGGCGACTATGCCCGCTTCGATTTCGGCGAAAGCTATTTTCGCGACATCAAGATCCTCGATCTGATCGCCGAAAAGCTGCCTGTTTCGATTTCTCTCGGCCTGTGGATGACGCTGATTTCCTATGCGGTGTCCATACCGCTCGGCATCCGCAAGGCCGTTTCCGACGGGTCCCGGTTCGATGTCTGGACTTCCGGCGTCATCGTGGTGGCCTATGCCATTCCCGGCTTTCTGTTTGCGGTTCTACTGATTGTGCTTTTTGCCGGCGGCTCCTTCTGGGATATCTTCCCGTTGAGAGGGCTTGTGTCCGACAATTGGGAGCAGCTCTCCTGGCCGGCCCGGATCGCCGACTATTTCTGGCACCTCGCCTTGCCCTTGACGGCCATGGCCCTGTCCGCCTTCGCCACAACCACGCTTTTGACCAAGAACTCGTTCCTGGACGAAATCCGCAAGCAATATGTCATCACGGCACGCGCAAAGGGACTGACCGAAAGCCAGGTGCTTTACGGCCACGTGTTCCGCAATGCCATGCTGATCGTGGTGGCCGGGTTCCCGGGGGCCTTCATCTCGTCCTTCTTTGCCGGCTCGCTGCTCATCGAAACGATCTTCTCGCTCGACGGGCTTGGGCTGCTCAGCTTTGAATCGGTGATCAACCGCGACTACGCGGTGGTCTTTGCAACGCTCTACATCTTCTCGCTCATGGGACTGCTTGTGAACCTCATTTCCGACCTGACCTACACCTGGATCGATCCCCGGATCGACTTCGAAAGCAGGGAGGTCTGATCGATGGCGACCGATACCGATACCGGGAGTGATGCGGGCAGCAGTGGCAGCGACGTCGTCCATTCCGGCCACTCCCGCAAGGCCCGCCTTTCGCCGATCAACCAGAGGCGGCTGGCGAACTTCAAGGCCAACAGACGCGGATACTGGTCGCTCTGGATCTTTCTGGTACTGTTCGTCATGGCCATGCTGGCCGAATTCCTGACCAACGACCGGCCGATCCTGGTCTCCTACAATGGCGAATTGCTGGCGCCGGTCTTTGTCGATTACCCGGAAGAAAAGTTCGGCGGTTTCCTGGCGGTCACCGACTATCGCGATCCGTTCATCCAGGAAGAGATCAACGCCAACGGCTGGATGCTCTGGCCGCCGGTGCGCTATTCCTACCGCTCGGTCAACAATGACATTCCGGTCCCGGCACCCGCGCCTCCCTCCTGGACGATGGACAAGGAAAAGCGCTGCTCGCGCTATCCGCTTGGCGCGGAAGATCCCAATTGCGTCATCGGCAACTGGAACTGGCTGGGTACGGACGATCAGGGCCGGGATGTGCTTGCGCGTCTTGTCTACGGCTTCCGGATTTCCGTGCTGTTCGGCCTGGCGCTGACGCTGGCCTCATCCGTCATCGGCATCGCGGCGGGGGCCGTACAGGGCTATTATGGCGGTTGGACCGACCTTCTGTTTCAGCGCTTCATCGAGATCTGGACGGCGGTACCGACGCTGTATCTCATCCTGATCGTGTCGTCGTTCCTGGTGCCCGGTTTCTGGACCCTGTTCACCATCCTGCTGGCATTCTCCTGGGTGGCGCTGGTCGGCGTCGTGCGGGCGGAATTCCTGCGCGGCCGGAACCTGGAATATATTTCCGCGGCCCGGGCGCTGGGCGTTTCCAATCTGGTGATCATGTGGCGGCACCTGCTTCCCAATGCCATGGTGGCGACACTCACCTTCATGCCGTTCATTCTCAACGGTTCGATTTCCACCCTGACGGCGCTGGATTTCCTTGGCTTCGGTCTGCCTCCGGGCTCGGCATCGCTGGGCGAATTGCTGGCACAGGGCAAGAACAACCTTCAGGCCCCCTGGCTCGGGATCACCGGCTTCATCGTCATTTCCCTGATGTTGAGCCTGCTGATCTTCATCGGCGAAGCCGTGCGCGACGCGTTCGATCCGCGCAAGAGCCTGGGGTGAGGACACCAAGATGACACAAGAAACGCTCGTCTCCGTTGAAGACCTGTCCGTCGCCTTTTCGCAAGGCGGCAGGAAGAACCTTGCCGTCGACCGGATCACCTTCAACATCAAGAAGGGGGAAACGGTCGCGCTGGTTGGCGAAAGCGGCTCCGGAAAATCGGTCACGGCCCAGTCGATCTTGCGCCTTCTGCCTTATCCTGCAGCCTCACATCCCTCCGGCCGTATCCTGATGAACGGTCAGGATCTTCTGGCGATGGAGGAAGCCGAACTGCGCAAGGTGCGCGGCAACGGCATCTCGATGATCTTCCAGGAACCGATGACCTCGCTCAACCCGCTGCACTCGGTGGAAAAGCAGGTTTCGGAAATCCTGAAGATCCACCGGGGCATGAGCGATACCAAGGCACGTGAACGCGTGCTTGAACTGCTCAACCAGGTGGGTATCCGCGAGCCGGAAAAACGTCTCAACTCCTACCCGCATCAGCTTTCCGGCGGTCAGCGCCAACGCGTTATGATCGCCATGTCGCTGGCCAACGAACCGGAACTGTTGATTGCGGATGAGCCGACCACGGCCCTCGACGTGACGGTTCAGGCGCAGATCCTGGAACTCTTGAAGGATCTGCAAAGCCGGCACGGAATGGCGATGCTTTTCATCACCCACGACCTGGGCATCGTGCGCAAGTTTGCCGACCGGGTCTGCGTGATGACCGAGGGCAAGATCGTCGAACAGGGGCCGGTAGCCGATATCTTCGAGCGTCCCCAGCACGTCTATACCAAACACCTTCTCACCGCGGAGCCGAAGGGCCAGCCGCCGGCGACGGACAAGAGCAAGCCGATTGTGGTTCAGGCCGACGATCTGAAGGTGTGGTTCCCGGTCAAACGCGGCCTCCTGCGCAAGACCGTCGACCACATCAAGGCGGTCGACGGCATCGACGTGGAAGTGCGGCAGGGGCAGACACTCGGGATCGTCGGCGAAAGCGGATCGGGCAAGACGACGCTCGGCCTTGCCATCCTGCGCATGATTTCCTCAACCGGCCGGATTGCCTTCAACGGCAACGAAATCCAGAAGAACTCCTGGAAGGAAATGCGGCCGCTGCGCCGGGACATGCAGATTGTCTTTCAGGATCCCTTTGGCGCGCTGAGCCCGCGTATGTCGGTGGCTGACATCGTCGGCGAGGGCCTGCAGGTCCATTTCCCCGGCATCTCCGCCGATGAGCGCGACCGCAAGGTGGCCAAGGCCCTGGAGGAAGTCGGGCTCGATGCTTCCACCCGTCATCGCTATCCGCATGAATTCTCGGGCGGTCAGCGTCAGCGCATCTCCATTGCCCGGGCCATGGTCCTGGAGCCGAAATTCGTCATGCTCGATGAACCGACATCAGCCCTCGACATGAGTGTCCAGGCGCAGGTGGTCGATCTCTTGCGCGATCTGCAGAAGGCGCACGGCCTTGCCTATCTGTTCATCTCCCACGACCTGAAGGTCGTGCGGGCCCTTGCCAACGAGGTCATCGTCATGCGTCAGGGCAAGGTGGTGGAGCAGGGCTCCTCCGAACAGATCTTCGATGCGCCGCAAACGGATTACACCAAGGCCCTGATGGCCGCTGCCTTCCGTCTGGAAGCTGCGCCGGAAGGTGTGGTGAGCGCCTGACTTGAATGGGGGCGGTTGCAATGCGCGCCGCCTCATTCGAACGTGGCGCGGGGCCCGAAGCGTGGCCATGAGCCCAGCGGCGGGCCGCACGGCAAGTCGCGATGACGCCAGCTCAGCGTTCGGGCATCGACCAGTCGTCGGGCTGCTTCTTGCGTTCACGTAGTTTGAGCGCAAGACCGATAGACACACCGACGCCGATCGCGACGGTCAGATCGATCAGAACCGTGAGGATCAAGGTGGTCAAGAGCAGCAGCCGGTCGGCCATCGGCGCGCTCAGATAGGTTTTCCACTTGTGCGGTTCGCTCATGCCCCAGGCTGTCAGGACCAGCAGTGCCGCCATTGCGGGCAAGGCCAGATATCCGGCCAAGGGCGCGGCCACCAGCATGATCAGCAGGATGGTGAGCGCATGCACCAACCCGGAAACGGGTGTTTTGCCACCGGCCCGAACGTTGGTGGCCGTGCGTGCAATGGCGCCCGTGGCGGGCAGGCCACCGAACAGGGAGGACGCGATATTGGCCGTTCCCTGGGCCAGCATTTCGGCATTGGGGCGGTGGCTGCCCTCGATCATCCTGTCGGCAACCATTGCCGACAGAAGCGATTCAACACCGGCCAGAAAGGCAATCACGATGGCGGAGGGAAACAGTTCCACCACCCGCGCAACCGTGACGCTCGGCAGCTCCGGAAACGGCAGCGTGTTGGGCAGCGCGCCAAAGCGCGAGGCAATGGTCTCCACCGGCAGGGTCGCCAGGACCGCAACAAGCGAGGCTGCGGATACCGCGACGATCAGTCCCGGAAAGGCAGGTGCCAGCCGGCGCAGGACAACGATCAGCACCAGTGTGACCAGGGCAAGGATGCTGGCGGCGAGAGACGCGGTATCCCGCGCTTCCCACAGGACGGGAAGCTTCTCCAGGAAGTCCGCCGGAACCTCAGAGATCTGAAGGCCGAAAAAATCCTTGATCTGGCTGGAGGCAATGATGACCGCGATGCCGATGGTAAAACCGTTGACCACGGCCTCCGGCACATAGCGGATCAATCTGCCGATCCGGAAATATCCACCGATCAGAAGCAGGATCCCGGCCATGAATGTGGCCAGAACCAGCCCGTCATAGCCATGGTCGGCAATGACGCCGTAAACCACCACGATGAACGCACCGGTCGGCCCGCCGATCTGTACCCGGCTGCCGCCCAGAAGCGAGATGAAGAAACCGCCGATGATTGCGGTCACCAATCCCTTGGCCGGATCGGCGCCTGATGCGATGGCGATTGCCAGGCTGAGAGGCAGGGCAACCATGGCAACGGTGATCCCGGCGACAAGGTCGGCACGGAAGAGCGGCAGGGAATAATCCTGCAAAGTGGTAACGATCTTGGGGAGCCGCATGCAGGCACCAGAGAAGCAGTGAGGAAGGATGTTCGCACAGTCTTTCGCACTGCATGCCTAAAATCAACTGTTTGTTGAAACCGGTGCGCCGCGGCGCTTGGTCACGGCAGGGATGAACCGGAAAGGACTGAGTTCACAGGGGTTTTTAAATACAACCCTGGAGAGTATTGGCCGTGGGCTCTAGCCGACCCAGCAAGTCGCAAAAAAACCGTTCTTCTCCTGATCCTTGCCAATCGAACGGCGGGTCTTGAAGCCGATCAGACCGTCGGCTCCACCGACATCATGCCCAAGGCCTTCAAGCCTTTGCTGCAGGTTCCGCACGGCACCCCGGGTGGTTTCTTTCATCGGTTTCCAGTCACCGACAAAACCGCTGTTGTTGCCATAGCGGTCTGCCAGATGGCCGACGAAGAGCGCATAGGTGTCACTCTCGTTGTAGTCCTTGATGACGTAGAAATTTTCCGTGGCGATGAAGGCCGGGCCATACCGGCCGGCGGGCAGCAGGATGTTGCCCGGCCGGTTGATTTCATTGGCCGGAAAGGGCTTGCCGCTGACACGTTTGACACCCTCGCGCACAAAGTCGGAAATCTTCTGTCGGTTGTCCGGCCCCTCTCGTGTGCAGGAAATGTTGTCGGGCAGGAACACCTCGTAGCCCCAGTCCCGGTCAGCTATCCAGCCATGGGCCGAAAGGTAATGGGCGATGGAGGCCATGGTGTCGATGTCGGAGGTCCAGATGTTGCGCTTGCCGTCACCGTCGAAATCCACCGCGTATTTCCAGAAGGAGGACGGCAGGAACTGCGGTTGTCCCATAGCGCCGCCCCAGGAGCTTTTCATGCCTTGCCGGGAGACATCGCCATTTTGCAGGATCTTCAGCCCGGCGATCAGCTCGCCTTTGAAGAAGTCAGGCCTCTGGCCCATGAAGGCTTGTGTAGCCAGCACGCGGATCGCGTCATAGGGGATCTTGGCACCGCCATAACCCGATTCCCTTGCCCAGATTGCCAGGATGATCCGGCTTGGGACGCCGTATTTCGCTTCGATCCGTGACAGGACGGCCGCGTGTTTCTGCATCAGCGACCGTCCGCGCGGCACAAGGGCGTTGAACTGGCTGTCCCGGAAATAGCGGCTGGGAGAGCTGAATTCGGCCTGAAAGTTGATCTTGGGCGGGGCGCCCTTGCCGCCGGGGCCGACCAGACCGGGCAGGGAGGTGTCCGGTGTCAGGCCTTTCAGCTCCCTGTCGAGGGTCGCCTGGGAAATGCCCTGCTGGCGTGCCGCCGGAACGACTTCCGACGACAGGAACTGACGGAACTGGGCGTCGTATTGGCCTGCTTCCGCGGGCAGCATGGCAGCGGCAAGGCAGGTCAGGGTCGCAAGAACAAGCTTCGGCAGGCGGCAGATCACATCGGGCTCCCGGATCACGAAAGGTCCGTGCAGCCTAACATGTTCCAGGTCCGCGTCCGACCGTGCTTAGAGGTCTGTCCAAGCCAAATTACGTCCGGCCTGTGTCATCAGCCAGGATTTTTCGAAACGGTACCAGCTACCGCCGCGTCTCTGGTCGTGGTGCCGGGAAATCGGCGTGGCCATGAGGTGGCACATCAGCAGCGTTCCGACAGCGCCATGACCAACGAACAGCACCGGGTCTGCTTCCGGAATGTGGCGCAAGGCGCTTTTGACGCCGTTGACGATCCGGTCCTGGGCATCGATCGCCCGCTCCCAGCCGCGCGCGGAAGTGTGCGGCTCGGCAAAGAAAAGATCGGCGGTCTGCTCGAACTCTTCCGGCGGTAGAAAGCCGGTTGCGCTGCGGTCGTTCTCGTGCAGGAAAGGAAGCGCGCGCTGAAAGACGCCAAGGCGGCCGGCGAAGACCTGAGCGGTTTCAAGTGCCTTCCTTTCCGCGCTGGAGATCACCTGACGGATGTCCTTGGCAAACGGCAGGAAGGTGGCTTTCGTCGCCCGCTCACGCCCCGTCTCCGACAGGCCCCACTCCGGTACGGGAACATCCTGATCGATGAGGACCTCCGGATGGGTCAGGTAGGCACACCAGGTCATCAGAGAGTTCCGTCGAGCCAGCCCTTGATCAGTTCAAAGGCGATGGAGATCGAAGGCGGAATCCTGTGGCCTTCCGGATGCGTGCCGGCCACCATTTGCCGGACTTCCTCCCGGTCGCACCATTTGCAGGCTTCAAGCTCGTCGTCTTCGATGGCGATCTCGAAGGAGGTCGCCCTGCCAATGCAGCCGAGCATCAGATTGGCCGGAAAGGGCCAGGGCTGATTGGCAAGCAGACGGACATCGCCAACCACGATGCCGCTTTCTTCCAGCGTCTCGCGGCGCACGGCCTGTTCGATGGTTTCACCCGGCTCCATGAAACCGGCAAGCGTGGTGTAAATGCCCTCCGCAAGCCGGGCCGGGCGGCCCAGAAGGGCCTTTTCGCCGGTCTCGTCGGTAATCAGCATGATCACGCATGGGTCCGTGCGCGGAAAATGCTGACCGCCACAGGACGGGCAGTCGCGCCGGTACCCGGCTTCAGCCAGTTGGCTCTTTTCACCACAGCGCGAACAGAACTGGTGGGTGCGGTGCCAGTGGATCAGGGCTCTGGCCTGCGCAAGGGCGCCCATGTCCTGCGGTGCGAAGGCATTCTGCAAGGCAAGGGTTCGCAAGTCGATGAGTTGAAGGTCGGTGCGCTCCGCAAGGTCTTCGTCCGTTGCCGGCAGGGCGGTCGCGAACAGCGCCTCTCCGTTTTCCGGGCGCAGGCCCAGGAAGATCATTTCTTCCCGCACAGCCCCAAGCGACAGCGCATCCTCCAGACCGTGCCCGAGGGAAAGGCTCTCTCCGGCCTTGAAGACCAGTGTCCGGTCCGTAGACAGCACGATCCGTGTGTCCGGCTTTTCCAGAAGACTTGCCAGATAAGCGGTGTCGCCACGCCGTGTCGATTGCCGGTCAAGCGTATTGCCGAGGAAACTCATGTCCATGGCCAGGGAACCGGCGGATGTGGCGTGCATGTCAAAGTCCTTGGAAGAGAAAGGGGAGGGAGTTCAAAAGACGCTGGGTCTTCACCTAATGCATTTTGAGGGGCGGAGAAACCGGTTCCCGCCGCTGCTGCCGGTCACATCTGGAATCAGAATAAAACAGGTGCGGGGCAGAAGCGCACTGCTTGGATCCGAAATCCGAATGGATCCGAAATCAGTCGTCGTCACCGGCAAGCGCATCCCGCAGCTTTTCGATCAGGGCTTCCACCTTGTCGTGGGAATACGGCTGCGCCTGCGCAGCTCCCCAGACCGGGCCCGGCCAGGCGGCATCTTCCCGATAACGGCCGATCACGTGGACATGCAGTTGCGACACCTGGTTTCCAAGAGCGCCGACATTGAGTTTTTCACAATCGGTGACGTCACGCAGGACCTGGCTGGCCAGAGCGATTTCACGCATCAACTGCATCTGATCCGCTTCTTCCAGGTCGATGATCTCGACCAGATCCGACTTGCGCGGAATGAGCAGCAACCAGGGATAATTGGCGTCTTTCAGCAGGCGGACGGTGCACAGCGTCAGGTCGGTGACGAAGTAACTGTCGCCTTCGAGGCGGGGATTGAGGGCAAAGGATGACATGAAACGACTCCGGGCAGAATTTCCCGAAGGCTACACGCTTCGTGCCGGGTTTGGGAGTGTGATTTCCCGGCGAACAAAAAACCGTGTTGCCCCCTTGCCAAACCCCATCGTTCTTCTGATATAAGGCCCTCGGGAGGTTGGTGGTGGACGAGCCACTCGCCAACCGGGTCAGGTCCGGAAGGAAGCAGCCCTAACGAGCCTCGGCACGGGTCATCGTGCCAGCCTCCCACCCTATTCAAAGTCTCAAGCTTTGCCAAAAAGCACCGCTGGTTCGCCGCGGTGCTTTTTTGTTGTCCAAGGTGCGGTCCGCTTCGTTTCAGACCGACAAGTTGACAAAAAGGTACATTGGTACCAAAATAACATCATGCAAAAATCAATTGAACGCGTTCAGACCGGTGTGCGTCTGGAAAAGCGGCTGCTCAAGGTCCTCAAGGGCCTGGCCGAACATCTGGACATCAGCCTTGGCGACCTGATCGAGGGCATGGCGCTGCATGCCTTTGAAAACAAACCGCCCTTTTCGGATGAAACGCTGGACAAGATCCGCCAGCTCAAGAGCGTCTACGATCTGGATCTAAGCGCGGTCGACAGCCACAAACTGAGGGATGAAACGGATGCCGGAGCTTAGGGACTACGCAGAGCTTGCCACCCGGTTCGAAGCCGGACGGCTGGATGCGAAAGGCTTCAGCCACGTGGATCATATCGGCGTGGCCTGTCAGATGCTGCAGCAATACGAGTTTCTCGATGCAGCCTGCCGATATGGCAACGCGCTGCGCGGTCTTGCGGCCAGGGCAGGAGTTCCGGAAAAATTCAACACGACCATTACCCTGGCTTTCCTTGGCATCCTGTCGGAGCGAATGGCCGAGACGCCGCACGAAACCTTCGGCGAGTTCCTTGCGAAGAACCCTGACCTCAGCTCACAGGCACTTATGGCGACGTGGTATTCGGATGCGCGGCTCGGGTCGGAAAGCGCACGGCACAGGTTTCTGTTGCCGGACCGATATAATGGCTGAACCAAATCGGCGGCTAGCGGCGCTTTTTGCCGAGACGTTTGGCGTTGGCACGCACGCGCTTGGCAAACGGCCGCACACTTTTGGCGACGACCGATCGGCCTAAACCTGTTGAAACCCGGCTTGTAGTAGACAGAGATTGCCGACCCAGCCAGAAGCGCTGAACCGATTTCATTCCGTTGCGCATCAGTTCCGCATTCAGCGCAAGTGCGCTTTCCGTGGCAGCGGCTGTCTTTTCGCTGACCATTCGATGCAGTTCCGGATTTGAGTTCAACGTGCCTGCCTGCAGGCTCGCGGCCCAGTTCTGGCTGCGCAGCGCGATGACGACAGGGGCCTGGAACCACAGGCTGAACAGGTCGTTCGAGAGTTTTCCAGACATATCGTCTCCGGTGTGAAAACCGGCGGGAAATCACGACCGGTAGTGACTCAATGCGCACCTGTGGCAAAAGGTTCCCCCCGGGCGATGCGATCTGTTGCCGGACAACGCACAAAAACTTTCAAAAGCCCGTCCCACTTTTCAAAAAAATGGTTATGGTGCGGCTCATGGACGAGACAGGCTTTTCGGAAAATGGCGGCGGACAGACGCCGGGATTGATGGCGGGTCAGGGCGCGGCGAAACCGGCGGCTGACGATGGCGCCTACCGTGTTCTTGCGCGCAAGTACCGGCCGAAGACCTTTGAGGATCTGGTCGGCCAGGAGCCGATGGTACAGACGCTGGAAAACGCGTTTGAAACCGGGCGGATCGCGCAGGCCTGGATGCTGACCGGCGTGCGCGGTGTCGGCAAGACGACAACAGCCCGTATTCTGGCCCGGGGCCTGAACTACGAAGTGCCGGGTGTCGCCGACAGGCCCACGGTGAAGCTGACCCAGGAAGGCACGCACTGCAAGGCCATCATGGAAGGCCGCCATGTCGACGTCATCGAGATGGACGCCGCCTCCCATACCGGTATCAACGATATTCGCGAGATTATCGATGCGGCCCGCTATCGCCCGGCAACGGCGCGCTACAAGGTCTACATCATCGACGAAGTGCACATGCTCTCGAATGCGGCTTTCAACGGCTTGCTGAAGACCCTGGAAGAGCCGCCGGAGCATGTGAAATTCATCTTCGCGACGACGGAAATCCGCAAGGTGCCGATCACCGTCCTGTCGCGGTGCCAGCGGTTTGACCTGCGCCGGATCGACCAGTCCAAGCTGATCGGTCTGTTGCGACGGATCTCCGACGCCGAAGGCATCCAGATTTCCGACGAAGCCCTGATGCTGATCGCCCGCGCTGGTGAGGGCTCGGCGCGCGATTCCCTGTCGCTGCTCGACCAGGCCATGGCCCATGGCGCCGGTGCTATCGAGGCGGAAGACCTGCGCCAGATGCTCGGTCTTGCGGACCGCGCCCGGGTGATCGACCTGTTCGGCCACATCATGGCAGGCCGGATCGAGGACGCGCTGGGCGAATTGCAGGCGCAATACGAAGTTGGCGCGGACCCGGCCATTGTTCTGACGGATCTGGCGGACTTCACCCATCTTGTCACCCGAATGAAGGTTGCGCCGAAATCGGCGGACGAAGCGTCCGTTACCGAGGCTGAGCGGGCGCGTGGCCGTGAATTCGCCGAGCAGATCTCCGTGCGGCTCTTGTCCCGTGCCTGGCAGATCCTGCTGAAGGGCGTTCAGGAAGTACAGGCAGCCTCCAAGCCGCTGGCCGCGGCGGACATGGTGCTGGTACGCCTCGCCTATGCCGCGGACCTGCCGGACCCGGGCGATCTGATGGCGCAGATCAAGAACGGCCAGAACCCGTTTGGCGGCGCTGGGCTGTCCGGTGGCGGTGCGGCTCCTTCAGGTGGCGGCGGCGGTCCGTCGGCAATGGCTGTCGGCATGAACTATGCCTCAGGCAATTCAGGCAGTGGCCCGACCATGCAGGCAAGCGGCCGTCCGCAGCTTTCGGCCATTCAGGGGGGCAGGCCCGCGCCTCAGACGGCGCCACAAGCCGCGCCCGAACCGCAGGCCCAGCCGGCGTATAATCTGAAGAACCTTTATGACTGCGCCGCCCTTGCGTCCGAAAAGGGCGACATTCCGTTCAAGGTGAAGATCCAGCGCCTCATGCGGCTGGTGAAATTCGAGCCCGGCAAGATCGAGATCCAGCCGACGGACGATGCACCGGCCGACATAGCCGGCGAGTTTGGCCGCAAGCTGACCGAATGGACAGGACAGCGCTGGTTCGTCGTGGTTTCGCGCAACCAGGGCCGCCCGACCATCCACGAGGAGCAGGAGGCCAATCAGCAGCAGCTTCTGTCCGACGCGAAGTCACACCCGACCGTTGCTGCCCTGCTGGCGCAGTTCCCCGGCGCCCGTGTGGTCGACGTCAAGGTTCAGGTAACCGAAGAAGACGCCGCCGCTCTGGCCGACCCGATGGTCAGCGATCCGCTCCTGAGCGAAGCGCTCGGTGATGACGAAGACGATTGATCCGCGCTTCTTGTTCTTCTAAATGCAGTTCCCAGATAGGTAAGGTCGCGGAAATCCGCGCCACGTGAGGGTTTGGAAGGAGACATTCCATGGATTTCCTCAAGATGATGAAACAGGCCAAGCAAATGCAGGAGCAGATGGGCTCGCTGCAGGAGCAGATCGTTGAGATCGAGGCCGAGGGCTCGGCCGGTGGTGGCCTGGTCACCGTGCGTCTCAACGGCAAGAGCGATCTGAAATCGCTGTCGATCGATCCGTCTCTTCTGAAGGAAGAGGAAAAGGAGATCCTCGAGGATCTGCTGATTGCCGCTCACACCGAAGCCCGTGCCAAGGTCGAGCAGGCCATTCAGGAAAAAACCCAGGAACTGATGGGTGGTCTTGGCCTGCCCGCCGGCATGAAATTGCCGTTCTGACACCGGTTGAAGGGCGCGGAGGCCGATCCGGCCTCGCGCTTTGCCTCGTGATCCGGCTCTTTTACCGCGTCCTCGACTTCAAAGACGCGGCTTGGTGGGTTTGACGCGGTGGATTTATCAGGTGGTCGGCAACGTGCGGTGAA
This sequence comes from Roseibium aggregatum IAM 12614, assembly GCF_000168975.1. Classification (GTDB taxonomy): domain Bacteria; phylum Pseudomonadota; class Alphaproteobacteria; order Rhizobiales; family Stappiaceae; genus Roseibium; species Roseibium aggregatum. Next base: position 204,105 of record NZ_AAUW01000009.1, read on the forward strand.
GAGATAACCATGGCGCAGAAAAGTGTGGCAGGACCGGAAATCGAACGGCTGATCCAGCTCCTGGCAAAGTTGCCGGGGCTTGGTCCACGGTCGGCGCGCCGTGCCGCACTGCACCTGATCAAGAAAAAGGATCAGCTTCTTGTGCCACTGGCGGAGGCCATGGGCATCGCGGTTCGGGAAATCGGCATCTGTTCCACCTGCGGCACGGTTGATACCTCCGATCCCTGCACGATCTGTTCAGATCCCAAGCGCGACCAGAGCGTTCTGGTCGTGGTCGAGGATGTTGCCGACCTCTGGGCATTGGAGCGCGCGGGGGCGGTCAACGCCCGTTACCACGTCCTCGGCGGCAACCTGTCGCCTCTCGATGGCATCGGTCCGGACGATCTCAACCTTGCGTCGCTGATCGACCGCTGCGGGTCGGAGGGCTTCTCCGAAGTCATTCTGGCGATCAACGCCACCGTGGAGGGCCAGACCACGGCCCACTACATCATGGACCAGTTGTCTCATCTTGAGGTCAATGTCACCCGGCTCGCCCATGGTGTGCCGGTCGGCGGCGAACTGGACTATCTGGATGAAGGCACGCTGGCACAGGCGCTGCGCGCCCGGACGCGGTTCTAGGGGCGCGCCGGACGCCGGGCCCCGTCACTTCGCTTACCTCTCGTATAAAAACGCGGCGCAAAACAGATCACCGGGAAACCGGAAGATCTCCCGGCTTGTTGCAAAGCCGGCCGTCTTGCCCATTGCCACCCAGTCCTCCGGGGCTTCGGGAAAGTCGTGCGTGCTGATGTGCTGCCAGAGGTGGGCGTATTCGGCCTCGGTTAGCGAGCGGAACCGATGGCGCAGTTCCGCCTGCCAGCGGCGTGTATACTCGGTCCGGGTTTCGCCGGGCAGGCACACAGGTTCCGCGCAGACGAAGACGCCGCCCGGCTTGAGCGCGTCCCGGATCGCTGACAGCATTTCCTGTTGTTGCGCGCGCTGAAGATGATGGATGGAATAGCCGCACCAGATGAAGTTGGCGCTGGCCGGGCGTCTCAGGATGCCTTCCACCATGTCCTCTTCGGCAAGTTCCACATCATAGGGCGCATCTTTCATGACCCTGGCGGCGCACTGCAGCGCCGGGCGCGACAGATCCAGGCCCTCGTAAGTCGCAACCTTGCTGGCTCTCAGGACCATATGCGCAAGGCTGGCGTCGCCGCAGGCCAGATCCAGAAAGGCGAAAGGCCTGTCAAAACGCCTGCCGATCTCATCTCGCAGGAGCTGGCCGATTTCCCGGTGGTGCATTTCGTTGGCGTGGACGAGCTTTTGATAAATCTTCCACTCGAACTGGAACATGTTGAGGGCTTCAGGCGCCAGAACCTTGCTGACATCGGTCTCTGGGTTGAAATGAAGATGCAGCATCAGCGGGTCCGGAGCAGGAGAGGAACATGCCGGCAACAAGGGCCGGTCAGCAAATGCTAGTTTCAGAAATGTGATTACACAACAATAAGTTTAGTGATACGCCCGCACTCGCGCCCGCACTCAAGCGCAGGCTTGCACATGACCGGCGGCGCACTTATGTCGAAGCAGTCGTTCACGAGAAATTTGAAGGTGTCATGTTCCAAGCTGCCTCCCGCGCCATGTCCGAGGTGTTCGAACCGCCGTTCCGGGCAATTTTCTGGAAGATGCTTGGCTTTACACTTGGCGTGCTGGTGGTCATCTGGCTCGCCCTGCAGGGTGTCATCGCTGCCTTCGTTGCGCTTCCCTATGGCTGGATGGACACGGCGATATCCGTTCTGACGGGTATTGGTGCGATTTTTGTCCTCGGTTTTCTGATCGCGCCGATTTCCGCTCTCTTCGCCGGCCTGTTTCAGGACGAGATTGCGGATATCGTTGACAAGAAGGACTACCCGGGCGACCGGCCCGGCCGGGCGCTGCCGCTGTCTCAGTCAATCATTCAGACCCTCAAGTTCACCGGTGTCGTTATCGTGGGCAACCTGTTTGCCCTGATTCTGCTGCTTGTTCCCGGCGTCAATCTGGTCGCCTTCTTTCTGGTGAACGGTTACCTGCTTGGCCGGGAATTCTTCGAGTTCGCCGCCATGCGCTTTCTTCCGGCAGCCGAAGCGAAGGCGTTCCGCAAGGCGCGGGGCGGAACCGTTTTTCTGGCTGGTCTGATCATCGCCGGCCTGCTTGCGGTGCCGATCCTCAATCTGGTGACGCCCATTTTTGCAACCATCTTCATGCTGCATCTCTACAAGCTGCTGGCGGCCCGCGCACCGGTGCCCGCGTCGGCGCCGCGGGAAGACGCGCTCTAGCTTTTTGCGCAGGGTTCCGTGGGCAACTGTTTCGTTGCTGTACGCACCCAAGGCACTTGCATTGCGCGGTGTGATCTGACCAAGTGCCCCTCCGAAGTGGAGGAGCCCATGCAGGAATTGCTGACGGAAATCGCGGAGGCGGCTGCAGCCAACCCCGAGAAGGGCAATGTCGCGACCTATATTCCCGAATTGGCGGGGATCGATCCCAACCAGTTCGGCATGGCCATCGCGCTGACAGACGGCAGAGTATTCACCGCCGGCGACGCCGATGTGCCGTTCTCCATCCAGTCGGTTTCCAAGATTTTTGCTCTCGCCCTGGCGCTTGGCCGCGTGGGCGATCAGCTATGGCGCCGGGTCGGCCGCGAACCGTCCGGCCTGTCCTTCGATTCGATCCTGCTTCTGGAGCGCGAGGAGGGCATCCCGCGCAATCCGTTCATCAATGCCGGTGCACTGGTGACGACCGATACCTATCTTGCCGGGTCCACGCCGCGCGAAGCGTTGGGTGAGCTGCTAAGGTTCATCCGCGCGGCCTGCGACGACGACAGCATCCACATGAACGAGAAGGTCGCCAAATCGGAGCTTGTCACCGGTCACCGGAATTTCTCGCTCGCGCACTACCTTGCCTCCTATGGCAACCTGCAGTCCTCCGTCGACAAGGTGCTCGGCACCTATTGCCATCAGTGCGCCATCGAAATGTCCTGCCGACAGCTCGCGCTTGCCGGCCGCTTTCTGGTGGACGCGCCAGGGATGCCGGGCCTTGTGTCCATTGAGCGGCGCCGACGGATCAACGCCCTCATGATGACCTGCGGCCATTATGACGGCTCGGGTGATTTCGCCTTTCGTGTCGGCATGCCGGGCAAGAGCGGCGTTGGCGGCGGCATCCTCGTGATCTCGCCGAGCCGCGCGTCCATCGCCGTCTGGTCACCGGGCCTCAACCGCTACGGCAACTCCAAGCTCGGTACCGAGGCAATGGAGCATTTTGCCCGCGAGACCGGCTGGTCGGTGTTCGGCGTTCCCCATGGCGGCGAGGGCGCTCACGTTTAGGTCACTTTGTGTCACCGGATGAATTTAAACGATATAGAAGTAGTTTCCGGTCAATTAGGCCTATAGGATGTTTTGACCTTTGGAAGCGTTGGCGCTATTACGCACCTAGACAACGCTTTGATTTGCTTACGTTTGCGTAAACGTAAACTGGAGCAGGGTGAGTTGAGGTTGGTTCGTTTGGTCAAGAGACCACGCCGGTTCGTCCGGGGTCGGAAACAGGGTCAGACGGGTCATCTTAAGCGCATTTCGCTCTAGCGTCGTACGGGAGAGGAATTCCATGTCGAACGCCGATCTGCGGGGCAACCGCCCGCTGTCGCCCCATCTTCAGATTTACAAGCCCATTCTGACGATGGTCATGTCGATCCTGCACCGCATCACTGGCGCGGCGCTCTATTTCGGCACCGTCCTGCTGGCCTGGTGGCTGATCGCCGCTGCGGCGGGCCCCAGCTACTTCGATTTCGTCAACGGCATCTACGGATCGATCATCGGCCGTCTGATTCTGTTCGGCTTCACCTGGGCGCTTGTGCATCACATGCTCGGTGGCCTGCGCCACTTCATCTGGGACATGGGCGCGGGCTTCGGCAAGGAAGCGCGCGAGTGGCTCGCCAAGGCGACCATCATCGGTTCCGTTTCCGTCACGCTGATCCTCTGGATCATCGGCTACGCGGTTCGCTAAGGAGAGTGTCATGACGGATATGCGCACACCCCTGAACAAGGTTCGCGGCCTGGGATCTGCCAAGGAAGGCACCGATCACTTCTGGAAACAGCGTCTGACCGCTGTCGCCAACGTGTTCCTGATCTCGTTCTTCGTGATCCTCGTGATCGCAATGCAGGGCTCCACCCACGCTGATGTGGTCGAGACCCTCAAGAACCCGCTCGTTTCAATCATCCTGCTCCTGGTTATCCTGTCGGGCGTCTATCACATGAAGCTCGGCATGCAGGTGATCATCGAAGACTATGTGCATGGCGAAGGCATCAAGTTCCTCACATTGATGGCGAACACCTTCTTCTGCGCCTTTATCGGTTTCGGCTGCGTCTTCGCAGTGCTCAAGATTGGCTTTGGAGGCTGACCCGAATGGCCAAGACTTATGAATTTGTCGACCACACCTACGATGTGGTTGTCGTCGGCGCCGGTGGCGCTGGCCTGCGGGCAACGCTCGGCATGGCCGAGCAGGGCCTGAGAACGGCCTGCATCACCAAGGTGTTCCCGACCCGCTCCCACACGGTTGCTGCCCAGGGCGGCATCGCCGCGTCGCTCAAGAACATGACGCCGGACTGTTGGGAATGGCACATGTACGACACGGTGAAGGGGTCCGACTGGCTCGGCGACACCGACGCCATGGAATACCTGGCCCGTGAAGCGCCGAAGGCGGTTTACGAGCTGGAGCACTACGGCGTGCCGTTCTCCCGTACCGAAGACGGCCGCATCTATCAGCGCCCGTTCGGCGGTCACATGCAGAACTACGGCGAAGGCCCCCCCGTGCAGCGCACCTGCGCGGCGGCCGACCGGACCGGTCACGCCATCCTGCACACGCTGTACGGCCAGTCCCTGCGCAACAACGCCGAATTCTACATCGAGTATTTCGCACTCGACCTGATCATGTCCGAAGACGGTGTCTGCCAGGGCGTGATCGCGTGGAACCTCGATGACGGCACCATGCACCGCTTTGCCGCCAAGATGGTGGTTCTGGCGACCGGCGGTTATGGCCGTGCCTTCTTCTCGGCAACCTCGGCTCACACCTGCACCGGCGACGGTGGCGGCATGGTGGCCCGTGCGGGCCTGCCGCTTCAGGACATGGAATTCGTCCAGTTCCACCCGACCGGCATCTACGGCTCCGGCTGTCTGATCACCGAAGGCGCGCGTGGCGAGGGCGGTTATCTGGTCAACTCCGAAGGCGAGCGCTTCATGGAGCGCTACGCACCGTCGGCCAAGGACCTTGCCTCCCGTGACGTGGTCTCGCGCTGCATGACCATGGAAATCCGCGAAGGCCGCGGCGTCGGCAAGAACAAGGATCACATCTTCCTGCATCTGGATCACCTCGATCCGGCGCTGCTGGCCGAGCGCCTGCCGGGCATTTCCGAAAGCGCCCGCATCTTCGCCGGCGTGGATGTGACCAAGGATCCGATCCCGGTCCTGCCGACCGTTCACTACAACATGGGCGGCATTCCGACCAACTACTGGGGCGAAGTGCTGAAAGCGGACGGCGACAACCCGAACCGCATCCAGGAAGGCCTGATGGCCGTCGGCGAAGCCGGCTGCGCGTCGGTCCACGGCGCCAACCGACTCGGCTCCAACTCCCTGATCGACCTTGTGGTCTTCGGCCGTGCGGCGGCGATCAAGGCAGGTGAGGTCGTCGATCCGAAATCGGCCGTGCCGACGCCGAACGAAGCTTCCTGCGAAAAGATCATGGATCGTTTCGACAAGCTCCGGAACGCCTCCGGCTCGATCCCGACCGCGGATCTGCGCGACAAGATGCAGCGCGCCATGCAGGAAGATGCTGCCGTCTTCCGCACCCAGGAAAGCCTGGAGCAGGGGTGCAAGCGTCTGACCGAGATCTGGGGCGAACTGAAGGACCTCAAGGTGTCCGACCGCTCGCTGATCTGGAACTCCGACCTGGTGGAAACGCTGGAGCTGGAGAACCTGATGGCCAACGCCATCACCACGGTCTACGGCGCGGAAGCCCGCAAGGAAAGCCGCGGCGCCCATGCTCGCGAGGACTACAAGGACGGTCCGTTCTCCGGCCGCGACGACGAGAACTGGCGCAAGCACACGCTTGCCTGGGTCGACGAAGCCGGCAACGTCAAGCTGGACTACCGTCCGGTGGTGCTGGATCCGCTGACCACCCTGGAAGAGGGTGGCATCGATCCGAAGAAGATCGCGCCGAAAGCGCGCGTCTACTAAGGAGACGGAACGGTGAGCCAGGCGGCAACCCTTTTGGACACGAGAAGTCCGTTCGGCACGTATCCGGCCGAGCGGATGGTCCGGGCTGCCTGGCGTCTTGCCGACCGGCACGATCTGTCCAAGGGCCTGCGCAGGCGTATCCGCTCCCTGGTGGCGCGGTTCTTCAAGGGCCCCTACGACATGGAAGCGGACGGCCTGAAGTTCCGGATCTATCCGGGTGAGAACTACGACGACCGCAAGATCCTGGCCAAGGGCCGCCTGCCGGAACGCGAAGAGCACAAGCTGATCGAGCCGTATCTGGGCAAGGGCAAGGTGTTTGTCGATATCGGCGCCAACATCGGCTCCTATTCGATCTTTGCCGCCGGTCTGGGCGCCCAGGTTGTTGCGATCGAGGCCAATCCGCAAACAGCGACGAAACTCGGTTTCAACGTGCGTGCGAACGACCTCGACAGCGTCACGGTGGTCAACTCGGCCGTCGGCCCGCGCGAAGATACGCTGCCGCTCTGGCAGGAGCCGAGCAATTGCGGCTTCGCCACCTTTGTGAAGGACCTGACCACGGGCGAATGGGCCGGCGAGTGGACACCGACCTTCGTCAAGGTTCGTCCGCTGACAGCCATAACCGACGAACAGGGTCTCACCCGGATCGACGTCTTGAAAGTTGACGTGGAAGGCTTCGAGGACCGTGTGGTCCTGCCTTTCCTGAGGCACGCGGACCGGAGCCTCTGGCCCCGCGTGATCCTGCTTGAAACCAATTGCCGGCCCTATTGGACCGAGGATTGCCTGAGTGAACTGGCAAACCGCGGCTACGGGGTGACCGGCCAGACGAATGACAACATGGTCTTTGAGCTCTCTGCCTGAGCGAAAGACGATTTGGCCCTGGACGCGAACCCAAGGGCCCAACGCGGAGCAGTAACGAGATGGTTCAGCTGACGCTTCCCCGGAACTCCCAGGTGACGGAAGGCAAGGTGTGGGACAAGCCCGAAGGCGCCACCAACCTGCGTGAATACCGCATCTACCGCTGGAATCCGGACGATGGCCGCAACCCGCGCGTCGACACCTATTTCATCAATGCGGACGATTGCGGGCCGATGGTGCTCGACGGCCTCATCTACATCAAGAACAAGATCGACCCGACGCTGACCTTCCGCCGGTCCTGCCGCGAAGGTATCTGCGGGTCCTGTGCGATGAACATCGACGGCACCAACACCCTGGCCTGCACCAAGGGCATGGACGAGGTTGCCGGTGACGTCGTCAAGATCTACCCGCTGCCGCATATGCCGGTGGTGAAAGATCTCGTGCCGGACCTGACGCGCTTCTACGCGCAGCACCGCTCCATCGAACCGTGGCTGAAGACGGTCTCTCCGCCGCCGGAAAAGGAATGGCGCCAGTCGCACGAAGACCGGGTGAAGCTTGACGGACTTTACGAGTGCATTCTCTGCGCCTGCTGCTCCACCTCATGCCCGAGCTACTGGTGGAACGGCGACCGCTACCTCGGCCCGGCCATTCTGCTGCAGGCCTACCGCTGGCTGATCGACAGCCGCGACGAAGCAACGGGCGAGCGTCTGGACGATCTGGAAGATCCGTTCCGTCTCTACCGCTGCCACACCATCATGAACTGCTCGCAAGCCTGCCCGAAGGGTCTGAACCCGGCGAAGGCGATTGCCGAGATCAAGAAGATGATGGTCGAACGCCGGGTGTAAGTTGCACGCCGCCAGAACATCGAAAGGCCGTCCCTTGGGACGGCCTTTTTGTATCGGCCCCGAACGACCTTGCCACCGTCATTCCGGACAAGCGCAGTGAAGCTGCGCACCGATCCGGAATCCAGATATCAGCGTGAGCGGAGCGAACACTCTGGAAAGATAAGGCAGCGCTATTCGCGCAGCATATTTCTGGAGTCCGGATCTGCGGTCGGCTGCGCCTTCCTTGTCCGGAATGACGCGGGAAAACGCTCTTGCGTTTCCCGGTGCCCTGTTCTGGTCGGACCGAAGCTGAGCCGGGATTACCGCGTTCTCAAGAAAAGCTCCACCAGCATCACCCCTTCGCCCGGCACACCAGAAGCGAACTGTTGCACCAGCCCCGGAACCCGGGAACACGCCCAAGCGTGCGGGTGAGGGCGATTTCAGCAGGTTTCAGCGGTCCCCATTCGAAGGTCTTGCCGCGCAGGCGGTGGAACAGCTTACCGTGGCGGTTGGCTTCCTCGTACCAGGGGCTGAGCATCGGCAGGTAGGGCAGGCAGGAGAGATAACCGATGCCGTGAACCGATTCGATGGTGACGGCACGTCCGATGATGTCCGACCATTCCTTCAAGGTCATGCGAACCTGGTGTTCGGCATAATGCAGGTGCTTCAGCTTCAGCCGGTCGAGACGGTAGAGCTGGGGCACGACAGCAAGAATCAGACCGCCGGGGGCAATGACCTCACCGCATTGGCGCATCACCGATTCAATCGCCTCTTCACGCCCGGGCAGATGCTCCAGCACATCAAGAAGCGCGATGACATCCGGTTGCCAGGGCAGCTCGTCGCGGTGCTCGGCAAGGCGGGTGGCATCCAGCACGATGTCCGGCTCGAAGGCCGCTTCGTAATCCGCGCCGCAATAGTCGAAACTCAGACCGGTGGCGGCGAGATACTCCTTCGAAATCGATGTCGAGCAGCCAATGTCCAGAATGCGCGGCGGCCGGCCGAGGTCCTGCGACCAGTCCCGGATGGTGCGGGAGACGATGTCGAACTTCACCGTGCCGTAAAGGTTCCTCTGGGCATTCGCGAGTTTCTTGACCAGATACTGCGAATGCACGGTGACTTCGGTTTGCTCTTCGTCCGTTAGGTCTGGTCTCTCTGTTCGATCCAGAGTTTGGTGCACACTGCCTCTCCTTCTGTCGCCAAGCGGTGTATGCCGGGTTCGTAGGTGTAAGTCGTCAGGTCTGTCATCAGGACGATCAGTTCGCCCAGGATCAATTCGACCACTTCATCGGCAACGCTGCCGGAGCCTGGAATGAAATTGGCCGGATAGCCGTCATTGACAAGGCAGATCTGTCTGTCTGCTCCCTGTGAGCCGGGAAGCCGGAAGGCCTTGATCGACGGATGCATGTCGGTGGATGGCGATTGTTCCAGAAAGTCGACGTCTATCTCGATACGCCGGGAACTGGCACTGGCCACCAGACAGCCGTTGCGGAGCTGTTGCAGCACGTCGCGGGTTATCGACAGACGGCCTGTCGCCCCGACAACAAGATCGCAGGATTCCAGATCGGTGGGTTGAAGCGTTGCGGGATAGCCGGACAAGCGGGCCTCGGCGATTTTCAGCGGGTCGACATCGATCAGCGAGACGATGACATCCAGCCGGCGCAAGGCCTTTGCCAGCCCGAAGCCGATCCAGCCCGCACCGAAGACCGCGGCCCGCCGACCGGCCAGCGTGTTGCCCAGGTCGCGCATGAGACCGTCGAGGCACCGGGCGATGGTTTCGCCGCAGCGCACCGCTTCCAGACGCTTCAGCTCACTGTCGGCACAATGCAGCACGGGCACCTGCAACCGTGTCTGGCCGGCCCGCCAGACACCTTGCTTGGTGATTTCAACCACGCCTTCCACCAGGTGCAACTGCTCCTGAAATTGCTCGTGCAGCAATTCAACCGCGTAGCCGCCGACTTCCTGAATGACGAGCTTCTGATCCGCGGCCCGGCAAGCGTCAAGGCTCTTTTGCAAGACTTCTGCCAGCACCTGCTTGAAGGCAGGTTCGGTTTTCGGGCACTGGACCTTGTCGCCATAAATCGCCTGCCACTTCAACCGTGTGACATCGCTGCCCGAAGAATAGGGGATACCGATAATGGCGTCGAAATCCATGACCCCTTCCAGCGCATCGATCATGCGCCGGGTATCGTCAAAGAGATGAGCCACCAGCAGGTACCGGTGCGCTTCACTCTTGAAGAGGTCGAGCCGCTTTACCAGCGCGGGAAGATAGTCCGCTCGCCGGGCAAAGGCAGGCACGTCTGAGCTGGGTAGGTTGCTTAATGAATGCATTGACAGTTATTCCGAGGGTCGCGCCATTCTGGCACTGTGCCGCCAGCGCGCACAAGGGCGAGTTGTGAAATAGGCCGGAAAAATGAAGCGGCAAATCCGTGTCTTCCGGCGGTCTGCACAGTCCCTGCACAAACACTCCTGAAAAGCCGCTCTTTCATGCCCTTTTGTATCCCGTTCTGGCTCCGATGATCGCCCTGTTGACCGGGCGCCCGCCTGTGGGCCCCTTCTGGCAGAGGGTTGATCTGAATGACAAGCGATACTCAAAATGACACCGCCGAACAACCGGAGCAGCAGACACAGTTTGCGCAGCGCCGGTCCGAACGGGCGCAGCCTTTCCGGCCGCCTTCTTTTCTAGGCTCTCCAGCGGTCAAATTCGTGATCATCGGAGTGCTGACGGTGATGCTGCTCGTGCCGAGCCTGTTCGTCTGGGTTCTGGTGGAAGAACGTGCCGAGAGGGCCCGCGACGTCGCACAGGACATTGCCCGCTCGTGGGGCGGCATCCAGGAAATCAACGGCCCCTATCTGGTCGTCCCTTTCAGCGAAACCTACACCGTTTCAACCGGCGACAGCGCGAAAACAGAAATCCGGTGGCATACGGCGATCCTGTTTCCGGAAAAACTGGATGTCAGGGGAGACATTTCTGTGCAGGAGCGCCGGAAATCGATCTATTCCCTGCCGGTCTATCATGGCAGCGTGAGCCTGAAGGGCCGGTTTGCGGCGACGTCTCCGGAAAACTTCGAGCCGCAATTCGGCGGACAAATCGACATCGCAGCGGACAAGGCGGTGCTTGTGGTCGGTCTAGGTGACATTGCCGCCTTGAAAAGCGAGGTTGACCTGGTTTTGAACGGCAACGGGTCCGTTCCGTTCGAGCCGGGTCTCGGTCCGTTGACCATGGAACCGATGTGGCGGTCCGTTGCCGGCTTGTCCGCATCTGGCATCAACGCACCGGTCGCGGCCGGTTTGTGGCGGAACGGGTTTTCCTTCGATATCCCCATTCAGCTGAACGGCTCCACCGCCTTCTACGTTGCCCCCGCCGGACAAACGACCAGCGTATCCCTTCAATCCGACTGGCCGCATCCCGGCTTTACCGGCGCATTCCTGCCGGAAGCACGAGAAATAGGCGATGCCGGTTTCAACGCATCCTGGAGCATTCCCTATCTTGCCCGCGGCATTCCAAGGCTGGTGCTGGGCACACAAATGCCGTTGCAAAACAAGGTTCTGGGGGTGCAATTCGTTGAACCCGTCAATTTCTATCAGACCATTTCCAGGTCGTTGAAGTACGCTATCTGCTTCATCAGTCTGACCTTCCTGGCAGTCTTCGTTCTGGAAATGCGCTCCGGATGGCGGGTCCACTGGATCCAGTATGGTCTGGTCGGACTGTCCCTGATCGTCTTCTATGTCATGCTGCTCGCCTTTGCAGAGCATGTTGGCTACGGCCTGGCCTATCTTGTGGCCGCTGCCGCCGCGACGCTGCTGAACGCGCTCTATATCGGGACTTCGCTCAAGAGCCGTCTTGCCGGAGGTGTGATGCTTGCGGTCCTGGCTGCGATATTCGGCGTGCTTTATGCGCTCATGCAGGAGCAGGACTATGCGCTTCTGATCGGGTCGATGATCGGGTTCCTGTCACTTGCCGTTACCATGTTTGCCACCCAACGGATCGACTGGACCGGTCAACAACAGGTCGGCACATGGCCAAATGCCGAACCAGTCTGACAGTTATTCTGTCATTCCGGCATTTCGCCAATCCGATCGGCGGTGTTGCATTGCTGCACCGCCGATTTGTTTGGCATCTGCCGGTTGAGGACATCGCAGCTCTAAAACGAGGCTTGCAATTCGTCCCTAAATGTTCTTTTTTTGTTCCAGTAAACCTACCAGGAGGACGTGATGTCGATTCTCGATCACATCGGTTTTGCGGTCAGCGATTTTCAGACGTCTCGTGCGTTCTACGAAACAGCCCTGGCTCCACTTGGCATCAAGGTGTTGATGGAAGTCACCGCTGAAATGACGGGTGGATCCGCCCATTGCGGTTTCGGCAAGGACAAGCCGGATTTCTGGATTGGTGAAGGCAAAGCCCCCGGAACACCGGTGCATGTCGCCTTTGCAGCTTCGAGCCGGGCACTCGTCGATGCCTTTTACGAGGCTGCGATCGGAGCCGGCGGCAAGGATAACGGCGCACCGGGCCTGCGGCCGCAATACCACGAAAATTACTACGGCGCATTCGTGCTCGACCCGGATGGTCTGAATATCGAGGCGGTCTGTCACCTGCCTGAATAAATCTTTGTTTCCTGATTCCAATTTGGAGAAGAAAATGCACAAGAGCCGGCTGGGTGATCTGGTGATCGACTGTGAAGGGGGCGATATCGACCGCCATGCGGAATTCTGGGCAGGGGCACTTGGGAGAACGGTTGAGGCCGAGCCGAAAAACCCACGCTATCGCCGTCTCTTCGGCACGGAAGATGAAATCGGCATCCTGCTCCAGTCGGTCGAACATCCCTCCCGCGTGCATCTGGATATCGAAACCGACGATCCGGAAAAGGAAGTTGCCCGGCTTGAAGGTCTGGGCGCGACCGTCGTTCAAAAGCTGGACGGCTGGACAGTGATGCAGGCAACCAGCGGTCACCGGTTCTGCGTCGTCAAATCGCAACTCGCCGGTTTTGAGCAGACTGCCAAGACCTGGGAGACCTGAGAACGGCAGGGGAAGGGAATTTCTACTGGTTCTGTCGTTCCAAATGCCGACGAAGGCTCACTAAAGCGGGATCGGCGATGGAATATTGTCAGTAAAAGCTTGGTAAGCTCGGTTTTGTTATTCAGACCGCCACTAGCTTTAGCGAATTGAGTTCCTCTAGCAACCTGTCGATGGACCCGTCCAGCACGGCGGTGGCAACAGCGGCTGCTTCCAGGCGGCATGACTGGTCGCCAATCGGGTTGAAATAGAGAACCGGCTTGCCAAGGGCTTGCCCGCAGGCAGCTTCCATCAAGGTGTTGGCGCCGACATAGCCTTCGATGCCCTGTTTGCTGGCGTTGAAGATCAGCACAGCATCACCGTGGCGAATTGTTTCGAAGTAGTCAGTCAGGAACATGCGCTTATGTGCAATCGCTTCTTCCAGGGGCAATTCGTTCCAGTTAACCACCGTTTCTTCAGGAACAGGAGTCGACACTCTGTAACCGGCCGTTCGCAAATGCCCGGCGACATCTTCCATTTGTGGAAGGGCGGACATCGATCCGCAAATCACGACGTGAAAGGGGGCGTCTGGGTAAGAAGAATAGGGGTTCATCACGGCGGGCTCACGTGCATGTGCTGGTTTGGGGAGTGGAGTTGAGTTTGTCTCCGCGGCGGAGCGCGTTACCTCTGTTGGAGAAAACTTGAAATGGGTGTCACGGCGTTCGTCGCCAATGATGCATGTTTCAACGTCGAAACCCAAGTTCGCCGGTCGTCTTTCCGTCCGGGCTGTGCCGTGATCAGCTGATCGGCGCGCCTTCGGGAAAGACCGGCCGCAGGCAGCTTTCTGGAGGACCTGACATGAAGCGACTGTTTCCACTCGCTCTTTTTGCCGCAGTCACGGCGTCGATGCCACTGGCGACCGCCCAGGCCGAAACCGCTGTTCTTGCCGGTGGCTGCTTCTGGTGCGTTGAATCCGATCTGGAAAAACTGCCCGGCGTGCGTGACGTCGTTTCCGGTTACGCCGGTGGCGAGACGCAGAACCCGACCTACAAGAATTACGATCGCGGCGGACACCGGGAGGTCGTCAAGGTCGATTTCGACGAGACCAGGATCAGTTACGCCGACCTTGTCGGGATCTTTCTGCGCACTGTCGATGTGACTGACGCCGGTGGCCAGTTCTGCGACCGGGGACATGCTTATTCCACGGCGATCTACCCTCTGGACGAGACCCAGGCGAAACAGGCGAAGGCTGAAATAGCCAAGGCGGAAAAGCTGCTTGGCAGCAACATCGTCACGCCGGTCGAGGCACCGGCCGTCTTCTGGCCGGCGGAGGACTACCACCAGGGCTATTACAAGAGCCAGGTACGCACGCTCACCCGCTTCGGTTACGTCACCCGCGCCGATGCCTACAAGGGCTATCGGAAAGGGTGCGGCAGGGATGCGCGGGTCAAGGCCGTGTGGGGTGGCGAAGCCTTCAAAGGGTTGCCCAAAGCAGGCTCATAACGCCCAAGAAGGGCCGTTTTCTGCGGAAACGGCCCAGAAGATCAGCATTTGCGACGAATTTTCAGGCATCAATTTGCCGTGGGGTAAGGTGTACACTACATACTTTCGGTGGGCTTACGTCTGAAAGGACGCTAACATGCTGAACCTGTTTGGAAGTCGTGTAGCAGCAGAGCCGGAATTTATTTCTGAATTGAGAGCCGTCGAGACGGAAGACCGCCTTCGAAGATCCACCGCCGCCATGCTGGAAGCAGCAGGGCTGGAGATCTGTGACACCAACACACCGACGGAATTCGCAGCCGCTGCCACTGTCGCGGTCATGAAGCTCGTGCTCAAGGTGGCCGAGCGCGACTTCGACAGCCTGTCCGTCGAAAATCGCTTCGTCACCGGCCTGTTCGGTTTCCTGATTGCCCACAATCTGACACGGCGCACAAACGCTGATCTTGGCGTCGTGCTCGGCATTGCCGGACTTGATCTCTTCTCCCATGAGGAGATCGAACAGATCTACAAGCTCGGTTCCTCCTACAGGCGTCTGCGTCAGCACCGGAACATGCATCTGGCGCTCAAGGATATCATCGACAGTTTCCTGTCGCATCCTGATGAAGAAACCTTGTCGGATCTTTCCGGGGTTTATCAGCTCTGCCTGCATCAGGACGGCTGACCGGTTAAATTCGCGAAACTTCAGCTCGGCTATACGCCAGCTTCGAAGGCCTCGACCAGTTCGAGGAAAGCCTCGCCGTATTTTTCAAGTTTTGACTGTCCGACGCCGGAAACGGCCAGAAGAGCATCTTCGCTTACCGGCCGCGCGGCGGCAATTCCGGCCAGCGTCGCGTCGGGAAACACCACATAGGGTGGCACGCCCTGATCGCGGGCAATCTGCGTCCGCAGCCTTCGCAGACGCTCGAACAGCAGCTTGTCCTCATGGTCGAGTTCGTCGGCGATGGACGCCGTGCGAGAGGAACTCGTCCGCTTCAGGCCTGCGGCGCTGCGGTCCTTGCGCAAGGCAAGCTTTTCATCCCCGCGCAAGACGCTGCGTGCCTTTTCCGTCAGCACCAGCGCACCGAACTGCGCATGATCGACATCGACGTAACCTGCAGCAACAAGCTGCCGGGCGATCGATTGCCAGGTCTTTTGCGGCACGTCCTGGCCAATTCCGAAGACCGACAGCTTCTCATGACCGAAGCGGGTGCTCTTTTCGTTGGTCTTTCCCAGAAGCACATCGATGACATGCGCCGTGCCGAAGCGTTGTCCGGTGCGGTAGATCGCCGACATCAGTTTCTGGGCGGCTTCCGTGCCGTCCCAGGTTTCCACCGGAGACAGGCAGGTGTCGCAGTTGCCGCAGGGCTTGGGATAGGTTTCGCCGAAATGGGCCAGCAGCGCCTGCCGCCGGCAGCCGGCCGTCTCGCAGATGCCGAGAAGAGCGTTCAGCTTGGCGTTTTCCGCGCGCTTGACCTCCTCGGGTGCATCGCCTTCGGCAATCATGCGCCGGCGCTGCACCAGATCGGCCATGCCATAGGCCATGAAGGCTTCGGACGGTGCACCGTCCCGGCCCGCACGGCCGGTTTCCTGGTAATAGGCCTCGACGGAAGACGGCAGGTCCAGATGGGCGACATAGCGCACATCCGGTTTGTCGATGCCCATGCCGAAGGCCACTGTCGCCACCAGGCAAAGCCCTTCTTCCAGCAGGAAGGCATCCTGGTTGGCAGAGCGTTGTTCTGCTGGCAGGCCGGCGTGATAGGGCAGGGCCCTGATGCCCTTCGAGGTCAGCCATTCGGCGATGTCCTCGACCTTTGCCCGTGACAGGCAATAGACGATACCGCTCTCGCCGGAATGCTTTTTCAGGAAATCCAGCAATTGCTGGCGCTGGTTGGTGCGCTCGACAATCTCGTAGCGGATATTGGGCCGGTCGAAGCTGGTGGAAAAGACAGAAGCGTCTTCCATCTGCAGGCGGGCCAGAATGTCCTTTTGGGTGTGCGGGTCGGCCGTTGCCGTCAGCGCCACGCGCGGCACGCCGGGATAGCGGTCACGCAGGCAGGACAGAGACATGTATTCCGGGCGGAAATCGTGGCCCCACTGGCTGACGCAATGCGCTTCATCGATGGCGAACAGCGCGATCTGAAGTGTGTCCAGGAACTTGCGAAAATTCTCGGTGCCCAGCCGTTCCGGCGTCACGTAAAGAAGATCGATTTCGCCGCGGCGCAGGGCGCTGCGGATGCTGTCCTGTTCTTCCGGTGACAGTGTGGAATTGATCGCGGCGGCCTGAACGCCCGCGGCGCGCAGCGCGCCGACCTGGTCTTTCATCAGCGCGATGAGCGGCGAAACGACGATACCCACACCACGCCGGCAAAGCGCCGGGATCTGGTAGCAAAGCGACTTGCCCGCCCCGGTGGGAAACAGCACGACGGCATCCTTACCGTCCACAAGCGTTTCGATAACCGCCTGCTGTTTGCCTCTGAAGCTGCTGTAGCCGAAAACCTTCTGCAGAACCGCAAGCGGTTTCGGCTCCGGACGGACGGTCGGAGCAGGGGCGTGCTGCACTGGAATGACTTCCTCCGCGGCAACAGCGGGCGAAACGGGCATGGGTGAGACGGGTCCTTTGATTCTCCCGCACAATGTCTTATTCGCGAAGGAAGGGCAATGAAGGCAAAACCGCGCCTGTGGATGACCGGTCAAGCCGGGACCAGGTGTTCAGGAAATCAGGCGCTTGGCCGCTGGCCGGCGGGCCGGTCCTAAAACTCGGCGTCCGGATCCTTTGCCAGCGTTTCAGCGCAGTGAATGCGCATCTGCTCGGTCAGGTCCCCCAGGTCGCCCTCAAGCTTCTCCGGACGGATCGGCTTGCCGAAATGCACATTGAACTTGGCGTTTTCCTTGTTCAGCAATTCGTTGAAGACCGTCATGTCGCGCAGTTCGGTGGAGACCCTGGCCAGGAAATAGAACAGCCCGGAGTTGCGCCCGCCCATGTGCATGGGAATGATCGGGGCCTTGTTCTTGCGCGCCAGCGCCAGGGCGGATGTCATCCAGGGCCGTTCGGTCAGTTTGCCGTCGTGCCAGTAGGCCAGGCGCCCGGACGGAAACAGCACCACGACCCGCTCCTTGGCAAAGGCCGAGGAGGCGAGCTTGATCGTTTCCTTGGATTTTTCGCGGCTTTTGAAGTCGGCCCGCCATTCGACCGGTATGATCATGTCGGCAAGGCGCGGGTTGATGCGGATCGCGTCGCGATTGGCGAAGATGGCAAGGTCGTTGCGCCGCGACTTGATGGCATCGTAAAGCACGATACCGTCGGCAATGCCGGTCGGGTGGTTGGACACCAGGACGACAGGCCCTTCCTGCGGCACCCGTTCGAGACCGAGCGTAGTGACGTCCAGCGACAGCAGATTGCTCAGATGAGCAAAAACGTCGAGCGCGTCCATATGCGCGATCGTATCGGCCATTTCGACCGCGGACTTGTATCGCAAGATCTTGTGAGCAAAGGGTCTGATGAAGGGCCACCACGGGCTCGCCATCACCAGCTTGCCCCGTTCGGCGATCAGAACATCGACGATGTGCTGATCCGAAATCTGCCTTTGGGACGCGGCCTGACGGCGCGCCGGCAAGGTGTCTGTCGTCTGATCGGTCGTCCGCACAATGCACCTCTGCCCACGAGATAACTGCCTTACTCCGATGCATCGTTAACGAAATCAGCTTCTTGGTGCAAATGATCGTTGTACGATTTTCTGGATCGGATCCCGCTCACACGCGGCTCAGCTCCATAGGGAACTGGTGAAAATTGCCAAGGATGTCAAGAACGAGGCGACCCAGGCAAGCGAGCGCGGCGAAGCCCGGTCCGCCCAGTAGCAGCCAATATATATAGTCCTCAAAAGCACAAAAAGCACGGCAAGCCTGTCGATCCAGAGCGGGTCCCCGCCCTGGTTGAGGCCGACGAAAACGGCAACTGCAAACAGGGGGAAGGCTTCGAAGCCATTTGCCTGTGCCCCCTGAGCCCGGGCGCGGAACCCGTCTCGCCAATAGTCCGGGTCGCGCGGACGGGCATTGTCGAAGGATTTGTTCAGTTTGGCCGGAAAGACCGAAAGCAGCGGCAGAATGGCGGCGGCAAGGATGCACCAGAAGGCGATTGGCATAGGGGCTCCTCATGGACTTGTTTCAGGGTTCAGGCTCAGCTCCCGCAAGGAAGTATCTGCGGATCACCGGTCGGCGCGGGAGCGCTTGCGCCCCTGTTTATCAGGCTCCGGAAAGATATCCTCATGATTTTCCAGCCTCTCCCGGGTTTGTCATAATGTCTTCCCGCCGCGGCTGTAGGGGGAGGCCGCCCATGGCGTTCCTGTCATGGTCTCAGCCGCGAAGGAAAGCCCCGTGCCAAAAACAACCGTTCTGTTCGTCTGTCCGGACAACAGCCTGCTGTCGCCCTTGGCCGAAGCCTATCTGAATTTTCGGGCAGGCGGTCTGATGCGGGCCTTTTCCGCGGGCGTGGCGCCCTCGCAAAGCCTGAGCCGGCACGTGCACCGGCTTCTGTCGGCCCGGGGGATCGATGCCAGTGGCCTTGCTCCCAAATCGGTCGACATTTTCCTGATGCCACATGCGGAAATCCCCGACAGGGTGATCTATCTCGCCGATCAGGACCCTGTCGTCTTGCCGACGCAATGGAAAACCACTACCTCCAGCCATTGGTGGAACATTGCGGCAAAGCCGCCGTTTCCGGAAGGCTTTGCTGCCTGCGCCGCCTATTTCGAGAGGATCGCAGGAGCAATCGACCGGCTTGTGGAACCTCCGAAATCAGCCGGCGCAAACGTTTCGAACCGCGTCGCCTGACGGATCTTGAGACGGTCGATTTTCAGGATTTTGGATTTTCGACAAATTGTGGGCTAAGAGTTGCTCCCATATTGGGACGAAGGTGAGGGATTGATTCGTCATGATGCGCGCGGGAAAGTTTGTTTTGATCGTTGGCCTGGTCATTCTGGCAGCAGGCTGCCAGAGATTGTCCGGGGGCCGCAACTATGCCGAACCGCTGCCGGCGACCCCGACAACGCCCGTAGGCTCGGGACAGCTTGCGCCGCTTGATCCCAACGCACCGGGTGCCGGTCTCAACGATCCGTCTGCACAACCGGCAGATCTGGCCAGCAACCCGGTTGCAGCACCTGCCGATGCCAAGGAAATTGGCCGCACGGATCTTCTGGGGGGCTGGAAAATCAGCTCCGCGGGCGAAAACTGCATGGCCTTCATGACGCTGACCACCTGGTCCGGCGGCTACCGTGCAAATACCAGAGGTTGTAGCTCCCCGGTACTGTCCGGCATCTCCGCATGGGACCTGAGCGGCAATCAGGTGGTTCTGAAGGACGGCGCCGGCCTGATCGTTGCGCAGCTTTATTCCAGCGCTTCCGGCCAGTTTAACGGCCAGACCTCAACCGGTTCGCCGATCTCGCTGTACCGTTAAAGCCCCTCCGTATTAATGCTGGACAGTTCGCGCTATAGGTGTATATTTGCATAGCTACCGGAAAGGCTGTGCAAATGTCAAAATATGAACCACTGCGGGAACACTTGGCACGACTGGAAGATGTTGTCTGGGCGGCCAAGCTGAACGAAGTTGAAGATATCATAGGCTCGTCGCTGCCCAAGAGCGCCCGGGAACATCGTACCTGGTGGGCCAATTCCGGCGGCAGCCTGGTTCACCAGAATGCATGGCTGGACGCCGGATGGCGGGTGGAGCGCACCGACCTGATGCGCGACGTCATTGTCTTCCGCCGCTTGCGCATCGGAGGCACTGTCGCGGCGACATCCGCCCGCACGGAGCGGGCGCTTCGAAACCCGCAGAAGGCAGCGGAAAAGCGCCTCTCCAAGGAAATGGCCGCCCTGCGCCAACCTGCAACCGTGACGTTGCGGTCCGAATGGACCACGCTTGGCGATCTCCAGCGCACACCCTGTTCCAATTCCATCATTCCGCAGGAAGGCGGCGTTGTGCGCTTTGCCGCCATGGACGGAGACGAGGTGGTAACTGCAATCGTCGCCACATTGTCGGTCCACAAGGCCTATCGCAGCATGCGCATGGCGATGAAGGGTCTTGAAGACGATACCGGAAGTCGCGTCGGCAGGGAGCTGTTCAACAAGGCCGGTTTCGATGCTTCAGACCCGATCGAATGCGATGTGGTGAAGTCCGGCAACGCCTGGCTTCTGACCGACGGTCGCGGACGCAAGGCTAATCTGGACGATCAGTCCGAATGTTACCTTGTTGCTCAGCTTCTCTATCTTCAGGAAGTGCAGAACGGCCGCAAGACGGCACTTTATCTGCGCTAACCGCCCACAATCCTGGTCTTCGCCTGGAAACTCCCTATGCCCAGGCGGATACAGGCAAGGGGCCACAGGCCCTCCGGCGAAGACACGTCGTGAACGGTCATCATTGCGTTCCTCCCGCACAGGCCCCCTCCCTGTGCCAGGCGCCCGTAACCCCCCTACCGGTTGCGGGCGCTTTTGTTTTGCCTGCTCGCCCGAACCAGGGAAGCGTTGCGCACGGAGCCTCATCGGGTGATGAGCGCACGGTCCAGACTGCTGGACAGGACATCTTCAATGAATCCGGTCTTGCCGGAAGTGTAGAGTTCCCAATCGGCGTCTCGCCCGGCCTTGCGGCTGAGATCCTGTTTCAGGGCCGTGTAGCGCATCGCAAGGCTTTCGTTGCCGCGCAAGGCATCGCGAAATTTTCGCCGCAGCTCCGGAGAGGGGCAGCCGAAGGCGCACAGGCACAGCCGGTGGGCAATGATCACCTCCTGATGGTTGCTTCCGGCCTGATGGAGCCTTGGCCCGGCAGGCCGTGTCATCTGCACTTCGTCTTCCCGGAAGCGAGTGCCGAGGTTGTGGTAATCCAGAAGCGAGAGCTCACCGCTGAGAGCGTCTGGAGAGACACCTGGAGCCAGCGAAATATCAATGTGGAGTCTCGGCTTGGCGATGAGGTCCGGCACGGCCGTCAACCCGACATGTTCAGGCTCTCGGCTCTCGTTCCCAGCAGGTGTCGCAGGTCGTTCATCAGCAGATCGGCCTGGCGAATCCAGTCCGGATCATGCGGTTGCAGAGAAATTCCCATGAGGCCTGAAATCCTTAAATTTCAAACGGTTGAAATACAAATACGTAAGAATGTGTGATCGGTTACAACCATATCATGACTTGCATCTGCGACGTTTTGACCTTATTCCGCCGTGCACATAGATACGTCCAAGACCCCATGATTTCTCATGGAGGGAGCAGCACCTTTGAAAATGGAACTGCCGGTCAACCGCGCTCTCAGCGCCCGCTACGACGCGTTGATCGCGTCGGGTGAGATCAAGGAAGACCCCGTGCAACGGGAGGCTGTGCGCCAGCTCGATCTCCTGAATACCCGCCTTGCCGAAACCCGCCTGGCCTCCAAGAAAAGTTCGCTTGGCTGGCTGTTCGCCAGCAAGAAAAACCAGCTCTGGGCCTCTGTGCAGGGGCTTTACATGTGGGGCGGGGTCGGACGCGGCAAGACGATGCTGATGGACCTCTTTTACGAGGTCACGGTCATTCGCCGCAAACGGCGGGTTCATTTCCACGAGTTCATGACCGATGTGCACGAGCGCATCCACGCCCATCGCCAGGCGCACAAGCGCGGCGAGGTCAAGGGCGACGATCCGATCCCGCCCGTGGCGAAGCAGATTGCAGAAGAAACACGCCTGCTGCTGTTCGATGAGTTCTCGGTGACCGACATCGCCGATGCCATGATCCTCGGCCGCCTGTTCACCCAGTTGTTCGAACGTGGCGTCATCGTGGTCGCAACGTCCAACGTCGAACCGTCTCTTCTCTACAAGGACGGGCTCAACCGCCAGCTCTTCCTGCCTTTCATCAAGTTGCTGACGTCCAAGGTGGAAGTGCTGCATCTGGACAGTCCGACGGACTACCGCCTGGAAAAACTCGCCGGTGCACCGGTCTATATCACGCCCCTGGGCGAAAGCGCGGATGCGCACATGGATGAGCTTTTCGCCAGGCTGACCCACGGCATGACGCCCCATTCGGAAGAGCTTGAGAACAAGGGCCGCAAGATTGCCGTTCCTTGCGTTGCAGCCGGGGCCGCCCGGTTCACCTTCGACGACCTGTGCATGCAGCCGCTGGGAGCAAGCGACTACCTGCGCATCGCCCATGCCTTCGGAACGGTGTTTCTGGACAATGTGCCTGTGCTCTCCAAGGCGCGGCGCAACGAGGCCAAGCGTTTTATCAATCTGATCGATACGCTTTACGATAACGGCATCAAGCTGGTCGTGTCCGCCGAGGCCGAGCCGCAGGATCTTTACGTCGGCGAAGACGGTACGGAAGCCTTCGAATTCGACCGCACGGCGTCACGCTTGATCGAGATGCGGTCCGAGACCTACCTTGCGGGTGAAAGACGAAAGGTACACGCATAGGTCTGCATTCCCTATAGGGGAATTATGCAGACGGGAAGATATGAGAAAATTTGTCCGCCATCGCGCAATATTCTTTTGGCGAGGTTGCGCGGGCGGAGCAAAGGGAGTAGTGCCATCCTCAGTCATCAGAGGATGGCATGGAGTTCCATCTTACGTAAAGGGAAACTTTCGAAATGGCGCGGAACAAGATTGCCTTGATCGGCTCTGGTCAGATCGGCGGCACACTCGCACATCTGGCAGGTTTGAAGGAACTGGGAGACATCGTGCTCTTCGACATCGCGGAAGGTGTTCCGCAGGGTAAGGCGCTCGATCTGGCTGAGTCCTCCCCGGTCGATGGTTTCGATGCCAAGCTGGCAGGTGCCAACAGCTACGAAGCCATCGAAGGCTCGGACGTTGTCATCGTGACCGCCGGTGTTCCGCGTAAGCCCGGCATGAGCCGCGACGACCTTCTGGAAATCAACCTGAAGGTTATGGAGCAGGTTGGCGCCGGCATCGCAAAGTATGCCCCGAACGCATTCGTCATCTGCATCACCAACCCGCTCGACGCGATGGTCTGGGCTCTGCAGAAGTTCTCCGGCCTGCCGAAGAACAAGGTCGTCGGCATGGCCGGCGTACTCGACAGCGCCCGCTTCCGTTACTTCCTGGCTGACGAGTTCAACGTCTCCATCGAAGACGTGACCGCATTCGTTCTCGGCGGCCACGGCGATACCATGGTCCCGCTGATCCGCTACTCCACCGTCGCCGGCATTCCGCTTACCGACCTGGTCAAGATGGGCTGGTGCACGGCCGAGCGTCTGGAAGAAATCGTCCAGCGCACCCGTGACGGCGGCGCAGAGATCGTCGGCCTGCTGAAGACCGGCTCCGCTTTCTACGCTCCGGCTGCTTCCGCCATTGCAATGGCTGAAAGCTACCTGAAGGACAAGAAGCGCGTCCTGCCGTGTGCGGCAGCCCTCGACGGTCAGTATGGCCTCAAGGACACCTATGTGGGCGTTCCGGTCGTGATCGGCGCCGATGGCGTCGAGCGCATCATCGAGATCGACCTGCAGGGTGAGGAAAAGGCAAACTTCGACAAGTCCGTCGCATCTGTCGATGGTCTGGTCGAGGCCTGCAAGAAAATTCAGCCGGCGCTCGCCTGAACCGGGCCCGCCTAAGGGAATTTGCGGCCGTTCTTCCTGCCGGGAAGGACGGTCCTCCGACAACGGGGGAAACACATGAACATTCATGAATACCAGGCCAAGGCCGTTCTGAAGGAATACGGTGCACCGGTGGCCGAAGGCGTTGCCATCTTCTCCGCCGACGAAGCCGAAGCAGCCGCCAAGAGCCTTCCGGGCCCGCTCTGGGTCGTGAAGTCGCAGATCCACGCAGGTGGCCGCGGCAAGGGCAAGTTCAAGGAACTGTCCGCTGATGCCAAGGGCGGTGTCCGTCTGGCTTTCTCGCTGGACGAAGTCACGTCCAACGCCAAGGAAATGCTCGGCAACACGCTGGTCACCAAACAGACCGGTGCCGCCGGCAAGGTGGTCAACCGTCTCTACATCGAAGACGGCGCCGACATCGAGCGTGAGCTTTACCTCTCCATTCTGGTCGACCGGACCGTTGGCCGCCCGGCTTTCGTTGTCTCCACCGAAGGTGGCATGGACATTGAAGCGGTTGCCGAAGAAACCCCCGAAAAGATCGTCACCCTGCCGATCGATCCGGAAGCTGGCGTTACCGAAGCCGATGCCGCCAAGCTGTGCGATGCGCTGGAACTGACCGGTGCTGCGCGCGAAGACGGCATGAAGCTGTTCCCGATCCTGCACACGGCTTTCGTCGAGAAGGATATGAGCCTTCTGGAAGTGAACCCGCTGATCGTCATGAAAGACGGTCACCTGCGCGTTCTGGACGCCAAGGTCTCCTTCGACGGCAACGCCCTGTTCCGTCATCCGGACATCTTGGAGCTGCGTGACGTCACCGAAGAAGACGAGAAAGAAATCGAGGCGTCCAAGTATGACCTCGCTTATGTCGCTCTCGACGGTGACATCGGCTGCATGGTCAATGGTGCCGGCCTTGCCATGGCAACCATGGACATCATCAAGCTCTACGGCGCCGAGCCGGCCAACTTCCTCGACGTTGGCGGTGGTGCTTCCAAGGAGAAGGTGACGGCCGCGTTCAAGATCATCACGTCCGATCCGAACGTGAAGGGCATCCTGGTCAACATTTTCGGCGGCATCATGCGCTGCGACGTGATCGCGGAAGGCGTGGTTGCAGCCGTCAAGGAAGTCGGCCTGCAGGTTCCGCTCGTTGTCCGCCTGGAAGGCACCAACGTGGAACTCGGCAAGAAGATCATCAACGAAAGCGGTCTGAACGTGATCGCCGCTGACGATCTCGACGACGCCGCCCAGAAAATCGTGAAAGCCGTGAAGGGGGGCGCGTAAATGTCCATCCTCGTCAATAAAGACACGAAAATCATCGTTCAGGGCCTGACCGGCAAGACCGGTACGTTCCACACGGAACAGGCGCTTGAGTACTACGGCACCAAGATGGTTGCCGGCGTGCACCCGAAAAAGGGTGGCGAGACCTGGTCTTCCGGTGTCGACAGCGCGGCATCCCTGCCGATTTATGCAAGCGTTGGCGAAGCCAGGGAAGCAACCGGTGCCGATGCGTCCGTGATCTACGTTCCGCCGGCAGGCGCGGGCGCCGCGATCATCGAAGCCATCGAAGCGGAAGTTCCGTTCATTGTCTGCATCACCGAGGGCATCCCGGTTGCCGACATGGTCAAGGTCAAGGCCAAGCTGGAGAAATCCAAGTCGCGCCTTCTCGGCCCGAACTGCCCGGGTATCCTGACCCCGGAAGAGTGCAAGATCGGCATCATGCCGGGTTCCATCTTCAAGAAAGGCTCCGTCGGTGTTGTTTCCCGCTCCGGCACCCTTACTTATGAAGCTGTCTTCCAGACCACCAATGCCGGCCTCGGCCAGACGACGGCTGTCGGCATCGGCGGCGACCCGGTCAAGGGCACCGAGTTCATCGACGTCCTGGAAATGTTCCTGGCCGACGACGAAACCCAGTCGATCATCATGATCGGCGAAATCGGTGGCTCCGCGGAAGAAGACGCGGCGCAGTTCCTGAAGGACGAAGCCAAGCGCGGCCGGTCCAAGCCGATGGCTGGTTTCATCGCCGGACGGACAGCGCCTCCGGGCCGTACCATGGGCCACGCCGGTGCCGTTATTTCAGGCGGCAAGGGCGGTGCAGAAGACAAGATCGCTGCGATGGAAGCTGCTGGCATCAAGGTGTCACCGTCTCCTGCGAAGCTCGGCGAGACCCTTCTCGAAGTCTTGAAGGGCTGATTCTGCAAGAATCTTTAGCGATGGGGACGGAAACTGTTTACGTTTCCTGTCGCATGATGAAAGGATGGGTTCCGGCGCGGTTGACGTGCCGTAACCATTTTTCGAGGGGCCGGTGGAATCCATCGGCCATTGTAGGGAAACCGGCCGCGGGTCAATTTTTCGGGCCCGCCTAAACAAAAGGGCGGAGGATACCTCCGCTAAAGGACATGGCACGGCAGGAAGCGAACAACGTATTCGCACTGACGTCGTTGCTTTACGGCGCCAACGCAGCCTATATCGAAGACCTCTACGCACAGTACAAGACGGATCCGAGCTCGGTCGATGCCGACTGGCAGGACTTCTTCGCTGCCTTCCAGGACGAGAAGGAAGCCGTGCTGAAAGAGGCTCGCGGGGCGACCTGGAAACGCAAGGACTGGCCGATCGAGGCCAATGGCGACCTCGTAAATGCATTCGACGGCAACTGGGGCCCGATTGAGCAACAGCTCGGCGACAAACTGAAAAAGAAGGCCGAAGCCAAGGGCGAACCGGTCTCGGATCAGGAAGTTCATCAGGCGACACGCGATTCCGTTCGCGCCCTGATGATGATCCGCGCCTATCGCATGCGCGGCCACCTCCATGCAGATCTCGACCCCCTCGGCCTGGCCGGCAAGGGCGATCACGAGGAGCTGCATCCCTCGTCCTACGGCTTCACCGAAGTCGACTGGGACCATAAGATCTTCATCGACCATGTTCTGGGTCTGGAATACGCCACCATCCGCGAGATGATGGACATCCTGAAGCGGACCTATTGCTCGACCCTGGGTGTCGAGTTCATGCATATTTCCGATCCGGCAGCCAAGTCCTGGATCCAGGAGCGCATCGAAGGTCCGGACAAGCAGGTGGCCTTCACCACGGAAGGCAAGAAGGCGATCCTGAACAAGCTGGTCGAAGCCGAAGGTTTCGAAAAGTTTCTGGACGTCAAATACACCGGGACCAAGCGCTTCGGTCTGGATGGCGGTGAAGCGCTGATTCCGGCGCTGGAACAGATCATCAAACGCGGCGGCTCCATGGGCCTGAAGGAAATCGTGTTCGGCATGGCCCACCGCGGCCGCCTGAACGTGCTTTCCCAGGTGATGGCCAAGCCGCACCGGGCAATTTTCCACGAGTTCAAGGGCGGTTCCTACGCTCCGGACGATGTGGAAGGCTCCGGCGACGTGAAGTATCACCTCGGCGCTTCGTCCGACCGGACCTTCGACGGCAACGATGTTCACCTGTCGCTGACGGCAAACCCGTCGCACCTGGAAATCGTCAACCCGGTGGTTCTCGGTAAGGCGCGCGCCAAGCAGGACCAGCTGGCTGCCGATGAGAACGGCAATTTCGTCGACACCACCGAGATCGACCGTGGCACGGTTCTGCCGCTGCTGCTGCATGGCGATGCCGCATTTGCGGGCCAGGGTGTTGTTGCCGAATGTTTCGGCCTGTCCGCGCTGCGTGGCCACCGCACCGGCGGTTCGGTCCATGTGATCATCAACAACCAGATCGGCTTCACCACCAACCCGCGCTTCTCGCGCTCCTCGCCCTATCCGTCGGATATGGCGAAGGTGATCGAGGCGCCGATCTTCCACGTCAACGCGGATGATCCGGAAGCCGTCGTCTTCGCAGCCAAGATTGCGATCGAATATCGCCAGACGTTCCATCGTCCGGTGGTCATCGACATGATCTGCTATCGCCGCTTCGGCCACAACGAGGGCGACGAGCCGGCGTTCACGCAGCCGATCATGTACCGCAAGATCCGCAAGCATGCGACGACGCTGCAGCTCTATTCGGAACGCCTGATCAAGGAAGGTGTTCTGACGCAGGACGAAATCGAGCACATGAAAGCCGACTGGCGCAAGCATCTGGACGACGAGTTCGATGCCGGCCAGGCCTTCAAGCCGAACAAGGCCGACTGGCTGGACGGCAAGTGGGCGGGCATGAAGCGTGCCGATGACGAGGATGATCCGCGCCGCGGTGAGACCGGTCTGCCGATCGAGGAGCTGAAGTCGATCGGACGGGCTCTGACCCATGTTCCGGACGGTTTCAACATCCACCGCACCATCGCGCGTTTCATGAACCAGCGCGAACGCATGATCGAGACCGGCGAAGGCATCGATTGGGCAACTGCTGAAGCGCTCGCCTTCGGTTCGCTGCTGAAGGAAGGCCACCCGGTGCGCCTGTCCGGTCAGGATTGCGAACGCGGCACGTTCTCGCAGCGCCACTCGGTTCTGTACGATCAGGAAGACGAGAGCCGGTACATTCCGCTCAACAACGTCTCTCCCGACCAGCAGCGCTATGAGGTCATCAACTCGATGCTGTCGGAAGAGGCCGTTCTGGGCTTCGAATACGGCTACTCGCTGGCAGAGCCCCGCGCCCTGACCTTGTGGGAAGCGCAGTTCGGCGACTTCGCCAACGGCGCGCAGGTGGTGTTCGACCAGTTCATCTCTTCGGGTGAGCGCAAGTGGCTGCGCATGTCCGGCCTTGTCTGCCTGTTGCCGCATGGCTACGAAGGCCAGGGTCCGGAACACTCCTCCGCCCGTCTGGAGCGTTTCCTCCAGCTTTGCGCGGAAGACAACATGCAGGTTGCGAACTGTTCGACCCCGTCGAACTACTTCCACATTCTGCGCCGTCAGCTGCGCCGCGATATCCGCAAGCCGCTGATCCTCATGACGCCGAAATCCCTGCTGCGGCACAAGAAAGCCGTGTCGACGCTGAAGGAACTCGGACCGGATTCCACGTTCCACCGCCTGTTGTGGGACGACTGGGGCCCGAACCTGAGCTCGGATGGCAAGCTGGTTGCGGACGACAAGATCCGCCGTGTCGTAATGTGCTCGGGCAAGGTCTATTACGATCTGTTCGAGGAACGCGAAAAGCGCGGCGTCAACGACGTCTACCTGCTTCGTGTCGAACAGCTCTATCCGTTCCCGAAAAAGGCGCTGATGCTGGAGCTGGCCCGCTTCCCGCAGGCTGAAATGGTCTGGTGTCAGGAAGAGCCCAAGAACATGGGCGGCTGGTTCTTCGTCGAGTCCTACATCGAATGGGTCCTGGACCAGATCGACGCCAAGCACAAGCGCCCGCGCTATGCAGGCCGCAAGGCGATGGCATCGACCGCGACCGGCCTGATGTCTTCGCATCTGGCGCAGTTGCAGGCGTTCCTCGAAGAGGCTCTGGGAAGTTAGTCACAAGGGGGCCTTCGGGCCCTCTTTCAAGAAATTGGCCAGGTAATTTTAAGAGAAGGCGACCATGGCAACCGAAATTCGCGTCCCCACGCTGGGTGAATCCGTTTCCGAGGCGACTATTGCGCAGTGGTTCAAGAAACCGGGCGACGCCGTCAGCCAGGACGAGCCCCTTGTGGAACTGGAAACCGACAAGGTGACCGTCGAAGTTCCGGCCCCGGCCGCAGGCACCCTGGAAAGCATCGTGGTCAAGGAAGGCGACACCGTTGAGGTCGGCGCCCTGCTTGGTCAGATCGCAGAAGGCGCCGGTGCGTCCTCCGGAAAGGCTGAAAAGGCTCCCGCAAAGGCTGAAGCGGCTCCGGCAAAGTCCGAAAGCAAGGCTGAAGCCAAATCCGAAAAGGCCGATCTGGTCGATGTCGTCACCCCGAGCGCAGGCGAATCCGTCACCGAGGCGGAAGTCGGCGAATGGAGCGTGAAGGTCGGCGACGTCGTCAAGGCCGACGACACGCTGGTGGAACTGGAAACCGACAAGGCGGCGCAGGAAGTTCCGGCCCCGGTCGCAGGCACCATCGTCAAGATCGCTGTCGAGACCGGCACGACCGTGGAACCGGGCGTTCTGCTGTGCCAGATCGATCCGTCGGGAGCCGGTGCGGCTGCCAGCCAGGAGGCTTCTGCTTCTTCGGAACCGGCTGCGTCCGCTCCGAAAGCAAGCGGCGGGTCCTCCATGCCGCCGGCGCCGTCCGCTCAGAAGATGATGGCGGAAAACAATCTCTCCGCAGACCAGGTATCCGGTTCCGGCAAGCGCGGCCAAGTGCTGAAGGAAGACGTCATCAACGCGATCGCGTCCGGCGCGACTTCTTCCGGCTCTGCACCGTCGGCGGCTCCTGCTGCCCGCGGCCCGGTTAACGCGCAGGATGAAATCCGCGAAGAGCGCGTGCGCATGACCAAGCTGCGTCAGACCATCGCGCGCCGCCTGAAGGATGCGCAGAACACCGCGGCCATGCTGACCACCTACAACGAAGTCGACATGGGCCCGGTCATGGAACTGCGCAAGCAGTACAAGGACTTGTTCGAGAAGAAACACGGCGTCAAACTTGGTTTCATGGGCTTCTTCACCAAGGCGGTGACCCACGCACTGAAAGAGATTCCGGCGGTCAACGCCGAGATCGACGGGACCGACATCATCTACAAGAACTTCTGCCACATCGGCGTCGCCGTTGGCACGGACAAGGGTCTTGTGGTTCCGGTCGTGCGCGATGCGGACCAGATGTCCATTGCCGAAATCGAACAGGAAATCGGCAACCTCGGCCGCAAGGCGCGGGACGGCAAACTGGGCATGGCTGATATGTCCGGCGGCACCTTCACCATCTCCAACGGTGGCGTGTATGGTTCGCTGATGTCGTCGCCGATCCTGAACGCACCGCAGTCCGGCATCCTGGGCATGCACAAGATCCAGGAACGTCCGATGGCTGTGAACGGCCAGGTGGTAATCCGTCCGATGATGTATCTGGCGCTTTCCTACGATCACCGGATCGTCGACGGCAAGGAAGCCGTGACCTTCCTGGTCCGTGTCAAGGAAAGCCTGGAAGATCCGCAGCGTCTGGTTCTGGATCTCTGATCCGGTTCCGCTGCCCTTCGGGCGGCTTGCCGGTCACAGGCAAGGCGCCCGGACATCTCAAGGATGCCAGCCGGCGGCGTTCAAACGTCAGCGCTTGAGCGCCTGCCGATCCGACCGAGGAGAAGCTGAATAATGAGCCTGGAATTTCTGATAACTGCTCTCGTCGTGGTGCTTGTTCCAGGCACAGGTGTTGTCTACACGGTTGCCGTCGGGCTTGGCAGGGGCCGTCAGGCCTCCGTTGCCGCGGCCTTCGGCTGCACCCTCGGCATCATTCCGGCGATCCTGGCTTCCATCGTGGGGCTCGCGGCCCTGATGCACACCAGCGCCCTGGTGTTCCAGGGTGTGAAATACGCCGGTGTTGCCTATCTTCTCTACCTTGCCTGGCAGACGCTGAAGGACAGCGGACCGATGGAGCTGAAAGCCGACAGGGGCTCGCGCAAGAGCTTCGTCGCAACGGCGCGCACCGGCTTCCTGATCAACATTCTCAATCCCAAGCTGACAGTGTTCTTCCTCGCGTTCCTGCCGCAGTTCGTCAGCCATGATGCGCTCAATCCGACGCTCGACATGCTGTTGATGGGCGGTGTCTTCATGGCGATGACCTTCGTGGTCTTTGTCATCTACGGCGCGTTTGCCTCGCTGGTTGGCGAGAAGGTGCTGAAAAGCGACCGCGTCATGGTCTGGATGCGCCGGACAGTGGCGGCAACCTTCGCCGGGTTCGGCTTGCGGCTGGCTCTGGCGGAGCAATAATCGCATCATCGCCGGCGCGGTGTGAGACGGTCAGGAGGAACAGGAATATGAACGCCATGAAGCGTTGTGCCCTTGCGGCTGTTCTTGTGGTCTGGACTGTCCTCGGCCTGATCGGCGCTTCGCACGCCAGCGAGCAGCGGACCGCATTGGTGATCGGAAACGCCAAATACGGCTATGGCCCGCTGGCCAATCCGGTCAACGATGCGCTGGCCATCACACGGGCTCTCGACAAGGCCGGGTTCGACGTCATTCTGCAGACCGATGCCAATCGCGAGGCGATGCAGCAGGCGATCCGGGGCTTCGGCGACCGTCTGAAAACCGAAGGCGGCGTCGGCCTGTTCTATTATGCCGGGCACGGCGTCCAGATTAACGGCGAAAACTACCTGTTGCCGGTGGCCGGCGAAGTGCCCGCGGACGAGGTTCTGCAACAGCAGTCGGTCGCGGTGAGCGAAGCCGTCGAGATGATGACGTCCGCTCATGACGGGCTCAACATCATCGTGCTCGACGCCTGCCGCAACAATCCGCTCGGCGGCGACGCCTCCGGCCTGTCGCGGATCGACAGCAGCGGGCGCCTGTTCGTGTCGTATTCGACGTCCCCCGGTGCCGTGGCGCTGGACGGGCAGGGCAGCAACAGTCCTTTCACCAAGCATCTCGCCAGCGCCATCGAGACCCCGGCGCTCAATCTGGAGGAAACCTTCAAGCGCACCCTGAAAGGTGTGTTCCAGGAAACGGATGGACAGCAAACCCCCTGGATTTCCTCGTCTTTCTTCGGAGACTTTACCTTCGTTGACGACGGCAAGGAAAATCCGGCAGGATCGGTGCCCAAGATGACCGCTCTCGCGGCGATCGGAACGGCCCTCAGGGAAAGTGCCGCCCGCACCGGTCCGGCGCGCCAGATCTCCGGTATCTACCGGGTAGACGGGACCAACCCCAACGGGTCGTCCTATGACGGCATGCTGGCGGTCACTCCGGAAGACCGGAATGTCCGGTTTACCTGGTGGATCGGGAACGACATCTTCACCGGTGTCGGTGAATTCGCGGGCCGTATGCTGGTGGTCAACTGGGGCGACAAGCATCCGGTCGTCTATTCCTTCACCGGCACGGAGACGCTGGACGGGGAATGGGCGGACGGCACGGCGAGCGAGAAACTGACGCTCTTTGCACGCGCTGCACCGACCGGCGCCGAGGGGCTTGCAGGGACCTATTCGGTCGCAGGCCGCAATCCGAACGGCACGACCTATCAGGGTACGGTCAGGCTGACGCAGCAGGACCGGAAATATGCGCTGCTCTGGACGGTTGGCGCCAGCAGCTATCGCGGCGTCGGCGCCCTGGAGGGCAACATTCTGACGGTGGACTGGGGCGACAAGACACCCGTGGTCTACGCGGTCATGGAAGATGGGCGTCTGAAGGGCCTTTGGGCCGCGGGCCGCGGTGCAGAAGAACTGACACGCCTGCAAGGGCAATAGGAACGCAAACCGGTGGGAATACATGGCTGACACGGTTGTATTGGTGACGGGCGGAAGCCGGGGGATCGGCGCTGCCATCAGCCGCAAGGTTGCGGCAAGCGGCCACAAGGTGCTTGTCAACTACACGCACAATCAGGCTGCCGCCGATGCTCTTGTCGAGGAACTCAAGGCAGCCGGCGGTGAGGCGATTGCAGTTCAGGGCGACGTCCAGAACGAAGCCGATGTGTTGCATCTTTTCGCCGAAGCCGACAGGCTCGGCACGCTCAAGGGGCTGGTCAACAATGCCGGTGTCGTCGACTATTCCCAGCGCGTTGACGAAATGTCGCTCGAGCGGCTGACGCGCATGTTCTCCATCAACGTCATCGGTGCGTTCCTGTGCGCCCGGGAGGCGGTCAAGCGCATGTCGACCAAGCATGGCGGCACCGGCGGGGGCATCGTCAACCTGGGTTCCGCGGCCTCGAAGCTGGGAGCGCCCGCGCAATATGTCGACTATGCCGCCGCCAAGGGTGCGATCGACACCATGACCGTGGGGCTGGCGCTGGAAGTTGCCGATGAAGGCGTCCGCGTCAACGGCATTCGACCCGGCATTATCGATACCGAAATTCACGCCTCGGGCGGCCATCCCGACCGGGTGGCACAGCTCAAGTCAAAACTGCCGATGAAACGCGCCGGAACCGCCGATGAGGTGGCCGAAGCGGTTCTGTGGCTTCTCTCCGACAAGTCCAGCTATACGACCGGCGCCATCCTCGATGTCTCCGGCGGCCGGGCAATTCTTCCCTAACCCCCATTCGAACCAGAAATGAAAGAGGCAAAGGCGACCAAAATGTCCCAATATGATCTCGTCGTCATCGGAACCGGTCCTGGCGGCTACGTCTGCGCGATCAAGGCCGCGCAGCTCGGCCTGAAAACGGCCGTCGTCGAAAAACGCGCAACGCTCGGTGGCACCTGCCTCAACATCGGCTGCATTCCCTCCAAGGCACTGCTGCACGCTTCGGAAATGTTCGAGGAAGCTGGACACGGTTTCGAGAAACTTGGCATCAAGGTGTCCAAGCCCAAGCTCGATCTGCCAGCGATGATGGAGCACAAGACCGGTGTGGTCGACGCCAACGTGAACGGCGTGTCCTTCCTGATGAAGAAGAACAAGATCGACGTTCATACCGGCACCGGCAAGATCCTTGAAAAGGGCAAGGTTGAAGTGACCGATGCCGACGGCAAGGCAACCGTTCTGGAAACCAAGAACATCGTCATCGCCACTGGTTCTGACGTCATGCCCCTGCCGGGTGTCGAGATCGATGAGAAGCAGGTGGTCTCGTCCACCGGCGCGCTGGAACTGGACAAGGTTCCGGGCAAGCTGGTCGTCGTCGGCGGTGGTGTCATCGGCCTGGAACTCGGCTCCGTCTGGAACCGTCTCGGGTCGGAAGTGACCGTGGTCGAGTTCATGGACAAGATCCTTGGTCCGATGGACGGTGACGTGTCCAAGAACTTCCAGCGTATGCTCAAGAAGCAGGGCATGGAATTCAAGCTCTCTTCCAAGGTTACGGGCGTCGAGAAAAAGGGCAAGGGCCTTGCCGTGACCGTCGAGCCGGCCAAGGGTGGCGATGCGCAGGTGATCGAGGCGGACATCGTTCTGGTCGCCATCGGCCGCCGTCCCTACACCGAGGGTCTGGGTCTCGATAAAGCAGGTGTTACCCTGGACGAGCGCGGCCGCGTGAAGATCGACACGCATTACAAGACCAATGTCGACGGCATCTATGCCATCGGCGATGTGGTCGCCGGCCCGATGCTCGCTCACAAGGCCGAGGATGAAGGTGTTGCCCTGGCCGAGATCCTGGCCGGTCAGGCCGGGCACGTGAACTATGACGTGATCCCGGGCGTCGTCTACACCCAGCCGGAAGTCGCTTCCGTCGGCAAGACCGAGGAAGAGCTGAAGGCAGCTGGTGTCGAGTACAAGACCGGCAAGTTCGTCTTCTCCGCCAATGGCCGTGCGCGCGCCATGAACAAGACCGATGGCTTTGCCAAGGTTCTGGCGGATGCCAAGACCGACCGGGTGCTTGGGGTTCACATTGTTGGCTTCGGTGCCGGCGAGATGATCCACGAAGCTGCCGTTCTGATGGAATTCGGTGGCTCTTCCGAAGATCTTGCACGCACCTGCCACGCCCACCCGACCATGTCGGAAGCGGTGAAGGAGGCGGCTCTCGGCGCCTTTGCAAAGTCGATCCACTCCTAAGCCACGTGGTCCGTGTCATAGCGGTATCGCACAGGGGCATCCGGTTACCGGGTGCCCCTGTGCATTTTCAAGGGACGGATATGCTTCGGACGGTCATTCACCGGATCTGGCTTTCAGATAGGAAACTTTGCAATTATTCGTAAGATAGGCAGCGCATCTGCAACCATTTCGTTAGCTTGGGGTTCAATCAGGGGCGTTGAGCATTTCAATAAACGGCAGGTGACGGGTTGGCTGGAAAGCGGCAGGGCAAGAACGGAAACCTGAATCAATCCGGCATCCGGCTGCCTGTCGTCGCGGGACTGGTGTTGCCGCTGGTCTGCGGTCTGGTGTTTTTCTGGCCAGGAAGGACAATCCCCTATGTGGATGATCTTTTTTTCATCCCCTGGGCGTCTGAATTTGCCCGGACAGGCCGTCACTTTAATCCGCTTCTGGCGGTTCAGTTCCCGGGTCTGGAAAACTACCACCTCCAGCCGAGACTTCATCTCATTCTGTCAGGCTGGTTTCTTTCGGTAACCGGTGTCAGTACAGCAACAATCGTGCTGTTCGAATTCCTGTGTTACGTGGCGACCAGCCTCGTCTTCGTGGTGTTTTGCCTCAGATTGAACCTGCGGACGGCGGCGTTTTTCACACCGCTCATCTTTGCGCCGATGTATGTCGTTTCCGGCTTCCGCCTGGAACTTACTGGCTCGCTCATCTGGATGTTGGGCCTGCTTCTGGTCCTGCCCATTGCGGCCAAGGCCGTTACGGGTGACAGGCGGCAAACCGGTGGCGAGACCGCTGCCAGTATCGCTGGCACTGCGCTTCTGGGAATTGCGCCTCTGACCGCGCTATCCATGCTGGCCTGGAGTGCTGGCGTCATTGCCATTCTTCAGATCTGGAGGCTCAAGACGCGGCAGGCAAGCATCGCACGAGTGCTGAGCGAGGGCCTTGCTGCCCTCGCCTTTGCTGCCGC
Organism: Roseibium aggregatum IAM 12614; assembly: GCF_000168975.1. Taxonomy (GTDB): domain Bacteria; phylum Pseudomonadota; class Alphaproteobacteria; order Rhizobiales; family Stappiaceae; genus Roseibium; species Roseibium aggregatum. Next base: position 240,428 of record NZ_AAUW01000009.1, read on the forward strand.
ACTTTTTGCGGTCCTGGTGAATTTCGAGTTTGCGGAATTTTTCCGGCAGATCGCCTATCACGCAACCCGGTCCCATGGCTCGGGCCGGTTCAATGTGGAAGCTGTATTCCGGGCAGCCATGTTTGCGGGCGTATCATGGTTTGTTTTCCGCAAGTCCCGGACCGTCGGGCTGATCTGTTTCTGCCTTGCGGCGGGACAGTTCCTCGGAGCCTTCGTGCACGACCGCCCGCTCATCCGCAATCTTGCCGCTGCGATGGTGTTTCTCTTGGCCGTTGACACGCTTCTGGGTGCCCGCTGGCACAAGGTCAAGCTGAGCCTTTGTGCCGCGCTGGTGCTGGTTCTGTCCGCCAATTTCATCGTTTTCTACCTGGTCTCGGAACCTCTGCCCAACAGGCCGGTGGTGGTCGAGGCATATCGACAGGATCTGGCGGACCAAAAGCGGGTTTTTATCGACGAAACGATGGCCCATCATTTTCTCGACCAGCAGACGTCCGGTGCCTTGTCCTGGACATGGGGTGGCACTTTCCCGAAGGGCCGGCCGACCAGCATGGCGGATCTGAAGGAAGGCGATGTCTGGTATGTCAGCGAATATACGCTGCTCGGCTACCTGAAGGGCAGGCACGACATTGCCCAGAAGGTCTGGCCGAAGAACGACTATCACCATGTTCTGCAGTTCTCCTGCAGTCTGGGACGTCCATCCTGCAATCTGCCCGCCAATCGCTGGACGATGTTGCGCCTGGAAAGGCTTGAGGGAACCGTAATGGCGACAGAGCTCGGTGCAGGCACGGCACCACGACCGGTCGCCGAAAAATAGCGGCACGCTCGCCTGCTGCTACGGCTGGCACGAGAGCGTTGGCCACTTCCTGGAAAAGCGATGGAACCGGGCGTATCTGAGGGCAGGTGTTCAACCCGGTCAGTGCTCTTGCAGGCAAAGCCCGTGGTCGCCGAATGCCTTCAGCACGTTGCATTCGGTCACCGTGTGATCGCCTTCGCAGCTTGTGGCGATGCGTTTCAGTTCTGCTTCCAGCTTGCGCAGGTGGGCGATCCGCTGGCGCACCGCCTTCAGTTGATCCTCGGCGATGCGGTTTGCCGTCTCGCAGGGCTTGTCCGGATGCTGACTGAGGTCGATCAGATCCCGGATCGCCGGCATCGGCAGGCCGAGGTCACGGCAGTGCTTGATGAAGCCCAGTCTTTCCAGGTCCCTGGATCGGTAGCGTCTCTGGTTGCCCTCGCTGCGCAGCGGTGCCTCCAGCAGGCCTTCCTTTTCATAGTAGCGGATGGTCGGAACCTTCACGCCGGTTCGCCTCGAAAGGTCGCCAATTGAAAAATCCATAAAAAGCCTCTTGAAGCTCTAGTCGCTATAGCAATTACAAGGGACAGGAACCTAAAATCAAGCGACTCGAAAAAGGAGTGAAACATGGGTGCCTGTTGCGGACATTCCCACGGAACATTTGACGGAATGTCGACGGACTATCGCCGCCGCCTCTGGCTGGTGATTGCGCTGAATGGCGGCATGTTCATCGTCGAGATGATCGCCGGTCAGGCGGCCGGCTCCAAGGCCCTGCAGGCCGATGCTCTCGATTTCTTTGGCGACGCGGTTACCTACGGAATATCGCTGGCGGTGATCGGCGCATCGCTCAAAACACGGGCGCTGGCAGCACTTGCAAAGGGCACCAGTCTGTTTCTGATGGGCATCTGGGTGGCAGCAACCACCCTATACCAGGTGTTTGTGCTCGGCGTGCCGCAGGCGGCTGTGATGGGCTCCATCGGCTTTCTGGCGCTGGCCGTGAACCTTGCCAGCGTTCTGCTGCTGGTCCGCTACAAGGATGGGGACGCCAATGTACGTTCCGTCTGGCTGTGCTCGCGTAACGATGCCATCGGCAATGTGGCCGTCATGCTGGCAGCCGCCGGTGTCTGGGGCACCGCAAGCGCCTGGCCGGACCTGATTGTCGCTGGTCTTATGGCAGCCCTCTTCGTCAGTTCCTCGGTCCAGATCCTGAGCCAGGCCATCCGGGAATACCGGCACAAGACGGAGCACGAAGTGGCTGCGGAATAATCTGACCTTTCAGAAAACCAGCATCAAACGGTGGCGCCTTCCAGATGCACCACCGTTATTTCCGGAGGAACGCCGAAGCGGACCGGCAGGATCGAGCAGCCAAGGCCTCCGGAAACGATCAGATGACGGGGTTCTGTCTGAAGGTTCAGGTGTCTCGCAATCTGTGTCCCTTCCGTTTCGACGATGTGGCCGTAGACATAGCTTTTGGCGCCCCGCTTGGGAAAGGCCGGTTTGTAACCTAAACAGTTGAGCTGGCCGCCATGGGTGTGTCCGCTGAGCGTCAGGCTGACGCGGCCCGGCACCTCGCGGATGATATCAGGCTCATGCGCCATCAGCAGCACGGGGGCGTCGTCCGTCACCTGGGCGAGCGTTCCGGTCAGGTCATCGAGCCCCTTCCAGCGACGCCGTTTGATCTTGCTGTGCGGTCTGAGTGCAAGTTGGTCGTCAACGCCGGCAAGCCAGAAGGCCTGGCCATCCTTCTCGATCCGTTTTGCCCTGTTCTGGTAAAGGGGAATTCCGGCGTTCAGCAGAGCCTGACCATATTTGGTCGGCCCACCGCCGGTAAGCTGTGCATCCGCATCGTCCCACCAGTCGTGATTGCCGAGAATGGCATGGGTGCCGAGCGGGGCTGAAAGTTCACCGAAGAGATCCGCCCAGGCCTGTGGCGGTATCGGCTCATGTTGCCATTTGTGACTGGCCACATAGTCGCCCAGCATCAGGATGATGTCCGGCTTCAGCGCGTTGGTCTGCCAGACGATGGAGCGCACCCGCTCCAGCCCCATCCAGGGATCGCAGATGTGCGGGTCGGCGATCACGGCGGCCGTCAGCTTCAGGCCACCCGGCCATCGCGGAGGCGTCAGGTGATAATGCTTCAGGCTGAGGCGGAACGGCTCAACGCCGATTGCATAGGCGGGCGCGGAAACAGCGCCCAGCATGGCGATGCCACAGGTTTGCAGGAAGCGGCGTCTGGAAATCATGAGGCTTTATCGACCGGTTCTTCAGGATAATCGCAAGTGAACCGGGGTTTTGAGGCAGGGATGCGGCTTGACAGAGGCAGGTTTCAGCAGATTTCGTGCAGACGGCACTTTGCCAAAAAAAGCCCGCTGCGAGGCAGCGGGACTTGGTCTGGAGCTTGTCTTTCCGGCAGCGTCAGTCCGATGCGGTCTCGCCCACGGTCGGCTGAATCACGGTCTCGTTCACGATATCATCGCTGAGATCGTTGGTGGCAATGGCCACATCCGAGCCGGTGTCCGGCAGGACGGGCGTTTCGGCCACGGTCATCTGCTTTGCCTGGGCTGTCTTGTTCCAACTGCACGCAGCAGCCGGTGCAATTGCAAACGCGGTTACGGCAAGGGCCGCGATGCCGGTACTCAATAAGCGCATGTTACCTCTCCTCGCGTTGGCCTGCGCCACAATCGCGCAGTCTTACGTAAGGTAAGATAAAACGGCGGGCTGGCAAGGAAAAAGCGGAACTCGATTGTTGTCGCACAGGCCCGTACCGGCTATTGGCGCCGGAGATTATAGGTGTTTTCGGTACGTGGTTCAGACAGATCGTTGACAACGTTGATCACATGGACGTCCAGAAGGTCTCCAAAAGCGCGCAAGGTCAGCTGCTTGCTGCTCAGGAAGCCGATCAGCAACACCTGGATGGCACCGTCGGAGCGCATCTCCGCTTTTGTCCAGCCCCATTTGCAATCGCGCGGGATGCACGAGGTGAAGGCGCGCACACGCACATGCACCGCCTCGTTCTCGCATTGGCTGTCAACTTCGACGCGCGAGATTTCCTTCGGCTTGGCATCCGGATAGACCCAGACGCCATCTTCGGGAAGCGGGCAATAGACGCGTTGCGCCAGCGAGGGCGCAGCTGACATCAGAAGAAGACCGGCTGCGAGCAGAAACAGACGCATTCGTTATCTCCCGGTGAAAAAAGCTCTTTCGGCAACCTAACCGTTTGCGGCCTGACCGGCTACAACGGAGTTGGTGCATCACGGGATTCGAACGAGTTTTCCCGCTAACCAACAGAGACTTGCCATGCAGTCACTTGAAACAACGCGGTTTCGCCTGCGCCTGCCGGAAAAAACGGACTCTCCCGTCTACAGGGCTTTTTTTGCGGATGCCGAGGCGTCGCATTTTTACGGCGGCCCCTTGCGCGAGGACATGGCCTGGCGGGTGCTGGCGGGCCACCTCGGCCACTGGCAACTGCGCGGCTATGGCATATGGGGTATCGAACCGATAGCGGGAGGAGATATCATCGGCGGTTGCGGGTTTGTCTGGCCGGAAGGCTGGCCAAGGCGGGAGCTGACCTGGTGGCTGATGCCGCAGGCCCGCGGCACCGGCGCGGCGGTGGAGGTCTCCGAGGCGGCAATCCGCCACGCTTACCAGGTCTACGGCTGGCCGCTGGTCGAGACACATATGAAGGATGACAACGAGGCAGCAAAAGGTCTGGTGCGCAAACTTGGCGGGGAACCGATTGCGCGCGACCTGTTTCCGGACGGCCTGGAGCGGACGGTTTACGGTTTTCCGAAAGCCGACTGACCTTATCGGCGCGGGTGCGCCTTGTCATAGGCGGCCAGCAGATGGGCGCTGTCGATTTCCGTATAGATCTGCGTTGACGCAAGGCTGGCGTGGCCGAGCAGTTCCTGGATGGTCCTGAGGTCGCCGCCGCCAGCCAGCAGATGCGTGGCGAAGGAGTGGCGCAGGGCATGCGGGGTCGCGCTGTCCGGCAGCCCGAGCGCACCGCGCAGGCGCGCCATCGCCAACTGGATCATGCGCGGGTTCAGTGGTCCGCCGCGCGCGCCGAGAAACAGCGGCCCTCCAGGCGAGATCGCATAAGGGCAGAGTTTCAGATAATGCTCCACGGCCTGGCAGACCGCAGGCAGGATCGGCACGATCCGTTCCTTGCCGCCCTTGCCGACGACGCGAAGCGTCTTTGTGCCGGTCCTGGGGGCCATGGCACCGGTCAGCGACAGCGCTTCGGAAATGCGCAGGCCGCAGCCGTAAAGCAGGGTCAGGACGGCCGCATTGCGGGCTTCCAGCCAGGGCTCGCTTTCCATCGCCAGCTCACCGCTGGTCACGTCAATGGCGTCCTTGGACGAGACGGGTTTTGGCAGGGAGCGGGCCTGGCGCGGCGGACGCACGGCGGCAGAGGCCGCGGCGTTCACTTCTCCGCGCCGCTCCAGAAATCTGAGGAAGGATCGGATGCCGGCAAGGCCCCGGGCAAGGGAGCGGCTCTGCACACCGTCGCGGCGGCGGCTAGCCAGGAAGCCGCGGAAATCGGCCGGCCGCAGCGCGGCAATCTCCTTGAGGTCCGGCGCCCCGCCAAGATGGTTGGTCAAAAACCGCAGGAACTGCCGAAGGTCCCGCTCATAGGCAAGCAGGGTCTTGTCGGAAAGACGTCGTTCGTCGGAAAGATGGTCGAGCCATTGGTCGACGCGCCGGTTGAGCTCCGGCCGGGCACAGACGAGCAGCGAATCGGACGTGGAGGATGCGGCACACATGGCATCACTTTGGCGCTTGATCCCAACGGATCGGTTAACGCCATGCCGCTTTTTGAGTGTTTTGGGGTTGCCCGCGCGGATTTCCGCACGCTGTTCCGGCGGTCTGACTGACCGCGTTATCGTGACAAGCGCAGCGATTTAAGCAGATTGCCGATGGGACGCCGGTTTGAATGGCTGTCGCTCGTTCTTTCCCGTCGGCGCTTGCCGGCAATCGAAGCGGTCCGGAAATTGGAAAGACGGTAGTCTGGCGGCCCGGACATCCGGGCCGCGCTTGTTCTTGAAGGGAAGGGGTCAGAGAATGCTCTGGCCGGTCTTCGCCCAGTCGGCCAGGAACGCGTCCAGGCCCTTGTCGGTCAGCGGATGCTTGATCAGGGCCTTCAGTGTTGCCGGCGGTACGGTTGCCACGTCAGCACCGATGATGGCGCAATCCTTGACGTGGTTCGGCGTGCGGATGGAAGCGGCCAGAATTTCCGTGTCGAAGCCGTAGTTGTCGTAGATCACGCGGATTTCGCGGATCAGCTCCAGCCCGTCGGCGTGGATATCGTCCAGACGGCCGATGAACGGCGAGATGTAGGTTGCCCCCGCCTTTGCGGCGAGCAGGGCCTGGTTGGCCGAGAAGCACAGGGTGACGTTGGTCTTGGTGCCTTCTTCGGTAAGCTGCTTGCAGGCCTTCAGACCATCGAAGGTCAGCGGCAGCTTGATGACGACGTTGTTCGCGATCGCGCCCAGTACGTGCGCTTCCTTGATCATCGTGTCGAAATCGGTCGCGGCCACTTCAGCCGACACGTCGCCTTCGGTGATGGCGCAGATCTCGGCGATGACTTCCTTGAAGTCCCGGCCGGACTTTGCGATCAGAGACGGGTTGGTGGTCACGCCATCAAGGAGGCCGGTTGCTTCCAGTTCCTTGATTTCAGCCGTGTCGGCCGTATCGACGAAGAATTTCATCTGTCTTTACTCCCTGTAGGGCTACCGGAGCAGCGCCGGAAACCTGGTCCCGCCGTGCGGGACAAAACGATTGCATGGTCAGCTGGGCTCTCTTTACCCTAGGATGATGACAAGAAGAACCCCTGATTCTCCGGTGGACGAAATTTTTGCGGTACGTACCTCAGGAATGGCGAGGCTTGATCCCCGGGACTGGACGGGCAATGTCTCGCCTGGGTTCGGACTGTGCTCGGCGCATGGTCGCGTGCCTTTTCCCGGAGCGATGAGGACCTGACGTTCAGTGCTGTTCGACGATCCAGAATTCCAGGAAACCATTGCCAGCGTGCTGGTGCCGGTCGCGGTGGCGGGGGCCTATACCTACAAGGTGCCTCCCGGAAAGTCCGTGGTTCCGGGCACCATCGTCAAGGTGCCGCTCGGCCCGCGTGAGGTGATCGGGGCGGTCTGGGACATCGAGCCGGACGCCGCCATCAATCCGAAGAAACTGAAGACCATTTCCCATGTCTATGACACCACGCCGCCGCTCGATGCGGATCTGCGCCGGTTCGTCGACTGGGTGGCGAACTGGACGCTCGGCGCGCCGGGCATGGTGCTGCGTATGGTCCTGCGATCCGAAGAAGCGCTGGAGCCGGAACCGCCTGTTCCCGGTGTTCGCCGTATCGAGGGGGCCGAACCGGACCGTATGACGCCCGCGCGCGGACGTGTTCTGGCAACCATGGAAGATGGTTTCGCCTGGACAAAAAGCGGCCTTGCCCACGCTGCCGGCGTGTCTGCGTCCGTCATCGATGGTCTGCTGCAGCAGAATGTCCTTGAAACGGTCATGATGCCGGCGGCACCTCCGCCGCCGAAACCGCAACTGGACTATGGGCAAAAGCCACTGACCCCGGCGCAGCAGGCGGCGGCAGATGGGCTGATGGACTGCTTCGGCAAAGGTGGGACCGTTGCCCTGATCGACGGTGTCACCGGGTCGGGCAAGACCGAGGTTTATTTCGAGGCCATTGCCGAAGCGCTGCGCCGGGGCAAGCAGACCCTGGTGCTGTTGCCGGAAATCGCGCTCACGGAGCAGTTCCTGCGGCGCTTCGAGCAACGCTTCGGCGTTTATCCGGCCGAGTGGCACTCGCAGATTACGGTCAAGAACCGGTCACGGGTCTGGCGCGGCGTGGCTTCCGGCGACGTCAGGGTCGTTATCGGTGCGCGTTCCGCTCTGTTTCTGCCGTTCAGGGAACTCGGCCTGATCATCGTCGACGAAGAGCATGATGCGGCCTTCAAGCAGGACGACCGGGTGCCCTACAGTGCCCGTGACATGGCCGTGGTTCGTGGCCATCTCTCCGGCTTTCCGGTCGTTCTGGCCTCGGCGACGCCATCGGTGGAAAGCATCGTCAATGCGGAGGTAGGCCGCTACAAACTGTTCGAGTTGCCAGAGCGCGCATCCGGCGCTGCCTTGCCGGACCTGACGGCCATCGACATGCGCCAGGACGGGCCGGAGCGGGGCCGCTGGCTGGCGCCTGCCCTTGTCCACGGAATTGCCGATACCTTTGCCGAGGGCGGCCAGTCCCTGCTGTTTCTCAACCGGCGCGGCTATGCGCCGCTGACGCTGTGCCGCACCTGCGGTCACCGCTTCCAATGTGCCCATTGCAGCGCCTGGCTGGTGGAGCACCGCTTTCAGAAAAAACTCGTCTGTCACCACTGCGGCCATCAGGAGCCGGTGCCCAAGGCCTGCCCGTCCTGCCAATCGGTAGACAGTCTCGTTGCCTGCGGTCCCGGCGTGGAGAGAATCGCCGAAGAAGTCTCGGAGCGTTTTCCGCAGGCGCGTGTGCTGGTGCTCTCGTCCGACATTGCCGGCGGGCCAGACCGGCTGAAGCGGGAAATGAAGATTGTCGAGGAAGGCGGCGCCGACATCGTCATCGGCACGCAGCTTGTCGCCAAGGGACATAACTTCCCGCTGATGAAGCTGGTCGGCGTGGTGGATGCGGATCTTGGCCTTGCGCATGGTGATCCGAGGGCTGCGGAAAAAACCTTTCAGCTCCTCGCCCAGGTGACGGGCCGTGCTGGCCGCGTGACCGGTGGCGGCAAGGGCTTTCTGCAAACCTACAATGCGGACCATCCCGTCATCAGGGCCTTGCTCTCCAGCGACAAGAAAGCCTTTTACCAGGCAGAAATTGAGGCAAGACGGGCTGCGGGCCTGCCGCCGTTCGGCCGCCTTGCCGCCGTCATCGTCTCCGGCCCCGACAGGGCCTTTGCGGAAGGCTTCTCCCGTGCGCTTGCCCGCGCTGCACCGCCCGATCAGGCCGTGACGCTGCTGGGACCCGCGGAAGCCGCCCTTGCGATGGTGCGCGGGCGCTATCGTTTCCGCCTTCTGGCCATGGCACCGCGCCAATATGATCTGCAGGCCTATCTGCGGCACTGGTTGAGCACAGGCCCCAAGCCTACGAAAGGCTTGCGCCTGCAGGTCGACATCGATCCGCAGCATTTTCTCTAGAGACCCGGTCCTGTCTTTGGAAAGGGCTGCCGGTCATGGTCCTCGGGCGTTAAGAATCGGTTACGGCCCGATGGCCATTCTTTGTGGTCCGAGGGAAGCTGGGGCTGGCGATAAACCGGGAGTCTGCGCGGCTGCGGCAAAAACACTCCCGGCTGCTGCTCTGGCAAACCCCCAGGAAAGGCCTTTTCGGCCGGGCCGCGGAAAACCGTCTAAAGGTTTATGACGATGCGGAGGCGTTGATCCGAAAGGCTTTTTATCGGCCTTTGGCAAAAAACACCTAGGAATCGGCAATAACAGTCTTTAGGCGAAGTTGCACACTGGGAAACCCTGTGCTAATTGAGGCGCGGCTTTGGGGGCAGCGGTTTAACCGTCATACCTTCTGACCTTGAAATCATTCATTTTTTCAATGCTTTGCGGGCGCTAGCCGTTTCGCGGGCATGAAAAACGTCAGAGAGCACGGACCTGGTGACTGACAACGTATCTCTCGTATCCGGCGTGGCACAGCGTTATGCGTCCGCCCTTCTCGACCTCGCCGAAGGCGAAGGCGTAACGGCTGACGTGGAGCGGGATCTGACAGCTTTCGAAGGCATGATTGCCGAAAGCGAAGATCTCGTCCGTCTCGTGAAAAGCCCGGTATTCAGTGTGGAGGAGCAGCTTGCAGCGCTTACCGCACTTCTCGACAAGGCAGGCATCAAAGGCCTGGCTGCTAATTTCGTGAAGCTGGCAGCCCGTAACCGGCGCCTCTTCGTTCTTCCCGACATGATCAAGGCATTCCGCACTCTGCTTGCACAGCAGCGGGGTGAGGAAACGGCTGAGGTAACCTCCGCAGCCGCTCTGTCCGACGAGCATGTCGCCGCCCTGAAAGAAGCCCTTTCGGCTTCCACGGGCAAATCCGTAAACATCGTGGCAAAGGTTGATCCTGCCCTGATCGGTGGCCTCGTGGTCAAGGTCGGCTCCCGCATGATCGACACATCGCTGCGTACCAAGCTCAATTCACTCAAGTTCGCGATGAAAGAGGTCGGCTGATGGATATTCGGGCCGCGGAAATCTCCGCAATCCTCAAGGACCAGATCAAGAGCTTTGGCCAGGAAGCCGAAGTTTCTGAAGTCGGTCAGGTGCTCTCCGTCGGTGACGGTATCGCCCGTGTTTATGGTCTGGACAAGGTCCAGGCTGGTGAAATGGTCGAATTCCCGGGTGGTATCAAGGGCATGGCCCTGAACCTGGAAACCGACAACGTTGGTGTCGTTATCTTCGGCTCCGACCGTGACATTAAAGAAGGCGACACCGTCAAGCGGACCGGCGCCATCGTGGAAGTGCCAGTCGGCAAGGGCCTTCTGGGCCGCGTCGTCGACCCGCTCGGCAACCCGATCGACGGCAAAGGCCCGATCGAGGCCACCGAAAAGCGCCGCGTGGACGTCAAGGCACCCGGCATTCTGCCGCGCAAGTCCGTGCACGAGCCGATGTCCACCGGCCTGAAAGCCATCGACGCCCTGATCCCGGTTGGCCGCGGTCAGCGCGAGCTGGTCATCGGTGACCGTCAGACCGGTAAAACCGCGATCATTCTCGACACCTTCCTGAACCAGAAGCCGCTGCACGCTTCCGACGATGAAGACGCCAAGCTGTATTGCATCTACGTTGCAATCGGCCAGAAGCGCTCCACCGTTGCCCAGTTCGTGAAGACCCTGGAAGATGCCGGCGCGCTGGATTACTCCATCGTTGTCGCCGCGACCGCTTCCGACGCTGCTCCGCTGCAGTACCTGGCACCGTTCGCCGGCTGCGCGATGGGCGAGTTCTTCCGTGACAACTCCATGCACGCCGTGATCGGCTATGACGATCTGACCAAGCAGGCCGTGGCCTACCGTCAGATGTCCCTGCTGCTCCGTCGTCCGCCGGGACGTGAAGCTTTCCCGGGCGACGTTTTCTACCTGCACTCCCGTCTGCTGGAACGTGCGGCGAAGCTGAACGACGACCATGGCAAGGGCTCTCTGACCGCTCTGCCGGTCATCGAAACCCAGGGCAACGACGTGTCCGCGTTCATTCCGACCAACGTGATCTCGATCACCGACGGTCAGATCTTCCTGGAAACGGACCTGTTCTACCAGGGTATCCGCCCGGCCGTGAACGTTGGTCTGTCGGTGTCCCGCGTGGGCTCTTCCGCTCAGATCAAGGCGATGAAACAGGTTGCCGGCCCGATTAAGGGTGAACTGGCTCAGTACCGCGAAATGGCGGCCTTTGCCCAGTTCGGCTCCGACCTCGACGCCACCACCCAGCGCCTGCTGAACCGCGGCGCGCGTCTGACCGAACTTCTGAAGCAGCCGCAGTTCTCGCCGCTGAAGACCGAAGAACAGGTTGCAGTCATTTATGCCGGCGTGAACGGCTATCTGGACTCGATCCCGGTCAACCGCGTTCGGGACTTCGAAGAAGGCCTGCTTCTGTTCCTTCGTGGCGATCACAAGGCTCTGCTTGACGCCATTTGGGAGAAGAAGGCACTCGACGACGAGCTGACCGGCAAGCTGAAAGCTGCCATCGACGCGTTCGCCAAGAACTTCGCTTAAGACCACGCCGGGATAAGGAGCAGGGGCGGCCATGCCGAGCCTGAAGGACTTACGAAACCGCATCGCTTCCGTTAAGGCGACGCAGAAAATCACCAAGGCCATGCAGATGGTGGCCGCGGCGAAACTGCGTCGTGCACAGGAAGCTGCGGAGGCCGCGCGCCCCTATGCGGAACGCATGGGTGCGGTGCTGGCCAACCTCGCGGTGGCCTTCGAGGGGCGCGATGACGCTCCGAAGCTCATGTCCGGCACCGGCAATGACCAGGTTCATCTCCTGGTCGTTGCGACTGCCGAACGCGGGCTTTGCGGAGGCTTCAACACCAACATTGCCAAGCTTGCGCGCGAAAAGGCGCGCAGCCTGTTGAAGCAGGGCAAGACGGTCAAGATTATCTGTGTCGGCAAGAAGGGCTACGATGCTCTGAAGCGCGAACTCGGCCAGCATATCATCAAGACCATCGACCTGCGCAGCGTGAAACACATCGGTTTCAACGACGCGGCCGAAATCGGTCGCGAAGTTCTCTCCATGTACGACGATGGCGAGTTCGACATTTGCACGCTGTTCTATTCGACTTTCAAATCCGTGATCGCACAGGAGCCGACCGCTCAGCAGTTGATTCCGGCCCACTTCGAGGCTGGCAGCTCTGATGAAGGTTTGGGCGCCAACGCGGTTTACGAATATGAACCGGAAGAGACAGAGATCCTTGCGGATCTGCTGCCGCGCAACATCTCCGTTCAGATTTTCCGGGCACTTCTGGAAAATGCTGCGTCTGAACAGGGTGCACGTATGTCCGCAATGGACAACGCGACCCGCAACGCCGGCGAAATGATCGACAAACTGACGATCAACTACAACCGCCAGCGTCAGGCTCAGATTACGACGGAACTGATTGAAATTATCTCGGGCGCGGAAGCGCTCTAACGGGATCGAGACGAGGATTAGGGATATGGCTGACAAAAAGGTCGGACGGATCACCCAGGTCATCGGCGCCGTTGTCGACGTCAAGTTCGATGACCACCTGCCGCTGATCCTGAACGCTCTTGAAGTTGACAACCAGGGCACGCGTCTTGTGCTCGAAGTTGCTCAGCACCTGGGCGAAAACACGGTACGTACCATCGCGATGGACTCCACCGAGGGTCTGGTGCGCGGTCAGGAAGTGGTCGACACCGATGCACCGATCGTGGTGCCGGTTGGCGACGGCACCCTGGGCCGTATCATGAACGTGATCGGCGAGCCGGTCGACGAAGCCGGTGAGATCCCGCACGAAAACAAGCGTGCGATCCACCAGGAAGCTCCGGCGTTCATCGAGCAGTCCACCGAAGCTGAAATCCTTGTGACGGGCATCAAGGTCGTTGACCTTCTCGCTCCGTACGCAAAGGGTGGTAAGATCGGCCTGTTTGGCGGTGCCGGCGTTGGCAAGACCGTTCTCATCATGGAACTGATCAACAACGTCGCCAAGGCGCACGGCGGTTACTCCGTGTTCGCCGGTGTTGGCGAACGTACCCGCGAAGGCAACGACCTTTATTGGGAAATGATCGAATCCGGCGTGAACAAGGAAGGCGGCGGAGAAGGCTCCAAGGCTGCTCTGGTTTACGGCCAGATGAACGAGCCCCCGGGAGCCCGCGCACGTGTTGCTCTGACCGGTCTGACCGTTGCAGAACACTTCCGTGACCAGGGCCAGGACGTGCTGTTCTTCGTGGACAACATCTTCCGCTTCACCCAGGCAGGTTCCGAAGTGTCCGCACTTCTCGGCCGTATCCCGTCCGCTGTGGGCTACCAGCCGACGCTGGCCACCGACATGGGCGGCATGCAGGAGCGCATCACGACCACCAACAAGGGCTCGATCACGTCCGTGCAGGCCGTGTACGTTCCGGCCGATGACTTGACCGACCCGGCACCGGCATCGACCTTTGCTCACCTGGACGCTACGACGGTTCTTAACCGTTCGATCGCTGAAAAAGGCATCTACCCGGCTGTGGATCCGCTGGACTCCACCTCCCGCATGCTGGATGCCCGCATCATCGGTGAAGAGCACTACGAAACGGCTCGTGCGGTTCAGGTTACGCTGCAGCGCTACAAGGCTCTGCAGGACATCATCGCCATCCTGGGCATGGACGAACTGTCTGAAGAAGACAAGCTCACCGTTGCCCGCGCCCGTAAGATCGAGCGCTTCCTGTCCCAGCCGTTCTTCGTCGCTGAAGTCTTCACCGGTTCTCCGGGCAAGCTGGTTGCTCTCGAAGACACCATCAAGGGCTTCAAGGGTCTGGTCGAAGGCGAATACGACCACCTGCCGGAAGCGGCTTTCTACATGGTCGGCTCCATTGATGAAGCCATCGAGAAAGCACAGCGCCTGGCTGCTGAAGCTGCCTGATAGGCGAATTGACCGGACGCCCGTCTCGGGCGTCCGTCTTCTTCATGTTTGATGGCTAGCCATCAGAATTAGACTGACAAGGAAGACGCCAAATGGCTGAACTTTTCCAGTTTGAGTTGGTCTCGCCGGAGCGCCAGCTCCTCTCCGAACAGGTCGCCGAGGTTGTTGTACCGGGCGCCGAAGGCGAGTTTGGCGTTCTGAAGAACCATGCCCCGTTCATCTCCACCATTCTGCCGGGCATCCTGAAGGTGCGCGGTGAAGCTGGTGGCTGGGACGAATATTTCGTCCGCGGTGGTTTTGCTGACGTCGCTGCAGGCGGTCTCACCGTTCTGGCCGAACAGGCCGTACCGGTTGGCGAGATCAGCCGTGAGCAGCTTGATAAGGCAATCCAGGACGCGCAGGAAGATGTGGCTGACGCCAAGGACGACGCCTCGCGCCAGAAGGCCGAAATGACACTGGCTCAGCTTAAGGACGTTGTAGAGGCTCTCAAAAAGGCCTGAACCGACATCTCAAGCTCAAGTCAATTGCGCGGTCCGGAAACGGGCCGCGTTTTTGTTTTGGGCGAGGGTCAACCGCAGGTTTGAAACCGCTCAACTCCCGTCAGGCGGCCTGGTCTGCGGGTTGTTGGTGTTGCGGTAAAGGGGGAGAACGGCTCAGGCCCGGGCGAACCGGACCGTGTCTTCCTCTTCGTAGAACTTGAAGCCGTTCCGGCCATTTTTCTTGACCTCGTAAAGTGCAAGGTCCGCACGCTTTATCACTGGGCTGGGATCGAGTTCGCTGCCCGTAATCGGAGAAATGCCCACACTGATCCCGACAGAGATGATGTTGTCGAGAACGGTAAACGGCGTACCGATCTTCTTGACAATACGGTCGGCAATCTCTGCTGTTCCGGCATTGCCCGAGCCGGTTCCTGTCAGGATAATGCCGAATTCATCGCCGCCAAGCCGGGCGACGAGATCGGAAGCACGGACGCATTCGCGCAGCCGCTGAGCAACCGATTTCAGTAATTCATCGCCGACATCATGGCCAAAGCTGTCGTTCACCGGTTTGAATTTGTCCAGGTCAAGCAGCATCAGATCGCCGGCAATGCCGTTGTGTGCCGCCGCCGTCAGGGCTTCCTCCAGTTTGGCATTGAAAAGCGTGCGGTTGGCCAGTCCGGTCAGGGTGTCGTGGTGCGCCGCGAATTGAATCTTTTCCGCGGCCAGTTCGCGCGAGGTGATGTCTTCATGGGTGCCGATCCATCCACCGCCGGGCAGGGGGGCATGCACCGCGCTTATGATCCTGCCGCTGGGGTGACGGAATTTGGAGCGGACGACCTCACCTGCTGAAAGGCGGATCATCAGATCCATTACGTGTTCTTGAACGTCGCCCTCGAATTCTCCGCGCTCCTTTTCAGCCTGAATCAATTCGATCAGGCTGACACCTTCGCGCACATCTCCCTCAGGTTTCTTGAAGATTTCGATATACTGCCGGTTCCACAACGTCAGCCGGCCGCGCGCGTCAAAGACACTGACGCCCTGTCGCATGTTGGCCAGAATGCCTTCGAGTTCCTGGGTGCGGTGTCTGGCCAGGCGTTCGTTAGTGGCCAGTTGTTCTTCCAAGTTCTTGCGGTCGGTGATGTCATAAAAATTATGGATCACGCCACCGGACGGCAGGGGGGTACTGCGGGTTTCGATGTAGGTTCCGTTCGCGGCGCGCCGTTCGAAAACCTGCGGCTTTCGCAAGTCGTATTGACGGTACCGCTCCAGAGCAAGCGCCTCCGGATCGCCAGGGCCGTAATCCCCTCTCTCGGCGTTGTACTGGAAGAAGTCGAAGAGATTCGGCCTGCGCTCAATCAGGTCCTCGGGAAAATCCAGAAGGGCGCGGAACTGTTCGTTGCTCGACGCCAGCCGGAGCGATTCATCATAATGAACGATGCCTCCTGGAAAATTGTCGAAGATGCTTTGCAGCGTATCGGCCTGCTGCTTCGTCTCCGTGATGTCGGTCAGCGAGACCACCACACCGTCGAGATCGAAGTCCTGGTCCTCGTTGACGGGCCTTGCACTCAGGCGCAACCATCGCCGCGGTCGCCCGTTGGCTGATAGAAGATGGGCAATGACGTCGCGCACCGACCCGGGGTCGCTGGCAGCCAGTTCCAAAGGAGCGTTGCACTCCCGCCTGCCCTTCAGGCTGCACCGGAGACCGAAATCGATGTCGGCAACATTCAACCCAACCAGGTCCATGTCTTTAAAGCCAAGCAATTCGACAGCGGCAGGATTGGCCGACTGGATGTCGCCGGAATGGGTCAGCAAAAGAATGCCTTCGCTGAGCGTTTCAAGCGTTGTCCGGTGGACGGCCTCGGAATGACGGAGAATGTGTTCTGCCCGCTTGCGTTCCGAGATATCGAAGAAACTGCTGATAAGCCCGCCGCTTGGCAGCGGGATACCGCGCACCTCCAGATGAGTGCCGTCAGGGCTGATGTGTTCGTAGATATGCGGTTTGGGATTGTCGAAGTGCCTGAACCTTTCCTCGAGAAGTTTGCCGGGATCTCCCGGACCATAATCTCCCCGCTCGGCCAGATAGGTCGCCACCTCGACAAGGGACGCCTTGCGATCGATGAACGTTTGCGGCAGTTGCAGAAGCCGCTGAAAATCCTTGTTGCAAACCGCCAGCCGTCTTTCCGGGTCGTAGTAGACAAGGCCGCCAGGCAGATTGTCGAAGATGGCCTGAAGCGCGATTAGCTGCCGCTTGGCGGCGTTCACGTCGGTCAGGGACAGAACGACGCCATCAAGACCGTAGGCATTTCGGTCGCCGATTGACTTTGCATTCAGGCTCAGCCAGGTGGATTGGTCAGTGCCGCGCCGGGTCACATTGGCGACCACGTTGCACACCTTCTCCGGATCTTTGGCCGCAAGTTGCAAAAGACTGCCGCCTGAAACGTCTGCCTCTTCTTCGCAAAGAATATCCAGTTCGAGATCCTGCAGCTTCTTGTCTTTCATCTCCTCGCCGGAATAGCCGAGCAGCGCGGCGGCAGCAGGGTTGAACGACTGGATCTGGCCGTCCTTGTTGAGAAGAAGAATGCCCTCGCTCAAGGTTTCCAGAGTGGTTCGATGAACGGCCTCGGATTGCAAAATGGCCTGTTCGGACCGTTTACGTTCGGTAATGTCCTGAAACGCGCCAACCAGACGAGCTGTGCGGCCGTTTTCAATGACAGGCCTGCCAGCGGTCCGGACCCATATCTTGCGCCCTTTGGCGGTGATGAAGGGAAGTTCCAGGTCCCAGGCGACACCTTCCTTGATGCATTTGATGACGGCATCCGAGATCTGGCGGCGGCAATCCGGTGCATAGAAGGAGAGTGCCATGTCGACGGTTGGTACGAAGTCGCTGCCGACTTCATGAATTTCCCGCGTTTTGTCGGTCCAGGTAACCGTGTCTGTATCGACATCGAAATCCCAGCCTCCGACGCCGGAAACTGTCGTGATCTCCTCCAGTAGGGCCTTTTTCCGTATGGCCCGTCGTTGCTGTTCCCTGGCTTCTCCAAGGGCAGCCTGCGTCTCCCTTTGGGCGCTATGGGATTTCATCAGTCCGAGCACGATCGTGCCCATCCGCCGCAATTGACGGAGCTGCAGTTCGCTTGGCTGCCGGGGCTTGGTATCGACAACACACAGGGCACCGAGAATATGCGTGCCATCCAGTGACAGCGGATAGCCGGCGTAAAAGCGTATGTGAGGTGGACCGCAGACGAGACGGCTGTTGCGGAAGCGCGCGTCTTCATGGGCGTCCGGCACGACCATCACGTCACGCGAAAGGATTGCCTGGTCGCAAAAAGTCCCGCTTCTGGGCGTGTCTTCGAGAGCGATGCCGGTCCCGGCCTTGTACCAGAGGTCGTCCTTTCCAACGATGGAAATGAACGCGATCGGTGCCTCAAAGATCGCTGCAAGTGTATCGACGAGATCGTCGTATTCCTGCAGGCGGTCAGAATTGAGGATTGCGAGCGACGCGAGTGCGTCCAGACGATCCTGTTCGCTATGTCCCTGCACAGGGTTCATGATGCACTGTGCCTCTTTGCCGACCGCGTCATTATCCAGGTTTCAGTAAGTTACGCTACGATAAGGAGCCAAAACAAAGAATTAATTTTTCTAGATTGAATTAAATTGTCTATCAAGGTGGGGTTGTTTTATCTGCTCAAGGAGATTGTATTTATTGAGAATATAACAAAAGGTAATGTTTAGATGTTGCTTGGGTCGAAATAATTATTTCTTTCGCCTGATGGTTGCTTCCTACAATGGGGAAGCTTCGAAAGCGGATCTCTGAGGGGCTCCAGACAACAAAAAACCCGGCCTGACGACCGGGTTTCAAGGTGCGTGGTGGTTCCACGGAATGTCTGCTTTTCGGTGAAAGCAGCTTGAATGCGTTACGCCGCGCGGCGGAAAGACAGGCTCATGCCACCACCGGAACGGTTACGGCGGCGCTCTTCCGGCGGGATGTAGACGATGGCACTGTGTTCGGTGCAATAAGAAACACCTGCTTCAACGCGTGTGGTGCACGGGAAGATGTAGTTACCAGCATCGCCTTCTGCCCATTTGCAGCAGCCCGGGCGCGGGAGAGACAAGTCAGCCATGACGTTTTCCTTCGTTCTTCTTCTAACAAAGCGACAAAAGCGCTCGAGCATCCTCGGGAGGGAGGATCCGAACAGCTTTCGACAGAAATCGGATGTAAGCGGCGCCCGGGACGTCATCCGTTGTCCAACCCAATTGGGTGCCCTTCAGCAAGCGCAGGCATTACATAAGCGGCGTGTCACAAAATTGCAATAGAATAGCTGGCATTTCCGGCCTGCACTCAGTGCATACCGGGTTAATGTAATGTTATCGTTTGGCTTTACTGCTTGATCTTACTTCGCAAGGTCAAATGTTTAGCCTTTTGCCTGAGGCAACTTGCCTCCGGCCCGTTGCAGCGCGTCGGGCGTATCGAGATCCAGTCTTGCGGCAGCGCCAATTTCGACTTCGGCCACAAACCCCGAATTTTCGCCAATGATATGGCGCGCTCCAACGTCGCCGCGCAGCGATTTCAGCGCGTCGAAGAACCGCCGGTCCCACAGGACAGGATTGCCCCGCTTGCCGTCCGCCGTCGCCGTGACGATCAGACTGCTGTCGCTTTCGCGGTAGGCACCGATCAGCTTTTTCAGGACGTCGCTGCCGATGCGCGGCATGTCTCCCAAAAGGATGATCACCGCATCAGTGTCCGCAGCAAGAGCATTCATGCCAGCGCGAATGGACCCGGCCATGCCATCGGCAAAATCCGGATTATGCACCAGCGTAATGTCCAGATCCTCCACCTGGGCCCCGACCTCTTCGGCCAGATGGCCGGTGACCAGAACAGTCTGTGCCAGACCGGCACCTGTTGCAGCTTCTGCCGCATGCCGGATCAGCGTCTTTCCGTCCAGCGTCGCCAGCAGCTTGTTCGGACCACCCATGCGGGACGATTTGCCGGCTCCAAGGATCAGCGCGGCGATTTTGGCGGCCTTGCCCTTGCGCTTGCCCTCGCGGGGCTGTGGCCGAGTCCCGATCTCCATCAACAGGCCTCCAACGCCCATGGCGGTAATGTCGTCGGGGTGAACTTCCAGTCCGGCCAGCAGGCGGTCGAGAACCCAGTCGAAGCCGTTTTCCTTCGGACTGCGTGCACAGCCTGGCGCACCCAGCACGGGAAGGCCGCCGAGACTGCCGAGCATCAGCAGATTGCCCGGATCGACCGGCATGCCCAGGTGATGCACCGTCCCCCCGGCGAGATCCAGCCCCGCAGGTATCACGTCCTGGCGGTCAACGACGGCAGAAGCCCCGAACAGGATCAGAAGATCGGCGCCTTCGTCTTTCAACGCCAGCAAGGCCTCGGCGACGGCGTCCCTGGTATGGGCAATCCGGTACTCGCTCAGCACTGTTGACCCGCTCGGCAAAAGCCGCTCTTCCAGTACCCTGCGGGTCTTGTCCATGGTCGACGGCTTGAGATGCGGCAGTTGCGTCGCCACAAGGCCGACCTTGCGGGGACTGAAGGCTGCGACACGGACGGCGCCCTTGAGGGCGTTTTCGGCGGCACCCAGTTGCTCTTCGGGAACAGCAAAGGAAATGATCTTCGCCGTCGCGACCATGCGCCCGGCAAGAACCTTGGTGTAATTCGGCAGCGTCGCGAAGGTGATGGCCGGGTCGATCCGGTTGGCCGCGGTCACGGCATCCGCATCGACAACCAGAACGCCGTTGGTGGCAGCATAAAGGTTCATGCGCCCTGTGAAGGCGGTGTCGGTTTCAAGGCCCGTGCCTGCGGCAGCCGTGGCAAGCCGTTCGGCAGCCGCGTCCTCGCCGGTGTCACGGGGCTCTATCCGGGCAACCATCAGGCTGTCGATACCGGCGGCGGCTATATCGGCGCAGTCTTTTCCGGTCAGGCGGTGGCCTTTTTTCAGCACACGGTTCGGCAGGGCTGTCCGGTGCGCGAGAATACAGCCTTCGGCATCTTCCGGCGGACAGGGGCCGAATATCATGCGGCAACTCCCGGGGCCGTCCGCAACGCCTTGATAATGGCCCCGAGAACGGCAACCGCAATCTCCTCCGGCGACGCCGCGCCGATATCGAGACCGATGGGCGCGTCGATCCGATCAAAGAGCTCAGGCGCGAGACCTGCTTCGGTAAACCGTTCCAGCCGCTTGGCGTGGGTCTTGCGGCTGCCAAGCGCCCCGACATAGAAACAGCCGGTCTTCAGCGCTTCCATCAAGGGGAAATCGTCGATCTTCGGATCATGCGTGACGGCAGCCACGGCTGTGAAGGCGTCGAGCGGCGTATCCTTCAAGACCTCCTCCGGCCAGTCCGCCTTGAGCGTGCTGCCGGGAAACCGGTCCTCGGTGGCAAAGGCCGTGCGCGGATCGATGACGGTTACATCAAGCCCGGCAACCTCCGCCATCGGCACAAGGGCCTGACTGATATGAACGGCGCCGATGATGACCAGCCGCGGTGCCGGTAGCGACACGTTCAAGAAGACTTCGCCGCCTTCAGTGGTGATCATGCCTGATTTGCCGGAGCGAAACCGCTTTGCAAGTTCCTCCGCCAGGGGATCGGCGGAAAAATCATCGGATTTGCGAACAAGGCGTTGCCGCCCGTCCGTCATCTCCGTCACCAGGATTGCCGCGCGGCGGGCGGCGCGGTCCTTGTTGAGGTCGGTGAGCAGGGAAAAGTCCATGATCTATGCGCGGTCCGTTGCCAGTTTCAGTCCAAGTCCCACCAGAAGGGATCCGCCGAGCCAGCGTGTGAGGCTCTGGAATCTGGAAGCCCTGGTCAGGCGTTTCTTCACCTCGCTGGCAAACAGCACGGTGACGATATCCGCCGAGGTGAAGGCGCAGTTGACGATAGTGCCGAGGATCAGGAACTGCGCCCAGATCGGCAGTCCGGCGTCGGGGATGACGAACTGCGGCAGGAAGGCGATGAAGAAAACGGCGACCTTGGGATTGAGAATCTCCACCAGGATGCTGTCGGCAAAGGCCCGCTTTGCGGATTTTTGCGGCAGGATGGGCAACGGACCTGCGGCCACGCGGGTGCGGATCATCTGGATGCCGAGGAAGATCAGATAGACGCCGCCCACCAGCTTTAGCGCAAGATAGAGCGTCGGCACGGCATTGAAGACAGCCGACAAGCCGAAGGTGGCGGCAAAAACGTGGACATAACATCCAAGATGAATGCCGGCGGCTGCCATGAAGCCGGCCCGCTGTCCGCGGGCAATCGTCTGAGCGGCGGTATAGAGCAGCGCGGGGCCGGGCATATAGGCAAACAGTGCCGTTGCGGTAATGAAGGCGAGCAGGCTTTCCGTGGTCATTACTTCAGGTCCGGGCTCAACTGACAGGTTCGACGTAAACGCGAATGCGTCCGCCACAGGAAAGGCCGACGCGCCAGGCGGTTTCGTCGGCAACGCCAAACTCCAGCGTCGTCGGTTTGCCGGTCTCGATCACATCGATTGCCTCGGACACCACCGCGCCTTCGACACAGCCTCCGGAGACGGAGCCTTCGAAATTGCCTTCCGCATCGATGACCAGGTGGGAACCAACCGGGCGTGGTGCGGAGCCCCAGGTCTCAACCACTGTCGCCAGCGCAACGGAACGCCCGGCACCACGCCAGCTTTCAGCGGTTTTCAGAACGTCGGGAATGGAAGTCGTCTCTGTGGCCGTCATGACGTCGCCCCTTGAAGGTAGGACCTCCAATATAGATCTTTCTGAATTTGATGAAAGAGAGCAGTCAGGGGAAAGCAAAGGCCTCCGTTGCTTTTTGTGGCGGGCGGCGCGCATCAGGCGTGAACGGCATGCTGCCTGATGGCCAACCCTGTTGCCTTTCAGGGAGCCAGCGCCGGACAGCGAAGAAAAAACGGCCCCTCACAGGGAGGAGCCGTTCAGGTTGTGCGGGGTATTTTTTCGGGCTTATTCGGCTGCCAGGCGCGCGGCGGGAGCGGCATTGAGCACTGCACCGTCGACATGGTCTTCAAAGGTGGCGAAGTTGCTGACGAACATTTCCACCAGCTTGGCGGCCTGAACGTCATAGGCATCCTTGTCGGCCCAGGTTTCGCGCGGGGTCAGGATCGTATCGTCGACACCTTCAACGGAAACCGGAACCTGGAAGCCGAAATTCGCATCGGTACGGAACTCGACTTCCTTCAGGCTGCCGTTGAGAGCGGCGGTGAGAAGGGTTCGCGTGGCCTTGATCGGCATGCGGTGGCCGGTGCCGTGGGCGCCGCCGGTCCAGCCGGTGTTGACCAGCCAGCAATCGACGTTGTGCTTGGCGATGAGGTCCTTCAGGAGGTTGCCGTATTCGGACGGATGCCGCGGCAGGAACGGTGCACCGAAACAGGTCGAGAAGGTCGCCTGCGGCTCGGTCACGCCCTTTTCGGTGCCGGCCACCTTCGCGGTGTAGCCGGACAGGAAGTGATACATCGCCTGGGCCGGTGTCAGACGCGCAATCGGCGGCATGACGCCGAAGGCATCGGCCGTCAGCATGATGATCGTCTTCGGCATCGGTGCGCAGCCGGTGTCGCTGGCATTGGAAATGAAGTGGATCGGATAGGCGGCGCGGGTGTTTTCCGTCTTCGAACCGTCGTCGAAATCCGGCACCCGGTTGTCGTCCAGCACCACGTTTTCAAGAACGGTGCCGAAGCGCTGGGTCGTGGAATAGATTTCCGGTTCGGCTTCAGCAGAAAGCTTGATGGTCTTGGCATAGCAGCCGCCTTCGAAATTGAAGACGCCGCTTTCGCTCCAGCCGTGCTCGTCGTCGCCGATCAACGTGCGGGACGGGTCGGCGGAAAGTGTGGTCTTGCCCGTGCCGGACAGGCCGAAGAAAACGGCGGTATCGCCGTCGTCGCCGACGTTTGCCGAACAATGCATGGACATCACGCCCTTGGCCGGCAGCAGGTGGTTGAGCATGGTGAAGACGGACTTCTTCATCTCACCCGCGTAGGAGGTGCCACCGATCAGGACGATCTTGCGCGTCAGATCGCAGGCGATCACCGTTTCCGAGCGGCAGCCGTGCCGCGCCGGATCCGCCTTGAAGCTCGGCAGATCGATCATCGTCATGTCCGGAGCAAAGCCTTCCAGCTCGGCGGTTTCGGGCCGCAGCAGAAGGTTGCGGATGAAGAGGGAATGCCAGGCATATTCGGTAAAGACACGCACCGGCAGACGGTGGGTTGCGTCGGCGCCGCCGTAAAGATCCTGCGCAAACAGCTCCATGCCTTCCGCGTGGGCCAGGAAATCGGCCAGTAGCGCGTCGAAATTGGCTTGCGACATCTGCGCGTTGTTGTCCCACCAGACCGTGTCGCGGGTTTCCTCGTCCAGAACAACGAATTTGTCCTTCGGCGAGCGGCCCGTGTGGACACCGGTCTCGGCGACAATGGCGCCTCCGGCAGCCAGCCGCGTCTCACCGCGCGACAGGGAATGTTCATAAAGAGCAGGCTCGTTCTGGTTCCAATAGAGCGCTTTCAGGCCTTTGAAGCCGAAAGTTTCGCAACCAATTGAGGGATTCCTGACACCTACTTCTTGCATGTTCCCGCAGTCCTCGTGATGGGGGCTAGTTTTGTCACGGCCGGAGAAAGTTAAGAAAACCTAAATCTGGCTGTGAGGGCTGCGAACGTAGTGGAATGACCAAAGGGCAGCAAGACTACCAAAGGTGCTATGTAATTGTTTAATCGATTGAAAATCACCAATAAATTGCCGATGATTAATTTGGACACCGAACTAAAATTCGAAACTTTCGGAATGTTCGAATTGTTGATTGAACCGAAAGAAAGTGCGTTCATTTCGCACCTGGGACAGGGACTCGCCAGAACCACGCCGATGAGATCGGAGACTTGACGTCAAATCCGTCTCTTGAAATCTTCTGCACTGATCCCCACCAATGCAGCCGGCTGGGCGGTCTTTGTGTCTTGCAAGCTTATCTGCGGGCGGATTGCCTTAATTTATGCGCATTTAGCAGGCCAAAGGCTGTGTGTTACATTAATGCCGATGCGCGCCATCGGTGCGTTGCCGGAAATGGAAAAACAAAGCATGCCGACAATTGCCCTGGTCGATGACGACCGCAACATTTTGACTTCGGTCTCTATCGCATTGGAAGCGGAAGGTTATCGCGTTCAAACCTACACCGACGGAACATCGGCGCTCGACGGCCTGCAGAGCGACCCGCCGGAACTTGCGATTTTCGATATCAAGATGCCCCGCATGGACGGCATGGAACTGCTGCGCCGCCTGCGCCAGAACTCGGATCTGCCGGTGATCTTCCTGACATCAAAGGATGACGAGATCGACGAGCTGTTCGGCCTGAAGATGGGCGCCGACGATTTCATACGCAAACCCTTCTCTCAGCGGCTTCTGGTCGAGCGCGTGCGCGCGGTGCTTCGCCGGGCACAGCCGCGCGATGCTTCCACGCCGCGCGACGATGCCGACAAGCTCTTGGAACGCGGCCAGCTTGTAATGGACCAGGAGCGCCACACCTGCACCTGGAACGGCAAACCCGTCACGCTGACGGTGACCGAATTCCTGATCCTGTCCGCGCTCGCGCAGCGCCCGGGCGTCGTCAAGAGCCGCAACGCGCTCATGGATGCCGCCTATGACGATCAGGTCTATGTGGACGACCGCACCATCGACAGCCACATCAAACGGCTGCGCAAGAAGTTCAAGGTTGTGGACGACGACTTCGACATGATCGAAACCCTCTACGGCGTCGGCTACCGTTTCCGGGAAGTCTGAAACGGACCAGTCGAGCGGCAGTTCCGGTGAAACCTGGAAACGATCGGCTTTTGGCTGTTCAATCTGTTTGGATTGAACAGCCTTTGATCTAATGTGGGCCCGTATGGCGGTGGAAAGCGAGAGCGCGGAAGACATTGGTGCCTCTGAACCTCAGAACGGTTCGGATCGCTCCCGACTGCGCCGTCTCGGCAACAAGCGCATCCGCCGCCGCCTGCTCAACCAGTTGGGCCGTATCTTCGGCACCTATGTGCTGTCGTCGCTGACGCGGCGGATCATTGCGATCAACCTTGTGGGTCTGCTGGCGCTGGTGATCGGCATTCTCTATCTTAACCAGTTTCGCGCCGGTCTGATTGACGCGCGCGTGCAGAGCCTTCTGACCCAGGGCGAGATCATTGCCGGGGCCATTGCCGCGTCGGCCACCGTCGACACCGGCACGATCACCGTCGACCCGGAGCGGCTGTTGCAGTTGCAGGCGGGCGAAAGCATTACCCCGACCCAGGAAGACCTCGACAGTCTCGATTTTCCGATCAACCCGGAACGGGTCGGTCCCGTGCTGCGCCGTCTGATCTCACCGACCAAGACGCGGGCCCGGATCTATGATCCGGAAGGCATTCTCATCCTCGACAGCCGCCACCTTTATACCAGCGCCCAGATCCTGCGCTTCGATCTGCCGCCTCCCACGGCGGAGGAGGAAGGTTTCTGGGATTCGGCCTGGCAGTGGGTCAAGCGCTGGCTGCGCCAGGGTGACCTGCCGATCTATCAGGACGTCGGCGGCGGCGACGGCCGCGCCTATCCGGAAGTGGAGGCGGCGCTTGCCGGGTCACCGGCCAGCGTGACGCGGATCTCCCAGCGGGGCGAACTGATCGTCTCCGTTGCCGTGCCGATCCAGCGATTCCGGGCTGTGCTCGGGGCTCTGCTGTTGTCGACCCAGGGCGGCGACATCGACGCTATCGTGCGCGCCGAACGCATCGCCATCATCCGGGTGTTCCTGTTTGCCGCCACCGTGACCATTCTTCTGTCGATCCTTCTGGCCGGAACGATTGCCGGCCCGGTCAGGCGCCTTGCGGCCGCCGCGGACCGGGTGCGCCGGGGGTCGACGTCGCGTGAAGAGATACCGGACTTCTCGGACCGCCAGGACGAGATTGGCCACCTGGCCCGCTCGTTCAGGGAAATGACCCACGCGCTCTACAACAAGATCGACGCAATTGAGCAATTTGCCGCGGATGTCGCGCACGAATTGAAGAACCCGCTGACGTCGCTGCGCAGCGCGGTGGAAACCCTGCCGTTGGCCAAGTCGAAGAATTCGCAGGACCGGCTGATGGAGGTGATCCAGCACGACGTCCGCCGTCTCGACCGCCTGATCAGCGACATTTCGGATGCGTCCCGTCTCGACGCGGAACTGGCCCGCATCCAGGCCGAACCGATCGATCTTGCCGAACTGCTGCGCAATATGGCGGATGCGGCAAATCAGCGGTCCGGAGCGGAAGAAGCAAGCGTCAAGCTGGCCGTCGCCGACGCCCAGGGAACCAAGCCCTACCAGATGCAAGGCCACGATATTCGCCTCGGTCAGGTGGTCAGCAATCTTCTCGACAATGCCAGGTCTTTCTCTCCTGCCGGAGGCACGGTTCGAGTGGATCTCAGCCGGGATGGCCGGATGATCAAGATCATTGTCGATGATGACGGCCCTGGCATCCGCGCGGAAAACACCGAACGCATTTTCGAACGCTTCTATACCGACCGGCCTGACGGTGAGGGCTTCGGCAACAACTCCGGCCTTGGCCTGTCGATCTCACGGCAGATCATCGAGGCCCATGGAGGCACGATCGTTGCGACCAACAGGTTGGTGCCCGGCAAGGACGGCAAGCAGAAGATCGCTGGAGCACGCTTCACCATCTATCTGCCGGCAGGGCGGAGCAAGTGACTGCTCCGGCCGTTCACGCCAATTGCGTGATCGTTGGAACCGTGGGTCTTCTGATCCGGGGGGGAGCCGGAAGCGGCAAGACGTCCCTGGCGGATATTGTGATCGAAGCGGCGCGTGCCAAAGGCAATCTCGGACGACTGGTGGCCGACGACTACACGCATGTTGCTGCGGTTGACGGACGCCTTGAGGCGCAGGCCCCTCAGGCGATAGAAGGCCGCATGGAAGTGCGCGGGTTTGGCGTCATCGAAGCTCCCTTCGCGCGTTACGCGCAAATTCACCTCGTGATTGACCTGACCCCTGCCGAGACCATCGAACGGCTGCCGGAACAGCCTCTGACGCAGGCCTGCCTCGATGGCGTGCAGCTACCGGTGCTTGTCTGCCCGCAAAACGACCCGGCGCATTGTCTGCGGCTGATCCGCTGGGCATTGCGCACCCTTTTCCCCAAAGGACCGGATTATATTTGAGGCAGCCGTGGCGTTTTTTACTTGCAACTGACGAAGCGGTTGAAGAGAGTGCATCAGACTGATAAACGCCCGGCTCTTCCCGGATCTCTATTGGGATCCTGAGCTCAACGCACTCGATAATCAGGCTAACTGACGCATGATCGGACTTGTACTTGTTACGCACGGGCGCCTCGCTGAGGAATTCAAAGCGGCGCTGGAACATGTTGTCGGTCCACAGGAACAGGTTGAAACCATCTCCATTGGTCCGGATGACGACATGGAGCAGCGGCGTCAGGACATTCTGGCCGCTGTGGAGGCCGCCAATTCCGGTAAGGGTGTCGTGCTTCTGACGGATATGTTCGGTGGCACGCCTTCCAACCTCGCGATTTCCGTGATGGACGGCAAATCCGTTGAAGTGGTGGCCGGTGTCAATCTGCCCATGCTGATCAAGCTCGCCAGCGTGCGCGGCGATCGCGAATTGGCCGCCGCCGTCGACGAAGCCCGTCAGGCCGGCCAGAAATACATCTCGGTTGCCAGCCAGGTGTTGTCGGGGCAGAACTAAAAACAATAATGACAGCGCAAACCGTGTTGGAAAAAGAGCTGACGATCGTCAACCGGCGTGGCCTCCACGCCCGGGCCTCTGCCAAGCTTGTGAAACTGGTGGAAATGTTCGAGGCCGACGTCCAGGTTTCCAAGGATGGTCAGACCGTTGGCGGGACCTCCATCATGGGTCTGATGATGCTCGCCGCCAGTCCGGGATGCTACATTACGGTCAGTGTCACCGGCACTGATGCAGACGACGCCATGACGGCGATTGCCGAACTCGTCGAAAGCGGTTTTGGCGAAGAAGATTGAACTGACCTTTCGCGCCGTCATCATGCGGTGCATACATCCGCTGCGGCCGATCGAGTGAACTCCGGGCATCGGCCTTCCTCTTCCAAACAGAACCGGGGGCCGACATGGCGAGCCACACTCAGGACCGACTGATTTCCGCTGCGCGGACCGCACTTACCCATGTCCATGAAGCGCTGGAACTTCAATTCGCGTTCGAACTGTGGGACGGATCCCGGGTGCCTGCCGATGCGCCGGCGGACGGGCTGCGGCTTGCGCTGTCCGAAACGGCGCTGACGCGGCTGTTGCGCCGACCGGGCATCAAGACACTGATCGATCTTTATGCCAATGGCGACGTCGATCCGCGCGGTGGCAGCATTTTCGATTTTGCCGAAAGGCGGCCAGCCCTCAAGAGCCGGGAAATTCGCAAGCGGCTCAACAAGATGTTGCTGCTCAAAACGGGGTTTTCGCTCTGGCGCGGCTCGGGCCGCAAGGCGGCCGCCAATCCGGATGGGCTGGATGCCGGTCAGGCAGCGGACCGCAGCTCCGGCAGCCGCAAGGACGACATCGCGTTCCATTACGACGTGTCCAACGATTTCTACCGGCTCTTTCTCGATCCGGAGATGGTCTATACCTGCGCTTATTTTTCCGACTGGTCGAACGATCTGGCAACGGCGCAGAAAGACAAGCTCGACATGATCTGCCGCAAGCTGCGGCTGAAGCCGGGCGACCGCATGCTCGACATCGGTTGCGGTTGGGGCGCCCTGATCTGCCACGCCGCCGAGCATTATGGTGTCACCGCAGTTGGTGTCACCCTGGCCGAAGAGCAGTTGAAGCTTGCCGAGGAGCGGATCAGGACGCGGGGTCTTGAAGGCAAGGTCTCGGTCAAGCTGATCGACTATCGTGACCTGGATGGAAAGTTCGACAAGATCTCCTCCATCGGCATGTTCGAGGCGGTCGGGCTGGACAATTACGACAACTATTTCCAGAGCGTGCACCGCCTGCTGAAGCCGCGCGGTATCTATCTGCACCATGCGATCACCCGCCGGGGCAAGAAGGACCTGAAGGCCTTCCGTCGCAAGAAGCCGGAGTATCAGGCCCTTGTGCGTTACATCTTTCCGGGCGGGGAGGTCGATCACATCGGCTGGACGCTGACCAATCTGGAAGCCCACGGCTTTGAGGTTCATGACGTGGAAGCCTGGCGCGAGCATTATGCCCGCACGACGCGCCTCTGGGCGGAAAACCTGATGAAGGTAAAGGACGCGGCTGTCGCTGAAATAGGTGACCACAAGTATCGCCTGTGGGTGGCCTATCTCATTGGTGTGTCGCTTGGCTTCGAACGCGGCACCATCGGTATCTTCCAGACGGTTGCGACCCGCCGCACCAAGGGCCCCTCGGGCATGCCGCCGTCGCGCGCGGATCTCTACCGGCGTTGATCCGGATACGTGATATAAAGAATTCTTTATATCTTTATTGCGTGATGACCCTGCTGACGCTATAACCCCTTCCAACGATTTCCGGAGCTTCCGGATTTCGGTTGCTGCCCGCCCCTGGTGCCGTTTTCGGCACCGGTTCACGAGAAGGCGGCGGCACTCAAGGGGCCTTGCGCCTGAAGCTGGCTCAAAACAGCAGGACATATTCATGACCGACTACATCGTTAAAGACATCGGGCTCGCAGACTGGGGCCGCACCGAAATCGAGATTGCCGAACACGAAATGCCGGGCCTGATGGCCTGCCGCGCCGAATTCGGTGACTCCAAGCCGCTCAAGGGGGCCCGCATTGCCGGTTCCCTGCACATGACCATTCAGACCGCCGTTCTGATCGAAACGCTGGTTGCGCTGGGTGCGGAAGTCCGCTGGGCTTCCTGCAACATCTATTCCACGCAGGACCAGGCTGCCGCTGCCATCGCAGCCGCCGGTATTCCGGTTTTCGCCACCAAGGGCGAGACCCTGGAAGAATACTGGGATTATGCCGACAAGATCTTCGATTTCCCCGAAGGCGCGAACATGATCCTCGACGATGGCGGCGACGCCACGCTCTACATCCTGCTCGGCGCACGGGTCGAGGCCGGCGAAACCGGCCTGATCGAGAACCCGAAGTCGGATGAGGAAGTGTGCCTGTTCGCGCAGATCAAGAAGCGCATGGCCGCCAACCCGGGCTGGTTCACCAAGCAGAAAGAGCTGATCCAGGGCGTTTCGGAAGAAACCACCACCGGCGTGCTGCGTCTTTATGAAATGCAGAAGAAGGGCGAGCTGCCGTTCCCGGCGATCAACGTCAACGACAGCGTCACCAAGTCCAAGTTCGACAACCGGTATGGCTGCCGTGAGTCCCTGGTGGACGGTATCCGCCGCGGTACCGACGTGATGATGTCGGGCAAGGTTGCCGTTGTCTGCGGTTACGGCGACGTCGGCAAAGGCTCCGCTCAGTCCCTGGCTGGCGCAGGCGCCCGCGTGATCGTCACCGAAATCGACCCGATCTGTGCGCTGCAGGCGTCCATGGACGGCTTCGAGGTCAAGACCATCGAACAGGCTCTTCCGGAAGGCGATATCTACGTCACCGCGACCGGCAACAAGGACATCATCACCTTCGACCACATGCGTGGCATGAAGGACATGGCGATCGTCTGTAACATCGGCCACTTCGACAACGAGATCCAGGTTGCTGCCCTGAAGAACACCAAGTGCCGCCCGGTCAAGGACCAGGTCGACATGTATGTGTTCCCGGATGGAAAGCGCATGATCCTGCTCTCGCAGGGCCGCCTTGTGAACCTCGGCAATGCCACCGGCCACCCGAGCTTCGTCATGTCCGCCAGCTTCACCAACCAGGTTCTGGCGCAGATCGAACTCTTCACCAAGGGCGATCAGTACAAGAACGAAGTTTACGTGCTGCCGAAGCATCTGGACGAGAAGGTTGCCCGCCTGCACCTGGAAAAGCTGGGTGTCACGTTAACCGAATTGTCCGACGAGCAATCTCAATATCTGGGGATTAATAAGGCTGGTCCGTTCAAGTCGGAACACTACAAATACTGATTCCTGCGAGGCGGCCCACTAGATGTGGTAATCGCCGCGATTCGGATCTGTGAACAAAAAAATGCAGGACCCTTTAATTTTAAGGGTCCTGTTAACTTTTCAATAACGGACTCTTCTGCGTGATTCTCAAAAAGGTTATGGTTTAGGCGAATCAAAGGCCACGAGGCGGATGTCTTTGATTTGCTCCCAGAAACCGGGAGCTGCGGCCCGCAAGAACAGGGCAAGGCGGCACAAGGGGATCACAATATGCCGATAAGCGGCAGGGACGGCGCGCGGCAACGCGCGGCGTGGCGAGATTGGAGTCTGAAATCGGTGAAGCTCGGCGGAACGGCGCTGGCAGGCTGGGGCCTGTCTTGCGGTTCGGCGGCAGCCGACATGCTCGCCGACACGACTGCTGCTATTTCCCCCGATAACATGATTCTTTTCGGTGCGTTAGGCGGAATGTGTGCCTTTGCGGTCACCGCATCCGTTGCTCTTGTGCGTCATCGCAAACAATCCGGATTGCTGACTGACGCGCTGGAAAAGGAAAAGAGCGATCTGAAATTCCGGGTCGACCGCCTGGAGGCGATGCTCAATACCGATGAGCAGCGCGTGATCGTCTGGACTGGCAACGGCGCCATGCCACAGATCTGGGGCATTCTTCCCGAAAAATCGGGCGTGCCGCGTCCACCAGCACAATTGCTGGCCTTCGGCAGTTGGCTGACGGCCAAATGCGCCGGTGATCTGGAACGTCATCTGGACATGCTGTTCCGCACCGGCGAAGCGTTCACCACCACCTTGAAGACCCGCACAGGCACCTATGTGGAAGCGCTCGGCCGCACCACAGGTGGCGCTGTCGTCCTGCGTCTGCGCGATCTGACCGGTGAGCGGCAGATGCAGGCGGAACTTGCTGCGCGCAATGCCAAGATCTCGGGCGAACTGCATATGCTGCATGCGCTTCTGGATGCCATGCCGGCACCCGCGTGGCAGCGGGATGCGGAAGGAAATCTGATCTGGGCCAACCAGGCCTATGCGGAAGCGGTCGACATGACCGACGCGGATCTTGCGGTCAAGGAAGGCGCGTCTTTCCTCGATGCCGCCGCACGCACCGCAATGGCCGTGCAGCGCACCGAGGATGGCTGCTTCAACGCGCGCATTCCGATTGTCGCCTCCGGCGAGCGCCGGGTGTTCGAGGTGACCGATGTCAACGCGAATGTCGGCGGAGCCGGCATTGCCGTGGATATCAGCGAGCTGGAACAGGCGCAGAAGGAACTCGGCCGGGCCGAGGAATTCCACGGCCGTACGCTCGACCAGCTGGCCGCGGCCGTTGCCATCTACAGTGCCGACCGCAAGCTGCAGTTCTACAACGCCGCCTTCCGTCAGCTCTGGGATCTCGATCCCGCCTTCCTGGAAAGCCGGCCGGAAGACAGCGCTGTTCTGGATGCCCTGCGCGCGGCGCGCAAGATCCCGGAACAGGCTGACTATCGCGTCTGGCGCAACAAGATGATGGAGAGCTACCAGTCGCTGGAAGCGCGCGAAAGCTGGTGGCATCTTCCCGATGGCCGCACCCTGCGCGTCATCGCCAACCCGCACCCGCAAGGCGGTGTCACCTATATTTATGAGAACGTCACCGAGCAGCTGGATCTGGAAAGCCGCTACAACGCGCTGACCCGTGTCCAGGGCGAAACCCTCGACAATCTGTCCGAAGCCGTTGCCGTGTTCGGGTCCGACGGTCGCCTGCGGCTTTGGAACCCCGCTTTCGGCCGTATCTGGGGCCTGGAAGAGGATCAGCTGACCGAACTGCCGCACGTCAAGGAAGTCGTCTCCGCCTGCACGCTCAGCGAAACCGAGCGCGATGCCTGGGAACAGCTTGCCGGCAACGTCACGGGTCTTCTCGACAACCGCACCCAGAAGGTCAGCCGTCTGGAACGCCACAACGGCGATGTCGTCGACTATGCCACCGTTCCGCTGCCTGATGGCGGTACGCTGGTGACCTTTGTCGACGTCACCGATAGCGTCAATGTCGAGCGGGCACTTCTGGAAAAGAACGAAGCGCTGGAACAGGCTGACCAGATCAAGAACGCCTTCATCCAGCATGTTTCCTACGAGCTGCGCTCGCCGCTGACCAACATCATCGGCTTTGCCCAGTTGCTGGCCGATCCGAAGTTCGGCGAACTCTCCGACAAGCAGAGCGAATATGCGGACTACATCCAGTCCTCCTCCTCGGCGCTGCTTGCCATCATCAACGACATCCTGGATCTGGCAACCTTGGATGCCGGCATCATGGAACTGGACCTCGGCGAGGTCGACGTCGCGCCAACCGTGGCAGCAGCCGTCGAAGGGCTGAAGGACCGGATCGCCGAAGCGCGCATCAACCTGCGCACCCATGTGCCGGGCGATATCGGCATGATGGTTGCCGACGAAAAGCGCCTGCGCCAGGTCCTGTTCAACCTCATCTCCAACGCCGTGCGCTACTCCGAGCCCGACGGCGTGGTCGACGTGTCCTGCAGCCGTGAAGACGACAAGGTGACCTTTGTCGTTCAGGATCACGGCTACGGCATTCCCGCTGAAATCCTCACCCAGGTCTTCAACCGCTTTGTCGGACATGACACCGGTTCGCGCCGTCAGGGTGCAGGTCTCGGCCTTGCCATCGTCAAGAGCTTCGTCGAACTGCATGGCGGCACGGTCGACATTCAGTCCGCCGAAGGCAAGGGCACGACCGTGACCTGCGTTTTCCCCGCGCGGCCGGAACTGGCGGACCAGGCAGCCGCCGAGTAGGACGCCGAATGGCAGACCACCAGCTGCAGCCCCTGACGGGCGCCTTTCAGACAATCGACATCGCCGACGAACAGGGCACGCGGCGGCTTGCCAACGACATCGCGATGGTCCTGAAGCCCGGCGATGTCATTTGCCTGTCGGGCGATCTGGGCGCCGGGAAATCCACTTTCACCCGGGCCCTGATCCGCGCCTTCGCCGGTGACCCCGATCTGGAGGTGCCGAGCCCGACCTTCACGCTTGTGCAGACCTATGAATTTGACCGTTTCGATCTCTCCCATTTCGATCTCTACCGGCTTGAAGAGCCGGAAGAGCTGGAAGAACTCGGGCTGGACGATCTTCTGGAAACGGGAGCCGCGCTGATCGAGTGGCCCGAGAAGGCGGACGGTCTGCTGCCCGGCAATGCCCTCTGGATCCAGATCACTCAGCCCACGGAAGACGAGAACCAGCGCCGGTTCAGCCTTTATTCGGACAATCCTGTCTGGCAGAACCGCATCGGACAATCGCTGGCAACGCGGTCCTTTCTGGGCTCGGCAGGCTTTCCGGATGCCGCACGTCGTTTTCTGGCTGGCGATGCATCCCTGCGCACGTTCGAGACAGTCACGTCAGGCGCTTCGACAGCCGTCCTGATGCGCTGGCCGTTCCAGGGGGATGCGGTGCCGGAAGCTGTGCGGGCCTACATGGCAAAGGTCCATCTGGCACAGGATTGCCGGGCGATTGTCGCGGTGGGAACGGAACTGCGGACCCATGGCCTTCGCGCACCGGACCTGCTGGCAAGCGATCTGGACAACGGGTTGATCCTGTCGTCCGATCTTGGCCGGGAAACCATCGTGGTTGGCGGTAAACCGGTTCGCGAAAGATACCTGGCCGCCGTCGATGTTCTGGCAAAGATGCATGGTGAGGCCTGGCCAAAAATGGTGACGCTCGCCGATGGTGGGCAGTATCAGGTGCCGGATTATTCATCTAACGCACTTGTTGCCGAAGCGGCGCTGTTTCTGGACTGGTATGTTCCGAAGGTGACCGATAGCCCCGCGGACGAGACCACGCGCGCGGAGTTTGAACGGCTTTGGCGCGACGCGCTGGAAGGCATCAGCGATGCCCAGACAGGTTGGGTGCTGCGCGATTTTCACTCGCCGAACCTGCTCTGGCAGGAAGGGGCTAAAGGAACCGACAGGATTGGCCTGATTGATTTCCAGGACACGGTCTATGGGCCGGTTGCCTATGATGTTGCCTCCCTGCTGCTGGACGCCCGCACGGACATCGACATCGCTCTGGAAACCGAGCTCTATGATGCCTATGTGTCGGCAAGAAAAATGCAGTCCGCAGAGTTCGACGAAGCCGGCTTTTCGAAGGCCTATGCGGTCATGGCGGCGCAGCGGATCTCCAAGATCCTCGGCATCTTCGTCCGCCTGGCCGAGCGCGATGGTAAGCCGGCTTACTTGAGCCATTTGCCGCGCATGCTAGGCTATCTCGACCGGGCGCTTGACAGGCCGTTCCTGTCGGATTTGAAAGACTGGTACGCAAGCTACCGGCACTGAACGCGCCGCGTTCAACCGGCCGCACATTTGAGATTGAAGATGACAGACAAGCGGTTTCGCCCTTCCAAAGCCATGATCCTGGCCGCAGGCCTCGGCAAGCGCATGCGCCCGCTGACGGCAACGACGCCAAAACCGCTGATCGAGGTCAACGGCCAGGCGCTGATCGACCACGGAATGGATCGGCTCGCCGCAGCGGGTGTGAAGTCCTGCGTGGTCAACGTGCATTACCTGGCCGATCTGGTGGAGGTTCACGTCCGCCGCCGCCCCGATATGGAAATCCTGATTTCCGACGAGCGCGAACAGCTTCTGGAAACCGGCGGCGGCATCCAGAAGGCCCTGCCGCTGCTGGGCGAAGAGCCGTTCTTCCAGCTTAATGCCGACACCTGCTACTGGATCGAAGGTGTCAAACCGAACCTGGAGCACATGATCGAAGCCTGGGACGAGAGCCGCATGGACGCGTTGCTTCTTGTCGCCGAAACCGTGAAAGCGGTCGGCTACTCCGGGCGCGGCGATTTCGACATGGCCAAGGACGGCGCCCTGACGCGGCGGCTGGAAAAGGGTGTCACGCCCTTTGCCTATGCTGGTGCCACCATCCTGCATCCGCGCCTCTTTGAAGGGGCCCCGGACGGGCCGTTCTCCATGAACAGTCTTTTTGACAAGGCCATTGAAGCCGGGCGTCTCTACGGCGTTCAGATGGAAGGCCTTTGGCTGCATATCGGGACGCCGGACGCGATCCGCGACGCCGAATATGCCGTTCGTGAGAGTGCCGCCTGAGGATGGCCCGCAGCGCGCGCCTCTGGTCTGTCCCGCCGTCCGTTCCTTTTCTGAAAACGCTGGTCGACACGCTGGTCGACGGCACCTTGATCCCTGGTTTTCGTCCGCTGGACGATCCGTTGCTTCTGCCGTCGGTCACTCTGTATCTGCCGACACGCCGTGCGGCGCGCCTGCTGCCGGAGCTGTTCCAGCAGCGGTTCGGCGGCCGGCCGGTTCTCCTGCCTGCCATCCGTCCGGTGGGCGATGCCGACGAGGATGCCCAGAGCCTGACCGCCAGTGCGGATCTGGAACCTTTGCCGCCGGCGATGCCACTTCTGGAACGCCATCTGGCAATGACGCGGCTGGTGAAGGCCTGGAAGGGCATGCTACGCCGGGAAGCGCTCAGTCTCAGGTCCGACGAACCGCTCGGCCTACCGGCTTCGACGGCCGATGCCGCCTGGCTGGCGGCGGACCTGCTGACGCTGATGGATGAGGTCGAGACGGAAGAAGCCGACTGGTCGGAACTGTCCGGTCTGGTGCCGGAAGACCATGCCCGGTACTGGCAGATCACGCTCGACTTCCTGCAGATCGTGCGCGAGGCCTGGCCGGCGCATCTTGCCGAACTGAAGATGATGGACCCGAAGGCCCGGCGCTCCGCTCTGATCCGGCGCGAGGCCGAGCGTCTGGAAAGAACGCCGCCGCGCGGGCCGGTCATTGTCGCGGGTGTCACTGGCTCCGTTCCGGCCACTGCGGAACTGCTGAAGGTCGTTTCCCGGCTGGAAGCCGGCGTCGTCGTGCTTCCGGGGCTGGACCGGCATCTGGACAACCGCTCCTGGGCGGTGCTGGGACAGAGGACCGGCAAGGCCTCCATGCGCAAGGGAGTGGCGCCGAAGGACGCGGCAACTCTGCCGTCCCATCCGCAATACTCGCTGAAGCAGTTGCTTGACCGGTTGGGAGCTGCGCGGGAAGAGGTCGCAACGCTCGGGCCGGAACCCGACCAGGGTCTCCTGTTGCGCGAGGAGCTTGTCTCCGAAGCGCTTCGCCCGGCCGATACCTCTGATGGCTGGACAGCCTATCTGGACACCCGTTCGGAAACCGACAGGGCGAGGGCTCTGGACGGTGTCTCGATCATGACCGCCCGCAACGAGGCCGATGAAGCCTTGAGCGTGGCGATTGCCTTGCGCGAAGCCATCGAACGGCAGGAAAGCGCGGCGCTCATTTCGCCGGACCGCATGCTGACGCGCCGGGTCGCGGCCGAACTTGCCCGCTGGAATATTCAGGTGGACGACAGTGCTGGCCGCCCGCTCGATCAGACCGCACCGGCCATTCTGGCGATCCTGGCAGCGAAACTCGCGCTCGGTGGCTGCGATCCCATTGATCTTCTGGCACTTTTGAAACATCCGCTGACACGGCTCGGCCTACCGGTGAAGGACATCCGGTCCGCCGCCCGTGCGCTGGAGCGCGGTGTCGTGCGCGGGCCGCGTGCCCGGCCGGGAACCGCAGGCTTGCGGTTGGCCGTCGATGCAAGCCGGGAAGAGGTGAGCAAGGCCCACACGCCGCGCTGGAAAAAGATCCACGACGAAGATTGGGACGTGATCGCGAATCTGGTCGACCGTCTGGCAAATGCGCTGAAGCCGCTGGAGGAACTCGCCGGAGACGGCGGAACGATCCTTCTGACCGACCTCGCACGGCGCCATGTCGAGGTGATCGAGGCAATCTCGATCGATCACGAAGGCTCGGTGGCAGAACTTTACGCCGGTGAGGCGGGCGAGGCCCTGGCCCAGTTCCTGACA
>NZ_AAUW01000008.1 GCF_000168975.1 Roseibium aggregatum IAM 12614
ACTTCGATCCGGCCACTGAAACGGGACCGAAGGACCTGGTTCCAGGCAAGCTGCGCCTTGAGGCGCTCCTTCAAGGTATCCGGTTGAACACCGCCACTGCGAAGCGCCTTGGATAGCTGGGCCGGAGACATCTTCACATTGCGAGCAATGTTGTTGAAAGCGTTGTCGACTTCCGACTTGCTGACGTCGATGCCGACTCGTTCGGCTTCGGCAAGCTTGACCTGGTCGTCAACCAACTCCTCTTCCGCCTGTTTCTTGGCGATGGATGCAGACTTGCGCTGCGTCATCGTTATCAGTCGGGCACGTTGGCTGATGTCGTAGTCGGTAATCGGCACATCGTTGACGATGATCTTGATCGCTGCATGGGAAGGCGTGGCCAGCGGTGCCGCCAGCATCAAAGCTAGTCCGAAGAAAACCGGAACGATACGAAGTCGCATTTAATAACCATCCGTGCTGGCTTGAGGCCAAACCGAAGTTCGTTGTTTTGTGACATGATGTTTCGCATATCATGCCCGAAATTTCAAAGGTTCCCCGCATCATGCCTTTTTTCGTGGCGGCATGATGACCTGTGACCGGCGATAAAGACTAGTTGAGAGCGCCGCTCGAAACCTGTGTCGTGCCGATGGTCCTCAAACCGATACGGAAATAGAGCGTCCGGTTGACTTCATCGCCGTCGTTGCGGCTGCGGTCTTCCGCATAGGTGACAGACAGCGAAAAGCCTTCGTCGTCATACCCGACGCCAAGGCCGTCCTGCACAATATTGCTGTTTTGCAGATCGTACCGCATAGAGCCGAAAATACGCCAGTTTTCTTCCAGACGAAGGCTTGCCGAGCCGAGCAGTTCCTCGCGCGGATCATCGATACCGACATCCGGCTGTGCGTTCAGGAACGCATAGGCGAGGGAAGAAACCACCGGTCCGTAGATACCGCTGGCCTGCGCCTGGATCCGGTTTACGGAGAAATCTTCCTTGTCGAGCCGGGCCTGAGCACCGACCTTGATGCCGTATTGCGTGTCCAGGTAAAGGCTGCCGACGTAATCGGACAGGTTGGTTTCCAGACCGGAATCCTGTGTCGCGCCGAGAATATCCGGAATGGCATACGAGTTGTCGCCGGCAAGTTGATAGGACCGGCCGAACAGGCCGCTGACGTAGTAGCCACTATCCAGTTGGAGCTTGTAGTTCAGACCAACGTTAAGGCGCGTGCCGCCTTCGGCGCGGTCAAAGCCAGAGAACTTGTCATAGTCGAACAGGGTTGTCGTATCGAAGACAATGCTTTGTGCGTCGTCGTTCGGTAGTTCGCCGATCCGTTGTTCGTTCGGACGGGCAACGATCTGAGCCACAGGCTCCAGGATCTGGTTGCCGCCGTCGAACGTCGCAATGAACGGGTAGCGATATTCCAGACCGATCGCCGGCATCGCACGGCCGACGAAGCTTTCGCCGGTCAAGGCGGTTACGTCGGAATCGGGGGAGGCCAGAAAGAACAGATCGCCGCGCATATAGGCAAATGGCGTGAAGGACTGTCCGAGCGGATCGATAAACGTCCGGCGCCAGTTGCCCTTGACGGATACACGCGAGAAGGTGCCGTCGATGCCGCGGAATTTCGCAGTCGATCCGCCATCGATGGAAAAGGCGTCCGTTTCATCCCGTGTCAGCGAGGTGAAATTGGCCGTCAGCGCCAGTTCCCCGGCAAGAATCGGATCTGCGAACACATAGTCATAATCGATGACAGGCAGCACGAGGGGCTGCTTGTCCTGCAAGGAACTTCCGACGGGAGAGAAGCCGTTGGCGTTGAACTGGCTGTCCGTGTAGTCCTCCTGCGAGATCTGATAGGCATAGGCTTTTACCGACAGCGCGTTGCGATCCGTCCTGCCTTCAAGATAAATCGTCGAAGTTTCGCTATTACCACCGAAACTAGAAAAAGAATAATCACTGAAGAACTGACGGTCGCTCTTGTAGGTCAGGTTCCAGCCTAGGGTCCAGTCGCGTGCAATGTTGAACGAGGCCGTGGAATTGACAGCACCGCGCCAACGGTCATCTGCGCGATCTGTCGTGAAATTGTCTGGCTGCGCCTGGAAAAGGCCCGCTGCGGACACGCTGACTTCGCCGGCCACGAACCTGTGCCGGTATTCGACATCACCGAACACGCCCTGCTTTGTCAGCGGGGT
Organism: Roseibium aggregatum IAM 12614; assembly: GCF_000168975.1. Taxonomy (GTDB): domain Bacteria; phylum Pseudomonadota; class Alphaproteobacteria; order Rhizobiales; family Stappiaceae; genus Roseibium; species Roseibium aggregatum. Next base: position 2,164 of record NZ_AAUW01000008.1, read on the forward strand.
GAGGATCGTGGTGACATCGTAATAAGGGCTGAGAGCCCAGTAATAGGGAACGCTGACGCCGTAACCGAGTTTGTCGGAAACAATACCGCTCGGCATCAGGAAACCGGATTTTCGTTTGACGGACGGGTCCGGTATCGAAAGAAACGGCAGATACGCAATCGGCTGACCATAAACCTCGAAGGCTGCGTTTTCGAACCGAATGATCTTTTCCTGCTGATTGTGGATGATCTTCTCGGCCCGCACGCGCCAGAGCGGCGGCTTGTTCGGCGGGTTGGTCGGTTTGGTGTAGACCGTGTAGACACCGTTATCGATGGTCGTGACGTTGTTGCCTTCACGCCGTGCTTGCTCGGCCAGGAAACGGGTGCGCCGCGTCGTATCGATCTGCAAGGCGCGCGCAAAGCCTTCCGAGAAATCCTCTGAAAGGACCATCTCTTCCGTACGCACGACATTGCCGTTCGATTCGATGAAGATCACGTTGCCCGACGCTTTGAGCTGCTGGCTCTTTCGGTCAAACACAATCTGTTGGGCCTGGACGGTGCTGCCGTCGTAATAGACCTGCACATCGCCGGTCGCGACGATGAGGTCGCGGTCAAAATCGTAGGTGATCTCGCTGGACTCGAGCAGCAATTCGGCTTCGGGATCAAGGTTCCCGGCCAGGCTGCTTGTCAGGTCCTGCGCGGCAGCAGGGACTGTGTACCCATGGCAAAGGGTTGCTGCAATGGCGCATACGCTCGCCGCAGCCAACAATCTGCCTTTTTTGGCCCAAGTCTCTGTTGTCAGAAAAACTGGAAAAGTCATCGCTTTATCCGTCTTCCTGATTCAAGAGAATTGTCAAACCCATGAGTACTCCAAATATTCCCGGCGCCCATGCCGCCACCAAGGGAGGGACAATACCCGCGCCCCCGAAGTCCTTGGCAAGTTCGGTTAGAACGTAAAGCACGAACCCGGAAAGGATTCCACCCAGAATCATACTTCCCAAACCGCCAAACCTCGAAACTTTAAGGGAAACCGCCGCTGCTATCAAAATCATAGCGACCAAAAGAAGCGGGCGGGCGAGGAGAGTCTGATACTGCAAATTGTAACGGTAAGCAGGTAACCCAGCGTTTCTGGCCAATTCGATGAAACGCGGCAAATTCCAGAACGAAATCGATTCGGGTGATCCGATGCTTTCGCGAACTTCAGTTGCTGTCAGGAATGTGCTGATCTGATACTGCCCGTAAGGCTGTGGATCCTGTTCGGTCGTATAGACGATGGCATTTTCCAGGTACCAGATCTGGTCCCCCAGCCGTGCTTCATCGGCCTCGATCCGCTCGCGGAAAGTGCCATCCTTGTCGAAGGTGAAAATGGTAACGCCCCGAAGGAGCGTGCCCCCCTCCAGCAATTGCTTGGCAAGCAACACCGATTCTCCGTCAAGGCCGTCCTGGCGAACCCAGACATCGTTTGAGGATTGAAGCAGAAAACTCTGCTCCGAACCGAACAGCCCGGCCGCTACCTCGTCGGACTTCTGCTGAAACCAGACGGCGGCGGGATTGTAGACCGTGATGGAGAGGATGCCGAGGATGATCCCGACGAGGATCGCAGGAAGAGAAAACTGCCAGACGGAGATCCCGGAGGCGCGTGCTACCACCAGCTCAAGCGCGCGGCTCAGCGTTACGAAGGCTGCAATGGCTCCGAAGAGCACGGTGAAGGGAATGACCTGCTCAAGAAGCAGCGGCACCCGAAGCGCGGAAATCATCGCAACGCGCAAGACCGAAAACCCCTCACGGTCACCGCCGCGCCGCACCAGTTCCAGGACGTCGAACAGATAGATCAGAACCGCCGCAAACAGGAAAAGACCGAGAATGGCTTTCAGAAAGCGGCCAGAAAAATACAGCGACAAAGTCCGTCCCAGGATCATGCGACACCTCCTGGTTTGCGTCCGTGCAAACAGTCGCTCAGAGCGTCCAGTCTATCCTGAACGGAGTGTTGCAGATCTGTGAGCCAACGCGGCTGCGAGCCACCTTGTTCCCGGAAAATCGAGATAAGCGCAAGCACCGCGCCGGTAATCGGAACGACATAAAGCAGGCTGAGAAGCACAGTCGAAGTGCCCGAAATTGCGGTGACTCCAAAGCCGGTCGTCCGCAGCAGCACACAGGAGCAAATCGCTCCAAGGACAGCAAAGCCGCGGCCTTGACGCGTGGTTCTTGCCTTGCCCAGAAACGCAAACACGATCAGGCCGAAGGCCAGGCAATAAAGCGGCTGGCTGAAGCGTTCGTGCAGTTCCTGCACCAGTTTGTCCGGGTTCTTCAGCGCGTATTCGTCGTGCCTGCCTGGCGACATCAAATTCAGGGTGCTTCGCTCGCTGGCTTTGTAGACCGGTTCGCCGGCTTCCGGAATGAGGTTTGAAAGATCGAACGCATAGGACTGGAAACGAACGATTGAAATATCGCCCTGCTGTTTCGGCCGTCTTTGTATCGTACCGTTCTGCATGACGAGAAGCGTGCGGTCCGCGGCCTCTACGATCTGGCCAGTGTCGGCCTGATAGGTAAAGGCGGTCTCCGGATCGCGCGTGTCATGCATCAAGAGACCGTCCAGCGTGCCTTTGCCGGAGCGGTTGCGAATGTGAAAGGTCAGCCCGTCTTCAACTGTGATGAAGCGGCCGGGCTTCACGATATTGGCGACAAGATCTGCGCGCACGCGGGTGATCTCGGTGCGCAGTTGTGCCAGGCCTGCCGGAGCCACGTAGAGCGACATGCTGGCGGTCAGCAGCATGACCACAAGGGAGAAGAGCATGACCGGCTTCAGAACCAGAAACCTGGAGCCGCCGCTGGCGTCGATGACGATCAGCTCGCTGTCTCCCGACAAGGAGTTGAGAACGAGTATCAGGGCGATCATCAGGGCAAACGGAGCAACAATGACGATCAGGAAAGGCAGGGCGAGCATCGTAATGCCGATGAACTGGACGATGGTCTGACCCTTTGAGGTCACCAGGTCCAGTTGTCGCAAGGCCTGGGTTGCCCAAACCACTCCCGTCATCGCTGCAATCGTGAGGGTGAAAGCATAGACAGTCCGGCGAATGATGTAACGTTCAATCGTTTTCATAACAGTGCCGGCACATGTCCCTGCAAAAATGACGATAATCGGCCTGGGACCGAATAACACGGAATGTGGTGAATGGCCCATGAATAAGAATGGTAAATATACATTAATTTTTGTCGCCCTTGCCGAAAAGCTGTTGAAACCCCATGATTTGACAGGAAAATCACAATTCACGGGATAGGGCATTTTTTCTTGCCACCGCCCAACCGCTCCGAACAGAAAAAGCAACGGGACCGAAGCATGACCAAGCTTGCAAAACTGAACTTTTCCAAGGCTGAAGCGCCGCAAGGCGGGGTGGCCGTAATCCTGGCCGGCAGTGACCTCAGCCTCGGCCCGATTGCAGAGGAGGTTGTTTCGGGCATCGAGGGCGGCCTGAAGCGTCCGGCCGGTATCGCAGGTTTTTCCGGAAAGAAGAAGACAAGTCTCGATCTGGTCGCGCCTGCAGGGTCCGGTCTCGACCGGCTGATCGTCTTCGGTATCGGCGACGCTGCCGAATTGACCGGTGACGACTGGCGGGCTTTCGGCGGCGCCGTCTTTGCCGAGCTGCAGAAAACTAAGGCCGAAGCAGCGACGGTGCTTCTGGACGCGCCGGGCGATGCGGATCCATCCGGTGCATCGGCTGCAGAATTCGCTATGGGAATTAAGCTCCGCGCCTACGCCTTCGACGCCTACAAGACCGTCAAGAAGGACGATGACAAGCCCAAGAATATGAAGGTGACGCTGTCCGTCGCCGATCAGAAGTCTTCGAAAAAAGCCTGGTCTTCCGCCGAGGCCATTGCCGATGGCGTGATTCTGGCCCGTGATCTTGTGAATGAACCTGCAAACGTCCTGGGGCCGGTGGAGTTTGCCGCAAAAGCCAAGGAACTGGAGGCTCTGGGAGTCGAAGTCGAGGTTCTCGGCGAAAAGGAAATGAAGAAACTGAAGATGGCGGCCTTGCTTGGGGTTGCCCAGGGGTCGACCCGCCCGCCCCAATTGGCCGTGATGCGCTGGAATGGTGGCAAGAAGGGGGAGGCCCCGGTCGCTTTTGTCGGTAAGGGCGTGGTGTTCGATACCGGTGGTATTTCGATCAAGCCGGCAGCGGGCATGGAGGAGATGAAAGGCGATATGGGTGGCGCCGCCGCCGTTGTCGGTGCCATGCACGCGATCGCAGGCCGCAAGGCCAAGGCGAACGTGATCGGTATCATCGGTCTCGTCGAAAACATGCCGGACGGCAATGCGCAGCGTCCCGGTGACATTGTCACCGCCATGTCCGGAACCACCATCGAGATACTGAACACGGATGCTGAAGGCCGTTTGGTCCTGGCAGACGCGCTCTGGTACACTCAGGAGAAATACAAGCCTGCGATCATGATTGATCTGGCAACGCTCACAGGCGCGGTGCTTGTTGCTCTCGGCAATCTCAACGCCGGGCTTTTCTCCAACGACGATGCTCTTGCTGACAAGCTGCTGGCATCGGCCAAGGCAAGCGGCGAGCCGCTCTGGCGCCTGCCACTGTCGAAGGAATATGACAAGATCATCGACACGCCCAACGCGGACGTCAAGAACACCGGTGGCCGCTGGGCCGGGTCCATCACCGCGGCTCAGTTCCTGCAGCGTTTTACAAACGACGTGCCTTGGGCACATCTGGACATCGCAGGAACCGCATTCGGTGCGCCGAAAGACGACATCTGCCAGAGCTGGGCGTCAGGCTACGGCGTTCGTTTGCTGAATCAGCTTGTCGCGGATCACTACGAAGGCTGAGACCAACGTTGTCGGCCCTTCGCGCTGTCTTGGCAGGGAGGGCCGCATCGGGTTCCACTGCCATGAGGCAAAGAAAAACCCGCCGTAAAAGGCGGGTTTTTCGAAATAGACTGTCGACCCTGGATCAGCAGGTCTTGTAGGTCTGGCAGGCCGTTGCCGGTTCAACCAGAAGCCCCATACCCAGTGTCGCGCCTGCAACGACAGCAACCAATGCAAAAAACACAACGACACGCGCAAGCATTCACCAAATCCCTTTTTGCGCTGGCTCCAGAAAACCGGTCACCAGCCACATTACTGATCCATGGCCAAATCAGTTGATCATTGGATCGTCCCCGGGGACGAAACCTAGCCAATCGACATTTTCGAAGGGTTAATGATACGAGTCTTATGGCCTGTCCATGTCATGTTTGTCCCTGGGGAAATTTGGACACACGGGTGTTGCAGGCCTGCACCACATTCCGGTAGGCCAGTGGATAACGGAAAGCGAGAGTGCAAATGAAGCGTCGAAACAGGGTCAAGCATGAGCGTTGAAGTTGTATTCTATCACCTTTTGCACAAGCCGCTGGAAATGGCGCTGCCGCAGCTTCTGCAGAAGTGCCTGGAACGGGACTGGAAGGTCGTCGTCCAGACGGGAACCGAGGAGCGATGCAGCGCTCTGGATGCCCATTTGTGGACCTTCACGGACGATGGTTTTCTTCCGCATGGCACCAAGGCGGACGGGTATTCCGAACACCAGCCGATTTATCTCACGGCAGACCAGGACAACCCGAACGACGCCGATGTGAGGTTTCTGGTCGACAGGGCGACACCACCCCCGCTGACCGCCTACAAGCGTGCGATCTATATGTTTGATGGCAACGACACTGACGCCGTTCAGGAAGCACGTAACCGCTGGAAAGAAGCCAAGGCGGAAGGCTTCGAAATCGCTTACTGGCAACAGACCGAAGCCGGCGGCTGGGAACGCAAGGCCTAGGCTGGCGCGGCTTCAGGGGCGGATGAGCAATTGGGAATAAGTTCGGCCGTGATGCTTTGCGATGCCGGCAGTGGAGGAAAGTCTCATGAAAAAGCTGAAAATGTCCTCGGCGGATATGGTTGCCAAAGCCAGGGCCCGGATCGAGGAAGTCGATACCGGCGCTGCCATTGCGCTAGTGGGTGATCCCGATGTCGTCTTCATCGATCTGCGCGATGTGCGCGAGCGTCAGAAGCTCGGTTTCATTCCCGGCAGTGTTCACTGCCCGCGTGGCATGATCGAATTTTGGGTAGATCCGGAGAGCCCCTATCACAAGGAGGTCTTCTCACAGGACAAGCGCTTCATCTTCCACTGTGCCGCAGGGTGGCGCTCTGCGCTCACAGTCGCAATGCTTCAGGATATGGGCTTTGAGGCCGCACATCTGAAAGACGGTTTCGCGGATTGGGTCGAGCAGGGCGGTCCTGTCGAACAGAAAGACTGAAAGGACCGCCCCGCCTGAATGAACTAGTTGGAACTCGAAATCAGGCGAAGGTCATCCGGATTGGTGTCTGACCCGTCCGATCCGTCACTGGCGTCAGCGGTTTCATCCGGATCGAGCGGATCCGCGCCGTCGTCCTGGGCTTCGGTTGCTTCGCGGATTTCATCGATCTTGCCGACGTAGTCGCCGACCCCGAGAACCTGCTTGGCCCAGTCGAGCATTTCCTCGTCGACGTAGTCGTCGCCATATTCGCGGACACGGTTCTCGTTGGCCATTGCCAGCAACGCTTCTTCAAGCGCTTCGTCAGAGACATCCCCGGAAAGTCCGTCGAGTGTGGTCTTTTCTGCTTCATATTGGGCTTCAGCCGTTTTGAAATCCGAATAGGCGTCGCTTTGCAGGGCGTTTTCAAGCGCCAGTCGTTCGGTTTCGAGAGCGGTCAGCTCGTCTTCGGTCAATTCGGTCGTATCGAGGCTTTCAAGCTCGGAGAGCCGGTCTTCAAGCTGTTGAGCCGTGAGGCCCTCATAGGCAAAGCCATCATAGCTGTCCACATCCTGCAGCAGACTGTCGAACAAGGTACGAGCCGTCAAAAGGTCCTGCTCAAGCCCTTGCAGATCCGCGGACAGACGCTCGTAGGCGAGGTTGTCGTTGATGTAGGCCTGGATTGCGGCCAGGTGCGGGTCGTTGGAATTGAGATAGGCGTGGTAGTTCCGGTTCAGGGAATTCAGCCGGCCAAGTTTGGCGTTGAAGTTCTTAGGTTTGCCTGCCGGGCTTGCCTGCGGAGTTACGGCAATGCTCGCCAGTGTAGCGCGCTCGGCTTTGGGCAGCCGGTGGCTTGCCGTGCCGCTCTTGCCCTTCGAGGCGGTCTGACGCTTGCCGGACGTCTTTGAGTTCTCGGTGCCGAAAACGGAATTCAGGAAGCCTCCGAGGCCGTTCCCGTTGCCGTTGTTCGATTTGGCCTGCTTTGAACCGTTGCCGCGGTTGAAAATGCCAAAGCTCTTGTTGCCGTTACCGTTGGAAGCGGAGTTTCCACCCCGGTTGGAGTTTCCGCTGTTGCCCTTGTTGCCGGAATTTCCCTTGTTTCCGCCACCGTTGCCATTGCCGCCGGAATTTCCGTTGCCGCCACCGCCGTTTCCATTACCATTCTTGGCAAATGCCTTGTCCACTTGGAAGGAAAGGTGAGGCACGTCGGGGGAAAGGGAAGGCGCAACCACGAGCGCAGTAGCACCGAGAAAAAGTGTGACGGTTCTGGAGAGGGGCATTGCATATCCTGATCGGAGGCGTGCGAAAAATCTAACCCTGCGAAAACACTCGCGGCTGTACCGCAAAGGTGCCGTCAGGGTCTGAATGTTCATTTACGACAACCCGTCAGAATTTATTTGTTTTCACCTCTGGTCAGATTTTTCAGCCACTTAGCTTTGCTTTAGCTCAGACGAGCGAGTAACTGCGGCACCTTGCCGATATGGTCCAGCCGATAAAATCTGTCGTGACCACGCGGCTCGTCCGCGTCTTCCAATGCCCAGGTGAGTTCATAGGGAACATGAACGCCATAAGCACCCGCATCCAGCGCCGGCAGGATGTCCGACTTCAGCGAGTTGCCGACCATCAGAGCTTCGCCTGGGCCGCTGCCGTGGCGGGAAAACAGCGAGCGGTAAGTCTCGTCGGTTTTTTCCGACACGATCTCGATTGCATCAAAATAGACATCGAGGCCGGAAGCCGTCACCTTGCGCTCCTGGTCAAACAGATCGCCCTTCGTGATCAGCACCAGTTTGAAAGACGACTTTACCTTCTGCAGTGTCTCTTCCACGAAGGGAAGCGGTTCCACGGGGTGTGTCATCATTTCACGCCCGGCTTCCAGGATCTCGGCGATGACATCCGCAGGCACCTGCCGGTCTGTCACCTCGATCGCCGTCTCGATCATGGAAAGGGTAAAGCCCTTCACACCGTAGCCGTAGTGAAGGACGTTGCGTTTTTCCGCAGCCAGAAGCCGTTCGGCCAGATGATCCTTGTCGGTATACTCGCCAAGCAAGGCTGCAAAGCGTTCTTCCGTCAGCCTGAACACACGTTCATTGTGCCAGAGCGTGTCGTCGGCATCGAAACCGAGTGTCGTGATCGTGGCCATCAGGAAGCCTCCTCGAATTCAGCGGACAGTTCCAGCCAGTCCTCCTCGGTCTTGATCAGCTTCTTCTCGCAGAAAGCCCGTTCCTTGGCGAATTTGGCAGCCCGTTCGGGGTCTTTGGCAAAGAACTCCGGATCGGCGAGCGCTTCATCCAGCTTGATGATCTTGTCCTGAAGGCGCTTCATTTCCTTTTCGGCGGCATCGATCTTCTGTTTCAGCGGCTTCAAGAGTTCGCGTTTGACGGCAGCATCGCGGCGTTTTTCCTGCGCGGTTGCCTTGTCGGCTTCCTCGGCGGCCTTGTCGCGGGCTTTCTGGACCGCTTCGGGTCCCTGAAGGATCAGCCGGCGATAGTCTTCCATGTCGCCGTCATAAGGCTCCACCTTGCCGTCGGCCACCAGCCAAAGCCGGTCGGCGCAGGCCTCGACGAGATGCCTGTCGTGGCTGATCAGGACAACTGCACCCTGGAAGTCGTTCAGCGCCATCACCAGCGCCTCACGGCTGTCGATATCCAGGTGGTTGGTCGGTTCGTCGAGGATCAGCAGGTGCGGACCGTCGAAGGTTGCCAGTCCCAGAAGCAGGCGTGCCTTTTCACCGCCGGACAGGTCTTTCGCGGGCGTATCCATCCGATCTGTCGGAAGGCCCATGCGGGCAACCCGGGCTCGCACTTTTGCCTCGGGGGCATCCAGCATCAGTTCGCGGACATGCGCGACAGCACTTTCCGCCGGTTTGAGTTCATCAAGCTGGTGCTGGGCGAAAAACGCGATCTTGAGTTTCGATGCCTTGGTGATCTCGCCGTCCATGGCGCCCAGACGGCCGGATATCAGCTTGGCGAATGTCGATTTGCCGTTGCCGTTGGCTCCCAGCAACGCAATCCGGTCATCGGTGTCGATGTTCAGTGTCAACCGTGACAGGATCTTGGTATCGCCATAGCCAGTCGACACGCCTTCCAGTTTCAGGATCGGCGGTGCAAGCTGGTTCTCCGGATCGGGGAAGTGGATCGGCTTGCTGCTCTCGTCGGTGAGGGCGGCAATCGGCTGCATCTTTTCAAGCATTTTCAACCGGGACTGCGCCTGCCGCGCCTTGCTGGCCTTGTAGCGGAACCGGTCGACAAACGCCTGCATATGCTTGCGCTGGGCGTCCTGCTTTTCTTTGGCCTTTTCGGCCAGGATCATCGCTTCGCGCCGTTGCCGGTCGAAGCTGTCATACCCGCCGGAATAATAGGTCATCTTGCCCCGGTCGAGATGGACGATGCTGTCGACGGCTTTGTTCAGAAGGTCCCTGTCGTGGGAGATCAGAAGCACCTGATGCGGGTAACGGGCGACATAGTTTTCCAGCCACATCGTGCCTTCCAGGTCGAGATAGTTCGTCGGCTCGTCGAGCAGAAGAAGATCGGGCTCGGAAAACAGAACCGCAGCCAGCGCGACACGCATGCGCCAGCCGCCCGAAAACGACGAACACGGCCGCTGCTGCGCGGCGGCATCAAAGCCGAGACCGGACAGGATCGCACCGGCTCTGGCTTCGGCCGTGTGGGCGCCGATGTCGGCGAGCCGGGTGTGGATCTCCGCAATCCGGGCCGGATCTGTCTGCGTTTCTGCTTCCGCCAGCAACTGGCTGCGTTCCTTGTCCGCTGCCAGCACGACTTCCATCAGGGTTTCTTCCGTTCCTGGCGCTTCCTGTGCCACCTGACCGATGCGCGCACGCTTCGGGATCTGCACAGAGCCTGTCTCGGTGGCAAGATCACCGGTGATGATCTTGAAAAGTGTCGATTTGCCCGCACCGTTTCGACCGACAAGACCTGTCTTGGCCTTGCCGGGAAGCGTAACGCTGGCTCTGTCGATCAGGAGGCGGTCTCCGATCCGATATGTAAGGTCCGTAATCTGCAACATGAGGCGGATGTTTGGCGGAGCGCCCTCGAGGATGCAAGTGGAAACCGGAGCAAAACCTCGTTCGGGCGGCGGGCTGTGGCATTGCTGCACTTTTGAGCCCGCCGCGCCCTGTCTCAAGGTTCCAGGAAGGCAAGAATTTCCGCCAGGATACGTTGATGTTGCTCTTCGCGTTCCTTGCTGCCTTTGATGCATACGATTTCGTCACCCGGCTCATATTCTTCCAGGATGGCAAAGCCTTCCGGCTTGCACACACCCATGAAGTCGAAATGTCCGGCATTAGCCAATTCCACATGGTGGACCTTGTCGGCCGGCAGGGCAGCGGCCAGCGCACGCGACTCGATTTCCTGATTCAGCATGTCGGCACGCTGCGAACCCAGAACGAGAACCGGGATGTCGATGGCGCTCAGGCTGTCGCGGGAAAGGACCGGCGTTCCGCCAAGATCCAGGCTGATGACCTTGGTCAGCCGTGGGTCCTTTCGGGATTTTGCCATCTCGCTCCGGTCGTCCTCCGTTTTTGCGATGGACCAACCGGTCAGCACCTGGCAGGCAAGCGGCAGTTCCTCACCCGAACACTCACGCTCATACCGGTCAGGTTCGAATTCAGCACCAGCTAAAAGCAGGACTGTGAAGCCGCCGAGGGAATGGCCGGCCGCATAGATCCGTTCCGGGTCGATCCTGTCCTTGTAAGGGCTGTCCTCGATCAGGAAGCTGATAAGGCGAGACAGGTCGACGGGCCTGTCCCAGAGCTTGCGGGTTTGGTCGGGATCGCGCAGGAAAGAGCTGGTGCCCGGATGATTGACCATGGCAACGAAATAGCCGCGCCGGGCAAGTTCGGAGCCGAGCCAGGCCTGGTTGAACGTGTTGCCGTACATACCGTGCGATACGACAACGAGCGGAAATATGCCTTCGGCGGCTTTGCCGTCAGGATCGGCCAGCGCCATTTGCCAGACTTTGCTCGTGTCTGCCCGGGGCAGAATGTCTGGCGTTGCGGTTGGATACCAGATGTCACCTTCAAGGGGCCGGTCCTTGCGTGCATCCCCGATGGTGATCTTGGTGACACCCGGCCCGTAGCGAAGTGTATCCTCGGCAAGCGCACCTGTCGCGAGACTCAGCGCACCGGCAAGTGACGCAGCAAACCAAAACAGCCGAATGGGCCGAACGAGGCGGTTGGATGACGGATACATGGAACCTCCAGGGGTGTTAGCAGGAAGTCCTTGAGATGCGCTTCGCCAGACCTGTTGACAATTGCCTCGGAGGCGATGTCCTGTCCTCAAACGTGATAAAGGACAGGATCTGCAAGGTGTTTTGTCACCACAGCCGAGCGCTTTGGACCAAAGATGATCAGCATTCCGGTGTCTTTCCTGCTTGCCGCACTGTTCGCAGGGCTCGCCCTGGCGACCCTGGCCTGGCGGTCTCTGCCTGGACATGCACGCGGAATGTTTGCCGGCGTGTTTTGCCTGATGGCGGTCGAGGCGTCCTTGGTTGGAATGCGTTTTGCCTATGGGCATTTCGAGTTTCTTGCGGTTCAACGGATTCTGCCCGTGTGGATAGCGCCGCTCATTTATCTGGCCTTCATTTCCCTCACGGTTACCGCCGAAAGAGCCCGGCAACTGATTGCATGGAACCTTGGGGCGGCGGCCATTTTGACGATAGCGTTGAATTTGCCGGTGCCGGTGACCGGGTATGTCGATGGGGTGATCGGGATGAGCTACGTGGTCTATTCGCTGGCTCTCGCACGGATCTGGATCAACGGGCAGGACGTCTTTGCCGAAGCGCCGACCAACATGGGCGGTCTGCTGCACAAGCTGCTTCTCTTCTCCATATTGGTCATGGTGGCCACGCTCCTGATCGATGCTCTCGTCGCGTATCTGTTTGCCCAAGAAAGACAGGGGGCAGCAGCTCTGGCAATTTCCGGGGCAAGCCTGTTTTTCCTGGTGATCGCAGTTGGAGCCGCCATCGGATTTCTGGGCACTCGGTTCGGGCGGTCCGGGAATACTGGGAAGGAGTTTGCTGCAGGCGATGCGCAGCAGGCAGAACTGGTTGAAGCTGCCAGAAGGGTTCTGATCGCTCAGGAGTTTTTCAGAGACCCTTCGCTAACACTCACGCGCCTTGCCCGCCGGGTGGGCGTGCCGGACCGGGATCTGTCCAGGGCAGTCAATGCCGTTGAGGGTGTCAACGTCAGCCAGTTCGTCAATCTGGTCCGCCTTGCCGAAGCGGAGCGACTGCTGGTGACGACGGAGGAACCGATCGGCAAGATCCAGGAACAGGCCGGGTTTCTCACCCGTTCAAATTTTTACCGGGAGTTTCAGAAGGCGTATGGCGCGGCGCCAGGTGTCTACCGCAAGAACGCTCAATCCGCTTTCTGAGCGTTTTCATCCTCGTCCGGTACGCTTAGATAGATCTCCGCCAGACCGGCAAGCAACTCGTGGCAAAGGATGACTTCACGTTTGTCCGGATCCCAGAAGGCATTTTCCTCGCCGCAGGCCGCCGCGCGGAAGGTGACGGACCTGGGCAGATCGTAGAACGTGTCGAATTCTTTGGCGACCAGTTCCATCAGCCCGCTTTCCTTCAGAAACAGGGCCATAGGCCCCATATCCCGGGATGCCGGATCATGGACAACCTTGATCTTACCCCCGGGCGTATCGCTGTCTCTCAGGTAGGGATCGGTCACGGATTCCCAGGAAGCTGACGCCTGTTCATAGTCGAACGCGCAGCTTTCGATCCGCTCTTCGGGCAGATCCAGATCTCGGGCGAAGTCCAGAAAGGCGTCCTCATCGGCGCCCACCATCAGACACAGCATCTTGTAACCGCGCTGCTGGTCCAGATCGTGTTCATCGTAGAAAACGAGATCGTCGTAATTTTCTTCCGCGATCAGGAACCAGCCGATCATCGCCTGGGTGAGGTAGAGGTCCATGTCGTCGGTGTCAGCCCCGAGCATGGAAACGGTCGCCAGATTGTCGACTGCGTCTTCTTCCTGCGCCAGAACGGGAAGTTCCAATTCCGAAATCAGCATGTGTCCGCTCTCGTGGTAGAGCGTGAACAGCGTGTTGCCTGCCACGAAGACAAAAAGCTCTTCAAGCTGTTCGGGAGAGAGAGCTGCAAGCTTTGCGGATAGCGTGGGGTATGTCTGCGGAGTGTCGCTTGCCTGTGCATTGGCAACTGCCGGCGCGGCAGCAAAGCTGAGCCAGAGCGATGCGGCTGCGCCGAAAAGGAGCGTCGGCAAGAGCGCGAAGCGTTCGATCATGGTGTCATTCCCGAAAAAGAGCGCCGCAAACCAACCGCGCGAGCTTTGCCACTGCAAGCCAACTTAGGCAGCCGCCTGAGTGTTTGCCAGCACCATATTCAGACACAAAGCGGTTACCGACATCAAAATGTCATGCCCTGGCCCCCTTGCGGGCGTGACAGTGCCCCGGTATTAAGGCCGCGAAATTTTAAAAATCCGGAACCGGCACTCCGCCGGTCCGCTGCTGAAACGAGAAAGATGAAACCATGGCGATTGAACGCACGTTTTCCATGATCAAGCCGGACGCCACCAAGCGCAACCTGACCGGCGCCATCACCGCCAAGCTTGAAGAAGCCGGCCTGCGCGTCGTTGCATCCAAGCGCGTTTGGATGTCCCTGCGCGAAGCAGAAGCATTCTATGCGGTTCACAAGGAACGTCCGTTCTTCGGCGAACTGACCGAATTCATGTCTTCCGGCCCGACCGTCGTTCAGGTTCTGGAAGGCGAAAACGCCATTTCAAAGAACCGTGAAGTCATGGGCGCGACCAACCCGGCTGACGCTGCAGAAGGCACGATCCGCAAGGAATACGCGCTGTCCATCGGCGAAAACTCCGTTCACGGTTCCGATGCGGCTGAAACCGCTGCCGAAGAAATCGCTTTCTGGTTCTCCGGTGTCGAACTCGTCGGCTAATCTTCGGACAATCAGTTGACTTTAAAGCCGGTCCCCTGGGGCCGGCTTTTTTCGTTTTCCAGCCTGTCTCCCGTTACATCACGTTACACTTTGATGCGATTGTCTGACAGCGTCTTGCTCTCTTAAGCCCCATACTCTGCTTGTGGGCGAAGAGATCGGGAGAAAGCGATGCGCATATCCATAGCGCTTGCCGGCGTATTGATTGCGACACCGGCTGCCGCGCATGACAGCACGTCACCGCTGGCGGGTGAAGAAGCCGTCGAACATGCCCATATTGCAGACGAGATCTGGAACCTGTTTTTGCCGAAGGCGGAAGCCTCGGCCGACATTTTCCGTCGACGGTAACTACCGCCATATCCATGCCGATGGCTATCCGGTGCAACCACCCGGGCAATTTCCCAACCGCGGCAACCCGCACGCCATTTCAAGGAAGAACTACAATCTGAAAGTCCCTCTGGTTCCACACAAGAACGCTGGCGCGACCAAGGCGCAGGAGCGGTGTTCGGCATCGCCGTGAACGGTGTCGTCATGGATCCCGGCACTGCGGAGTACTGGCAGAACGACCGGCGGTCAGGGTGGAACTACGAGGCGCTGGGCGGTGCCTGCAAGCTGGGGCTCGACAAATACAATGCCCACGTCCAGCCGAATGGCACCTACCATTATCACGGCATTCCGAACGGGGTCCTGGCTTCGGAAAATGGCACGTCGGTTCCTGCCTTGCTTGGCTTTGCCGCCGACGGCTTTCCGATCTACGGCCCCTATGGGTATTCCGATCCAAAGCAGACCTCAGGCCTGAAGACGCTGAAGAGCAGCTACAGTCTGAAGTCAGGCACCCGGCCGGGCGGACCGGGCGGCCGATACAATGGCAAGTTCACACAGGACTGGGCCTATGTTGCCGGCGCCGGCGACCTCGACCAGTGCAACGGCCGTTTCGCGGTTACGCCGGAATATCCCAAGGGCACTTATCACTATGTGCTCACCGATACGTTTCCGTTCATACCGCGCTGCTGGATGGGCAACCCCGACAGCAGTTTCCTGCGCCTGAAGCGCGGCGGTATGCGGGGAGATCTTCAAAACGAAAACAACCTTCCAACGGTCGATTTTGCCGCGCTGTCGGACAACAGCAAAGCTGCGGCCACGCTTGTCCAGGCCCAGGGCGGGCACCCGCCGAGATTTTTGCCGGGAGGCCGTCCGCCGCCTCCGGGGCAGGGTCCGGGATTTGGTCCGCGCAATGGCGGCCCGCAACCCGGCGGACGCCCGGGTGCCGGGCAAGGAGGACGGTCGCCCTGTAGCGGCAGTTGACTGGAAACAGAAAGTGCGTGGCCGCCACGCACTTTTTTTGAAAGAATAACATTCAAGAATTCGAACATTATAAAGAAAGGAAAGAACATGAAAACGATCACTCTCGGAGCGGCTCTCATTCTGGCAATCTCCGGCGCTGGTTGGGCCGCAGAAGGCCCGGGCGCTCACTTCGTTGAAAACTGGGACCTGGATGGCGACGGTGCAGTGACGGTTGTGGAAGCGCGTGAACGGCGCAGCGACGTCTTTGCCAGCTTTGACGCCAATGAGGATGGCTTTCTGGATGCGGAGGAATACGTCCTGTTCGATGAGGCAAGAGCGCAGGACCAGGCTGCAAATGAACCCCAGGGAATGGGGCGGGGAGCCGGCAACCCTGCAAACGGCATGGCGCTGGACGTCAATGATACCGATGGTGACGGCAAGGTCTCCGAGGCCGAATTCCTCGATAATGCACAGGCATGGATCGAAATGATCGACCGCAATGGCGATGGCGTTGTGACCATGGCGGATTTCGGTCAGCGCAGGTAAAAATTCCCGCGTCGATAGCGGGTAAAAGCGGCCATCTGACTTGACAGGTGGCCGCGCTGGGGGAACCTTGCCGGCCTCACGTTCGAGGAAATTCAGTAAGGCATCATGACCCAGCAGCCGCCCAAGAGCACTTTTTCCGCCTGTCCGCACGATTGCCCGTCGACCTGTGCGCTCGAGGTGCATTTCTATCCGCATGGAGACGTGCGACGGCTCAACGGTGCCAAGGACAATGATTATACCGCAGGCGTGATCTGCGCCAAGGTCGCACGCTATCCCGAACGGCTCTACCATCCAGAGCGCCTGTTGAAGCCGTTGCGGCGCACCGGCAAAAAGGGAGAGAGCTGTTTTGAGGAAATCTCCTGGGATGCGGCGCTGGACCTGATTGCCGAAAAGTTTCTGGCAGCAGAAGCTGAATTCGGCGCCGAAAGCGTCTGGCCCTATCACTACGCCGGAACGATGGGCATGGTGCAGCGGGACAGCATTCACCGGCTCCGCCACTCCAAGGGCTACTCGCGCCAGTTCGACAGTTTCTGCACCAACATGGCCTGGACGGGCTACGTTGCTGGCACCGGCAAGCTGGCAGGCCCTGATCCGCGTGAGATGGCTGTTTCCGACCAGATAGTCATCTGGGGCACCAACCCGGTTGCGACCCAGGTCAACGTGATGACCCACGCCATTGCTGCCCGCAAGAAGCGAGGCGCGCGTATCATAGTCGTCGATGTTTATGAAACCGAGACGATGAAGCAGGCAGACCTGGGCATCATCCTGAAGCCCGGCACGGATGCCGCGCTTGCCTGCGCTGTCATGCATGTGCTGTTTCGTGATGGTTACGCTGATCGAGACTATCTGGAAACCTACACGGACTGTCCGGCCGAGCTGGAAGCGCATCTGAAGACCAAGACACCGGAATGGGCTGCGGCGATCACGGGTCTCGACGCCTCCCGGATCGAGGAGTTGGCGCGCCTGATCGGGACAGTCAAGAAGACCTATTTCCGCCTCGGCTACGGCTTCACCCGGTCTCGCAACGGGGCCGTCGGCATGCATGCCGCCAGTTCCATTGCCGCAGTCACCGGCTGCTGGAAGGAAGAAGGCGGCGGGGCCTTCCACAACAACGGGGCTATCTACCGTCTCAACAAGGAAATGATTGAAGCCGGTTCGCTGAAGGATCCGGCTGTGCGTGCCCTCGACCAGAGCCTGGTCGGCCGCATCCTGACGGGGGACGAGGCGGCGCTGCTTGGCGGTCCTCCTGTCAAGGCAATGCTGATCCAGAACACCAACCCGGCGTCGGTGGCACCGGAACAGGATCTGGTGAAGCAGGGCTTCGCCCGCGAGGATCTCTTTACCGTTGTCCACGAACACTTCCTGACCGAAACAGCGCAGATGGCTGACATCGTGCTGCCGGCAACCCAGTTCCTGGAGCATGACGATCTCTATAAAGGGGGCGGTCACCAGTATCTGATGCTGGGGCCAAAAGCTGTCGAGCCGCCGGAAGGGCCACGCGAGAACATATTTGTTATCAATGAGATCGCCCGGCGCGTTGACTCAAAATCTCACCCCGGGTTCGATATGAGCGCGCGCGACCATATCGACTGGATGCTGCGCAACTCCAACTATGGAACGCTTGCGGATCTCGAGGCTGGAAAGTGGATCGACTTGCAGCCCGACTTCGAGACGGCGCATTATCTCAGCGGCTTTGGTCATGCCGACGGCAAGTTCCACTTCAAGGCTGACTGGGGCCGGTCGACAGCGCCCAACAAACCGGAAGACGGAACTGTTTTTGGCCCCTGGCAGACAATGCCCGAGCTACCGGACCAATGGGACAGCATCGAACTTGCCGACGAGCAGCATCCGTTCCGTCTGGTGACATCGCCGGCCCGCTCGTTCCTCAATTCGACGTTCAACGAGACAGACGGATCAAGGAAGAAGGAAGGCCGACCGGAAGTCTGGCTGCGTCCGGAAGAGGCGGAGCGCTTTGGCATTGAAGACGGTGCCAAAGTGAAGATGGGCAACCGGCGCGGCGTCGTCACGCTGCACGCGCGGCATGTCGCGACCGTCGCACCTGGAACCGTGATCTCGGAGGGTATCTGGCCGAATGATGCCTTCGAGGACGGCCGCGGCATCAACACGCTTACCGGTGCCGACCCGGTGGCACCTTATGGCGGCGCGGCGTTTCACGATACGGCGGTCTGGGTGAGGTTGAGCTAAGTGTTATGCTAAATGTTCAAGTCTAGCTCTGAAATTAACGCTTTTGGTGTAAAAGACGAGTACTTTAAGATTAAATTCTCTGAAAATTCAGATGAATATCCATATTTTCTGTCACTTGAAAATCCATAATTTGTCAGCATTGATTTAAGCCTTCTTGATCTTTCTTCTTCGTTTCTTCCCCATATACTTTGTATGATTTTCATTTTGTTTTTAGAGGTGATGTTAACATGATTTTTAATCACTTCTCTCAAGTAAGGCTCCGGATTGAGTTGGTTCAATTGAAGTTCATCTAAAACTTCGATGTATTTATGAACCGCTCTGATAATTGATGTAATTTCTTTCAAAGTTGGCGGATTTTCCTTTCTAAAGTCATTCACCAAGCGACTTGTGTCCATGCCTTGAAAGGTGTTTTTATACCATTGTAAGTTTTCTTCTAGAGTGTTCAAGTGTACGGTGTCTAATCTTTCTTCGCTAGTGGAGTGTACAAGTTCATTTCTCCAGAAAATCATAATATTAATAAGTGCGGTTAGGCAGATATTTGGTTGAGAATAGTATTTATCTAGACTGTTGAAACGTTTGGCTACGCTTCTTCCTGATGTGTCGATTGACTTCTTTGGGGTTTCACATTGAATTAGGGCGGGTTCTCTGCGTGACCAGATTATGTACGCGTCAAGAGAGTCGGTTGCTCGCACCAAGGCCATTTCTAAAGTCATTATTCGGCTTCTTGCCGCGGAAGTAGCTGCGTCTTTTGGAGCCCAAGTTGTTCTAAGGTGTTCCGGGCACTCGGTGATGAGTTTATTTTCAACCGCGTCCAAACCAACTAAAATTGTAATTATGAGATGGTTAGCTTGACCGAGAAGTTGCTTGAAGCGACTTCTTGCGGGAGTTTGATTAAGATATAAATTCATTTCAGCAATTTCTTGGTGCATCGGACACGATTTGAACGCGTATCTATCACTTTTATAGAACCCTCCTCGGTGAGAGGGTTCACTGAAGGTGATCGCTTTACCAATTAAGCTACCGATGCTCATCCTATTTTATTTAGAGGCTTGCGTTCGGTCAATATTTCTCCCCAAAGATTTAATTTTTCTGAAGAAAAAGGCGGTGCATCCCCGTCCGATGTCACCGCCTGCCTCGGAAAAACCAGATCCTTGCCCGGCTTGGGGCTTCCGGATGTCAGACCTGGCTTTCCGGGGATTGGGAAACGGGCGTGGCAAGCTTGCCTTCTTCCGCCTTGTAGAAATACTGGCTGGAGACCAGCCATCCCTTGAGTGGCCTCAACAACGGGATGCAGGTCACGAGGATCAGCGGCAGGGTCGTCACCAGATGCACCCAGTAGGGGGCAGTGAAGGCGATTTCGAGCCAGATCGCAAAGGCGACCGCTGGAATGCAGCCAAAGCAGATGACGAAAAACGCGGGCCCGTCCGCAGGGTCGGCAAAGCTGTAATCAAGCCCGCAATGGTCGCATTGCGGTTTCAGCTTCAGGAAGCCGTCGAAGATCGAACCTTCACCGCAACGCGGGCAGCGGCCCTTGATGCCGGTGCGGATCGGCGGAATTTTCGGCCAGCTTTGTTGAGTGGTCATGGAACACCTTTTCCTGCGAGAGGTCTTCCGGTAAGTGCCGGAGACGTTTATCCAGTCAATTAGAGAATGATTGGATTTATTTGCAGTCAAAGATAAAGCAATTTGCCGACATGGCAAGTCACTCGCCTGCGGCAGATTGGCCGGGGGCGTACGCAGTCATTTTGGTTTCACTCAGAAGTAGGTGGAGGTTTTGTCCGGCGTTGAGGCCAGCGCTTCGGAAATGACCCTCAGCGCGCTGTCGATCTGTGCACGGTCATGTGGCCCGCCGAGACACAGCCGCACGGCTTCGTCGGCTTTGCCGTTGATTGTAAATGCATCGCTTTCGACAACGCCAACCGGCTGGTTTCGCATCTGGCTGACGAAGGCCGGGCGGGACCAGCCATGCGGCAAGGAAAGCCAGAGGTGAAAGCCGTCCGGGTCGGCCTCGAACTTCAGGCCTTTCAGATGGCGTGCAGCCAGTTCCTGCCGGGCCGCGCTTTCGCTGCGAATGTGCCGAAGCAGGGCCTTGGCGGTGCCGTCTTCGATCCACCGCGTGGCGAGGGCTGTGTTGAGAGGTGAAATCATGATGCATGACGTGCGTTGCGAGCGGCTGAACTGCCAGGCCGCGCTCCGGTCAGGTGCAAGGACATGGGCCAGCCGCAGGCCAGCTCCAACGCTTTTGGAAAGAGAGCCGATATACCAGGTCACGTCCGGAGCGAGGGCGGCAATCGGCGGCATTTCCTTGCGGCTGAGCTGGCCGTAGGGGTCGTCCTCCAGGATTGGGACAACGTGGCGCTGCGCGACGGCTGCAAGGTCGCGGCGCCGCCGCTCCGTAAGAGTTCGGGTGGTGGGATTGTGAAGGGTCGGGTTGAGATAAAGCGCTTTCAAACGCCCATCGAGACAGGCGTCCTGAAAGGCGGCAGGGTCGATGCCTTCATCATCGCTCGGCAATCCGCGCAATTCCAGGCGAAGTTGCCCGCAGATGGAGCGGATCCCGGGATAGGTGACGGCTTCACAGGCGATCCTGTCGCCCGGTTCGCAGAGCGTTGCAAGAATATTGGCAAGGGCAGCCTGAGCGCCCGGAGCATACAGGATATCTTCCGGAGCGGGCTTGAGGCCAACACCGGCAAGCCATTGCGCTGCCGCCTGCGGATCCGGGTCTTTCTCGGCAATTGTCTGGTAGCGCAACAGCGGGATGAGATCGGCTGACAGCGCGGTAACGCCTTCTCGCATGCGTGCGATCAGGTTCGGATCGCTGACTTCCGGGGGCAGGTTCATTGAAAAATCGGGTGCTGACAGGCGTCTGGCGTCACGTGCCGCAAGGCCACCGCCCAGCTTGGCGCCGTTGAGATGCCTGTCCGGACTGGTAACGAAAGTACCGCTGCCGACCATGGAGGAAATCACACCGCGCCGCCGCGCCTCGGTATAGCCGCGGGCAACGGTCGTGAAATCGAGCCCCAGCCGGGCCGCCAACTGGCGTTGCGCGGGCAACCTGTCTCCAGGGGAAAGGCGTCCGGCGCGGATATCCGCTTCTATGGCGTCAGCGATCGCGGCATAGCGCGGGGCATTGCTGGCGGAAAGATCCGGGCACCATTCGGTCATGACGAATTGTCTTTCAAATTGACTGGATAATGACTGTATACAGATGAGGGGGCTGATTGTCATCAGTCATTCGCACAAAGTGCGTCGACCTGCGGGGGCTTGCGCAAGACTGGCGATAGACGCACCGCAGTATGCCCGCGAACACTGGAGGCTCCGGGGAAGGCTAGTGTTTTTCGCGCGTCATGCCGCCCTTTGGAACAAAGCGCCATGAAGATCCGATTGGTCAGCCGCGGTCGAGCACTTCCACTGCCAGAACCGTTGGCAGGTGGCGGGCGATTTCCTGCCAGGTTTCGCCTTCGTCCAGACTGGCGAAAACCGAGCCGGAGTTTGTGCCGAAGTAAAGCCCGGCAGGGTCCCGTCTGTCGCCACCCATCGCCTGACGCAGAACCGTGAAGAAGCAGGCTTCCTGAGGCAGGCCGCTGCGTTTGTCCCGCCAGGTTCTGCCGCCGTCTTCTGATTTCCAGACGGCTGCTGCCGCGCCTGGCGGAAACCGGCCTTCGGTGTCGCCATTCAGCGGCAATGTCCAGAGCGTGTCCGGATCACGCGGGTGAACCCGGATCGGAAAGCCGAAAGTGGAGGGAAGGCCGTCGGTGATATTGTCCCAGTTGAGCCCGCCGTCTGCGGAGCGCCAGACGCCGTGGTGGTTCTGCTGATAGAGCAGGTCGCCGGTGCCTGGCGCGCGCATCATGTTGTGAACGCAATGGCCCGTTTCGCCGTCACGTGGGGAGGCGGGGTGGTCGTGTCCTTCACAGGCGGCGGCGTTGGACAACCGGTTGCGCCGCTCCCAGGTGACGCCGCCGTCCTCGCTTGCAAAAACGCCCGCGGCGGAAATGCCGATCCAGAGTTTGTTCGCATTGTCCGGATCGGAAACGATCGTGTGCAGCACCAGGCCGGCTGCACCCGGGTTCCAGCTGTCTGCGGACGGGTGATTGGCAAGGCCTTCCAGATGCGTGAAGCTTTTGCCGCCATCGCGGCTGGCGAGAAACCGTGCCGGTTTGGTGCCGGCGTAGAGCGTGCCGTGAGCATAGCCAAGCGACCAGACCTGCGAGAAGTCTTCACCGAAAGGCAGCTCCTGCGGCGTCCAGTTGAGAAACTTGGCCGTTTCAGGATCGTTGGCTGCCCAATCGTCGATCGTGCCCTTGGTCAGCCGGGTGACTTCCCAGGTCTTGCCGCCGTCGACCGAGCGCCAGACGCCGGCACCGGACCATTCGCCGCCGCCACCGGCCCAGATCGTGCCGCTGTCCGCGTCGCCGACCACATGATTGATCGGCCATCCATCGCAGAACGGACCACTCACGGTCCAGCCTTCCCGGTTATCTCCACCGTCCAGCAGAAATGCACCCTTGGTGGTCCCGACAAGTATAGTCACACCCGAAGTCATGGCTTGCCTCCTCGAAAGAGACGCTGAGATTAACACGAGTTCGGTTGGGAGTAGATGGGGTCCTTTGCTCCTATTGCGAGTGGTTGGGGCTGGATCTGCCAGTCTCAAAGGCAACTGGTTCTCTCGCTCTCGTATAACTGGATCTTTTCGCAATACCAGTGACGCGCTAGACAGATGGAACCTGCCGGTAGCAAACTACCGGTCCCTGCAAGTCGTGCCTTTTCCGGAGTTGACCATGCCTGAAGACCTGAGCCGCTGGACAGCGCGTCCCCGGCCGGAGCACACGCCGATAGACGGCCGTTACGTTACCCTCGAGCCGCTTGATCCGGAGCGTCACACGTCTGGTCTTTTCGAGGCTTCCAACGTGCCGGACGGAGATGAGAAATTCCGGTGGCTGCCTGAATATCCCCCCGAGACGGAAGA
The DNA here is from genome assembly GCF_000168975.1 of Roseibium aggregatum IAM 12614. Taxonomy (GTDB): domain Bacteria; phylum Pseudomonadota; class Alphaproteobacteria; order Rhizobiales; family Stappiaceae; genus Roseibium; species Roseibium aggregatum. Next base: position 25,345 of record NZ_AAUW01000008.1, read on the forward strand.
AAGCTTTCGTCCCTGGGTGGAAACGGCAGCGGCCAGCAAGGACCCGCTTTTCTTTGCCGTCATTGACAGGGACACCGGCAAGGTCGCGGGCCGTCAGACGCTCATGCGGATCGATGCGGCCAATGGCGTCATCGAAATCGGCAATATCTATTGGGGACCGCTGATGTCGCGCCGGCGCGGAGCAACGGAAGCGCTTTACCTGTTCATGAAATATGTCTTCGACGATCTCGGCTATCGCCGTTTCGAATGGAAGTGCAACAACGAGAATCTGCCGTCCAAACAAGCCGCCCTGCGGTTCGGTTTCACTGAGGAGGGCGTCTTCCGGCAACACCTCGTCGTCAAGGGGCTCAATCGCGACACCGCATGGTTGTCGGTCATCGACAAGGAATGGCCGGCGTTGAAAAAGGGCTACGAGGCCTGGCTGGCGCCGGAGAATTTCGGGCCGTCCGGAGAGCAGAAACGCAAGCTCGGCGAGTGTCTTGCGCAAGCGGCGGCAAGCCGTCAATCATGAGTGCACGGCGTTCGCCGGATTCGCTTCACGAGACCTTTCGATGACTTCCAGACATATCGGCATCTTGCAGCCCGGACACGCTCCAGACGAACTGGCGGAGAAGCTGGGCGACTACGACACCTGTTTTCGGCAGTTGCTGGCAGACCGAGGGTTTTCCTTCACGACCTTTGATGTCGAGGCAGGCGAGTTTCCGGAGGGGCCGAACGTGGCGGAGGCCTGGCTGATAACCGGGTCCCGCCACGGGGCCTATGAAGACCATGGCTGGCTTGCACCGCTGGAAGATCTCATCCGTGCCATTCACCAGAGTGAACGTCCGCTCATCGGTGTGTGTTTCGGGCATCAGATCATCGCACAGGCCCTTGGCGGTCGGGTAGAGCGGTCAGAAAAAGGGTTCACTGCCGGGCCGCAAACCTATCGGGGGTTCGGCCACGAAACGCTGGTGCTCAACGCGTGGCATCAGGACCAGGTGACCATGGCCCCGAAAGGGTTTGAAGTGGTTGCGCGAAGTGAAGGCTGCCCGATAGCCGGGCTGCATCTGCCCGGCCGCATCCTGACCTGCCAGCCGCATCCGGAAATCAGTCCGGATTATCTTGGCGGAATCCTTGACCTGCGTGGATACGTGCTGAACGATACGCAGCGCGCTGACCTGCCGAAACGGATCGATACCATGCCGCTTGATACGGGCAAGGCAGCTGATCTCTTCGCAAGGTTTCTGAAAGGCGAGGAGCTCGGCGCACTGATGGTGGATGCCGTTGAAGCTTGAGCGTCATCGCAGGAAGGCGGAGCCGGTCACGATGCAATGAAGCGCATAAGTAGAAACTGCATTTCGATTAAAACATTAAATTGAATTCCCCCGGCTTGCGGGTGTTAAATGAAGGTGCGGATCGGCATTCGCGCGTCATTGCAGACACAGGCATTTTGAGGGGCATCATGCGCAAGACCATTTCCACTGTCGACCGGACCGCCATCAGCGGATATCCGACCTATTGTGATGGTTATGCCCGGCCGGGCAATCTCGGTAACGGCTATGTTTCGGTGGTAAAGGTGGCCACGGGAACGGTCGAGAAAACGGACGATTTTCTTCTGGACGGTATTGTCGCCTACGACAGGGCAGAGGCGAACGACGCCTATATCGGCCAGATCAACATGGAAACAGCGTCTTCCTTCTGCGGCATCGCCGGCAATGTCTGGGGCTATGATCTTGCCTACAACAGCGCGCTCGACAAGCTGAAGCCCATGTTCAGCGCAAAGCAATATGACGGGTCTGACTTGCCGGTCTACGACGCCGGTCCGCTGATCGATGCCGGCATCGCGTTGTTCGGAACGGAACCGCACCGGCGTTTTCCACCAGCCCCCGGCGCGCATGTGATCTGCGCCAACAAGAGCACCACAAATTTACGCCCGCGAGACCGGAAGCCGGATCCCGACAAGGGCGAGGCCTATGGGGTCTGGTGCTACATCGCTCTGTCGATTACGCGTGACCGCTACAACTCGGCGGATCTGTTTATCGAGGATGCGGGCACCTGGACGAAGAGCGACAATGAAGCCGAGCTGAAAGCGTTTCTGGAGGAGCATCAGAAATCCGTTGCGTGGAGCATCGTTGCCTGCGGCAAGGACCAGTCCGTGCTCTATGACCGGACCTTCATGGCCTACGCCTATGTGATCATGAAGCCCGGGTTCGTCGGCACGGCGCTCACTGTCGCGCCCTATATCACGCTGGCCCAGCGGGCGGTTCCGGCCCCGGGTTTCAACGCGCTTTACGACCTGACCTTGAGCGACTGGGAGCATGCTGTCGGTCTTGCCTGAGCCGGGTCTGTCGACTGGTCAGAGGCTCAAGAGTTTTGTCCGAGAATGAAAAAGGCAATCGGCCGTCTCCGTCCGATTGCCTGACTTGTCTCGACCGAAATGGAAGTGTTGGCAGTATCAGTGGCTCTTTGCTGCGGATTTGCCTCTGACGAGCCGCCAGAGCGGCACGATCACCTTGGTGGTGATCGGGATCAGCACCATGCCGAAAGCGAGTCCGAAGATACCGTCCAGGGTCGCGGTGACTGCCCAGGTGACGAAGCCTTGAGTGACCTGGACTGCGTGAGCAACATTGTGGGCGATGTCATGGATTGTGTCGTAGATCACGCCGAAGCCCAGAACATCCATGCCATGAAGTACGATGGAACCGCCGACCCAAAGCATGGCAGCGGTGCCAACAATCATCAGCAGCTTCATGAAGCCGGGCATGGCTTTGACGATGGCGCGCCCGACGGCGCGGGTCGCGGACAGGCGGCCATAGCGCGTCAGCATCAGGCCGAAATCGTCCGCCTTCACCAGCAACGCGACCGAGCCATAGACGACGGTGGTAATGCCGATGGCGACCAGTGCCAGCGCCGCGGCTTCCAGCCAGATGGTGCTCTCCGGAATCTCCGAGAGCGCGATCGTCATGATTTCAGCGGACAGGATGAAATCTGTCTTGATGGCGCCTGACACCTTCTGCTCTTCCAGGTGCAGGGGATCGGGGACGAAACCTTCCGGTTCGTCCACGTCGTGATGGTGCGGCTTGAAGATGTGATAGATTTTTTCTGCGCCCTCGAAGCACAGATAGGCGCCCCCCAGCATCAAGAGGGGCGTGATAACGCCGGGCAGAAATTCGTTCAGGACAAGACCGGCGGGCAGCAGGAACAGCAGTTTGTTCTTGATCGAGCCTTTCGCGATGCGCCAGACAATCGGAATTTCGCGCGCGGGCGAAAACCCGGCGACATATTTCGGAGTGACAGCTGCGTCATCGATCACGGCCCCTGCCGCCTTCGCACCAGCCTTGGCCGCCTGGCCGATCACGTCATCCGCGGACGCTGCTGCAATCTTTGCAATCGCGGCAACGTCATCGAGAAGGGCAAGCAATCCGCTCATGGCAGCTCCAGGTCAGTGTCCGTCCGGAGAGGAACCTTACATGGTTTTGTGGCCGGTGCTGCCAGCTTTCGTTTTTTCCACAATACTGATGAGAAAGGGCGCCGCGTGGACCAGGAAGTGCGGCGCCATAGCCCCGAGATCGGCCTTCAGCGGAGAAAGCGGTGAGATGGCTATACGGGGTGCGGGCAGCGCCAGGAGCGCTGGTCTCAGGCATGACGCCTGCCTTGTCCTCGCGCGCGTTCTTGAGAAACCTGACCGGTCTTCACTGGCGCATTCCGCTTGGCGTTGCCGTTCGTCGAGAGTGGGGACGAGTGCCGCGGCTGCAGGGCTTCCGTTGAACTGATCGCGAGCTGTCAGGCGCCGTCGCAAAGAGGTCAACACTGTTGAGTTTGTTGCTGCCGAATTCTCATCGAAACCCGCTTCCCTGGTATGACAAATAGGGGGAATAGGCGCCAATTCAGCGCAACTTGCTTTTGTTGAAGGCGAAAATTAGTAATATTATCAATCAGCAAGACGCTGAATAAAATGGAGAAAATTGAAAGAATTATTAAAGTGACGTTACGGCGTTGACACTGGTTAATTCTCTCAGTAGGTATTTCTTGGTCCAACAAATAGATTGCATTGGTCGGTCGGACGACGCACTCAGGAACAGGTGATGGAAGTGGAAACGGGTGGATCCTTGATGCGGTCGGGTCAGGCGGGTGAATCCGCGGTAGATGCTGTCGTGCAGCAGATCCGCGACCTGATCGCGAGTTCCAGGTTGAAGGTGGGCGATAGCCTTCCGACCGAGCGGGAACTCTGCGCCCAGTTCAACGCCAGCCGGAACACCGTGCGCGAGGCGATGCGTATCCTGAAGGCCTACGGGCTTGTGGATGTGCGCCCGAAAATCGGTGCCACCATCATCGACAACCGCATGTCACGCGCCTTCGAACTGTTCTCCTTCAACACGATGGAGCTCTCCCGCAAGTCCTTCAGCGACGTGCAGGCGCTGCGCGGTCTCCTGGAGGTCGGCTCGGCCGAAATACTGGTCGACAAGGTCAACCGGAGCGATCTGAACGAGCTCAACGATATCAATGCGGAACTGGCGGCCAACCACGACCTGAACGAGGCTTCCGAGATCGACTACGCCTTTCACGTTCGCCTGGTGTCGATCCTGGACAACGCAGCCATTCTGGATGTCTACGCGGTCATGAAGCCGGTGATCCTGCGGATCATGCAGAAGGGCAAGACCCGCAGAACCTTCATGACCGAAACCTTCAGCGAGCATCAGGGTGTGATCGATGCGCTCGCGGCCCGCGACAGGCTGGCCTTTCAGTACCGGTTGCGCACGCATCTGATGTTCGGCGCGCGCCACTTCAGTCAGGAGATGGAAGCAACGGCCTGACAGGCTGGCCGGTGGAGCAGAAGACAACAAGCGGTGGCTGGGGGCGTCGACCAGCCAAGAGGAGCCGCGACTTGACGCAAGTACGGGAGGAAGTGCGATGAATAAGAAGTTGAAATTGACGACTGCGCTGACGATGGCACTGCCGGCGTTTGTTCTGTCCACGGCCATGGCTCTTGCGGGCCCAGCCGAAGTGTCCGGACCCGGTGTGAACCCTGAGTGTTTCGCGCCCTGGTCAGCAGACACCAAATTCTTCAAATGGGATGCAAAACCTGGTCCGTACCGGATTGCCGTCGTCAACGGCTTCGTCGGTAATACCTGGCGCATTCAGATGATCAAGACCGCAAAGGCCTTTGCCGAGGATCCGTCGCTGAAGGAGAAGATCTCGGAGTTCAAGGTCGTCTCGACAGGCACGGACGCGCCGGCCCAGTTGGGTGCCATTGAGGATTTTATCAACCAGGGTTATGACGCGATTGTCACCATTGCCGTGTCGCCCGATGGTTTTGACCGGGTCATTCGCCTGGCCGACAAGAACAACGTCGTCATCGTTCCGTTCGACAACGTGCTCGACACCGACAAGGTCATGCAGGTCAATGAGGACCAGCTCAAGATGGGCCGCATGTGGGCGGAGTTTACCGTCAACGAACTGAAGAAAAAGGGTGTGACTTCCGGCAAGATACTCGAGGTGCGCGGGCTGCCGGGCAACTCCGTGGATCGTGACCGCTCCATCGGCATCAACGAGGTTCTGGATGCTTCGGGCGGAGACTGGGAAGTGGTGCAGGTCGTCGGTAACTGGGATGATGGCACCACCCAGAAAGTGGTTGCCGATGCGATTGCCGTTCATGGCGAGTTTGTCGCCGTTGTCGGGCAGGGCGGTTCCAACGGCGTCGTCCAGGCGCTGAAGGATGCCAATCACCCGTGGGTTCCGGTGGCCGGGGAATCGGAAAATGGTTTCCGCAAGGCGATTGCCGAATATTCCGACGACGGACTGAAGGGCATTTCCATCGGCCAGTCACCGGGTCTCGTCGCCATTGCAATGAAGGCGGCGGTCTCCGCGCTGGAAGGCAATGTCATGCCGCAGCTCATCTCCGTTCCGCTGCCGGTCGCGACATACGACCAGCTGGAAGACGGCAAGAACTACTGGTCGGACCTTCCGGACAACTTCTTCACCGTCAACGAGTTCCCGCCCTGCGGCGTCAACATTTCCGGTCCGGAAATCATGTCGCAAACCGAAGAAGACGTGAAGTAACCCGCAAGAGCCAACAGAACCGGTCCCGGGCACGCCCCGGGACCGGTCCGAAAACCATGGACCGGGCTCAAAGCAGGGTGAGCGCACGCGCATGACTGAAGCGATTGTTGAATATCGGGGCGTTTCCAAATACTTCGCCGGGATCCGTGCCCTGGAAGGGGTCGATTTCAAGTGCCGGCCCGGTTCCGTGCATGCGATCCTGGGCGAAAACGGCGCCGGCAAATCCACACTCATCAAGATCATGGCCGGCGTGCTGCAACCCGATGCCGGCACGCTTCTGATGGAAGGCAAAGAGGTTTCCTTTGCCGGGCCGCAGGCCGCGGTCAATGCCGGGATCGTCTGCATGTTCCAGGAACTGTCGCTCATTCCGGATCTGTCGGTCGCGGACAATATTTCCATTTCCAGCCCGCCGCGTCGTTTCGGACTGATCGACCGGCGGGCGCAGGTCAGCCGCGCCGAAGAACTGCTTGCCCGCGTGCGCTGCGAGGATGTCGATCCGAACGCGCTGGTGCGCGAATTGTCCCTGTCCCGACGGCAGATGGTCGAGATCGCCAAGGCGCTCGGGCGGAACCCCAAGGTGCTTATTCTCGATGAGGCGACATCGGCCCTGACGGCACGGGATGTGCGCACCGTTTACGGTCTTCTGGGCGAGTTGAAGGACGCCGGGGTTGCGAGCCTCTTCATTTCCCACCGGATGCATGAAGTCGAGGCGTTGTGCGACACGCTCTCGGTGTTTCGAAACGGCCGGCACATCGAAACCTTCCAGAAGGGAGAGAAGTCCGAACGGGAGATCGTGCGCCTGATGATCGGCCGGGATGTCGACGCTCAGTTTCCGCCGAAACCGGACCGGACAGGGGAGGCGTCAACAACCGAGCCGATCCTGGAGGTGACAGGACTGAAGTGGGGGAACCGGCTGAACGGCATAGATCTTTCCCTGAGGCGCGGCGAAATCGTCGGGCTTGGCGGACTGGACGGGCAAGGTCAGAAGGAACTGCTGCTGGCTCTTTTCGGTGTGCTGAAGGATGTCGAGGGCGATGTGCTCATCGGCGGGCAAAAGGGATTGCCATCCTCGCCGGCCACGGCAAAAAACGCTGCAACCCGCATGGCTCTGGTTCCCGAAGACCGCAAGACGGAGGGGCTCATGCTGGACATGTCGATTGCCGACAATCTGCTTGTCTCCAGCTTCGGGAAGATTTCCAGGGGTCCGTTCATCGATCCGGGCAGGGCGGCGGCCGAGATCCGCAAAGGCATCGCGAAACTGCAGATCAAGATCGGCTCCGCCGATGACCCGGTCATGACACTGTCAGGCGGCAACCAGCAGAAGGTGGTGCTTGCCAAGTGGCTGATGATCGATCCCGACATCATCCTGCTGAATGATCCGACCCGGGGCATCGATGTCGGCACCAAGCAGGAGATCTACCGGCTCATGCGCGAGCTTGCGAATGAGGGCAAGGCCATACTGTTTTATTCTTCCGACTATGCGGAACTGATCGGCTGTTGCGACCGGGTCTCCGTTCTGTACGGCGGCCAGGTCGTCAGCGAGCAGTCAGGCGACGGGATAACCGAGGAAAGCCTTGTCGCAGCCTCTCTCAACATCGGCGTAGAGGCAGCATGAAACAGAGTTCGACACGGTCCTCAGACCTGAAGCGCTGGTTGTCTCAGAATACCGGATTTGCCGCCGCGCTGTTGCTGTTTGCGATCCTTTTCCTGACCTACAACGTACTGCATCCGCGCGGTTTCTCCTCGGCGGTTGCCATTCAGAACGCCAATGAGACAGTCGCCATCGCCTTTGTTGCCATGGCCCAGACCCTGCCTGTGCTCATCGGTGGGCTGGATCTTTCCGTCGGTGCCGTGATGACACTGACCAATTGCGTTGCCTCGGAGCTGTTGACGGGGTCGCCGCTGCAAATTCTTCTGGGCGCGGTCCTGACGTTGCTCACCGGAACGCTGTTCGGTTTCATGAATGGCTGCATCGTCGTCTACGGACGCATTCAGCCGATCATCGCCACCCTGGCAACAGGAGCGGTCGCCATCGGACTGGCCCTGCTGATCCGGCCGAAGCCGGGCGGCAATGTCGATGATGATCTGAGCTGGGCGCTGACCAACTCCGTCTGGGATCTTGCCGATACCTATGGCTTTGCGGATGGGGGAGAGGCCTGGTGGCTGCGGCCCTTTGCCGACATCCCGGTGCCCTTCCTTCTGGTCGTTGTTGTGGCGGTCATCGTGTGGGTGCCATTCCGCCGCTCTGTCACGGGACGAACCGTTTATGCCATCGGCTCTGCGGAAGGCGCGGCCTATATGTCCGGACTGCCCATCCAGCGTGCTAAGATCACCGCCTTCACACTTGCCGGATTTCTGGCAGCCTGCGGCGGCCTCTACCTTGCCATCCAGACCTCATCTGGCAATGCGGATGTGCAGCAGGCGGGCGCCTATACGCTGAACTCCATCGCAGCGGTGGTGCTTGGTGGCACATCGCTGCTTGGCGGAACCGGCGGGGCCATTGCCAGCCTTGTCGGCGCGATGATCCTCAGGGTCATCTCCTTCTACTTCCGCATCCTCGATATAGACCCGCTGTTGCAGCCCTTGATCGAGGGGCTCGTATTGCTGACGGCCGTTTCCTTCGGGGCGTTCCGCACGCTACGGGTCAAAAACCAGCTCGACTTGTTCAGGTAGCCAGGCATGCAGATTTCCCTTTCCAAAGAAAACCGGCCGATTGTCGTTGCCTCCCTGTTCGTGGGCGTCATCCTGATTGCCGGGACCGCCTACACGCTGTCGACAACAGGCACGGCTCCGCTGCTATCGGTCAACTATCTGCTGCAGCAGCTCCAGACGGGTTCCTTCTTGGGGATCTGCGCGGCCGGAATGATGATGGTCATACTGCTGGGCCATATCGACCTGTCCATTCCCTGGACATTGACCGCAGCTGCCATGACGGCGACTGCAGTTGGCGGAGACCTCGCCATTCCGACTGCCCTCGGCGTCGGTGTTTGTGTCGGTCTCCTCAACGGTATCGGTGTCGCCTGGCTGCGCATCCCCTCGATGATCTTCACCCTTGGTGTCGACACCGTGCTGCGTGGATTGATGGTTGCCCAGACGGGTGGGTTCGCACCTCAAGACAGGGCGACGCCGGTCATGCTGTTTCTTGCCAAGGACAGGATCTTCGGCATTCCAGCCGCCATTCTCGTCTGGGCGGCGGTTTCAATCGTGATTGCTACGCTGCTGACCCGGACAGGCTTCGGCAAGTCACTGTATGCCACCGGCTCACGGGAGGGGGCGGCCTATCTCTCAGGGATACGCACACGTTGGGTCATCATCGGAGCCTTTGTCATATCCGGTGTCTGCGCCGCGATCGCCGGTGTGCTTCTGACCGGTTATTCCGCCAAGGCCTACCAGGGCATGGGCAACGCGTTCCTGCTGCCGGCGATTGCCGCGGTCGTTCTCGGCGGTACGCATATTCTGGGCGGCAAGGGCCGATATGTCGGCACGCTTGTGGGTGTCATTCTGATCGTGCTTCTCAATTCCGTTCTGTCGATCATGCAGATGCCGGAAGCAGGCCGGCAGATCATATATGGTGCGGTGATCATCGGCATGCTGTTGGTCTATGGCCGCAATCAACGCGTCACGTCCTGAAGATGGCTTGCGTCGCCCTTTCGGGTTTTTACGGGAACGGTTTCCGGCAGTAACGCTTTCCTACTGGGCCGCCTCAGGCGAGAGCTGCCAGCGAAGCGAGTTCCCTTGGAAGCGGGACTGAGGGATGAGAAGACATGCCTCTTTTCTTCGGTACCGGGCTCGGGACAGCGGACAGGAGGCGGCGCGTATAGGGGTGTTCCGGGTTCTTCAGAATTCGGTCTGTCGGTCCGGTTTCGACAATCTCGCCCTTATACATCACCGCAATGCGGTGACTGACCCGCTCGACCACGCCGATATCATGTGAGATGAACAGGAACGACAGGCCCTCCGTGCGCTGCAGTTCCAGCATGAGATCGGTGATCTGCCGGGCAATGGACACATCCAGCGCGGAAACCGCTTCGTCCGCGATGATGAGCTTCGGCTCCACCGACAGGGCACGGGCGATGCACAGGCGTTGGCGCTGTCCGCCGGAGAACTGGTGCGCAAAACGATTGATGGCGTCGCGCTCAAGCCCGACCCTTTCAACCAGATCTGCAGCGAGCTCCTTCTGGTTCTTGCGTGAGACCATGCCGTGGATCCGGGCCGGTTCCGTGATCAGCTCATGAACCGGAAGCCGCGGGTTGAGGCTCGCATAGGGGTCCTGAAACACCATTTGCATGTCTTTTCGTGTTTCCCGGAGCGCCTGTTTGGAGGAGCTATTCAGGACCTTGCCGTCAAGCCACACCGACCCGCTTTCAGGCTCGATCAGATGCAGGATGGAGCGCGCCAGGGTCGACTTGCCGCAACCGGATTCGCCTACCAGGCCGAGCGTCTCACCATGGGCCACCTTAAGGGAAACGCTGTTCACAGCCAGAACGCCATCGGACTTTCTGGAAAACAGGCGGGATTTACCGGCAAAGCGAGTCGACAGACAAGCCACTTCCAGCACGGTGCCGGTTCCGGCTTGCCGGGTACTGCTGCCGGACCCGGGTTTGGGTGTCGCTGCCATCAGTGCCTTGGTGTAGGCAGCCTTCGGCCGTTCGAAGAGATCGTGAACGCTCGCTTCTTCCATCATTTCGCCGTTGCGCAGGACGACCACCCGGTCGGCAATTTCAGCAACAACGCCCATGTCGTGGGTGATGAACAGAACACCCATGCCGATCTCGGCCTGAAGGTTCCTGATCAGTGTCAGGATCTCCGCCTGGGTGGTGACGTCTAGTGCCGTTGTCGGTTCGTCGCAGATCAGCAGTTTGGGCCGGCAGGCGAGGGCCATCGCGATCATCACCCGCTGACGCAGACCGCCGGAAAGTTCATGCGGATACTGGTGGAGCCGCCGCGCCGGTTCCGGAATGCGCACCTGATCGAGGGCTTCCTGCGCGGCTTGCATGGCCTTGCGCCTGTCGAATTTCCGGTGGCGCATGAAGACCTCGCCAACCTGGTCGCCGATTTTCAGAACCGGATTGAGAGAGGTCATCGGTTCCTGAAACACCATGGAAATGGCATTGCCGCGCAGCGCGGTCAGTTGCGCATCCGTCAGGCTTCGCAGATCGTGGGAGCTGGTACCATCGTTCAGGACGATGCGGCCCCCGCCAATCGTTCCACCTTCGCGTTCGATCAGCCGCAGGATCGATAGCGCCGTGGCCGATTTGCCGGAACCGGACTCCCCGACCAGCGCAAGTGTTTCCCGCGCATGAATGGCAAAGGAAATCCCCTTGACCGCTTCATGGGCACCGAAAGAAATCTTGAGGTCCTGAACGTCCAGTACCGGCTTGGTCATTTGAGGTCTCCGCGGCGTCTTGCTGCAAATTCCGGGTGCTGGTTGAAATCCGGCAGCGGCGGTGTCCAGCGGTCGGCATGCGGTTTGAAGGAGTGGGCAATCGGATCGAGCCCCTGCACCTGCCAGGAAACGGTTTCGCCGAGTTCGATCAGCCCGAAGGCACCGGCGGGTTCGCCCTTGGTGGTGAAGCTTTCGGTGAGCGACTGCTGTGTCAGGTGGGTAATGCCGTCCACCGTGGTGATTGTGTTCCAGTGAACGTGGCCAGACAGGCAGACCACCGGATGCCGGGATTGCGCCAGTGCCGCGCGGGCGCGCTCGGCCATCGGGTAGGTCGATGCCGACGGATTGCGCTCGAAATAGTAATTGCCGATCTGGCCATGACCTGACACCGGCACGTGGCTGAGGACCAACAGCGGCCTGTCCGTGTTCTGTGCAACCCGTGACAGCCACAAGAGATCGGCTTCGTGCAGGATGAAACCGGAATGGTCCGGCGTGCGATGGATCTTGCTGTCCGCGCGCCACAGGGCAATTCTCCAGTCGCCCGCATCGATGGTCGTGTGGGCGAGCGACTGACCGAGGATTTCCTCGTTGTCTGAAACGTCCAGGTGATCGCGGTCGTGATTGCCGTTGATGTGGTAGATCGGAGCGTTGATTGCCTTGAAGGCCTCAGCGACCTCGCGCTCCAGCCGAAGGTCCGTGTCCCGGTCTATATCGGAAATACGGTCGCCCAGATCGACGACGAAGTCGGGGGCGGCATCATTGGCGAAACGGGCAAACTCGGCCATCAGGTCGAGGGCGGTGTCACCGCGTTTGGTTGCGGAAGGTTTGCCGTGGTGGATGTCGGCGACGACTGCAATACGTACGGACACGTTGAATTTCCTGAATTGATCGGAGGTTCGGGAAGGCGCCGCCGGCGAACCGGCGACGCTTCTTTGCTTAGTTGAAGGAGATGGACCCGGCGCGGAAGTCGAGCACGTAGGGGATGTGACCCGGCTTCGGTGCCCAGTTGACGTTGGTCTTCATCGCCCAGCTTTCATAAGGACGATACAGCGGCAGCACCGGCGGATCCTGCTTGATGCGTTCCATCAGCTCGGCATAGGCCGCGCGGCGCAGCTCGACATCACCGGAATAGCGGAACTGCTCCCAGCTCTTGGCGTAGTCTTCGTCGGTGTTGAACCGACCTTCGGATTCAGACGGACCGTTCGGAGCCCACATGACGCCGAAGCTGCCGAACGGGTCGGCGAAATACATCGGGTTGGACCAGTTGCGGGTCATCATGTCCGGAGAGTTGCCGCTCCATTTGTCCTGGACGTTGACCTTGCCGTTGATGCCGACTTCGGCCCACATTTCCATGATCGCCTGGGCAGCCAGAAGACCGTTCGTGTAGTAACCCGGAGCGGTGTCATAGGTGAGCTCGAAGCCGTCGTAGCCTGCTTCCTTGAGGAGCTCGCGGGCTTTTTCCGGATTGTATTCGAAGGTGGTCAGCTCCGGCTGGTAAAGTTCTCCGAATTCCTCAAGCGTATGCGTCGAGGGTACCACCGCCTTGCCGCCCCACAGGGCCTCGTTGAGCGTGTCGCGGTCGATAGCAAGCGACAGGGCCTGGCGGATGCGGGCGTCCTTCAACTTCGGATGGTTCACGTTCATGATCATCACGTGGAAGAGCGCGGTGGCGCTGCCGGCGGCCTTCATGTCCGGATCGTTCTCGATGAGCTGGAGCTGGTCCGGTGCGATGTTCGTGACAATGTCGGCTTCACCGGTTTTCAGCGCCGTAATGCGCGACGCGGTTTCCGGCATGTGCCTGACCGTGACCTTGTCGAGCGGTGCCTTTTCACCCCAGAAATCGTCGAAACGTTCCCAGACAACCGTTTCGCCCGGAACGAATTCGGAAACCTTGTAGGGACCTGTGCCGACAGGCTTCAGGGAAAAGGCTTCAAAGTCGTCATGCTCCAGCTTGTCCGGGTCGCCGGCAAGGCCCTTGGTGTAGTCTTCCGGAATGATCATGACCTGCTGCAGGTTCAGCAGCGTTTCCCAGAGCGGCTCCGGACGTTTTGCATGGATGCGGACGGTAAGGTCGTCGACCTTCTCAGCCTTCTCGAAGTTCTCAAGACGGTCGCGGGCTCGCACCTGATAAGGCGGGAAATCGGCCTGATACATCCGGTTCAGCGAGAACACCACGTCGTCGGCGGTCATGTCGGCGCCATTGTGGAACTTCACGCCTTCACGCAGTTTCAGTTCCATGATCGTCGGTTCGATCAGTTTCCACTCTGTCGCAAGGCCCGGCTGCCATTCAGTGTCGGTGGTGTCGTGGTTCTTGGCGATCAAGGTATCGAAGGCGTTGTAGTAGAACTGCGAACCGACATTCGAATGGTCGCGGCCCGGGTCAAGGTAGCTGGACACGTTGGCGGCACCAACGGTGATTTCGGTTGCGAAGGCGCTTGTCGCCATAAGCGATGCAAGAGCGGTGGTTGCCAGTAGTTTGGTCATATCGAGCCTCCAAGGCTGCTAGGGTGGAGCGTTGGCCGTTCCGGCTTCTGTGGTTGGGTTCGGTCAGCGGGACCTGAGACGGACATCCGCCTTGTCGCGCAGCCAGTCGCCGAGGATCTGGACTGCGAATGTGAGGAGCAGGATCACCATCGCCGGGGCGAGGACGATCCACGGGGCCGTCGGTAGATAGTCCCGGCCGATACCGACCATGGATCCGAGCGTTGCCGTTGGCGGTTGAACGCCGAGACCGAGGAAAGACAGCGTCGATTCCAGAATGACGATGTTGGAAAAGTTCAGCGTGAACTGGACGACGATCGGCGAGACGACATTGGGTAGGATGTGCCGCACTGCGATCCGGGCCGGAGTTGCGCCGGCTGCTCGTGCCGCTTCGACGAAGGGCATCTGGATCAGTTTCTTCACTTCGCCGCGCACGATCCGTGTGTATTGCTCCCAGCCGTAGACGCCGAGCACCAGGATCATCACGTCCAGAGACGATCCCATGGCGGCCAGGATGAGAAGGGCGATCAGGGTGAAGGGAATGGCGATCTGAGCATCGACCAGACCCATGACGATCTCTTCGAACATACCGCCGATGATGCCGGCCATCAGCCCCAGTGTGCCGCCGATCAGAAGACCGATGACGGCGCCCGCCAGCGCTAGCGCGAAGGTCAGTCGGAGGCCGTAGATGCAGCGGGAGAAGATGTCCCGGCCGAGCTCGTCCGTGCCGAAGTAGAAGCCGTCCTTGTAGCGGTCGAAGCCAATCGGCGGCCGCAGCCTCGAAATAAGGCTCTGTGCATTCGGGTCGAAAGGGGCAAGCCATGGGGCGGTGAGCGCGGTCACGACCAGGATCAGCCCGATCAGCAGCGCGATCCGGACGATCCAGTTCGCATCCGACCAGATCGGAATGCGGAATGTCTTTGTTGCAGTATTACGGGGCGAAGACAGGTGATGCGTTGCGTCGGTCATGCGCTTATCCCTTGGCAAGACGGATGCGCGGATCCGCGAAGGCGTAGGCGATGTCGACCGCTGCGTTGATCGCGATGACCGCAACAGCGACGGACAGGACACCGAACTGGAGGACGGGGTAGTCGCGCAGGATGGCGGACCGGACGAGAAGATCGCCGATGCCGGGCCAGGCAAAGATCGATTCCACGACAACGCTGCCCGCCGCCGCTAGGCTGGCAATCTGCAGGCCGACCACGGAAAGCAGCGTGATCGAAGCGTTGCGCAATCCGTGCTTCAGGATGACGATCCACTCCGGCAGGCCTTTGGCACGAGCTGTGCGCATGTAGTCCTGGCTGAGCACGTCCAGCATGGCGTTGCGGGTAAAGCGGGTGATTGCGGCGACCAGCGTGCCGGAAATGGCGAGCGTCGGCATGATGAAATGCAGCGCCGTTCCATCGCCAATGACGGGCAGCCAGTTGAGCGTATAGGCAAAGATCAGCACCAGCAGGATGCCGATGATGAAGGACGGCACGGCATATCCGAGAAAGGCGATCACCATCACAACGCTGCCGATGATGCTGGTGCGGTAGATGGCGGCCAGAATGCCCAGAGGAATGGAAACAATGAGCGTGAAGCAGACGGCGCTGAGCAGCAGTTTCAGGGACGGCCACGCCCGTTCGAGGACGATTTCCGAAACCGGTCGTCTTTCCAGGAAGGACAGTCCGAACTCGCCCGAAAACACTGAGCTGAGATAGCGCCAGTATTGGGTGCCGATGGATGAATCCAGACCGTAGTAAGCGATCAAGAGAGCCCGGTCTTCCTTGGTGATGCCTTCGCCGAGAACGAAATCGACCGGATTTCCGGAAAGCCTGGTGGCGAAGAAGACCAGCGTCACGATGAGGAACAGGGTGATCGCCATCCGCAAAAGGGTTCGAAGGACGTAGGTCAGCATGCGCTCGCCTCCAAGTTGGCAGGTTGCGCCGGTCCTGTGGTGTCCGTCACGGCGTTCGCGTTTGCCATCAGGGAAGGCGGTGCGACGAGGTGAATGAAATCCAGGCCGGCGAGAGCGGCCGCGGCCCCGTCGGTGGTGGCGTTGTCACCCACAAAGGCAGCGTCGCTTGCTCCAACACCTGCGGCAGTGAGGGCAGCGTCGATGAGGAACGGTTGAGGTTTGCCAATGACACGGGCCGAAATGCTGGGGGCACAAGCTTTAAAGGCAGCCAGCAGCGACCCGGTTTCCGGAACGGGGAGACCATCCGCGTTCGGGTGGGAAAGATCGGGATTGGTCACCACCAGCTCGGCGCCTTGCTCCAGCAGCCGCAACGCCTTTTCCAGTCCATTGAGTGTGAAGCGGGTGTCTCGGGCCAGAAGGACGGTGTCAGCCCGCGCATCTGCATGCTCAAGACCAAGGTCGGTTGCAAGTTGGTGAAGCGGTTGCTCGGCAATGACGTGGACGCGCGCACCCGGCTGTTCGGCGGCGATCATGCGCACGGTCAATTCGCCGGCGAGAAAGATGCTTTCCTGCGGCAGAGGCAGGCCGATTGCAGTCAGCTTCCGGGAAAGGGTGACGCTTGTATCGGCCGAGTTGTTGGAGACGATCGACAGTCTTTTACCAGCGGCCCGGACAAATTCTTTCGCCCCCGGCAAGGCGCACCCGGCTGCAATCAGGCAACCATCCAGATCGCACAGGATTGCGGCATAGTCATCAATTTCTGCGGCGCCAAGCCATTGGATCGTTGTTGTTTTGCGAGCCCGCATTGCGAAATCCATATCTGTCCGTTTGCCTGCCGGTCCTGCCGCCAGCCATTGAAGAGCCGCCGAAAACTCGGGCGGTTTGTTCTGATCAGGGAAGGCCGTGCTCCGTTGCTCCGGCCCGCTGAAGCCGCCATCAAATTGTCTTCACTCTGTGACGCTGCCGTAACAGAGCAAACCTATGGTTTGAGGCGATGAAACCTTTGGCTTTGCTATTCGGAGAAAACTCGGAATGACCCTTTCCCTGTCGCGCATTCGGGCCGTCAATGCGGTCGCGTCCGGTGGCTCCTATGCTGCCGCGGCAAGGGCCCTGAAGATTTCGCAGCCGGCAGTCGCGCGGCATGTGAAAGACCTGGAAGCGGAATTCGGCGTGCGCCTGTTCGACCGGAAGAACGGCATCTTGTCGCCAACGCCGCTTTGCAACGAACTCTGCGATGTTGCTGAACGCATGGCGGAAGCCGAACGCGCGGCGACCCGGCTTCTGACCCGGCACAACACCTTGCTGAACGGTCGATTGAAAATCGGGCTGGGAAATTCCATGCCGGGCATGGCGCTGATCGCCCAGTTCCTCAAGCGCCATCCGGGCATCGAGATCGCGGTGGAAACGGGTTCACATGAACGCATCACGCGGGCAGTGCTGACGCGAGATGTTGATATCGGCGTTCTGCCGGATGTGCCGGCCGACGGAAGGTTCCGGCGTGCCTTGCTTGCAAGGCAGAACGTCGTCGCCATTGTCCATCCGGACAGCCCGCTTTCGCGGGAGACTGCCGTGACCTGCGAACGGCTGATGGCCGAACCCCTGATCTTCCGCACAAAGGGATCCTCCACCCAGCGCGTGGTCGACAAGGCCTTTCGCTCCGCCGGGTTCGAGCCGTCGCCGCTTTTGACACTGGACACCCGCGACGCGGTCTATGAAGCGGTGGTCAACGGTCTCGGGGTAGGGTTCATGTGGCGGTTCGGCACAGGGCGTACGGACGTCGTGCACCGTGTTGCTGTCTCTGACATGCAGCGTCAATACGAGGAAGTGGTGTTCTCACTCGGTGACGAGCGCAGCATGCTGTTCGACGTTTTCTTTTCCGCTGTCGACAGCTTCCGGACGGAAGCGGACGCGCTTCTGGATCACTAGAAGGCCAGTAGTTTATCCTGCGATTGCTTCGGTGAGCCGCACCGCGGACGCCACACCATCGATGACTGGCACCTTGAACCGAGCTGTAAGGTCCGCTGCCAGATCGGCCATGCCTGCGCAGCCGAGCGCAATCGCGCCAATACCGTCTTGCCGGAGGGCCGTTTCGATTTCCGCCTCGATCTTGCGGCGGGCATCGCTCTCAGGGTTCTCCAGCTCGAGAACCGGCACATCCGAAGCCCGCACTCTGGCACAGCGGGCCGCAAGACCGGTACGTTGCAGATTGTCTTCCAGCACGGGCACGGAGACGGAAAGGGTGGTGACTACGGAAAACCTTTCAGCCGCGACGGACGCGACGTGGTAGGCAGCCTCGCCGATGCCGACCACAGGCACGCGCGCTTTTGCCTTCAGCTCCCACAGGCCGGTGTCGTCGAAGCAAGCGATAATGACGCCGCTGATGCTCGGATCGGACTTGAGGGATTTTTCAAAGAGATCGAACAGACCGGGCAGGGCGGCCTCGCCGTCGGCGGGCCCCTGGATGGCTGCCGGTCCCTCCAGTGGATTGATGGCCGTAATCCGGCTGAAGGAACCGGCTGCGGCGCGAGCAGCCGCCGCGATCTTCTGCGTCATTGAAGCCGTGGAATTCGGGTTGATGACGAGGATATGTGTGTCGCGCATGTAAGGCCTTAGACCATGCCCTTGCCGGCGTCCGAACCGTGTCGGGACCTGCGTTTGTTCAAGATCACCACAATGGCCAGGAACAGACCGATGATGCCGAAGGAAAAGGCGGTTGTCAGAGTGCCGAGGGCAAAGATCACAGGCGTCGTGACGTTTGTGGTCATGCCGTATATTTCCAGAGGCAGGGTGTTGTAGCTGCCGGCAGTCAGAAGCGTTCGGGCAAACTCGTCATAGGACAGGGTGAAGCCGAAAAGGGCGACCCCGATCAACATGGGCGCGATAATCGGCAGCACGACATACCGAACGGTCTGCCAGGCGTTCGCGCCCTGGTCGCGTGCAGCTTCCTCGTAGGATTTGTCGAAGCGGTTGAACACCGCGAACATGATCAGAAGGCCGAACGGCAAGGTCCAGGTGAGCTGTGCGCCGAAGCCCGAGGTCGACCAGTGCACGGCGAGGCCGGATTGCGAGAAGATCAGCCCGACGCCGAGCGAAACCAGGATCGACGGGATCACCAGCGAGGTGATGATCAGATAGAAGATCGCCCCGGAGCCCGGAAACCGCTTACGGAAGGCGAGGCCGCCCATGACGGAGACAACGACCGTTGTCACCATGACCATGAGGCCGAGCGTGAGCGAGCGCGAAAAGCTTCCCCAGATATCACCGACGGCCTGTTGCTCGAAAAGATCGCGGAACCAGTGCAGCGAGACACCGCGCATCGGAAAGGTCAGTCCGCCTTGTGGCCCCTGAAAACTCAGGATCGCGATGGTGATTGTCGGACCATAGAGAAACACCAGGAACAGGGCGAAGAATGTGGCGAGCACGTAGAAGGAGCGGGACCGTTTTTCCATGATCAAAGCTCCTTCCGGATGTCGACATAGCGCAGCAGGATCGAGATCACCAGAAGCACCGTGATGAGCAGAATGACCGCCGTTGCCGCGGCAGAGGGGTATTGCAGAAGCGCGATGTCGTTGGAGATCAGCCTGCCGACATTGGCTTTCTGGCTGCCGGACATGAAGCGCACGGTGATAAAGTCGCCCATCACCAGTGTGACCACGAAGATGGAACCGATCATGATGCCGGGCTTCGTCAGCGGGATGATGACGTTGGTGAGCGTCTGCAGTCCACTCGCGCCATTATCATAGGCCGCTTCGATCAGCGAGCGGTCGATCCGCATCATGGTGTTGAAGATCGGAACCACCATGAACAGCGTGTAGAGGTGGACGAAAGCCAGGATCACCGAAAAGTCGGAAAAGAGCAGCCATTCCAGAGGCTCGTCGATGACCCCCATCGAGATCAGGGTGGAATTGGCGATGCCGTTGCGGCCCAGGAACGGGATCCAGGAAATCATGCGGATGATGTTGGACGTCCAGAACGGGATCGTGCACAGCAGAAACAGAATGATCTGCCAGGTGAGCGTGCGCACGTGAAAGGCAAGGAAATAGGCAACGGTGAACCCGATCACCAGCGTGATCGCCCAGGTGATCAGCGCGTATTTCACGGTGTTGAAGAACACCTGATAGGTCACCGGAGACGTGAGAAGGAATTCGTAATTGTCGAACTGGAAGGCCGGGTAGATCGAGAATTCCGTCGCCCCCCAGAAACTCACCACGACGATCATGGCAATCGGCAGAACCAGAAAGAAGAACAGTACCAGCGCCAGGGGCAGCGACAACAGCCAGCCGGTCACGGCATCGGGCAGGCGGCTGAGGCTGAAGGGCGACTTTGCGCGGGCTTTCGCAGCCGGGGCCACGCTGGAAATGGACTGTGTCTGATCCGTCATGAAGGTCGGGTCCGGTAAATAGAGAAGGACGATGTCTTGATCGCCGGAATATTGAGGTGCCCGGAGAAGGTTCCCCGGGCTCCCGTGTTCCGGTTCAGCCTCAGGCGGCGATGAACTCGTTCCATTTGCGAACCATGTACTGGTTCTCGTCCATGACAGCGTTCCAGCAGGCAACTGCACCCATGCGCTCGTAGAAAGAGCCGCCGTCGCGGGTTTCGCCGGCTTTCGCCAGAACATCGCCGAACGGGTTGGTGATGTCGCCGGTGGCTTCCTTGCCCTCGAACCAGTAGCCCCACTCGTTCTCGTCCATGTGGTTCTTGGAGGTTTCCGGCACGGCCGAGTAATAACCCTGGCGCATCAGGAAGCCGCCAACCCAGCCGTCGAGATACCAGTTGATGTATTCGTAGGCAGCGTCCAGTTCGAGGCCGGTCAGGCTCTTGGAAAGACCAATGCCACCGCCCCACGACCGGTAGCCTTCTTTCAGCGGCTGGTAGACGCACTCGATGCCACGGGACTTCACGGCGGTGATCGCCGGAGACCACATGGACTGGATCACCACTTCACCGGACGCCATCAGGTTGACGCTTTCATCGAAGGTTTTCCAGAAGGCACGGAACTGGCCGTTCTTCTTGGCTTCGGTGAAGATCGCCATGGTCTTGTCGATCTCTTCGCGGGTCATGTTGCCCTTGTCGCCATACTGGATCTCGCCCATGGCTTCGCAGACCATGGCCGCATCCATGATGCCGATGGACGAAATGTCGAGGATCGATGCCTTGCCCTTGAATTCCGGGTTCAGCAGCTCGGTCCAGCTTTCGATCGGGCGGCCGATCAGGTCCGGGCGGATGCCGAGCGTGTCGGCGTTGTAGATGGTCGGTATAAGCGTCATCCAGCCGGTTTCTTCGGTGGCAAATGCCTTGCCGTCCGGACCGTCGACGAAGCCGACCGTGTGCGGAGCGGTGCCCTGGGCAATCACGGATTCCGGCGTCAGCTTTCCGCTTTTGAAGATGCCGACGATCTTGTCGTAATTCTTGATCTTGGACGTATCCATTGCCTGCAGGTTGCCGGTCGGCCAGACCTTCTTGCAGATCCAGTATTCGATGTCGGCAATGTCGAAGCTGTCTGGCTGGGTGGCGGCACGCTGGGTGACAGCGTCACTGTCCAGAGCGGTCATTTCCAGGGTGAAGCCGAGATCTTC
The DNA here is from genome assembly GCF_000168975.1 of Roseibium aggregatum IAM 12614. Lineage (GTDB taxonomy): Bacteria > Pseudomonadota > Alphaproteobacteria > Rhizobiales > Stappiaceae > Roseibium > Roseibium aggregatum. The sequence continues at coordinate 46,727 of NZ_AAUW01000008.1, forward strand.
CTTCACCTTCTGCGCCACTTCGTTAAGGTTGGACACGCCGGTGCCGAACTGGCGCAGGGTCACGTCCTTGATGTTCTGCGCCCAGATGGTCGGGAAGCCGGTGATGGCTCCGGAACCCAGGGCTGCACCTGCAGCGGCAGCGCCGCCTTTCAGGATGCTGCGGCGGCTGACACCTTTTTTGGTCATCTGTTCAGTTTTTCCCACTGTATCTGTCATATTCTTACTCCTGTTCCCCTCTGGAGTTTGATCGGCCTCGGGAGAAGGCCTGCGATTGGCAGCCTTCAGGCCGCCAGTTGGTGCGCGTCTTCCGGCTTCCAGGTCAGGAAGACGGTTGCGCCGATCTCGATCGGATCCTGGAAGAAGACTTCGTCGGTGAGTGCGGCCGTCAGGTCGCCTGCGCCACCGGCATCAAGCGCCAGGTTGACGGTAGAACCGAGGTATTCGACATCCTTGACGAAGGCGGTCAGCAAGGCTCCGTCATCGCCCGCGGCTTTCTTCACTTTCAGCCGGTCTGCCCGCAGCGCGACTGACGCACCTTTCTGCTGCAGAACGTTGTGACCGCCGATGAAGCGGGCGACAAATTCTGTGGTGGGCGCGTTGAACACGTCGCGGGGGCTACCTGCCTGCTCGATCCTGCCGCCGTTCATGACGATGATATCGTCGGCAAGCGCGAGAGCTTCGTCCTGGCTGTGGGTGACGTGAATGAAGGAAATGCCGAGCTCACGCTGAAGCTTCTTCAACTCGAGCCGCATCTTGATGCGCAGGAAGGGATCAAGCGCCGACAGCGGTTCGTCGAGCAGGAGCACGGAAGGTTCGGTGATCAACGCACGGGCCAGGGCGACGCGCTGCTGTTGACCGCCAGAAAGCTGCGCAGGCAGACGTTCCGCATAGGCTGCCATATCCACCAGCTCAAGCAACTGACGGGCCTTCTTGAGCCGCACCGGTTTTTCGACGCCTTTCATCTTCTGGGAGAAGGCGACGTTATCGACCACGGACAAATGCGGAAACAGCGCGTAGTTCTGGAACATCATCGCCGTGCCGCGCCGGGCGGGCGGGAGGTCGGTGATGTTTGTGCCGCCCAGCACGATATCGCCCGTCGAGACGCTTTCATGCCCTGCAATCATCCGTAAGGTAGAGGACTTGCCGCAACCGGACGGGCCGAGCAGGCAGGAGTAGGTGCCGGCGGCGAATTTGTGATTGATCGCGTCGACCGCGATGGTCTCGCCGTAGATCTTGGTGGTGGCTGCCAGTTCAAGGTCCAGGGACTTCGCCATGACCGGACGTCTCCTTCAGAAAACCGTTTTCGGGTCCTGAAACAGCAAGTGCCGTGCCAATGCGAAAAATCAGCAGAAACTCTTGGATTTTGAGCAATCACCGCGGAGGTGAGCCAGGATTTTCCGTCGAAAGTGCACAATATTTCGGCAAATTAAATACGATGTGAATAAAAATTGTATACGATCTCTGATTGCCGGTCAGGGTGCCGGGGAGTAGGATCAGGTCACCGCTCAACCCCCATTGGGCACTTCAAGAAAAATGACCAAACCTGTGACCTCCGCCGAACTCGATCAACGCAGCAAGCTGCACGAAGTCTTTGCCCTGCCACAGGGCCGGGCACTTGATATTTGCCTCAAGCTTCAGAAAGCCATTCTGGAACACAGACTGTCACCGGGGCTGAAACTGTCAGAAGACGAGGTGGGTGAAATCTACGGTGCCAGCCGCACCGTCGTACGCGCGTCTTTGCAGGCGCTTGCCCACTCCGGACTGGTTTCCATGGAAAAGAACCGGGGGGCCTTTGTTGCAAAACCCTCGATCCGCGAGGCGCATGAGGTGTTTCAGGCACGAGCCTTGATAGAGCCTGCCGTGGCACGCCTGGCGGCAGCCGTCATCACCGATCGGCAGTTGGCCCAGTTACACGCGCATCTGGATGCCGAGCATGCCGCGCTCCATGCGAGCGACATGGGAAAGGCGCTATTTCTGTCCGGAAACTTTCACACGGAAATTGCCGACATCGCAGATCATCGTATCTTTGCCGGCATGATCCGTTCTTTGATCTCGCGTTCTTCGCTGATCATCGCCCTTTACTGGAAGCGTTCGGACACTGCCTGCGAAAGCCATTCTCACCATGCTCTGATGAACGCCTTCGAGAAGCGGGACAGCGCGGCAGCCGAGAGCATTCAGAAGAGCCACATCATCGACCTTCATTCAGGTCTGGACCTGAAAGAGAAGCCGGCAGGGGGCACATCGTTGAGTGAGGCGTTGCAGGGCTGACATCTGTCTCCCTTCGCCTCAGCTGTCCTGTCCTCCCTGGCCACCTGTCCTGGACCCGGCTACCGGTGTTTCGACGAGGGCGTCAATGAAAGAGGACACGAAATGTCCCCTGTTGTGCGTCTGTGATTTCGCATAAATGCTGGCCTGCTGTGCTCTCACCGTGCTTGTGGCCGTCTTTCGGAGCCGCGCAATTTCTTCCACGTCGAAGCCCTTGAGGGTCAACAGCGCCACGTCTCTTTCGGACGCCGACAGGGACCAGGTCTCGAAGCGTTCCGTGATCATTTCGCCAAAGGCATTTGCGGCGATCTTGAGCGAACTCTCGGCCATGCGCGCCGAGCGTTGAATGCGCCCCATTTCAACAACACCGAACAAGACACCGGAGACGAGTCCAAGCGTTGCAAAACCTTCGAACGCGGTATGGCTCACCAGGCCGGACAGGTGAAACTCCCAGAAGAAGTCACCGATGAAAAAGATCGCGCTCGCAGCTTGTAGCAGGATGACGGCAATCAGAGTCGTCATCCTCACAGATGAGGTCAGGTAACCGGGGATGACCTTGTCCAAAGAATTATGCACCTCCAGGATCGAAAAACGACACGTTTCGCGCTGAATAAGCATCTGCTTATAGACAAATCTAACAGAAGTCGGATTTTGGGAGAACATATTCGCAGTTGAAAGTTCAAGTTAAACGGGAATTCAAGCCGGGATATTAATAAAAATATGCGAGTATGTGGAAATACGTAAGTAAAAATATAGGTATTTGTCTGGTTTTTGCTTGCATTCTTGAAGCTGTCCTCGTGCGGTTTGGTGTGGCGAAAAATCGTCGCTTTCGAAGGCAAGGTGGTTGGCTCTCAAGCGAGACGTTGAACCCGCATTAACAGAACTGTTGGGGTCACGGGGACACTGGGGTGGAAAATCGCAAGGAGAATGAAAATGAAACTGGTGCATGTGGTGTTGGCAAGTGTGTTGTTGTTCTGCGGATCCTCCGGGGCCATGTCGGCGGAACGTGGGTTTTTACATAAGCTGATCTCCGGCGACTTTTCCGGTTCCAGTGCCGGGAATGCCCGCAATGGCGAAGGAAGAGACAGGAGTGGAGAAACCAGGTCTGCGTCCTACAATGATGACCGGGGGCGCCGGGATGACGACCACGACAGGCGCGGCAATGACGACAACGGGCATGACCGAAATGATGACAATGGCGGAGACCATGACAACGGTCGCGGGGACGACAATGGCCATAACGATGACAACGGCCGTGACAACGATGACGGCGGTGATGATGACAACGGCCGGGACGATGATTGAAGCCGCTCTAAAATGATCGGCATCTCAGACAGTCGAGCTTGAGCGAGAGGTGTGGATGCCGTGACCCTTGGCATCCACACCGCGTATTCGTGGGATGCCTCAATGCTTTTCAGCGCCTGCCTTCTTTCCCTTGAACACCCCCACGACCGCTAGGATGATTTTCCCTGTCACCGGGATTGGCATCAGGCCGAGACCCAGGCCGATGGTGTCATCGAGAGCCGAGGTCACGGCCCAGGTGATGAAACCCTCGGCAAAATGGACGGCATATGCTGCGTCATGAGGAATGTCGGGGATGATCTGGTAAAGCGGATCGAAACCGGGTGCGGCAGCTCCGTGAAGGGCCATGGAGCTGTCTGGGATCTCTGCGTGCGCAATGGTCATGTTTTCCGCCGACAGGATGAAATCGGTCCAGATTGCCCCGAGCCTTTTTGTTTTTCCAGATGAACGGGCGGCGGAGCGAAACCTTCCTGCTCGTCGGCCTCGCGATGGCGCTGCAGCGGAATAGATCCGGAAAAGTCCTATCGGCGATTCGCATTCGGGACTGGATATGCGCAAGAAACCGGCACTCGGGTGTTCACTGGGCGAGGCGCTCGGCCATGTTTGAAAACCAGCGGCCAGGAGGTCGTTAGCGTCCCGTGGAGACGCTACCACCGCCCACATTTGCACTGGCACCGCCGGCACTTACAGAAGCCCCTGCGCTGATTCCGCCTGCCGAAGCATTCGCACTCGCGCCACCATTTCCCGCAGAAGCTCCCGCGCTGGCTCCTCCGGCCGAAGCCCCAGCACTCGCTCCGGCAGACGAAGCACCAGCACTCGCTCCGGCAGACGAAGCACCGGCGCTTGCGCTCCCGCCGTGGGAAGAACCGCTGGAACCGGAATTGTCAGAGGAGTTACCTGACGAGTTGCCTGAACCTGAACCGTGGTTGCCGGCGGCGTTTCCGTTGGAGTTTCCACCCGATCCATAATTGCCGCCGTTGCCCGAAGAGCCGCCGTAGCTATGGTTATTCGACAAATTGCTACGTCCGCCGAAGATGCTCTGCCGGGTGTTTTTTCCGACGGGGGAAGGGGGGCTCTGGACTTTGCCGAATGTCGGTTTGCCCGGTGTGCCTTGCTGGATAGCCGCCGGTGTCTTGCCGACGGATTTCAGGCCAGCGTATTTGTCCGGTGCGCTGCGCACGCTTTGGCCGGATTGAACGTCGCTTCGCTGGCCCGACGCAAGATCCTGGACACCAACGACGCCGCGGCGAACCGATACCTGACTTTCCTTGTTCCGAACGCTTACAGAAAACCGGGTTCCCTTTACGACGGCCGCAAGATAGGGCGTTTCAACCTTGAAAAACGGCCTGCCGCGTTTTGCAACATCGACTTCAATCGTGCCTTTACGCTGCAGGAGCGTGGTCTGCGTGTCGTTGCTTTGATACTGAGACAGTGCAAATTCCGTGTTTGGTCCTACGGTGATGGAACCATTGTCTCTTTGCAGGACAACGCGCGCACCCTTTCGGGTCGCAATCGTATAGCCCTTGTGCAAGGCCATGCCCTTGCGGGCCCGGTGCGCCTCAATGCCAGGGGCGACGAGATAGACCGTTCCGGAAAGCCGTGTGATCAGCCAGTCAGCGGCAATCGCCTTGGATAGTCCGCCGGACAGGGGAACGAGCAGTAATGTCAGCAAAAGAGCTGAAATAAATAGGGTCAACGACTTGCGTTCGGCCGCTAGGCTGTTGAAGGAAAACTGGAAAACAGCGCGGCCAGTATGCATAGGAAGTACCCAGTATTTGTGATGTAATGAACCCTAATCGATGTCGGATTAACGCTGGGTGAAGAATATATGTTCAATCTATTCTTGCAAGCGCTGGTTATTCTGGTGCCTGGGTAGTCATCATGGGTTGAATTTGTTCGTTTTTGTTCGCAGTCAACTGATCAATTTTTCCAGTATAGAAGTATCATTTTACTGCGCGGATCGCGTAGCGGTGCTGCGTGGCTCTTTCCAACCCCTTGAAGAAGGGCAGGTGGCGCCTCTGCGCCTTGTGAATAGCCTTGAGATCTGTGTCGACGACAATCTGTCCGAAGCCTGCTTCGCGCAAAAGTTCCACCACTGCTTCTGCCCTTGCGCCGTTTGAAAAATGGACGCGGGACAAGATGCTGCGATGGGTTTCCATCATGGCAGCCGGCTTTGCGTCCGCTTGAGGACGGTTGCCGAGAAGACCTCTTGCTTGCGACAGTGAGGAGAGCAGTCTTGCAAACCAGCTCGGATTGACGAAATCTCCGTCGACAATCAGCAGCCGGCCTTCCGGTTTCAGCACCCGGTGCCATTCAGCAAAAGCCGACGCTGGGTCGACCAGCGTCCAGACGAGGTGTCGGCAGGTGATCGCGTCATAGCTACCGGCCGGTTCCATTGTGCGTTCGGCATCGCCAAGCAGAAAACGGATCTTCCGCCCCCGTGCCTTCGCCTTTTCACGCGCCTTGGCCAACATTGGCTCTGCCCAGTCCATACCGGTAACGTCGAAGTTCAGATCATCAAGGAGGTGCGAGATCACGCCGGTTCCGGAGGCAAGATCGAGAACGCTCCGGGAATTGCCGGCGCCCAGATGTTTTCTGAACAGGTCTTTCCACGCTGTGTGCTCCTCGGTGGAAAAAATTTCGTGGCCGGGCTGGCTGTCGAAGGTCTCCGCCCGCTTGCCCCAATATTCCTTGATTTCCTCACGCAGATCGAAATTCGAAAGAGTGTCCGCGTCGCTCATAAGGGCTCTCGCTCCGGTTGGTTGGAACCATTCCAAAAGATATTTCTTGACTCATATACTCAGGAAAAATACCAAAAACAAGAATTTAAAACTCAACTTATAACCTCTGGAAAAATCGAGGCGGATGTGAGCAAAATCAAAGGCTTGGCAGTCTCTGTGCTGATGACGACAACTCTTCTACCCGTGTCGGCTTTCGCTGGCGACCTGGTAACGGTCACGGATATTACCGGCCGTGAGGTCGAGGTCGAAGTGCCGGTGGAAAAGGTCATTCTGGGCGAAGGGCGTCAGATCTATTTCACAGCGGCACTGGACGGCGAAGATCCGTTCAAGCGTGTCGTCGGCTGGCGGGATGATTTCGAGAAGGCCGATAACGACGGCTACCATCAGTATCTCGAAAAGTATCCGGAAATGGCCGACCTGCCGACCTTCGGCGGCATGAAGAACGGCACCTTCGATGTGGAACAGGCTGTCGCACTTCAGCCGGACGTCATCATCCTGAACCTGGATGCCAAGGTTGCCACCGAAGAGGGCGGTTATATCGAGAAACTCGGCAAGGTCGGTATTCCGGTTGTTTACGTCGACTTCCGTGAAAAGCCGATGGAAAACACCGAGACCTCCATGCGCCTGATCGGCAAGCTCTACGGCAAGGAGGACAAGGCCGAGGAATTCATCGAGTTCCGTGCGGCGGAAATTGCCAAGGTGACCGACAAGCTGGCAGCGCAGAAGGATCTCGTGAAACCGATCGTGTTCATGGAACGCGCTGGTGGGTATTCCGACGATTGCTGCATGTCGTTCGGGAACGAGAACTTCGGCAAGATGGTCGAAATGGCCGGTGGCATCAACATGGCTGCCGACATCATTCCGGGCACCTTCGGCACAGTTAATCCGGAACAGATCATCGCGTCCGATCCGGACCAGATCATCGTGACCGGCGCAAACTGGGAACTCTATGTTCCTGGTGGAAACTGGGTCGGCGTCGGATCTGGTGCTGATCCGGAGGTCACTGCGGACAAGCTTGCAAACCTGATGAAGCGTCCAGGTTTCACCGGCGTCAAGGCCGTGAGCGAGAACAATGTGCATGCCATATGGCACCAGTTCTACAACAGTCCTTACCAGTTTGTGGCGATCCAGCAGATTGCCAAATGGCTGCATCCCGATCTCTTTGCCGATCTTGATCCGGATGCCACCTTCAAGGAACTGCACGACCGTTTCCTGCCGATCGATTACCGGCCCGGTTACTTCGTGTCGCTGAAATCGAGTAACTGACATGGCGGTTTCGGAACTCATTCCGGCTGAGGAGGGGCGCGGTCTTTACCGCGCCCTTGCGTTCAGACGCATTCTTGTCATTTGCGGCCTGATCGTTGCATTGGTGTTCAGCTTTTCATTTGATCTCGCTCTCGGCCCGGCCCGCTATCCCTTGTCGGAAGTGCTTGCTGCCCTGATCAATCCGTCCGGCGCGGACCTGCAGACCCGTGTGGTCCTGTGGGACATCCGCATGCCGATCGCGCTGATGGCGATCAGCGTAGGGGCGTGCCTGTCATTGGCAGGGGCACAGATGCAGACAATCCTCGCCAATCCGCTGGCAAGTCCGTTCACGCTCGGCATCTCTGCGGCGGCCAGCTTCGGCGCGGCCCTGGGCCTTGTTGCCGGCGTCGCGATCTTTCCGGCCGCGGTTCACTACATGGTTCCGCTCAATGCCTTTCTGATGGCGATGGCAGCTTCGCTGTTCATCTATCTGATGTCGACGGTCCGGGGCGTCACCGTCCAGACCATCGTGCTTCTCGGCATTGCACTGGTATTCACCTTCAACGCGCTGCTGTCCTTGCTGGAATATCTTGCATCCGAACAGGCGCTTGCTGCCGTCGTCTTCTGGACCATGGGGTCGCTCACCAAGGCGACATGGGGCAAGGTCTTTGCGACATTCGCGATTCTTATCGTCTGCATCCCGTTCTTCGCGCGCCATTCCTGGGCGTTGACGGCGCTGAGGCTCGGCGACGTCAAGGCAGCCAGTTTCGGCGTGAACATCAAGTCGCTCCGGTTAAAGACGCTGCTTGGCGTCAGCCTCCTTGCTGCCATACCGGTTTCCTTTGTCGGCACCATCGGCTTTGTCGGGCTGGTCGGTCCGCATATCGCCCGCATGCTGGTTGGTGAAGACCAGCGGTTTTTCCTGCCAGCGGCCATCCTGTGCGGAGCGTTGATGCTGTCGGCAACATCCGTCGTTTCCAAGATCATTCTGCCGGGGGCGATCCTGCCTATCGGCGTCATTACCGCGCTAGTTGGGGTGCCGTTCTTCTTCGTGCTCATTTTCGCGGACCGGAGGCAGTCATGGTAACGTTGCAATTGAAGGGCCTGGGTGCACGCTACGGCTCTACTCTTGCGGTGGAAGGGGTTTCGACACCGGTTTTTTCCGGCGGGGAACTGACTGCGGTCATCGGCCCCAACGCTGCGGGCAAGTCGACGTTGTTCAAGCGCATCGCGGGGCTGTTGAAAGGGCCCGGCGAGGTGGTTCTGGAAGGCAACAAGGCTGCACCGCGCGACGCGATCCGCTACATGCCCCAGGACACGCATGCCAACGCCGTGCTGACGGTTTATGAATCCGTACTGCTGGCAGCCAAGCAAGGCGAAGGCTGGCGTGTGAAAGACGCCGAACTGGTCGAAATCGATCAGATCTTGAAGGCTCTGCAAATCGATGGACTGGCCTTCCGCAACCTCGGCGAACTGTCCGGCGGCCAGCGTCAGCTCGTTTCAATTGCACAGGCTCTGGTGCGCCGCCCGGAAGTGCTGATGATGGATGAACCCACATCCGCGCTGGATCTTTACCGGCAGGTTGAGGTTCTGAACTTCATGCGCGACCTGGCGCGCCGTCAGGGCACCCTGGTGCTGATCGCCTTGCACGATCTCAATCATGCACTGCGGTTCTGCAAGAACACCATGGTGATTGCCGGTGGACGTCTGATGGCCGCCGGTCCGTCTGAGGACGTCATCACGTCCTCGATGCTGCGTGACATTTACCGTGTGGAGGCGCGCGTGGAAGCCTGCTCGCGCGGTGAAAATCACGTCATCATCGACCGGTCTGCCGCCTGATGGCAGACGACAGCCCGCGTTGATCAGTCCTGGTCGACGTCGATGCGGGCTTCCTCGACGGTCGAGGCCAGATTCCGGTTGGCATCTAGAAGCACATTCTGGTGCAGCTTGATCCGCCAAAGGTGATAGGCGACCCTGTGCAACCAGCGCAGGGCGTCCAGTTTAAGCCAGACGGTTTCCGCCGGTACCGTGTCCGCCGCAGCCATCGCAATCAGTCGGTCACGGTTAAGCCGCCGTTGCCGCCGCATCATCAGCCGGAGCCTGTCGAGTGTCTTTTCCTGTGTCTTGACGTCCTGCTGTCTGGCGGATGTGCCAACACCCAGGATCAGGCCCGCCAGGCGCCGGAGCCGGTGATCCAGCGCCAGCTCGTCGATCCGCTGTCTCTGGTCGCAGCGATAAAGCAGGCGGCTCAGGTGATCGAGGATATGAAACTGCCCCCTTAACTCTTCCTGGAACACCATGTCGTTGGGGGGGACGATGATTCTGTCCAGATAGGTTCGTGTGTCCGCAATGGCCTTGGCCAGCTCTTCCCGGTCCAGCTCCTCGTGCGAAACAGGCCTTGCGCCCAGCCGGCTGCGCAACCTTTCGATGATGGCAGCGTCCAGCTCCGCTACGGTCTGACCTGCCAGGGCAGCGGCTGCATGCGGATCCCGCAGCACAAGAGGATCCAGCCGGCTGGTAAGGTCGGAGCCTTTTTCGGGAACCAGTGTTTCAACCAGACGGGCAAAAGGCCGCGCGAAGGGCAGGACCAGAAGCACTCCGAGGGCATTGAAAAAACTGTGAAATGCGACGAGGGCAATCTGTCCTTCGCCGTCTCCGGTCAGTGCCCCCGCCACAAGCTGAAACGGACCCAGCAGAAAAAACGCCATCACACCGGTCAGGACGTTGTAGATCACATGCGCATAGCCCGTGCGCCGGGCCATGGTGCCGCCGCCGATGGTCGCCAGGGCTGCGGTAAATGTGGTCCCGACATCCATGCCGATCACCAGGGCGGCCGCCTGCGGAAAGTTGATGGCACCGGCGCCAAGAGCCGCCAGCGCTGTAGCAACCCCTGCGCTTGAGGACTGGGTCACGACGGTTATCAGCATGCCGATGAACAGAAGTTGCAGACGGCCGAACAGTGTGTCCGGCGGAAAGTCGGTGGGCGTTACGACGCCGCTGAAGGCATCCAGACCGTCCTTCATGTGTTCGATGCCGATAAAGATCAGGCAGAAGCCGGCGAGCGCCTGTCCAGCAAGTGCGACCCGACCGCGAAAGGCCAGCCGCGCGATCGCGCCGAAAAACACGAAGGGCAGGGCGATCTGACCGAGATCCAGCTTGAAGCCGAGAACCGCCACCAGCCAGCCTGTCAGGGTGGTGCCGACATTTGCGCCGAATATGACCCCAAGCGCCTGGGGAAACGTCAGCAGGCCGGACGCGACAAAGCCGACGGCGGCAACGGTGGTTGCGCTGGAAGACTGGATGACCGCTGTGGTGAGGGCTCCTGTCACCGCACCGGACAAAGGCGTTGAGGTGAACCTGGACAACATATCGCGCATGCGCTGCGCCGCGAGGGCCTTCAGCCCATCGGTCAGAAGCATCATACCGATCAGAAACAGCCCGACACCACCAAGCGCCGACAGGAAACTTAACAACATGAAGTGACGTTATCCGACCGGGTGAACCCTCACAATCAGTCAAGATACTATCCGCAGCGCTGTTACGCGTCCTGTGCACGAAAAACGAAACCCGACGTGTTTCCGAGGGCGGCTGCAACTTCTGGCGGAAAGTCCTTTGCTCACCGGCGCGACTGTGGGAGCCTGTGCCGATCAAGAGCCTCAAGTCCCTGCCGGATGCCGCGTCACGAGGAAGAGCACATGAAGAAGTATGAGGCCCCGGGCGTCTACATCGTCGAGAAAAACTCCTATCCTGCACAGGTTGTGGAAGTTGCGACAGATGTCCCTATCTTCATCGGCTACACGGAAAGGGCCGTGCAGCAGGGCAAGGATGTGACCGGCGTACCGGTTCGGGTCACCTCTATGAATGAGTTCGAACTTTGGTTTGGCAAAGCACCGGCGGCGCGATTTGACTTCAGCCTGCGGGCAGGGGAACCGGTTCTGGAGCTGGAGGACTCGAGCCGATTCATTCTGCACTCGGCCATACGCCTGTTTCGGGAAAATGGTGGAAGCGCATGCTGGGTCGTGTCGGTTGGATGTTACGGCGTCGGAGAGCCCGGGATTGCAAAGTCCGCGGAGCATTTCAGTGATGCGATCTGGCAGGAAGTCGCCCAGCAGCAGGAGCCGTCGATGCTCGTCATTCCGGAGGCGGTGCTCCTGCCGTCACCGGAAGACTACAAGGCCGTCTGGGACAGGGGCCTTGCCCATTGTGCCGAGACCAGAAGACGGTTCGCCATTGTGGATGTGTTCAACGGTGACACGAAGAGGACATACGACGAGGCTGACGTGATCTCGGGAAAGACCGGCCTGCGGAATATGCTCTCGGCAGAGGATCTGAGCTTCGCGGCCGCATATTATCCCTGGGTGAACACTGCCCTCCATGTCGCCTCTGATATAACCTTCGACAACATCTCTGCCGGCACCCGAAAGGCTTTTTTCGATTATATCCGGCAGGATACGGACGCACGGACGAACGAGGCTCAAAAAACCGCGCTGGAAAAAGCGCTTGATCTGGCGGTGGATGACGAAACGTCCGACGCTGAAAAGGCACGTGGTGTGCAAAGCTTGAGAGTGCTTTCGAAACGTTACAAAGACCTCATTGACCATGCGGTCGCAGCGCTGAATGTCATGCCTCCGTCAAGTGCGCTGGCGGGTGCCTACGCAATGACCGACACCCGGACCGGCGTCTGGGAGGCCCCGGCAAATATTGGGCTGCTTTCCGTCGTTTCGCCCTGCGTAGATATTTCCGACGCGGAGCAGGACGATCTGAACGCCCCTTTGGACGGCAAGGCCGTGAATGCGATCCGGTCGTTTCCGGCACGCGGTACACTTGTCTGGGGCGCGCGCACGCTGGACGCCAACAGCCAGGACTGGCGCTATGTGAATGTCCGCCGAACGGCGATCATGCTGGAACAATCGATCAAGGCAGCCCTCGACCAATTTGTGTTTTCACCCAATACCGCACCAACCTGTCGAACGATAAAGCTGTCGATTGAGAGTTTCCTGAATGCGCTTTGGATTCGTGGAGCGTTCACCGGAACCTCCTCCGAAGAGGCTTACCGCGTAGACGTCGGACTTGGTACGACCATGACCGCTATAGATGTCGAGGCCGGTACCATGAACGTTGTCGTGCAGGTTTCCCTCCTTCGGCCAGCTGAATTTCTTGTGCTGCCGTTCCGATTGCAGGTCCAGACAAAGCCCGATTGATCCGAAGGTCAGGCAAATTTGCCAGAGAAACCCGCGACCAGTTCACTGTCAGTGGAAAAGCGCTGTGCCGTCTACGGCCAGATAAGCGTTTCGGTGCCTGCGCTGTCGCTGCTGCCTGTCACGCGTGTTCCGGACACCCTGGCCGTGCCGCTGGCTACCATTGAGAGCGCCTTGGGGTAGATCTTGTGTTCGACCTCCAGAACGCGGGCGGCCAGCGTGTCGGGCGTGTCGGCGTCGAGAACCGGAACGGCCCCCTGCACGATGATCGGCCCGTCATCCATTTCGGCCGATACATAATGCACGGTCGCACCGTGCAATTTTACGCCTTCCTGCAAAGCCCGCTCGTGTGTGGCAAGGCCCTTGAACGAAGGCAGAAGGGCAGGGTGGATGTTGATCATCCGGCCTGCCCAGGCGTTGACAAGATAAGGCGTGAGGATACGCATGAAGCCGGCAAGGGCCACCAGTTCGATCTTGTGGTCCTTCAACACGGCATCAACGGATCGCTCGAATGCTTCGCGATCGCCTGCGTAGTCCTTGTGGTCGACGACGGCCGTCTGAATGCCGAATTCCGCAGCTCGTTCCAGTCCCTTTGCGTCCGGGCGGTTGGAAAGAACCAGCGCGATTTCGGCCGGATAATCGGGCGACATGGCTGCGGAAATCAGCGCGCCCATGTTGGAACCGCGTCCGGAAATCAGGATGGCTGTCTTTTTCCGGCTCATGCGCCAAGGTCCAGGCTGCCGTCAAACAGCACCGGTGCAGCGCCTTCAGCCTCGATGGTGCCGATCCGGCTGACCGTCTCGCCAGCTTTGGTAAGGACGTCAACTACAGCGTCCACCGCATCTGCGGAGACGACAATCACCATGCCGGTGCCGCAGTTGAAGGTGCGCAGCATTTCCTTTTCAGCTACACCGCCCGACTTGGCGAGCCAGCCGAACACCGGCGGTACGTTGATCTGGGTGAGATCGATGCGCGCAGAACAGTTCTTCGGCAGGACGCGCGGCAGGTTTTCCGGCAGACCACCGCCGGTAATATGGGCAAGAGCCTTGATGCCGGATGTTTCCTTCAGGGCTGCCAGCAGCGGCTTGACGTAAATGCGGGTCGGCTCCATCAAAGCTTCGCCGAGTGTCTTTCCCTCAGCAAACGGCGCTGCATCCGACCAGTTCATGCCGGACAGCTCGACGATCTTGCGGACCATGGAATAACCGTTGGAATGGACACCGGAAGAGGCAAGGCCAAGCAGCACATCGCCTTCGGCAACATCCGGACGGGGCAGGATTGCGCCCCGTTCCACTGCGCCAACAGAAAAACCGGCGAGATCGTAGTCACCTTCTACATACATGCCCGGCATTTCAGCCGTTTCGCCGCCGATCAGCGCGGCGCCGGCCATCTTGCAGCCGTCCGCAATGCCTGCCACCACATCCGTCGCGGTTGCCACGTCCAGCGCGCCGGTTGCGAAGTAGTCGAGGAAGAACAGCGGTTCCGCGCCCTGAACCACCAGATCGTTGACGCACATGGCCACGAGGTCGATGCCCACAGTGCGGTGCTGGCCGGTCTCAATGGCAATCTTCAGCTTGGTGCCGACGCCGTCATTGGCCGCAACAAGGATCGGATCCTGAAACCCTGCGCCCTTCAGATCGAACAGGCCGCCAAAACCACCGATATCGCTGTCTGCCCCGGGACGGGAGGTTGCCTTGACCAGTGGCTTGATGCGGTTCACCAGTTCATTTCCGGCATCGATGTCGACACCTGCATCGGCATAGGTCAGGCCGTTGGGACCAGAGGATTCGCTCATGGGGCACTCCGAGACTGCGTGCGGTTGGCTGTGCCAGTGCGGATTACAGTCTGCCGCCAAGGAACACAAGAGGCGAGCCACTCTGTGCAGGGCTTAAGAACAGATGGCGGGGCAACTTCCGCATCTTTCTTCGCCGATTGGCTCATTCATTTGCCAGAAAGTGCATTGCCGGCGAAGGGCAAGGCTCAAGTGGCTCGGTGCCGGGCCAGGACCTCTCATGGCTGACTATTCTGGACTTGACCCGAGGCAGGGTTTAATCCCATGTCCGCAGGAAAGCCATTTTCACGCGCCGGAACAAACCGAGGAGCGCCATTCATGACCCTTCGTCGTCAGGTACAGTTCTGGCTGATCTCCCTGATTGTCTTCTGCCTGTTTCTGTATGTCTTTTCCAGCGTGCTTCTGCCCTTCGTTGCGGGCATGGCCGTCGCCTATCTGCTGGACCCGGTTTGCGACCGGCTGGAAAAGCTGGGCATGGGGCGCATGTGGGCGACGCTCTGTATCCTGTTTGCCTTCGTCGTCATTCTTGTGATGTTCTTCATTCTGCTGCTGCCTCTTCTCGGAAACCAGCTCTCGCTTTTCCTTGAGAAGTTCCCGGAACTGATCCGCAAGCTGCAGGCTCTGCTGTCGGAAAACTTTCCGGCCAATCTTGCGTCTGTCGCCGGCATAAGCGCGGAAGATCTTCAGTCCTCCATGTCCAATCTCATCGGCCAGGGGGCTTCCTTTATCGGCAAGCTGGCGCAGTCTCTGTGGAGTGGTGGACAGGCATTGCTGTCGATCCTGTCACTCTTCGTCATTACACCGGTGGTTGCCTTCTATCTGTTGCTGGACTGGGACCGCATGGTTGCGCGCATAGATAGCTGGCTGCCGCGCCCTCATTTGTCGGAAATCCGCGGGCTTGCGCGGGAAATGGATCAGGCGGTTGCCGGCTTCGTGCGCGGGCAGGTGTCCGTGTGCCTCATCCTCGGTTCGTTTTACGCTATCTCGCTGGCGCTGGTCGGGCTGAACTTCGGCCTTCTGATCGGAATGGCAGCAGGCCTCGTCAGCTTCATTCCCTTTGTCGGAGCCGGGTTGGGGCTGGTCCTGTCTCTTGGTGTGGCAATCGTCCAGTTCTGGCCGGAGTGGCCCTGGATTGTCGCCGTCGCCGCGGTCTTTGGTGTCGGCCAGTTTCTGGAAGGCAATATCCTGCAGCCCAAACTTGTCGGTGACAGCACGGGGCTTCATCCCGTGGCGCTGATGTTTGCCCTGTTTGCCTTTGGATATCTCTTTGGATTCGTGGGGATGCTGATTGCAGTTCCCGCAGCCGCGATGATCGGCGTGCTTGCGCGCTTTGCCCTGAAGCAGTATCTGGCAAGCCCGGTTTACCGGGGAACGGGCCATCCCGCGTCGGAACAAGAACAGCAGGTTTCAGAGTAGAAATGGCGGAAACACCACGCCAGTTGCCGTTGGAATTGCCGCATGAAGCGGCCCTGAGCCGTGATGACTATCTGGTTGGAGGCTCCAACCGGGCTGCGTTCGAATTGCTGGAACGCTGGCCGGACTGGCCGTCGCCCGTCGTCGTGCTGGCAGGACCTGTCGGGGCGGGCAAGACCCATCTGGTCCGGGCTTTTCAGGATGAAACCGGTGCGGTTGTTCTGCCGGCGGCCGAACTTACCCCCCACTCTGTGCAAACCCTCGTCGCAGCGCCCGCCTGCGTGATCGAGGACGCGCATCTGGGCATCGACAACACGGCGCTGTTTCACCTTCTGAACGCGGCGCGTCAGGCCGGCAAGACCGTACTCATCACCAGCCGCACCTGGCCTGCAAGCTGGAAAATTTCCCTGGCGGATCTGCAGTCCCGCCTGCGGGCGGCGACCCCCGTGGAAATTCTGGAGCCGGACGATGATCTTCTGCGCCGGGTGTTGGTGAAGCTGTTCGCCGACCGTCAGATTGCGGTCGATCAAGGTGTCGTCGACTATCTTGTGGTGCGAATGGAGCGGTCGCTCGAGGTTGCCATGCGCGCTGTCGAAGCTATCGATCAGGAGGCTTTGGCCGGACGGGTTAAGATTACAAAACCACTGGCTGGGCGGGTCTTGGAAAATGTGCATAAAGGCCAATAATCGCCGATACTGCCACAGGACTGTCATTTGCCCGCTTGGGACTTCATGTTAGTCACGTCGGCAATAACGCAGAATGGGCATGTCCTGTTTTGCCTGATCGAAGCGGAAGTCGCACGGAAAAAGGGATGATGCCATGAACGAAGCCCCTGATATTTCTGACATTCTGCCCGCTTCCACAGTTGCAGCCGATGGCAAGGGAACCGTGCCGGAACTGGCGCCGGAAGGTGAGCTGGCTACATCTCCGGCCCGTTTCATGAACCGCGAACTCTCGTGGCTGCAGTTCAATCTGAGGGTTCTGGAAGAAGCCATGAACCCGAACCACCCCTTGCTTGAGCGGGTTCGGTTCCTGTCGATCTCGGCCAACAACCTCGACGAATTCTTCATGGTGCGCGTTGCCGGTCTGCGCGGTCAGCAGCGAGCGGATGTCACCAATCTGTCCGACGACGGCCTGACACCAACCGAGCAGCTTCAGAAGATCAGCGATGCCGTGCGGGACCTGCAGGCCTCCCAGCAGAAAATCTGGGTGGAATTGCGCCGTGAGATTGCCGACAAGGGTATCGAGATCCCGCAAGGCGAAACGCTGGACCACACGGACAGGGTCTGGCTGCAGGACTATTTCCTGGCCTATGTCTTCCCGGTTCTGACGCCGCTGGCCATCGATCCGGCGCATCCGTTCCCATTCATACCGAACCTCGGCTTTTCCATCGTCTTCGAACTGGCGCCGACATCCGGTGGGCGAGGCATGATCGCGCTGCTCAGAATTCCAAGCCAGGTCGACCGCTTCGTGCAATTGCCCAATGGTGCAGATGGCGCAGCCCGGTTCATCGCCATCGAAAAGGTCGTCAGCCTGTTCATCGGGCGCCTGTTCCCCGGTTATGAGATCCGCGGCAAGGGGGCCTTTCGCGTCATCCGCGACAGCGACCTGGAAATCGAAGAAGAAGCGGAAGACCTCGTCCGCCTCTTCGAGAGCGCCCTGCGCCGCCGCCGCCGGGGCTCGGTGATCCGCCTGGAAATCCAGGAAACCACACCGCCGGCCCTGCGCGAATTCGTGGCCGAGGCGCTGCACGTCGGGGAAAGCGAGATCTTTCTGGCAAACGGGCTGCTTGCGCTCAACAACCTGTCTCAGGTTGTCGATCTCGAGCGGCCGGATCTCAAGTTTCAGCCCTATACCGCCCGCTTTCCCGAGCGCATTCGCGAACATGGCGGCGACTGTCTTGCGGCAATCCACCAGAAGGACATCATCGTCCACCACCCTTATGAATCCTTCGATGTGGTGGTCCAGTATCTGCGGCAGGCGGCGCGTGATCCGGACGTGGTGGCGATCAAGCAGACGCTTTATCGCACATCCAATGACAGCCCCATCGTGAAGGCGCTGGCAGAGGCTGCCGAAGCCGGCAAATCCGTTACGGCGCTGGTGGAGCTGAAGGCGCGTTTCGATGAGGAAGCGAACATCAAATGGGCGCGTGACCTGGAGCGGGCAGGGGTGCAGGTCGTTTTCGGTTTCATCGAACTGAAAACCCACTCCAAACTGTCCATGGTGATCAAGCGTGAACATGGCCAGCTCAAGACCTATTGCCACATCGGCACGGGGAACTACCACCCGATCACCGCGCGGATTTATGAGGATCTGTCCTTCTTTACCGATGATCCCGGCATTGCCGAAGATGCAGCCCGCGTTTTCAACTTCATCACCGGTTACGCTCAGCCGGCGGAGCTGAACAATCTGATGGTCTCTCCGGTCAATCTGCGCCAGCGTATGCTGGAGATGACCGAGGGTGAAATCGAGCATGCGCGTGCCGGACGTCCTGCGCAGATCTGGTGGAAGATGAACTCGCTGGTGGATCCGGCGATCATCGACGCCCTTTACCGTGCAAGCCAGGCAGGCGTGCAGATCGACCTGATCATTCGCGGCATCTGCTGCCTGCGTCCGGGCATTCCGGGCCTGTCCGACAACATCCGGGTGAAATCCATTGTCGGACGGTTTCTGGAGCATTCGCGGATCTATTGCTTCGGCAACGGCCAGGGGCTGCCGTCGCCGGAAGCTCATGTCTACATCGGGTCGGCGGATCTGATGCCGCGCAACATCGACCGTCGGGTCGAGGTTCTGGCGCCGCTCAAGACACCGACCGTACACGAACAGGTCCTGGATCAGATCATGGTCGCCAACCTGAAGGACAACCAGCAAAGCTGGCGCATCCTGTCCGATGGCAGTCATGAGCGCATCGTTCCGAACGCCAATGAAGAACCCTTCAATGCGCATCAATATTTCATGACGAACCCCTCACTATCAGGGCGCGGCAAGTCGCTGAAGAGTGACCGGCCGAGGCCGTTCCTGGAACGGCAAAAACGAGGTTAGCATGACTGCTGAGTTTCACCCGGCACGTGGCCGTCTTAACGGGTCCGGCCCTATCGCAGTCGTGGACATCGGTTCCAACTCCGTGCGCCTCGTGATCTACGAGCGCAAGGCGCGCACGCCGACGATGCTGTTCAACGAGAAGCTGCTGGCCGGTCTTGGCAAGGGCATCGCCGCTACCGGCCGCCTGGCCGACGATTCCGTCAGTCTGGCGCTTGGTGAGCTGACCCGTTTCAAGACGCTGATCAAACACACCGGCTGTCAGGATATCTACATCGTCGCGACCGCTGCGGCGCGTGATGCTGAAAACGGTCCTGAATTCGTGCGCGAGGTCGAGCGGTCTCTGGATGCGCCGGTCCGTATTCTCGACGGTAGTGAGGAAGCGTATTATTCAGCCCTTGGCGTAATCGCCGGCTTCTGGCAGCCGCGCGGCATTGTGGGCGACATGGGCGGCGGCAGCCTGGAACTGGTGGAAATTGCCGACAACACCCCCGGCGCCGGGGCAACGTTCCCCCTCGGCGGATTGCGCCTGTCGGAAGAGGCCGACGGCAAGATCGCAAAGGCGCAGAAGATCACTGAAGCCGCGCTCAAGGACTTTCATTGGCCAGATCTCGCGCCAGGCGAACGGACGTTTTACGCCGTCGGCGGCACCTGGCGATCGCTCGGGCGTCTGCATCTGATGCAGAACAAGTATCCACTGCACGTGATGCACAATTACGAAATCAGCGCGGAAGAGGCGATTGCCTTTTGCAGGCGGATCGCAGTTCCCAATCTCGAAGGTGTGGAGCTTGCCGAGATCGTCTCCAAACAGCGCCGTCCGCTGGTGCCGATTGGCGCGGTCGTTCTGGAGCAGGTGCTGCTGTCAATGAAGGCGGAACGTCTGGTCTTTTCCGCAACCGGCGTGCGCGAAGGTTTGCTGCACGAAAAGCTGCCGTTGGAAATGCAGGCCCATGACCCGGTGATCGAAGCCGCGCGCGAGCTGTGCACCCTGCGGGCGCGCTCTCCTGCCCATGCCGAAGAGCTGATCGTCTGGACGGACACGCTGTTCAGGCAACTCGGCATTGAAGAAACCGCCAACGAGACCCGGCTGCGGCACGCGGCGTGTCTCCTCTCCGATATCGGTTGGCGCGCCCATCCGGATTATCGCGGCGAGCAGAGCCTCAATATCATTTCAAACGCGTCCTTCGTCGGCCTGGATCATGCCAGCCGCGCCTATCTGGCCGCGGCCGTCTTCTACCGCCACCAGGGCCTGCGCGAAGGTGACCTTTCGCCTGTGATCCGGGAACTGTTTACCGACCGTCTGCGCATTCGCGCCAAGGTTCTCGGTGCAACCATGCGGGTGGCCTCGCTCCTGAGCGCGTCGATTGCCGGCATGCTGCCGAAGGTGGGTATCACCAAAACAGACAAGGGACTGTCGCTCGACCTCGGGAAGGAGCTGGCCAATCTCGACGGTGAGCGCCTGCGCAAGCGCGCGAACCAGCTCAGCAAGGTCATCGAGGTCGATGTTGCGGTAAACGCAGGCTGAGGTCAGGGCTGTTCAGTCAGGAAAGCTCAGAAAGCAAAGCGGCAGAGATTACTCTGCCGCTTCCTTTTCCACATCTGGCCGCAGCGGCTGTTCAATCGCGACGATCTGCCGGTCCTGGAAGGCGAGGGCAACTTCGCCGCGTTTCAGCTTGAGGGCGGTTTCGCCGAAAAGCTCGCGCCGCCAACCTTTCATGGCCGCCACATCAGCAGCGTCGTCGGCAGCAATCTTTTCAAGATCATCCACGGTGGCGATCACCTTGGCCGCAACGCCATGGGCTTCGCTGACCAGTTTCAGGAGAACCTTCAGGAGATCGACAGCCGCAGCCGAACCATCCGGGGCCTGACGGCCCTTGGGCAGTTTCGGCATTTCGTTCTTGGGAAGCGAAACGGCGCGTCTGACGGCTTTCAGGATTTCATCTGCGGATTTGGACCGTTCAAAGCCGCGCGGAATGGTTCTAAGGCGCGCAAGCGCTTCCGCGTCCTGAGGCTGCTGGGCCGCCAGTTCGTAAATGGCATCGTCCTTGACAACGCGGCTGCGGGGAACGTCGCGCGATTGCGCTTCCCGTTCGCGCCAGGCGGCGACTTCCATCATGACAGCCAGCTCAACCGGCTTGCGCACACGCAGTTTCAGGCGTTTCCAGGCCTGTTCCGGGTCGGTGCGATACGTGTTCACGGACGTCAGAACCTGCATCTCGTCCTGAACCCAGTGGATGCGGTCCTGCTCGGCAAGATTCGCTTTCAGAAACTGGTAGGCGTCGCGCAGATGCGTGACGTCTGCCAGGGCATAGTCCAGTTGCTTTGCCGTCAGGGGTCTGCGAGCCCAGTCGGTAAAGCGGGACGACTTGTCGATTCGGGCGCCGGTGACCTTGTAGACAAGCTGGTCGTAGGAAATGGAATCGCCGAAGCCGCAGACCATGGCCGCCACCTGCGTGTCGAACAGCGGTGCCGGGATCAGTTCACCCAGGTGGTAGATGATTTCGATATCCTGGCGGGCAGCATGAAAAACCTTTGTCACACTGCCGTCGCGCATAAGCTCGAAAAAAGGCTCAAGGTCCAGCCCTTCTGACAGGGCATCGACGATGAAGGCCATGTCAGGCCCTGCCATCTGAATGACGCAGAGCTTGGGCCAAAAGGTTGTCTCACGGAGAAATTCCGTGTCGACGGTCACGTAATCATGAGCGGCAAGACGCTGACACGCAGCGGCGAGATCTTTTGTTTTTGTAATCACATGCATGGTGACGGAAAGCTATACCCGAGTTCTGCCGCTTTGTCGCCACGAAATGGTAATTTTCGCGCCCAAAGCTCTTGAAAAGGCGCATTTTGTGCGCCTATGTTGAAGCTTAGGCGAGCGTGTGCGAAAGAACACACAGAGGAGTGGAAATGCGCAAGATACTGGTGGTGAATTCCAAGGGCGGTTGCGGCAAGACGACCCTCGCCACGAATCTTGCAGTCGCGCTTGCCGCCCGGGGGGACGATGTTGCGCTTGCCGATGCGGACCGGCAAAAGTCCAGCCAGTCCTGGATCAAACGCAGGCCCAAGAGCCTGGCGCGGATCGAAGGTCTCAACTGGACCAAGGAAGAAGCAATCGGCGACAAGGACAAGGATCTGGATGCCATCATCATTGACGGACCTGGCGGGCTTCGCTCCGAACTGGCCAAGAACCTGATCGCCGAGGCCTCCGATATCATTGTTCCGGTTCTCGCTTCGGCTTTCGACTGGGACGCCACCTTGAAGTTTCTTGACCGCATTTCCGATATCAAGCGCGTGCGCAAGGGCAAGGCCGACATACACGTGGTCGCAAACCGCATCGACCGACGGTCCAATCAGGTCGGCGATCTGGAACAACTGCTTGCCAGGAAGGGCTATCCGCTGCTTGCGCGGATATCCGAGCGGGTGGTTTATGCCCGTCACGCCGCAGCCGGGTCAGGCGTGTTCGATTATTCCGACGCCGGTTCTCACGAGATCCGCGGCCAGTGGCATCCACTGTTGCAAGCGGTCGACGCCTGAGAGAAATTCCGACCCGTTTCCCGTTCAAAAAGGGAGAGGCAAGCATAGCGCAAGCCTTTTCCTTGACTTTCGTGCTGCAACATGGATTGTGCAGCCGGACTCGGCCTGCCTCCGGCGGGCCGTAACGATTTTCTATGCCAAGAAAAATGTCGAGGAATGAGAATGCACCCCTACCGTAGTCACACATGCGGTGACCTCCGTCTGTCCGACGAAGGCCAGACTATCCGTCTTTCCGGCTGGGTCCACAGGGTCCGCGATCATGGCGGGGTGCTGTTCATCGATCTGCGCGATCATTACGGTGTCACCCAATGCGTGGTCGACCCGGACTCCGCGGCCTTCAAGCTGGCCGAAACCGTTCGCTCGGAATGGTGTATCCGCATCGACGGCAACGTGAAGAAGCGGACGGACGAAACCATTAACCCGGACCTGCCGACCGGTGACATCGAAGTTTTCATCCGCGAAATGGAAATCCTGGGCGCGGCGAAGGAACTGCCGCTGCCGGTCTTCGGTGATCTGGAGTATCCGGAAGAGGTTCGTCTGAAGTACCGCTTCCTGGATCTGCGCCGCGAGAAACTGCACCAGAACATGATTCTGCGCTCCAACGTGGTGCGCGATCTGCGCGACCGCATGTGGAACATCGGCTTCAACGAATTCCAGACGCCGATCATCACGGCCTCTTCTCCGGAAGGCGCGCGTGACTTCCTGGTGCCGTCGCGACTGCATCCGGGCAAGTTCTACGCACTGCCGCAGGCGCCGCAGCAGTTCAAGCAGCTCCTGATGGTCTCCGGCTTCGACAAGTATTTCCAGATCGCGCCGTGCTTCCGCGATGAAGATCCGCGCGCCGACCGGTCACCGACGGACTTCTACCAGCTCGACATGGAAATGTCTTTCGTCACCCAGCAGGACGTCTTCGACACCATCGAGCCGGTGATTGCCGGTTGTTTCGAGCGTTTCGGCAACGGTCGTCCGGTCAACCGCAACTGGCCGCAGATTTCCTACAAGGATTCCGCGCTCTGGTACGGCACGGACAAGCCGGATCTCAGAAACCCGATCAAGATGGAAATCGTCTCCGAGCATTTTGCCGGGTCGGGTTTTGCGATCTTCGCCAACCTGCTGGAGCAGCCGGGCACGGAAATCCGCGCCATTCCGGCACCGAAGGGCGGCAGCCGCAAGTTCTGCGACCGCATGAACAAGTTCGCCCAGGAGCAGGGTCTGCCGGGCATGGGCTACATCTTCTGGCGTGCAAATGCAGAAAAAGTAGCGGACGAAGATTTCATTAATCGAATAGCATCGGTACATGATGACGTCATCGCAGAGTCCGGTGGGACTCCGATTGATGAGGGGCAAAAACTTAGCAATATTGATGTTTCGTTGTTGGTGAAGATGCTTCAGAGACTTCAAGAAAATGGGAACGTTTCTGAAGCCGAGGCCTTATTTTCAAAATATATGGAAGCAGCGGGACCGCTGGCAAAAAATATTGGTTCGGAGCGGACTGAAGCGATACGTAAGCAACTAAATCTCGACATCGGCGATGCTGTGTTCTTCCTCGGCGGCAAGCCGAAGCAGTTCGAGCCGGTTGCGGCCAAGGCCCGTGTCATCATTGGCGAAGAACTCGGCCATACGGACAAGGACCGCTTCGAATTTGCCTGGATCGTGGATTTCCCGATCTACGAGCGCGACGAGGAAACCGGCGAGATCGATTTCTCGCATAACCCGTTCTCCATGCCCCAGGGCGGAATGGAAGCGCTGGAAGGCGATCCGCTGGACGTTCTTGGCTATCAGTACGATCTGGCCTGTAACGGTCACGAGCTGATTTCGGGTGCGATCCGGAACCACAAGCCCGAGATCATGTACAAGGCTTTCGAGATCGCAGGTTATCCGGCTGAGGAAGTCGACAGGCGTTTTGGCGGCATGGTCAACGCGTTCCAATATGGCGCGCCTCCGCACGGTGGGTGCGCCGCCGGGATCGACCGTATGGTCATGCTGATGGCTGACGAGGCCAACATCCGTGAAGTCATGCTCTTTCCGATGAACCAGAAGGCGGAAGACCTGATGATGGGCGCGCCGAGCGAACCGACATCGGCGCAGCTTCGTGACCTGCATTTGCGTCTGAATTTGCCGGACGCGTGAGAACATCCTACTTGCGGGTGACCGTTAAATAGGGATACCCCTCTTCAAAAGAGGCGAGAGGCCGGCCCTGCCGGCCTCAGTCGTGTTATGCTTTGCAAGTTTTTGGAAAGGCGGCTTACAGTGCTCAACCCTGCAAAATGGGAGATCTGGCAAGATCCGGATGGCACGGTTCAAGTCATCAAGCGCCTGTTGAGCGAAAATCTCCGGGCCTATATCCCGCGCTACATGGTGGCCTTCGTCTTCATGGGCATGGTTGCGGCAACGACTGCTGCAAGTGCCTGGATCATGAAGGATGTCATCAACGAGGTCTTCATCAATCGCGACAAGATGATGATCTACGTGATCGCCGGGGCCGTCATCTGCATCTTTACCCTGAAGGGTGCTTCGA
The DNA here is from genome assembly GCF_000168975.1 of Roseibium aggregatum IAM 12614. GTDB lineage: Bacteria > Pseudomonadota > Alphaproteobacteria > Rhizobiales > Stappiaceae > Roseibium > Roseibium aggregatum. Next base: position 71,771 of record NZ_AAUW01000008.1, read on the forward strand.
CTTATGGCCAGATGGTCATTTTATCCAGGGTCGGCAACGCGATCGTTGCGGACCTTCAGAACCGCCTGTTCCATCGACTGACCAAACAGGATCAGGCTTATTTCGACCGGATGTCTCTGCCGGAACTCGGCATCCGCGTGAACACCGGTGCCGGCAGCGCGCGTTCGGTCATCGACATGATCGTGCTCAGCCTCGGCAGGGATGTTCTGACCTTGATCGGTCTCGTGGGGGTCATGATTGTCCAGGATCCCCTGATGAGCCTGCTGGCCCTGGTGATCATGCCGCCGATCGTTGTCGGCGTCAGCTTCCTGGTCAAACGGGTCAAGACCTATGCCAAGCGGCAGGTGGTCTCGAACGCCAAGATCGGCTCGACCCTGCAGGAAACCGTTCTGGGAATTCGCATCGTCAAGGCTTTCAGGGTGGAGCCGACGATGCAGCAGCGGATGGCGACCTCCGTTGCCGAAGTGGAGCGCCAGTCCAACAAGATCGCCTCGTTGACGGCCCGCACGTCACCCTTGATGGAATCCCTCGGCGGTTTTGCAATCGCGCTGGTCATTTTCTACGGCGGTTACTCGGTCGTCGAACTGGGCAAGGATCCCGGTGCCTTCTTCGCATTCATCACCGCACTGCTGCTTGCCTATGATCCCGCGCGCCGTCTGGCCCGGCTGAACGTCAATCTCAGCAAGTCGCTGGTCGGTGTGCGCCTGATGTACGAGCTGATCGATGAGCAACCGGACTTGGAGCAGATTGAAGATGCACCGGATATCAAGGTCGGTCGTGGTCAGATCGAGGTGCAGGACGTCAAGTTCTCCTACGGTGAAGGTGCCGCGCTCAACGGGCTGACCTTTACGGCTGAAGGCGGCAAGACAACGGCGCTGGTCGGTGCGTCAGGGGCCGGCAAGTCCACTGTCTTTGCCCTGATCGAGCGTTTCTACGACCCTCAGGAAGGAAACATCTCCGTCGACGGGCAGTCGATCAAGTCGGTCGCAATGGGCTCTCTGCGCCGGAACATTGCCTACGTCAGCCAGGACTCCTACCTCTTTAACATCAGTATCCGCGATAATATCGCCATCGGCAGACCGGATGCTTCTCAGGAAGAGATCGAGGCAGCGGCACGGGCAGCGAACGCCCATGACTTTGTCATGGAAATGCCCGAGGGCTATAACACCCTGGCTGGCGATGGCGGCGGCCGGTTGTCGGGCGGTCAGCGGCAGCGCATTGCCATTGCGCGCGCCATGCTGCTCGATGCACCGATCCTGTTGCTGGATGAGGCAACCTCGGCTCTCGACGCAGAGTCCGAAGCCAAGATCCAGGCCGCGCTCGAAACGCTGATGGAGGGGCGCACCACGCTTGTGATCGCCCACCGCCTCAGCACGGTTCGCCATGCGCACCAGATCCTCGTCATGGATAGGGGGCGAGTTGTGGAAAGCGGAACGCATGATGAATTGTTCGAGCATGACGGCATTTACCGGCGGCTGTGCGAGCTGCAGTTCCAGAGCCGCAACGAGGCTGCCGAATAAGCCTCGGCCTTGAGTATCAAAACAAAAAAAGCCCGGGTCAGTGCCCGGGCTTTTTGCATTTGAGGCAGATTTACTGGTTGGCGGTAATTCCAACAGACAGGATCTGCGGGATCATCTGCGGCGCAAACATCGCCGTTCCCATGATCTGGGACAGCGGAACAGGTGCTCCCGGAGCAGCCGTCAGTTCCAGCGAGCCAGGCGTATTGAGGAACTGGGTCACAGCCTTGGCGATCTGTCCTTCCAGTTCCTTGTTCTGCAGCATGCCGAGCATCATGGGCAGCGTGCCGGTGAGGCCGGCCACATAGGTCGGCGTGTCGACACCTGCCTTTTGCGATTCCTGATCCAGGACCCGTCCCGTCAACGAGGCGTCGTCCAGACGGATCTTTGCATTTTCGATGGTCACATTTTGCAGGAGCGCCATCGCTTCCTCAGGCTTTTCCGACTTTTCGTTGAGCTGGGTGACCACGTCGCGGGTAACCCCGCCCATGGAGAGCGAGACAGACAGGCTGGCAGCGTCCTTGGCGTCGATCTTCAGTTCCGGAACCACGAGTGTGGCCGCTTCCGGATCCCATTTGCCCGATCCGGACACATCGATCGTCAGGGTTTCATACCCGAGTTCCGTGAGGGATTTCGTTTCCTCCGTTTCCAGCTCCTTGACGTCGATGGTGGCGCCGGTGACAGCAAACTGGCCCGCAGTCGGAAGGTCGCCGTCCATGGCCTCGATCGAGGAAGAGATTTTGACGATGTCGGCAATCTGGTTGTCTTCATCGCGGATCTGAATGCTGTTGGCTTCAAACGTCTTGTAGCCGGGGCCAACCGGTGGCGTATCGGAGGCAGCTTCTTCCGGCGTCGGCAAGAGAAGGTCCGTGACCTTGAGATCTGCCAGCGACATGCCCCCGTCCTTGGCCGTGAGCTGAAGGTTGCTCATGTCGAGGCTTGAGAGCTTGAGCCGTCCGTCGGACTGGATTTCTCCACCTGTCAGAACGGTCGAAGCGATGGTCACGCTGGCGTTTTCTTCGTCTTCCTTGCTGATGACGATGTCGCTGAGCGTGACGGCTCCGCCCGCTTCTTCAACCGAACCGTAGCTTTCGACGGTGCCTTTTTCAGCGTCCAGCAGGGTCAGAAAAGCATCGGCAATCTCGTTCCCGGACGGATCGAAGGCAAGCGCCGGCGAGGCTTGAAGAGCGATCAGGCTGACGGCAGCCGTTAGACCGGCTGCGATCCGGGGCGAACGGGAAAACATCATTGAAAATCTCCACGAAATAGAGGTGGTCCCACTCTGAGGGAAGTTCCACAGTGTGGCAAGGCGAAAGCCGGAGGAAGCAATAGCCGGGCTTATTCGGTCAAAATATGTCCTGCGTCACATTTTGCCCGGTTGAAACGCGAAGGCCGCATACACACCGGTTTTGCTGTCTCTGTCAGGCCACGGCCTTTTCGGAGTAAGTGGCGTTGGCGCGTTCGATGTCTTCCAGCGTCGGAAGGCTGGCCTCGTTGCCCAGATGCTGGATTGCATGGGTCGAGGCGCCTCGTGCAAAGCGGAAATGCTGATCCCAGCTTCTCTCCGGCCAGCGCAGATAGGATGCAATGTAAGCGCCGTGGAACACATCGCCGGCACCGTTGGAATCGACCACCTTCGACAAAGGCACGTTCAGGGCCGGCATCACCTTGTCCGGACCGCCGGCTTCGTACCAGACCATGCCTTCGCTGCCGAGCGTCACGGCACCGACAGGGCAGTTCTTGGTGCGCAGATACGAAAGCGTTTCGCCGGTCGACATGCCCAGTTGCTGGCAGAAGCGTTCGGAAACGACAGCAATGTCGATCTGGTTGAGAAGCTCATCAGTGTTCTCGCGCACGGCGCCACCATCGAGAGACGTCAGGATGCCGAGGTTCTTGCAGGTGGTCGCATAGTGCAGTGCTGCGTCCGGCATATGACCGTCGAGATGCAACGCCTTCATGCCGGTCAGGGTGAGGGGCGGGAAGGGATGCAGGAACTCGTTGTCGCGGCAGCGCACAATTGCACGCTTGCCTCCCTGCGGCATGATGAAGGAGAGAGAGCTTTCACGCACCTTGCGCCCGTGAATGGAAATGCCGTAGGCCGCTGCCATGTCCAGGAACATGCGTGCCAGCCAGTCGTCCGCCTGCGAGCACAACAGCTCCGGCTTTCCGCCCAGTTTGGCGCAGCAAAACGCCGCCGTCACAGCGTTCCCGCCAAAGCTGATTGCGTAATCCCGGGCAATCGTCTTTTCGTCGCCCGTCGGCAATTGGTCGGTCAAAAAAGTAACGTCGATATAGGCTTGTCCAATAAACAACGCCTGCATGTAACCCTCCCGAAGTCCGGTTTTTCTCGTCTGGTTTGCAGCTAACACGGCAATGAGGCAGGTGGCTTTGATCTGAATGAAACGACTGAATCTTCAGTCCTTGTTTACCCAGATCAGCCATGTTCAGAAAGAGTTTATCATGAACAGGCCTGTGACTTGTCTTTCCGCTATGTTGGTTTCGCTAAAACGGTGCTGATCGCCCTCGCGCTGGCGACCGCTCCGCTGTTTGCGATCAACGTAATTCTCAACCAGTATGCAGAACGCCGCGCCGTCGTTGAGATGGAGGCCATGGGAAATGTGGCCATCCACCGCGCCGAAGAGGCGATTTCCACGACAGTTTCGCTGCTGCAGAGGCTGGACCGGGACGATGTCCAAACCTGCAATGCCGAAGATCGAGGTATTTACGAGAAGCAGATTGTCGAACACGGGATGATCGACGCCATCGGGCTCGCCGATGCGGCCGGTCAGCGCATGTGCATTATCCCGGACAGGGATCTGGCCGGCCAGATCGTTCTGCCGCCGATGCGTGAGGACGGCCCGCTTGTCGGCATCGGCATGCTGGACCGGAACTATCTGGGGGCTCGCGCGGCAGTGATAAGCTGGGACCTGAAGGACCAGACCCGTCTTTTCGCGGAAGTGACGCCTGCCGTGATTGCCATCGATCCGGGCCCGGAATATCTGCGCTCTTATCGCAGGGCGGAATTGCGCCTTGGCAACAACCTGCTCTGGTACAGCGTCGGTGGTTATAATTCCGAGGCGACGGATCCTTCTGAAATCCTGTCAGTCGAGGTTTCCTCGCAGCTTTATCCGCTCGTTGCGACGATCACCGCACCGGTCTCCGCCGCCGGCAAGGTCGTGCAGGACCTGAAGGTCGTTGCCGCTGCCGCCTGCGCGGGGATTGCGCTTCTGTTCGTTGCCATCGGCGTGTGGCTGTCCTGGCGGCCCGAACGGGAAGCCGATGACGAATTCATCGCCGCGATCCGAAATGGCGAATTCATTCCCTACTATCAGCCGGTCATGGATATCGAGAGCGGACGCCTGCGCGGCTGTGAAATCCTGATGCGCTGGCGCCGTCCGAACGGTATGATCGTGTCACCGGGACAGTTCATGGCCTACGCCGAGAACAACGGTCATATCTTCGACATGACCCGTCACATCATGCGCGTTTCCTCGGAGGAAATCGGCGACCTTTATGGCGACAATCCGGATCTGAAACTGTCGATCAATCTTTTCGCAGGTCACTTCCTGGATCGGGAAGTCATTTCCGACATCCGTTCGATCTTCGAAAAATCGCGGATCTCCTTCCAGCAGATTGTCGTGGAAGTAACCGAACGCCATCCGCTGGAAGACATGGAACTGGCGCGCAAGATCATCGCGGAACTGCAGGCGCTTGGTGTGCGTGTGGCGCTGGATGACGTCGGTACCGGCCATGGTGGCATGGCCTATCTTCAAAAGCTGGGCGTCGATATCATCAAGATCGACAAGATGTTCATCGATACCATTGGTTCGGACGACAACTCCACGACGATCGTCGATTCCATGGTCGAACTGGCAGACAATCTGGGCATGGGCATCATTGCCGAAGGCGTCGAGATGGAAGAGCAGATCGACCGCCTGCTCGAACTGGGTGTGACCGCGGCTCAGGGCTATTACTTCGCAGCGCCGATGCCGGCGGATGAGTTCATCGCCTTTGCGGAACGGACCGAAGAAGAAGCAAACGAACGTTCGCGGCTTGCAGCGGAAGCGGCAGCGGCGGAGCGGGCAGCCAATGAAGCTGCGATGCGGAAGAACGCAGCAGCCTGATCCCTTTGTGGTGCGCTGTGCCTCGTCTCCCGTGAGGGTCAATCTCACAAAATCTCGTCTGCCTGCTGGCGGAATTGCTCACTTCTTGAGCCCTTCAGGCTTTTTTCTGCGCTGTCTCGCCTCATAAACGGGCGCGACAAAAATGCGGGATGATTTATACGTACCAGGTGCCTTGTCTGTACCGGCTGGACGGTATAAAGAGTGCGAAACTGTACTGACTGGACGGTAAAGAATGGCCGCGCGTTCGACACGCACTTCGCATGAATCGAAATCGGAAATACTGAAAGCAGCACTCGAGGTTGTCCGGCGCGCGGGCGCACAGAGCCTGACCATGGACGCCGTGGCCGAGGAAAGTGGTTTTTCCAAGGGCGGGGTTCTCTATAACTTTCCCACCAAGGACGCGCTTATCACCGGCATGGTGGAGTTTCTGGCCGGCCAGTTCGAAGCTGAAGTGGCTGCTGCGAGGGACCGCAATCTTTCTTCCCAGTCCCCGACCCTGAGTGCAATGATTGAGGTCTCCGAAGGCTGGTTGAGCGAGCGGCGTGACCTGGCGCAGGCGATGCTTGCCACGAAAGCGGACCGGCCCGACCTGAGTGAGCCCTTCATGTGCGTCAAAACACGTCTCAAGGCGGCCATCGAAACCGAACTTCCCGACCGTGGCAAAGCCTGGTCTATCTGGGCCTGCCTGGAAGGCCTTCATTTCTCCGAGGCGCATTGCGTCACCATTTTTTCTGATGATGAACGCGCGCTGGTGTTTCAGGACCTTCGCAAGCGTCTGACCCAACTCAAAGACTAGAACGGAAGACCAAATGTTGGCACTTCACAAAGCCCCAATCCGCCGTTGGGTCGCCCTTCTGTTGACTGCCGGGATGCTGGCTTCCTGCCAGGACGATTCCGTCGATCCGGTTTCCGAAGCGGAGGCGAAGCTGAACGCTGCGCCCAGACCTGCGAAGATCTTCACGGTGACGGACCAGATCGGTCTTTTGGAACGGCGCTTCGCCGGCCGGGTGGCGGCGGTGAAAACCGTCGACCTGTCTTTTCAGGTGCCGGGTAAACTTGTCGAGCTGCCGGTGTTGGAGAGCCAGCACGTGAAGGAAGGCGACCTGATCGCCAAACTGGACACGACCGACTACGACCGTGCGGTGCGACAGGCGACCATCAACGCCGAGCAGGCAAAAAGAGAACTCGATCGGCTGGAAACACTGCGCGAACGGTCGGTCATCTCCCAGTCGACCTATGATGAACAGAAGAACAAGCACGACCTTGCGCTTGAGACGCTGAAGGAAGCCAAGCAGAACCTGAAGTACACCACCTTGAAAGCGCCTTTCGACGGCATCGTCTCCGTGCGTCTGGTCGACAATTTCACGACGGTCAGTGTCGGCACGCCAGTCGTGCGGCTTCATGACGTTTCGGAAATCCAGGTGGACATCAACGTCGCCGAGGCCCTGTTCGGACGGGTGTCGGCATCCGAAGTGGCGTCCATCGAAGCAAGATTTCCCGCTTACGGCGACAAGCACTTTCCCCTGACCTACCGCGAGCATTCCAGCCAGGTCGACGATGTGGCGCAAACCTATCGCGTTACGCTTGCGATGCCTCGTGAGGGTGCGGAGCAGCTCTCGCCGGGCATGACAGCCTCGGTCACCGTGAAGTTTCTGCCTGAAGGCCTGGAACTGGGAGAGCAGTTCCTCGTGCCCTCAAGTGCCATAGCCGTGGATAGCGACGGCAAATCCTACGTCTGGAAATTTGATTCCGGCTCTGGGGCTGTGTCCAAGCACCCGGTCGAAATCGGCACTGTCATGGGCAACTTCATTCCCGTCCGTGCAGGCCTGGAAAAAGGCGACGAAATCGTTTCCGCCGGCGTTGCTTATCTCAGCGACGGCCAGGTCGTGCGGCGTTTGAACTGATCCGGTTCCGGACAGGCAAGAGGATCAGATAAAGTGGATATTGCACGCTACTCCATTCAAAAGCCGGTCAATACCTGGATGATCGTGATCATGTCGCTCCTGGGCGGGCTGTGGGGCCTGTCCACCGTGGGGCGGCTGGAAGACCCGGCCTTCACCATCAAGCAGGCTCAGGTGATCACCAGCTACCCGGGCGCAACAGCGGCTGAAGTCGAAAACGAAATCACCGAAAACCTGGAAACGGCCATCCAGCAGATGCCGCAACTGGATCTGATCACCTCCGTGTCGGAGCCCGGCTTGTCGCGCATCGGTGTGGAGATCAAGCCGACCTATGACGGTGAGGAATTGCCACAGGTCTGGGACGAGTTGCGGCGAAAGGTCAACGACGAGGTGCGTAACCTGCCGGCAGGGGCAGGAACGCCCCTGGTTTATGACGATTTCGGCGACGTTTACGGCCTGTTCTACGCCTTCACTGCCGACGGCTACACGAACCGGGATATTCGCGAAACGGTCAAGCGCATCCGCCGCGAGCTTCTGACCGTGACAGGGGTCGGCAAGGTTGAAATTGCCGGCGAACCCGAGGACGTCATCTATCTGAACGTCAATCAGGACAAGATGGCCGGGCTCGGCATCACCTTCAACGATGTGATCAGTGTTCTGGACGCCGAAAACCGGATCCAGACCAACGGATCGGGCATTTCAGGCGACAAACGCATTCGCCTGATGACGGCCTCCGCCTTCGATGATTTCCGGGGGATTCAGGACCTCGTCATCGGCCGGGCGGGGTCGACCGCGATGATCCGTCTGTCCGACATCGCAACGCTGGAACTGGGAGAACCGGAACGGCCGAACCGGCTCATAAGGCACAATGGTCATGCGGCCGTCACGATCGGGGTCTCCCAGGTCGACGGCACGAACATTGTCGACGTCGGCGAACGTGTGATCGAAAAGCTTTCCCAGGTCGAGGCGCAACTGCCTGTCGGCATGCAGCTTCATCCCATTTACGAACAGAATATCGTGGTCGATGAATCCGTGAACGGCTTCATCACGAACCTGGCCGCCTCCGTCGTCATCGTGATCGGGGTGCTGGCCCTGTTCATGGGGTGGCGCGCAGCCATCGTTGTGGGCACGGTGTTGCTGCTCACCGTGATGGCAACCGTTCTGTTCATGCGCATTTTCGCCATCGAGATGGAACGCATCTCGCTCGGTGCGCTGATCATCGCCATGGGCATGCTGGTGGACAACGCCATCGTGGTCGCGGAAGGCATGATGATCAACATGCAGCGGGGCCAGAAGGCAATCGAGGCCGCCAGCCGTGTCGTTGGCCAAACCATGTGGCCGCTGCTTGGAGCAACCGTTATCGGCATCATGGCGTTTTCCGGCATTGGTCTGTCGCCGGACGCGACCGGTGAGTTCCTGTTTTCGCTCTTTGCCGTGATCGGCATTTCGTTGCTCCTGTCCTGGGTGTTCGCGATCACGGTCACGCCGCTTTTCGGCAAGTATTTCTTCAGGACAGCCACGGGCAATCTGGACAATCACGATCCCTACAAGGGCATTTTCTACAAGACATATCGCGGGATCCTGATCGGCTCCCTGCATGTGCGGCTGCTGACGGTTGCCGCTCTGATCGGGATCACGGTTGTCTGTGTCATGGCCTTCGGCAATGTGAAACAGGCATTCTTTCCGGACAGCAACACCCCGATCTTCTATCTCCATTATTGGGCACCCCAGGGCACCGACATCCGGTCGACCGAGGCGGACCTGAAGGAAATGGAGAAGATCGTCCTGGCGGATGAACGCGTGGCGAAAGTCACCAGCTTCGCCGGTGGTGGGGCAACGCGTTTCATGCTGACTTATTCGCCGGAAGATGCAAACCCGAGCTATGGTCACATGATCATCAGAACGCACAGCCGCGAAGAGATCGACATGCTGGCGCTGGATCTGAGAGAGCGGTTCGCAGAGCTCTTTCCGTCGGCTCAGATCATTACCAAGCGCCTGGTATTCGGCCCCGGTGGTGGCGCCAAGATCGAGGCACGCTTCTCCGGCCCGGATGCGGACGTGCTCAAGCGGCTTGGCAACGAGGCGCAGGCGATCTTCGACAAGACGGAAAACAGGCTTGCCGACGTCAACACGGACTGGCGGCAGCGTGAGCTCGTCGTGCGGCCGATCTTCGATGAGGACCGTGCCCGAATTTCGGGTGTGACCCGGGAAGAATTGTCTGTTGCCCTGCAATTTGCGACCGAGGGCGTTCGCGTGGGGTCCTATCGCGATGTCGACGAAAGCGTGCCTATTGTCGCCCGCAAGGCCGATCAGAACGGCATCTCCGTGAACGAAAGCGTGTCGGACGCCCTGGTTCTGAGCAGCAACGAACGCCGTTATGTGCCGATTGAGCAGGTGGTGCGGGACTTCGTGATGGAGCCTCAGGATACGCTCATCCATCGCCGTGACCGTGTTCGCACGCTCACCGTGAAGGCAGAAACCACCGGAGGCGAAACCGCGTCTGCGGCTCTTGCCAGGGTCCGTCCGCAAATCGAGGCGATAGAGCTTCCACCGGGGTACGCACTGGAGTGGGGCGGCGAATATGAAAGCACCAACGATGCTCAGGCATCTCTGGGCGCGCAGTTGCCGCTTGGTTTTCTGATCATGCTGATCATCTCGATCCTTCTGTTCGGCTCCGTGCGTCAGCCGCTGATCATCTGGCTGATGGTGCCCATGTCGATCAACGGTGTTGCCATCGCTCTTCTGGCCACGGATACGGCCTTCGGCTTCATGTCTCTCCTGGGATTCCTGTCGCTGTCCGGCATGCTGATCAAAAACGCCATCGTCCTGCTGGAAGAGATCGATCTTCTGATTGGCGAGGGCAGGGACAAATACGAGGCTATCGTGGAGGCCAGCGTCTCGCGTATGCGCCCGGTGATGCTGGCGGCAATCACCACCATCCTCGGCATGGCACCGCTTCTGTCGGATGCCTTCTTCCGCGGCATGGCGGTGACGATCATGGGCGGCCTGGCGTTCGCCACAGTGCTCACGCTGATCGCCGCACCGGTTCTTTATGCGCTGTTCTTCCGGGTTCGTCCGCCGAAGAAGAACAAGGCAAAAGCAGAACCGTCAGCTCCGGTGGATGCCGTTCCAGCCAACTAGGGTCAGGCGCAGTCATGACGATCAAAAGGCGGCCACGGGCGGCCTTTTGACTATGTACCCTCGCGCATCTGGCAAGCTGAGGTGCACAATAAAACCGGGCTGAGGAAGAGGAGAGGCAGCGTTGGCTAAAGCCTTCCTAAATCCCGTAATATCAGTATCTTGGCGACGGTTTCGGACTCATTTTCTGAGTCTCCTGCAGAGCCGCGCCCGTCTCGATCACCACCCAGTCTGATTAAGCCGCTAATGGGCGTTTGCGTCCAGAATGTAAAGTCCGTGTTCCATGGCACGGGTTTCGGCGGAGGGGATTGCGTGACCCAGTTTGTCAGACGCCGCGTCTGCGGCGGGCGGCGCTGAAGGGGACATAGTCGGTTGATGATTTCAGGCGGTGCCCAGGGCTGTCGCCAAAAAGGCGGCCAGGCAAAAAAACGCGGCTTCCCACAAGGCAGATAAAAAGAAACCCGCCCGCGAGGCCTGCGGGCGGGGTGTCCAGCTTGATGGTTTTAAAAGGGCCGGATGGCGGAAGTCCGGTGGGCAAATAAGCCGTCCTTTTTGTGGGCTAGCGCTCTAACGCGCCGTGACCATCTCGCGCTGGACTTTGCTCCTTGCGGTCTTGACGTTGTCGAGCACCTTGGGGCAGGTGGTGTCCGACGTCTGTTTTTCGCGCAGAAACGAGGCCATTCGGGCGTCGATATCCCTCAGGCGGGATTGTCTGGATGGCGCGCGGTGCAACGCTGCAAAAGGTGAAAACATGGGCAGAAACGGGTTCATTCAACCCTCCCGATTGGCGTGGTGAAGTGGTTTAGTACGCGAGCTGCGGAGCTCTGAGGCTGGTTTCGATCCGCGCGATCTCGTCCCGTAACCGGAGTTTGAATTTCTTCAGGGACCGTATGTGCTGCGTATCCGGATAGGGGTGCAATTCCTCCCTGCGGATAAGGGCATCCAGGGTGTTGTGCTGGCTGCGCAGCGACTTCAGTCTGTTGTACATCGCCTTCCTCCTCTCGTGGGCCGTGTCTTGGACACCCTTGATATGGTGGCTGAACGAGAATAGATGAAATACATTGTTTCGATTGAGTTGATAGAAGTTCTCTATCGATTGCGGAGGTGCAATGCGGTTTCGGCCATCGTCACGGCAACTGGACTATTTTGTTGCGCTCGCAGAAACCTTGCACTTCGGCAAGGCCGCTGCACGGTGCCACGTGTCGCAACCGACACTTTCAGCCCAGTTCAAGCTGCTTGAAGACCAGCTCGGCTGCACATTGCTGGAGCGTGGCAGCGGTGGCATCAGCCTGACGGCCTCCGGCGAACGCCTGCTGCCGCTCGCACGGCGCGCACTCGAAAATCTCGACGAAATCGTGACACTGGCTCAGGCGGGACAATCAAATCTGGGCGGTTTGATCCGCCTCGGCGTCTCGCCCACATTCGGGCCGTATTTCATGCCCTTTCTTCTGCCGATTCTGAAGCGTGAGTTTCCGCTGCTTGAACTCTATATCCGCGAAGACAGGCCGAATCTTCTGGAAGAGGGACTGATGTCCGGGGCGCTCGACTGCATACTGACGCCGGATTTCGCAGCGTCGGATCAGTGGACCGCGCGGGTGCTGTGCCGGGAAAGCGTTTCTCTTGCCGTGCCGAAGTCGCACCCGTTGGCCGGGGTAGACGTGATCCCCGTTGAAATGCTGCGCGGTGAGAAGTTGCTCGCGCTCGGTCAGGGCTTTCGTCTCCACAACGACGTTCAGGCGCTGGCGCACGCTGCAGGGGCTGATTTCCGGCAGGACTATGAAGGCACAAGCCTTGACGCCTTGCGTCAGATGGCCTCGATCGGCATGGGGCTGGCACTCTTTCCGGCCGCCTACATTGCCTCCGAGTTCGGCAAGGAGCCGGACCTTCTGTTGAAGAAGGTCGAGGGCCTGCCGATGCGCCGGATGATGTATCTCGTCTGGCGTCATGGGTCTTCCCGCACAACTCATTTTGAAAAGCTGTTGTCGCTTGCGCTGCAGGCAGTGGGAAACATGAACGTTGACGGGATCGAACCTGCCTGAGGGATGACTTGAAGCCGGATCAGGGCTGCCGGGCGGGGGAGCCGGGAAACCCGTTCTGCAGGTCCACGTAATCCTCCCCATATTGCCGGTCCCGCAAAAACGTGCCAGCCTCGAAACAAACGGCGGAGGAGGAGAGCCATGCCCGAAATTTCAAGCGACCGAGACTGCCAGACCGTCATTACCACCTTCGAGATGACGCCGGGCACCTGCTACGACCTTCTGGACGAGTTGAAGGACGCCTACGAGAATTTCATTCGCCATCAGCCGGGATTCATCGGTGCGGGACTGCATGTGAACGATGCGCAGACCCGGATCGCCAATTATTCGCAGTGGCGCCGGCGGGAAGATTTTCTGGCAATGTTGCGCACCCCGGAAATGCGTGAGCGCAACCGGCGCATCAGTTCGCTGTGCAAAAGCTTCGAGCCTGTGATGTACGACGTCGCGGAAGCCTTCGACTGACCAGACTTTGTTTGCCTGAAAATGCCGGCGCCGGTCTCTGAAGATCGGCGCGGCCGCATGATCGGCTTTCCCGCAGGAGGGTTCGGTGCTAGGGTTTGCACCTTCCTGAATTCCTTCGGAAATTTCCCATGACCTATCAGATTGTCGATTGCCGCTCGTTCGAGGCTGCCCAGCTTTGCGAAGCCTTGAACCTGGCGTTTTCGGATTACGTTACGCCGATGCATCTGAGCGAAGAGGCCTTTCGGGAATTTCAGCGTCAGCGCGGGTTTTCTTCACAGCACTCCTTTGCAGCCGTGGCAGGGACGGAGATTGCTGCCTTCTGGTTTTCAAGCGCGCCCAATTCGGAATACGGCAACCGGGCCTATACGTTGTCCGTCGGCACGAGCCCGGCCCACCGCCGCAACGGCCTGTCGCGGCAACTGCTTGAGGCGGTGATCGAAAAACAGCAGAAGGTGGGGTCGAAAGGCCTTCAGCTTGAGGTCATCACGACCAACGGCAAAGCCGTTTCCGCTTATGAGGCCTTCGACTTTCGCCGCGAGCGGACGCTTGGTGTGTTTCGCCTCATAGAGAGCAAAGCGCTTGCGGCGAAGGCGGGAGACTGGTCTGCCTGCAAGATCGGGCTCGACGACCTGCCGGAAGATACGAGCGCCTTCTTCGACACACAGCCGACACCTCAGAACGGCTTTGCAGCGCTGCGTGGCCTTAGCCCGGATATCCATCTTCTGGCCGTCCGCCGTGGTGACGATCTTCTGGGATGGGGCGCAAGTTTTGCAGATGGGGCGGTTGCGCAGATCGCCGTTCACAAGGACCATCGCCGAAACGGCATCGGCAGCGCCTTGCTGCATGGGCTGATGAAAGCTGTCGGTAAATCTGACTTGCGGTTCGTCAACGTCGATGCCGCCACGCAAAGCGCCAACGCCTTCCTGCGTCAGGCAGGTGCGGAGGAACTGCTTCAGCAATATGAAATGCAGCTTAATTTTTAAGGGAGCCTGAGAGGTCAGGTTTCCTGGTCGGTCTTGCGGAACGGCGCGTGTTCGGCAAGCGCCTCGTTCTCGCGCTCAACGGCGAGACGCTCATGTTCCAGAAAATCGGCGACAGCCTGATGCAGCCCTTCATGGGCGATCCAGTGGGCTGAGTAGGTCGTTGTCGGCAGATAGCCACGCGCCAGCTTGTGGGCACCCTGTGCGCCGGCCTCCACGCGCTTCAGCTTGTTGACGATGGCAAAGTCGATTGCCTGGTAGTAGCAAAGCTCGAAATGAAGGAACGGATGATGCTCGGTGCAGCCCCAGTGGCGCCCGAACAACGTCTGTGAGCCGATGAAGTTGAGGGCGCCCGCAATATATTGGCCGTGCCGCTTGGCAAGCACCAGCAACGTGCGGTCTGCCAGCCTCTCGTTGATCAGCGAATAGAATTTGCGGTTCAGATAGGGGCGGCCCCACTTTCGTGAGCCCGTGTCCATGTAGAACTTGTAAAACGCGTCCCAGTGCGCCTCCGTCAGATCAGATCCGGTAACCCACTCCACCTCGATGCCGTCGGCGCTCAGAGCTTCGCGTCGTTCCTTCTTCACCGCCTTGCGCTTGCGGGACGCGAGATCTGCCAGAAAGCCGTCGAAACTGTCGTAGCCGTTGTTTTCCCAGTGAAACTGCTGATCTGTCCGTTGCAGATAGCCAAGGTCCCCCAGAGTGTCCCACTCCGACCTGGTCAGAAAAGTTGCATGAACGGATGAGGCCCCGGAGCGCTGACACACCTGTACCAGACCGGCTGCGAGCGCCTGCAGCCCCGCCTCACGGTTGACGCCGGGCCCCGTCAGAAACCGGCGCCCGGTGGCCGGCGTAAAGGGGACGCTGATCTGCAGCTTGGGGTAATACTCCCCGCCGGCACGGTAAAACGCATCCGCCCAGCCGTGGTCGAACACATATTCGCCCTGCGAATGGCTTTTGAGATAGGCAGGAACGGCACCGAGGATCTTCCCGCCGCCATCTTCCAGCAGCATATGTCTTGGCAGCCAGCCGGTCGCTTCCGTGGCACAGCCGGATGCCTCCAGGGCCTCCAGAAAGGCGTGGGACAGGAAGGGGTTGAAATCGACGTTGTCGCTGGCCGGTTCAGAGCCGCCACCGAGTGCTCCGGAGAGCTCGGCCAAGGCCTCGCCTCTCGGATCCTTCTGCAACTGCCCCCGACCGGAAAGCTGCCAGCCCGGATTGGCCACCTGGTCCCAGTTGGAAGCAGAGACATCCTTCAGGGAAGACAGAATGCGCAAGGTGGCTGTCTGTCCGCCGTCGTCATGCGCCGGGGAGTTGCTGTCGGTGGACCGGGAGGAGGTCATGCGTCAGAAAAAACCAAGGTTGAAACCATCCTCTTGATGTAGCGCTGGCATTTTGCAGTGCAAGAGGTTGCGACCGTGTGATGGCTAATTCTACACCGACCGGGCCGCGCCCCTGTCTGGATCGAAGCCTTCGAAAACGATCTGGTCGGCGTAGCGGTTGGCCTTTTCCCGTTGTTCCGTAGTGCGCACGGTCCACGACATCAGCGGCACCTTGAACACCGACCGCAGCAGGCTGGGGCCGGCCTTGGGCAGGTCCTTGACGCCATAGGAAATGAAGTGCGGGCGCGTGCGCGGTGCATGCAGGATATGGCGCAGGATGAAACGGTCGACGCGGCTGTAGCGTGCATAGTCAGGACCCGGCTCGGCACCGTCGGCGACGATGCCGCGCAGCACCGAGGCGTTGCGCGCCTTTGCGATCGACAACATGTCCGGATCGAACGACTTGATGCAGGCAGGGCCCTTGTAAGCCGCCACATGGTCGGTGACATGGCGCACGAAGTCCATTTGTGCGTCACGGCGCATCAGGGACTTGATCTCGATCACCAACGGCACGCGGCCGTCGACAAGGTCGAAGAGGTCCTTCAGCAGCCAGAGCCTGTCCGTTCCGGTCTTCAGGTGAATATTGGTGAGCTCGGAAGCGGCAAGATCGATGACCCTGCCGGTTCCCTCCGCCAGCCGTTCCAGCGTGTAGTCATGGAACACCAGAGCTTCGCCGTCAGCCGTTTCCTGAACGTCCACCTCGATCGCGAAATTCTTGTCGATCGCATGCTGGATGGCGGTTGGCGTGTTTTCGATGACGCCGTTGTCGGCATCGTGATAGCCGCGGTGGGCAATCGGGCGGGCGAAGATTGCTGCGAGTTCCGGTGTCATGGCGGCGGGCTCGGTTGAAAAGAAATGCCTCGCCGGCCGGAATGGCATCGGGAGGAGCAGGGGGCGGGAACCCTCAGGTATCGGTCAGTCTTCGATTTCGAAAATCGCTTCGATCTCGACAGCGGCACCGAAAGGCAGGGACGCGGCACTGACGGCAGAGCGCGCATGTCGGCCTTTATCGCCCATTGCCTCAACCAGGAAGTCGGACGCACCGTTGATCACCTGGGGCTGGTCGGCAAATTCACCTGTGGAGTTCACGAACCCCACGATCTTCACAAGCCGGGCAACCTTGTCGAGATTTCCCGTGGCCGCTTTTGCCTGTACCAGCAGGTTGATGGCGCAAAGCTTTGCTGCGGCCTTGCCTTCGTCGATCCCGAGACCGTCACCCAGCTTGCCGGAAACCTGAAGCTTGCCGCCCGCCATCGGCAGTTGGCCGGAAACGAAGAGCTGATTGCCTGTCTTCACGAAAGGCACGTAATTCGCCGCAGGGGCCGCTGCTTCCGGAAGGGTGATGCCAAGCTCGCTCAGCCGAGCTTCGATAGCGCTGCTCATAGGAGGCTCCAAGTTTGAGAACTGTCGGCGTGTCTTGGCGTAATTCGTCTGAGGTGACAAGGCCAAAATGGGGCGTGTACGGTAAAAGGAAACTGTGGAGGAGCTTGGTTTCGTGAGCCCTGGCCCCCACCTTAATATCACGATTTGTGAAATAACAGGCCATCGGGGCTTTAGGCGAGGCCGTACATTCACGGTGGCGGAATGTGCAGTTTGCCGCATAATGTGTGGAACCGGTCCAGGTAGCGTTTCCACCCGGACAAGAATGAGGTTTTTTTGATGCAATGCGTTCCGAAGTCAGTGTCCACGACCGTTGGTGCGATCGTTCTTGCCGTCACCGCTTATGCGGTGCCTGGCACGACCGGCGCCAACGCGAGCGGCGCTGCCGGTTTTAAGCTCGTGCCCCATCGTGCCGTTTACGACATGAACCTGGGAGACAGCGAGGAGCAAGCCGGAATTGCCGGTCTGAGCGGGCGCATGGTCTATGATTTCTCCGGAAGCGCCTGTGAGGGATACAGCGTCAATTTCCGATTTGTCACCGAGTTCCAGGACACAGATGGCGGGTCCCAGATCACAGATCTGCAGACCACCTCGTTCGAAGAGCCTCGTGCCGAAAGCTACCAGTTCCTGTCCAAGACCTTTGTCGACCAGAAGCTGGTTGAGGCAACTCGCGGGACCGCGCGCAATGGCAAGAAAGTACGCACCGTCGAATTGAAGGAACCTTCGGAAAAGTCGCTGGAGATCGGCCGGGAAGTACTGTTTCCGACGGAACATCTTCTGACGATCCTGAAGGCTGCCGAAGCGGGTGTGCATTTTGTTGCGGCCGATATCTATGATGGCGCTGAAACCGGAGAGAAGGTTTACGCCACAACGACGGTGATCGGTGCCAAGGCTGTCAACGATGCAACGACCGACGCCGACCATGTCGACGCTCCACTGTCGGGCAAAAGCTACTGGCCTGTCACCGTTGCCTATTTCGATCCCACTGCCGAAGACGCAAGCGGAGAGCTTTTGCCGGTCTACCAGCTTTCTTTCTGGCTCTATGAGAATGGTATCAGCGGTCACCTGAAGCTCGACTACGGTGATTTCACCATTCACGGCAAGATGGCGTCCCTGGAGCTTTTCGACGAGACCGAATGTCCGCAGCAGTAACCGGGACTGGCTATCCGTTCAAAACATCACCGATGGCGGGCCGATTACGGCTCGCCATTCTTTTTGGCTTCCTTCGCTGCGCGTGCCGCGTGCGTGAGGCCGAGTTCCACCGCCGAGTTGCCGAATTTGTCCCTCAGGCGGTCCACGGCCAGTTCCGCACTCTTCCGCCGTTCCGCTGCCTGGTCGAGCAGGTCTCTGGGATCGGCCCGATCCGCATTTTCCAGATCGCTGACGCCAATGCCGATAAGCCGGAACCGGCGGCCATCGGCTTCGATCTGAAGAAGGCTTTCGCCAGCGGCATAGATCTTGTCGGCCAGTTGGGTCGGATCGGAAAAATGCCGGGCACGGGTGATCGTCTTGAAGTCTGCGGTTTTCAGTTTCAGGGTGACACCACGTCCTGAGAGTTCGGCTTTCTTCAGCCGGGCTGACACCTTTTCCGCAAGGTTTCTGAGGATAGGGCGCAGGGTGTCGACGTTTGAGATGTCGGTAAAAAACGTGGTTTCCGCAGAAACGCTTTTCGCGCCGCGCTCGGGCGTGACCTCCCGGCTGTCGTCACCGTGGGACAGGCGGGCAAGACGCAACCCGATGCTGCCATACCTGCGGGCGAGATCCGTTGCATCCATTTCCTGAAGCTGGCCGATGGTCCGGATGCCGTCCTTCTCCAGTTTCTTCTGGAACACCTTGCCAACACCCCAGATACGACCCACCGGCATGGTGGCCAGAACCTCTTCAGCTTCTGCAGCGCCAATGATGGAAAAGCCACGCGGTTTTTCCAGATCGGAGGCAAGTTTTGCCAGAAACTTGTTGGGGGCAAGGCCGACGGACGCCGATATGCCGATGTCGGTTTCCAAGTCGCGTATGAAGCCGGCGAGGGTTTCAGCGGGCGACTTCTTGTGCAGACGTTCGGTCCCCGTCAGGTCGAGAAAGGCTTCATCGATGGACAGGGGCTCCACAAGTGGCGTGAGCGCCCGCATACGTTCGCGGATCTCTTTTCCCACGCTTGCGTATTTCGCCATGTCGGGCTTGATCACGATCGCCTGCGGACAAGCCTCGAGCGCCTTGAACATGGGCATTGCGGACCGCACACCATAGATGCGGGCAATATAGCAGCATGTGGACACCACTCCGCGCTGGCCGCCACCCACGATGACAGGCTGGTCCTGAAGCTCCGGATTATCGCGCTTTTCAATCGAGGCGTAAAAGGCGTCGCAATCGATATGGGCAATGGCCAGCGTGTCGAGCTCCGGGTGCCTGGCCAGCCTCGGGCTGCCGCAACGAGGGCACCGCGCGGCCGACGGGGCAGGGCGGGCACCGCAGTCTCGGCAAAGGGCACGTAAGGGCGGAGCGGTTTGGGACACGATGCTAGCAATCGGCTGCGGTGCGGACGGGCAATCAGCCGTTCTGGTGGTTTCGGCTCGAGCCTTGCAGAATAGCGCCGATAAAGGCGGCCGTCTCCTGCCAATCGCCGCTCAGAAGGTCGATATGGCCGGCCTTTTCGGTCGCGTTCAGAAACCTGGCATCGGCGATGAACTGGATCTGGACAGCAGACGGCAGTGTCGCGTGCACGGACGCATGATTTGTCGGACTGTCGTCAATGAAGACGACCGGCTCCGGACGGCCGCGGGACAGGGCTGCCACAGCACCGCCCTTGGGCCCCGAATTCGTCAACAAGGGGAAGGAAATGCCAAGGCCGGCCAGCAGCTTTTCCCGTGCGGGTTTGTTGTGACCACCGGGCAGATTTGTCAGCAGGATCACGTCCCAGTCGTCCGCCAGTGCATTGAGAGCGTCGCCCGCGCCGGGCACCATGTCCTGAGAATGGCTGACCTCGTCGAAGAACTCGAGCAGAAGCCTGCGAACGTCATCGGACGACAGTGGCTGCCGGTTATCCCGCCGGCCGATGTTGCCGGTCAGTCTGTATTCGTATTTCAGGAAAGCCAGTTCGCGCGCATGAAGGTAGTTTTCCAGATGCGCGATCAGATGCAGGATCACTTCATCGACATCGCAGACGATCAAGGGACGGCTTGATACCGGCAGTGCCTGGATCTGGCTCAGAACCTCGGGCAGTACCTGCGTCGGCTCAGGCATAATCTTCGTCTCCACCGGCGATCGCGTAGCGTGCGGCCGCCATCATTGTCGGCCGTATTCCGGCGTTTTCACAAAAGGCAAGCAGCAGCGCCTCGTCCATCATGTAGAACTCGAGCACCCCGGCCAGAAAGCCCGGTTCACCCGCCGCTTCTCGAATCATTTCCGGCCCAATCCCGGAAAAAGCCAGAAACCTGCCGATCTGTTCGGGGTCCCGGCTGAGCTGCAGAAGGGCTTCAGTGGCAATTCCTTGTGCTTCTTCAACGGACAATGACTTACTCTGTATATTTTTCATTGTGTTTTTTTGCCTTTCTGAAACGATT
Organism: Roseibium aggregatum IAM 12614; assembly: GCF_000168975.1. Lineage (GTDB taxonomy): Bacteria > Pseudomonadota > Alphaproteobacteria > Rhizobiales > Stappiaceae > Roseibium > Roseibium aggregatum. The sequence continues at coordinate 92,248 of NZ_AAUW01000008.1, forward strand.
CCGGGTTAGAAGAAATTTAATGCGGACCGGGGAAGGGTTCTACCGCGGACTAAAACGTGCTGCGAAGATAAAATGGGACCGGCAAGTGGCCGGGTAAAGGGCCGGACATATGGCAAAATCCGTGTTGATCGTCGAAGACAACGAGCTGAACATGAAGCTGTTTCATGATCTGCTCGAAGCGCACGGCTATAATACATTGCAGACCCGGACCGGCATCGAAGCGTTGCAGTTGGCCCGTGAGCATCATCCCGATCTCATCCTGATGGATATTCAGCTTCCGGAAGTTTCCGGGCTTGAGGTCACCAAGTGGATCAAGGAAGACGAGGACATTGCGTCCATCCCGGTTATCGCGGTGACGGCTTTCGCCATGAAGGGTGACGAGGAGCGTATCCGTCAGGGCGGCTGCGAAGCCTATATTTCCAAGCCGATCTCTGTCGCAAAGTTCCTGGAAACAGTACGCGCATATCTTGGCGAAGCATAACGGGCTGCCCGGCGAGGGGCTGCAACCGGCAAAGGTTTCAGCAAGGTTTCACGGTTGAATGGCTCTGCCGCCCGCGGATATACCGCGCGAATCGCAAATCCTCGTGTTCACGCGCTCTTCATATTAAGGTTACGGATTTACTAAAACGGCATTGTTTCTGTGCATATTTTGCGGAATATATTGCAATCAGGCAACATTCAGGTAGGGTGACCCGCAGGTCAGGGTTTTCCCTGATCGCCTCTATGACGTGGTTAAGAACGCTGTTGCGTCAAAACAGGCAAGACAGTTTCCCCTCGGAGTGCTCAGGTCCGCCGCATCTCCTGGGTCCGTGGGGCAGGTCGGCAGGGAACCGGCCGATGAGTGGCCTCCTCGAATGCCGTGTTCCCGCCGACCACTAATTTTTCTGGTGAAAACAAGAGAAGCAGCGTCAGCAGCAATGCTGAAACTGCTTCGTCGTGCCTTTCCATCGCCAGGCCTGACTTTGCCAGGCATGTGTCGCGACGCTCAATTGACTCGGTAAAACTCCAGCAATTCTTTCTGTCAGACATCAAAAAACCCGCCGTTTCCGGCGGGTTCTTGAAAGGTCGTCTGAAACCGGATCTTACTTGATCTTAGTTTCCTTGAACTCGACGTGCTTCTTTGCAATCGGGTCGTATTTCTTTTTGACCATCTTCTCGGTCATCGTACGGGAGTTCTTCTTGGTGACATAGAAGAAGCCGGTGTCAGCCGTGGAGAGGAGCTTGATCTTGATTGTTGTCGCCTTGGCCATGGCCTTGGATCCTGTTCTCTGTTGTCGGGCAAAGAGTTCTTGCGGCCAGATGGCTGGCGATGAATCTGCCCCAATGTCTGAAATCAGCGCGCAACCTACTCATCGCAGCGCGAAAGTCAAGCACTTGCTTAGGTCCGGCCGCCTTTTCAGGCCATCTCAGCCATTCTGCCGCAGGGCTGTCAGAGCCTTCATTATCGCATCGACCGATTGATCCACAGTCAGACTGAAGCTGTCCAACTGAAGACGGGGTTCTGTCCACTGTTCGTAGGCATGTTTTTGAACCTCAAACCACCGGGGCAGGGTCTGCCCATCGATCTCAGAGGTCCTGCTTTCGACGCGATTTCTGTGTTCATGCTCATCCGAACAGATGATTTCGACATTCAACAGTGCTGCCCCGGCAGACTTCGCGGTGTCCGCCCACAGTTGCCGGGACTCGGCCACCGGATTGACCGTGTCGGCAACGACGTTGTGGCCAAGTTCCAGATTTCCGGCAGCGATCGCTGCAAGAGCGAGATATCCGGCATCTTCGGGAGCATGAACGTTCAAGGCGCTGCGCTTCAGCGCAGTCTCAACGGAATCGACGCGCAGGAGAAACGCGGGCAGGCGCTGGCAAAGTGTCTTGGCGATGGTCGACTTGCCGACGCCGGGCAAGCCGGAAAGCGAAATCAGGAAGGGCATCTCTCGAAATAAGCCTTCGTGCGCCGTAAGCCCGGCGATGCGTCGATCGCAGGTGGCCTTAAAGCTCCTGCTTCACGAAGCCGCCCTTGCGGAAGAAATAATAGGGGACAGGAGTTGCAGGAGAAAGGTCTGGGTCTTTCTCCAGCCTGTTTTCCAGATCCGTCAGGATCTTGTTTGTGATCATCGGCATGTCTTTCTGCCGTGCTTCTTCAAACGTCAGCCAGGCGCAATCTTCCAGTTCCCCGGACGGCCCTGTGCCAGTGGGCAACCTGTCGGCAATAGCATCGGCCCAGACGGCCAGAAAACGGGTGTCGAAGCGCCGCGGGCGTTGCGGTGGGGTGATGGCCCTCGCAATCATGCGCAGGCCGCCCAGGTCCGGCTGTATGCCACGCTCGGCAAAAGCCTCGAAGCCGGTGCCGAGGCGAAGACCACTGCCCTGCGCCGGACGGCCGATGAACAGGCCGGCCTCTTCATAGGTTTCCCGAATGGCCGCCAGTGCCAGCGCACGAACACGCGCAGCCGATTTGGCGTTCTTCAGGTCGCGTGTCAGCTTGGCTTCGACATCCGGATGATAGGGAAGCACGTCGGTGATACGGGAATCGGCGACATCCACCCGCCCTCCCGGGAACACGAACTTGCCCGGCATGAAGGCATGGCGCATGTGGCGCCGACCCATCAGAAGCTTGACCGAGCCCTGGTCGTCACGGTCCAGAATGAGCAGCGTCGCGGCATCTTTGGGACGGATATAGGGGTAATTTCCGGCTTTTTCGTCTTTCGCCAGTTGCTTTTCGAACGAACCGTTCATGTGATCCTTTCGGAAGGCACCGGGATGGGAGGCGTGTCGTCTTCCGCGTCCGGGTCAAAACCATGCATGTAGAGCGCCCACTGCAGACCGATCAGCGCTCCCTTGATCGGTCGCAGCAGCGACAGCGACAGGATCAGCGTCAGCGGTACCCAGAGGGACATGTGGATCCACAGCGCGGGGTGCCACAACACTTCCACGGCCAGAAGGCCGGGGACGATGATATGACCGACAATGGTGATCGTGAAATAGGGCGGGGCGTCGTCTGCCCGGTGATGATGGAACTCCTCACCGCAGACAGAGCAGGCATAGTGAGGCTGAAGGAAGCCATCGAACAATTTGCCTTCACCGCAGTTCATGCACCGGTTGCGCGCACCGCGCAGCATGGCCTGCAAAACGTTGCGCCGCGGCTTTTCGGAAACCGTTTCCGGCTTTTCCAGTTTGTCGTGCAGTTCATAGCGGACCGTCACGAAGACCTCCTTCGACCCTGTTTCTTCGGTGAGGTCTTGCCGCGTCCGCCCTTGGGCGGCCCGCGCCGCACCTTGGGTGCGGCTTTCCGGATGCGTTTGCCGGCAATGGTACCGTGGCTTTGCAGTTCGAATGTCAACGCACCGGCAAAGGGGGCTGCTTCCACCAGCCGGACCTCAACCTGATCGCCAAGTTGGTAGGTCTCGCCGGTTTTGTCACCTATCAGAGCATGCGACCCTTCGTCATAGCGGTAATAATCAAGGCCGATGGTGGAGGCCGGCACAAAGCCGTCTGCCCCAGAGTCAGACAGGCGAACGAACATGCCGGACTTGACGACCCCGGCAATTCTGCCCTGGAAGGTCGCGCCGATCTGGTCGCTCATCCAAAGGGCGATCAGACGGTCGATGGTGTCGCGTTCGGCAAGCATGGCCCGCCGTTCTGCGGCCGAGATCTCGGCGCCGATGGCCTCCAGCTTCGTCTCGATGCCTTCCGGCAGGCCGTCGTTGCCGAGGCCGAGTGCGGATATCAGCCCACGGTGAACGATAAGATCGGCATACCGGCGGATCGGTGAGGTGAAATGCGCATAACGCCTCAGGTTCAGCCCGAAATGGCCGATGTTCTGCGGGGCGTATTCTGCCTGGGCCTGGCTGCGCAACACCACCTCGTTGACGAGGTTGGCCTGGGGCGTGTCCTTCACCTTGGCCAGAATGCCGTTGAAGGAGGACGGGCGCAGCCCTCCGGAAGAGGGCAGCTTTATGTTGAGCGTCGACAGGAAGTCTTTCAGGCTTTCCAGCTTTTCCGGCGTCGAGGCATCATGGATGCGGTAGAGCAGGGGTGTTTTCTTCCGCTCCAGCGTTTCGGCGGCGGCCACGTTCGCCTGGATCATGAATTCTTCGATCAGCTTGTGAGCGTCGAGACGCTCCGGCACATAGACATGATCGACAGTCCCGTCCGGTTTCAGCTTGATCTTGCGTTCCGGCAGATCCAGTTCCAGCGGTTCGCGCGCCTCGCGTCCCTTCTTCAGCACTTCATAAGCCCCCCAGAGGGGCTTCAGGACGCCGTCGAGCAGGGTTTCGGTCTTCTCGTCCGTCGTGCCGCCAATTGCCTTCTGGGCCTGCAGATAGGAGAGTTTTGCCGCAGAACGCATCAGCACCCGGTGGAAGCTGTGCCCGGTCTTGCGCCCGGTCTTGTCGAAGATCATCCGCACGCCAAGCGCCGGTTTGTCTTCCTTTTCTCTCAGCGAGCAGAGCTGGTTGGAAATGCGCTCCGGCAGCATCGGGATGACCCGGTCAGGAAAATAGACCGAGTTGCCGCGCAGGTTCGCTTCCCGGTCCATGGGCGATCCGGGGGTGACGTAATAAGCGACGTCCGCGATGGCCACGTAGCAGATGTAACCGCCTTCGTTGGCAGGGTCGTCGTCCGCTTCGGCGAAGACGGCATCATCGTGGTCTTTTGCGTCGGGCGGGTCGATGGTGATCAGCGGCACCTGCCGCCAGTCCTCGCGCTTGCCGAGTTTCTCGACGGGCTTTGCGCTCTCGGCCTGCGCTTCGACGGCCGCCGGGAAGACATGCGGAATACCGTGCGACTGCAGCGCTATTTCCGATACAGCCTTTTCCGAATTCATCGAGCCGAAGCGCTCGACGACGGACGCGACGGGATGGCCGTAGCGGCCGGAGCGCGTCACCTGAACGCTGACAAGATCACCGTCTTCCGCGTCTTTCAGCTCGCGCGGATCGATGTCGAGTTCCCGCTGCTTGCGGTCAATCGGCTCGAGATAGTGCGGGCGGCTGCCGTCGCGCTTCCGCAGAATGCCGAGAATTGCCCCCTGACGCTTTTCCAGAACCCGGATGACGCGGGCAACGTGATCTGCTTCGGGGCTGCCTTCGGCTTCGGTCAGGCGAACGAGTGCCCGGTCACCGAGGCCGGGTTGCGTTGCCTTTGTCTTACCGGTCAGGACAAGAATTTTCGGCGGGGTACCGGCCTCCTCGTCCCAGTCGACCGGGGTTGCGATCAGCTCGCCGTCCTTGTCGCGCGCGATCAGGTTGGCCACAAATACCGGCGGCAGGTCGCCCGGACGGATCATGCGCTTGTTGCGCTTTTCCATGAGGCCGTCGTCGGTCAGGTCCTTCAGCATCTTTTTCAGATGGATGCGGGCGCCGCCGATAATGCCGAAATGGCGGGCAATCTCGCGCTTGCCCGCACGTCCCGGGTTATCGGCAACAAACGCGAGAATATCCTCGCGAGAGGGCATTTCACCCGGAACCTTGGCGTGTTTTCGATTGGTGTGCTTGCGCGTGTTAATTCGTTTTGCGCTCAACTCGCATCATCCCAGGGCACCTCGTCGGACGACGCATCAACCTTGGCCTTCGCGGATGACTTCGCCGTCGTCTTCTTGGTGGCCGTCTTTTTGGTTGCCGGTTTCTTCGCAGCCGCTTTCTTCTTGGTGCCGCCCTTGGAGGACTTCGCCGCGATCAACTCCAGTGCCTGTTCCATCGTCACGGCCTTGGGGTCGGTGTCCTTCGGCAGCGTGGCGTTGATCTTGCCGTGCTTGACATAAGGCCCGTAGCGACCGTCGTAGACATTGATCGGGCCGCCTTCGGACGGATGCTCGCCAAGTTCCTTCAGCGGCGTTGCGGCCGCGCCGCCACGGCCACCGCCCTTGGCACGTTTCTGCGCCAGCGCATCAACCGCACGGTTGATGCCGACGGAGAAAACCTCGTCCGCTGTGGAAAGGTTCGCATAGGTACCTTCGTGCAGCACGAACGGCCCGTAGCGGCCGATCCCGGCCGTGATCATCTTGCCGTCTTCCGGGTGCGGGCCGACTTCGCGTGGCAGTGACAGAAGCTGCAGAGCCTTCTCAAGGTCCATGTCCGGCGCGGACCAGCCACGGGGCAGGGACGCGCGTTTCGGCTTGGCTTCTTCGCCCAACTGAACGTAAGGGCCGAAGCGGCCTTTGCGCAGGGAAACATCAAGACCGGTTTCCGGATCGGTGCCGAGAACCTTCGGGCCATCGTCACCTTCGCCGTCCTCACCGCTCGGCTTGCCGAGCTGCCGCGTGAAGCCGCATTCCGGGTAATTGGAGCAACCGATGAAAGCGCCCCAACGGCTGACCTTCAGGGAAAGCTGGCCGCTGTCGCAAGACGGACACTTGCGCGGATCGGAACCGTCTTCCTTCGGCGGGAAGATATGCGGACCGAGCAGCTCGTTCAGGGCGTCGATAACATGGGCAACGCGCAGGTCCTTGATCTCGTCGACAGCACCGGAAAAGCCGGTCCAGAAATCGCGCAGCACGTCGAGCCAGGAAAGCTCGCCGGCGGAAATCTTGTCGAGTTGTTCTTCCAGGCTCGCGGTGAAATCGAACTCCACGTACCTATGGAAGAAGCTTTCCAGGAACGCGGTAACGATGCGGCCCTTGTCCATCGGGACAAGCTGCTTCTTGTCGAGCTCGACGTAGTCGCGGTCGCGCAACGTCTGCAGCGTCGAGGCGTAGGTGGACGGCCGGCCGATGCCGAGCTCTTCCATTTTCTTGACGAGGCTGGCTTCGGTGTAGCGCGGCGGCGGGGTCGTGAAATGCTGCGAGGCTTCGATTGCCTTTGCAGTTCCATCGATCGAGGCTGCCGTCAGGGCAGCGCCTTCATCGACGGCCGGCAGACGCTTGGAGTTTTCGTCTTCCTCGTCGTCGCGACCTTCCTGGTAAAGCGCAAGGAAACCGTCGAACCGGACAACGGAGCCTGTGGCCCGCAGATTGGCACGCTTTCCGGAGCCGTCGGCAAGGATCTCGATGGTGGTGCGTTCCAGCACCGCCGATTCCATCTGAGACGCCATGGTCCGTTTCCAGATCAGCTCGTAAAGCTTGGCCTGATCCGGATCCAGGAACCGGGCGACATCCTTCGGATGGCGCGAAAGGTCCGTCGGCCGGATCGCTTCGTGCGCTTCCTGGGCGTTCTTTGCCTTGGAGGTATAGACGCGTGGTTTTTCAGGAACGTATTTGTCGCCGAAATCCTTGGCGATGACGGAGCGGGCAGCCTCGATTGCTTCTCCGGCAATCTGAACGCCATCGGTACGCATATAGGTGATGAGACCGGAGGTCTCGCCGCCGATGGCAATCCCCTCATAAAGCTTCTGCGCCACCTGCATGGTGCGCGAGGCGGAAAATCCGAGCTTGCGCGAGGCTTCCTGCTGCAAGGTAGAGGTGGTGAATGGAGCTGCCGGATTGCGCTTCGCGGGCTTTGACGCGACACTATCGACCTTGAAGCTGGCGCTTTCCAGCATGGTCTTGATCGCGGCGGCTTCCGCCTCGTTGTTGATGTCGAGACGGCCGATCTTCTTGCCATCGAACCCGGTCACACCAGCCTGGAACATGTCCCCGGTCGGTGTCTTCATGTTGGCGAAGATCGACCAGTATTCCTGCGGCTTGAAGGTTTCGATCTCCATTTCCCGGTCGCAGATCAGCCGTAGGGCGACCGACTGGACGCGGCCTGCGGAACGAGCACCTGGCAGCTTGCGCCACAGGACGGGAGAGAGGGTGAAGCCGACGAGGTAATCAAGGGCCCGGCGGGCGAGATAGGCATCGACCAGCGGTGTATCGAGCTGGCGCGGATTGTCCATCGCCTCCAGGATCGCTTTCTTGGTGATCGCGTTGAAAACCACGCGCTCGACCTGCTTGTCCTTCAGCACCTTCTTTTTCTGCAGCACTTCCAGAACGTGCCACGAAATCGCTTCCCCTTCGCGGTCGGGGTCAGTCGCGAGAATGAGGCGGTCGGCATCCTTGACCGCACTTGCGATTTCGCTGAGCCGCTTCTGTGCTTTCGCATCCACTTGCCAGCTCATGGCGAAATTGTCGTCCGGCAGCACCGAGCCATCCTTGGCCGGGAGATCTCGCACATGGCCGTAGGAAGCCAGAACCGTATAATCGGAACCGAGATATTTGTTGATCGTCTTGGCTTTCGCCGGCGATTCCACAATGACGACGTTCATTCTTACCCAAATAATTTTTGCCGGATACGGAGCCCCCGTCCGGTGGAGAAGGTGATCTGAGTGCTAATTCAGTGGCGCAGACGATCAAGGATCAAGCGCCGCCTGTCAAATGGACCTTTGATCCTTCCGGGTCAAGCGGTTCGGTCCAGATACGGGTTATCCACTGAGATTCAAGGAAATTCGGACCTTTACATCAAAGCGGAGATTTTGTTGCCGCGATGTCTTTCCAGCCGTCCGGCAAGTTCGAGTTCCAGAAGGACGACGTGAACTGACCGTGCGTCGCCGTCTGCAAAGCGGATCAATTCGTCCATATCCACCGGCGTGGGTCCCAGCGCGGCCAGCACGCGCTCGCGCAATTTTTCGTCCGGGTCGGATGGGCTCAGCGGCGTGGTTTCGCTGTCTTCACGGAATTGTCTGCCGAAGGGCAGGGTGGGTGCCAGCCGGCCGTCGAGGCCTTCCAGAACATCGTCGGTGGTCGAGACAAGCGTGGCGCCCTGCCGGATCAGCCCGTTCGCACCTTCAGAGCGCGGATCGAGAGGAGAACCGGGCACCGCGAAGATGTCCCTGTTCTGTTCAAGTGCATAACGAGCGGTATGAAGCGAGCCGGAGGCCTTTGCCGCTTCAATGACGATGACGCCCAATGAGAGGCCCGAAATCAGCCGGTTGCGCCTTGGAAAATCCCGGCTGCGGGGTTTCCAGCCCAAGGGCATTTCGCTGATGACGGCGCCGCCTGTTTCAAGAACTGCCGCGAGCAATCGGTCGTGCTCCGGCGGATAGAGCACATTGATGCCTCCGGCGAAGACGGCAATGGTCCCGGTTTGCAAGGCGGCTTCATGGGCGGCGGCATCGATCCCGCGGGCAAGGCCGGAGACGATGGAAAAGCCCTCGGCGCCAAGGCCATGCGCAAACCGTGCGGCGAGTTTTCTACCCGAGAGCGAAGCGTTACGAGAGCCGACGATGGCCATCATGCGCTCGCGGGTCAGCGCGGATGGGCCACCCTTGACGGACAGGAGCGGTGGCGGTCCATCGATGTGCCGCAGGTGCTGTGGATAGTCGGGTTCGTTGAGCCCGACGAGCCGGGCACCGGTCCGTCTGTGAGCGTCCAGCTCGGCTTCAGCATCTTCAACGGAACAAATGCGTCCCGTCTTGCCGCCGCGTCTGGCAAGATCGGGAAGCAGCTCAAGTGCTCTTTGGGCAGTGCCTGCGTGTTTGAGAAGTTCGGAGAATGTGACCGGGCCGACGTTTTCCGAACGGATCAGCCGGAGCCAGGCCAGGCGCTCCGCTTCGGAGAGGGCGGTCGGTCGATTGTCAGAGATGGGGTTCACGCGCTTTCGTCACCGGTCGCGGCAGAAGCCTCAGCCGACGGTTTCGATTTCGCGCCGATCTTGCTTTCTTCGCCGCGCAGAAGCCTGCCGATGTTCTCATGATGCTTGGCCCACAGCAGGACCGACAGCAATACGAACATTTGTGCGATCTGCGCCTGATGGAACACGAAATAGAGGATGATCGGGGTCAGCAAGGTTGCCGTCAGTGCCGACAGGGAGGAGTAGCGGAACAGGAAGGCCATGCCGATCCAGATGCCTGCGGCCAGCAGGAACATAGGCCAGAACAGGCCAAGCAGAATGCCGAGATAGGTCGCAACACCCTTGCCGCCCTTGAACTTCAGCCAGACGGGAAAGAGGTGCCCGAGGAACGCGCCAAGGCCTGCGATCAGGGCCATTTCCTGGCCGTAAAAATGATTGACGATAAGAACGGCAACCGTGCCCTTCAGACCGTCACCTAGCAACGTCGCGGCGGCCAGCGACTTGCGCCCGGTGCGCAGCACGTTGGTGGTGCCGATATTGCCCGAGCCGATATTGCGGATATCGCCAAGCCCGGCCATGCGTGTGAACAGCAGGCCGAAGGGTATCGAACCGAGCAGATAGCCGAAGGCGAGGGCGCCGAGATAGTAGGGCCAGGCAAGTGCCCAGCTGATCGGTTCTGGCACGCGATACTCCAATGACGTGCATAATTAATAGCCACCGCAATGTAACGGCATGGCGGCCCGGATCAAGCCCGCCAGCAGTGAAAAGAGTGTCTTTGCAGGGAAATAGCGCGAGTTCTATTCCGACAGCTTGTATTTTTCCGCCTCCACCAGCAGCGACCCGAACGGAAGAGAGATGCTGGCTCTGAGCGGTACCAGATACGGCTTGTCGCCAACCGGTGCGAGCCAGACTTCCATGGACTTGTTGGCCGCGAGCTGCTGGATCGACTTGCGCTTCGGCCTGTGCCCCGAAATGGGCTCATAGCGGACGCTGCAGACAAGAACATCGCCCTTGAACCGCCCGTCCGACGTTCTGGTGGCCTTGCGGGATTTGTAAAGCAGGTGCACGTCGTAGCGTTCCTTGCCGTCGAAGATCCGCAAGGTTCTGTTGCAGCTTTCCCTGGCCAAGCCTTGCGGCGCGGGCAGAACGGCGGCTGTCAGCGGATCAAGAACGCCCTTCAGATGTGCTGCCGTTACCTTGATCCGCTCTTTCATCCGGTCCTGCGGCGGCTGAACCGCGACATCGTCGACAGACCCTTTGCGCATTCGCATGGACACGGTCCCGGTCTCGTCTTCGCTTTTCAGGTCAAGATCATAGCGGGCCGGCTCCAGATCGAGTTCCCGGGCGGTTCCAGCCACTTCGACGGTGCCTTTGCCATCTGACACGAGCCGTCCAAAGGCTGCAGTCTGGCCATTGGCGCTGACGTTATAGGATTTGCCGTCGACATCCAGAGACAGGACGCCGGAGCCGATGGGCAGTCCCAGGGCATAGAGCTTGTATTTCAGGTAGAGGTCTGACGCCGAGGCGCTGCCGGTAAACAGCGTGGGTATCAGAAAGACGAGGGCAATCAGACGCATCTGCGTGTTCCGTTCGAAATTCCGTTCGCGCCACGTTCAGGGAGAATTGTGGCGCGAACAGGATAATTGGACGAACGCAAACAAAGACTTGCCTATGCGTAGTTGAAAACCGTCTTGCCGCCGACAACCGTTCGAAGCACCCGTCCGGAAAAGCGGGCGTCCTCAAAGGGAGAATTCTTCGAGCGCGATTTGATGGCACTCTTTTCCAGAACCCACGGACGTTCCGGATCGAACACGGTCACATCCGCCGGTGCCCCCTTGGAGAGACGTCCGGTTTCAAGTCCCAAACGATCCGCCGGGCGGCAGGTCATGGCGCCGAGCAGGGTGACCAGGTCGACCTGTTCGGAATGGTAGAGCCGCAACGCGGCCGCCAGCAGGGTTTCCAGGCCAATGGCACCGTCTTCCGCTTCCGCCCAGGGGTGACGCTTGGTTTCCACGTCCTGCGGGTCATGGTTGGAACAGATGATGTCTATGGTGCCGTCGGCCACCGCCGCAATCATCGCCTGCCGGTCATCCTCGTCGCGCAGCGGTGGAGCCATCTTGAAGAACGTCCGGTAGGCGCCGATGTCGTTTTCATTGTGGGTGAGGTGGTTGATCGACACCCCGGCCGTGATGTCCAGCCCTTTCGCCTTGCCGGCGCGGATGACGTCGGCGCTGTCGGAGGTGGATATCAGGTTTGCGTGATACTTGCCCTTGGACATGGCAACAAGGCGCAGGTCCCGCTCCAGCATGATGATTTCCGCTTCGCGCGGCACACCGGAAAGGCCTTTCCAGCTTGCGTTGAGGCCGGCGTTCATGACGCCGCCGGCGAGATCCGGATCTTCCGTGTGATGGATGACCAGCGCGTCGAAGTCGCGGGCATAGGTCATCATCCGGCGCATGACCTGGGCGTTCTTGACCGATCTGTGGCCGTTGGTAAAGGCGACGGCGCCCGCTTCCTGCAACAGGCCGATCTCGGACATTTCCTCGCCCTTGAGCCCCTTGGTGAGGGCGGCCAGGGGCAGCACGTTGACGATGGCCGTGTCGCGCGCCCGGCGCAGGATGAAGTCGACCAGCGCGGGATCGTCGATGACCGGGTCCGTGTCTGGCATGATGCAGATTGTCGTCACGCCGCCGCTGGCGGCAGCCTGGGAAGCGCTGGCCAGCGTTTCGCGGTGCTCGGCGCCTGGTTCCCCGACAGAGACGCAGAAGTCGATCAGGCCGGGACAGGCAATCGCGCCCTTGCAGTCGATGATTTCCGCGCCGTAGGGCGAACCCTGGTTGGCGGCTTCCGGCCCGGCGGCGAGAATGGTGCCGTCCGCAATGATGACCGATCCAGGTGCATCCAGGCCGCGTGCCGGGTCGATCACTCTGGCGTTGGAAAGAACCAGAGGTTTGGGTGTGTCGTAGGCCACGTTTCTTGTCCCCTGGATCAGTTGTTCGGCAGATTGGCGGCAAGGGCTTCCAGCACGGCCATACGCACGGCAACCCCCATTTCCACCTGTTCGCGAATAAGGCTTTGCGCGCCATCGGCAACTGAAGCGTCGATCTCGACACCGCGGTTCATCGGCCCCGGGTGCATGACAAGGGCATCGTCCTTGGCATAGGCGAGCTTTTCCGCATCCAGCCCGTAGTAGCGGTAATACTCCCGAACGGAGGGAATGAAGGCACCGTTCATGCGCTCCCGCTGCAGGCGCAGCATCATGACGATGTCCGCCCCCGCCAGACCTTCCTTCATGCTGGTGAAAACCTCGACACCCATCTTGGCAATGCCGGACGGCAGAAGCGTGGAGGGCGCGACAACGCGGACGCGTGCTCCAAGGGCGTTCAGAAGAATGATATTGGACCGGGCAACACGGGAATGGGCGATGTCTCCACAGATCGCGACGGTGAGCCGCGCGATCTTGCCCTTGTGGCGCCGGATGGTGAGGGCATCGAGCAGAGCCTGGGTCGGGTGCTCATGCGGGCCGTCGCCGGCATTCACCACGGAGCAGCCAACCTTGCGCGCCAGCAGGTGCACCGCACCGGCTGCGTGGTGGCGGACCACAAGAAGGTCCGGGTGCATGGCGTTCAGCGTCGCTGCCGTATCGATCAGCGTCTCGCCCTTTTTCACCGAGGACTGGGACACTGCCATGTTCATCACATCCGCCCCGAGCCGTTTTCCGGCCAGCTCAAACGAACTTTGGGTGCGGGTGGAATTTTCGAAAAAGAGGTTGATCTGGGTTCTGCCCTGCAGGACCAGCCGTCGTTTGCTGATCTGGCGGGAAACCTCGACGGCTTCTTCCGCCCGGTCCAGAAGGCCCAGAATTTCGTGGGGGTGAAGGCCCTCTATGCCCAGCAAATGACGATGGGGGAAAGGGCTGTCTCGATGGGTGTTGCTCGCGGTCATCGAGATCATCCCTATAAGGGGGAACGCCCCCTTCGACAAGCCAGGAAAACGCATCATACCCGCTGTCCACACACACGCTAAATATTTGATCGGCTGGACAAAGTTTTAGCCTGCGCGCCACAGTGGCCTGAAGAGCCCGGAAAAACGTCACCCGGTGATGCTGCCGGGGAGACCTAAGCGACTGTTTTTCGGCCAAATTCCGCGGCCTTCTGCAGTCAAAGCGCCTCAGTCAGGTGACCAGCAGCAGCGTGAGCGGGATAGTCAGGGTTGCGGCCAGGGTCTGAAGCGTGATGATTTCGGCCATCAGCTTGGCGTCACCGCCCATCTGACGGGCCAGCAGGTAAGAATTGCTTGCGCAGGGTACCGAGCTTGCAATGACGACAACGATCAGCGCCGGGCCGGTGACACCCAGGAAACTGGCAAACGCGAAGGCAACCAGCGGCATGAACACCGGCCTCAAGAACGTGCCGAGGGTGAGGGCCGGTCCGGGTCTGCGCAGCGAGCCGAGGTCGAGCCCGGCACCGACGCAAATAATGCCGATGGGAAGAGCCGCCCTGGAAAAGATTTCCAGTGTGTCGTTGATCATGGAGGGCAGGGCGAGCCCGCTGACATTCATGATGCCGCCTGCACCAATCGACAGGATGAAAGGATTGGTGAACAGGTCTTTCAGGATCTTCGTAGCGCTTGGGGTCGTCCGGCTGGCGTAATGGGACAGCACCAGAATGCTGGCCACGTTGAGCACGGGGATCATGAACACCATCGCGACCGCCAGCATGGCCAGCCCCGTTTCGCCGACGACATTATCGGCGATCGCAAGAGCGATCATGGCATTCCAGCGCAAGGTGCCCTGAAAGATGGAGGTAAAGCGCGGCGCGGCAATTCCCCAGACCCGTTCCAGGGGCGCTCTCGCCAGCAGCAGGAGCAGCGCCATGAACAAGATGGAGCCGAGCAGAGCTCCGCCCATGTTGAGCGTCGGAAAGCTTGCAAAATCGGCTTGCGAGATCGTGCGAAACAGCACGGCGGGGAACAGAACGTAATAGGCAAGACGTTCGACACCGCGCCATTGCTCGCCGGTGATCAGTCCGGTTCGGGCGATCAGGTAGCCAGAGGCAATCACGAGGATGACCGGCATCAGGGCGGCAAGCGTGGTGAGCATGTATTAGGCTTTCGCGTTCGACGGGCCTGAAGGCAATGGCCCGTATCCGGCAGTGGTGGGATTAGCCGTTATCTAATCCCATAAAGCCGAGTCGGTCCAGAAAGCCCTGCAGAATGTAGGCGGCGGCCATCTTGTCGACCACATCTGCCCGCTTCGCCCGGCTGGTGTCGGCTTCCAGCAGGGTTCGCGTTACTGCCGCCGTCGACAGCCGCTCGTCCCAGTAGGTGATCGGCAGGTCTGTCTTCTGCGACAGATTGCGGACAAAGGCGCGGGTCGCCTGGGCGCGCGGCCCCTCGCTGCCATCCATGTTCAGCGGCAGACCGAGCACGATGCCGCCAACACCCTGCTTGGCGCAAATGGTAAGCAGTTGTTCCGCGTCCAGGGTGAACTTCTTGCGGCGGATCGTTTCCATGGGAGACGCGATACCAAGGCCGAGATCGGAAAGTGCCAGACCAATGGTCTTGGTGCCAAGATCCAGACCGATCAGGCGTGTGCGAGCAGGCACAGCGGCTACGAAGTCTTCCAGGGAAAGTGCGGGGTCATTTGCCATTTTGCGGCTTTACCAGTGAGCCATGGAAAACGCCAGTTCGATTTGCTCTCAGAACCCGATAGCGACACGAAGTTGCCCTTCCCAGACGTCCAGACCGTTCTGGCCAAGGCTGAGATAGCCTCCCTTGGCATCCAGTGTGACGTTCTCTGCAAGAAGGGCGGTCGCTCCACCGCGCAGTGTGAAGCTCCACGCCGAGGCGGTGACAAAGTTCAATTCGTCATCGAGGATCTTGCCGTCGTTCGGCCGCAGGTATTCATAGACGGCGCCGGCTTCCACGTAGGGTTGGATCAGAAGCCCGTCCTGCAAGGTGAACTGCCGGCTGAATTCGGTCGAAAGCTCGATTGTGCCGAGAGAGGCGGCATTTCCTGAAATAGGAACACTGACGGCCCGGTTGAGGATCGTTCCGTTCAGATCGTACCCATCGGAAAACACGCGATTGAAGGTCACGGTCGCCTTGGGACGCACCTGGATATCGCTCAAGGCATATTGACCGTGAACGCTGAAAGTCGCACCAAGTTCATGCGTATTGTAGTCTCCGCTCAGCACCGAAATGTCCGATTGGCTGGTTGAAAAACCATAGCTGAGCGAGCCATCGACCGCCCAGTGCTGCGAAAGGCGCACGGCGACATAAGGGCCGATCTCGAAGCCTTGCGTGTCTATTTTCAAGTTGGAATTGAAACCGTCGGTATCGATGGTTTCAAAGGTCACCGAAAGGCCTCCGACAATATTTTCGGTCAGCTTGCGGTCCGCGCCCAAGGCCGCTGTTCCGCTGAGTGTCTGAAAATCCCTGCCGAAGCGACGATCGTCACTGTAAACGCCGGTTACCGTACTCCAGGCATTCCAGAGTGTCGGTTCGATCAGGTCCCGGCCCGGCGTAATTGGAACTTCATCCTGCGCCTGCAGGCGCTCGGCTTCCAGAAGCTGTTCGCGGGTGCAGAACGCCTGTTGGTTGGCTGACTGTGTTTCCTCGACTGACCGTGGATCAATGCAATAGCTGATCACCTGACCATCGGCTCGCCTCACAGGCACGAACCCGGCCGGTAGGCTCGGTTGAGCCGGGTTGCGGCTGCCCGGCGGCAGGGTGCCGATTGGGGGCGTGACCGTTCCAGGCGCACCTGTACCTCCACCTGAGGGGGGAAGTGTTCCGATGGGCGGGGTCACGCCCCCGGGAGCACCCGGCAACACGCCGGACGGCGGCACCACCGCAATAGGCGGTGCGGGTGCGCCCGGGCGCCCTGGGGAGAACCCACCGGGTGGCCGCGTGCCGATCGGAGGCGTAACGCCTGGCGAAGGTAAGGTTCCTATCGGCGGGGTGACCCCACTTCCAGGTGGTGAGATCGGTCCCGGCAGGCCGGGCATCACGCCACTCGGGGGCAGGATTGCGATCGGAGGGACTGGCCGCCCGAAATTCGGAAACAGCCTGCCTATGGGCGGGGTTACAAGGTTTGGCGGCTTGATGTTGTCCGGAAGCTGAAAATCGCGTTTCTGATTCTGCGTGTCGATCAGGCAGTCGGATCCGCCGTCGACGCTGTAAAGCTTGTGCGTGCCGCCATTTCCGCTCGAAACGACTGGAGAAGTGGACAGATGCAGCCCTTTGCCGGCACGGGACCAGGTGTCGACCGTCTGATTGCCCTGTGCGGCGTCCAGTCTGTAATCCCCGGCAACGGTCCCGGAAATCCAGATCGAACGGCCGTCGGATTTGTTGGTACCCAGAAAAAGCAGCCCGCCATCGTTCTTGCAATTGGCGGCAAAGGCCGGCGTCGAAAGACTGCTCAACAGCAGCGCGGCCGGAAAAGTGAACTTCCGCCACACGCGTTTCTTTTGCTGCCACATCGGCGATGCTCCCAGATGCACAGAAACCTCTGCGTCATTGTGGGGCGAATGCGGGGTGTGATCTAGCTCTGGTTGCTGAAATAAATGGGACGTTGCCATAATTGCACAGTGGCATAGGTAAAAGTACTGACCACCGCGCAGCCTGGTGCAAGTCATCGTGCGCGCAACCGGCTTGTTGGGAGCTGTCCGACCCTGATAGGGTCCGACCCAACCTGACGCAACTAGGAGACCTCAATGAAACTGACCTGGTATGGCCATTCTGCCTTCAAGATCGAGATTGACGGCGCGTCCATCCTCTTTGATCCGTTCTTCTCCGGAAATCCGTCGTTCCCGGAAAATCTGTCAGTCGATCAGGTCGCAGAAGGGGTGACGCATCTCATACTGACTCACGGTCACAACGATCACATTGGTGATGCCGTCGATATCCTTAAAAAGACCGGGGCACAGTTGACCTCGAATTTCGAGATCTGCATGTGGGCAAACCGGCAGGGGATCGAGAACATCAGTCCGATGAATTCCGGCGGCAAGGTGAACGTCGGTCCGTTCAGTGTCGCACTGACACGCGCTGATCACTCGTCATCCTTCCAGGGTGGCGAAGAGGCCATCTATCTCGGCAATCCTCATGGCGTTATCGTCGAGGCCCCCGGTGAAAAGGTCCTTTATCACCTCGGAGACACCGACATATTCTCCGACATGGCCCTGATCAACGAAATCTATCAGCCGAAGATCGGCCTTGTTCCCATCGGCGACAGGTTCACGATGGGCGGCAAGTCGGCAGCACTTGCCTGCACCCGTTTCTTCGACTTCGATACGATCATTCCCTGCCATTACGGCTCGTTTCCTATCATCGATCAGACGGCAGACACATTCCTGAAGGAGATGGGGGAGGCGAAAGACAAGGTCGCGTCTCCCAAGCCGGGCGAAACGCTTGAGTTATAGGACGGTTTTGGTGCTGGCCTTTTGTGAAGCCAGCACCTTTCGGCCTTAATCAGGCGGCGTCCAAACGGGCGAGGAAGTCGTCCAGCGATTGCCGGAGATTTGCCGACTGATCCTGAACGGACGCGGAAGATCCGCGCAACTGACTCGAAGAGTTGACCAGGGCCTGTATGGCTTTCTGCATCTGCATCATGTTCCGGGACACGATGTTCGTTTCCGAAGATGTTTCCTGAGCGTTTGCGGCAATCTCTGTTGTTGCCGCACCCTGCTGCGCCACTGCGGCGGAAATCGTGGTCGTATGGGTGTCGACGTCGGTCATGGTCGTTGAAATTTGCTCGATCGCAAGCACGGCCTCTCTGGTTTCCGACTGAATGGCGGCGATCTGTCCGCCGATCTCTTCGGTCGCCTTCGATGTCTGTGTGGCCAACTCCTTGACCTCCGCCGCGACCACTGCAAAGCCCTTGCCGGCTTCACCGGCTCGGGCAGCCTCAATGGTCGCATTGAGCGCGAGCAGGTTTGTCTGTTCCGCAATCGCCTGGATGAGCACCACGACTTCGCCGATCTTGTCGGCTGCGTCGGCCAGGTTGGAAATCTTCCTGTTGGTTACGGAGGCCTGGCCCGTCGCAGAAGCCACTACGGATGCGGTCGCTTCGACCTGACGGCTGATGTCTGCGATGGAAGCTGTCAGTTCCTCGGCTGCTGCGGCAACCGTATCCACCTTGCCAGAAGCATTGTCGGCTGCGTGCGTGGTCGATTGCACGATGGAACCGGATTCGTCCGCGGTCTTGGTGGACATGTCCACGGCGACCTGCAAACCTTCGGTGGCATTGTCGAGCGCTGCGAGAACCGCCTCCGTGCTTTCGCGGAAATCTTCGGCAAGTCTGTGCATCAGCTTCTTGCGGTCCGCGGCTTGAATCTCCCGTTGCCGGTCGACTTCATCCGCCAGTTGCCGCTGTTCGATCAGCGAACCCTGGAAAATGTTCAGCGTATCGCGCAGTTGGCCGAGTTCATCCGCTGCTTTCCAGGTGGGGGGATCGATATCCAGTTGGCCGGACGCAAGCAGATTGGCGTTTTCAGAAAGCTGCCGGGCACGCTGGCCGATTGTACGGCTGAAGTAAAACCAGGCGGCCACGGCAAGCAGGGAGAGCAACAGCGTGCCACCGATCTGCAGAGCATTGGACGTCTGGGCCGTCGAGCGCAGAGAAGACAACCCCTCATCCATCTCCTCGTGAATCAGCGTTTCGGCGTCATCTGCCAGTGCGATGAATTGGTCGAAGGTTTCGTCAAACGCAACATCTGCTCCAGAGCCTGCCTTCTCTGTCGAAAGCGTGGCCTGGTGCCGGAGGTTTGCTAGATCGATGAGCTCACCGATTTGCGAAAGAACTGCGTTGTTCTTCTGAAGGGCAGGGTGGGCTTCAAGCGCCTTTCGGGCATTCTCGAAACTTCCAATGGCTTCGGAAAAATCCTCGCCGTCGTCACCGCCGAGAATCTCCGCGACCAGCAAGTGACCGTGGGCGAGACTGTATCTTGCTTCACCGGCCAGAGCTTGTGCCTGGGCATCGTTTGCAAGGGGGGCGGCGATGGCTGCGATCTTCTGTTCCAGATCGTCATAAAGCGCGTCGAACTGCTCGTCGGCCGAACTGCCGACACCCTGATCGCCTGCCAGAGAAGCGTACCGGCCTTTTGCGGCGGCGACAAACTCATCGACCGCGATCAGAACGTCTTCGATTTTGCTGCGGACTTCTGGAGAGCGGGACGGGTAAAAGGCGCCTTCTTCGTTGGTTCCGCCGTTGAGGATGGCGTTGGCATAAAACCGCGTCTCTTCAAGCAGGCCCCAGACTTCGTCGATGCTCTCGCCATCGTCGCCCGACATGATCTCCTCAAACAGCAAATGCGCATGCGTTGCCGTGAGTTTTATCTCCATTGCGGCATCCCCCAGGGGCGCTAATTCCGCTCCAAGGTGCTCGCCTTCCTGCGCGACGCTTTTCATGAGGGTGTAGGAGAAGAAGCCCATCGACAGGGAAATCAAAACCAGAGCACCGAATATCAGCGCCAGCTTGCGGGAAATACCAAATCTCATGAGAGCCCCAACGTATCTGAAGTGCAGGTGGGGATGGTATTAGTTTCGAATTAAATTAGTATTTAACCTGATGATTGAAGAAAAAGACATTGGAAGTTTTAGTTATAGTTGCGACATTGATTTGCAATCTTGTCGTGTATTTCGTTGAATCTATTTGCGTTGCTTCGCAGGTGGATGGTGGCCGAATGCGGATTGGTGTGTGATAAGTTGTTCAAGTCATTGTGAGAATGTTGTTGCGCCTTGAAACGTCAGGCACAATGCAAGCACATTTTGGTGCTAGCCAGGCGGTCGTTCTGGCCAAGTCACTCAAGCAAATGAAAAACCGGGGACTTATCATGAAGCTTTCCAGCTTTGCTTTCATCGTGGTACTGAGCGGCGCTCTTTGCGCGATGCCAGCCTTGTCTGCAGACAAGTCGATTACGCCTGATGGCAAACCTGCACCCTCCAAGCCGCACGCCAAGCCGGGATCCAAGGCCGCGCAGGAAGAAGAAGCCGCTTCCAAGACGCCCTACGCCACGGTTCGCGACGTTTTTTCCGGGGATGAGACTGTAGCGGGAGAACAGGTTGCCTTTCCGCAGTCGAACCCCTCCGTAAAGGCTATCGAAATCACGATGGAGCCAGGCGAAGTCAGCCAGTGGCATCAGCATCATGCACCGCTGTTTGCCTATATTCTTGAGGGTGAGATCACCGTCACCTACGAGGAATTCGGCAAAAAGGTCTACCGCGCGGGTGAAGGCTTGCTGGAGGCGATGGACGTTACCCACCAGGGGGAAAACACCGGAGAAGGGCCGGCAAGGATATTGGCTGTCTTTCTGCTAGGGGATGACGGTGTGGCCACGGTTGCCGAGGACAATCCCGGAGCAAACAAGAACAAGGTGGAATGAGTGCGGGAAACCGCTCTTTTCTTTCTGCACATCCATTGATTGAACAGCCCCGGTTGCGCTGACAACGCATTCGGGGGTTCCGAACTTTCTGTAAATTATCGAAAATTCCTTGTCAGACCGAAAAACTTACCTAAGGTAACCTTAGACTGCTTGCCGGAAGTTGCAAGACCATGCTTGCAATCATAAGGCGCGGTCCAGGCAACCATTCAGGTGGGAGTTTTCATGAGCCATTTTCGCATTTTACCGCGTTGGAGCGCGGTGGTCCTCGGACTTGCAGCAGCTTTTGCCGTAACATCCCAGACAACTCTGGCGCAGGAAGCACAGAAGCCGAATATACTCGCCATTTGGGGGGATGATATCGGTACCTGGAACATCAGCCACAACAATCGTGGCATGATGGGCTACCGCACGCCGAATATCGACCGGATTGCACAGGAAGGCGTCGCCTTTACCGACTATTACGCCCAGCAAAGCTGTACGGCCGGGCGCGCTGCGTTCATCGGCGGCAACGTGCCTGTGCGTACCGGCATGACAAAGGTAGGTCTGCCGGGCGCCGAGCAGGGCTGGCAGGAAACCGATGTCACCATGGCAACCATCCTGAAAGCGCAGGGCTACAAGACAGGCCAGTTCGGCAAGAACCACCAGGGAGATCTGGACGAACATCTGCCGACCAATCACGGCTTCGATGAGTTCTTCGGCAACCTCTATCACCTGAATGCGGAAGAAGAGCCGGAAAACCGCGATTATCCGGGGGACATGGTCCTCGCAAACGGCAAGACCTTTCGCGAGCAATTCGGTCCGCGCGGTGTCCTGCATACCTGGGCCAATGCAGACGGGACACAGAAGATCGAGGACACCGGTCCTCTTACAAAGAAACGCATGGAAACCGTGGACGACGAGACGCTGGCGGAAGCCAAGCGCTTCATCCGCGAAGCGGTGGAGGAGGGCGTTCCCTTCTTCGTCTGGTGGAACGGAACACGCATGCATTTCCGCACACATGTAAAATCGGAGCATACGGGGATTGCCGGTCCAAGCGGAGATACCTACCACGACGGCATGGTCGAACATGACATGCATGTCGGTGAGCTTCTGGACCTCCTCGACGAACTGGGCATCGCCGACAACACGGTGGTGATGTATTCGACAGACAACGGCCCGCATTTCAACACCTGGCCGGACGCCGGTACGACGCCATTCCGCAGCGAGAAGAACTCAAACTGGGAAGGTGCTTACCGCGTACCGACCTTCGTTCGCTGGCCGGGTGTCTTCCAGGAGAACGTGACGCTGAATGGCATCGTTGCCCACGAGGACTGGCTGCCGACCTTTGCCGCGATTGCTGGTGCTCCGAACATCAAGGAACAGCTTCTCGATGGCGTTGAGCTGGGTGGACGGACTTACCGCAACTACATCGACGGTTACGACCTGAACGCCTATCTCAAGGGCGAGAGTGACGCGTCGCCGCGCCATGAGTTCTGGTACGTCAACGACGATGGTCAGGTGGTGGCAGCCCGGTACGACGACTGGAAGGTCGTCTTCCTGGAAAACCGCGGTCAGGCGTTTGGTGTCTGGCAGGAACCGTTCACCGAACTCCGTGTTCCGGCGATCTTCAACCTGCGCCGGGATCCGTTCGAGAAAGCGCAGCACAATGCCAACATCTATTTCGACTGGTTGCTTGACCGGGCTTTTGTGATCGTGCCGATCCAGGGGTTGGCGGCTCAATTCCTGCAGACGATGCAGGAGTATCCTCCGAGCCAGACCCCAGGATCCTTCAATCTGTCGGCGATCGAGGAAAAACTGAAAGCCGGTATGAGCGGCAGCAACTGAGGTTGATTCAAGGTCGAAAAAAAGCCCGGGACCTCAGTGAGGTCTCGGGCTTCTTTGTGTGCATCTGCCGAACGGGCGTCTGGAAACCTCTGCGTTCGCGATCTCCAGACTTAAGACCTTAAAGACGGTTCAGCAGCTCAGGCGTCGGCCAGGCATCGGCCGGCATGCCAAGTTTCTGCTGCACCTGCTGCACGGCGTTGCGGGTCCCTGAGCCGAGAATGCCGTCGATCTTGCCGACGTCATATCCCATGCTCGACAGCTTGGACTGGAGCTGTCTCATCTGGGCATCGTCCAGGCCGGGATCCGGGTTGCCCTGGGTATAGACGGGCGCGCCGGCCAGTCTGGTCGCGAAATAGGCGGCGGTGGTCGTGTAGACGAACGACTGGTTCCATTCCAGATAGATGTTGTAATTCGGATAGGCCAGGAAGGCCGGTCCCTTGCGGCCCTGAGGCAGCAGCAAGGACGCTGGCAGGTTGCCGGCAATCTGGCCCCAGCGCGGCTGTACGCCCAGGGCTGCCCACTGGGCACCGGTCTTGGTCTTGTCGAGGCCGCTTTCGGCCCAGTTGAGGTTTTGTGTAACCTTGACTTCCTGCAGCCACGGCTCGCCGCGGCGCCATCCCAGATGCTGAATGAAGGCACCCGCCGTCAGGATTGCGTCAGCGGCACTTTCTTTCAGCTTCACATGCCCGTCGCCATCGCCATCGCGGCCGAACTTGATGATGTCTTCCGGCAGCATCTGCACCATACCGATCTCGCCCGCCCAGGCACCGGTGGTGGTTCTCGGGTCAAGGTCGCCATGCTGAACCATCTCTATGGCTGCAATCAGTTGCGGACGGAACAGCTCCGGACGGCGGCAGTCGTGGGCAAGGGTCGCCAGCGCGTTGACGGTGTTGAAATCTCCCTGCACCGCGCCGAAATCCGTTTCCAGCGCCCAAAAGGCGGTAATGACCGGCGCCGGAACGCCATATTCGGATTCCGTGTGCTGGAACACGTTGGCGTATTTTTTCATGTTCGCAGCACCGTTCTTCATCCGGTAGCCGGAAATCACCCGCTGGGAAAAATCCAGGAAGGTCATCTTGAAAACGCCTTGCGCGCGGTCCCTTGAGAGCACCTTGCGGTCAACCTGTGCGCCGGCCAGGGTCTGATCCGCCGCATTTGCCGAAAGACCCTTGGCAAGTGCTTCCTGCT
Source organism: Roseibium aggregatum IAM 12614 (assembly GCF_000168975.1). Classification (GTDB taxonomy): domain Bacteria; phylum Pseudomonadota; class Alphaproteobacteria; order Rhizobiales; family Stappiaceae; genus Roseibium; species Roseibium aggregatum. Next base: position 116,123 of record NZ_AAUW01000008.1, read on the forward strand.
TTACGCCGGCCAGAAACTGCCGGAAGTCGCCGCCGCACTGCTGCGCCTGAGCGGGCGCGGTGGCGAGCCAGAAACCGGCGAGGGCGGTCGCTGCGAGTTTCGGTGTGAAGCGAAGGCGGCTTGTCATGAAAAATCCTGTTGTTAGGCGCAAAAGCAGGCCGAAGCCTGAAAAATCGGCCATAGTTGACTGTGCTTCGCCCGTAAGGTCAACCCGTTGTCACGGTGCGGGGAAGGCTCTTCCACGAGGTCTTTGCTGGAAAACTTTTGGCTTAGCGGCAGTTGCCGAAATCCGAGCCGACCATGATGCCGCCATTCGGGTTTCGTTTCAGAGGCGCGTTGACACTGGCCGACGAGCGGCAGTCGGATGAGGAGGTTCCAACGGACGGCGATTGATAATAGGGGGCATTCACGCCCGAGGTCTGCTGCTGGCACATCTGATAGGCCATGTCGTAAAGCGCCTGCCAGCCACCCGGCATCGAACCCATATTGTCCAGGACGCCAAGTGCGGCGCCGGCGCGCGCGCCGCGATAGGCGCCTGATGGCCCGCGCCATTCGCCACCAGCAACCGCTCCGGCCATGCCGCCGGAAACCGCATCGCCGACGACGTCGCCGCTGCCCATGTGAGCGTTGGCGTAGTCGGTCGCATAGATCGTGCAATCGGTTCCATCCGCCTGAGCTGGCGGTATCGCTGCCCCAACGAAAATGAGAAGGGAAGTGCTGAGGCTCAGGGCTGCATGGTTGGCCATGGTCCGTCTCCTGTCTGCAGTGCCTCACAGGCACCACGAAACCGGAGCATTCCGTAAGCCGGTTTCAGGCGTCAGAATGCTCCTACCTTTAAAGAGCGATCGACACGGGCGCTGCCAGGTGCCCCGTCGATGCCGCCGCACCTGCCCGCGGCAGGTCCGATTTTCAGATCGACGGGATATTACACTTCGACGCTTAACAAGCCTCTACCTTGCAAGTGCAGGTTTTAGTTACGGCTTCGACAAGGCTTCCAGGAAGCTTTCGCCCACATAGCCGGTCTTGCCGTCGTATTGGACCCCGCACCACCAGTTGCCGCACGCACTGTAACGGACTTCGGTGCCCGCCGGGATGACGGCCAGAACCGCTGCGTCCTTGTTCTGCGCTTCCCGCAGATTGACGGAGGACCTTATCTTGCCGGCGAGCGGAAAGGTCTCATCGGACGTATTGGCATCCGCGGCCGCAGGGGCGGGGGTGGCTGCCGTAGCGACGCTCGCATCGGCTTCCGGCTGCGTGTCCGAAACCTGATCTGAGCCAGCTTCCGTAGGTGCTGCAACCGCACTGGTAACAAGAGCGCTGCTGGTTGGCGTCACCTGGGGGGCGATTTTGACGGGCACGGGTTGAGGCGGAACAAGCCTTGCCTGGATCTTGTTGTCGGCGGCGTTGTTCGTGTCATGCCCCAACGGGTTGGAGTGATCTTCCGGTGCCGGTGACGCTGTCGTTCTCGATGCAAACACCTGGCGGATACGGTCCTTGGCCAGTTTGACCTGCTCTGCACTTGCCGTCGGTGCGGCGGTCAGGTCGGTCCGACCTTCAAATTCAGTCTCTGCACCGGCGATGAGGCTCTCGATCGTGGGGGCGGCGTTGATCTGCTGGGTTTGAACCGTGCGGCTGTCTGACGTTTTTCCGGCCAGAAGACCGCTGAGGCTGAAGAACACCGCGCCAGAGCCGATGCCGACTATCAGCAAGGTGCTGAGCAGAAGCGTTCCGAAACTCGGCCCCTGCCGGAAGCTGTCTGCTGCCTTCGCCATCTTGGCGGGAGCGGGAACCTGTTCCGGCTGAAGGCCGGCTGTCCGTGTTCCCCGCAGCGGGCTGCGCAATACGCCGGGCATGTCGAAGCCGGCTTCCTCTTGCGCGCCCGAAAGGGTGGGGCGGCGGGATGCCGTCGGCTTCAGGTCAGCGGACGTTGCGTGCATCTGCAGGATCTTGGCGGCAAGAGTTGTTCCGTCAGGATCGGCGTCTTCCGCCGTTGCGTGACTTTCGGGCACGGTGTTGGCAGTGTCATCACCTGTGAGCGGGGCAGTCGGGACGACGAGCTTCAACTCGTTCTTCTGAGATGCATTGTCCGGATCGTGGCCTTCTGGGAAGTCGCAAGCGGTGGCAGGCGCGGTTACGGAATACATGTGGCCCTCCTGGTTTTGCGGTTCGGGCACGCTCGGAGCGGTTGCCATAGTTAGGTACGCAAACATTAATCTTCGGCATTGCGTCGTCACGCGGGCCGGATTGCGGCGGTACTGGGGAAATTTGCGTGAAATGTGACGGGGCTGTGGTCTTGCGCTGGTGTTTGTCCGCGCTGTTTGCAAAAGCCTAACCTGTCTCTGTCAGACTTGGCGCAAACAGGCTGCCAAAGGGCACGGGCCGAAGACCGGTCACCCGGTCAGGACGATGGCAAAGCCAGAAACAACGGGCAATCAACATGACGCGCTGGATCTCTCATCTCATCTCCCGCACGGCCACGGTCGCGGCAGGCATGGCAACGGGATTGGCATTAACCTGCCAGGTGGTCGCGGCGCAGGACGTTGAAGAACTGAAGATCGGCTTGTTGGCGACCCTGTCCGGCCCGGCGGCGATCTACGGCGAACAGATGCGCGACGGTTTCATGCTGGCCGTCGAACAATCAAACGGTGCCCTGGGTGGTCTGCCGACGAATGTGATTGTCGTCGATGACAAGCTGGACCCGGAGTACGCTGTCGAGCAGGCGACAAAACTGATCGAGGAAAACGGCGTCGATCTCATCGTTGGTGTGAATTTTTCCAAAGTGATGCTGGCCGTGCACGATCCTATCGTGCGCTCGAAGACCCTGTTCATCGGCACTCATTCGGGGCCCGCGCCGATCGCTGGGCGCAGTTGCAGCCGCTACTTTTTTTCCACCGCTTCGCAGGACGACCAGGTCCACGAGACGATGGGACGGTATGCAAGCCTTAAAGGGTATCAGGACGTCGTCACCATCGCTCCCGACTATGAAGCCGCCCGCGATGCGGTGGCCGCTTTCCGCCGCCATTTCAAGGGGCAGATCGCCCGGGAACTGTTTCCCAAACTCGGGCAGACCGATTTCTCGGACGAGTTCAAGCAGATAGAAGAGATCGAGCCGGACGCAATTTATGCTTTCATGCCGGGTGGAATGGGGGTGGAACTGGTGAAGCAGTTTCACACCTCCGGACTGAAGGGGATCGTTCCCTTCCTGTCTTCCGAGACGGTGAATGCCATCACGCTTCCCTATACGGCGGAGATGGCGGAAGGGCTTAACAGCGCCTCTCACTGGGCGCCCAACCTCGACAATCCCTCCAACAAGAGGTTCGTGCGGGAATTCAGCCGGGCGTACAATCACGAGCCGTCCGTTTATGCCGCCCAGGGGTATGACGCCGCCAAACTCATCCATTTCGCTCTGGAGCTGACTGGCGGCATCAAGGATCAGGAAGCAATGATCTCGGCCATCAGCGCCGCGCCGTTTGAAAGCGTTCGGGGAGATTTTCGTTTTAATTCGAACCAATTTCCCATTCAGGACTTTTACCTTGTGGAAGGTGTCCGGCGCACCAGCAAGCTTTATGAAATGGAAGCTGTTGCCCGGGTGTTCGACGATGTCGGCGACGCCTATGCCGGCTCGTGCCGAATGTAGCTCGAGCCCGTGCGGCGCGCCTGTCTGGATGATTTGAAACGATCAGTCCAGAAATAAATCGTGCTCCTCTTGCATTCTGGACTGCGTAGTCCATATCAGAGGCATGAGAGACGACGCAGCCCATATCTCCAGTCCGGAAAAACGCACGGCAGGCCCTGGGCGCCCACGCAGCTTCGACGAAGCCGCGGCGCTTGAGTCTGCCATGAATGTGTTCTGGCAGAAGGGCTTCGAAGCGACCTCTCTTGACGATCTCACCAAGGCAATGGGGCTCAGTCGCTCCAGCTTTTACGCAACGTTCGGCTGCAAGCAGACGCTGTTTCTTCGGGCACTCGAGCATTATTCCGAAAACGGAATTCGCGGGCTGAAGGAAGTTTCCGAAACCGCTACAGACGATCCGGTGGACGCCATGATGCAGGCATTGTCCGACCCGAAAGGCGGGCCGAGAGGCTGTCTTCTGGTCAACTGCATCACCGAACTTGCACCGCACGACGACAAGGTCGCGGAAATCGGACGTCGTCACCTGGAAAACATCGAAGATCTTTTCGCCGCGGCGATCGACCCTGCCAATCCGGATTCTGTCCGGGACAGGGCGAGCGCCTATTCATCGCTTGCCATCGGTACCTTGGCACTGCGCAAGGCAGGTCTTCCTGCAGACCGCATTGCAAGAACCCTGAAACAGGCACGGACAGTCCTGATGCCATAAACGGCGGAAGGGCCGTCCCGGCAATGAAGATCCACAACAATTGCGCTCAATATTGGACTGAACGGTCCAGAAATAGTGAAGCAGACAAACGTCAGAAGGAAAGTTGAATATGTCGCAAGCCAAACTGTTTTCACCCGCCAAGGCCGGGGCAATCGAATTGAAGAACCGCGTCGTGATGGCTCCGCTGACCCGTAACCGGGCGCGCCACGAAGACGATGCGCCGCATGACCTGACGGTGAAATACTATGATCAGCGGGCAGGGGCAGGGCTGATCATCACGGAAGCCTCGCAGATTTCGCCGCAGGGCAAAGGGTACGCCTGGACGCCGGGCATTTATTCGGATGCGCAGATCGAAGGCTGGAAGAAAGTCACCGATGCCGTTCATGCCAAGGGTGGCAAGATTGTCATTCAGCTCTGGCACGTCGGCCGGATCTCGCATCCGGTTCTTCAGCCGGGTGGCGCTGATCCCGTGGCACCGTCAGCCATTGCCGCAAAGTCGAAGACCTTCGATGGCGAGCAGTTTGTCGACACACCGACACCGCGTGCGCTGGATGCCAGCGAAATTCCGGGCATTGTCGAGGATTACCGCAAGGCTGCCGAAAACGCGAAGAAAGCGGGCTTCGACGGTGTCGAGGTTCATGCCGCCAATGGCTATCTGATCGACCAATTCCTGCGTGATGGCTCCAACAAGCGTGACGATGCCTACGGCGGATCCATCGAAAACCGGTCCCGTTTCCTCAAGGAAGTCATGGATGCGGTTGTTGATGTCTGGGGCGGTGACCGCGTCGGTGTCCGGCTGAGCCCGTTCTCCCACGCCAACGACGCTTCCGACAGCAATCCGCAGGCGACTTTCTCGCACGCGATCAAACTGCTCAACGGCTACGGCCTTGCCTATCTGCATCTGGTCGAAGGCCAGACCGGTGGTCCGCGCGACATTCCGGAAGGCGGTGACTTGTCCGCACTCTATGCACTCTTCGACGGCGCACACATGGGCAACAATGGCTACGACCGTTCCATGGCAATCGAGGCGGTGGAAACGGGCAAAGTCGATCTTGTCGCATTCGGGCGCCCCTTCATTGCCAATCCGGATCTTGTTGACCGGTTGGAGAAAGACGCCCCGCTGAACAAGCTCGACGCCGATACGCTCTATGGCGGCGCTGAAAAAGGCTACACGGATTATCCGGCGCTGGCCGAAACTTCGGTCGCAGCGGAGTAATCCTGCGGATTTCAGGCCGTCCGACATCCCCCCAATCCGGGGCGGTCTGAAGGATAGCCGGTGCAGGCCTTGGGTCTGCACCGGCTTTCTTTTTTTCATGTCCTCTACGCGTTGCAGGGCTCTGTTTGGCGCGTATTCGAACAGGGGCTTGCCAGAAATCAGATTGCTGCGGCAACATTTGCTAGGGCATTCGATCGGGGGCGGATGGTCCCCAAGGGGCAACTCGCAGGCAATGATGCGGTGTGATTTCTGAGCCGGCGAGGAAGGCGAGTATCAACCGTACCGGAGCGTACTCTTTTTTCCCAATCCGGCCTTTCGTTTGGCAAAAAAACCTGTCAAACCCATATCAGAGCTAAATCGGGCGCGGAAACCTGATCCACTGCGGCAGCACATCGTGCCGGAGGGACAAAGGCCTGCACATGTAGGGAGAAACGACATTGCCCCCGTATCGTTCCAGAACATCCACCCACGGCCGCAACATGGCCGGTGCACGCGGCCTTTGGCGCGCGACCGGCATGAAGGACGATGATTTCGGCAAGCCGATCATCGCGATTGCCAACTCCTTCACGCAGTTTGTGCCTGGGCACGTCCATCTGAAGGATCTCGGCCAACTGGTTGCCCGCGAAGTGGAAAAGGCTGGCGGCGTCGCGAAGGAATTCAACACCATCGCGGTGGATGACGGTATCGCCATGGGCCACGACGGCATGCTGTATTCTCTGCCGTCGCGCGAAGTGATTTCCGATGCCGTCGAATATATGGTCAATGGCCATTGCGCGGATGCGCTCGTCTGCATTTCCAACTGCGACAAGATCACACCAGGCATGCTGAATGCCGCCATGCGGCTCAATATTCCGGTGGTGTTCGTGTCCGGCGGTCCGATGGAAGCGGGCAAGGTGGTACTGGAAAACGGCGTTGCCAAATCGGTCGATCTGATTGACGCGATGATCGCCGCTGCCGACGACCGGATGTCCGACGCCGACGTTCTGACGATGGAGCAGAACGCCTGTCCGACTTGCGGGTCCTGCTCGGGCATGTTCACGGCCAACTCCATGAACTGCCTGACGGAAGCCCTTGGCCTTGCCTTGCCGGGCAACGGCTCGACCCTGGCAACCCATGCGGATCGGGAACGGCTGTTCGTTGAAGCCGGCCACCTGATCGTTGACCTTGCGAAACGCTACTATGAACAGGACGACGAAAGCGTTCTGCCGCGCAACATCGCAAACTTCAAGGCGTTCGAGAACGCCATGAGCCTCGACATCTCCATGGGTGGATCCACCAATACCATCCTGCACCTTCTGGCCGCATCTCACGAAGGCGAAATCGGCTTCACCATCGATGACATCGACCGCCTGTCGAAGAAGGTGCCGGTGCTCTGCAAGGTCGCTCCTGCGGTCGAGAACATCCACATGGAAGATGTTCACCGGGCAGGCGGCATTATGGGCATCCTCGGCGAACTTGACCGGGCAGGGCTGCTCCATACCGATCTTCCGACAGTTCATTCGGCCACGATGAAGGAAGCACTCTCGCGTTGGGATATCCGCCAGACGAACTCGGAGAGCGTGCACAAGTTCTTCAGTGCGGCTCCGGGCGGTGTGCCGACACAGGTTGCCTTCAGCCAGGAGCGCCGCTGGGACGATCTGGACCTTGACCGCAAGACCGGTGTCATCCGAGAGGCGGAACATGCCTACAGCAAGGACGGCGGTCTCGCCGTGCTGTACGGCAATATCGCCGAAGATGGCTGCGTGGTGAAAACCGCCGGCGTCGACGAGAGCATTCTGAAATTCTCCGGCCCGGCGCGTATCTTCGAAAGCCAGGACAGTGCCGTCTCGGCGATCCTGACCAACAAGGTCAAGGAAGGCGATGTGGTGCTGATCCGGTACGAAGGTCCGCGTGGCGGTCCGGGCATGCAGGAAATGCTCTATCCCACCAGCTACCTGAAATCCAAGGGCCTCGGCAAAGCCTGTGCGCTGATCACCGATGGCCGTTTCTCGGGTGGTTCGTCGGGCCTCTCCATTGGCCACATTTCGCCGGAAGCTGCCGAAGGCGGCGCTATCGGGCTGGTTGAGGAAGGCGATCCTATCGTGATCGATATTCCAAACCGCGTTCTGAAAGTGGACCTGCCGGATTCAGTCTTTGCCGAGCGCCGCGCCGCAATGGAAGCAAAGGGCGATCAGGCCTGGAAACCGGTCGAAGTCCGCAAGCGCAAGGTTTCAACGGCCCTGCGCGCCTATGCGAAGCTGACCACCAGTGCCTCCAAAGGGGCCTTCCGGGTGGTCGACTGACCGCCAGGCAGTCTGACGCTTCGATAAGAGACACTGCAACGCCCCGCGCCCGAAAGGACGCGGGGCGTTCTTTTTATCGCGATGGCGGGAGGGGAAGATTGCCAGCGTCCGGTGAAGGCTGATGGGCATTCAGGCAATCAATTCGGTCCGAACCCTTGCCAACCGGTGACCTCCGCCGCACATAACCCGCTTACCTTCCGGTTCAGGACCAAGGCATTATATGGATTCTCTTACCCAGTTCGTTCTCGGCGCCGCCGTCTCTACGGCGCTCCTCGGCAAAAAGCTTGGCCCCAGAAAGGCAGCCCTTGTCGGCGGAGTGCTCGGAACTTTGCCGGATCTTGATGTCCTGATCCCCTATGACGACCCGGTCGACAGCTTCGTCTTCCATCGCGGCTGGACGCATTCGGTCTTCGTGCATGCATTTGCAGCGCCGCTGCTGGGCGAGGGGCTGGTAAGGCTGTTCAAAGGCTTGAGGGATTGTCGCTGGCTGACCTGGCTGACTGTCTTTTTGTGTCTCGCGACCCATGCCGGCATCGATGCGATGACTGTCTACGGCACACGTCTGTTCTGGCCCTTTTATCCAGACCCAGTGGGCGTCGGATCGGTTTTCATCATTGATCCGCTCTACACCTTGCCTCTTCTGGCCGTCGTGATATGGGCCCTGTTTAAGGGAACATGGACGCGGCGTCTTCAGACCTTCACTGTGGCGGTACTCGCCGTTTCGACAGGTTATCTGGGCCTGAGTGTCGTTCTTCAGCGTCATGTCGAGCAGCAGGCGCGTGAAATTTTCAGGCAGGAAGGCATTGTTCCGGACGAGGTCTTTGCGATTGCCGCACCGTTCAACATTCTTCTCTGGAAGGTCATCGGTCTTCAGGAAGGTCGATACGACAATCTCTACATCTCTCTTCTGGACGGCGTAAAGGCTCCCGAAATCTACCCCCATCCGAGGCACCCGGAACTCGTTGCCTGTGTTGAAGAGACGGAGGCCTTCCGGAAATTGCAGTGGTTCAGTCGCGGCTATTACCGGGCTGAACAGGAGAACGACAAGATCGTCATCTCTGACCTGCGCATGGGCATGACCCCGAATTATGCTTTCCGCTTCGCGATTGCCGATGTTCAGGATCAAGGCATCCGGGCGATGTCTCCGGTCAGAGTGACAAGTGAGCAGAGAGTAAATCCGGAAGACTGGGCCTGGCTGACGTCCCGGGTGATGGGGGAACTGGCGATCCGGCGAGCGGAAGCTGCAATTGCAGGTGTCGGTGAGCCAATTCGCGGACAGTCCTGCGCGCTGACGGACGCATCTTCCGGCTAGCACAGGAAAATCGGTTTTACCCATCATGCCGTTGCTCGACGGCACGATGGCCGGATAACTGCCGGGTTTGGCCGAATTTTCGCTGATTTTACAGATTGTTAGTTGCTTCAATTTTGAGCATTGTTCCCTTAGGGAAGAAGGTTGCTGTCTGGGTGTGTTTCAGCCGGATGGGCTCGATTTATTAAATGATTACAATTGTTTGAGTTCAGAATTGAATTGTGGGTTGATTGCCATCGGTTGCTGAAGAAATGAGCATCCTTTTTTCGTAAAATTACATGACAAAATTAGCAATACAGAATTAACCTCTCGGCGAAATCATGCCTTTGTTTTCGAAAAGCGGGGCAAATACATCATGAGCCGGGCGGCATACATAAGATCCGTTTTTTGCGGTGCCGGTATTCTGATGACTGGGCCGGCAATGGCGGCGCAGGCAATCGACCTGGCTTCGTTTCAGAAGAGCCTCGATATGGTCTGGGTGCTGTTCGCAGCCGGACTGGTGCTGCTGATGCAGGTTGGGTTCATGTTGCTTGAGGCAGGCCTGGTCCGGTCCAAGAACTCCATCAACGTTGCCCAGAAAAACCTCCTCGACCTCGCTGTTTCCGTTCTGATTTTTGCCGTGTTCGGTTTTTCGCTCGCCTTCGGTGCCGGCGGAAGCTGGTTTGCTGGGTTCGATCCTCGGCTGTTCGGTCTCTCGGACCTTGATCCATGGGGCCTGACCATCTTTGCATTCCAGGTCATGTTCTGCGGGACAGCGGCAACAATCATTTCCGGGGCGGTGGCCGAACGCATGCGTCTGTCGGCCTACATCTGGTGTTCAGTGCTGACCGCTGGTCTCATTTACCCGATCTTTGCCCACTGGGCCTGGGGCGGAGCCCTGTTTTCCGATGCAAAGGCTATGCTTGCCAATATCGGGTTTGTCGACTTTGCAGGGTCGACGGTGGTGCATGGCACCGGCGCATGGATCGCTCTTGCCGCCTGCGTGATCCTGGGGCCGAGATCCGGCCGGTTCGGGGCGGACGGACGCGCCTATCGTATCCAGGGCCACAGCTCGGTTCTGGCAACTTCCGGGGCGTTGATCCTGTTTGTCGGCTGGCTGGGCTTCAACGGCGGGTCCACGCTGGCAGCGTCCTGGCATGTGCCGATGATACTGGCCAACACCGTGATTGCCGCCGCCGCGGGCACGGGAGCCGGGTATTTTCTGGGGCGCCAGAGGGACAAGGTCATTCTGCCGGAAAACTCGATTTCGGGCCTGTTGGGAGGCCTTGTCGCGGTGACTGCAGGCTGCCATGTGCTGACCCCTGTTGGCGCGCTTTTTATTGGCGCTGCCGGCGGTGCCATTGCCATCTTCGGAGCGGTCTTTCTGGAACGCACTCTGAAGATAGACGATCCTGTCGGCGCGATAAGCGTTCATGGATTTGCAGGTGTTGCCGGCACGCTGGGGCTTGCGTTGCTCGCTCCGGCGGAAGAGTTGCCTCTTGGGGCTCATCTGCCGCAATTCCTGGTCCAGCTCACCGGTGCGCTCGCTTGCTTTGTCTGGAGTTTCGGGGCCGGTTGGGTCGTGCTGTCCGTGCTGAACAGGCTGCAGCCGATCCGGCTTGATGCCGCCAGTGAAGATCTGGGTCTTAACGAAGCCGAACATGGCACCAGGCTCGGTATCGGCCATGTGGAAGACGCTCTCGACCGCTTGATTGCCGGCAAGGCCGACCTTTCCATGAGACTGGAAGTTGCCAAGGGTGATGATTCAGAACGTTTGACCCGTCTCTTCAACGCGCTCATGGACACTGTTCAGAACGAGGAGCAGGCTCACAACCGCGCAGCCGACGCCAAACGCACGCGCGAAGAGGCCGAACGTCTTTCAGCCCTGGCCAATGCAACCTTCGATGCCATCGTTATCTCGGTCGACGGCCGCATTCTGGATGGCAACAAGACCTTCGAGGATCTTATCGGCTATCAGATCGATGAGCTGGAGATGCGCGGCCTTTACGAGTTTGTCGACAACGAACTGGCAGGCACGCTTGAAGACCATCTGGTCAAGGCCGAGAAGGAGCCGCGTGAGGTCACTCTGATCAACCGTTCCGGCGAGCGGGTACCGGTCGAAATCCGCACCCGGGTGATTTCCTATCGCGGCGTTCCGACCCGCGTGTCTGCCCTGGTCGATCTGCGGGAGCGGAAAAAAGCCGAAGCCCAGATCCTGCATCTGGCGCAACACGACCCTCTGACGGATCTTCCCAATCGCGCCGTCTTCAACGCGGAGCTGAAAAAAGCCATAGGCAAATGCAAACAGCACGGGCTCTCCGCCGCCCTGCTGATCATTGATCTGGACCGCTTCAAGGATATCAACGATCTTCACGGCCATCCGGTTGGCGATGTCGTCATCAGGGTCACGGCCGATCGCTTGCGCCAGGCGTGCCGGCATGGCGATACCGTGTCACGCCTTGGCGGCGACGAATTCGCGATCATCCAGAACGGCGTTCAGTTCGCCAATCAGGCTGAGGATATGGCCATGCGTCTGGTCAAGTCTCTGTCTGAACCGATAGATTGCGGTCACGGGCTCATTCTCAAGCCGGGTGCCAGTATCGGCGTTGCGCTGATGACCGGTTATGACGCCGAGGACCAGGTCATTTCCAACGCTGATATCGCGCTCTACAACGCCAAGAATGGTGGACGGCACACCTATTGTGTCTTCCTACCCGGTATGGGCGATGAAGTCCGCCAACGCAGGGCGTTGGAAAAGGATATGAATACGGCGCTTTCCGAAGGCGAATTCGAACTGTTTTTCCAGCCGCGCATGTGTCTGGCCACCGCGCGGATCGTCAGCTACGAGGCGCTGATCCGCTGGAACCATCCGGACCGTGGCCTTGTCAGTCCGGGCGAGTTTATTTCGGTCGCGGAAACCTCCGGTCAGATCGTACCGATCGGGAAGTATGTCCTGGCCGAAGCTTTGCGGATAGCCGCGAAGACGATCACCAGCGCCAGCATCAGCATCAATGTCAGCCCCGTCCAGTTCCGGGATCGGGATTTCGTCGATGATGTGCGCAGAGCGATCGAGACGTCCGGCGTTCCGGCAGAGCGGATTGAATTGGAAATCACGGAAAACACGCTCATCGAGGATGATGCCCGGGCATTGGCCGTGCTGAAACGTCTTAAGGAAATCGGGGTAAAGATTGCCCTGGACGACTTCGGTGTTGGCTATTCGTCGCTGAGCTATCTGAGCCGCTTTCCTTTCGATTGCATCAAGATCGACCGGTCCTTCGTTTCAGAGGCGCAGCACAATTACGGCTCGCTCGCAATCATCGAAACGGTGGTCAGGCTCGGCAAGGCCCTCAAGATGCGCGTCGTTGCGGAAGGGGTGGAGGACACCGAGAAGCTCTGCCTGGTGGCACAGCGCGGATGTCACGAGGCCCAGGGCTATCTGATCGGCATGCCTGCACCGGCAGCCAAACGTGTGCAAATGATTTCAAAGGACGTGAGCGAGGCGCTGGACCGATTGAATTTCGGTGGGCAGCAGACCTTCGATGCTGCCCATCAGACGACTTTGGCGAGTTGACCGGAGAATTCAGTTCACACCGGATTCGGTCAGTGGAAGCAGCAAGGTCTGGCTCAGCAACGCAGCAGGATCATGGATTTCCGGCACCTGCGTACAATCGGGGTGCGGATCGGTTGTCTCGCCGCGCTTTTCGTTCAATTCCGCACAGATGGGGATAGCCGCTTGCCGCGTTCCGTTTACGGCCGTGCTCATGACGTCCTGCAACGTTCCTTCATCGGAGTGCAGCGCCGCTGCGAGATGCTTTGCGAACAGCGAGATCGTGCGGTCTGCGGAATAATTGGCCGCCTGACCCGGGCCGGAAGAAACCACCAGGGCTTCCGGTCTGTTCTTGTCGTCGACCGAATGATGTTCCAGAAGGCCAAGGTCGAGTGCCTGAGGGTTGTTGGTATCCAGAATGACAATGACCTCGCCGGCAGGGATGGCATGGATAAGGGCCGCAAAAGCAGAGGCGGACATCCAGGTGCCGTCTCCGATTGCCTGGAGCGTCGTTTCGGGTTTGGCATTTGCCCAAAGTTCCAGGGCGTAGGTGGTCGCACCATCGCTGTCGGTCGGGTCAACTACCCCCAACGGCAAATTGGCATAGATGATCAGCCGGTCTTTACTGCCGAGCTTGTTGGCCAGTTCTGTTGCCTTGAGTTTGAGCGCAGCCGCGCTCGCGCCCTCGTTGACAAGCATGTGTTGCCGCTCCGGTCCCACGTCCAGTCTTGGGGCCAGCGTCGTCATGACCTTGTCGACACTGTAACGGCAGATCTCGACCGATTGGGGGTTCCAGGGCGGGCAGGTTCCAAGACCGAGAATATGGTTTTTCAGCGATACGCCTTCGTCAGCGGCCAAAGGCCCGCATAACGGCACCATCAGAAACCCGGCCACCATCATGAAGCGCCGTGCGATACCCCGCAACGAGGGGCTTCGTGTCCTGGCCTCTGGTGCACTTCCGGCCATTATGTCTCCCTAAAACCTGTATTGACAGGAATAGCGTTTTACTTTCCAACAATGAAGGGCGAATAAATTTGCCTGCGTATATCCATAGAACTCTGTTGTAATCCGTTAATCAACTTTCTTCTGGTCACGCAGTCTTCAACACACGCCAAAGCTTACGAACGAAAGGTGCTGACAATCAATTTCCGGTGAGAATTGACGTTGCGTAATATTTATTTTCAGTTGCTGAGTTGTTTAAGGCGCTCGACCACTTGATGGGTGTCGACTGGCGCTGGGGTGGTGTCGGCCTTGCCGATGGCGCTCACCATTCGGATCATGTCGGGAAGAATATCGCAGACTTACCGCCCGCTTCGGCAACGACTGCGAGGCGCGCTGCGGCCGATTTTATGTCCCTGGCGGCGTCTCGCATCATCCGTGTGTTGTCGGCAGCCTTGATAATTCGATAAATCCAAAAGGCATCATCGGCTGATATGCCCAGACTTGAAAACAGAATATGCAAAAGAAATATCCAAGATATATCAGAGTCAGCTTCGCCTTAGAGTGCGGGAGAGTTCGTTAGAAAATTGGGGAGGAGTGCGAGCGGCTGGAGCGTCACTAAGGCAAAAAAAGCCGCGCCTGAAAGGCGCGACTGTTTTTCACCGCTCGCTTAGGAGTCGTTACCGTCGGTGGTGTCCATAAGCGGCTGGTTGGTTGCCTGGTTGCCGTCAAGGTCCATCTTGGTCGAGGCATGGTTTTCAGCATCGCCCGTGACCTGTTGTTCAGCCGTCAGCGGCTTGTCGCCGTCAAGGTCGCCAACCATGTCCTTGGTGCCATCAACCGGAGCTTCTACTGCAGCTTCGACATTTGCACCGGGACATTCAGTAATCGGCTTGTCACCGCTGCCGTCGCTACCGCACGGATCGTCCGCCTGGGCGAAGCCAACCATTGCCGTGGAGGCGATGAATGCACTCATGAGGGGAACAATCGTCTTCTTAAGGGTAAGCATTGGTTTTCTCCTTTGCGTTATCTGACAATGACACCGGCGAGACCCTGAAGTTCGGTCTGTGCCGTCGTGGCATTCGGGGAGAAAATGCGAGGACGTTCGGATTGGTTCCGGATTTTTTGGTCACGAAATTTTCAGCGCGAACTCGCAAAAAATCAGGAACAAAACAGGGAGTTTACCATCGCGCACGCGTGGGGAAATCCTGTTGAAAAACAAGACATTGATTGGGAAAAATGAAACGGCGCCATCAGTGGCGCCGTCCGGAAATTCAACGTCCAGGAATGGCGGAGTTTGCCCGCCGTTCACCGCTCAGGAGGCTGCTGTGGCCTGCTGGATTTTTGCCGAGACAAGACGGCTGACCACGTTTTCGATAATCTTGTGGCCCGCGTCCTGATCCAGCGACATGATCGATTCCGGGTGGAATTGCACCGCGGCAATTGCTTCCTTTTTGTGTTCGATCGCCATCACGATACCGTCCTCGGTTTCCGCCGTAATGCGAATGTCCACCGGTACGGTGTCCCGCTTCGCATGAAGCGAATGGTAACGGCCGACGATCACGGGCGCGTTGAGGCCTTCAAACAGGATGGAATTTCCTGAAACGGAAATTGGCGAGGGTTTGCCATGCATCGGTATGTCGAGCTGGCCAAGCTCCGCACCGAAGTATTCGGAAAGCGCCTGCAGCCCGAGGCAGACACCGAAGATAGGCAGGGCCCGCGCCCGCGCCCGTCCGATGGTGGCAGCGCAGTCGAAGTCCTTGGGGTTGCCCGGGCCCGGTGACAGCACCACCAGATCCGGATTGACGTCGTGGAACACATGGTCCGCCACGGGTGTCCGATAGGTGACAACCTCGGCGCCGGTCTGGCGGAAGTAGTTGGCGAGCGTATGCACGAAACTGTCTTCGTGGTCGACCAGCAGGATCTTGAGGCCTCGGCCAGGTTTGTGGTCCTCGCGTTTTTCCTGTGCTTTTACCGCAAGACCAGCCTCGCGAACGGCAGCCCGCATGGCTTCCGCCTTCAGTTCGGTTTCGGCTTCTTCGTCTTCCGGAACACTGTCGTAGAGCAGGGTTGCGCCAGCACGGATCTGGGCCATGCCGTCCTTGATGCGGACGGTGCGCAATGTCAGACCGGTGTTCATGTCGCCATTGAAGAGCACTGCTCCAATGGCGCCGCCATACCAGGCACGGGGAGATTTTTCATGGTCCTCGATGAACTGCATCGCCCAGCGTTTGGGCGCGCCGGTCACGGTGACCGCCCATGTGTGCGACAGGAATGCGTCCAGTGCGTCCATGTCCTCACGCAGGATGCCCTCGATGTGGTCCACCGTATGGATCAACCGGGAATACATCTCGATCTGCCGGCGCCCGATAACGCGGACCGAACCGGGCACACAGACGCGGCTCTTGTCGTTCCGGTCGACATCCGAACACATGGTCAGTTCCGCTTCGTCCTTGGCCGAATTCAAAAGCT
This sequence comes from Roseibium aggregatum IAM 12614, assembly GCF_000168975.1. GTDB lineage: Bacteria > Pseudomonadota > Alphaproteobacteria > Rhizobiales > Stappiaceae > Roseibium > Roseibium aggregatum. The sequence continues at coordinate 132,207 of NZ_AAUW01000008.1, forward strand.
TGCGGATCTGCGCTTCGTCTTCAATCGCGTTCTTGCCACGCCGGATCGTGCCGGAAATCGGGCAGGTTTCCACCCGGCGACCACCGGTTACCCGCACATACATTTCCGGCGAAGCGCCGACGAGATATTCCTGATTGCCGAGATTGAAGAAGAAAGAATAGGGGGAAGGGTTGATCTGGGCGAGGCGCCGCGAAACGGCTGACGGAGGATTGGCGCATGGCTCGTAGAAGGTCTGGCCCGGCACGGTCTCGAACAGGTCGCCCCGGCGGAAATAGTCCTTGGCCTTCTCGACAAGCTTTGCATATTCGCCGGGCTCATGATCGCCGCGGCCCGGATCCCGGTTCGCCGGGGTATACTGTTGACTGGACCCTGTCCGCTCCATGCCTTTCGTGGTCCGGCCGCCAACAACAAAATCATATTCCAGAACGTAAGCGCGCTTGCCGTGGTGATCGACGATCAGAATTTCGTCAGGCAGAAACAGCACGACGTCGCGCTGGTCGTTCGGCCGGTCGAGCTTCTGCTCGATAGGTTCGAACTGAAAGGCAACATCATAGCCGAAAGCACCATAGAGGCCGAGCTGGTCATCGCCGCAGGCAAACATGTCCTTCAGGGCGCGAATAATCGAGAAGGTCGACGGCTGGCGTGAGCGTTCTTCCTCGTTGAACAACCGCTCGGGCCGCTTGACCGTCAGGTCGATCCTGGCGGCGTCGGCTTCGAAGGTTTCCACATCGGCGCATTTTTTCAACACGTCTGCAATCGCCGGCAGCAACAAACCGCCACGATCGTTCAACGCACGGATTTCGACATGTCTGTCTTTGGCTTCCAGCACCAGAGGCGGGTTTACCAGCGCCATGTCCCAGCGCGTATAACGGCCGGGATATTCATAGGAGGAGGAAAGCACCGCACCCAGTTCGGCATCCAGCCGGTCGATCCACTCAGACGTTCCGGTTTCGTAGTCGGAAGGGCGCGATGTGCGCAGGATGGTTATCCCGCAGTCGGTTTCATAGGTCTGGTCTGCCAGCACCGGCATGTTTCTGGTCCCGTTCTGGTGGCTGCCTTTGCGACGGCCTTATAAAGAACCAAGGCCGCCAGCGGTGTCCCGCGGCGGCCTTGGTTGGATACTCGATCCCTTCAGAGCATGACTGATCGCTGGCCGCCTATATCGCGCCGCGCCACCACCAAGCTGCTTTCAGGTTCATGTTCATGGCATGAGGGATAGATTATACGGATCTGTATGGCAACGAAAAAAGCTTACCGTGCGTTCTGTCCGCTTTTCCAGTGCGGGGCTGGTTGTCCGTCTTTCAATCCGTGCTGCAGCCACTCGTCCCAGGTTGCTTCGATCCTGTGATAGGTTCCATCTTCGCGTATGGCGTTCAGCCCGCGGTCGAGGAGCGCGGCCACCGATTGCGACCGCTCGGGTGTGTTCTTTGAAAAAGACACGAAGAGACCGAGCCTGGCGAGCTCATGAATGGCTACCGGCGGCGGGGAGATGAAGTTCTGGCTGTTGCTGATGTGAAACGCGGCGACCTTCTCGTAAACCACGGCGTAGTCCGTGCGTCCCTTCGCCGTCAGCGCGAGCGTTTGCAGATCTGAATCCACTTCCACCTTCATAATCGTCTCATCTGCGTCGAAGGCGTCGGTATAGGTGTACCCCCTGACCACAGAAAAGGTCTTGTTCTTGAAGAAGTCGGGATGAAATTCCGTCGTGTTTTCGGGGTGGCTGTAGATCAGAACCTTTCCATAAAAAAGCGGTGTCTGATGGAAAATGTAGTTCCGCCGGTTTTCATCCGACCCGGTGGTGTTGAAGCATCCGAGCTGCCGGCCCTGGGTCACTTCCCGAACGCATCTGTTATAGGGCATGACATTGAGAGTGACGGAGCAACCTTCTGCGCTGAAAGCCGCGTTGACCAGGTCCACGGCAAATCCGCGAAGCTCTTCCTGGTAGAGGCCAGCGTAAGGAAAAAAGGAATCTTCCACCGCAATGACGATGTCTTCGCTCAACGCGCATTTCGCGGACTGGTCTGCATTTGCGGCCCCGGTCGCCAATAACAGGGGCGAGCTGCAAGTTACAAGCGCAACGGGCAAACTCAAGGAAAGCCTCGCAAGCAACGCCTTTGCCTGGCAAGCTGTCCGTGAAGTCGAAGAACCCATCTCGGTGGCCGATCCTTTCTGTGTTTGGATACCAGTTCACTCCTGGCTGTCGGGCGGGTGTCTCAGTTTAACGTAGCGATCTCAAACATTGGCTTTGTAAAAGACCGTGCCATAAGACGATGCATGGAGGTGCAACGACTGAGAATCTCATAGACGATCAGTATACAGACGAGTTGCAGCGTTTGTCTTGCACCATTGTTACAAGTTGCAATCACCAGCGCGTATCCACCAAAGCTTCCGGTATGCCTGCATTTTCCGCTTGCCTCCTTGACCCTCACGCCAAGATGCTGTTTTTGCAGTGCAGCGATTTTGTAAGGTGCCTCCGGCCGGACGGAGGCCAAAAGGCTGACAGAAAACTGGCAGTGAGGGGCATATGGAACACTACCAACTGGTTGTGATCGGCAGCGGGCCGGCCGGACGCAGGGCGGCAATTCAGGCGGCAAAGTTCGGCTATAACGTTCTGGTGGTGGAGCGCGGACGACGGGTTGGCGGCGTATCCGTCCACACCGGCACCATTCCTTCCAAGACGCTGCGTGAAACCGTGTTGAACCTGACAGGGTGGCGTGAGCGCGGCTTTTACGGCCGCTCGTACCGGGTGAAGGAAGACCTTACGGCAGCGGACCTGCGTGCGCGCCTGCACATCACCCTCAATCATGAAGTCGAGGTTCTTGAACATCAGTTTGCCCGCAACAAGGTCGATACGATCCGGGGCGAGGCGAAATTCATCGAACCGCACAAGATCGAGGTGGAGGGGGATGCCGGGGACCTTCATCACATTACCTCGGACAAGTTCATCATTGCCGTTGGCACCAAACCCTTCCGTCCCGGCTATGTGCCTTTCGACGGAGAATTCGTTCTCGACAGTGACGAGATCCTGGAGCTGACCGAGCTGCCCCGGTCGATCGCCGTCATAGGGGCAGGTGTCATCGGGGTCGAATACGCTTCCATCTTCTCCGCGCTTGATGTGCATGTCACGCTGGTCGAGCCGCGCGATACCATGCTCGACTTTCTGGACAAGGAACTCGTTGCGGACTTCACGCACCAACTGCGTGACCGGGGGATTGCGCTGCGGTTCGGAGCGAAGGTCGAGAAGATCGAAAAACACGGGCCCGCGGATTGTGAAATCACGCTGGAGGGCGGCCGTTGCATCCGGTCGAACGTCATTCTGTTCGCGGCAGGGCGCATGGGAGCGACGCCGAACCTGAACCTGCAAAGTTGCGGACTGGAAGTCGATCACCGCGGCCGTCTGAAGGTCGATCCGATGACGTTCCAGACCGACGTGCCGCACATCTTCGCGGCTGGCGATGTCATCGGCTTTCCAAGCCTTGCCTCGACGTCGATGGAGCAGGGGCGCATAGCAGCCTGCCACGCGTTAGGCGAGAAAGCCTACGATCCGCCGGAGTATTTTCCCTATGGCATCTATGCGGTGCCTGAAATTTCGACTGTCGGCATGACCGAGGAAGAGATCAAGAACCGCGGTATTCCATACGAATGCGGCGTCGCCCGTTTCCGGGAAACGTCGCGCGGCCACATCATGGGGCTCGATACCGGCATGCTGAAGATGATCTTTTCCCTCAAGACGCGCCGGCTTCTGGGATGCCACATCGTCGGGGAAGGGGCGACGGAACTTGTGCACATCGGACAGGCGGTTCTCAATCTGCGCGGCACGCTGGAGTATTTCGTGGAAAATACCTTCAATTACCCGACGCTGGCTGAAGCTTACAAGATCGCCGCGCTCGACGCCTGGAACCGCATGCCGCCGCTGGAGCATTGAACCAGCGGCTTGCTGCGTCACGTGGCTAGCTCATGAGACTTTCCGGCTTGAAGCTGCCTGGCGGACGGGCTGGAATTCGAGGGCCAACGGCGCTCAGCAGAGCCAGCAATTCTCCGGCAGGCTTGCCTGGGTGACTTCGCCGCCATCTTCGATCCAGTGGGCAATTCCCTTTTCGACATTGACGACGTTGGTAAAGCCTGCCTGACCGGCCAGATACTCCGACAGGGCCTGGCTGCGCCGACCGGTCTGACAGAGAAACACGACTTCATCGGATGGGCCGGAAATCAGTTTCTGCAACTCGCTACCGAAGGCAGGGTTCACCTGGCCGCTGTCGTTGAAGAACGTGACCAGGTGACTGCCTGGAATGACACCGGTTTGCTTCCATTCATCAGGGCGCCGGATATCGATGACAGTGACACCCGAGGCGAGCTTTGCCTTGAGAGTGCCATTGTCGATATCCGAGAATTTCTTCGCCTTGACCTCAAGCAGTTCGATTTCGAATTTCAAGGTGGCATCGGGTGGAATGACCCCACCTGCGCCTTGTGATCCGTAAGCCATGTCCGGTGGAATGATCAGCTCGCGTTTGCCGCCGACCTGCATTCCCTCCACGCCTTTTTCCCAGCCGGGAATAACGCGCCGTTCCCCAAGTGTGAACGAAAACGGAGTGCCGCGGTCGACACTGGAATCGAACTTCGTTCCATCCATCAGCCAGCCGGTGTAATGCACCACCACCGTTTCGCCGACATTCGCTTCTTCGCCAGTCCCTTTTTCAATATCGCGGATCTGCAGCTCTTCTTGGGCCTGTGCCGGCAGAATGAAGAGCAGGACGGCGAGAAAGCGCGTAACCCATTTGAGCATGATGTGTCGTCCCGGTGTGTTGTTCGGTCGAAGAATTGGACATCCGGTGGAGAAAAACAATCCGGATCGTGTTCACAGTGACGCCAAGTCACAAGCCTTGCCGCGTTCCGGTGGCCGCCGGACGTGAAACCAGTCCGGTTCAGGCGCTTCGCCGGGTCAGGATTTTCCCAGGGGATCGTTGACGGAGCGAATGAGCTTTTCCAGAAGATCCGACAAGTGCCGCTGTTCTTCCTCAGTTAATCCGCTGACGGCCCTCTGCTGCGTCTCGATGTAGTCGGGCATCTGATCCTTGATAAGTTTCAATCCTTTTTCAGTCAGGCACACACTCAGCGCCCGTCTGTCGTCCGGGTGCGGGCAGCGCTCCACGAGGCCTGCCTTTTCCAGCTTGTCCACACGCGCCGTCATGCCACCCGAACTCATCATCGTTGTCCGGTACAATTCCGTCGGCGTGAGCTTGTAGGGCGGGCCTGACCGCACGAGCGTTGCCAGAACGTCGAACTCACCCGTCTTCAGTCCGATTTCCGCATAGGCAGGTGCAAGATAGTCGCGCGCCAGCACCTGCGCGGCTTCGTTCAATCGCCCAAGCAGAACCATTGGCGAAAGCTGTTCTGCAATCTCGGGTATTTCCTTTTGCCATTGCCTGCGCGCCCGCTCCGCACGGTCAATGAGCAAGTCTTCCGGATCGCCGAACAGGTGATCGGATGGCTTCAAAGGGTGACTCGACCGGGTGGTCATTGCCGGAAACTCCAGATGATTTTATGCCAGACGAAACGCTGCTTCGTGAGACTGTGTGAGGAAGCATAAATAACTGACATATCGACTGTTTTTTCGTTCCAAATAGTGTCGGGTTTGAGTGGGAGTGTCAACCGCCATCAAGAATCTTTACATCAAGTATCTTGAAATCAAGATAAAATAAGTTATCTGTACCCCAAACGAGGCTGCATCGTGTGGCCGAAGATGAGTGAGGAAGGACAGTCCGATGGCGGACACAACCAGACCGGGAGCCTCCGCAGGTGCGGCCTCCCTTCAGCAACAGGCAGCGCTTTCCGGCGTCCGGCGCGGAAGTCCGTTGGATCAGCCCCTGGTGCTGTTATTGATTGTCGGCGGCTTTCTTGCCATCTCGACTGTGATTGCAAAAGCTGCACCGATGACCGGCTGGCATCCTTTGGCGCTGTTGCAATGGTCCATCCTGGGCGGTGCAGCGGGTTTGTTCGCCATCACCAGGATCAAGGCCAGGGGAAGCATGGCCGGGGTCGGGAGTTCGAGTGTTAGCCGCGGGAAATTTGCCCTTTATCTGCTGATCAGTGGTCTTCTGTTCATCGGCCCGAACATGATTGCGGTCGTTTCTGCACCGAAGGTTGGCGCAGGTTTCGTCTCCCTGAGCTACGCCTTTCCGCTGGTTCTGACCTATGGCTTCGCCGTCTTGTTGCGCATTGAAAAATTTCAGGTATTGCGCGGGGTCGGCGTTCTGTTCGGTCTCGCCGGTGGTGTGCTGCTGGCTGCCTCGGGGCGACAGCTCTCCGTCGAAGCATCCTGGTGGGCGATGGTGGCCTTGTCGATCCCGGTGTTCCTGGCTTTCGGCAATATCTATCGCACGCTGAAGTGGCCTGCAGGCGCGCGTCCGGTCGATCTTGCCCTTGGCATGATGCTGGTCGGGTTCCTGGCGCTGGGGCTTTTCACCGCGATCGCCGGTATTCCGGTCACACCGGTTGCCTGGACGGCAGAAGCGACCGGTCTGCTGATAGCGCAAATCGCCATCTTCGCATTCCAGTACGGGCTTTATTTTCGCCTGCAGCACACTGCCGGCCCGGTTTATCTCAGCCAGATCGGCTCTGTTGCTGCTGTGATCGGCCTTGGTCTCGGATATCTGGCCTTCGGTGAAGTTCCGAACCTTCCGAAACTGGCGGCTGTTGCTGCTGTTGGGGCAGGGATTGTGCTCGTCAGCAAAGGGCGCGCAAGCGGCCTCAAAAAGACGAACTGAACATGCCGCAGCTTGAAGACCGGTCCGGCAGCGGACAGCCGGACCGGTTTCAAAAGTTTGCGGTAAGCCGACACGGCCCTGGAATGAGGCCCATGCCCGCGGCGCGGTTCACGGGGAGAGCCGGATCGGTCAAATTATCAAGCAGGCTCCCATGGAAGGCGTTACCCCCAGAGCCAGGCCGCTCCCCGCACGCCCGAGCTGTCGCCATGCATGGCCTTGCGGATCGGTGTTTCGTAGGTATCGGAGAAGATGTAAGGCTCCATTGCCGCAGGAAGGTCTGCATAAAGCTCATCGATATTCGACATGCCGCCACCCAGAACGAAAACATCCGGGTCGAGAAGATTTGCAGACATGGCAAGCGCACGGGCAAGGCGGCTGACATAGGCTTCATAGACGGCGGTTGCCACCGTATCGCCGGAGCGCTTCAGCGCCATGATCTCGTGACCCTTCAGCAGCGTTCCGGTCCTGTCCTTGTAATCGAGCTGGAAGCCGGTTCCCGAGCACCAGCGGTCGATGGCACCCTTGTGGCCGATCCAGCTATCCGGGCCGGGATATTCCTCCGGCTTCAGCCACGGAACGGTGATAGCGCCCCATTCACCGCCGATGCCATTGGCGCCGAGGTGAGCCTTTGCGTCGATGGCAATGCCTGAACCGCTGCCTGTGCCGATGATGATGGCGTGTACGATGTGAGCTCCAGCGCCGGCACCATCGGTCGCTTCCGAGACAGCAAGGCAGTTGGCATCGTTCTGGATGCGAACCGGGCGGCCGAGGACCCTTTGCAGGTCCTTGTCCAGGGGCTTGCCGTTCATCCAGGTGGAGTTGGCGTTCTTGACGAGGCCTGTCTTGGGCGACAGCGACCCTGGAATGCCGAGACCGAGCGTTCCCGTCTGGCCGGTTGCCTGCTCGGCTGCCTCTACCAGAAAGCGGACGGCCTCCAGACACCCTTCATAGTCGTCTCTGGGTGTGTCGACCCGTTGCCGGAACAATTCCTCGCCCTCGTTGGAAAGAGCGATGATTTCGATCTTGGTCCCACCCCAGTCAATTCCCAGCCGCATTTTCACTCCACCCGTCTTGGCAGTTCGAAGGCAGCCGTCTGGCCGTCTTCAAGTTCGCTTGTCTGTTTCCCGTAGGTTTTGAACTTTTTCAAGATTGCGCTCATTTCATCGGCGTCCAGTATCACGGGGTCGCCGAGTGTCAGAGCCGACAAATACTGATCCGCCAGATCTTCCACGCCTTCTGCCACCGAAAGTGCCTTTCGCAATGTTGTGCCTCCGGCGATCTGTCCGTGGTTCGCAAGCAGACAGGCGTTCCTGTCTCCAAGGGCTGCGATCATCGCCTCGGACAGATCGCCGGTGGCAAGACAGGGCAGTTGCGCGCGGACTGTGACAATGGACCACCGCGCCGCAGTCAGGTTTTGCCAGATAGAAGTCGAGATGCATACGCCATTCGGAAGACGGCAGCGTCTCACCGCGATAGCCGCCGTCCCAGTCCAGCGGAACGATCATGTCTTCGGTCAGATTTTCATAAGGAGTACCCGACGGCGTCACCAAAAAACCGGATTCGGTGCGTGCACTGACATTTCCAGAAGTGCCTTTCGTCAGTCCGAGACGCGGCAAGGCGCGGGCGGTCTCGATAATCGCGCGGCGCAGCCCCGGCGTATCGTCTGGAAAGGTGGGCATTCGGGGCCTCTTTGGGTCTGGTTCGGCCGCAAGCATATCGTTTTACAGCGCGGCCGTGAAAGCGGCGCTTAGATGACAGGTATCCGGTTGCCTTTTCAAGGTATTGGTTTGATATATCCCGAGCCTTCGACCAGACGGTGAAGGATCGCGGTGTTAAGGGACTGAATGGCGGGTTTCGCAGACAAGCTCAGGCATTTGTTTGGATCGGCTGCAATGTCGGCAGACCGGACGGGTCGGGGCGGGCAATCCAGACAAAGGCCCGGACTGCGTTCCAAAGGGCCGCGCTGGGCTGAGCCGGACAGGGAAACGCTGCCTGACGGAGGCAAGCCCAACAATCCCGGGCTGCCGCCACGCGTTGCCAGGTCCAGGAGCCGTGCTCAGGTGACGCCATATTACATCTGGGGAACGCTGGCACTGCTGGCAGCAGGGTTTGCCGTTGGGGGGCTGTTCCTGCACCTTGTTCAACAGCGAGGGGAAGACAGCGTCGTCTCATCACCCCTGATGCCGGACCCGCTATCGTCCTTGCAGCCTCCAGCGAGGGACGTGCTGCTGGCCCCGGAGCCGGAACTTGCGGCCGAACTGAAGCGCAGCTTTCTGGGTAGGCCAGATCAACTGTGTGACGAGTTGCGCTCGCTGGGCCTCGGAAATCCCGGGTGGCGCCGAGCGCCCTTCAGTGCGGACCGCTGGCAATGTGCCTCCGATCTTGTGCCCCTGACCACGCCGAGCGTCGACTATGGCTCGACAACACTCTTCTTCCTGCTGCGCGGCCCTTCGGAAAACCGCATCGACTATCTGCGGCTGAAACTGGTGGTGGAAGATCCGCGCCAGATGCAGATCGGGCTCGATGCGGTCTGGCTGGTGATTGACGCCCTGGCCCTGCGTTACGGCTGGACAGTGCCGGAAGTCTTCCGAGAGGCTGTTTCCGGCTTCAGGCAACTGGAAACGAACCACAGGGGTGTGCGCATGTCGGTAGCGCCGGAAGATCCCAAGCTGACGGGGGATCCGCTGGCAAGCCAGCGGCTCAATATCATTCTGGACTTTGGCGAGCCGGACCTGATCCGGCCCGCCGACCGGTTTGAAAAGGCGCCGCCTCTTGAAAGCGGCTGGAGCGTCAAGGCCCCGAACGCTCCGGCAGGGGAATGAATTCCTCCGCGTCGCCGGGAACCGTATCGAACCGTCCGAGCCGCCAGTCTTCCTTGGCCTGCTCGATGCGTTCCTTTGATGAAGACACGAAGTTCCACCAGATATAACGCCGACCATCCATCGGTTCTCCGCCAAGCACCACAAAACGCGCGGGCAGGGGCGAGGTGTTTTCAATCACCAGATGATCGCCCGGCTTGAACACCAGAAGCTGGGCCGGATCGAAACTCTGGCCTGCGATGGTGATCTGGCCCGAGACGGTGTAAAGGCCGCGCTCTTCCCACCCGGCATCCAGCGGGATCTTCGCTCCCGGTTCCAGCGAGATATCCGCATAGAACATATCGGAGGCTGTCTTCACGGGAGCCTTGTGACCATAAAGGTCGCCGGCAATGAGTTTGACTGAAGCGCCCTTGTCGGAAAACTCCGGCTGTTGCTCAGTGCCGTGATGCTGGAAGGTCGGGTCGGTCTCTTCCAGATGTTTGGGCAGGGCAACCCAGCTCTGTAGGCCGAACAGGGGCCGCTTTTCCTGCAATCGTTCCGGACGTTCACGTTCTGAATGCACAATGCCCTTGCCCGCGCTCATCCAGTTCAGGGCACCGGGTGCAATCGCGATCTCCGTTCCGAGGCTGTCACGATGATACATCTCGCCTTCAAAGAGATAGGTTACGGTCGCCAGACCGATATGGGGATGCGGGCGCACGTCGATGCCGCCGCCAACCAGCAACTCGGCCGGTCCCATCTGGTCGAAGAAGATGAACGGACCAACCATCCGCCGTCTGGCAGACGGCAGAGCGCGCCTTACCGAAAATCCACCGAGATCGGACGTCCGCGGAACGATGATCGTTTCGATCGGGTCACAGCTTGCAGCATTTCCCGGCACGGGATCGGGGCAATTCAACCAGCTCATCTGCCTCTCCATCACAGAATAGTTCGTCTTGCAGGTTAGATAGGCACCGAGAAGCTGTAGTGTCCATTGAACAGTCTGTTTCGGGTTTTCATCCCCTGCGGAATCTGTATAACGACCGGCCCTTCCTTGCTTTTGTTTGGTGCGACATGAAACGCGTGATGATCGTTGGCGGCCCGGGCTCGGGCAAAAGCACGCTTGCCGTCGCCCTTGGGTGGAAAACCGGTCTACCCGTCTACCATATGGACAAGATCCACTACCGCTCCGGTTGGAACGAACGGACGCGGGAAGAGAAAGACCGGATGACGCATGAGGTCCATCTGAAGGAGGCGTGGATCTTCGAAGGTGGTCATTCAAGCACCTATGCGGAGCGAGTTGAACGTGCTGACACTTTCATCTGGCTCGACGTTCCGGTCCTGCACCGCATCTTTCGGGTGCTGAAACGGTCGGTGAAATACCACGGGCAGAGCCGGCCGGATCTGGCGGAAGGCTGTCCGGAGCAGTTCAACTGGCAGACCGTTGAATTCCTGAGGTTCATATGGCGAACCAGACACTCGGCCAGAGCCAAGCTGGATCGCATCTACTGTGATCCCCCGGAGCATCTGACTGTCTATCGTTTCCGGACCCTTGCGGAGATCAACGACTTTCTGGCGGCCTGTCAGGAACGAGACTGAAGATCTATCCTGTCTCTTGACAGTCGCACTTAACGAGCGGCACAACAGGGGCTCACCCGGGGTGCCTCGACAAGAGGCTGAGATACTGCTGGCGCGTTTGCGCAGTGCAGGGACCCGACGAACCTGATCCAGGTCATGCTGGCGAAGGGAAGGTGTTCTCGGCCAAGTGCAATTGCCACTGCAATGCGCCACCCCGGCCACCTTTCCAAGCCGAATGTCCGAAATGCGGGACCTTTTCCGGTCCTTGCGGAGATCCGTTGAATGCAAGCGGTCTACAAGACATTCCGCGATGTCGAACGACTGAAGCCCTCCTTGGCAGGAGAGACGGGATGAAGGTTGGTGTCAAAGGGGCAGGTGTCGCCGGTCTGGCTCTGGCATATGAGCTTGTCTCGCGCGGTGTGCAGGTCGAGCTGCTGGAAAAACACAAGGGGCTTAGCGCCAGTGCCTCCTGGCTCGCAGGCGGCATGCTGGCGCCCTGGTGTGAGCGGGAAAGTGCCGAGGAAGATGTTCTGCGGCTCGGCCAAACGTCCATTGGCTGGTGGAGCAAGGTCCTGCCGGGGCAGGTCCGGCACAATGGCACACTGGTTGTTGCCGCGCCGCGCGATACCGGCGAATTAAGTCGCTTTGTTTCTCGAACCAGCGGCTTTACCTGGCTCGACGCTGATGCGCTGGGCGCACTCGAGCCGGACCTTGAAGGCCGATTTGCAAAGGGGCTCCATTTTGCCGGGGAAGCCCATCTCGATCCCCGGCAAGCCCTCACGGCATTGCAGGCAAAGCTGTCTGAAAGCGGTGCCAGGATAAAATTCGAGGCGAAGCAATTCACCGCGGCGACCGATCTTGTCGCCGATTGTACCGGCATGGCCTCGCAGGATACGCAGTTGCGGCCCGTACGCGGTGAAATGCTGATCCTCCACGCGCCGGATGTCTCCCTTTCTCGGCCGGTGCGTTTTCTGCACCCGCGCATCCCGGTCTATGTCGTGCCTCGTGACAACGGCGTCTTCATGGTCGGGGCGACCATGATCGAAAGCGGCGATCGGGGAGCGGTCAGTGTTCGGTCGACCATGGAGCTGCTCAACGCCGCCTACAGTCTCCACCCGGGATTTGCCGAGGCAAAGATCATCGAAACCGGGGCGGGCCTGCGTCCGGCCTATCCCGACAATCTTCCTCGCCTCACGTTTTCCGGCAACACGTTGTCGATGAACGGCTTTTACCGGCACGGCTTTCTGCTCGCTCCGCATTTTGCCATGGAGGCGGCACACAGGATCGTGAAACATCTTCAGGAGAAGACCCTTGAAGCTAACCATTAACGGCGAACCTCAGGAGGTTGCCAGCGCGACGCTGGCTGCCCTTCTGGATGAACTGGCCTATGACCATGAGTTCCTGGCCACGGCGCGCAACGGCGAACTCGTGTGCGCCGAAGAACGGAGCGCTTGCGTCCTTGAGGCGGGCGACCGGATTGAGATCCTGTCACCAATGCAGGGAGGCTGACGAGCATGTTTGAGGTTTACGGTGAAACCGTCGCATCGCGTTTTCTGCTGGGGACGGCGCAGTATCCATCACCTCAGATCCTGGCGGATGCGGTGAAAGCATCGGGTGCCGACATTCTGACCGTGTCTCTCCGGCGTGAAACGGCAGGAAGTGGCAGTGGTGGCCGGTTCTGGGACCTGATCCGGGAAATGAACGTCAAGGTGCTGCCCAACACTGCCGGATGTCATTCGGTGAAGGAAGCGGTTACGACCGCGCGGATGGCGCGGGACCTTTTTGGAACCGACTGGATCAAACTGGAAGTGATCGGTCATCACGACAGCCTGCAGCCGGATGTCTTCGGCCTTGTGGAGGCGGCACGCATCTTGAGCGATGACGGCTTCAAGGTGTTTCCCTATACGACGGACGATATTGTCGTCGGTGAACGGCTGCTTGAGGCGGGCTGCCAGGTGTTGATGCCCTGGTGCGCGCCGATCGGTTCCGCAAAGGGGCCGGTCAATCCGGATGCCCTTCGTGCTTACCGCAGTCATTTCAGCGGTGTTCCTCTTGTCGTGGATGCCGGCCTTGGCCGACCGTCTCACGCGGCCGCTGTTCTAGAACTCGGTTTCGATGCGGTGCTGTTGAATACGGCTGTCGCAAAGGCCGGTGATCCTGTCGCCATGGCAAGGTCATTTGCGATGGCAATCGAGGCCGGTCGACTGGCCTATGAAGCCCAACCCCTGGAACCCCGTGACATGGCGGTTCCTTCTACCCCGGTTCTCGGAATGGCGGTGTTTGAATGAAACTCGATCCCTTTTATCCCATCGTTGACAGTTCCGACTGGATCGAACGGCTGGTGCCGCTTGGGATCAAACTGGTTCAACTGCGGATCAAGGACACAAGCGATGATATCCTGCGCAAGGAAATCGCAGCTTCCAGAAGCGTTTGCGTGAAACACGGTTGCCATCTTGTCGTCAACGACTATTGGCAGCTCGCAATCGAAGAGGGGTGCGATTTTGTCCACCTTGGTCAGGAAGACCTTGCCGAGGCCGACGTTGCAGCCATTCGCAAGGCAGGTTTGAAGCTTGGTGTGTCGACCCACGACGGCGAAGAACTGCAAACAGCTCTTTCTACCGAGCCCGATTATGTCGCGCTCGGGCCCGTCTATCCGACGATCCTGAAAGAGCTCAAATGGGCTCCGCAAGGTGTTGAAAAGATCGGCCGCTGGAGGCAACAGATTGGCAGCCTTCCTCTGGTGGCCATTGGTGGCCTCAACCCGGAGCGTCTGCCTGGTGTGTTCGAAAACGGCGCGGATATCGCAGCCGTCGCAACTGACATCACGCGCAATGCCGATCCGGAAGCGCGCACGAGGGAATGGATTGAGGCGACGCAGCGCTGGCGGTAGCGGGCCCGCTTTCCGGCCTGGTTTGCCTAGCCGAAGATAGCTCTGTCGCGCACGACCTGATCGCGCAGGAAGTCTTGTGCCGCCGCAACATGACGGAGCGGGCGCGAGCTTTCGTGTGTGACCATCCAGTAGGCGCGGCGGAGCTTTATGTCCGGCAAAACGGCGACAAGGCCGCTGTCATCGCGCGCGATAAAATCGTGGAGGATTCCAATGCCCGCGCCAGAGCGGACGGCTTCGGTCTGGCCGAGTGCGGAGGCGATTTCAAAACGTGCGGTCCAGTCTTTCAGGATTTCGGTGCCGTAATTCAGCGACGGCGAGTAAAGCAGGTCTTCCACGTATCCAATCAGATCGTGGGCGGTAAGATCGGTTGCGATGGCTGGTGTGCCTCGGCGTTCCAGATAGGTTTTCGAGGCGTAAAGGCCGAGGGAATAGTCGACAAGCTTGCCTGCGACGAGCCGGCCGGTTTCCGGCCGGTCTATCGTCACGGCGATATCGGCCTCGCGGCGGGACAGGGAAAAGGATCGCGGCACGGGCACGAGCTGCACCGTCAGACCTGGATGTCTTTCCGTCAGTTTGCCGAGGCGTGGGGCGAGGTAGGCGACACCGAAGCCGTCGGGCGCGCCGATGCGCACGGTTCCCGTAATTTCCGGCGTGTCGTTTGTAAGATCAGCTTCCGCCGCAACCGCTTCCGCCTCGATCCGTTCTGCCCTGTCGAAAAACCGGCTGCCGGCTTCGGTCAGAAGACAGCCGGACGTCGACCTGTCGAACAGGCGTGTGCCGACGCTGTCCTCGAGGCTCGTTAGTCTGCGGGCGACCGTGGCGTGATTTAGGCCGAGGCGGCGCGCCGCAGCCAGGATCTGTCCCGTTCGCGCGATTGCGAGAAAGATGCGGATGTCGTCCCAGTTCATGCCGATTGCTTCCCGTGATGATCGCCTTGCTCTGGTTGTTACCAGCCGGATGAGCGCCAAAATCAGAAGATGTGCTCACGGGGTGCTTGGTGCGGGCTCTTTGCCGCGCTCATGCCGGGATGACAACTGAGGGCAGTTGGACCTATCGTTCATTTGAAACGCTGATTGGATTTTATTGGCATAACTTTAAAAAACGCACAACGGTTCCGGAGTTCTGGTTCTTGTTTGCGGCAAAAATAAAAGTCAAAAGGAAGCCACCTCGGACATTGGCCAGAAAACCTTTCTGGCTGGTGTCAGAACATATTGGGAGAAACGCGACATGCGGAAGATCGGTCATTTTATCGGCGGCAAACACGTGGAGGGAACCTCCGGCCGCTATGCAGACGTCTTTAACCCGGCAACCGGTGAAGTTGAGGCGCAGGTCGCCCTGGCCAGCCAGGCCGAGATGGATGCGGCAATTGCCAACGCTGCCGCCGCACAGCCTGCCTGGGCTGCCACCAACCCGCAGCGCCGCGCCCGCGTGATGATGAAGTTCGTCGATCTTCTGAACCGCGACATGGACAAGCTGGCTGAAGCGCTTTCCCGTGAACACGGCAAAACACTGCCGGATGCCAAGGGCGACGTTATCCGCGGTCTGGAAGTTGCCGAGTTCTGCATCGGTGCGCCGCATATGCTGAAGGGCGAATTCACCGAAGGTGCAGGCCCGGGCATCGACATGTACTCCATGCGCCAGCCGCTTGGCGTTGTTGCCGGTATCACGCCATTCAACTTCCCGGCCATGATCCCGATGTGGAAATTCTGCCCGGCGATCGCTTGCGGCAACGCCTTCATCCTGAAGCCGTCCGAGCGTGATCCGTCCGTCCCGATCATGCTGGCCGAACTGATGATCGAGGCAGGTCTGCCGGAAGGTGTCCTGAACGTTGTCAACGGCGACAAGAGCGCGGTGGATGCGATCCTGGACGATGAAACCATCCAGGCCGTCGGCTTCGTCGGTTCCACGCCGATTGCCCAGTATGTTTATGCCCGCGCAACTGCGTCCGGCAAACGTGCACAGTGCTTCGGCGGTGCCAAGAACCACATGATCATCATGCCGGATGCCGACCTCGACCAGGCAGCCGACGCTCTGATCGGTGCCGGTTACGGCGCGGCTGGCGAGCGCTGCATGGCCGTTTCCGTTGCCGTACCGGTTGGCGAAAGCACCGCAAACGCGCTGATCGAGAAGCTTGCGCCAAAGGTGGAAGCACTGAAGATCGGGCCGTACACGGCTGGCAACGATGTCGACTTCGGTCCGCTGGTGACCAAGGAAGCTCTTGCCCGCGTCAAGGGTCTCGTCGATCAGGGCGTCAAGGAAGGCGCGAAGCTGGTTGTCGATGGCCGCAACTTCTCCATGCAGGGTTATGAGAACGGCTTCTTCATGGGTGGCTGCCTGTTCGACAACGTCACCAAGGACATGGAAATCTACAAGACCGAAATCTTCGGTCCGGTTCTGTCCGTGGTTCGCGCGGAAAACTACGAAGAAGCGCTCGATCTGCCGCTCAGCCATGAATACGGCAACGGCACCGCGATCTTCACCCGTGACGGCGACACCGCCCGCGACTTCGCATCCCGCATCAACATCGGCATGGTAGGCATCAACGTGCCGATCCCGGTGCCGCTTGCCTACCACACCTTTGGCGGCTGGAAGAAATCCGGCTTTGGCGACCTCAACCAGCATGGTCCGGACGGGTTCAAGTTCTACACCCGCACCAAGACCGTGACGTCCCGCTGGCCGTCAGGCCTGAAGGATGGCGCTGAGTTCGTCATTCCGACGATGAAGTAAACGCAATCGAACACACGTTCGGCAAAGCGCTCCCGGTCACCGCCGGGAGCGCTTTTGTTTTGAAACAGCGGTTCTCCGCCTCAAGGACAGGCAAACGCCTGGTACCTGGATCGCCGGACTGGCGTGAGCTGCTGCGGTTCTTTTCGTGCAGCAATATAAAATGGCCGGAAAAGGTATGGTTCCGACATGGCAAACCGGGATGTGCCGTGGCAATGTGTCCCTTGCATTTGAAATGGGAGAGCGACACTAAACGCCCGATGAAAACGAAAAGGGAAAAGATCGGGAAAGTGGCTGAGGATGTGGGGCAGGGCTACAGAACCGCGGTTGCTTTCGGCTGGCCGGACGAGGGAGAAAGCCGCCGCCTCAAGCGGGCCGGCCGGCTTCTAGCCGTATCCGATCTATTGTGGATCGCCCAAGCTGGATTGATTTCCTGGGCGCTTGGATCGCTTCCCGGGATGTTTTTGGCTGCAGACGACAGCCTTGTTGCCGAGAGCGATCTCACCGCGGCGGCATTGCAGGCCGCCGCCGGCATAGCGCTTGTCGCTCTTTTAAGAGTGTTTCTGCAAAATCGCGCGGAAACGATTGCCCGTCAGACAGCCCGAGCGATCCAGAGCAGGGCACGCGGCGATCTTCTCTCCGTTGCGGCCACGCGGTCACCCTCGGCAGAGTTTCCCTCTTCCGGGGCCTTTGCCGCGCACGTCACCGAACAGGTCGATCTGCTCGGACCTTATTATCGGAACTTCGAACCGCAGAAGCTGCGTTTGCGCCTTGTGCCTCTTGGGATCGTGGCAGCGACTGCTTTGTTCAGTTGGCTGGGGGCGCTGATCCTGGTTGTCTGCGGGCCGCTCATTCCGGTTTTCATGGCGCTGATCGGTCTGCGCGCAAAGGCGGCGAGCGAGAGGCAGCAGGAGGAACTGGTGCGGTTGAGCGGGAGCCTGCTCGACAGGATCAAGGGACTGGAAACGCTGACGCTGTTCGGCGCGATCGAGCGAACACAGCAGCAAATCGGCGATGCGGGCGAACGCTTCAGGACCGGAACCATGCGCGTCCTGAAAATCGCGTTCCTGTCCTCGACCGTGCTGGAGCTGGTTTCCGCACTCGGCATTGCCTTTTGCGCAGTCTATGTCGGTTTCTCGCTATTGGGGGAAATCCAGGTTGGCACCTGGGGCGGGCCTCTGACTTTTGCACAAGGCCTTTTCATTCTCCTGCTCGCACCGGAGTTCTTCGCGCCCTTACGCGCCTACGCAGCAGCCTATCACGACCGCGCAGGCGGACTTGCCGCCCGGGAGAGACTGGCGACGCTTTTTCCGGCAGAAGACAATCCCAGGCCGCGTCCGATTGGTGCGGACGGATTCGAAAAAGCCGGCACCCATCAGCTTTCGAGCCCGCCGGCAATAGAGTTCAGGTCTGTCTGCATTTCCCATCAGCAAAGAGACGTCTTCAAGGATTTCAGTCTGGCGATTGAACCTGCCGAGACGCTTCTGCTCGAAGGGCCAAGCGGCAGCGGCAAGACCACCTTGATTGACGGAATTCTCGGATTTCAGGAACCGGATTCCGGCGAAATCCTGGTGGAGGAAGTTCCTGCGTCAGCGCTGGCCGCAGTGCTTCGCCGAAAGGTCATCTGGCTTGGTCAGTCACCGAGGCTGTTTCACGGCAGTCTGCGGGCAAACCTCTTGAAGGCCGTTGAAACACCTGCAGCGGTACCAGAAGACGATCTGTGGCAGGCGCTGCAACTTGCCGGCGCTGAAACGTTGGTTCAACGACTTCCGCGTGGCCTTGAAACACCCTTGGGGGAAGATGGTTTCGGCCTTTCGGTTGGCGAGATCCGCCGGGTTGCGCTGGCACGGGCGGCAATGCGAAAGGATGCCGTCCTCTTGCTGGCGGACGAGCCGACTGCCTCGCTCGATGAGGAAACTGCTGCTGATGTCATCAATGGTCTGCGGACACTTTGTAATGGGCGCACCGCCATCATCGCCACACATGACAAGGGTCTTCGGCAAATTGCCTCGCGGCGGATCGATCTGAAGTCTCTTGGCGCTGTCGCTGGGGGGAGGGCCTTCGCGTGAAGTCTGTCTGGCACATCATCCGCACCCAGCACCGGTACGACAGTTTTCATTTCTGGCTCGGGATATTCGTGGCCCTGCTGCCTGCGGCTGCGGGGCTCCTGTTGCTCGGGGTCTCCGGCTGGTTCATCACGGCGGCGGCCATCGCGGGACTGAGCGGTGCGTTTCTCAACATCTTCGCGCCAAGCGCTCTCATTCGTGCCTTTGCGATTATCCGCACGGCGGGCCGTTACGGCGAGCGCGTCTTGACCCATGATGCGACGTTTCGCTTTCTGACAGGGTTCAGGAACAGGCTGTTTGCGTCCATGGCACATCGGACGAGCGACGGGCGAAGATCCGGATTGCTGCTCAACCGCCTGACGCTCGACATTGCCGTCCTTGATACCGTTTATTTGCGTCTGGTTGTTCCCCTGGTGTTGGCGCTCGTCGTCGCAGTCTCGCTGCTTCTAATCTGGAGCAGCATCTCTCCGCTTCTGCTGGTCACTGGCGCGGTTTTCATATCTGCCTGGGGCTGCCTGGCCGTCTGGACCTTCGTCCGGTCCGATACCAAAAACGCCCGCCGCACGGATGCAGCGCTTGATGCCATGCGGCTTCGGGCAGCTGATCTGGCTGCGGGGCGACGGGATTTGGCGATCTATGGCGGGCTGGAAGCTGCGGCCGAGACGGTTCTTGCCGCAGAAAGTCGCCTTGCGGAAGCCCAGGAGGCCGAAGATCTCCGGACCAGCAAACTGACAGCGGGCTCGACGCTTCTTGGCCAGGTGTTTCTTGCGGCCATTCTTCTTGTCTGCCTTCTGGAA
This sequence comes from Roseibium aggregatum IAM 12614, assembly GCF_000168975.1. Lineage (GTDB taxonomy): Bacteria > Pseudomonadota > Alphaproteobacteria > Rhizobiales > Stappiaceae > Roseibium > Roseibium aggregatum. The sequence goes on from NZ_AAUW01000008.1 coordinate 151,824, forward strand.
GTCGGTCGCGGCACGCTGACGGCGGCTTTGGCGGTTGGGCTCATACTTGTGGTCATGGGACTGCCGGAAATTTTCTCGATGAGCTTGCCAGGGCTTGCCAAATTGCCGCGTGTCGCGCTGGCTGCCGGCCGGGTCATGGGCTTGATGAAGGATCGCGCTGAAGCTGGATCTGCGGGCGACCGGGCCTCGGGAAAAAGAGCCGTTACCGCCGCTACGGGTGTGCTTGCCTTTGAAGACGTCAGTTTTGGCTATCCGGGTGCGGCGAGACGCGTGCTGGAGGGGCTTAGCTTTTACGTCGCACAGGGCGAAATTCTCGCACTGGCAGGTCGCAGCGGTTGCGGCAAGTCAACGGTTGCGGCATTGGCTGCCCGGTTAAGAAGCCCGGGGCAGGGGCGGATTGTTCTGGGCGGTGTTGACACCGGCCGGATCCCGGACGCAGAGCTTCGCCGCAAGATTACCGTCATCGGTCAGAAGGCCTATCTCTTCAACGATACAGTTGCGGAAAACCTGCGTATTGCAAACCCGGATGCCAGCGATGCGGATCTCTGGCGTGCGCTTGAGCAGGCTGCACTTGCCGACCGCATTTCGGAAAATCCGGAAGGGCTGCAAACCATTCTGGGCGAAGGTGGGCTGGGCCTGTCCGGCGGGGAGCAGAGGCGTCTGGCCCTGGCCCGGGCCTTTCTGACCCGGCCGGTTCTGTTTGTTCTGGACGAGATTACCGAGGGACTGGACGCTGCAACTGCTGGCGACGTTCTGGACAGGTTTCTGTCCTATCGCGGAGATGCTGCCGTCTTGATGATTGCGCACCGTCGCCAGGAACTGGAGCGGGCCAACCGCGTGCTGGATCTCACGGCGCCGCGCGGGGGCGTCAATCCGTCGCCGGAAACAATTCTTTCCGAATTTCAATGAGTTCCCGCTGGGTTTTCCGCAGCTTGTGGTTGCTTCGTCCTTTCTGTCGCATTGACCTTGCGGTGGCACTGGGCCACGATCAGGTCATAGGAAGACTCGTTTTCTAAGCCGGTTCATTGACGGGATTGGCGGCCGTAATCCGCATTCATTGCGTAGTTGATTGCCGCCGCTGGATCGGGACGATAATCGGGTTTTCGATCAAGATCGACAAGGCCCGGTCCCCTCCGGCAGGGCATCACCCGGTCGATCGTCCTGATGTGCCGAAGTGTTTTTTCCGTTCGACAGAACGTTGGATGCTTCTGCGAAAATGCTCGGGCCGTCTCCGGTCCGTAAAGGGGGAATACGATGGAACTGAACGTCGTTGACCTGTCGCGGCTGCAATTTGCCATGACAGCGCTCTACCACTTCCTGTTTGTGCCTTTGACCATCGGCCTGTCGATCCTGTTGGCGACCATGGAAACAGTCTATGTGATGACCGGCCGCGAGGTCTGGAAACGCATGGTCAAGTTCTGGGGCACTCTGTTTGGAATCAACTTCGTCCTGGGTGTTGCCACCGGCCTGACCATGGAGTTCCAGTTCGGCATGAACTGGGCCTATTTCAGCCAGTATGTCGGCGACGTCTTCGGCGCACCGCTGGCGATCGAAGGTCTGATGGCCTTCTTTCTGGAAGCCACCTTCGTCGGGTTGTTCTTCTTCGGTTGGGACCGGCTTTCCAAGCGTCAGCATCTGGCGGCCACCTGGGCCGTCGCAATCGGAACGAACTTGTCCGCGCTGTGGATTCTGATCGCCAACGGCTGGATGCAGCACCCGATCGGGGCCGCGTTCAACCCCGACACGATGCGGATGGAAGTCATCAGCTTCTACAACGTTCTGTTTAACCCTGTGGCGCAGGCCAAATTCGTGCACACCGTGTCTGCGGGCTATGTTACCGCGTCCATGTTCGTGCTCGGTATTTCCGCCTGGTACATGCTCAAGGGCCGCCATATCGCGATTGCCAAACGGTCCATGGCAATTGCCTCCGCCTTCGGCTTTGCATCGGCTCTGTCCGTTGTGGTTCTAGGAGATGAAAGCGGTTATGAGGCCAACCTGAACCAGAAGATGAAACTGGCGACGATCGAAGCCATGTGGGACACCGAACCAGCGCCTGCCTCCTTCAACGTGGTTGCCTGGGCGGACATGGAAAAGCGTGAAAACGTTTTTGCCATCGAAGTGCCCTATGTGATGGGCCTGATCGCAACGCGCTCTCTCGACACGGTCATTCCCGGCATCAAGGACCTGGTGTCGCGGACCAAGGACCGCATTCGGCAGGGGGCCATCGCGTGGGATGCTCTGCAGAAGATCCGCCAGGATCCGGTCAATGTCAGCCCGGATGTCCGCGAGACGTTCCTGCAGAACGAGAACTCGCTCGGCTACGCCTATCTGCTGCTGCCGTTCACGGATAATCCCATGGAGGCGACCACCGCTCAGGTCGATGCGGCCGCATGGTCGACCGTGCCCGAAGTCATGCCCATGTTCTATGCCTTCAGGATCATGGTGGCTTGCGGCTTCTTCTTCATCCTGATGACGGCGATTTTCTTCTACTATTCCTCGTCCGGAAAGCTGGACAGTCTGAGGGACAAACGCCGTTGGCTGTTGCACGTCGCAGTCTGGTCAATTCCTTTGCCGTGGATTGCCTGTGAAATGGGCTGGTTCGTGGCGGAATACGGCCGTCAGCCCTGGATCATCGAAAGCATGCTGCCGACATCCGCAGGTGTTTCGAACCTGAGCGTGACCGAGGTTCTGCTGACGCTCGCCGGTTTCGTAGCGCTCTACAGCACGCTTCTGGTGATCGAGATCACGCTGATGATCAAATACATCAAGATCGGGCCCGAAGACGGCGAAAACCCGGATACGGTTCAAGCCGCATTCCGGCAGCCGGCTCCCACTGCAGCCTCAGTTCCAGCGGAGTAATCGAAAATGATCCTCTATGAAATGATCGACTACTCTGTTCTGAAGATGATCTGGTGGCTCCTGCTGGGTGTCCTGCTGATTGCCTTCGCGGTCATGGACGGCTTTGACATGGGTGTCGGAGCGATGCTGCCCTTTGTTGCCGAAACGGACATCGAGCGGCGCGTGGTCATCAATACAATCGGCCCGACCTGGGAAGGAAACCAGGTCTGGTTCATCCTGGGGGGCGGGGCGATCTTCGCTGCCTGGCCGCCGCTCTATGCCATCAGCTTCTCGGGCTTCTATCTAGCGATGTTCGTGGTGCTGGCGGCAATGATCCTGCGGCCGGTCTCCTTCAAGTACCGGTCCAAGCGGCCAGATCCGTCCTGGCGCAGTGCCTGGGACTGGGCACTGTTTACGGGATCCTTCGTGCCGGCACTTGTCTTCGGTGTCGCCGTCGGCAATGTGCTGCTCGGCGTGCCGTTCTCGCTCGATAACGATCTGCGCATGACCTACGAAGGCTCGTTCTTCGGGCTCTTCTCGCCGTTCTCGCTGCTGTGCGGATTGTTGTCGGTTGCCATGCTGGTAGCCCACGGCTCGGTCTGGCTGGTGATGCGTACAACCGGCGATATCGCCATGCGCGCGCGGCGTTTCGGAACCGTAGCGGCCGGTCTCGGCATCGTGCTGTTCTCCCTTGGTGGCTATCTTGTTGCCAGCGGTTACGTGGAAGGTTTCCGCATCACGTCTGAAATCGATCCGAACATGGCAGCCAATCCGCTCGCGAAACAGGCGATTACGGAAGGTGGGGCATGGATGTACAATTACACTGTCCATCCCATTCTTTGGCTTGCCCCCGGTCTGGGCTTCCTCGGCCTGTTCGGCACTCTGGTGTTGCTACAGACCCGTCTGGAAAAGCTGATCTTCCTGTTTTCGAAGCTGGCGGTTTTCGGGATCATCTCGACGGTCGGTGTCTCTATGTTCCCGTTCATCCTGCCGTCCTCTATACAGCCGGACGCCAGCCTGACGGTGTGGGATGCATCCTCCAGCCATCGAACCCTGTTCAACATGCTGGTGGTGACACTCATCTTCCTGCCGATCATCCTTGTCTACACCGCCTGGGTCTACAAGGTCTTGTGGGGCAAGGTGGATGAAGAAACCATCGAACGCGACAACCACACCGCTTACTGAGGAGACTGCTTCATGTGGTATTTTGCCTGGGTCCTCGGAATGCCTTTGGCCTGCGCTATGGCGATCCTGAACGCGATGTGGCTGGAGCTGAGGTCGGAAGACGAGCGCCGCCGCCTCGAAGGCCGCGAGTAGGCCAAGCTTTTGCCGAAAGCCTTGTCACAGAACGAAAAAAGCCCCGGATCGCTCCGGGGCTTTTTGCTGAGCTTATGCCCGTTGGATCAGGCGGCCTGCACCTTTGCAGCGCGCAGCTTTTCCAGGATGTTCTGCGGCGAAGAAACGCCATAAGGATCGCTTTCGCAGTTATCGGAGAAGCCTTCTTCTTCGAACCACTGCTCGACAACACCATCGTTGACGACAGCGCCATAGCGCCAGGAACGCATGCCGAAGCCGAGATTGTCCTTGGCAACCAGCATGCCCATCTTGCGGGTGAACTCGCCGGAACCATCCGGGATCACCTTGACCTTCTCGACGCCTTGCGCTTTCGCCCAGGCGTTCATCACGAACGCATCGTTGACGGAGATGCAGTAGATCTCGTCGACGCCTTCAGCCTTGAATTCTTCGAACAGTTTTTCGAAGTCCGGAAGCTGATAGGTGGAGCAGGTCGGAGTGAAGGCACCGGGAAGCGAAAACAGCACGACTTTCTTGCCCTTGAAATAGTCGTCGCTGGTCTTGTCTTCCCAACGGAACGGGTTCGGGCCTTCGATGGATTCGTCGCGGACACGGGTGCGGAAGGTAACGAACGGAACTTTTTTGCCGAGCATCGCAAACTCCAGAAATTGAACGGTTGCAAACTGTCCAGAGCGCCAAAAATCTGACCTTGCCCGAGGGAGGAGAACCGGGCAGGGCACGGACGCCCTGAAAGCGGAGAAGGTTTCGGCCTAACGCATTTGCTGCGATGCCGCAATCCATTTTGCTTTGCGAAAGCCAATAAGCCTGCGCGATGGAGCCCGTCGGGACGATATGCCGCTTCGCATATGCGAGCAAACTCACGTTCGGGACTTTTGTGGGCAGGTGGCGTTTTCCGGAAAAAGCACTCAAATCATTGTATACACGCTCAATTTCGATGTTTAAGTTGAGGCGTCCCACAGGGTTCTCTCTGGACTTGAGGCGGGGCACAGCAGGGGGCTCCACAGGGCCGGATCTAGCATCCGAGACCCTGCCAAAATTTGACTTCCAGCGTCACGAGTGATGAATGCGTAGGGTCTTTAAGGCGGTGCACATGCTTTGCATGGGGTTTGCCGCGATCGTCTTTCTGGGCCAATTGGCCATGGTGCTGATGCGCTATCTGCTTGGCTTCGGATTTCTGGAAATCCAGGACGCGGTCAACTATGCATTCGCAGCACTTGTTGCCCTTTCAGTGGTCGTATCCTTCGATGCGGACAAGCACGTGCGTGTAGATGTCTTCCGCCAGAACTGGAGCACCCGAACGAACCGGCGCATCGACTGGCTGGGGTATCTCCTGCTGGCTCTACCGGTCTTTGCGCTCATGCTCTGGACGGCATTTCCGCTGGTCCGCAGTTCCTGGGCAATTTTGGAAGGCTCTCCGGAAACCGGCGGCTTGCCCGGCCTGTTTCTGGTCAAGACATGTCTCATAATCCTTCCAGGGCTTGTCGTCATTTTCACTCTTCAAAAGCTGTTCGGCGCGATCCGGCGGAACGATTCATGACTGCCGATATCATCTGGCTCGCCATCCTGGCCCTGTCCGTATTTGCCTGCATTCTGTCCGGTGTGCCTGTGCTGCTGGCAATAGCCGGTGCGCCGACGCTTGTGGCGCTTGTTGCAGCCGCGACGGGGCATTTCGACCTCGTTTTCTTTCAGGCTGTTCCCCAGCGCGTCTACGGTGTGATGACCAATCCGCTGCTGCTGGCGGTGCCGCTCTTCGTGCTCATGGGGCTGCTCCTTGAAAAGTCACGGCAGGCGGAGCGGATGTTGCAGAGCCTGACGGCCGCTATGGGCGGTCAGCAGTCAGCCCTGGCGCTTTCCGTTGTTCTGGTGAGCGCGCTCATTGCCGCCTCAACCGGCATCATCGGGGCAACAATCGTCATGCTCGGCACCATCACGCTACCCGCGCTGCTGGCGGCCGGCGTCAACAAGCACATGAGCAGCGGTCTTATCTGCGCCAGCGGCACGCTCGGTCAGATCATTCCGCCGTCCATCGTTCTGATCCTCCTGGGGGATCAGGTGTCCAATGCCTACTTCGAGGCACAGCAGGAAGCGGGCAACTTTGCGCCGGACCCTGTCACGGTGGGAGACCTGTTTGCCGGCGCTTTGATCCCGGGTCTGCTTCTCGTCGCTCTCTATGCAGCTTATGTGCTGCTGCGCCTGCGCCGGACAGTGCCGAAAGGGCAGGAGGGGCAAACCCCGGCACCGCAGCCGCGTGTCTCGGGTCGTGAACTATTCCGGAATATCGCCCCGACGCTCGGATTGATCGTGGCTGTGCTCGGCAGCATCCTGATCGGCATCGCAACCCCCACGGAAGCCGCCAGCGTCGGTGTCGCCGGCGCCATCCTGATTGCGGCTGCCGCAAGCGACGGCAAGGCTGCCCGTATTGCAATGGCCTGCGCAGGCTTTGCCATCATCCTGCTGATCCTGCGCCGGCTCGGTCTGTTCGGTCTGGAGTTCGAAGGTGGGCGGATAAGCTGGACCACACTCACGATTGTCTCCGTCGCAATGACGGCAGCGGCATTCGTCATGCTGGCCATCGCGGCAGCCTCTCTGATCCGGGGAGGCGTGCTGATGCCCGCGCTGCGGGAAACCGTGACCATCACCGGGATGATCTTTGGCATCGTGATTGCCGCCAGCATTCTGTCGCTCGTCTTCCGTGGTTTCAATGGCGACGAGCATGTCGCTGAATTGCTGCATGCCTTGCCAGGCGGCGCCTACGGCATGTTGCTGCTGACCATGCTGGTCATTTTTCTTCTTGGGTTCATTCTGGAATTCGTGGAAATCATTTTCATCGTCGTTCCGATTGTCGGGCCGATCATCCTGCAGTCCGACATCAGCCCAGTCTGGTTCGCGGTTCTGATTGCGCTCAATCTGCAAACTTCGTTCTTGACGCCGCCATTCGGGTTTGCCCTTTTCTATTTCCGGTCGGTTGCACCGGCGGATATCCGCACCTCTGACATTTATGTTTCGGTGATCCCGTTTGTCGCCATTCAGCTTGTGGCGCTCGGTCTGGTCGCCGCCTTTCCGGTACTGGCGACGCTGTTGCCGGACGTCCTGTTTTGAACACCATGGGAGAGACGATTATGAAAAGACGTGATTTTCTGAAGGTAGGCGCCGTTGCCGCACCTGCCAGCCTGCTGGCGGCACCAGCAATTGCGCAGGGCAAGATCGAGTGGAAGCTGCCGACGTCGTTCCCGGCCAAGGCCCCCGGCGTCGGCACCAACGTGACCGCCTTCGCCGACCGAGTCGCCGCCATGTCCGATGGCCAGTTGACCTTCAAGGTCTACTCCAGCGGAGAACTTGTGCCGCCCTTCGGTGTCGAAGACGCCGTGGAGCAGGGCACGGCCGAGATCGGTCATTCGACGCCTTACTACGCCGCTTCGAAGAACACGGCCATGCACTTCTTTTCCGCCGTTCCTTTCGGTATGACCGCGGTGGAAACAACCGCATGGCTGCGGTATGGCGGCGGTCAGGAGCTGTGGGACAGCCTTTACGAAGAACGCGGCCTCAAGCCGTTCTACTCGGGCAGTTCCGGCGTTCAGGCAGCCGGCTGGTTCAAGAACCCGGTTGAAAGCCTGAATGATCTTGCCGGCCTCAACATGCGCATTGCCGGCCTTGGCGGCGAAGCCATGCGCAAGCTCGGTGTCAACGCGGTGTTGCTGCCGCCCCCGGAAATCTTCCCGGCCTTCCAGTCTGGCGCCATCGATGCGGCCGAGTGGGTCGGTCCGATGCTGGACCAGGCGTTCGGCCTGCAGAAGGTCGCCAGCTACTGCTACGTTCCGGCCTTCCATGAGCCGTCAGCGGCGCTGGAAATCGTCGTCAACAAGGAAGCCTATGACAGCCTGCCGGCAAACCTTCAGGCAATCATCGCCTATGCCGCGGAAGCTGCTTCTGTCGAAACCACTGCTCAGTTCGACTACTACAACGCAGTGGCCATGAAGAAGCTGAAGGAAGACGGCGTCACATTTGCCAACTTCCCGGATGACGTCCTGGCTGCCTTGAAGACAGCAGTTGCAGAAGTGATGGCGGAAAACGCTGCCGCCAATCCGAAGTTTTCCGAAGTGCAGAAAAGCTACGACGCGTTCCTGGATCTTGCGAAGGATTACGCGGCGCTGGTGAAAGCAACCACCTTCACCCAGCGCATGTAAGCAGGCTTTGCCCCGCCGGCTGGCAAACGGCGCCGGCGGGGCTTCAGGTTTCAAGCTGCCGTTCGCGCAGCACGATGGCGATACCGCTTGCAATGATGATCGCCGCGCCGACGTAGGTCGCCAGGTCGGGAATCTCGTCCCACAGCAGCCAGCCGAGCAGGGTTGCCCACAAGAGGGCGGTATAGTCGAACGGCGCGACAACGGCTGCCGGTGCCAGGCGGAAGGCCTGTGTCATCAACGTGATGCCGACCGTACCGAACAGCGCTATGCCCAGAAACAGCCAGATGTCTTCGGCGCGTGGCTGAACCCAGACGAAAGGCATCGCAAGGGCACTCATAAGAGCGCCGGCTCCGGACAGATAAAGCATCAAGGTCCAGACGCTCTCGCGCGGGTCCACCAGCCGTGCGCTGAGCATAAGCGCCGCGTAGAACAAGGCTGTTGCAATGGGCAGAAGCGAAGCTGCCTGAAAGGCACCTGTGCCCGGGCGGACGACCACCAGAACCCCGACAAATCCGATAAGCACCGCCGTCCATCGGCGCCAGCCGACCTGTTCGCGCAAAAACAGTGCGGAAATCGTGGTCACGAATACGGGCATGATGAAGACAAGCGCCGTCGCTTCAGCAAGTCCCAGAAGGCTCAGACCGGTGAAAAACAGCGTTGCGGCGCAGATCCATAGCCCGCCGCGCAATAGGTGGGCCGCCGGACGGTGAGAAATCAGGGCGGATCTGCCGCCCATTTTAAGCGCAATCACAGTGGCGATCGGCAGGGCGATGATGTTGCGCAGAAACAGGATCTGGAGTGGGCTGTAGTCAGCCGTCAGCGTCTTGGCAATGGCGTCGTTGAGGCAAAGGCACACAACGCCTGCGCACATCATTCCTATTCCTGCCGTCACCCGATTGCGGCTTTCGGCCATGGCCGTTCCCATTTCAATAACTCCCTTATTTGGGCGCAGTGAAACATCGGGCCGGGCAGGGCAACAAGGCGAGATTTGACGAAATCCGGCCTGTCGGGATGCAGCAGGACATATCCGTGGAGAATTATGATTGACGTAGCGTAATTTGTTTTTAGGGTAAGGGTGTTTTGCAGTAAAATTCAATTTTCGATTGTTTGCCCATTATCCGTTCCATCGCCCCGGAGGCCCCATCCCATGGCATTGACGTCTCCCTATTTCCGCAATGTGCCACAGCTCGAGGCCGCCGCAACCAACAGCCCCTGGCTTGGCAGCGGGTCGAGTGGGCACGGTGTGCATCTGGTTCAGTTCGGGTTGATAGAACTGGGGTTTCCCATGCCAAAATCCGTTGGTGGAACGGGGCTCAGTCCGGATGGCATCTACGGCAATGAAACCGTGCAAAAGGTCAAGGAGTTCCAGCGTTCCTCACACGGCGGGCCCCCTATCAACGATGACGGTGCCGTCGGCCGAAACACCATGGCCAAGCTCGACAGGGCGCTTCCGTTCCTCACGCACAAGGTTCGTGTGCACATATTCGTTGTGGTGACGCCGGACGCTCCGATCTCCACCGCGGAAAGCACCGCAAAGGAACTCTACAGCCACTACGGCATCAACTTCGAGGTCACGTCCATCCAGTCACTGCCTTTGACTGCTGCCGAAGAAACGGAGTTTTCCCAGCACGGTCTTGCCTTTGCCAGGATGAAGCAACTGGCAGAATCGCATACGTCCGTCAGGGTGCTGCCGAATGAAATCATGGTGTTCTATATCCGCCGCTTCAATCCGGACACCGACCTGGCCCTTTCCAAGGCCAATCACACGGGAGCCGTCACGCGGATAAAGAAAAATGCGGATGCCAGCACGCTGGCGCATGAAGTTGCCCATAACCTCATCGACAGCCCGCGGGGCGTGAGCGAGCATGTGGCGCACAAGCAGAACATCCTGGCGACACTGCCTCGGACCACGCCCTTTGTTCTGAGTTTCGAGCAAGTTGAGCAGATGCGGCGGAACATTCGGCTGTTGCGGGCCTGACCAGGAAAAGCTTCAGACCTGGGGCATCTGGTCAGCACGGCCTTCGGAGGCTAGCATCCGTCATCCGATCGATCTTCCAAAGACAGCGAGACGCGCATGCACGCCTTCCTTCCCTTCAATCTCGACGACATCGTTCCCGAACACGATGCGCCCGCGGCGGAAAAGGTCATTTCTGGAGATCCGAAGTTTACCACCTGGCTGGTCGAGACGGCGGACAACGAAACCCTGTTTTCGGGCGTTTGGGAAGCAACGCCAGGGGCCTGGAAGATCTCTTACGACGAATGGGAGTTTTGCTCGATCCTTTCCGGCAGATCGGTGCTGACGGACAAGGAGGGAGCCACCCGGGAGATTGGAGCAGGTGACAGCTTCGTCCTCCAGCCCGGCTTTTCCGGAACCTGGGAAGTCCTGGAAACCACCCGCAAGCTGTTCGTCATCCGCCTGCCGTCCTGACGCAGGTCTAAAGCGGCGGCATTGAGCAACCAGCAAGGGTCAACCTTGTTTTCGGAGCGATTGCAGGCGCTTGTACCGCGTTGATGAATGGTCATCCATCCGCAGCTATTACTACGGGCACCAAAAAGGAAACCGGGAACCTTGGTCCCCGGTTCTGTGCTCCGGTTCGGTTACTTCTGCGCCTGATATCCGGATGGTTCCGTCAGCAGCAGAACCACGAACACCAGGACTGGGGTCAGCACCACGCTTGCCAGGAAACATCCGAAGGACCCGAGGCGTGTGTCCCGCCCCCGGTAACCGACCAGGACGCACAGAAGCAGATATATGACCAAGGGTGCGACAAACATCAGGCGGCTTCCGGCTTGTCTTCCGCGATGTCTTCGCCCCTCTTCACCATCTTCTTGAAATGTTCCTTGTAGGCAGCGGCGTCGAAATTCAGGAAGTCACCGCCTGTTTCGAAATGCTGCTGGAACACCTTGCCGACAGCAAAGGTGAAGGCGCCAAGCGTTGCACCGGATCCGACAATACCCAGCGCGGTGCCGATCACCGGAATGGTCTTCATGAAGCTGGAAGCAATGAAGGTGCCCGCACCAACACCGCCCAGACTTGCCAGAAGCGTCGTCACGGCTGTTCTTGCGCGGTTTTCCGAAAACGGCACGTCATAGACAGCCGCCAGCTTGCGGATGAGGTTGAGCTGGGTGCCGATTGCGGCAACGAGATCGAAGATCGGAATCGGAATGAGGCCGGTGCCCGTGCCCACGATGACGTGGTCACGAATGATCTTCTCGGCTGCCAGTGTGCGTTCTTCCGGGGTCAGCGGAGCGCTTTCAGTCTCAGCCGTACCGTCAGCCAGCTTTTCAGCCGCATCGACGGTGTCCTCAGGCTGTGATTTTGCGGAACTTGTGCGTGTGGACTTCGTGGTCATTTCACAGTTTCCTTCCTTCAGCGTCGCAGCACCCGGCTGCTTACTCTACGTGAGCGTAGCTCGACTGCGATCCGATTTCAATCTTGCAATCAGCAGGATATCAATTTCCAGTTTGCGCCTTTTCCGTGTTTTCTTTGCCAGAAGCAGATGTTGTTTCACCCGTAGTGGTGCTTTCGCCAGACGAATTTCCGCCAGACGTATTCTCGCCGGATGTACTTTCGTTCGGTCTCTGCTGTGTCTCCTGATCCTGCAACGTATCCGTCTCGGATGTTGGTGCGTTCGGGAACAATTGCGGCAGAGTGTCAAAATCAGGCAATCGGTAACGCTGCGGGTTGACCGGAGCAGGGGCTGGCAAATTCGGCTGGTTTGCAATGTCGCTGCCCAGAATGAGGGGAAGCTGGTCTTTGCCACCGCCAACAATCACGATCTTGCTGTTGTTGGATTTGGACAATTCGACAGTCGCTTCTATTCCACGCCATGTCAGAAGCTGCGGTGTCAGGGCGTCGGCGACGATCGAATAGAAGGTCTGATATCCGATGGCGTCGATACGTTTACGCTCCGCTTCCTTGCGGGCCTGCTCCAGCACATATTCATAGGCGAGGGCGTTTTGTTCCTCGGTCAGCTTGCGCGAAATCGCCTGGTTGATTTCCTTCGGCAGCTCGATCCGGCGAATAATGACCTGGTCAAAGATGATCAGGTCCTGCGTGTTGGATTGAATGGTCTCCATGACTTCCCGTTCAAGGCCTGCCATGTCGACCTGGTAAAGCTCGTGAGGGTCGTATTTGCCGATCACCGAGCGGACCGCTTCCACGGCGGTCGGGCGGACAAACCGGTCGGCATATTCCGGTCCGATGGCCCGGTGCAGCTTTCCGGCATTTTCCGCCTTTGGATAATACAGAACCGAAATGTCCGAAGTGATACGCAGGCCGTCCGCCGCCAACCCGTGGACCGTTTCGTCCTGTTTCTGGATGCGGACCTCGTAGGGGTAGATCCGGTTCCAGGGCCATTTGATGTTGATACCTTCGGGATAGACGAATCTGGTCTCGGTGCCGACGGTGAGCGTCCTGAAAAGAACGCCGACTTCACCCGGACCGATGACAAAGAAGGTCAGTGGCCACAGAACAATCGAGACGAAGCCGAGCAGCAGCAGATAGGCGATGGCCTTGTCGGTCCGGCTCATCCTGTGGATCTTGCGCGGCTTCTTTTTCGGCTTGTCAACCTCGACGTCGTCTTCCGCAACGCTCATTCAGCGCCCCCAGGAATTGAAACGGTTCCGCAGCTCGTCAGGATGACTAACGGCCGGCGAATGCATAAAAACAAGAACTCTCAATGCTTTCCGAGTGATCCTGCCTGCGCCAGTCGCAGCAGAGTTGCAAGAAAACAACGCTGTGGCAAGCGTGTTTCTTGAGCTAGGCAAGAGCGAAAGAATTTGCTTAAGTCGTGTTGTGTTGCTTAACGTCAATACAACTTATGGTTAATTTCGCGTGTTGTGAAACCGTGATCGCGACCAGCTATAGGAGCGGTGCGTGTCAGCCAGAGCAGGGTCATTCAGTTTTGATCGGAAGGACCTCAGCCGGTTCCTCTTCGATCTTTATGACTATGAACCCAAACTCTTGCGCAAACTGATTTCCGCACGACCCTATGTCTGCCCGTTTGAGGATATCGAGCGGCATATTCCTTCAAATGCAAAGGTTCTGGATGTCGGCTGCGGCAACGGGGCGTTGCTGGCCATTCTGCTGGCATCGGGAAGGATAAGTGAAGCTGTTGGTTGCGATGTGCATGAAGGCGCTCTTGCCTCGGCCCGAAAGGCAGCGGAGCGAGCGGGAAATGCCGGGCGCGTATCGTTTTTGAAGATAGGCGATTTCGAGGCGATGCCCGCTGATCGTTTTGACGTCGTAACCATGGTCGATGTTCTTCATCACGTTCCCGAAGGCAAAAGGGTGAAGGCAGTTGATGAGGCAATCAAACGCGTCGGGACAGGTGGGATATTCCTGTTCAAGGATATGGTCGAATCGCCGTTCTGGCGGCGACTGGCTCACAATATCGACGATCTGATTTTCTCCGGCGAATGGGTGAGACAGGTCAAGACCGCCGAGGTTGAGGCACATGTGAAGGCCGCAGGCTTCGTACTCGTTGAAAGTCAGGAAATTCCACGGATTTTCTACGGAAACACGCTGCGGGTATTTCGAAGACTTTAGTAAACTTCGAAATGAGAGATGTTGAACGGAGATTGTGGAGAAAATTAACTTATCTTCTGCGAAAATTCGTGAATTATTTTCAATGCCGTTAGGTAAGTTATGCGGAGAAGGGAGGAGTTGCAAAATTAGTCGATAGATTACTTGTCAAAAAACTCTCTGGGGGGTGATTTGAGTTTAGGTGTTGCAAATCGTCATATGTTTCTTGCCGGGTACATACTGGTGCCTGGAAGCCATTTCGCCGGCATGTGGCGCCATCCCTACAGCGAAACGGATTTCTGCGATCCCGATTTGTTCAAGGACACGGCGGTCACCCTGGAGCGAGGCGGATTCGATCTCGCGTTCATTCCGGAATCTCTCAGCGTCACCACCGGACTGAAAGACGACTACGAAACCTTTCTGAGACACGGCGCGGTCGGCGCGATCCGGCATGACCCCAACTTGCTGGTTTCGCTCATGGCCTCGGTGACGAAGTCATTGGGATTCACGGTCACGCTCTCCACCACCTTCATGGAGCCTTATCACCTGGCTCGAACGCTCAGCACGCTGGATCATTTCAGCAGGGGGCGGATTTCATGGAATGTCGTGACCTCTGCCGGTCCGAGCAACGGACACAATTTCGGTCATTTCCCGAAGCTCATCTCGCCGGAAGCCTATGACAGGGCCGAGGAGTGTCTGGAGATCTGCCGCAAGCTCTGGCAGTCCTGGGAGCCGGATGCATTGGTAACCGACAAGGCGTCAGGTCTTTATGCGGATACAGGCAAGATCCGGCCCATCGACCACGAGGGGGAGCGTTTCAAGCTGAGGGGCCCCTTGTCGCTTCCGGCCGGACCCGGCGGTGAACCAATCCTGATGAGTGTCGGCGTTTCCCCGCGCGGGCGAGATTTTTCCGCCAAATGGGTCGATGTCATCTTCGCGATCCAGGCCGACGCCGAGGGCATGTCCGAACTGCGTGCCGATGTTCGCCGGCGGGCTGCGGAAAAGGGGCGTGACCCGGAAAAGATATTCCTGCTCACCGCGGTTCAGCCGGTGATCGGTGAAACCGAAGCGATCGCGAAGGCACGGGCCGAATATCTCGATGAACTGATCCATCCGGACGTCGCCATTGCCTTTCTCTCAGGCATGATCGGCGTTGACGCAACCGGATTTGATCCCGACACGCCCATCGACGAGGTGTTGGAGACATCCGCGAAATCCACCGGGAAGGCGGCCGTCGATGGTGGGGCGGCCTTTCCCTGGCTGGATCGAATCCGGGAAGAAGACAAGACCCGGCGCTGGACACTTCGCGACATTGCGATCCGCATGGCACGCAGCACATCGACGCCGCGCCTGGTGGGAACGCCGGAGCAGGTGGCCGATCAGCTTGAGACCTATTTCCTGAAGGGGGCGTGCGACGGCTTCGTGATTACCCCAACCCATTTTCCAGGAAGTTTCGATGAGTTTTCCCGTTCCGTCGTGCCGATCCTGCGTCAGCGCGGGCACGTGCGGCCAGCCGGGCACGACCCTTTGACGCTCAGGCAACGACTGGGGCTGCAAGGCTGAAAAAATACATCCGGCGTCCGCCGGATGGGCAAAACAGAAACGGCAAGTCTTCGACGGAGTTGATCTCAATGGCATCCCGCGAAAGTGGTTTCCAGACTGCAACAGCAAAGACTGCCACGACCGTTGTTGCGCGTCCCGATGCCAGCCGTTTGCCGCCGGAAGCTGCATTGGACAATGAGACCGGTTCTGTTCGCGAGCTATTTGCCCGGCAAGTGCAGTCGAAGCCTGGTGCGACCGCACTGATAATGCCTGGCTCGGTGCTGACTTTTGAAGAACTCGATCGCAAGGCCAACCGCGTCGCGTGGTACCTCATCCGGCGTGGCATCGGGTCCGGCAACATCGTGGCGCTCGGTTGTGCTGCCGGACCGGATCTCGTTGTCTGTCTATTGGGCGTGATCAAGGCAGGCGCATGCTACATGCCGCTTGACCCGGCTTATCCCAGACAGCGACTGACAGACATGCTTCAAGACGCGCAGCCGGATCTGATCCTTGCCGAGCAGTCGGTTGCCGAAATCGTGGCAGCGGCTGATCAGACGCAACAAGCCGTCTTTCTCGGAAGCGGTGCCCTGAGCCGGGAGATTGCCGCACAGCCTGAGACCGCACCTTTGGGGAAGGATCTCCTGCGAGGGCAATCCGGCAATGACCCTGCCTACCTCGTCTATACGTCCGGCTCCACCGGGCGGCCCAAGGGGGTGCTCGGACGGCAAGCCGCCCTTGCCAACAGGCTGCTCTGGATTGCGGATGCCTTGCCCTTTGCTGAGGGCGAGCGGACTTTGTTCAAGACCTCCCTGAACTTTATCGATGGTTCGACGGAACTCCTGGGTGCCTTGTGCAATGGCTGCGCGGTTGTCCTTGCAGGAGGGAACGTGTCCGCAGATCCAAGACGACTGGCAGAGATGGTGGAGGCGTTTGCGGTCACGCGCTTGACGGTCGTTCCGAGCCTGCTCGCAAGTCTTCTTGAAGACGACTGTCTCCCGGGCCTGAAAGGCTGCCGCACCTGGGTGACAAGCGGCGAACCGCTTCCTTCAAGTCTCCTGCAAAGGTTCTGCGACAAGCTTCCCGATGCGTGGCTGTTCAATTTCTACGGCGCTTCCGAAGCTGCGGGCGACAGTCTTTGGGCACGTTGCGATGCCGGCTGGAATACAGGTATAGGCAACCCCATTCGCGATACGCGCGTCTATCTGCTCGATGACCGGCTTCAGCCCGTTACCGATGGCGAAAAGGGGGAGCTTTATATTTCAGGTTCTGGCCTTGCGCTTGGATATCATCGCCAGCCGGACAAGACGGCGGAACGTTTCATTGCCTCGCCCTTCGGTCCTGCAGGGGCCTTGCTCTACAGGACTGGCGACGTTGCGCGGCGAATGCCTGACGGGAGCTACGAGTTTCTGGGCCGCTCCGACCATCAGGTGAAAATCCGCGGTGTCCGTGTCGAACCGGGAGAGGTGGCGGCAGCTTTGGACAGGTTGCCGGACGTTTCCCGCTCCGCGGTTGTTTCGAATCGCCGCGACAATGGCGAGGTCTATCTTGCCGCTTATGTCGTCTGGGGCACCGGGGCTGACAGGGATGGTCCGAAGCTGATGAACGCCTTGGCGGAAGCGCTGCCTCCGGCTTTTCTGCCCTCGGCAATTGTTTCTCTCGATGCGCTTCCGCTGACCCCCAACGGCAAACTGGACAGGGCTGCTCTGCCGGACCCCGAATGGTCTGTCGGCAGCGGCGCGAGTGAACCTCAGAGCGACCTTGAAACCTTAATCTGCGAGGCGTTTTCGGAACTGCTCGGCACGCGTTCCGTTTCGGTGCAGGACAACTTTTTTCTTCTGGGCGGGCACTCGCTCTCCGCCGCGCGCCTTGCCTACCGGCTGAGAGACAGGTTTGGTGTTGAGGTTGAACCCAGGCAGATATTCGACTCGCCGACGCCAGCAGAATTGGCCCGTCTGATCGGGCAGGCGCCCCCCCGACCCAGAAGGCTGGGGTCTCTTTCGCGGCCCGACAAAATACCGCTGTCATCCGCGCAAAAGCGTTTGTGGTTTTTGCAGCGGCTTCACCCGGAAGACACATCGTACAATCTTGTCTATCGTTTCCGCCTTTCAGGAAAATTCGATCCGTCCGTTCTCAGGCAAGCCTGGCTGGACGTCATTGAACGTCACGAAGTGTTGCGTACCGTCTATCCGCAAGACGGCACCGGAGCCCCTTATCAGGCCATACGTCCGGATTTTGTGTCGGAAGATCTTATCCGGATCGTTTCCCTGCCACCTGATGAAGCCCGGTCAGAGCTCGCCCGTCAGTCCGTCAGACCTTTCGATCTGAGCAGCGATCTGCCGGTGAGGGTCACCATAACGACAGATGAAAATGGCAAGCCTGAAACTCAATCTGTGATGCAGTTGATCGTGCATCATATCGCGATTGACGGCAGCGCCCTGCGGCCATTGCTTGCCGACTTTGAGACGGCCTTTGCTGCGCGAAGCAATGACAAAGCACCAGTTTGGAACGAGCCAGCTGTTCAATATGCCGACTTCGCGAGTTGGCAGCTCACCTGGCTTGCCGAGGCCGCTGACCAGGACCTTGGCAGGCACCTTGCCGAGGTTCGGGGAGAACTGGCAGGCGCGCCTGACTGTATCGATCTGCCTTGTGCAGAGGGGCAACGCAGGAATACCTATTGGCAAGGAGACGGCGTAGCCGTCGAAATCCCTGCGGAGCTTCACCGCAAGCTAGAAGAACTGGCGGCGGAGACGCGGACAAGCCTCTTCATGGTGCTGCAGGCCGCGATGGCGACAACCCTTTCCCGGCTTGGTGCTGGAGACGACATTGTCATCGGAACGCCGGTCGACGGCCGTCCGGACAGCACTTTCGAAGAAACCAGTGGCCTCTTCGTCAACATGCTGGCGCTCCGGAGCGACCTTTCCGGCAAACCGACCTTTCGCGCGTTGCTGGCCGAAACGCGCAGCCGGAATCTTGCTGCCTATACCCGCCGGGACGTGCCATTCGAGCTGGTGGTCGATGAAGTCGCACCGCGTAGAGACCTGTCCTTCCATCCGGTGTTTCAGGTCGTTCTGGCGCTTGATATGGCTGGAGAGACTGTCTTGTCCTTGCCAGGGCTGACGTGTGCTGTTGAAGACGTGCCCGTCACCGCCTCGAAATTCGATCTCTCCTTTGACCTGACCGCTCACCGCGGCGCGGAAGGCGACGCTAGCGGCATCAGCGGGCGGATTGAATTCCGGACGGATCTGATGGATGGGCAGGTTGCGGGCAATCTTTCGCGGCGTTTCATCAAACTCCTGCGCGCGGCCGTGGAAAACCCGAACATACGGATCGACGACCTCAAGATTGTCGGTTCCGACGAAGCGTCACACCTTGCCGGCCTGTGCGAAGGAGGGCAGGTCAAAAAAGCTGCGGTCGAGATGTCCTTGCCCGACCGGTTTCGCCTGCTCGCCAAACAAAATGCCGCGAAGGTCGCGCTTGCGAGCCAGACCGGCACGCTTTCCTACGCGGAACTTGATGGACTGTCGGACCGTGTTGCACGAAACCTGATCCGCCGCGGTGTTCGGCCGGGGGCGCGGGTTGCGGTCTTTATGGACAGATCCATCGAGCTGGTCGTTGTAACGCTGGCGATCGTGAAGGCAGGTGGGGCTTATGTTCCACTGAACAGGAACGATCCTCCGAACCGCCTGCAACAACTCGTTGAGGATACCAAGACGCACCTCGTCCTGACTGATGCCGAGGACGCAATTTCGATCACATTCGATGATGTGCCCTGTGTTCCTTACTGCGAACTGCAAGAGGCGTCTGAAAACGAGAGCCTGCCGAATGTCGCGGCCGGTCAGATCGCCTGTGTTCTTTTCACCTCCGGCTCCACGGGCCGGCCGAAGGGGATCGCGATCAGCCACCGCAACATTCAGGCGCTCGCGCTCGACGGGTGCTGGCCGGAAGGCTCTCATGAACGGGTGCTCTTGCATTCACCCTATGCCTTCGACGCGTCGACCTATGAAATCTGGACACCGCTGATGCGGGGACAGGAACTGTTCGTTGCACCGCCAGGTATCCTGGATGCCGAAACAATTGCGCGGCTGGTCGAAGAGCGCCACGTGACGGCGGCCTGTATCACGACACGTCTCTTCAACATCATTGCCGGTGAAAAACCGGAAGCGTTCAAACCTTTGAGGTCGGTGCTAATCGGCGGTGAGGCAGCCTCCGCCGAAGCCTTGCGCCGGGCGACGGCAGCCTCGCCGGACACCCGGTTCGTCAATGGCTATGGCCCTGCCGAGGGAACGACGTTCGTAACCTGGCACGCCATGCGGACACTGGAAGAATCCGCACATAAGGTTCCCATCGGGTTGCCGCGTGACAATTGCAGCGTGCGCATTCTGGACGACCGCCTGCAACCCGTCGGCATCGGCATGGTGGGCGAGCTCTACCTGGCCGGTGATTGTCTGACGCTCGGATATCTGGGGCGTACCGGTCTGACGGCCGAGCGCTTCGTCGCCGATCCCGCAGGGCCTGCCGGCAGCAGGATGTATCGCACCGGAGATCTGGTGCGCTGGCGCAGCGATGGATTGCTGACATTCGTCGGGCGCGCCGACCATCAGGTCAAGATCAACGGCTTCCGCATTGAGCCTCAGGAAATCGAAAATGCCATCGGGCGGCAACCGGACATCGGCCAGTGCACGGTGGTCGTGCGCGAAGACAGGCCGGGGGAAAAGAAACTCGTTGCCTATGTGGTCGGCGCGGGCGCCGGAGAACCGGACCTTGAAAGGCTGCGGGAGAGGCTTTCCGAGACACTTCCTGCCTTCATGGTGCCAGCCCACTTTGTTCTTCTGGAACATCTTCCCTTCACGACCAATGGCAAACTGGACGTCAAGCGACTGCCTGCACCGGAGATCCACAGCGACCGGGCAATCGCGCCAGTTGGGCAAACCGAGTTAGATATCTGCGCTCTGTTTGCCGAAGTTCTGGGCCTTGAAACCGTTGGTTCTGCCGACAACTTCTTTGCGCTTGGCGGCGACAGCATTCTCTCCATCCAGTTGGTCAGCCGCGCCCGGCGTGCGGGGCTGGTGTTTTCGGCAAAGGATGTCTTCAGCAACAAGACCCCGGCGGAGCTGGCAACGGTGGCCCAGAGGCAGCAGTTGCCGGAAGCCGGTACCGACCTGAAGGAAGGTTGGATCAGCGCCAAAGATCTGGGCATCGTCAAAGGCCGCTACGGCGGTCTGGTTTCCACAGTCTGGCCTTTGACGGGCCTTCAGTCCGGCCTTCTGTTTCATGCATTGATGGACGCTGAGACAGGGGAGGACGCCTACAAGGTCCAGACGGTTGTCAGCCTGGACGGCCCGGTGGATACGGACCGTCTTGAGGCAAGCCTTCAGGCCCTCGTTGCCCGGCACGCTCCGCTCCGGGCCGTCTTCTGCCATGAGGGCCTGAGCGATCCCGTCCAGGTGATCCTGTCGAAGGTCGAGCTGCCGTTTGAACAGGTGGACCTGTCAAAGGCTTCGGACCCGGACATGGAGCTTGGGCAACTTCTATCTGAAGACAGGAAGATCCGTTTCGACCTTGCTAAGGGGCCGTTGCTGCGTGCCTGTCTGGTGCAGCGTCCGGATGGCGGCGCGTGGCTGGTGCTGACCAACCATCACATCCTGCTCGACGGTTGGTCGCTGCCGGTGCTTATGCGCGAGCTGAAGGAGATCTACGAGGCCGGAGGGGCAGGGGTTCTGCCTCCGGTGACACCGTTTGACCGCTATCTCGGCTGGCTGCAGCAGCAGGACAAGACGGCTGCAAAAGCCGCCTGGAAGGATGCGCTGTCCGGTCTGGAAGAACCAACCCGTCTGGCAGCCTCGGTCTATGGCCAGTCTGCAAGATCTTCCTCCGGCTCATCGTCCAGCGATAATAGTAAGGTACTGCGTTTCGATGATCTCCTGAGCGAGGAGGCAACGCGGTCGCTGGAGGCGCTCGCCCGCACGCTGGATATCACCTTGAACACGGTGCTCCAGGGGGCCTGGTCGGTCGTGCTCGGCCGCATCTGTGGACGGGATGATCTGCTCTTCGGCACAACGGTCTCCGGCCGGCCAGCGGAGATTTCCGGCGTCGAGACCATGGCCGGTCTCTTCATCAACACCGTACCTGTGCGGGCCAAACCCGTTCCGGCAGCATCCGTCAGCGGCTTCCTGAAGGAGCTGCAGTCCCGGCAGGCCGCGCTGCTGCCGCACCAGCATCTGGGACTGCCGGAGATCCAGGCAGAAGCCGGACTTGGTGACCTGTTTGACACGCTGGTGGTGTTCGAAAACTACCCCTTCAGCGACGAAACCCAGAAGGCTTCGCAGGATGGCTTAAGGATCAGCGGTGTCGAGGTGCATGACCAGACCCATTATCCGGCAAGCCTGATGGTCGTTCCGGGCAAACGACTGCAGCTGCGGCTGGATTGCCGGGAAGAACGGATCGGCGTGGACCTTGGCCGCAGCCTTCTGGGGCAGTTGTGTCATGTGCTGGAGCAGATGACCTCCCGTCCGGAAGCACCACTCGGATCGCTCGAGATGCTGACGGCTTCTGAACGAGAGGCAGTGCAAGACCGCTGGAACGCAACCCGGCACGCCTTGCCGGAGGGCGATCTGACGGAGCTGATCTCGGCAAAGGCCGCCCGGTTTGCAACCCGGCAGGCTGTAGTTGGCAGCACGGAGCGGCTGACTTATGCCGAGCTTGAGGACCGCGCGAACCGGCTGGCACATCTCCTGATCCGCCGGGGCATTGGCGCGGAGGACCGGGTCGCGATTGCCTTGCCCAGAAGCCCGGACATGATCGTGGCGCTTCTGGCGGTGCTGAAGTCGGGAGCCGCCTATCTGCCACTTGATCCGGATTACCCGTCAGCCCGCATCGCGATGATGCTGGAAGATGCCGCGCCCCGTCTTGTGATCTCCGAGACAGCAACGGCCACTTCTATGACAGACGGTTCCCCGGACCTGGCGCTTCTGCTTCTGGATGCGCAAGCAACCGGCACGGAGCTGGCCGCGATGTCCGCTTTGTCCCCGACCAATGCCGACCGGAGACAGGCGATCCATCCCGCACACCCTGCCTATGTCATCTACACGTCCGGCTCCACCGGAAAGCCGAAGGGCGTCGTCGTTACGCGCGAAGGGCTTTCAAATCTCGCCTATGCCCAGATCGACAGGTTTGCAATTTCGGAACAGTCACGCGTCGCGCAGTTCGCATCTTTCAGTTTCGATGCGGCCTTTTCGGAAATCGTCACGGCCCTGGTCTCCGGTGCGGCTCTGGTGATCTGGCCGAGACAGGCTTTCACCGATCCCGCAGCCCTGAAGACATTCATGAACGCGGAGCGGATAACGCATATCACCTTGTCGCCGAGCCTCTTGAGCGTGATGTCGACGACGGATCTGCCCGACGGCTGTGTTCTGGTGACGGCCGGTGAAGCCATCAGCGTGCCGGAAGTTCGCAGATGGTCTGACCGTTGTTGCCTCGTCAATGCATATGGCCCGACAGAAGTGACCGTGTGCGGTTCCATGAGCTTGCCGCTCACGCCCACCCAGGAAGGCGATATCGCTCCCATCGGTTTGCCGATCTGGAATTCTGGCCTCTACGTTCTTGATCAGGCGCTTCAGCCTGTGCCGAATGGCGTTGCGGGAGAACTCTACATCGGCGGTGTCGGCCTTGCGCGGGGCTATCAGAACCTTGCCGATCTGACTTCTTCCAGGTTTGTCGCGGACCCGTTTGCCGGTGACGGGTGGCGAATGTACCGAACCGGAGATCTCGTCTACAGAGCAGAAGACGGCAACCTCTTTTTCCTGGGCCGCAGTGATGCGCAGGTCAAGGTCAGGGGCCGGCGTATCGAGCCGGGCGAGATCGAGCGTGTGTTGCTGGAACGCAGCGACGTCGCCCAGTGCCTTGTGAGTGTCTATAGCGACCGGAAGGCGACGTCGCGGCTGGTTGCCTATGTCATCGGCCAGGAAGGTTCAGAGCCTGATGTGCAAGAGCTGCTGCGGTACTGCGCAGACCGGTTGCCGGACTATATGGTTCCGGCACAGATCGATCTCTTGCCTTATTTGCCGCGGCTTCCGAACGGCAAGATCGACAGAAAGGCCTTGCCGGCTCCCAGTCGCCCACAAAGAGTGGAGGAAGCAAGGCAACAGTCTCCGGCCGAACAGGCCGTCGCAGCCGCTTTCGCTGAAACCCTTGGCATTTCACTCCCCACGCCTGACGACAGTTTTTTCGGCCTCGGCGGCGACAGTATTTCGGCAATCCGGCTTGTTGGGATTCTGCGCCGGAAGGGGCTCAAGGCCTCGCCGAAAGACGTCTTCGATCAGAAGACGGTCGCAAAGCTCGCGAGTGTGGCAGAAAAGCTGGAAGCGCAAGAAGGCTCCAGCCTTTCCGAAATCGAACCTGACACCATTCTGCCGACGCCAATCCTGCGCTGGTTTGCAGACTTGGGTGCACCGTCGGACGGGTTCTTCCAGTCGACCTGTCTGACGCTGCCGACAGGTGCGGATGGCGATTTCCTGCAGGCAGCGCTCGGCGCGATTGTTCACCGGCATGCAATGCTGCGGGCTCGGGCCAACAATGGTGCGCTTGACCTGAGAATTGCTCCGACTGCCGACCCGGCCGATGAGTTTCCAATCAAGCGTGTCGTTCTTGGAGAGGCAGGGAAGGAAGAAGACCTGAAGGCGCTGTTGGAAGAAGAGCACCAGTCAGCCGTCGAGGCCCTGTCGCTGGCGGACGGCAAGGTGTTCAGCGCCATCTGGTTTGACTGCGGGCAGGTGGAACCGGGTCTGCTCCTGCTTGTCGCGCATCATCTGGTCATCGACGGCGTGTCGTGGCGCATACTGACCGACGATCTGCGCAAGGCGTGGGACGACTGGTCAGCAGGCAAACCGGTGACGCCTGAACCTGTGATTACCTCTTTCCCCGTCTGGAGCAGAGTGCTTCAAGCGGATGCACACGCCGCTGCGCGCGTGGCTGAAGCAGACTATTGGGAAGACCTGCTTTCAGCATCGTCCGATTGCTTTCCGGCTGGTGATCTGGACCCTGAGCATGACACGGTTCGCACCTTGCAGTCCTGCAAGTCCATGCTGGGCAGAGACGAAACCGAGCAGGTCCTGACCCGTCTGCCGGCGCTTTATAATTGCGGGCCGCAGGATGTGCTTCTGGTGGCGCTGAGCCTGGCAGTCGGGGCGTTTGGCGCTTCCAAAACCGGAGGCCCTTGTGGACCGGTCCTGTGTGATGTCGAAGGCCACGGCCGGGAAGCAATCGGAGACGCGGATCTCAGCCGCACTGTTGGCTGGTTCACAAGCGTCTTTCCGGTGCGGCTGGAGGCTGAAAGGGGTGGCGGCGGAATTAAGGAAATTTCCGAAAAGGACCTCAAACAACTCATCATAGCGACCAAGGAGCAGACCGGTAAGCGCCCCGATCATGGACTTGGCTACGGAATGCTGCGCTATCTCAACAACGAGACTTCCAGCGATCTGGCAAGCGCGAACAAGGCGCAGATTGCCTTCAATTATCTTGGCCGGTTTCAGGCGGGTGCAGATGGCGCCTGGAGCGCGGCACCGGCCTTCGGAGGTTTGCGCGGTGGCTTCAATCCGGCAACACCGCTCGCCCATATGCTCTCTGTCGATTGTCAGGCGGTCGAAGGGGATAAAGGCTATTGCCTGCAGGCCGAATTCGGATTTGCCAGCCGTCATCTCTCTGAAAAAAACATCATCGAATTCAGGAAGTACTGGGAAGCGGCTCTGATCCGGCTGGCCAAACACGGCAACTGGTCCGAGGCGGGTGGTCAATCGCCTTCGGATTTCCCATTGGCCGCTGTTTTCCAGGCCGATGTCGACTTGCTTGTTCAACGCTACGGCGGTCTGGTTTCCACAGTCTGGCCTTTGACGGGCCTTCAGTCCGGCCTGCTGTTTCATGCATTGATGGACGCTGAGACGGGGGAGGACGCCTACAAGGTCCAGACGGTTGTCAGCCTGGATAGCCCGGTGGATGCGGACCGTCTTGAGGCAAGCCTTCAGGCACTCGTTGCCCGGCACGCTCCGCTCCGGGCCGTCTTCTGCCATGAGGGCCTGAGCGATCCCGTCCAGGTGATCCTGTCGAAGGTCGAGCTGCCGTTTGAACAGGTGGAGCTGTCTAAGGACGCAGATCCTGACGCGGAGCTTGAGCAACTTCTATCTGAAGACAGGAAGATCCGTTTCGACCTTGCTAAGGGACCTTTGCTGCGCGCGTGCCTGGTAAAACGTCCGGACGGTGGTGCCTGGCTGGTGCTGACCAACCATCACATCCTGCTCGACGGTTGGTCGCTGCCGGTGCTTATGCGCGAGCTGAAGGAGATCTACGAGGCCGGAGGGGCAGGGGTTCTGCCTCCGGTGACACCGTTTGACCGCTATCTCGGCTGGCTGCAGCAGCAGGACAAGACGGCTGCAAAAGCCGCCTGGAAGGATGCGCTGTCCGGTCTGGAAGAACCAACCCGTCTGGCGGCCTCGGTCTACGGCCAATCCTCCGGTTCATCATCGAGTGATATCAGCACCGTGCTGCGCTTCGATGATCTTCTAAGCGAGGCAGCAACGCGGTCCTTGGAAGCGCTCGCCCGCACGCTGGATATCACCTTGAACACGGTGCTCCAGGGGGCCTGGTCGGTCGTGCTCGGCCGCATCTGTGGACGGGATGATCTGCTCTTCGGCACAACGGTCTCAGGCAGGCCAGCGGAGATCTCCGGCGTCGAGACCATGGCCGGTCTCTTCATCAACACTGTGCCGGTGCGGGTCAAACCCGTTCCGGCAGCATCCGTCAGCGGCTTCCTGAAGGACCTGCAGTCCCGGCAGGCCGCGCTGCTGCCGCATCAGCACCTGGGCCTGCCGGAGATCCAGGCAGAAGCAGGACATGGGGACCTGTTCGATACGCTTGTGGTGTTCGAGAACTATCCCTTCAGCGACGAGACCCATGAGGCTTCGCAGGATGGCTTAAGGATCAGCGGTGTCGAGGTGCATGACCAGACCCACTATCCGGCGAGCCTGATGGTTGTTCCGGGAAAACGGCTGCTGCTGCGGCTGGATTGCCGGGAGGAACGGATCGGCGAAGACCTCGGCAGCAGCCTTCTGGAGCAGCTGTGTCATGTGCTGGAGCAGATGGCCTCCCGCCCGGAAGCACCGCTCGGATCGCTCGAGATGCTGACGGCTTCTGAACGAGAGGCAGTGCAGGACCGCTGGAACGCAACCCGGCACGCCTTGCCGGAGGGCGATCTGACGGAGCTGATCTCGGCAAAGGCCGCCCGGTTTGCAACCCAGGAGGCCGTAGTTGGCAGCACGGAGCGGCTGACTTATGCCGAGCTTGAGGACCGCGCGAACCGGCTGGCACATCTCCTGATCCGCCGGGGCATTGGCGCGGAGGACCGGGTCGCGATTGCCTTGCCCAGAAGCCCGGACATGATTGTGGCGCTTCTGGCGGTGCTGAAGTCGGGAGCCGCCTATCTGCCACTTGATCCGGATTACCCGTCAGCCCGCATCGCGATGATGCTGGAAGATGCTTCGCCGCGTCTTGTGATCTCCGAGACGGCAACGGCACAGGTACTGACGGATGGCGTACCGACATCGGCGCTTCTGCTTCTGGATGCGCAAGCAACCGGCACGGAGCTGGCCGCGATGTCCGCTTTGTCCCCGACCAATGCCGACCGGAGACAGGCGATCCATCCCGCACACCCTGCCTATGTCATCTACACATCCGGCTCCACCGGAAAACCGAAGGGCGTCGTCGTTACGCGCGAGGCACTCAAGAACCTGTTGTGCTGCCTGAGCATTGAGATTCGCTTGCGCCCGCAGGACAGGGTGCTTAGCGCGACCACGATCGGGTTCGACATCGCCGGGCTTGAGCTCTACGGCCCGCTGCTCGTTGGGGCGAGTGCACTGCTGTTTGAGGGCAGTCAGCGCGAAGCGGATCGCCTTTACGACTGGATCGGCCAGGAAAGACCGACAGTGATGCAGGCAACGCCATCCCTCTGGCGGTCGCTTCTGGAGGTCGGCCCGCTGCCGCCTTTGCAGATACTCGTGGGCGGTGAGGCGCTGGACAGCGGACTTGCCGCGCAGCTTCAAACTGCCGGGCCGGTGACGAATGTCTACGGTCCGACCGAGACAACCATCTGGTCGCTAAGCGCGTCTGTCTCCGACGAAGGCTCAAGTACTCCTCCTATCGGCCAACCTTTGTGGAATTCGCAGGTCTACGTTCTCGATGCGACCCTTCAGCCTGTGGCCGACGGTGTTTCCGGCGAACTCTATATTGGCGGACTGGGGCTCGCACGCGGCTATCATGGGCGTTCGGACCTGACGAGCGACCGCTTTGTTGCCGATCCGTTTGCCGGCGGCGGAGCGCGGATGTACCGGACCGGAGATATGGTCTATCGCCAGAAAACCGGCGAGCTCGTTTTCCTTGGCCGTGGGGACAGTCAGGTCAAGATCCGTGGCCATCGCATCGAACCTGGTGAGATTGAAGCAGCCATCACCTCGATGACAAACATCGCGCAGGCTGTCGTGGTTGACAGGCCTGATGGAGTGCGGGGCTCTTCGCTCGTTGCCTATGTCGTGCCGGTAGAGGGCGCAGAACTGAAGACTGACGCGCTTCGGTCCGTGCTCCTGCGCAACCTGCCTGACTACATGGTGCCGGGAGCCTTTGTCGTTCTACCCGAATTGCCGCTGACCCCGAATGGCAAACTCAACCGTCAGGCACTGCCGGATCCCGTCTGGAAACCCGGAGAGGCAAGTCCGGCGACACTTCAGGAAACGTTGCTGTGCAATCTCTTTGCCGAGCTTTTGCCGGGCACTGTGCCGGGACCGGAAGACAGCTTCTTCGATATGGGTGGTCATTCGTTGCTTGCGGCGCGCCTGAAAGCGCTCATGGAAGAGAGACTGGGGCTCGACGTCAGCCTTCGCGACATATTCGAAACGCCGACGGTTCGCGGTCTGCTGTCGCTCCGGCAGGGCCGCAAAACCGGTTTGCTGGAGCCGGTGCTGCAGATCCGCAGGGCAGGGTCTCAGGCACCGCTATTCTGTGTTCATCCGGGCTTCGGTCTGGGCTGGACCTACGCAGGTCTTGCTTCCGTTCTGCCAGCCGATGTCCCCATCATCGCCCTTCAGGCGCGAGGGTATGTCGGGGAGGCTGATCTTCCTACGTCACTGAACGAGATGGCCGCTGACTATGTGGAGAGCGCCTGCAAACTGGTCGGCACCGGTCCTGTGCGATTGCTGGGCTGGTCCTTTGGCGGGCTGGCGGCGTTCGAGATGGCGCGTCTCTTCGAAAAAAGCGGCAGGAAGGTGGAGTTCCTGATGCTGCTGGACAGCTACCCGATGCACGAAGGCGATCCGTTGCCGGATCTTTCGAACCGCGGTGCGCGCGGTGCCTTCCTCGAAATGATCGGCTTCGATCCGGAGGGACGAGCACCTGAAGACACTACCTTTGAGGATGTCCGGCGGTTTCTGGAAGACAACGCCCACCCCCTGGCCGGCCTCAGCCGCATGGATTTTGACAACATGCTTCGGATAGCGCGGAACAACGCACTGCTTGCGCATGGCTACCGGCCCGGCAGGTTGACCTGCCCCCTGGTGCATTATGCCTCGATGGATACCAGGCGTATGCTGGGTCTTGAAGCCGATCCCTGGGAAAATAGGACGACCGACCACTTCGAGACACATGCGCTCGACTGCACGCACCACGAAATGACCTCGCAGCAGGCCCTTTGCGAAATCGGCAAGGGACTGACTGCATGGATGAACCTTGGCGATCAGCCGTTCAGGCAGACCGTTTCGAAAGGGAGACTGAAGAATGTCGGTTGATATCCTCAATCCGGTGGAGCCGGAACACGCGGTGCAAAGCGCAACGCCCATGACCGGAGCGGAGTTCATCGATAGCCTCCAGGACGAGCGCTGTGTCTATTTCAATGGTGAGCGGGTAGCCGACCTGACTGGACATCCAGCCTTTCGCAATTCGGTGCGTTCCCTTGCCCGGCTCTATGATGCCCTCCATCAGGATCACGACAGCGGCACCAATATTCTGACCGCACCTGCCGATGCCGATCCATCGGGCTACACACACCGCTATTTCAAGGTGGCCAGATCGGCAGAAGATTTACTCGGTCAACAGAAGGCAATCGCGGAATGGGCGAAGCTGAGCTACGGCTGGATGGGGCGCTCGCCGGACTACAAGGCGGCCATTGTCAACACGCTGGACGCCAATGCGGCTTATTACGGGCCCTTCGCGGACAATGCGCGGCGCTGGTATCATCTGGCGCAGCAACGGACCTATTTCATGAACCATGCGGTGGCCAATCCGCCGATTGACCGGGCAAAGCCCTTCAGTGACGCAAAAGACATCCTGGTCCATGTGGTCAAGGAAACCGACGCGGGGCTTTATCTGTCCGGTGCCAAGGTTGTCGCAACCTCCGCGGCACTGACCCATTACAACTTCCTCAGCCACCACGCGGTCTCGGAGACCAACGAACCGCCAACGGCGTTCATGTTCTTTCTCGACATGTCGACGCCGGGCATCAAGCTGATCTGCCGCAATTCCTATGAGTATGCGGCAAGCCAATCCTCGACACCGTTCGACAGCCCGTTGTCCTCGCGCTTTGATGAAAACGACGCCATTCTCGTTCTCGACAATGTTTTTGTGCCCTGGGAGAATGTGCTGGTCTATGGGCCCGCGCACAAGCCGATCGACTTCCTGATGGACACCGGCTACCTGCAGGGCACCTGTTTTCACGGCTGCACCCGATTTGCAGTGAAGCTGGACTTTCTTGCCGGTCTACTGACCAGGGCGCTGCACATCACCAGCGGTGACGAGTTTCGCGGCAATCAGGTGCTGCAAGGGGAGGTGATCGCACTGCGCCACCTGTTCTGGTCGTTGTCGGACGCGATGGCCAGAACTCCGGAGGCCTTTGCCGACAGCGCTTTCCTGCCAGGACTATCCGCCGCCCAGGCCTATCGCGCGCTTGCGCCCGATGCCTATGGCCGTGTGAAGGAGATCGTCCAGAAGATCGTCGCATCTGCCCTGATCTATCTGCCGTCTTCCGCAAAGGATTTCCAGAACCCGGAAATCGACGGCTATCTGGAGCGATATGTGCGCGGGTCCAACGGCGTTGGCTACAAGGATCGCATCAAGCTGATGAAGCTGCTGTGGGACGCAACCGGCTCAGAATTTGCCGGGCGTCACGAGCTTTACGAGCGCAACTACGCCGGCAATCATGAAGAGGTGAAGCTGCAGCTTCCGGCAATCGCCAAGCGCGACGGATCAATGGACCAGATGCTGTCGCTTGTTGACCAGTGCCTTGACGACTATGATGAATTTGGTTGGCGCAATGCGGCATGGAAAGACTGAAGCGCAAGCTTGGGAGAGACGGCGATGACAAATCCATTCGACGATCCGGACGGCATTTTCCATGTGCTGGTGAATGATGAGGAACAGCATTCTCTCTGGCCCGAATTCGTGCCTATTCCCGAGGGCTGGCGGTCGGTTTTCGGTCCCGGCAAGCGGCAGGACTGCGTGGACTATGTCAACGAGAACTGGACGGACATCCGCCCGAAAAGCCTTCGAGACGCTGCCCTTAGCTGACACATTTCTCAAACGGTGAAGACCCACCCGGAGCGCCTGTTTTTCGATGAATTTCTTTCGTCTTTTATATCGTGAAGCGGGCGACAGCAAACGCTCCTTCCTGCTGCTTTCTTTGGTGCCCGGGTTGGTCATGGGGCTCATCATCGCGGTCATCAACGCGGTGACAAACTACCAGCAGAACACCGGCCTTCAGTGGCAATATCTCGGCCTGTTCGTGCTGGGCTGCGCGACCGTACTTTTCACGATGAACCGGGCGCTCAACATGGCGACTGCAATCATCGCCGATTACCTGTGCCGCCTGCGGATCCGGGTGACGGCGCAAGTCCGCAGTCTCAACCTCGCTACCGTTGAAGAAATTGGCCTCAACCGCATTCGGGCGGCAGTCGGCCGTGACCATCAGACAATCGAGGAAACAGCGCCGGCGCTCGTCGGCCTGATCTACTTCGTCATGCAATTGGTCATGTCGGCGCTCTACATCTGCTACCTGTCGCCACTTGCCTTTGCCGTTACGCTGGCCTTTCTGGCGGGGGCCATCTTCTTCTATCGCAAGAGCTACCGCGATGCAGAGGAACTGATGCGCCAGGCTAGCCTGAGCGAACAGGCCTTTCACAACAGCTTCGAGAACATTCTGAGTGGCTTCAAGGAAGTGAAGCTGAACGCACAGCGCAGTGACGATCTCTTCCACAACTACATTATTCCGCGATCGGAGCAGGTCGAGGATCTTCGGGTGGAATCCGGCCGCTCCTTCAACTACGGCCAGTCGGTCAGCGATGTCTTCTTCTATACGCTCATGGGGACGCTGGTCTTTGCCATTCCGTTCTATGTGTCGGATCTGTCGATCCCGGGCAAGATTGTCACCGTGATCGTCTTTGCCAGTGGTGCGATCACCTCGATCATCCGCATGTTGCCGGTGGTCTCGAGGGCCAATCTGGCGGTGTCCAATATCGAGGAATTGAGAAAGCTTCTGGAGAAGCACGGCGAGGCGGCCGTGGAGCGCGCTGAAGTCCGTCAGGCAAAGCTCTCGAAAGGCATCTCATTGAAGAAGATCGCCTACACCTATCACAGTGAAAACGGCGACCGTCCCTTTTCGATCGGGCCTTGCGATCTGGACATCGCATCCGGTGAAATGGTCTTCATTGTCGGCGGCAACGGCAGTGGCAAGTCGACCCTCGCAAAGATCCTGACCGGGCTTTATGAACCAAGTGGCGGGCACCTGTCGTGGGACGACAAGGTCGTGAAACCGGAAAACATCGACCGGTACCGTAGCCTGTTTTCGGTCATCTTTTCCGACTTCCACCTGTTCGACCGGCTCTACGGCCTGGATCTGACGGACGAGCAGAAGCTTTACGATCTGCTGGAAGACATGAAGCTCGACGAGAAGATTCACTACCGGAACAACCGGTTCAGCACGACCAACCTGTCCACCGGCCAGAGAAAGCGGCTTGCCATGGTGGTCGCCCTGCTGGAAGACAGGGATGTCTACCTGTTCGATGAATGGGCCGCCGACCAGGACCCGGAATACCGGCGCTGGTTCTATACCGATTTCCTGACGAAGCTGAAGAAAGAAGGCCGCACCGTCATCGCGATCACGCATGACGACCGGTATTTCGATGTCGCCGACAAGATCGTCTGGATGGAAGAGGGCAGGATCAGCAAGGTGTCCGGGCCGGCTGACGCAACGGTATAAGACGATGGGCGAGGGAAGACGAACAGGGCACTCCGTGTGTCACGCAAAGAACCTGCACGGTGATAGGCCCGGCAAACGATGCCCAAGACCAGCTATCCAGGAGAGAACTTGCCGAACGCCAGGGTAAGCATTTTGGAGACGGATGGCTGCGAGGCAGATGATCTCGATGCCGCGCTGCAAACTCTGTCTCAGGAAGAACTGCAGCGGTTCCGGGCATTTCATTTCGATCAGGACCGGAAGGATTACGCATTTGCGCATGCCCTGCTGCGACGAACCTTGAGCGATCTGGATCTCGGCACGGCACCGTGCGACTGGCAATTCGCGCCATTGGCTTCGGGCAAGCCTGCCGTTGCGGATCGGTCAGACCTCGACTTCAGCCTGACGCACACACGTGGGCTGGTCGCCTGTGCCGTGACGAGGAAAGGCGCAGTCGGCATAGATGCGGAAACGGATCAGCGCGCGATCGAGGTGGATTTGTTGATGCGTGACGTATGTTCAGCCGGTGAAAGACGGGACCTTGCAACACGTCAAGGTTCCGACAAAACCTCAAGGTTTCTTGATTTCTGGACGCTGAAAGAAGCGTTTCTGAAAGCCGGTGGATTGGGCATTACAGCCGACCTCACCGCCGTCAGCTTTACCTTGGTCGGGGACCGCGACATAGCGCTGTCTGCCCCACCAGACCTTGCTCGTCCGAACAGTTCCTTCCAGATCTGCAGGCGTCCGGGCCAGTGGCGTGTGGCGCTGGCGGTCTCTGGCGAACTTGACGCCAGGGACGTTGAAATGACCCTTTCTGCAAACCGGTGCTTTTGAAAAGCGCTCAAATTTGCTATCTCGCGTCAACTTGACATGATCCACATGAGATCAAATTCGGACAACGCCCAATGGCAATTGTCCCAACCGGATGACGGATATCCGGTGCCAGTTCCGTGCAGTTGAAGAAAAATGCAAAAGTATCAAGAGCATAAGTTTTCCATCGCCCCGATGATGGATATCGGCGACTGAGTAAAAAAGATTTATAAAAACAAATAGATATAGTGATGCGTTCCTTCATGATGTACCAATGTTGTACTTTTGGAACGACCATCAGCAAATGAGAAGTCGACACGAAGGTGCTTTGAAATGGGAGAAAGCCGTCAGGCTTACCTCGTGAGCGCTTCCATCTCTTTCACGGCTGCAGAGCGGCGTTCATCAAGGTAATTTGCGAGGTCCTGAATACTGATACCTCGAGCAGACTTTTGACTTTTAGGATCGGAACGAACGACTGGGAGTTTGATCTCTCCTGCACTAATCTTTCGCAGAAACTTCATCCTTGTGAGGTGAGGGAAGTAATCCGCCACCACACGGTCTGTCGGTACTACCGCCAAGCCATCATATTGCGCCATCAAAATAAAAACTGTCCTCATTTCGTTGACTCCTTGCAGACGGGTAAGCGTCGCTGTTCTGAGAGGTTGAAGTCGAAAAAAACAAGGACGCGCATATCCACTTTCTGTCTTGGAACTGATTGGTGTTTCCTGGCGTAACCGACCAATCAGCAAAGCGTCCGCAAGTTGGGCGTTAGGCATAAATGAACTCGGTCCTGAAAACCGTCGTTTGTTGCCCGGTGGGCAAAGGTCCATAGAGGCGGAAAGTAACCACCTTGGTATTGCTGTAATGACGGTTTGGACGTTGTGGTACCAGTAGCCAATATATTCTGCTGAATATTGTAGAAACCACTAATATCCTCGTTTAAGTTGAAGACTGGTCTGTTCCTAGCGCTGCGACAATGGAGAAAGTGAGTATGGCAATTGAGGTTTATCCAGGTCGCCACCCAAACTTCGATATTACCAATTTTGAACCTTTACAGCAGAGAGTTCTTCGCCGAATGGAGAAGATGTTTCATCTTACTCGCGGCGGTGAAATCACTGTCGGCAACCAGAAAAGTCATTATCGCTACGCACTCGTAAAGCCATGCGGAAATATGCGCGGCATTCTTCACACCGATCGCGAAGTACTAGTAGTTTTTTCGTCATATGCAGAGTTTCAACCTCGATCGATTGATGCATTTGATCATATTCTTGAGCAAAGCTCGGAAGATTTCCGTATCGAGAAAGTTGCGCGAATACTAATCAGTGGCGATGTAAATATCGGAAAAAAACTTCGTGTGCTGTTTGAAAGTCGGCCAGACGCACCGGTCGTAATACCATATCACTACACGGAGTTCTCACTTGGTACATCAGATGCCGATATTGTTACTAGAGTTCGAGAATTTACATTCTCTCGAGATTTATTTTCTATGTCATCTCCGCTTCGTTCCGAACTCTATTTCTATGGACGTTCAAATATCATCAATGAAATCACGTCAAAACTCGCATCAGGTGAGAATTTTGGTTTGTTCGGATTGCGAAGAAGTGGCAAGACTTCGCTGATTTCTGGTATAGCTAGAGCATTGACAAATAGAAATGGCGCAAGCGTAACTATTGACTGCCAATCGCCTTCAGTACATCAATTGCGTTGGAACGAACTTTTGAGGCAAATAGCAAACGAGCTAAAGTCAGCATTTTCGGTTAAACATAAAGTGGGTAATGAAGATGCCTATAGCGAGAAAAACGCTGCAACGAATTTTGCGGAAGACGTTCGAATAATATCAAAGCAAGCTAAGAAAGAGTTCTTCGCCGTTCTTTTTGATGAGATTGAGCGTATAGCCCCTGGAACAGCATCTTCAGAGCACTGGAATAACGAACGAGATTTTCTTCTCTTTTGGCAATCAATGCGAGCAGCGTTCCAAAGTACCTCATCGCCCCTTGTTTACCTGATTGTTGGAACTAACCCTCACTGCATCGAGGCCGTTAAGCTATTTGAAAGCGATAACCCGTTGTTTGGAAATGTTGAAAAACGTTTCATCCCTATGTTCACACCTGAGCAGATTTCAGAAATGGTGGGCGATTTGGGAGGTATTATGGGGGTCGAATTTGATCTCGAAAGTCAAATAAAACTCTTCCAGGACTTTGGAGGGCATCCATTTCTTACGCGATACGCTTGCAGTTTTATTGCAAAGTCGGCAAAAAATCGGCCTGTAACCGTTGATCGCACTCTCTATGCCATAGGCGTCAACCATTATACGACCGAGTCTGATAGTTATGTCGAGTCTGTCGTTGGATTACTCAAAGAGCAATACCCGGACGAGCATTTGATGCTAGAATATATTGGCCAAGGCGACGTCAATAGCTTTAATTTACTTGCGCAACAAGATCCTGTTTTGCTTGAACATTTATCGGGGTATGGTGTTCTTAAGAAAGGCCTTGAAGGAACCTACTTTAACATTGGTATTGTTGAGAGATACTTCTCAAGAAAGGCAAAGCCAACCCAATTAGTCAGAGCTGAAGATCGCTTAGCAGAAATTTCAAGAAGGCGAAATTCACTTGAAAGAAGTCTTCGCTCCCATATCAAGGTTGTTTTCTCTGTACAGTTTTCCAAGTCGAAGCGTCGAGAGAGCCTTCTTTCGAAGCTCATTGAGCGTCGGCGCGGTGACCTATCTGGAGTGGATTTTGACGATCTTCTGGCTGAAGGTGCGAGCCCACTATACTTTGACGAACTTAAATCAATTGTCTTGGGGTTTTGGAAAGAGTTTGAAAACTCTTTGGACATGAGCAAGACGGAATTTGAGTATCACATGGGTGTAGTGAACAGGGCACGGTATGATGCTCATGCTAAAGATGTTGAAGACCATGAATTCGACAAAGCAAGAGTTTCTCTTAGTGAGCTTGAGGCTAGGCTCTGATCAGATCATTATATCTGTTGGTTGATCATGATCTGCTCTTGATTGGTCGCATTCAATTTTTAACTGGCCCTTCGTGGGTAGGGGGGCGTGGTCAGGAGCAGCTTTGGTATGCTAACGAACACGATATATCAGAGGGCAACGGCACCTCGGTCGTAAAAATCGCGGCTGTGCGAGAGGGATGAATTCCGCTACACCATCGACAATTGGCTACACCATTTAGTGTAGCTAACGAACAAAAGGCCAACCACAGATAAAATATGAAGCGATGACCGAGAAGGTTGAATTGAAAAAGCTGAACTATTCCGTCAATTTGAATGCAGCCAAAGGTTTTGTAAAGCCACGTTTTGCTGCCGCCCCTATGATGGAGTGGACCGATCGTCATTGCCGTGCGTTTCACCGGCAACTGACGCGGCATGCGCTTCTCTACACGGAGATGGTGACGACTGGCGCGGTGATCCACGGCGACCGGGAATATCTCCTGGGCTTTTCCGATATCGAGCATCCGGTTGCCTGTCAGTTGGGTGGATCGGATCCGCAGGACATGGCGGAAGCGGCGCGGATCGTTGCCGAATTCGGTTATGACGAGGTCAATATCAATGTCGGCTGCCCGTCGGACCGGGTTCAGTCCGGCCGATTTGGCGCTTGCCTGATGGAGGAACCGGCCCTGGTGGCCGCGTGTGTCGAGGCAATGAAGGCGGCGGTCGATATTCCGGTGACAGTAAAATGCCGGATCGGTGTGGATGAGCAGGATCCTGAAGTTGCACTTGATACCATGGCGGATGCCGTTTTTGCGGCCGGCGCGGATGCCTTGTGGGTGCATGCGCGCAAGGCCTGGCTCAAGGGCCTCAGCCCGAAGGAAAACCGGGACATTCCGCCGCTCGACTATGAGCGGGTCCTGCGGCTGAAGCAGCGTCTGCCGGACAGGTTCATAGGACTCAATGGCGGATTGCAGACGCTGGATCAGGCGGAACCGTTTCTGGAAACGCTGGACGGACTGATGTTCGGCCGCGCGGCCTATCACACACCGCAGATCATGGGTGAGGTCGACCGGCGGCTTTATGGTGCCTCTGGGCCGGATATCACGCCCTGGGACGCGGTCAAGGCACATATGCCTTATCTGGAAGCGCAACTGACCAATGGCGTGAAGCTGGCGCATATGACGCGCCATATGCTGGGCCTGTTCCACGGGCGCCCGGGTGCCCGGTCCTGGCGGCGTATCCTGACGGTGGAAGCGATCAAGCCAGGTGCTGGCCTGGAAGTGGTCGAGAAGGCGCTGGCAGCGGTCAGCCCTGCCGGCGCCGATCTGGCTGCCGCTGAATAGGGCTACAGCGTAGTTCCCAATCCGTTCAGGGTGTCATGATCAGCTTGTCGCCCTCAATCCGCCAACTGCGCAGATGGTCGAGCGCGGTCATGCCGAAGAGGCTGGAATCGAGCGTGCCTTGCCGGCCGACGAAACCCCGGATGTTGCGCAGCGTGTGATCGCCGATGGTGATCGTGTCGATCTTGACAGGGGCGACGAGTGCGCGCCCGTTGGCGGTTGAAACGGGCACGGAGAACGTCAGATCTTGCGGACGGTACCCCGCCCGTATCGCATCCTCGTAGGTCAGGACGACGGCGCTGGCTCCTGTATCCAGCAAAAACTCGACGCGGGCACCATTGATGCGCCCATCCAGAACGAAGTGGCCGCCGGCGTCGCGAACGATCAATATGGTTCCATCCGGCTGGGTGACCGCGAGGCCAGGGGCCAGCGCACCAAGGACCCGGTAACCGGCCTGAACCAGTTCCGCCTTGTAAACATAACCGACGACGAGCAGAGCACAGAAACCGCCCCAGAACACCGTGCCATGCAGGATCTCGCGTGCCTTCGGCTGGCCGAACAGGAAACTGGCCAGAAACACGAAGGCGAGCGCGGACAGGGCTACAATGCGGGGGCCGCTGTCATCGAAATTGACATTGGCCGGGTCGGTCGGGTCACCAAAAAAGGCATAGAATGCGGCCGCAGCCATCACCAGAACCAGAATGACGACCATGAATCCGCGGAAGCGCTTGGGGTTGTTCATCCGCGCTCTCCAGCCTCTGGATGCTGCGTCGTCCGGTTTGGCAATTCGGCAAGGATCTGGCTGCGTTTGGCGTCCGTGTAGCCCGCCCAGGACGCGATCTCGTCCAGGGTGCGCAGGCAACCTGTGCAGAGGCCGGATTTGGCGTCGATCTGGCAGATGTTGATACAGGGTGACTTCATGAAGCGCATATGGCGGCAGATTATGGCGTTGCCAAGACTAGAACGGGCGGAAAGCTGCGAAATGTGGCGGCATTAATAGCCACCTGACGCGTAGGTGAACGGTGCGGTGATGACCTTGATCGGCAAGGTGACTGCCGTCTGTGCCGTCGTGCCGACAAAGGACCCTAGGTCGTCACCCAGATTGGCACCGCGATTGTGGTCGGCACTGGAACCGAGCGCGGAACTTCCGAGTGCTTTGCGCAATTCCGGCCTGAGTTGTGCAAGCTGAGCGAACTTCGAGTGGTTGGTGCTATCAAGCGATTGCAGCTCGGTCACGTCAACCACCACCGCGCCGAGTTCTGCAAGCTCCAGGTCATCAGAATAAGCGCCGACACGTTGCTTGCCGCCGGCAATGGCGCGAGAGATACGCAGAGCCTTGTCGTCCTGGGAAACGATAACGGTAAAAGGCCGGGGCTGCGGCCCAAGCCGTTTCAGTTGGGCCTTGAAAAGGTCAATGTCGATGTCCGGTGCTGCCATGACGATATCGTCGACGTGTTGCGCGATCAGCCGACGGTTTTCCGTCCGTGCCTGGACCGCGGTTTCCATCAACAGCCAATTGCCCATGGAATGGGCCAGGACAGTAATGTTGTCGGCCTTGGTCT
Source organism: Roseibium aggregatum IAM 12614 (assembly GCF_000168975.1). Classification (GTDB taxonomy): domain Bacteria; phylum Pseudomonadota; class Alphaproteobacteria; order Rhizobiales; family Stappiaceae; genus Roseibium; species Roseibium aggregatum. The sequence goes on from NZ_AAUW01000008.1 coordinate 191,147, forward strand.
TGGACAATTCGACCAGCGTTTCTTCAAGCGCACCGCGCGCAATCGCGGCACTGTTCAGGTCGTAGACATAGTCTTTCAGGTTGCCGCGCGAGGCCCAGGTAAACAGGACAGGTACACCCTTGAACTGACTGTCGTTGACGATCTGCACGAAACGGTAAAGCCCTTCCGGAAAACGCGTATTGTAGCCATGAATGAACAGGATGATATCGCGCTTGCCGCGCGGCAGGGTGGCAAGCCTGGCGTTGACCGATTTCCGGAAGGCAGCCTTGTCTGCGATATAGCTCGCTTCGCGTGCGACGAAATCGGTCTTGGGGTTGCCGGGCAGTCTCTCCGGCCATTCGATCTGACCGGGTTTGTGAGAAGGCGGTACGGAAATCGAAGCTTCCGCGTAATTGACCTCCGATGCGCGTTCTCCGTTGAAATAGGTGTCCGGCCGTTCGTCCCGTTTGCGGGTCGTGACGATCAGAATATCGTTCACCTTGGCACCGGCGGCGGGTTCTTCGTTGAGAGCGAGAACGCCAACGTCGGGCCGTCCGGAGCAAGCGGACAAGATGGCAAGAACGATCAGCAGGGCCGTGGTTCGCAGACCCCAACCCTGGCGTTCAATTGAACTGTCCGATATCAACATGTGAGCCATTCCCGTATCGCCCAGGCCTTTTGCCTGAATTTCCGTTTCTCAAGGCACCATAAGCATCCCGGTCAGAAAGCCAAGGCCGCTGAGTTGTTGAACCGCGCCTAAAACATCGCCCGTAGTTCCGCCGATTTTCGATAGGGCAAGCCGACCGGTGGAGTATGCCGCCGAAAAAGCAACCAAGACGGCCAGCAGCAGGGCGGGCAAGGAGAGCAAAAGGGCAGCTGGCAGCAGCAGGGGAAGCGTGACCAAAAACGCCTGGAGCACGGTCTTGCGGGGTGGTTTGCCGAAGCGCGCTCCGAGCCCGCCGGGCCTGGCGGACGGCAGACATTGCCACTGCCAGACAAGCAGCGTGCGGCTGAAAGCCTCACCAGCCAGAAGCAGCAGCGCCGCATCTGCCGGATCGAACCTTTGCCACAGCGCTGCAAGCAGCGCGACGCGCAGCAGCAACGAGATCATCATGGCAAGGGCTCCGAAAGCGCCGATCCGGCTGTCCTTCATGATGTCGAGCCGTCTTTCGCGTGTTGCTCCGCCAAAGAAGCCGTCGGCAACATCGCTCAAACCGTCCTCGTGAAGAGCGCCGGTGGTTGCGGCAAGGACGGCGGTCAGGAGAATGGCCACGACCAGAAGCGGCAGTTGCGTAAATCCGAGCGCAACACCGACGCCGGCCGCGGGCAGTGCAATGATGGCCCCGGCCAGAGGGGCTGCGCGAGCAATGCGCACAAAGTCGGGCGGTGCCATCGGATTGTCGAGCGCGTTGACCGCCGGCAGCGACAGGCGGGAGAAGAATCGTACGCAGGCTGCGGTGTCAGCGGCGAGCTCTTTCAGCCCGCGCAGTGCGGCCTGGTTTCGATCCCGTGTTTTCTTGGACCGCGATTTCACCTGTGAATCAGGCCCTTGGTCGGTTTCAGAGCTCATCAGGCCGGTCCCGTGCTTGAGTTTTAGCAGGTCGAAGTTATAGAACAGCGGCAAAGCCAGACCAAGTGGCCGCTCGACGGCCGTGAACAACCGGAACCAAAAAAAACATGTCCCTCTCCGAGACCGCGCTGCCATTTGACGATATCCGCAATCTGGTGAAGTCCATGCCAGGTCCGGATGAAGACGCGCTTGCGAAGGTGAAAGCACGCGATGCGGAGCTGACCAAACCTGCCGGTTCGCTCGGAAGGCTTGAGGAAATTGCCGAATGGCTGGCGGCATGGTCCGGCAAGGCACCGCCGAAGATCACACGGCCGATGGTCGGAATTTTCGCAACCGCCCACGGCGTCGCGGATGAAGGCGTGTCCGCCTTTCCGAGTGCGGTCAATCGGCAGATGGTGGAAAACTTTGCCGCCGGCGGGGCCGCGATCAACCAGCTTTGCCGCGCCTATGACATCGGCCTGAAGGTGTTTGATCTGGCAGTCGACATGCCGACCCCCAGCATCACCCGCGAAGACGCCATGGACGAGGCCAATTGCGCCGCGACCATGGCTTACGGCATGGAAGCGCTCGCCGGAGGCATCGACCTCATCTGCCTCGGTGAAATGGGCATTGGCAACACCACTGTCGCCGCTGCGGTTATCAACGCGCTCTTCGGCGGCAAAGCCGAGGACTGGATTGGCCGTGGCACCGGCGTCGATGACGAGGGCCTTGCCCGCAAACGGGACGCCGTCGAAAAAGCGGTCGCGCGGTTGAATGGCGAACGGGATCCGCTGGAAATCCTGCGCCGCATCGGTGGCCGCGAGATTGCAGCCATGACCGGCCTTATCATTGCCGCGCGCCTGCAGCGCGTTCCGGTGATCGTCGATGGTTTCGTGACGACGGCGGCTGCGGCTGTCGTCTATGCAATGGATCCGTCAGGTCTCGATCACTGCCTGTTCGCCCATGTGTCCGCGGAACAGGCACATGGAAAAGTGCTGGATCATATGGGCAAGGAAGCGCTGCTCGATTTCGGCATGCGGCTGGGAGAGGGCTCGGGCGCCGCGCTTGCGGCTGGCATTGCCAAGGCGGCTGCCGAGATGCATTCCGGCATGGCCACCTTCGCCGATGCCGGTGTGTCTGAAAAGGACGACTGACTAACGGGCTGATAGGCGTTGAGCCGGCTGAAACTGCTCGACACGCAAATGCGAGTTGGTTCAGGCCGATCTTGCCTTGCCCGACGGGAAACTGTTGTCCTTGTCGTTCGGATCCACCCAGATGACATCCGGCGAATAGTTCATGATCCGGGCCCTCGGCAGGGTCACGATCACCTCTGTGCCTTCACCCGGCTTGGACTTCAGCGAGAACTTCCCGTCATGCATGTTGACAAGCGCCTGCACGATGGACAGGCCAAGGCCCGTTCCCGGTTCTGCCGTCTTGATGGCATGGGAGCCCTGGCCAAAGGCTTCCAGAACGGTTGGAATTTCATCTTCCGGAATTCCGGGCCCGGTGTCCTTGATCGATACATATTGCCCGCCGTCTGAAGTCGGACCAACCTTGATCCAGACTTCACCATTCACCGGTGTGAATTTCACCGCGTTGGACAGGAGATTGAGCACGACCTGACGCAGGGCGCGCTCGTCCGCCCACACACGCGGCAGGTCCGGCTCGTGCGTGTGGTGCAGCGAGATGGTCTTTGCCTTTGCCCGGACCTTCATCATGGTTCCGCATTCCTCGACAATGTCGTCCAGGAAAATCGGTTCCTCGTGCAACTCGTGCCGGCCGGCTTCAATGCGAGACAGGTCCAGAATTTCGTTGATCAGGTTGAGCAGGTGCTGTCCGGAGCCGTGAATGTCCTCGGCATAGGACTGGTAGTTCTTGTTGTGCATCTTGCCGAGCACTTCATCCTTCATGATTTCGGAAAACCCGAGGATGGCGTTGAGCGGCGTGCGCAGTTCATGGCTCATCGTGGCCAGAAAGCGGGACTTGGCAAGGTTGGCGGCTTCCGCCCGGCGGCGGGCTTCATCCGACATCGCGTTCGCGCTTTCCAGTTCGACGATCAGGTGATCCTTGTCGGCCCGATACTCCAGCATCGTGTTGGCATTCTTCAGGAGCTGGTTGCCCAGGATCAGGAAAAATCCTTGCGCCCCGATCGCCATGGCGGCGAGCGTATAATGGATCGGGGTTACCTGCTGCAGGAAGCTGACAGTAACGATCAGGGTCATCGGCAAGGTGCTGGCGAGCAGGCATTTCGGCAAGGTTGCCGATTGCATCGTATTCATGGCGACGACGATCAGCAGCGTCGCGAAATGAAAGATGACAAACCCGTCACCGGATTCACTTGTCTGCGGCAGCAGAAAGAAACTCGCCCAGCTGCAGCCGTAAATGAAATCGCCAAAGGCGAACCTGCGGCGCCAGTAAATCCGGGCCTTCTGGTCCGATGGTGCCTTTTCATAAGAATGGCTTGTGATCACCATCATGAAGTGGGTGCACAGTGTGACCGCGAACCATGCGCCGATGAAGATCGGGTTGATCCACAGGACGGATATTGCGGCAACGATCAAGGCCAGCAGCGGCACTGCATAGGCTGCATTGATGCGCGTGTCGGCAAACAGATGCTGGCGTTCCAGATCGAAGGACGTGTACCAGTTTTCGGGCGCACCGAGGCGGCTGCGCACATCGTTGACCGAACGCGCCATCTCCCGACGGCGCTTGGCGCGCTGTTCGTTGATGGTGACTGTGTCGTCGCCGGTTTCTGACGCAACGGATCCCATTTGCCGCCCAAAGTTTTGATTTTGTTATCGCGCTATCGCGTGTTTATTCACCTTGACTCACCATTCCTTAAGATCGTCCTCAAGATCGTGGTAAGCGAACTGTTAACCGGCTGTGCCAAGGTGCAACTCATTGTCAGAAAAGACGAATTCAGAAACGCTCGACACACTTGCCGCTGACGTGCGGTCGTGCCGCATCTGTGTTGAGAAACCGGAAAAATCGGCGTTGCCGCATGAGCCCCGGCCTGTGCTGCAAGTGTCTGGAACAGCAAGGCTTTGCGTGTGCGGCCAGGCGCCCGGAACGCGGGTTCACCAGAGCGGACGGCCGTTCACCGACCCTTCAGGAGACCGGTTGCGGAGCTGGATGGGCATTGACGAAGAAGTTTTCTACGACGCTGGCAAATTGGCGATCGTACCGATGGGGTTCTGTTTTCCGGGACTGGACACCAAAGGGGGAGACCTGCCGCCGCGCACGGAATGCCGCAAGGCCTGGCATGACCTTTTGTTCGCCGCCATGCCGCAAATCGAGCTGGTACTGGTCATCGGCCAGTATGCCCAAGCCTATCATCTTGGACCCAGCCGCCAGAAATCCCTGACGGAGACGGTGTCGAACTGGCGCCAGCATTTCGACAAACGGGAAGGCGGGAAACCCGCCGTTCTGCCACTGCCGCACCCGTCATGGCGCAACAACGCGTGGCTTCGGAAAAACCCGTGGTTTGAAACAGATCTGTTGCCGGTTCTAAGGGACGAGGTGCGGCGCCTTACAAGAACGCCGTAATTGCCAAAATTCGAAAATAATTCTCAATTCGGTGAGAATTGACATTTTCATTGAAACTCCGTTACGAGTTTTTATCTTCAATGAAAATGATTTCCCAACTTGGTGCGGTCTGCGCGGTCGGGAAAGTCTGTGGCTCCAGGCCGGATCTTGAACATATGATTGATCGTATCGACCGTCGCATCCTCTCCATTCTCCAGGAAGATTGCACCGTGCCGGTGGCCGAAATCGGCCGCAGGGTCGGTTTGTCGACCACGCCTTGCTGGCGCCGCATCCAGAAGATGGAAGAAGACGGGGTGATTACCGGCCGCGTTGCATTGCTGGATCCGGCGAAGGTCAATGCCAAGGTAACCGCGTTCGTTGCCATCACCACAAGCCAGCATTCCGAAGACTGGCTGAAGAAATTTGCCGATGTGATCCGCGAGTTTCCCGAAGTGGTCGAATTCTACCGGATGGCCGGGCAGGTGGACTATCTGCTGCGTGTCGCCGTACCGGACATCGAGGCTTACGACGCCTTTTACAAAAAGCTGATTGCCAGAATCGATATCTCTGACGTGTCGACCACCTTTGCCATGGAGCAGATCAAGAACACCACGGCGCTTCCACTCAGCTACGTGGCAACGGAAAAGCCTAAGCCTGATCGGGACAATTGACCTGGCCGGAAATAGCATCCGCTCCGGCCACCGAGCCCTGCCAGCTCAAGCGTCGCGCTGACCTCGTCAGGTCTTGGTCTTTGGCCAGTATGTTCCTATGCACCAGATGTTTCCTTCCGGGTCCTTGCAGGTGAACTCCCGGCTGCCGTAGTCCCGGTCGGTCAGGCCTTCCAGGATCGTTGCTCCAGCCGCGGTGGCCCGATCAAAAAGCATGTCGACGTCCTCCACAGCCAGATAGATTGCCTTGCCGCAAGGGCTGTCCGGTTGGCCGATGATCTTGGCAAAGGCATCGTCTCTGGCCTGGCCGACCATGATCAACGCCGAGCCGAACGCCAGTTCGCCATGCACGACGGCGCCCTGGTCGTCTCTGTGAACGTCGTGTTCAATGAACCCCAAAGTGTCGCTGAGCCAAGCGATCATCGCATTGGCATTGCCGAACCGGAAAACAGGATAAATTCTGCTTGCTTCGTAAGACATGACGTACCTCCTTTGATGACAAAGGAGATACCTCTTCACGTTCTGGCTGGATTGAAGTTTTGTTACCTACCACGCACCGGCAGATCCATTGAGGAGCCGTGTGCGCCAGGCTTCCGGCGAGCTGCCGGAGAACTCGGAAAAGTCTCGAATGAGATGGGCCTGATCAGCGTAGCCACAATCGATAGCCAATCCCGCCCAATCGATTTCGTGACTGTTTTGCACCTGTTTCAGCACCTGGCCGAACCGAATGACGCGTGCGGCTGTTTTAGGCCGAAGGCCGATATCCTTTCGGAATTTTTCGGCAAGGTGTTTTCTGCTCCAACCGATTTCCATCGCCAGAGTTCGGACCGAGGCGCGCCCTCCTGTCTGCATGAGCCTTGCGAGAACGTGATCGGAGGGCGTCAACCGAGCCGCGTCCTGCTGCAAGCGCTGCGTGACGAAGGCAAGGGCATGGTCAAGGCGAGCCTCCCAGCCCGTCATATCCTCAAGTCGCCGGACGAATTCGGAGAGATCGGCTTCGGCAACATCGGCAAATGGCAGCATTCGGTCTGTCAGGAGGTCCATGGGAAACCGGAAGAAATGCCGTGCCCCAAGGGGCGTAAAATTGATCTGCAGACACTTTTGCCCGCCCGTTCGACTGAATAAAGGCCGGTGACCTGCTGAGCCCAGCCAGAAAGCTGGGAAGCGCGTTTTCTGCCGTCGGACGCTGGCCGAGTGCGATTTCAAAAGGATCGCCGAAACTCAGGATGAGGGGAATGGTCAAGGACGCGGTTTCAACCTGCCGGTTCGTCCGGGGTTGCCGTTCTTCATAGCCGACGATGTCCGTAAAAAGATTGCACAAGCTTGCCGGTGCGGTTCGGCGCCAGAACCCGGCATCTATGCCGGACGGAGCCGAGTTGGGCGGTGGAGTGGGGGCTTGCGACGTCGCCATGATCCTTCCTTCAAGGAGGCAGGATAGGATCAACTTCGAACGCGGTCATCCTCATTTAAGAAGATTAGGCGGATGGCAGCGGATGGCGTGCAAGGAACCGCGCAAATTCGGAATCGGACACGGTTTTGCCGGTGAAGATCTCGATATAATGAGGCATGCGCTGAAGCCTGGGGCCAAGCGGTTCGTTCGGACGGTCCTTGACGATCGAGATATAGCCGATCTGCGTCAGATACATGGTGTTGGCTCTCACGTTAGCAGAGGTGTGTTCATAGCCGAAACGTTCGAACATCGCTGTGAAGGCTTCGATCCGCACCCGGTCGGCCTCTTCTAGCATGGGCGTAAGGCTGATGTCCGCGTGTGCCCAGTTGCGCATGGCAAATTCCAGCCGGGAATCGAACAGCTCCGGCAGCAGCCACAAATCGAAGAGGTTCAGGAGCGCTTCGGTAATCGTCTCCGCATAGTCCTCGGTCCGCTTGACCAGATTGCCGGTGTTTTTCGATTGCCATTGGGTGATCAGGGCGTCGAGCAGGTCTTTCCGGTCTGAAAAATGACCGTAGAAACTGGTTCTCGACAGGCCCAGCTTGTCTGCCAGCGGCATCACCTTGACGGCTTCTATGCCGTGCTCGACCAGCGCCTGGTAGGCAGCTTCTATCCAGACCTCGCGGGTGCCGCGCCAACCAGATGTCTTTTCCATCAATGGGTCGCTCATCAGCTTGCGATAACAAAGCGCCATTCCTCCGGCAATCGAAATTGACACCAATGTCGACAAAAACGACACCTATGTCGCTTTTCAGACTGTTCAAAGGTGTTCGACGGGACTTAACCTGCATAAACCTGAGGAAACCGGTGATCCGGTGGAACGCCTGGAGAGGGAAGAGATGTCGAAAGATCCGTTGTTGCAGCCCTATCAGCTCAAGCATCTGACGCTGAAAAACCGGATCATGATCACCTCGCACGAGCCTGCCTATCCCGAAGACGGCATGCCCAAGGATCGGTATCGGGCCTATCACGAGGTTCGCGCAAAGGCTGGTGTCGCGCTGACCATGACGGCAGGTTCCGCAGCGGTGTCGCGCAACTCTCCCCCTGTCTTCAACAACATCCTTGCCTACAAGGACGAGGTGGTGCCGTGGATCAAGCGGATGACGGACGCCTGTCACGAACACGACTGCGCCGTCATGATCCAGCTAACCCATCTTGGACGCCGTACGCACTGGAACAAGGGGGACTGGTTGCCGGCGGTTTCCGCCAGCCACGAACGTGAAGCGGCTCACCGGGCGTTTCCCAAGAAGGCGGAAGACTGGGATATCGCCCGCATCATCGCCGACTACGCTGATGCAGCAGAGCGGATGAAAACGGGCGGGATGGACGGCATCGAATTGGAAGCCTACGGGCATCTGATGGACCAGTTCTGGTCACCGGTCACCAACACGCTGGACGGCCCCTATGGAGGTTCTCTCGAAAACCGGATGCGGTTTTCGCTCGAGGTGATCGACGCCATTCGAAAAAGGGTCGGTGATGACTTCATCCTGGGGATTCGTTTTACCGCGGATGAAACCCTGGAGGGCGGCATCACCGAAGACGAAGGGCTGGAAATTGCCCGGCGGCTGAAGGCGACCGGAAAGATCGACTTCCTGAATGTCATTCGCGGACATATCGACACCGACCCGGGATTGACCGATGTGATTCCGGTTCAGGGAATGCGCAACGCACCGCATCTGGATTTCGCCGGACGCATCAAGAAGGAAATCGGCATGCCGACCTTCCACGCGTCCAAGATCCCCGATGTCGCAACGGCTCGTCATGCCATTGCCGAAGGCCTGTTGGACATGGTGGGCATGACACGGGCCCATATGGCAGACCCGATGCTCGTCAAGAAGATCGCAGAAAAGCGGGAGGGGGACATTCGTCCCTGCGTGGGGGCAACCTATTGTCTCGACCGGATTTATCAGGGCGGCGAAGCGCTTTGCATTCACAACCCGGCAACCGGCCGGGAACTGACCATGCCGCATGAAATCCCGCCTGCGGACGCGAAAAAGAAGGTGGTTGTCGTCGGAGCAGGTCCGGCCGGCATGGAAGCTGCGCGTGTCGCCGGCGAACGCGGGCACGATGTGACCGTGCTCGAAGCAGCTCCGCACGCTGGTGGTCAGATCCGGCTCACCGCACAGTCCGAGCGCAGACGGGAGATGATTTCGATCATCGACTGGCGCATGGAGCAATGCCAGGCAAAAGGGGTAAAGTTCCGCTTCAACACTTTTGCCGAGGCAGATGATATCACGGAGGAAAAGCCGGATGTCGTCATCGTCGCGACGGGCGGTTTGCCACACACGGACGTGCTGAGTGAAGGCAATGATCTCGTTGTGTCGGCCTGGGATATCATTGCGGGCGATGTCAAGCCCGGCAAACGCGTTCTCGTTTACGATGATGCCGGCGATCATCCTGCACTTCAGGCTGCCGAAATCATCGCAAAGTCGGGTGCCCACGTGGAGATCATGACGCCGGACAGATCCTTTGCCCCGGATGTGATGGCCATGAACCTGGTGCCGTATATGCGCGCCTTGCAGGACAAGGATGTTCGCTTCACCGTCACCTACCGCCTGAAAGCTGCAAAACGCTCCGGCAACATGATCAAAGCGGTCGTCGGCACGGACTACTCTAGCCACACCGAAGAACGGGAATTCGACCAGATCGTCGTCAATCACGGTACGATTCCGATGGACGAACTCTATTTCGAGCTGAAGCCGCTGTCGAAAAACCTTGGTTCAGTTCAGCAGGAAGCGTTGATTTTCGGCCGTCCGCAACCGCTTGACGCCAACCCGGAAGGCGCTTTCGCGCTTTACCGCATTGGCGACGCAGTCTCCGCTCGAAACACTCACGCGGCGATCTACGATGCGTTACGCTTGGTCAAGGACATTTGATATGATGCTGCACTGCACGCGGAAAATTTAGGCGACGTCTTACACGGATAAGCAAATGACGCTTTTGCGCTATGGCGGAGGGTGGGAGTGCGCCTAACGTGCCGGGCAAAGAAGGCCGGGAGACTCGGCCATTAAGGATGTGTCACCATGTTCAGCGATGCAGAAATTCTGTCCCTTTTGATGGGCCGCCGCGCCGGGTATTCTTTGCCTCAGGCTTTCTATACGGATGCCGATGTCTACCAGGCGGATCTGAAAAACATCTGGCAGAAGGAATGGATCTTCGCCGTTGCGTCGGCTGAACTGCCGAAGACCGGCAATTACGTCACGCTTCAGATCGGCGATTTTTCCGTCATCATCGTGCGCGGTGCAGATGGCGTCATTCGCGCCTTCCACAACTCCTGCCGTCACCGCGGCAGTCGTATTTGTGCTGCGTCCAAGGGATCTGCTCCCAAGCTGGTCTGCCCCTATCACCAGTGGACCTACGAACTCGACGGCAAGCTGTTGTGGGCGCGCGAGATGGGCCCTGATTTCAAGCCGGAAAACCACGGCCTGAAGACCGTGCACTGCGTGACCGTATCCGGAATGGTGTTCATCTGCCTTGCTGCGGTTGCTCCCGACACCACGGAACTGCAAAAGCAGGCGGAACGCTATCTCGCTCCCCACGATCTTTCCAACCTCAAGGTTGCGCACCAGTCGACCATCGTCGAGCAGGGCAACTGGAAGCTCGTTCTGGAAAACAACCGCGAGTGCTATCACTGCTCCGGATCGCATCCTTCGTTGTGCCGAACGTTCCCGGATGATCCCAACCTTGTGGGCGGCGACGATTCGACCTCGTCCAACGTCGGCAAGGCCCATGTGGAACGCTGTGAAAACGCGGGCCTTCCGTCGAGATACCTGATCTCGCCAAACGAACAATGGCGTTTCGTACGTATTCCGTTCCTGGGCGATGCGGTCAGCTACACGATGGACGGCAAGGCGGCCGTTTCCAAAAGGATAGGGTCCGTTCCTTTCGACAATGCCGGCTCCTGCCTGTTCTTCCACTATCCCAACACCTGGAACCATTTCCTGTCCGATCAGGTGCTGACATTCCGCGTTTTGCCGATCAGCCCCATGGAAACCGAGGTGACAACCACCTGGTTGGTGCACAAGGACGCCCAGGAAGGGGTCGACTACGATCTCAAGCGCCTGACTGAGGTCTGGATCCACACCAATGACGAGGATCGGCAGATCGTCGAGGAAAACCAGATCGGCATCAAGTCGCCGGCTTATGAGCCAGGGCCCTATTCACCGGCTCAGGAAAGCGGCGTCATCCAGTTTGTCGACTGGTATGCCCGAACCCTGGAAAACGGTCTGATGGGCCGTTTCCGCGTTGCGGCGGAGTAGACCCATGATCCCGATGCCCGGACGCGATACGCCGGTTTGGTCCGACAGTGAAGTTCTGGAATGCGTCAGCGTTCTGCCCGAGGCGCCGGGGGTGAAGACCTTCACCTTCCGTCCGCCGTCCGGCGCAACCTTTCTCTTTCGGGCCGGTCAGTTCATCACGCTGGATCTGCCGGTGCCGGGGGGAAACATCCAGCGCACCTATACGATCTCCTCGTCGCCTGTGACCAATGCCTACATCTCGGTGACGGTAAAGGTTCAGCAAGACAGCATCGGCACGAAGTGGATGCTGGAAAACCTCAAGCCCGGCATGCGCCTCAAGGCCTATGGGCCGGCCGGTCTGTTCCATTTGCCACGCAATCCGGACAGCAAATATCTGTTCATTTCCGCCGGTTCCGGTGTCACGCCCATGATGTCCATGGCGACAACGCTGTTCGAGCGCGGAGAGGATCCGGACATTTGCTTTATCCAGTGCGCAAAGCGGCCCGTGGATCTGATTTTCCGCAAGCGACTTGAATATATGGCGAGCCGCGTCAACGGCCTTCAACTGCATTTCGTGGTCACCGACACCGAGCCTTACGAGGTCTGGACCGGATATCGCGGACACTTCAACCAGTTGATGCTGGGCTTGATGTGCAACGATTATCTGGAGCGCGAAGTCTATTGCTGCGGCCCGGAAGGCTTCATGGAATCCGTGCGCGAGATCCTGAATTCGCTCGGCTTCAACATGGAAAACTATTTCCAGGAAAGCTTTCAGGCTCCGGCCGAAACCAAGGCCGAACTCACGGAATTCGACGATGTCGTGCCACAGGACGACGTGCAGGCCCAGATTGTCTTCGCAGGGTCCGAGGTGTCGGCCTGGTGTTCGCAGACCGACACGGTGCTGGCGGTTGCCAAGGACGCAGGGCTCAACATTCCCTCCGGCTGCACGTTCGGTGTCTGCGGCACCTGCAAGGTGAAGAAGCTTTCCGGGGATGTGCACATGGTCCACTCCGGCGGCATCAGCGACGAGGATATCGAGGCCGGATTCATACTGGCATGTTGCTCGAATCCGATCGGTACCGTCGAGGTCGACATCTGAGGCGGCGATAGCCGAGGAAATATTCAAAGTTTGCGATGTATCAATGGCGCGGGCATGAAGAGCGGAGTATTCTGGCCTTCATGCTCGGGAGGACGTCGCATGTTTGACAATTTCAGAAAACCGCTTCAGATCGCAATCGCCTTCGCTGGTATCGCAGCTTGCGGTACGTTGGAGGTCAGTGCCCAGACCATGCCGGAAGGCGTTACCGCCTATCAGGTGTCGGCAGCCTTTGACGACGTACGTTTCGATCTTGAAAACGCCATCGTCAACCACGGTCTTGTCATCGACTATGTCTCGCATATCGGCGATATGCTGGATCGTACGTCCGAAGACGTCGGCGGCAAGAAGCAGATCTTCGTCAACGCCCAGACCATGCTGTTCTGTTCGGCCAACCTGTCCCGCAAGGTGATGGAAGCCGATGCGGCCAACATCGCCTATTGCCCCTATTCGGTTTTCGTTTTCGAGACCCCGGACCAGCCCGGTAGTGTAACGGTTGGATACCGTCACCTGGACGAGACAGGCTCGGAGGCCTCCAAGGCGGCGATCGGCGAAGTCAATGCCTTGCTGGATGCCATCGCAAAGGAAGCGACTGGCCAGTAGAGGTTGCCGCTAAGCTCTCACCGGTGGCAACTGGCTAGACATCCTGCGCCTTGTTCAGACGGCTCAGCACCTTTTCGGATGAAAGCTCACGCACGGCCGCAGCGCCGACCTTGCGTGCTGTCCGGTTTCCGGACACTGCCAGATCCTCGGCAAGCTCAAGAGCTGCGCCGTGCAAAGGCAATGAGCGCTTGCCGATCTGGCGCAGGGCCCAGTGCACCGCTTTCCAGACGAAATTCCTCTCGTCCGTGGCCGCGGTGCGGATCACCTGCAGGTAGTCCAGAAATTCGCTGTCGGGAGCCTTTTTGGCATGAACGGCGCGCCAGGCAATCAGGGCAAAGGCGGCTCGGCGGACAAATTCGCGCTCGTCGGCGGCAAGTGCCGGAACGAGCTCGTTCGACCCCGCCCGGCGGGCGAGGACGTTCGTGAGTTGATCGCAAAGATCCCAGGAGTCGATGTCGTTCAGCCATTCAAGGGCAAGTTCTGGTGCGAGGTGCCTGGGTGGTGTCAGAAGAATGGCCAGCAGGCGGGCTTCGTGAAAGCCGCTGGCCCAAAGCTCCCGGGCGAGGTCCGGGCTCGCACCAATCGACCGGGCCAAAGGGCGTAGCACCGAAAGTGGGACGCCGAAGGCTCGGTCGGTTTCAATACCGAACCGCGCCATTCCGGCACGGTTCGCTTCAGTTCCCGCGTCACGCAGATCGTTCAATACGCTTTCGAGTGTGAAGGTTTGGTCCGCAGAGCGGGGCATGGAACGCGCCCAACTATGACTTGTCGGCGTTTTCCAGACGGGCAATCAGGCTGGAGGTATCCCAGCGCTTGCCACCCATGGCCTGAACCTCGGCGTAAAACTGATCGACCAGCGCCGTGACGGGCAGGCGGGCGCCGGTTTCATTGGCGGTCTTCAGGCAGATGCCGAGATCCTTGCGCATCCAGTCGACCGCAAAGCCATAGTCGAACTTGCCGTCATTCATGGTCTCCCAACGGTTTTCCATCTGCCAGGACTGGGCAGCGCCGCCCTTGATTGCGGAGATGACCTTGGCAACGTCGAGATCCGCTTTCTTGGCGAAGTGAATGGCTTCGGAAAGGCCCTGTACCAGTCCGGCGATGCAGATCTGGTTGACCATCTTGGTCAGTTGCCCTGCGCCGCTTTCGCCCATCAGGCCGGCGAACTTGGCGAAACATTCGATGACCGGTTTGGCCTTGTCGAAAGCGTCCTGGTCGCCGCCGCACATCACGGTCAGAACGCCGTTTTCAGCGCCTGCCTGGCCACCGGAAACCGGCGCATCAATGAAGCCGCACCCCTTTTCGCTGGCCGCTACATAAAGCTCGCGGGCAACTTCAGCGGACGCGGTGGTGTTGTCGATGAAGATTGCGCCTTCCTTCAAGCCGTGAAAGGCGCCATCCGCACCGGTCGTGACGGAGCGAAGGTCGTCGTCATTCCCGACGCAGGCAAAAACAAAATCGCAGCCCTCAGCCGCTTCCTTGGGGGTTTTGGCAAAGGTCCCGCCAAACTCGGAGACCCATTTTTCGGCCTTCGCAGAGGTCCGGTTATAGACTGTGACGTCGTGGCCGCCCTTGGTTTTCAGGTGTCCCGCCATCGGATATCCCATGACGCCCAGACCTATGAATGCAACCTTTGCCATGACGACGCTCCCTTCGCATGCGAAGGCCCGGTACGAGCCGGGCCTTTAACTGAACTGGTTCATCATGGTTTTAGGCTATTTGCCGCGTGCTGTCAGCTTAGATCCAGTAGGGAGCTCGCTGCCAGAGCCGCAAATGGCGCTCCCGCTTTTTCGACTGGGCGTCCAGGTGCTGCTGGGTACGCGCGTCGGGGCGGGTGTTGCTGGTAAAGCGGGTTGCCTCCAGAAAGCTACGTGCGTAAATACCAAACATGTGCTTACATCCTCTTGCTGTGCGTGTGAGAGGAATGTGGCTGGTAATGGTGTTGAATGCCAGTCAGGAAGATTTTTAACATGTAAGGAAAAATTACATATGGATTGGCGATCACTCCCATCCCTCAACAGTCTGAGAACCTTTACTGCTGTTGCCGAGACCTGCAGTCTTTCGGCCGCAGGACGAGAGTTGAACGTCACGCACGCGGCCGTCAGTCAGCAGGTCAAGGCTCTTGAGCAGTTTCTGGGGTTGAAACTGATTGTTCGTGAGGGCAGGGGAATTGCGCTGACGCCCGAAGGCAAGCAACTGTTCGAAGGGTTGAGCGAAGGCTTCGAGATCATCCACGAAACGGTCGATGAACTGACACGGGAAGACCTTGTTCGCCCGCTCAACATCACCATGACGCCGTCCTTTGCCATAAGCTGGCTGATGCCGAGGATCAGCGACTTCCGGCACAAGCATCCGGATGTCGAGCTGATGCTCAATCCGACGGCTGAAGTGGTTGAACTCAAGCCCGGCGGCGTCGATCTTGCCATTCGCTTTGGCAAGGGCAATTGGACAGGGCTTGAGTCGGAACTTTTCATCCCGACGAATTTTGCGGTCATCGGTGCAAGTTGCCTGATCGGCGACAAGAAGATCGAAAGTCCAGAAGACCTTCTGGAGTTTCCGTGGCTACAGGAATACGGCACCAATGAATTAACCATCTGGCTGGAGCGCCAGGGTGTCGTGCCCAAGGGCAAGCTGAACATCACCCATTTGCCGGGCTACATGGTGCTGGAAGGGTTGCGGCGGGGCGACGGCATTTCAGCCACCGCCAAGACCTTCGTCGAACCGGAAATCGAGGCCGGCAATCTCAGGGTTCTGTTCGAAGACGGCGTCTATCCCGGAACCGGGTACCATCTGGTGACCCGCCCGGGTGTCAATCGTCCGCCCCTCAAGGCCTTCATGAGCTGGCTGCGCAGCATGCGGGCCGAGCAGCTTTCCGATTAGATAAGATCAGGTCGCGGCAAGGGCCTGATCCATGTCCGCAATCAGATCGTCGCAATTCTCGATGCCGATGGACAGGCGCAACAGGTTTTCCGGAATTCCGGAGCCTTCGCCTTCAATGGTGTAGCGATGTTCGACGAGACTTTCGGTGCCGCCAAGGGAGGTTGCCCGCTGGAACAGGGCGAGTGCACCTGTGACCTTCAACGCTTCACTCTTGCCACCCTTGACCAGAATGGACATCAGTGAGCCGAAGCCACCGGTCATCTGGCTCTTTGCAAGTTCATGGTGCGGGTGGCTTTCGACGCCGGGATACAGCACGACTTCCACGTTCGGATGTTTCTCGAAATGCTCCGCAAAGGCCTGCGCCGTGCTGTTCATCCGCTCAACGCGCAGCCCAAGCGTTCTCATGCCCCGCAGCAAGAGCCAGGTTTCGAAAGAGCCGAGAACGGCACCTGCCAGTTTGCGCTCTTCGGTCAGAAAGGCCCAGGCTTCGCTGCCGGCATCGTTGGTCGTCACGACACCGCCCAAGAGGTCGGAATGACCGTTGAGCGCCTTGGTGGCTGAATGCATCACAAGATCGGCACCGAGCGACAGCGGCTTGAGGATCAGCGGGGTCGCAGCCGTGGCATCGACGGCAAGCACGGCGTCCACATCTTTGCACTGGCTGGCAATGCTCTTGATATCGGCGACTTTCAGGAACGGGTTGCTGGGTACTTCCAGCCACACCAGGTCCGGGCGTGTCACGGCCATCTCGTCCTGAAACGCCTGAAGATCACTGGCATCGGCTTCCACCAGAGCGATCTTGTTGCGTGCGCAGAGTTTGCGCAGAAACAGGGTGGTGCCCCAGTAGATGCCTGACTGAACAAGCAGCGTGCCACCCGGCTTGACGATGCGGGCGACAGCCGCAACAGCGGCCATGCCGGAGGCAAACAGACGACTGTCCTCACCACCTTCAAGAGCGGCAATCAGCTTTTCGGTCTTCTTGTAAAGCGCATTGTCGTCACGGCTGTAGATATGACCCGGATTGATCAGCTCATAGCTTTCATCCCGCACGAAAGTGGTCGCCGTCTGGATCGGCGGCACGACGGCACCCGTTGCCGCATCAAAACCACCGCCGCCATGGGCAAGCAGGCTGTCGAGGTGAAGACCATGGGCGATGGAGGGCGTTTTCGGCATGGGAGGGCTCCGTGATTGGGTGCCCTATCGGGTTATCGCGCGCGAAAAGAATAATCAAATGAAAACAAGCAGTTTGAAAAAGCTGGTGCGGCCTTGAAGCACAGAGGCACAAGGGACCTGCAGCAGCAATTTGGGCCAAGCTCGAAAAGCCCGGCCCAAACTGAACGAGGGCGTATGTCAGGTTCAGCGGATCAGGTGACGCGTCAGGCGGATTTCGATTCTGTCCCAGAGCCGGCGCAGCATCTCCACCAGGAACAGATAGATAACCGCTGCCCAGATATAGGCCTGGAAATCATACGATCTCGAGTAGGCCCGTCTCGTTTCTCCAAAGAGGTCGAACACCGTCACGATTGCCGCGATGGCAGACCCCTTCAGCATGAGGATGATCTCATTGCCGTAAGGGCGCAGGGCGACAATCAGTGCCTGAGGCAGGATGATCTTGAAGAAGGTAATCTTCTTGTTGATGCCAAGGGCGGCCGCCCCTTCCCATTGGCCTCTCGACACATTTTGAATGGCGCCGCGCAGTATCTCGGCCTGGTAAGCAGAGGTGTTCAGTGAAAATGCGAAGATTACACAGAACCAGGCCTCCCTGAAGAGACCCCAAAGACCGATTGCCTCCAACTGCGGCTGGAATGTTCCTGCGCCGTAGTAGACAAGGAAAGTCTGCGCCAATAGTGGCGTGCCGCGGAAGAAGTAGACGTAGCAGTATGCGGGCTTTGATAGGAGCCACCATTTCGAAGCCCTGGCAGCCGCGATAGGGAGGCTCAAAATCGCGCCAATCAGCAGGGACAGACCGACGATTTGTAGGGTGACAAAAAAACCGCTGAGATACTCGGGCCAATACTTGAGCACGAACGGGCTGGCGATGTTTATCGCCAGATAATAGAGCAGCCAAGCGCCCGAGACGATCCAGAGCGCCATCAGGACATGGCCAAATATTCTTGTCTTGGTCCAGCGGCGAGGTGGCGCGGGCGGTCGCTTCAGGCCGGTTGCGGGGTTGGCGGAGATCATCGCGTTGCTTCTCCCCGTTTGCTCCAACGCTCAATGCGAACGAGGCCGGTGGACGATATCATCGCCAGGACGAGGTAGATCAGGCAGGCGATACCAAAGAACATGAAGGGTTCCTTGGTTACGCGCGCAGCGATCCCGGATTGGCGCATCACGTCCGACAGCCCGATCACGGAAACGAGGGAAGTGTCTTTTAAAAGCACTAGCCAGCTGTTTCCCAGTGCGGGAAGTGCGAGCCGGATCAATTGAGGCAGAACCACCAGCCGAAGCGTTTTGCCCTTCGACAGACCAAGCGCATATCCGCCCTCGTACTGCCCCTGCGGGATACCGCGAAAGGCGGAAAGAAACGCCTCGGACGTATAGGAAGAAAAGACGAACGAGAGTGCGATGACACCGGCGATAAACGAATTGACTTCGAAATAAAAGTCGAAGCCGGCCATCTTCAGCAAAACCTGTACCGCGATCTGAAGGCCGAAATAGACCAGGAACAAGGTCAGAAGTTCCGGCAAGCCGCGAAAGAGGGTGGTGTAGATGTTGGCCGCCAGTCGCAGGCTGGGTTCTGATGACTTTTTTGCGAGCGCAATCAGAAATCCCAGAAACAACCCGAACGGCAAGGTTACGATCGCCAGGCAGACGGTCACGACCACGCCCCAGGCAATCTCGTCTCCCCAACCCTCTGGTCCGAAGGAGAGTAGCGTCAAAGCTTTGTCCATAAGCCGGCGCTTCTTTCTGTTTGTTGTTGTTATTCCGGCCACCCCTACGGCCGTACTGCGGGATTTTTCCCTGCAGGCGGTGCGGCACACAGGGCGCCGCACCGATGATCTTTCGACAAGAGGCTAATCAGCCGCCGTAAACGTCGAACGTGAAGTACTTGTCGTTGATTTCCTTGTACTTGCCGTTCGCCAGGATACCTTCGATGGCCTTGTTGAACATTTCCTTCAACTCGCCATCGTCCTTGCGGATGGCAATACCGGCGCCTTCGCCGTTGATCACCGGGTCCGGCGTCAGGGTGCCAAGCAGCTTGCAGCAAGCGCCGTCGTCGGTCGCCAGCCAATCGGACAGAACCACAACGTCATCGATCACTGCGTCAACACGGCCGCTGGCAACATCGAGCTTGTACTCGTCCGGCGTCGGGTAGAGCTTCAGGTCTGCGGAAGGCAGTTTTTCCTCAGCGTAGTTGGAATGGGTGGTGGAGGACTGAGCACCAAGCGTAACACCCTTGAGGTCTTCGTCCGACGTGCCCTTCAGAGTGGAATCCTTCGGCACGGCAATCGCCGGCGGGGTGTTGTAGTATTTGTTGGTAAAGTCGACCTTTTCCTTACGCTCGTCGGTGATCGACATGGACGCGATCACGGCATCGAATTTGCCTGCCTGCAGGGCAGGGATCATGCCGTCCCAATCCTGTGTGACGAATTCGCATTCGACTTTCATTTCTTCGCAGAGTGCCTTGGCAATATCGACGTCGAAGCCAACCAGCTGGCCATCTGCGGTCAGGGAGTTGAAAGGAGGATAAGCGCCTTCGGTGCCGATACGCACTTTCGACCAGTCTTTCGCCTCAGCGCCACTCACGGCAGCCAGTACTGCTACTGCTGCAGCAGCCATACGCAAAACACGCATATTTTGTTCCCCTAATATTATCTTCGCGGCGCAAGCGGGTTCTTCCCACCTTCTTGCCCGAGCGCACTATTCCATACACTTCGGGTCAAATTTCAAGCAGACAGGCGAAAAAAACACAGCGCGATTTAGCCGGATTCTCAATTTTTTCGGCTTATCGTTGGGGAAGGGGCAAGCCATTGTGGAAACATGGCGCGTCCGCCGGGCAGTCGTCGCGGCTTCAAAAGCACGCATCGGGTTCGAATACCCGGCACAGAGCGGCATCAGGCCTTCGAGTCGGCTGTCGCATCGGCAGCTTCAACTTCCTGAGAGGCGTCGTAAACCTCAAGGACGGATTGCAGGGTGATGACCGGACGGGAAAGCGCATCACCCGCCTTTGCGCCTCGATAGGGTGTAGGTGACACAACCGGCTGCTTGGTCAACTCGGCAATCTTTTCTTCGTGGATTGCTCGGTTTCTGGGCGAAAGATTATCCAGGCTGAGTTCGGTCAGCCCGTGTTCTTCCAGATATTCGTGCCGAATGCGTTGTTCTTCGGGAAGCTCCCGCCAGTCTTGATATTGTTCGGCCAGAAAGGTCCGGAACTGCAGGAAGCGGTTTTCGGTCTCGCTCGGTTGTTTTTGGGGTGTTTTGGAGGTTTGCGGCGACACATTGGACACGGGCGAAAGAGCAGACGACATCAGATCCTCGTTCTGGCTGCGGGTATCGTACAATATGCAAGCAATAATTGTGCCGGGGAGAGGTATTAAAAACCCTGATGAATTTCATGAACTTATTGAATTTGATGCCCGAAGCCGTTGCGCTTAGGAAAAGTTTGCCCGGTGTCACATGGAGATTTGTGCCGGGGTTCGGAAAAGGGCGATGAGATGTCGGACTATGAACTTTTTATCGGCAACAAGAACTATTCCTCCTGGTCGCTAAGGCCGTGGATTGCCCTCAAGCACAAGGACATACCGTTCCGGGAAACGCTGGTTCCTTTTGATTTCGAGAATGGCAATCCGGAATTCGCAGCGTTCTCGCCAACAGGAAAGGTGCCGGTACTCAAAGACGGCAGCCTGACGATCTGGGACAGTCTCGCGATCCTGGAATATCTGGCCGACTGCTTTCCGGACAAGGGCCTGTGGCCGCAGGACAAGGCGCAGCGCGCCTGGGCCCGGTCTATCTCGGCAGAGATGCATTCCGGTTTTTCTGCTCTTCGAAGCGAGTGCTCGATGAACATGCAGCGCCCCGCAGCGCCGAAGCCTGTCAGTGAGGCAGTGAAAAACGACGTCACGCGGATCGTGACCATCTGGAAAGAATGCCTGGAAGCCTCCGGCGGTCCGTTCCTCTTCGGTGACTTTACGATTGCCGACGCCATGTATGCGCCTGTCGTCAGCCGGCTTGAAACCTATCAGCTTTCCAGCGATCCTGTGGTTCGCAAATACAGTGAAGCGATGACGGCGACACCGGCCTGGAAGATCTGGGAAGAGGCCGCGCTCAAGGAAACCTGGGTGGTCGATACCGAGTAGGGACTGCCGGCCCGGCGATCACGGCCGAGCCGCTTGTCATGCCACTGTCGTGGGTTGCGGCAGGAGAGTGTGTTCATTTTGTTGTCCGCCAACGCCCTCGGCTGAATGAAGGCCGGTGTGCTGGAAAGCCCCTTCCTTTTCGAAAAAGCTGAACAGGCTGTCGACAAACCGGCGTACCTTCAGCGGGATGAACCGGTTGGAAGGATAGACTGCATGCACAGGGTGTGGCGGATATTGCCATTGTGGCAGAACGACTTCCAGGTCGCCTGTGCGCAGAAACGGGTCTATCAGCCAGCGGTTGGAAAGCGCGATACCGAGACCTGCCATCGCTGCGCGGCGCAGGGTCGAGGAGTTGTTGACCAGCATCGTCGGTGAAATCTTGACTGAGAGCTTCTCACCGACCGGGCTGATGAACGGAACCCGGGTTCCGGTCGAGATGTTCTTGTAAAGCAGATAGTCGTGGTCCTTGAGGTCGTCAGGGTGCGCGGGGCGTCCTCGTTTGTCGAGATAGTCGGGCGATGCAACCAGGCATCGCTGCGCCAGCCCGAGCCGTCGAACAATAAGACGGTCGTCTTCGATGTCACCCATGCGGATCGCCACATCGAGACGCTGCTGAATCACATCGACAAACTGATCTGACAGGGACACATCCAGCAAGATACCGGGGTGATCCAGCTTGAAGCGGATCAGGAAGTCCGAAAGGACCGTTTCTGCAAACCCCAGCGGCAGCCCCACCGACAGCGGGCCGGACATTTGCGCTTCCTCGCTTTGAACCGATCGGTCGGCTTCGGCAAGACGTTCCAGGATATCCCGCGCATAGGCATAGTATCGTTCGCCGGCCTCGGTCAGGCTGAGTTGGCGCGTTGTCCGGTTGAGAAGCCTGATACCCAGTTCGTCTTCAAGCGCGCGGACTTGCTGGCTTACAGCGGGCTGGGAAATGCCGAGGTGCTTCGCGGCCGCAGAAAAACTGCCGAATTTGACGGCCTGCACGAAGCCGGAAAGAGAGGAAAGCTTGTCCAAAACGGCCTCGGGCTGGTGAGAGAAAACCGGTGAGACCGAATACATAAGCATGATTTATGAGTAATATAAGATATTAAGCGCTTCAAAATCGACGCGAATGAAACACCTTTAAGGCTGCCGAACCGATCCCAAAGGTTTGTGTATGACAGTTTTCCATCAGGTCGAGCCGGGAGGCCCCATATGACCACTTCTCAGATTTCCGTTTCCAGACGAACACTGCTTGGTGCTGCAGCCGGGGCAGGGGCGTTTGCCGCTGCCGGTGGTGTTTCACTCGTTTCCTCACCCGCACAAGCCGCCGTTGCCAAGGCAGGCAAACCCATGGCGGGCGCGCTTCGCTACAAGGTCGGCGATCTCGAAATCACCGCCTTGCTCGACGGGTATCTCGATGTAACCCCGGAACTGGTCATTGGCTATGAAGCCTCGGAGGGACAGCGCCTCAGGGACGCTGCCATGGTCGAGGGAGACGCGCTGCGCATTCCCGTCAATGCCTACCTCGTCAATACGGGTGACCGGTTGATCCTGGTGGATGCCGGCACCTCGGACGCTCTCGGCCCGACAATGGGACGTTTGCCCGATGCCCTGGCTGCTGCCGGTGTAACGCCCGATCAGGTCGATGCTCTGTTGATCACCCACATGCACCCGGACCACCTTTTCGGCGTCATCGATGGTGACGGCAACAAGGTGTTCAAGAATGCAGAATTGATCCTGCCGGAAGTCGACAAGGCCTTCTGGTTCGATGATGCAGCCATGAATGGAGCTCCCGAGCAGTTCAAGCCGTTCTTCGTTGGGGCACGGAAGGCCGCCGAAGCCTACAAGGACAGTCAGACGCTGATCTCCGGTGATAAGGAAATCCTGCCTGGTATCCGCTCAATGGCTCTGCCGGGTCATACTCCGGGGCATACCGGTTACCTGTTCGACAGCAACGGTGAGACCCTCGTGATTGCCGGCGATATTGTCCATATGGCCGTCTATCAGTTCAGCCGGCCGGATTGGGGTATCGGGTTCGATATCGATCCGGGCCAGGCGGTAACGACCCGCAAGGCGTTTCTGGATCAGGCTGCCGCCGACAAGCTGTTCTTTGCAGGCGCACACATCCCGTTCCCGGGTATGGGCCGTGTCGCGAAGGACGGCGAGGGCTATCGCTTCGTCGCCGCCAACTGGCCCTACGCCTACTAAGGAACGATTTCCTGTTGGCCCGGCGACTGCGCCGGGTCAGCGCAATCCGAAGCCGGAGAACGGCAGGAACGATACCATGTCCCCCTTCCGGATCGAGGTGACGTCCTCGGGGATCTCGACAAGACCGTCCGCCTCACGCAAACCGGTGATCAGACCGGAACCGTCGCGCTGGAATTTTTGTGCGGCAAGTACCCCATCAGGGCGGGGTTCCAGAGAGGCGCGGTAGAACTCGCGCCGGTCGGGTTTTTTCTTGGGAACTTCAAAGGCGGCCGGAACCTGAAAGGCCTGCGGTTCCAGAAACGCACCTCCGCCAAGAACGCTGAAGACCGGCCGCGCGTAAAGCAGAAAACAGACCATGGCCGCGACCGGGTTTCCCGGCAGTCCAAGGACGACGCAGGACCCGATATTACCGAACATCATCGGACGGCCTGGTTTGATCGCGAGCTGCCACATGTGGCGTGTGCCGATCCTGTCCAGAACCTTGAGCATGTGATCTTCCTCGCCGCGGCTTGCGCCGCCGGTGGTCAGGATCACGTCATGGCTGGCTGCGGCCGCCGCCAGAGTTTCTTCAAGCCTGCCCGCATCGTCTTTCAAAATGCCCAGATCATCGATCGCGACAGGCAACGTCTCGCACAGGCTGCGCAGAAGAAAGTGATTGGAATCATAAACATCGCCAAGGGTAATGAGATCGCCGGGACGGCGAAGCTCGTCGCCTGTGGACACCAGGGCAACCCTCAGTTTCCGGAAAACGGAGACCTCTGCCTGTCCGGTGGAGGCAATGGCCGCGACATCTTGCGGGCGCAGCCGCTGGCCCGGGCTCAGAAGCGTTGTTCCTTCTGCCACGTCCTCACCTGCCTTGCGGCAGTTGGCGCCCGTTTTCAGACCCTGCGGCACGATCACGAAATCCTGACCGTCCTGCTGGTGCGTTTCGCAATCTTCCTGCATGGCAACCGTGTCGGCTCCCGGTGGCATCACCGCACCAGTGAAGATCCGGGCAGCCGCCCATGGGCCGAGATCGGCGTTGCTGGCATGCCCGGCGGCGATCCTCTGTTCCAGACGGAAAAAACCGCCGACTTCCTCGAAGTCGGCGTTGCGGAAGGCATAGCCGTCGACGGCTGAATTGTCTGCCAGCGGTACATTGCGGGGGGCCGTCACTGCTTCGGCAAGGATGCGCTCGGCAGCCTCTTGCAGGCGCACGGTTTCGGTCTCCGCGATGCAGTGGAGCCGTTCTTTCAGGATGGCCAGTGCCTCGTGGTGGCGCAAACGGTCCTTGTCGTGCAGGAAACAGTCGTCCAGGAGCAGTTTGCCGGTCATGCTGACGACCTCTTCAGACCGAGATGGGTTTCGATGAAATCCGCCATGGCACTTATGTCGTCCAGATGAAACACCGGCAAGACCTCATCCGGCAACTCGTGATCCGTCGCGATGGCCAGAATGTTCGGGTCGGAGACGGCCAATGGGCCACGTTCGCTTGCTTCGGTTCTACGCGCCTCGATCTTCGGATGTGATTCCTTCTTGTAGCCTTCGATCAGGATCAGATCGCAGGGCGCCAGCCGTTCCAGAACGTCCTCCAGCGGCGGTTCGTCTTCCTGTTTCAACTCGTGCATCAAGGCCCAACGACGCCCGGAGACAAGCGCAACTTCTACCGCACCGGCCTCCCGGTGCCGGTAACTGTCCGTGCCGGGCTTGTCGACATCGAAACCGTGATGGGCATGCTTGACGGTCGATACCTTTAGCCCTCGGGCGGTGAATTCGGCCACAAGACTGGCCACAAGCTGGGTCTTGCCGGAGTTCTTCCAGCCGGTAATGCCGAAAACGGGTGTGGTGGTCATCTGGGAACGTAACTCAGCGCATCCCTGACGGTTGCCAGATCGTCAGGTTTATTGGCATTGAAGAAGGGGTCCAGTCCGCTGGCAGGGTCCGGGTCGAAAGACACTTCGACGCTGTCGTAGCAGTCGACAAAGGCAAGCACCTTGCCGGTCTTGCCGGAGCGCAGCCAGTCTTCAAGATCCGCCTTCAGCCTGACAGGCCAAAGGCCGAAGACCGGATGCAGCTTTTCGGCAGAAGAGGCCAGCGCGATCACCGGTCTGTCGGCCGGTACGGCAGCGCACAACCGGGCGACAAGACTGGTCGGAAAAAAAGGGGTGTCCCCGGCAACCGTAACGACATGAGTGACGTCAGGTCTTTCGGCGTGGGCGTAGGTCATTCCGGCCAGGACGCCTGCGAGAGGTCCGGCAAAGTCGCCAACGGGATCGGCTGCTACGGGCAAGTCAAAGCGTGCAAACCGGTCCGGGTCGCCGTTGGCATTCAGGATAATGTCGTCAAGCTGTGGTTTCAGCCTGGCAAGGATCAGATCAAGCATGGTCTTGCCGCCGATATCCATCAGGCTCTTGTCGCCGCCGCCCATCCTGCGGGACTGTCCACCGGCAAGGATGCAGCCCAGCACCTTGTTGCTTTGAAGCGGCTTCTCGTATCTCGTCATGCTGCCGGCATGCTCCCTTTTCTGCGGGCGGTCTCCGGTTCGTCCTCCATATCGCTCGCCGACATGTCGAACACGATCCTGTCGTGACCGGAAAGGGCCACGAACCGCTTTCCGCGCGCGCGCCCGATCAGGGTCAATCCGGCCTGGCGGGCAAGGTCCACACCCCATGCGGTAAAGCCCGATCGTGAGACGAGGATCGGAATGCCCATCATCACGGTCTTGATGACCATCTCGGAGGTCAGCCGGCCTGTGGTATAGAAGATCTTGTCGTGCGAGGGGATGTCGTTCAGGACCATCCAGCCTGCGATCTTGTCGACCGCATTGTGGCGGCCGACGTCTTCCATGTAGACCAGTGGACGGTCTTTCTGACACAGAACGCAGCCGTGGATCGCCCCTGCCTCAAGATAGAGGGAAGGCGTTGTGTTGATTGTTTTCGTAAGCGCATAAAGCCAGGAGGTGTTGAGGCGGGCGTCCTCAGCCAGTTGCACGGTCTCGAACCCCTCCATGACATCACCGAAGACCGTGCCCTGCGCACAGCCGGAGGTGCGCACCTTCTTTTTCAGCTTTTCCTCGAAATTGGTCTCACGCTCGGTGCGAACAACGACAACATCCAGATCATCGTCATGGTCGATACCGGTGATGACATCGTCGTCGGCCAGCATGTTCTGGTTCTTGAGATAACCGACGGCCAGAAGGTCCGGATGATCGCCAATGGTCATCATGGTGACCACTTCCTGGGAATTCAGGTAGAGCGTCAGCGGTTTTTCCGTCACGACACGCGTTTCGACCGGCTGTCCGTCCTGATCGATACCTTTTACGGATGTCGAAAGGCGCGAATCTTCCGGGTCTGGTTGCAGCACATATGGGCCTGACACAGGCAAACGACTCCACTTGCTTCGATTGTCTCAACACTATGGGACGCGATTGCCGCGGGGCAAGGTGTTACTTCAGGGATTTGGTTCGCGAGCAGGCCGCAAACCTGAGACTGCGATGTGTGCCCGGGGAATGAAAAATGGATGCGGAACACTGTCCAAACGAAAGTGATGCTGGCGGAGTATCGATCCGCAGGAACCCTGGTGGCTGTTCTAAAGAGAAAGACCTCAGCAATCGATAGGGGGGGGGGGCTGACGTCCGACAACACCTGCACTGCGCTGGGATATCATCGTTACGATGAAGAGGGGCAGACCACTGGAAAGACAGCATTGCTGCGCGCGCAGGCCCGGTTAAGGCAACGGGAAATGGACAAGCCCAAAAGCCTTGTATCGCTCGCGCCGTTGACATCACTCATGAACCGCTGAAACGGCTCGACATGGTCTGCCAACGCTTTTTTATGCAGCGCACAGTATCGGCCTGACGGTGTTCGTGTCCGGCCTTCGTGCAATCAACGACTTCAATTGGAAAACCGGCGATGAGCCGAACTGCTCCGCATGACCGGAGCGGCTCAGATCATCAACATGTCGTTGGTCAGGCGCCCTTCCTGAAGTTCCTGCGCGAAATGTCCGAACGCCCGATAGGCTTCTTCCCGCGTTACGTCGGCAGGATGGTCAAGCAGGGGGCGCAGCACTTCGTGCTTGGAAGCGGCAAGGCCATCGGTCAGGTCCCGGAAGAACATGAGCGAATTCGGGAACAGACGGAAATCCGCCGGTTCGTGAATGATGCCCTCGATGGCTTCAAGACGTGGATCATTCATCACGCAATAGACGGTATCCAGCACCGGGCCGGTCTGACCTTCCAGAACCTGAATGATGTGTTGATCGACCAGCAGAAGCGCGCCGGTTACGCCAGCCTTTCTGTTGATGCGGCGAATGCGCAGCAACGTCTTGTCGATTTCGTCCGGCAGGGGCAGACGCATCTTGCCCCAGTTGATCTTGCTTCGGTAGCAGGCGCGGTAAAGTTCCATGGCGTGTCCATCCTTTTGCCGATGAATCCAGCCTGCGCTCCAATTCCTCACATTTGCTTAAAATTTGAATCAAATGGGAAGAAGAGCAGCCTTTGTTACCGGAGCGTTGCGAAGTCCTCCGCAAAGGTGTGCTTCGTGGCCGGATGGCCAGAACTAGAAAACTGTGCAAAACAACGTGGGTATTTCTTTGTGTGGAAAAGGTAGTTGCGAACCTTCTTCAAGCTTGAATTCTAGGCCGGCTTTTCGGGCGGGCTACTCGTGATGAAGAATCGAATATACCGCCGTCCCGCGTGCGTCCCATTGCGCGTGCGCTGTTGAGAGCGCAGCACTTCGTCCAGCTTAGCGCCTGGCCGGTCGGCGACAGCGCGCCGGTCAATCCCGGCGACCCGCAACTCACTTTCGGCGGAGGTTCCCGCCAGTTAGGCAGCGTAGGTCAAGCTTGGGGGCAAGTGTACCGCTGGTACCCTTAAAGGTTGCAGACAGTGGCCAAGCCAATGGGAGCCGGCAAGTTGAATTGGCGGGTCAGAACGGGCGCTCTTCACCGCTCCATTTGAAAAACTTTCCGGTGTCGGCAACGGACAGGGACCTGCCGATCTTCAAAACACCCCGTGCGACGTCTGCCGGGTCATTGTCTGCTTGTGGTCCGCCCATGTCTGTGCGCACCCAGCCGGGATCGATCAACGCGACTGGAATGCCCTCCGGTTCCAGGTCAGTCGCAAGTCCCTGCATCACCTTGTTCACCGCTGCTTTGGAGGCACGGTAGGCGAGGGTGTCCGACTTCCGGTATCCCATCCAGGCCATCTGGCTGGAAATGGTCAGGATCCGGCCAGCGCCTGACCGGCGCAAATGCGGCAGGAACGCTTGCGAGACTGCCAGAGGTGCAAGGGTGTTGACCTCGAGCGTTTCGGCAAAGCCCTCGAAATCCATGTCCAGAGCGCTCTGTCGTTCCGGAGTGATGATGCCCGCGTTGTTGATCAACAGGTCCAGCGGACTGTCGAGGCCGCTGGCAACAGAACGAACGGCGGCATGATCGGTGACATCGAAAACAAGCGGATGAAAACCTTCGCCGAGCCGTTCGGCCGTCGAGTTCACAGCTTGCTGCGTCCGGACTGAGCCATAAACGGTCCAGCCGCTCTCAAGTGCTGCGCGAGCAAGCTCGAAACCGATCCCGCGATTGGCTGCGGTGATGAGGCAGGTTGGCATGTAAGGTTCCTGAGGCTGGATTAACGTCGAAGAGAAATTGCGAGAGGCATTTCCAAATTACCCAGGCAGTAGCCCGGTTCAACGAAAACATTGTCCCCCTGAAGGCTGGGTAACAATCCCGGTTGTCAATCTCCGTCACCAATCGCAGTCAGTGTCACATCAGACGTGATAAAGGCTCCCAGGACAGCAACTTTTCTATCCGGCAGAAACGTTCCGGAGGCCCAAAGAGGGCGTTTTGCTGGAAGCTTTCAAAACAGCAAGGCAATCATCTGTTGAGTGGTTGGGCTTGTGTCGGAAAATTACCCCTTCTATGACTCGCGGTTAGAGAGCGGAACGCGTCGTGCTTCATTTTGGCAGCTTGCCTGAATGAGGTGGCGAACTAGATTTCGCACCGGAAAATCCGGTCGCGCGCAGTGGCCGGTCTACGAAACAGGACCGAAGAATGACCGACACCATAAAAAGCGCAGTCATGGAACGATTGAGGCAGATCAAGGGGCCAGACCTTGAGGGCGACATCGTTTCGTTGGGCCTCGTTTCGGACGTGTTCGTGTCCGATGGCCGCGTTGTCTTTTCCATTACAGTTCCCGCAGAGCGCGCGCAGGAGCTAGAGCCTCTGCGTCTGGCCGCGGAGAAGGTGGTCAAGGAAGTGGATGGCGTTGAAACGGTGATGGTTGCCCTCACCGCCGAACGCGCGGCAGGCAGCGCCCGCAATACTCCGCCTCAATCGGCCCCGAAACCCGCTCCCCAGCAGCCCCGGCGCTCCGCTGAGGAACAGGCTCCCGCAAAACCCGGTGTGCCAGGCATCAAGCACATTGTCGCTGTTGCCTCTGGCAAGGGCGGCGTTGGCAAGTCCACGACGACGGCAAATCTTGCCCTTGCGATGGCGGCGCTCGGCAAAAGGGTAGGGGTTCTGGACGCCGATATCTACGGCCCGTCCGTGCCACGTCTCTTCAACGTCTCCGGCCGACCGGAAGCTTTATCGGGCAGGATGCTCAAGCCATTGGAAGGCTATGGCATCAAGGTGATGTCCATGGGTTTCATGGTGGAAGAAGAAACGCCCATGATCTGGCGCGGGCCTATGGTCATTTCCGCACTCACCCAGATGCTTCGCGAAGTGGCATGGGGGGAACTGGACGTCCTGGTGGTCGACATGCCACCGGGAACCGGCGACGCTCAGCTCACCATGGCTCAACAGGTGCCCTTGGCCGGTGCGGTGATCGTGTCGACACCACAGGACCTCGCCCTGATCGATGCCCGCAAGGGTCTCAACATGTTCAAGCGTGTTGACGTTCCCGTGCTGGGTATCGTCGAGAACATGAGCTATTTCATGTGCCCGGATTGCGGCGGCCGCCACGACATATTCGGTCATGGCGGTGCACGGGCGGAAGCCGATCGGCTGGACGTGCCATTCCTGGGTGAAGTTCCCTTGACCATGAAGATCCGCGAAACATCCGATGCCGGTACGCCGGTTGTTGTTTCCGATCCGGAAGGTGCGGTTGCCGGTATCTACAAGGACATAGCCGCCAAGGTGCTCGCCAGCATCGAGCGCGAGAGCGCGGAGCCTGCCCGTGCGGCCCCGAAAATCGTCTTCGACTGAACCGGGAACAACCAGTCGCATTCGGAGGTATTCCGGCGGTTGGCCGATGAAACAAAATCAGGCACGGTTGATGCCGGGCCTGATTGCTGTCACCCGCACTCTTGTTGGAAAGCGGTGCTGAAACCCGCTGGCCAATGTATGAAGCGTTGCCAGATGGCGTATCAACGCCTGCTCCCGGCACGGCTTTGCGGGTGTTTCAAGCCATCGGCCAATTACCTGACATTGCTGACCTTTTGCGTCATCACGCGGCTATCGACTGTAGCAATTGAAGTTTTCACGCCCGGATCACGGAACCAATATACATATCCAAAGTTTAATATTTAGCCCGCAAGGGATGACGATAAAAAGGTTCCTTCCCGGGCATGGTTACAAGTAAATCCCAAACTTCCAGCACCGGTGCGAAACCTTCGCTTGCGGTGCTCATGGCGATTTCATCTGTCAGCCCGCTTGCTATGCAGATCTACCTGCCATCCCTGGCGGGAATGATGCTGGTCTTTTCCGCGACCGCGGGAGAGATCCAACTGTCCATGTCCGCTTTCTTCATCGCGGTTGCCGTTTTCCAGCTCTTCTGGGGCCCTTTATCGGACCAGTTCGGCCGGCGGCCGGTCATTATACTCGGCTCGGTGCTTTTTGTGATTGGCACCGTGTTTTGTCTGTTCGCGCAAAGCATCGAAGCGCTGATCGCCGCTCGCGTGATTCAGGCTGCGGGTGGCTGCACGGGACTGGTGCTCGGCCGGGCAATCCTCCGCGACCTGTATAGCCCCAAGCAGGCGGCCAGCATGATCGGCTATGTCACCATGGGCATGGCAGTGATGCCGACCGTTGGGCCGGCAATAGGCGGATTGCTGGATCATTATTACGGCTGGCAGGGAGGCTTCATGCTGCTCCTGGTGTTCGGGGTTGCCACTCTTTGGGCGAGTGTATTCCTCCTGCCGGAAACACACATGAACCGCAACGAAGTTGGCGGGCGCCAGATCCTCAGAGCCTATGCAACGCTGTGCCGTGAACCGCTCTATTGGTGCTATACGTTGACCGCCGCTTTCAGTGCGCTCGCCTATTTCGCATACCTTGGTGGCGCGCCCTTCATCGCTGCCGATCTTCTGTCCTTGAGCGCTGGTGAAATGGGCTTCTATTTCATGTTCGTTGCGCTTGGCTATATCGCCGGCAACTTCATATCCGGCAGGTATTCCGAACGGGTCGGACTGTTTCGCATGATGCTGGCGGGAACGCTCATTGCGATTGTGTGCGTAGCCGTCATTGCGGGGTTTACGTATTTCGATGCTTTGAGCGCGCCAAGCCTGTTCCTGCCAATGTTCCTGCTCGGGCTCGGCAATGGGATTTGCCTGCCGAGCGCCTTGTCCGGCGCGGCGAGTGTGAGGCCGGAACTGACCGGTGCGGCCTCGGGCATGACCGCATCTTTTCAGGTTTCCATGGGGGCAATCGCAGGATCCCTCGTTGCCTCGCTGTATGCTCATGGCATTCTGGCAGGTTCGCCCTGGGGAATGATCCTGGTAATGGGGGTCGGGGTTGGCTTCAGCCTGATTGCAGCCCTGACCATCCGGTTCTACACCGCACGCTCCGGTATGGTCGCGGCAGAGTAGCGCTGCGGCTCCATTGATGAATGTGCGCGCGCGCGGTCGGTTCAAATCCGAAAAGAGCTGGAAGCTTTACCCGCCGGTGACGCTCATATGCCGGGATACCGCCGGCTGGTTGCGGTTCCGGTCGATCACGAAATCATGCCCCTTGGGCTTGCGTCCGATAGCTTCGTCTATCGCGGCATTCAACATGTCGTTGCCTTCCGACGCACGCAGCGGCGCACGAAGATCCGACATGTCTTCTTGGCCAAGGCACATGTAAAGCTGTCCGGTACAGGTGACGCGTACACGGTTGCAGCTCTCGCAGAAGTTATGGGTCATCGGCGTGATGAAGCCAAGACGGCCTCCGGTTTCCTCGATCGTGACATATCGTGCCGGACCACCGGTCTTGTAGGGGATGTCTGTCAGCGTGAACTCCTCAGCAAGGCGTGCACGCACGGTCGACAGAGGCAGATACTGGTCCGTGCGATCCCCGTCGATCTCACCCAGAGGCATGGTTTCGATCAGGGTGAGGTCATGGCCGTGCTCATGACACCACTTCAGCATGGTCACGATCTCGTGCTCGTTGACATCCTTGAGCGCAACCATGTTGATCTTGATCTGAAGGCCGGCAGCTGTCGCTGCGCGGATCCCGTCCATCACCTTGCCGAGATCGCCCCAGCGGGTAACGGCCTTGAACTTCTGCGGATCGAGCGTATCGATCGAAACGTTTATCCGGCGCACGCCGCAATCGTAGAGGTCCTGCGCGTAGCGGGCGAGCTGTGAGCCGTTGGTGGTCAGGGTCAGCTCTTCCAGAGCGCCGCTGTCCAGATGCCGGCCAAGGCTGCGGATCAAGCTCATGATGTTCTTGCGCACAAGGGGCTCGCCGCCGGTAAGGCGCAGTTTCCGGACACCTTTTTCGATGAAGGCAGTGCACAGGCGGTCGAGTTCTTCCAGGCTCAGCACTTCTCGTTTGGGCAGGAAGGTCATGTCTTCCGCCATGCAATAGACACAACGAAAATCGCAACGGTCGGTCACGGACACGCGAAGATAGGTGACGGCACGGCCAAAAGGATCGATCATCGGAGCTTGCGTCTCCAACTGTCCGATTGCCGCTTGTGCCGGGACCACAATCTTGCCGTCTGTCACGTTTCGCTCTCCCATGATTTTTTCTTATCCAGATCATATGGCGTCGATGCGGACAAGATCAATTGAAACCGGACTGCAAATATCCGGTTTACGGCATCAGGTAAACTTGTCAGTGTACTATTGTCAAATCAAGTGGAGTAATGGCGCAGCACGACTGCGGTCTCAACAAGCGAGAGATGCCTGGATCTGTCATGGGAGGCGCAAAGGGCTGCTCTCCCTCTGACGACCGTTGCTGAGCCGGCGTTCTGCTTTCGGAAGAACCAAAAAACCTGCACATCGTTGATCCGTTAGCGCTTTGCGGCGTATCTGACCTGACGAAAGCGGCAGGAGCAGCATGACAACACTCGTTTGGTTTCGGCAGGATTTGCGCATCAAGGACAATCCCGCCTTGTTCGAAGCGGCGAAGAGCGGACGTGTCCTTCCGGTTTTCATTCTGGAGCCTGCGGACAAGACCGGTGAAACCCACCCGCTTGGCGGTGCCAGCCGGTGGTGGCTTCATCACAGTCTGAAAGCACTGCAACAGGACCTGCCGGGGCTGGTCTTGCTCAAGGGCGATGCAAGACACCTGATTCCCGAGGTTGCGAAGCGAGCTGGCGTTGAGGCTGTCTTCTGGAACAGATGCTACGAGCCGTACGCGATCGAACGGGACACCGATCTGAAATCGTCGCTGAAAGACGACGGATACGAGGTCAAAAGTTTCAAGGCGTCACTCTTGTACGAGCCTTGGGAAATAGAGACGCAGTCAGGCGGCCCTTACAAGGTCTATTCGCCCTTCTGGAAAGCTGCGCGGCAGATTGAGATCGATGATGCCTTGCCGGCACCGGAGAAACTGGACATCGCCGACTATGACGGTGGTGAGGAACTGGAGAGTTTTGACCTTCTGCCGAAGAAACCAAACTGGGCAAAGGGCTGGGAAGATCTCTGGACACCGGGTGAAGCAGGCGCTTCAGAACGGCTCGGCAGTTTTCTGGAAGAAGGGCTGAAAGGCTACGGCAAACTTCGGAACCGCCCGGATCTGCCCAACGTCTCGCGCCTGTCGCCACATCTTCATTTCGGGGAAATCTCGCCGCGCCAGATCTGGCATGCAACGCAGGACGTCATGGACAGGAGGTCGTCGCTCGGTGACGACGGAATGAAATTCCTGTCCGAGATCGCCTGGCGGGAGTTCTCTCATAACCTCTTGTACCACTTTCCGAAATTGCCATCCGAAAACTGGCGCTCCACCTTTGACGAATATCCATGGAAGGAGCCGGATGGTGAGTTGGAGAAATGGCAGAAAGGACAAACGGGCTATCCAATTGTTGACGCAGGGATGCGCGAACTCTGGCAAACCGGGTACATGCACAACCGCGTGCGCATGATCGCCGCAAGCTTTCTGATCAAGCATCTCCGTCTTCACTGGCGTCATGGCGAGGCCTGGTTTCGGGACACGCTGGTGGATGCGGACCTTGCAAACAATTCCGCCGGCTGGCAGTGGGTCGCGGGATCCGGCGCGGATGCCGCTCCCTATTTCCGAGTGTTCAATCCGATCACCCAGGGCGAAAAGTTCGATCCCGATGGGAACTATATCCGTCAATGGGTGCCTGAGTTGCGCGAACTGGACACGCGATATCTCTTTGCCCCTTTCGATGCGCCCGCAGAAGCCTTGAAAAAAGCCAGGATCACGCTTGGCGACACCTATCCGAAGCCTCTCGTCGACCATGCCAGTGCCCGCGAGGCGGCGCTCGAAGGCTACGAAGCCGTGAAGCAGGCGGGACAAGACGACGCTTGACGGGGTCCGTGCGGCCAGTATCGTCCGCGCGCAAGTCCCGGTGCTGTTGACCGGGTGGAATCAAAGGATCCGGACATGACCGACCCGACCGCACCCTGGCCGACGGAACTGCGCGTCTCGAAAGACAGAAAAAGCCTGACAGTCGCCTTCAATACGGGTGAACGGCACGAATTGTCCGCCGAGTATCTGCGGGTGTGCTCGCCTTCGGCGGAAGTGAAAGGGCATAACCCGTCGCAAAAGCAGACGGTGCCCGGCAAGCGCAATGTCGAGATCATGAAGATTGAGCCTGTCGGCAACTATGCTGTCCGTATCCATTTCGACGACATGCATAATTCCGGGATTTTCACCTGGACCTATTTCCTTGAGCTTGGCAGAGACCCGGACGCCCATTGGGGTGTGTACCTGGAAGAGCTGGCGGAGAAGGGTCTGAGCCGGGATCGTTGACGAAGGAAAGCCCGGGCTGGCTGGCTTTAGCGGGAATCAGGTAAAAAGAGGTTGGCTCGACCCACGCCATCCCCCTCCGACTGGAGCAGCAGCCGCACTGCAGGGTCAATTCATTCTGGCAACCAGGTGATCGTGCGTTCGCATAGGGAGGGACTGCGGCTGATGCACGCGATCTGGAGGTCGCATATGAAACTCTCTGCACCCGTTTTCCGCCTGAAGCGTGAAGCCCGGACACTCGCCCGCAGCAAGACCATCGCGTTGAACCGGGCGTTGGACGAAATTGCTGTTCGCGAAGGCTTCAGAAGCTGGAGCCATCTCGCATCTGCTGCTCGCGACCAGGGACCCTCGATCAGACTTCTGTCGGCGCTTGAACCAAGCGATATGGTAATCCTTGGCGCAAGGCCTGGTCAGGGTAAAACGGTCCTGGGGCTCGAGTTGCTCGCTGAAGCGGCAAAGAGCGGACGATCGTCCGTCTTCTTTTCATCCGAATGTTCTTATAGCGATGTGCGCTCGAAGCTTTCCGGCAGCGGGTATCCCGGCCTGGAAAAATCGGAAAAGTTTCAAATAGTTCTTTCCGACAGCGTGTGTGCCGGGGAAGTTCAGGAAACACTTGCTGGTCCGGCGCCGGGCACCATAGCGGTCATTGATTATTTGCAAGTCATGGATCAGCACCGCTCACAGCCGCCGCTCGGCGATCAGGTGGAAGTTTTGAGACGGTTCGCAAAAACGCGGTGCACGACGCTTGTCTTCCTGTCGCAGGTCCATAGAAACTTTGATCCAAAGATCCGCACCCTGCCGGGGTTCGCCGATATACGGACGACCAACCCGGTCGATCTGTCGCATTTCGACAAGGGATGTTTCCTGCATGAAGGAGAGATGATCCTCCGCGCACATTGAGCACCCAGTCCTGACAGGGCGATCACCCACCGGTGTCCGGCTGAAGACCGGGCACCGGTTGCGGGCGTGTTTCAGCAGGTCCCAAGAAGGGAAAGAACCTTAGCTGATTAGAACCCCAGCTCACTGAGTCCAGGATGGTCTGCCGGGCGCGGTCCCAGAGGCCAATGCATTTTCCGCTCGTTTTCCGAAATGGCGAGATCGTTGATGCTGGCAAAGCGGCGGTGCATCAGGCCATTTGGGGCAAATTCCCAATTCTCGTTGCCATAGGACCGGAACCATTGTCCTGTCGCATCGTGCCATTCATAGGCAAAGCGCACGGCAATGCGGTTACCGGCAAAGGTCCACAGTTCCTTGATCAGGCGGTACTCGTGCTCCCGCTGCCACTTGTTTGTCAGGAATTCCACCACTTGCTGGCGACCGACCGGAAAATCCGACCGGTTCCGCCAGATCGTGTCAGGGGTGTAGGCAAGCGAGACCTTTTCCGGATTCCGGCTGTTCCAGCCGTCTTCCGCGGCACGCACCTTCTGGCGAGCTGTTTCGAGGGTAAACGGAGGAAGAGGCGGGCGCTGTTCTGTCATCGGGCAAGCTCCAGAGCGTAGATTTGAGGAGACGAGAACAGTCCCGCGTGAAGGCGTTCATCCACTGCCTGGGGTTCAGGACGCAGGGCCGATGTGATCAGAAGCGCTCCGGCGACGAACGCACCAAAGAGATAAAAACCACGTGGATATGCAGGTCTTGGAGAGAACATGGGTCTGCCTCGCAATGTTAAACAGATTTAGGTGTACCGATCTGTTCAGTTACATCGCGGTATATGTACCGATCTGTTCATACTTGCAAGGCTTGAAAGCGCAAGAATGGGTCATATAAATGTGATTTCGGTGTGTGACGAGGCGAAGGACTGCCATTTTCCAGATCTGACTTGAATGGATGTCAGTGGATGGCTACTTACTGGTCAGTACAGAAAGGGAATTCATGCGACCAAGCAAACGCGATGAACTGGTGCGAAAGTCGCTGGCTGTCTTTTACAGGGACGGTTTCCACGCGACCGGAATGGACACGCTTGTTGCCGAAACGGGCATATCCAAGACCACGATGTTCAAGCATTTCAGAACCAAGGACGATCTGATCCTCGCGGTGTTGCGGTACCGGGACGAAACCTTTCGGAACTGGTTCCTGCGCAGGCTAGACGAACGTGATCTTCCCCCAAGGCAAAAACTGCTGGCGATATTCGATATTCTGAGGGAGTGGTTTGAAGAGTCTGGTTTCAGGGGATGCATGTTCATCAAGGCATCCGCGGAGTTCCAGGACCCCGCCCACCCGGCCCACGCCCAGTCGAGCGAGCATAAGCGCTTGCTTTTGTCTGCGTTCAGAAGTCTGGCGGAAAAAGCGGGGGCTTCCCGACCGGACCTCTTGGCACGGCAACTTCTTCTGCTCAAGGAAGGAGCGATCGTCGCTGCGCAGATGGGGTTCGATCCTGACCCTTCAGGCGCAGCCAGGGACGCCGCATCGGTGTTGATCGAGGCTCATATTCCGAACACCTGAGCGGGGACAGACCTTTAGCGGGTCGCGTAAACGCCGCGAACTGGCGACGGTCTGATGAGACAAATGGCTCTTAAAATGAAAAAGCCGGGAATGACCCGGCTTTTTTTGTTTTCGGCAATCGATGCAGCGGGTTTAGCGCTTGACGATGACTTTCGACCCAACGGCTACGTTGTTGTAGAGGTGGATCACGTCTTCGTTAGCAAGACGGATGCAGCCCGACGAAACGGCGGAACCGATGGTCCACGGCTCGGTTGTGCCATGAATGCGGTAAAGGGTAGAGCCGATATACATGGCACGTGCCCCCATCGGATTGTTCGGACCACCAGGCATGTAAGCCGGCAGGATGCGACCCTTAGCACGCTCGCGAGCACGCATCTGTGAGGGCGGGGTCCAGCTCGGCCATTCAGCCTTGCGGGTGATACGGTGCGTACCGGCCCACTGGAAACCTTCCTTGCCGACGCCCACGCCGTATTTCATCGCCTTGCCGCCAGGCAGGACATGGTACAGCCGACGCTCGGAGGTATCGATGATGATCGTGCCTGCAGGGTAGGGGCCGTCATATTTCACGCGCTTGCGCTTCACCGGAGACGGTCCGCCCGGGTGATATTTCGGTGTGACCCAGGTGTTCGTGCTGTGGTCGAAGTAGCCATATCGCGGAGCAGCCTGGGCAGTCAGCGCAAATGCGCCTGCCAGAACCGCAACCATTACAAAAAGAAGTTTCTTCATTCCGATCCCCCATCAGCATCGGGCTCGTGCCTCGGCGATGCGATTTTCAATCAAAGTGACGTTACGAAAATGTCCTTGCTTCACTCTTAATGATTATGTCGCAAAACCGAGTTTGGGAAAATCTCACGTTGATGTGAGCATGGTTCATGTCTTGTTTATGTGCTGAAATTGCAACGAATTCTTCGTGAAAAACGCGTTGGTTGCAAAGCTACTCGCTGAGATTGTGGAATTTTCCGGCCATGGCAAAAGTCGCCTGTTATTTTTGATCGGATTTTTGAATGTGCTGCCTTCAGATTCGATTCGAATTGATGCCAGACGCGTTGCACCGAGGCAGGCTGGCCGGAGACAGCTGACTGTCTGCAAATGACGACCGAAAGACAGGCAAAAAAAGAACCCGCAGCGAAGCCGCGGGTCTGTCTTTCCCGGCAGGAGAAGTCACTCAGCCGAGGTTCAGTTCCTTGAAGAAATCATTGCCCTTGTCATCAACGACGATGAAGGCCGGGAAATCCACGACTTCGATCCGCCACACGGCTTCCATGCCGAGTTCCTCGAATTCGACGACTTCCACCTTTTTGATGCAGTCCTGCGCCAGGCGCGCGGCAGGGCCGCCGATGGAACCGAGATAGAAACCGCCATGGGCCTGACAGGCGCGGCGCACCTGTGCGGACCGGTTACCTTTCGCCAGCATGACCATTGACCCGCCAGCCGCCTGAAACTGGTCGACATAAGCATCCATGCGTCCGGCTGTTGTCGGACCGAAGGATCCGGAGGGCATGCCCTCCGGCGTCTTGGCAGGGCCTGCATAATAGATCGGGTGGTTCTTGAAATAGTCGGGCAGGGGCTCGCCGCTTTCCAGCCGGTCGCGCAACTTGGAATGGGCAAGGTCGCGGGCGACGATCAGCGGACCGGTAAGCGACAGGCGGGTCTTGATCGGGTGTTTGGACAGTTCACCCAGGATTTCAGACATCGGGCGCGTGAGATCGATCTTGACCACATTGTCGGACAGATGCTCATCGGTCACCTCGGGCAGGTATTTTTCCGGGTGCATTTCGAGCTGTTCCAGGAAGATGCCGTCTTTCGTGATCTTGCCGACGGCCTGCCGGTCTGCCGAGCAGGAGACAGCAAGGCCGATGGGCAGCGAGGCGCCGTGACGTGGCAGACGGATGACGCGCACGTCGTGGCAGAAATATTTGCCGCCGAACTGGGCACCGACACCTGTCGCCTGGGTCAGTTTGTGGATCTCTTCTTCCATTTCAAGATCGCGGAAGGCATGTCCCAGTTCCGAGCCTTGTGTCGGCAGTCCGTCGAGATAGCGCGCGGACGCCAGCTTGGCTGTCTTCAGGTTCATTTCCGCAGATGTACCGCCGATGACGATGGCAAGGTGATAGGGCGGACAGGCCGCGGTGCCGAGCGTGAGGATCTTTTCCTTCAGGAACTCCACTAGCCGGTCATGGGTCAGCAGCGAAGGCGTGCCCTGGAACAGGAACGTCTTGTTGGCCGACCCGCCACCCTTGGCCATGAACAGGAACTTGTAGGCATCTTCACCTTCGGCATAGAGCTCGATCTGCGCCGGCATGTTGTTGCTGGTGTTCTTTTCCTCGAACATGGAAAGAGGCGCGAGCTGGGAATACCGCAGGTTCTTCTTGAAATAGGCGTCGCGGGAGCCTTCGCCGAGGGCAGCTTCGTCGGACCCGTCAGTCCAGACCCTGCGGCCTTTCTTGCCCATGATGATCGCGGTGCCCGTGTCCTGGCACATCGGCAGAACGCCATGAGAAGCGATATTCGCGTTCTTCAGAAGATCGAAGGCCACAAACTTGTCGTTTTCCGTTGCCTCCGGATCTTCTAGGATTTTCTTCAGTTGCTCGAGGTGGCCGGGGCGCAGGAAATGGTTGATGTCCTTGAAAGCCTCTTCGGCAAGCAGGCGGAGGCCTTCAGCCTCAACCACCAGCACCTCTTCGCCATTGAACTCGGCCGTCTTGACGTGGTCCGACGTTAGTTTGCGGTACGGGGTTTTGTCTTCTCCCTGGGGAAAAAGTGCGCTGTGCTGGTAGGCGGGAGGTGTGAGCGGAGCGTTCATAGGAGGCTTTCCTGATCTGGCTGCTTCCCGTTACATCCGGAAGCGCTGGAACGTTGAGTGCTGTTCTCATACGGCAAAAAGGCTGCGGACGCCAAGTGCCGCAGCCTGATCAAATGGTCGGAACCGAAAGTCTTGATTGCCTGGCAGAATGTCAGCGGATCGCCGTGAGATCCAGGGTCACGGTAACGATGTCGCCTACAGTGTCCGTGCCGACGCCGCTGCCAAGCTGATAGTCGAGCCTGTTGACGATCGCCGTGCCCTTGGCCGTTGCAGTATCGCCCGCTATGTCCAGGGTGAAATCCATTTCAACCGGCTGGGATATTCCCTTGATGGAAAGCGTTCCCTCTGCCCGGTAGCCGTTGCCTTCGACAAGTTCGACTGTATCTGACTTGAATCCGGCAGTCGGGAAGGCTCCCGTATTGAACCAGTCCTTGCCCGGCAGCGTTCCGTCGAACTGGGCATTGCCGGTCGTTGCGCTCATCGGCTTGATTTCAGCGCTGATTTTTGCAGTTTCCGGTGCTGCCGGATCAAAATCGATGTCAGCTTCCCAGGAAGCAAACACGCCCGTCAGCGTGCCGCCACCCTGCTTGACTTCAAAACCGAGCTTGCTCTTGTCCGGGTCGACTTTCCAGGTGTCGGCAAAGGCCGGTGCGGTAAAGGTCGTCGCCGACAGCACAGCAACGGCGTAGGTGAAATGCTTCAATGTCATCTTCGGATTTCCAGTTCGTTTTGTCAGCTCTCGGCTCTGGCGGGAGCCGTTGAAATCATGCGCTTCAAGGTAGAGTCACGCGCGATGAAATGGTGTTTCAGCGCTGCAGCGACATGAACCACGATCAACGCGATCAGCAGATAGGCGCCGTATTCATGCAGAAGCTTGAAGAAGCTTTCCGCTTGCTCCTGCGAGCCAAGCACACCCGGCACTGGAAGATGCGGCACAGGCAAGACATTGAACAGGACGGTCGGGATACCCCAGGGCGACGCAGACACCATGAACCAGCCGGTCAGTGGCAGCGCGAACAGGAGCGCGTATAGGCCGGCATGCCCCAGATGTGCCCCTGCTTTTTCAATCGGGTGCATGTTATCAGGCAGTCTCGGTGACGGGTTGAGAAGGCGCCAGACAAGACGGAAGACGGCGAGGGCCAGCACGACAAAGCCAATGGATTTGTGTAGCTGGTAGAGTTCAAACGTCGCCTGCTCGGTCTGGGGCAACTGCTGCATGTAGAGGCCGAGGCCCAGCATGCCGATGATCAAAAAGGCCATCGTCCAGTGGAACGCGATTGCGATCCTTCCATACCCGGTTGAGGTGTTGCGCAGCATGGCAGCTCCTGGAAAGCGGAGGCCGGTCAGCCCGGCCTCCGTTGGTGTTTTATCAGTTGGTCGCGTCAGCCTTGAGCGCTTCGGAATGGAAGGTCACGGTAACTTCGTCCCCTACATAGGGAACATACATGTCCATTCCATAGTCAGAGCGCTTCAGCACTGTGGATACGGCAAAACCGGCAGCTTCTTTCTTGGCCATCGGGTGCTCGCCGAATGCGGTCACATCAACGGTCAGGGTCACCGGTTTGGTGATGTCCTTGATGGTCAGGTCGCCGGTGACTTCCAGTTGGTTTTCACCGGTCTTCTCGACCTTGGTGCTCTTGAAGGTCGCTTTCGGGAAATTTTCTGCGTCAAAGAAATCCGCGCTCAGGAAGTGCTGGTTGCGCTCTGCCCAGAAGGTGTCGAGGCTGTCGACATCGATCGTGAATTCGATGGAGGAATTCTCAGGCTTGTCCTTGTCGATCAGCAGCGTGCCTTCCCATTCACCGAACCGGCCTTCGGTCGTGGAGTAACCGAGGTGGTTATAAGAGAACGACAGGTTGGCGTGGGACTTGTCGAAGTCGTAGGCAACAGGTTCGGCGAGGGCGGTGCCCGCAACGAGGGACAGGGCAAGTGCAGAAGCTGCAAGACGGATCATGATCAAACCTCATGGCTGTTTTCAGGGGCGTTCGCTCATGAACGCTGCAGCAGAAACATAGGTCTAAAATTGTGCGGTGCAACTTGACTGACTGTTCGGTAATGCTGAACAATAATTCAGTTGATTTCTTCGTTGTTAACCCCTCCAATTCTTGGAGAACGTCAGTTGAAGAGGTTTCCGCTCGGCTGCCCTGCTGCATTTCGGCAGAATCGGGATAACATCAGATGCCTGAGGCGAATGAAGACGCTGCGCAATTAATGGTTGTTCTTGCCGGTAAGCGTATGAAATCGCGGTGGAAGTTGAACTGTCATCATTTCATCAAGAATTTCAGGCACCTATCACGTCAACTTCCCTCTTAAAATTGGGGCCCGTCAGCCCCATTCAAGCTCCGGACACCGGTCTGGAGACACAGGAGATTTAAACGTGAAACAAGCCGTCGTTGTGTGTCATCGCGGAGCCAGCCTTCAGGCGCCGGAAAACACGATCGCTTCTCTGGAAGGAGCGATTGCACTCGGAGCCGAGGTTGTCGAGTTCGATGTGCGGCCGTCGAAGGATGGCGTGCTTTATGTGATGCACGACGCTACCGTCGACCGGACGACGGATGGCTCCGGACGCATTTCGGACATGACCTCCGAAGAGATCGACTGTCTTGACGCTGGTTCCTGGTTCGATGAGGCGTTCTCAGGGCAGCGTGTTCCGAGGCTGGATGCCTTTCTGGACGCTTGCAAGGGCCGTATCGGTACCTATGTCGAAATCAAGGAAGGCGATCCTGCTGAAATCCGCGATATGCTGGCCGTCCGGGGCATGCTGGCCGATGCCTGGACTTTTTCTTTCGACCAGGCGATCCGCGCCGAAGCGCGCGCAAAGGTGCCTGACCTGAGGCGGATGGTCCTTTATGCTCATGTCGGGTCTGTTGAACGCGCCGT
The DNA here is from genome assembly GCF_000168975.1 of Roseibium aggregatum IAM 12614. Taxonomy (GTDB): domain Bacteria; phylum Pseudomonadota; class Alphaproteobacteria; order Rhizobiales; family Stappiaceae; genus Roseibium; species Roseibium aggregatum. The sequence continues at coordinate 234,873 of NZ_AAUW01000008.1, forward strand.
TGCGCTTGATGCGCATATTCTGGAATTCCACGAAGATGATCTTGAAGAAGGTTTGATCAAAGAGGCAAAGCAGGCCGGTTTGATTACGCAGATGTTTTATGCCGGTTCTGACCGAACCGTATTCGAAAAAGCCGTCCGTTGCGGCATTGAGCAAATGAACATCGATCAGGTGGAAATCTTCAGAGCCGTTGAAAGAGAATTGCTGACACCCGTCTGACGTCGGAACTTGATCGGATTTGCACAAATTTGTCCGTCACGGACTGCTGTAGCCCGGAACTTTAGGGTTCCGGGCCAATTATAGGCGACATGACTGAAAAAAAATTTGTCAATACAGAACACCGTTCTGACAGAGGCGAGCAGGTATCTGTGATTGAGGAAGCGAGCTAGAAGTGCCAAAAAACAATCCTGAATAGTTTTGAAATTAAAATTTTATCTAATACGTGAAATTGTTGGAAACGTTAGAAGAAAGAGCAATTTTTACTAAAAGAATGAAGAAACAAGGTTTTCCATTATAATTCAAGTCTTGTTAACGGGCCCAGAATAGCGTGCCGGAGTTAGAAATCCGGGCCAAAAGGGGGCTCTTATGTCCAGCCGCAAGATCGTCAATCACTCAAATCAGTCAGGTTGCTCTGCGGCAATTGCTGAACGTGCTGGACATTTCTGGGAAATTAAGCTCCGCTTGGCTGCCTCATTTCTGCTTGCAGCCCTCGCAATCTTCTGGTTCTCGCAAAAGGCACTTTCTCAAGATACGGACGCCAATAGCGCTCAATGGCACTGGTCCGTGGAGCGCGTGAGTGGGCGCGTGATGGTTGAGACACGTGAAGGCGAAACCTTTGCCCTCAAGCGCGGTATGACAGTCCGAAAAGGTTGGAAGCTGAAGACCGGTGGTGGACGTGTTGTCGTTAGCCGGGGCAAGGAGTCCTTTGTCGTTTCGCCAAACTCGGTCGTAACGCTTGAACCCAAGGGCGTGCTGATCAAACGGATGGTCGTCTATCAGGACCGCGGTCAGGTGGATGTTGACGTCCAGCGCCGGTGGTACAGGCATTTCAAGGTGGAAACGCCGTTTCTGGCTGCGGTCGTGAAAGGGACCCGTTTCTCCGTTCAGGTCGGAAACACGACGGCGTCGGTCAAGGTTGGCCGGGGTGTCGTCGGTGTTCACGACTTTGCCTCAGGGGAGCGTGCGAACGTTGGCGCAGGTCAAGCTGCTGCCACCAACCCTTCGCGCCGCGTCGGACTGTCCGTCAGTGGGAAAACCAAACCGGAGGTCGAATCCGGACCCAAGCGGGCACCGGCCTTTGAAACACGTGCCGTGAAGAACGTTCCGGCATCTAACGCGCAGGCAAGAGCCGCCAACGGTATCAACCGTGGCAACGCCGCCAATGCCCGCTCAGGCAACAATGGCAATTCGGGCAATAAAGGCAACTCGGGCGGCAACGGCAATTCGGGTGGTCACGGCAACTCCGGCAATAACGGTAACTCCGGTGGTCATGGCAACGGCAATGGTAACTCCGGCAATAGCAATTCCGGCGGCAACGGCAATGGTAACTCCGGCAACAACAATGCCGGAGGCAACGGAAACGGTCATTCCGGTAACAACGGCAACTCCGGCGGCAATTCCAGCCATGGCAATAGCAATGCTGGCGGCAATGGAAATGGCAACGGCAATGCGGGTGGAAACGGCAAGGGTAAGGGGCGCTAACAGACCACGGCCCTTGATTGGTTTGCAACACGCGCTCGTTTGAACCGCTTCTTCGGTGGGATCCCGAGCCGAGTACCCAAGGTAAACTTATCGGTTTCCTTTAGGGTGTGGAGCGAGCCGTGTAGTTCCATGAATTACAAAAGAATACTTAGTTCCTTTCTACTTTCAAGATTGTGGTTATCCCTAATAGTGACGAGCATAGATAATATTTGCTGCCTGTATTCACGTTAGGTTAAGCGATAAGATGCTACACGATTTGTGTGGCGTTTGAAAATGTCCGCGGGCGTGCCGCACGACATTCATGGTCAGTCGCAACGTGTAGAAGAGTACGATGAAAAAAGACGGTATGTATTCGGCAAAGGGAAGAGCGGCTTCACTGCTGTGTATACTCTTGCTTGCAGCTCTGGTTCTGCATCCTGCTTCTGCGAATGCATCAGACTGGGTCGTGAAACGTGTATCAGGCATCGTTTATTTTGTCGCTCCCGGCGTGGAAGCCTTCCGCGTCAAACAGGGCATGGTGTTCAAAAAAGGCTACACCATTGGAACACGAGCCGGTGCCCGCGCGCTGATAGCCCGAGGCGGTGAAACCATCGCCGTCGGACCCAACACCACGTTCGCCATGTCAACCTTTCGCAGTACGGGGGTGAAGACCACCTTGCTGCAGCGAAAAGGGACGATTGAAGTCGATGTTCAAAAGCGGCAGCAACCACATTTCACCGTTGAAACCCCGTTCTTCGCCGCTGTCGTCAAAGGCACGCGCTTTGAAATCACTGTTCAGGCAAAGCAGGCCCGCGTTTCCGTCGATCGCGGCGTGGTCGCGGTGGAGGATTTCGCCTCCGGCGACAGGGTGGACCTGACTGCAGGCCAATCAGCCGCCAGTGCCCCGTCGAGCCGGGTTGGTCTATCAGTTGGTGGACGCACCAAGCCATCTGTGAAACCAGGTGCAAAGCGCGCGCCTGCTTTTGAAACACCTGCGGTCAAGAACGTGCCGCCAAATGCAGCGGCAGCGAAATCGGCCAATTCCGACAGGAACGCCCGCAAAAGCAACCGCAATGCCATTGGCAATAGCAGAGGAAACGCCAACGGCAACGCTGGCGGCAACGGCAATGGCAACTCCGGTGGCAATGGCAACGGAAACTCCGGTGGCAACGGAAACGGCAATTCCGGTGGCAACGGCAATGGCAATTCCGGTGGCAATGGCAATGGCAACGGAAACTCCGGCGGCAACGGCAATGGCAACTCCGGTGGCAACGGCAACGGCAATTCCGGTGGCAACGGAAACGGAAACGTCGGTGGCAACGGCAATGGCAATTCCGGCAGCGGCAACAGCAACGCAGGCGGGAATGGCAACGGCAATTCGGGTGGCAACGGAAAGGGCAACTCGGGTAGCAGCAATAGTAATGCCGGTGGGAATGGCAACGGTAATTCTGGCAACGGAAACGGAAAAAACAGGAATTGACGATATTCAGGAAGCACCCAGGCGGCGCAGCGCTGTTGTCACCTGAGTGAGTACTGAATGAGAAAGTGGGGCGGTGAGTGTGCTGATCGTTAGCTCGGAGCAGCGAAAAAGGATTGCGAGCGCGATTTTTATCGTGATCGGCGTCATCGCTGCCGTCGCTGTTCTGCGATCCGTCGCTCTGACGACTGCCTTTGACCGGTTTCTCTGGGAAGTCCGCTTTCAAACCATCCAGCGGCCGGTCACCGGTGATCTGGTGGTCGTCGATATTGACGCAAAAAGCTTGAACGAACTTGGTGTATGGCCGCTGCCCCGCCGCCTTTACGCAGAGCTCACGGACCATCTGGCCGAAGCCGGCGTCCGCGACATCGTCTTCGATATCGACTTCAGTTCTGCCTCCAATCCGGAAGACGACGCACTGTTCGCGGACGCCATCGAGCGCGCCGGTAACGTCAGCCTTGCCATGTTTCAGCAACCTGCTTCAGCCGAGCAAAATGCCGGTGAGGTCGTCAACCAGCCCATCGATGAACTGCTGAAGGGTGCCTGGCCGGTCGTCGTCATGGTGCCGATGGAAACCGACAGTCGTATCTGGCGAAACCTCTACGGTTATGAGATCAACGGAAATTCGGAAATTTCCGCAGCCGCGCTCCTGGGTGAACACACCGGCAAGGCGTCCGGAAGTTTTGGCCTCGACTACAGTATCTCCCTGGATGGCCTGGATCGGGTTTCCCTTGTTGATGTGCTCAAAGGCACCGCAGCCCCGGGTCTTTTTCTCGACAAGAAGGTAATCGTCGGCGCAAGCGCGCAGGAGCTTCGCGACCTCTTTCCCGTGCCTGTCTACGATGTGCTGCCTGGCAGCGTTATTCAGGCCCTTGGGGTCGAAACGCTTTTACAGAACAGGGCCATTGAGATTCGGGGCGAGGGGATTGCGGTCTTCCTCGCTGTTTTTGTCTTTTTCGTCCTGCTGTTGACCAAGGTCGAAGGGTGGGCGCTCAAGATCAGCATTCTTTCGCTGTGCGCGATCATGTTCGAAATCGCGGCCATTGCCATCCAGAAGTCGGCTCCCATTCTTTTGCCGACTGCAAGCGCACATCTGATCCTTTTTCTGGCGGCCGCCAGCATCGTTTTGCGGGAACTCGGCTTTCACAAGTTTCTCTCGCATATTGCCAACGTCAGACGCCGCAACAGCGAGCGTATGCTTGGTCTGGTGTTCGACGATAGCTTCGATGCAATCGTCGTCCTGCAGAGTGATGGCCGTGTGTCCGCTGCCAGCCAGATGGCGCGCAAGCTGTTTCAAAGCGAAAGTCTGGTCGGCAAGGCGGCAAGGACCGTCCTGCCGCTGGAACTGGTTGAAGAGGCCCTCTCTGTGCTTGCCAGCTCGGGGAGCCGGCAGCCGGTAACCAAGGTCCTGGATATGCGCCTGGATGACGGACGCCGCCGGTTCATCGAATATGTCGTCACACGCTCGGAGCACACCATCGCGAAAACGAAGAAGCTGAGCGATGTGGAAACGGAAGCGGTGGCCTGCCTCACGTGCCGGGATGTGACGGAAGAAAAGGAATCCGCCGAGCGGCTGGCCTATCTTGCGCGGTTCGACCCGAGCACTGGACTGTTCAACCGGAACGGTTTTGAAGAAGAGGTTGCCGCAACACTCAACCTTGCGCGCGGGACAGACGAGGATGTCTGTCTGGTGCAGTTCGCGATTGCCAATTTTGACCAGATCGTTGCATCGCTCGGGTTTTCCTACGGTGACCAGCTTCGTGAAACTGTCGCGATGCGGCTGAAAAGCCACCTTTCGGCACGGGCGACATGGGGCGCCATGACCGCAGACGTATTCGCCGGCGTGTTTCGATGTGAGCCGGACCAGGATCTGGCCCTGATCGAGGCGCTTCAGGAGGTCATCGGCGACGACTACAAGATTGAGGGCGCCAGGATCTCGGTACAGCTGAAGTTCGGTTACATTGTCTCCAGCCGAGATATCGCGCCCGAACATCTGATGAAGAAGTCCGGCAACGCGTTGGCCAAGGTTCGTCGCGACAACCGTTCGCCTGTCTTGCGCTTTCTTCCGGAAATGGATGTGGCACTGCAACGCCGCCGCCAACTGGAAACCGAACTCTTCAAGGCGATTGCCCGTGACGAACTTCACATGGTCTATCAGCCGTTGACCAATCTCTCCGACGGGTCAATCTTCGGCGTCGAGGCCTTGCTGAGATGGGATCATCGGGAACTCGGACCGATCTCACCCGTCGAATTCGTGCCCATTGCCGAGGAAAACGGATACATCGTCGAACTTGGCGCCTGGGCCCTGAACAGGGGAATGAAAGAGGCGCTGACCTGGTCGAACCATCTCAGGCTGTCCATCAATGTGTCCGCGGTTCAGTTCAGTCGCGGCAATCTCGTTGCCACCGTCGGGGAAGCCTTGCAGAGAACGGGTTTTCCGTCCGAACGTCTGGATCTTGAGATCACGGAATCCCTGTTCATCGATGAAACCCTCGATCTGAAATTCGCGATGGAGGAAATGCGGGCGTTTGGCTGCAATTTCTCGCTCGACGATTTCGGAACCGGCTATTCCTCGCTCGGGTATTTGCCGAAATATCCGTTTTCAAAAATCAAGCTCGACAAGACATTCGTGCGCGAGTCCATCGCCAACAAGCAGGACGTCTCGGTGATTGAGGCCGTGCTCCATATGGCGAAAGGCCATGGAATGTCTGTCATCGTTGAAGGCATCGAAACTGCCGAGCAGGCAGAAAAGCTTCGCGAAATGGGCTGCAAATTCGGTCAGGGGTATTACTTCGGACGTCCCATGAGCTCCGCCCAGCTTCAGTCGTTGCTCCTCAAAGCCGCGTAGTGATACGTCCCGGCGAGAGGCCGGGACGCTGAAGAATTATAGGCCGAGGCCGCCGATGCAGCTGTACTTCACGTTCAGATAGTCATCCAGCCCGTATTTTGAGCCTTCGTTGCCCATGCCACTGTCCTTGACGCCGCCGAACGGTGCGACCTCTGTTGTGATGACACCTTCGTTCACCCCGACTAGTCCATATTGAAGCTGCTCCATGACGCGGAAGGTGCGGCCAAGATCCTTGGAGTAGAAATAGCAGGCGAGACCGAATTCGGTGTCGTTGGCAAGTCGGATGGCTTCTTCTTCCGTTTCGAACTTGAAGAGGACGGCAAGCGGGCCGAAGGTTTCTTCACGCGCAACTTTCATGTCGGAGCTTGCATTGGTGATCAGTGTCGGCTCGAAGAACGTGCCCGGGCCATTAGGGCGACGTCCACCCGTCACCAGGTCTCCCCCCTTGGACAGCGCATCCTCGACATGGCTGGCAACCTTGTCCACCGCGGCTTCGTTGATCAGAGGCCCCTGTGTGACCCCGTCATCGAGACCGTTGCCAACCTTCAACTGCGCGTCCATCGCTGCCTTGAGCTTCTGCGCGAATGCATCGTAGACGCCGGCCTGCACATACAGCCTGTTGGCACAGACGCACGTCTGCCCGGAGTTGCGGAACTTGCTGGCAATTGCTCCCTCGACTGCCCGGTCGAGATCGGCGTCATCGAAAACAATAAAGGGCGCGTTGCCGCCCAGCTCCATTGAGATCTTCTTCATGTTCCGGCCGGCATTGCCTGCCAGCAACTTGCCGACACGGGTCGAGCCGGTGAAGGTCAGTTTGCGCAGCGAAGGGTTCTCGCACATTTCCTCGCCGATTGCTGGCGCATCGCCGGTGACGATGTTGATCACACCCTTGGGGAGACCGGCCTTTTCCGCCATAACGCCGTAGACCAGTGCCGAGAACGGCGTAAACTCGGCGGGCTTCATTACCATGGTGCAGCCTGCAGCAAGAGCTGCGCCAAGCTTGCGGGCAATCATGGAATTTGGAAAGTTCCACGGCGTGATCGAGCCGACGACACCAACCGGTTCCTTGGTAACGAGAATACGGCGATCTGCCCAGGGCGAGGGAATGGTATCGCCGTAGATCCGCTTGCCTTCCTCGGCAAAGAAACGGATGTATTTCACACCTAGCGTGATTTCACCCTTGGCCTCGGCCAGCGGCTTGCCCATTTCAGTGGTCAGCAGGACAGCCAGATCATCCAGGTCGGCCATGATGGCATCGCACAGCGCGTGCATGTGGTTGGCACGGGCCTCTGCGGTGAGCGCCTTCCAGGCGGGAAGGGCGGCTTCGGCAGCTACAATCGCTCTGGCGGTTTCAGGCCGGCCGCAGAAGGGCACGGTACCGATTGTCTCTCCGGTCGCCGGGTTGGTTACGGCAACGGTCTGGCCGCTGTCCGCGTCGCTCCATGTTCCGCCGATAAACACTTTTTCTTTCAAGAGAGCAGCATTCAATGACATGGTAGGTTCCTGAACCGTGATAGGGGCAGACGCATGCGGTCTGAGAAATCTTCCGGCTGGTGCTGCGTCCGGTCGAACACAGAAAGCGGAGCCAGAAAGTCTGATGGAGCCAGATTTCGGACAGTCACTCGAGCCCGCCAGGAGATCGTTGACCATAGAGATAGGGGGGAGGCGCGAGGTCTGGCAAGCGCTTTTCCCGGCTATGTGTACGGGTCTGCAAAAAATGAAAGACAAGACAGGAAGCTGACATCTGCACTGTCATCAAATGTCTGATCGCGTGCGGGCAGGGCACCTTCGGCTGATGGATGCTGAAGGGCTGCTGTCTCGAGGCTCTCGCAGGCTTACCGAGCGTGCAAACGCGAGCCTTCATCCGCTCACATGAGAGGTTGCGAGCGGAAGCCTAAGAAATGAACGGCCAGGAGAAAGGATCAGCCGTCGAGCCGATCCTGAAGCGCGGCGATCTCATCGGCAAGCGCCTGAGCCTGGCGTTGCACCCGGTCGAGGGCGACGCGCATGCTGTCGAGATCGGATGTCGTGTTGGTTTCCGAAAAGGGAGGTGTGCCTCGGCCCACAAGCAGCCAGGTAGGGCTGACATTCAGGACGCCGGCAAGCAGCACAAGCTTGTTGGAACGCGGCTCCGAACGGTCGCTTTCCCAGCTCTGCAAAGTGGAGGTCTTGATGCCCAGGCGACGCGCAAGCTGGGCTGTCGAAAGACTGGAGGCGTCTCGCGCCTTGCAGATCCGCTCTCCCAGAGTGTAGTCACTGCTGTTCACCGACATGATGTCACCCCCGTCATTCCCGGCTGTCTCCGTCACCGAAAAAACGGTTTCCTCCGGATGGGACGGAGTGTTTCTTCCATTTTGTTTGATCATGGGGCCACACTCGCACGAGACGCGAGGCAACCGCAACCGCTGGCAGGCAATTTGTCGCAATAGCGGTTTGCTGCGGCGGCTACACGCTCGGGCACTGTCAGAATTGCAGGGACTGGTGGCTTCAGTATTCGCGTTCAAAAAAGATGCCGGCTTTTGAAGAGCCGTCCGCACCGACCTCACCGCGCACCTTCAATCCCCGATCGAGATCAATATCCACCTTCACCCGGCTGGAGCCGGTTCCCGTTCCCTGTTCGACGCCGACATAAATGTTGTCGTTTATGTATTTGCCGACCGCGACCGAGGGACCGTTTTCTCCGTCTGTGTTGATGTCGATAGCATCCAGACCAAGGGATTTCCGGATCGTGGCGAGCGGGCCGTTGTCACTGCCACCCGTGAGCGTGGCGATGGCCGCAGCAAGGCGGGCCACTTGTGTGGGTGACAGGTTGCCGACGCTTTTGCCAAACAGAAGCAGTGCAAGCACTTCGTCCTGTGGCAGCTCGGGCGACGATGAGAACGCGATCTGAGGATCGTCTGCCTGACCGGCTACGGTGACGGTGATGGTTGTGTCGCTGACCACGGTCGCCGCCGCAAAATCCAGGATGGGGGTCAGCGAGCCCTCGAACGTGGCGTTGCCGCGCGAGAAAATCAGTCGGCGCGTGAGGATTTCGAGTTGACCGCGTTTCAGGCCGAAAGCGCCGATGGCCTGAGGAGAGGCCGTCGTGCCGACGATCTTCAGATCCCCCTGCAGCTCCGCATCGAGGCCGCGGCCGCGAATGAAGATCCGTCCGGGCGCGGACAGGACGACGTCCAGACGCGGTGGGAAAGTCTTTTGCTGGGTCTGCGTTTGCGGCACGTCCCCGCCCAGTTCGGCAACCTGTTGCTGGACGGCCTTCGAGGCATTGATATGCCGGACATCGACAGGAGGGATCGCCCCGGGCAGATATTCAGGAATGGAGACGTCTGCCTTCTTGATAGATACCTGTCCGCTAATGAGGGCGGACGCACTGGTGGACGCAAGCGGACCCGCAACCTTGAGGTCTGCATCGACTTCTGCCGTCACCAGGCCGGGATCGACATAGCGTCCATTGTCCAGTTTGAGGCTGAGGTCAGCCGGAAACCCGTCCTTCATGCCCACGGTTCCGGCAGCCGACATGGAACCGCCCGTCGCAAGGTCACCGGCAATACCGTTGAGCGATGCCTCGTTCTGGGTAAGAGAGGCAGTGCCGCGGAAATTTTGCACCGTGATACCCGTCGACAGGCTGGTGATCTTCAACCCGTTTGGCGTCGCCGTCACCTGATAGGTGGGCGCTGCCGCTGTGCCGCCGACGCTACCGTTCAAGGCAATTGTGCCGTCGCCGCGCAGCCCGGCATCAAGCATCGGGCGTCTGATAGCTGCGGTTGGAATGGTCCCGTTGAGAGTGATCGAGATCGGATTGGGTTTCTGCACCCCGACTGTGCCAGCAGCAGTCAGGTTCAGGCCATTGGGATCGCTGACGTTTGTCGTCTGGTTGATCTTGTTGTCTTTCAGGGTTCCGGACGTTGAGAGGCTGAGTGCTGCCAGGCCGTTTCTGCGCAACTCGTTTGCAGTCAAACCGGTGCCGGAAATCGACCATTTCGCTTCGGGAGCAGAAGAGCTGCCGGTGGCGGACACGTTGCCTGAAAGTGACCCGCCAAGCCCCAGCGATGGCACAAAGGCGTTGGCCAGATTGAGCGGGATGGACTTCAGGTTCGCAGTCAGGTCAAGCGTTTCACCCGCCTTGCCGGAAACCGCAAGCGACCCGTTGCCAAGCTGAAGTTCCAGAGGTTCGATCGTCGCTTCGCCGTCCGCATAGGATATCGTCGTCGGGTGTTTCAACTGGCTGGCAATACCCTGATAGCGCATGGCAAGGTCTGACAGGGCAACGACGTAAGAACCAGCTTCCGGTTCGTTCACCTGCGCGGCCAGCGTCAAACCATCCTTGCCGTTCTTGTCCAGCTTCACGTCCGCCGTGAACGCCGTCCCGCCATCTTGCGGCTGAACCTGAAGCTTCACGGCATGGACTGGCGAGGCATCTGTCAGGATATCGGACAGCTCGATATCCGCTGTGACGGTTTTCGGTGCGTAGGGTGCCTTGAGGTTTGCTTTCAGCTTTACGCTGCCAACGCTGACCGAAGGAACACTGATGTCTTTGCCGAATATATCGAATGCAAGTTGCTGTGTTTCCGGGGTTGCTGTCACCGTTCCCTGAATTTGTCCGGCAATTTCCGTCAGGAGCAGCGGAGAAAGCGACGCAAGATCCGGCGCGTCAATGTTCAAGGTGCCTTTGAGCGTTTCAACCGGCTTGTTGAGGTCTGCAAGGGAGAGGGAGCCGGTCACGGTATTGCCGGCCAGCTTGACGGAAAGGGGGCTGACACTTGCCCCCCCGTCCTTGCTGGTAAGCTCTACATCGACTGCAATGGGCTGCCCGTTCAGGCTGGCGCTACTGATAATCTTGGCCGTTGGAGCAGCAGGGTTGGCGACGGCCTCGGCAGAAAGGTCAAGGTCGTCCAAAGGCGTACCGGCAAGCATGATCTGCTTCGAAGAGGCAGCGGCCTGCACTTCGAGTGCGCTGAGCGGCCCGGCCGTGCTGGCTTCAAGCTCGAGCGCGCCTGCAAGCTGTGGATCGACCCTGGATAGATCGGCAAGGCTGGCCGTCAGGCTGGAGCTGAGTTCGTTCTGCTGGTAGCGGGCGTCGCCTTTGGCTTCCAGCGCCTTGTTGGAAACGGAAAGGCTGGTCACGGAAATATCGTCCGTACCTTGAAGATCGACGGAAACGTCGATGCGTGTTTCCCCTTCCAGAAGGGCGTCGGCCTGTGGGATTGCCGTGGTGATGTTATTGGTGACGATGGCACTGGTGATCGTGCCTGACAGTTGCGAGGGATCAAGATCCACCGAGAAGGTGCCGTCCAAGGCGCCTGTTAGGTCGCGGCCAGCCAGGCCGGACAGACGGGAAAGGTCGGCAACGGAAAGCCTGCCGGATCCGGCAACGCTTTCGGCCGAAAGGCGTGTGTCCGACAGAGCAAGCCTGCCGACTGCGGTCGACAGGGTCAGGTCCTTGATGTCAGCCGACTGGGCTGCGCCATCCAGGGTTCCATTGGTTTTCAATTCGAGTGAGCCCGACAATGGCTCTGTCTGCGGCGTGATGCCTTCCAGTTTGTCGATGGCGAGCGTCAGCGAAAAGGGCGAGGTCAGCACCTCTTCGGACAGGTCTGCACCGTTTCCGAAAGCCGTCAGCGTGAGAGCTCCCGTCCTGGCTTCCGTGGTCTGGAGAGACTTCAGATCGACCTTCGTCTGCCAGTCGACGGCGGAACGTTGCCCCGAAACACGGACAGATCCTTCCAGCGGGCCAAACGCAATGCGCCTTTCGCCCAGATCAAGCGCGATCAGCGCCTCGTTCCCGGCACTGACGGAAAGATCTGCAGTCGCGTTTACGGCTTCGTTTTCCAGATCCGCCTTTGCGTCCAGGGAAACGGTCTGCGTTTTCAATGTCAGGTTTGCCGCCAGAGGCGCAAACTCCGTTGAGAACCTGGCAGAACCTTTCGCATTCGTCGTACCGAGAAGAAAGGCTTGCGCCGCGGGCGGGGCAAGGGGAGCGAGATCTCCGTCCAGATCGAAGGCCAGATGCCGTTCGGACGCGCTTTCCTCGATCCGGGCAGAGCCGGTCACCGTGGTTCTGCCGTCGAGGGCAAGACTCAGCTTTGCCGCCCAGTCGGTCAGCGGTCCATCGCCTTTGAGAGAGAGGTCCAGCGCCGGAAGGTCAGGCACCTCAAGCAGTCGTGCCGCCAGGCCTCCACGCGGCTCGGAAACTTCGATATCGAAGGCAAGCGTTTCAGCGGCAGGCTCAAACTGCGCCTTGGCCATGAGACCGGCTTCGATACCGTCGATCCGGTGGACGTCAAGATCTGCAGTCACCAGGGCCGGATCGAGGGCGAACGAGCCTGACCCGGCAGCGGTAAGGGATACCGGGACACCCAGAAGCGGAGCGCCGAGATTGATTTCGTCGAGGCTCAGTCGGTCGAAGGTGACGTTGAAGGGCAGTGATAAACCAGCAGACGCACTGCTATCCTCCGCTGTTTCGGATTCTTCAGCCGTTGGAGGGACGGGTGTTCTCTCCAGGTCGATCCGGTGTGCGGTAAGAGAAGAGATGTCGAGGTTGCCGGAAAGGAGACGCAACGGATGCCAGTCGGCTGCAATAGTCTCGGCATTCAGCCAGGTGCCTTCCTGGTCCGCCAGCGTGACCTTGCCGACTTCGGCCTTCAGTCCGAAACTGATGTATAGACCTTCAATTGTGATGGTCTGACTGTCGGAAGAGGCAAGCGAGCTGACGACATTCGACACGAAGGTACGGCCCGCCGGAACCTGAAGGGCAGAGAGGGCGAGAACGGGAACAGCAATCGCAAGCGCGATCAGGAATCCGAAGATCCGTAAGGAAAGTTTTAGAAAACGCATGTGCGTTAGAACGCCTGGCTCAAACCGACATAAAGGGCAAAATCCGGATCGTCCTGTTCCGGATCCAGAGGCACCGCAGCATCGACTCGAAGCGGGCCTATTGGTGTAAAGTAGCGCAGACCGGCGCCGACGCCCACCTTAAGGCTCTCGGAAAAATCGGGAATGCTGTCTTCATACGCATTGCCTGCGTCGACAAATCCAACAATTCCAATGGTTTCGGTCACCATAACCCGAACTTCGCCGGAAAGCTCGATGATCGAGCGACCGCCGGTAATTTCGCCGTCCTTGCGTGGACCAACGTTGCGATAGGCGTAGCCCCTGATGGAACCACCACCACCTGCGATGAAACGCCGGCTGGCAGGGACGGATTCCACGGACGGCGCCAGGATGGTGCCGGTGGAGACGCGGCCTGCAAGAATAAAGCGTTTGGCCTCATCGAGCGCGTAGTAACTGGAGACAGTGCCTTTGATGAAACCCATCGCGTTGCTGTTCAGGGCATCATAGGCAGGCTCCGCAAACAGCGCTGCGTAGACGCCCTTGGACGGATTGAGCTTGTCATCGCGATTGTCGAACGTCAGTTCAGCAGGCAGACCAACCAGCAGATAATCCTCATTGCCGAAGGCATCTTCCTCGTTGGCGTAGTAGATTTCCGCTCCAGCTCGTCCCTTCAACTGCTCGGAGAATTCCCGGTTGAGAAAGGCGTCATACGTGATTGACCGGCTCTTGTAGGCGTCGGGATGTTCCTGGCGTGCCTGCAGGCTGGTCGAAAAACTCGTAAGCGGGCCGAAGACGCCCGGTTTTTCAAAGGCAATTCTGACGGAATACTCCATGTCGAGGACGCTCTCGTTGCCGATTCTGCCTACAGAGCCTTCTACAGAGAGCAGTTCGCCTCTTCCGAACAGGTTACGTCTCCGCCAATAGGATTCGACACCGAACCCTTCTGTGCTGGACCAGGAAGCGCCGGCACCAATGACATGGCGCTTGCGTTCGCTCACCTCGATAGTGACCGGCATGGTTCCGTCGGGGCCTTCGATTTCTCCTTCCACGAGACGGATGGACGAGAAGATACCAAGTTCGTTCAGGCGCTTGCGTGCCCGCGCGAGATCTTCAGGCGAATAGACGCTTCCGACCGGCAGCATCGCTTGCTGGACGACGAAGTCCGGCTTGGTAACTTCCGTACCTTTGACGGTGACTGGACCGAACCGGGCCTGGTAGCCCGCGTCGGCAATGAGCGTAACGGCAAGTGTTTTGGTGCTGTGATCCGCGGTGATCCTGCGTTCGGCAATCCGAGCTTTCGGATATCCGCGATCCCGCAGAACCCCGATCATGCGCTTTTCCGCCGTGAGGATCTTGCCGGAGGCCGCAACGTCGCCCTTGGTCAGTCCCCAATAGGCCGGGTCGGTCGAAAGGTCACCGTCCTCGGAAGACACATCGATGTTGCCGAAGGTGAACACCGGGCCTGGATTGACCAGAATTTCTACCTTTACGGGGCGGGCATCCGGAAGGTCGCTCTGTTCAAGAGCGGTTTCCAACGGAATACCCGCAAGGGTGATGTCGACAGTTCCACCGTATCGGCCATCGGCATAGAGTTGGGCAACAAGACGTTCCCGATCGGAAAGGGAGCGTGCAAGCAGACCAGCTTCGCCGGAGGGGGGCTTTTTCTGCTGCTGAATCAGCAGCGAGGCGCCTTTCAACTCCTCTGTGAGGTCATCTGCACCATCGGAAATTGAAAGGTCTGCTTCATAGGGCAGGGGATCGGGAACCGCGTTGGCTTCGTCTTCGTCCGATTCGAAGAACTTCCAGCCGAAAATTTCAAAGGAATTTGCGGGAAGGGGGGCAGACAGAAGAAAGGCGCAGGCCAAACCCGCACCCACCGGGCGCAAGGCAACAAAAGAAACACCGCCAGCCAACCAGGCTGCCAATGAAGACAATGCGTTGAAACGCGTGCCGACGACTTTGCCGGACTTGCAAGACGGTAGACCCTTCACTCACTGCCGCCTGTTGAATTGGCCTGTTGAATTGCGTCTGGTCACTGAGCAATTCAACAATCTGCTTTTGCAGCCCCTACGTTCCACACCTTAAGGGGCCATGGTTAAACGAATGCAAACACGATAGACCATGGCACCGGAGCGAGTTCAAGAGAGAAGGTGGCACAACACTTTAGAGGGCGAGTCTAATGGCTGCGCGGAAATTTCTTGTCCGTGCCTCTTTGTTTGCCAGTGATTACTCAAAAAAGCGCTTCTTCCTCTGGAAGACCAAGAAGACGTCGGGCAGCCGTCAAGGTGTTGACCATCAGCATGGCAATGGTCATCGGGCCGACACCGCCAGGAACTGGTGTGATGGCTCCGGCAACGTCGACAGCTTCAGAGAAAGCGACGTCGCCCACAAGCCGCGCCTTGCCTTCGCCCAGTTCCGGGGCCGGAATTCTGTTGATACCGACATCGATAACGGTCGCCCCCGGCTTGATCCAGTCGCCCTTGATCATTTCCGGCCGGCCCACCGCTGCAACGACGATGTCCGCCGAGCGGACTACATCCGGGAGATCTCTGGTGCGGCTATGGGCGATCGTCACGGTGCAGCTTTCCTGAAGCAGAAGGCTGGCCATGGGTTTTCCAACGATGTTGGAGCGGCCCACCACCACAGCGTTGAGGCCGGAGAGCGTGCCGCCGAGGGTGCGCTTCAGCAGGATGAGGCTGCCGGCCGGGGTGCAGGGTACCAGAGCGCTGTCCAGCTCACCGGCCGTCAGCAGGCCGACATTGATCGGATGGAAGCCGTCAACATCCTTCTCCGGGCGGATCAGCCGCAACACCTTGCTTTCATCGATATGGTCCGGCAAAGGCAACTGCACCAGAATGCCATGAATGTCGGCGTCATTGTTGAGCTGGTCGACAAGCGCCAGCACATCGGCTTCGCTGGTATCGGCCGCAAGCGTGTGTTTTACCGAATGAAAGCCGCAAGCCTCCGCCGCCCGGTCCTTGTTGCGAACGTAGACCTGACTCGCGGGGTCTTCCCCGACGAGGACGACCGCCAAACCGGGGCGTTTGCCGCTGGTTTCCAGCAGCTTGGCTGCCCGGTTGGTGATTTCTTGCCTGACACTTTCCGCGATAGCCTTGCCATCGATGATCTGAGCCTTGGGCATTCGGCCTCCTCATTGGTCGCGCACTTTTCTTAAACCGGCGACAAGCTATAGAGGTCTGTCTCGAAATGAAAAAGACCGAATGCGTCTTTTCCTGCTCTGGTTTCGCCATGTGTGTTGTTAAAGGCGACCGGTCAGGTCAAAGCGTTTCCGAGAAGTTGTGGAGTTCAGCAATCGCGCAGACGATATGATAGAGCGAACTTGCCGGTGCCGCCTCATCGGTAAAGGTTCCGTCAGGTGCCAGTTTGTCCCGCCAGAGACCGGCTGGAACGCCCGCAAAGTAGATCTGCAGTGCCTGGACGGCTTCCGGGATATCGGCAAGATACGCATCCCGCTCCGTGCCGGTGGAAACCTCTGCCAGTGCGATCGCCGCCTTGATCCATTCCGTCTGGCCCCAGAGGCGGGCCATCGGATCACGGACGGAAAAGTCGTCGTTCAGAGCCATGAAGGCAACGCCGCGGCTTTCGTCTATCCCGTAAGTCCAGGCGATATCGTAGAGGCGCCGTGCCGCGATCAAGGCACCTGCGTCCTTTCGCGACTGCCCCCATCTCGCCAGAAGCCAGGCCCATTCAAACTGATGGCCAGGCTCCATGACGCGGCCCTTGTCCCCATCAAACGGCGTCCAGTCGCCGTTGAAGAATTCCCGTAGCCCTCCGGAAACCGGATCAATGAAGCGTGTCAGGGCGAGTTCGGCAATTTCGTCGGCCAGGTCTGCCCAACCGGCGTTTTCCGAAACGGTTTCCCACGCAAGGCATGCTTCGAACATGTGCATGTGGGGATTTGAACACAGAGGTACCTGGCTCGGCGAGGCTTCCTGAAAACCTGCTTCCGGATGGCGATAGGTCGTCATCAGGTGGCGCAGCAAATTATCCGCATGTTCTGTAGCGCTCTCTGTGCATGCCGGTACATTCGCAGCAATCTGCGAGAAGCCGAAAAGAGAGAATGACTGATTGTAGAGGTCGAAGCTCGGATCGGTGACCTTGTTGTCGATGTCGACACAGGCGGCGTAATGTCCTTCCGGCATCAGAAACGTGTTAGTGTACCAATCGAAAAGCGCAGTCGCTGTTTCTTCTGCCGGGCCGGTCCATCCGAGTTTTCTGCCTTCCAGAAACGAATAGATCTGCCTGTTCACGACCCTTGCGCGCCGTGGAACGGGAAGTCCGGCCAGAGACTTTGGGTCGATGACGTCGAGAGTGGTGTTGGTTTGCTGGTCGAGGCCTGCGGTTGACCAGAGTGGCAGGGCCGAATCTCGGAGCCAGATTGTCAATTCTGACGAGAGTTTTTTTATGTTTTGAATGTCGTCGTGCCGGTTGCTTGCGGTCATTAGATACCCCGAAAAGAGAAGGTGGAAGCTCGGACGGTGATTTCGATTATCGACGCTCACATGCCGAACAGAAGACGATAAATTGGAATTTTATCAATTCACTAGGAAAAGCCGGTGTAGTGTTACAGCAAAGTCACAGGTGGGAGGTTTCTCCCGGGGAAAGCTGCGATGCGTCTTGGACATCCTCGCAAGAGGGTGTTACCAGACTTGGCAGCAATTTGGGTGGATTGGGTACTAATGCGTTTTTTGTCAGTATTGGCGGCTGCCGGAGTTCTGTTTGGGTGCTCCGCCCTGCCGGGCGAAGGTCCGGCTGCAATAAATATTTCGTCGCAAGACGTCGAGAACAACGCGCAGGCCGGTGATTATACTGTCGTCGTTGTTGACCCCGCCAATATTGACACTATCAAGAGTTATCGCCCGCTCGCGTTCGCCAATCAGTTCCACGGTGTGGGGAGTGGTGGTTCTTCAACCCTTCTTGGCGTTGGCGATACGTTGAACGTCACAATCTGGGAAGCGTCGCCCGACGGCCTTTTCAGCAGTGGCGGTGGCGGATCGAGCAACATTCCCTCCGTCGTTGACGAGAGCGGCTATATCTTCGTTCCCTACGCCGGTCGTATCCGGGCTGCCGGTCTGAGTATCGAAGGTCTGCGCCAGTCGGTGCAGCAGAAACTCGTCGGCAAGGCCGTTGAACCTCAGGTTCTCATTTCGTTGCGGGACAAGTTGAGTTCCACGGCTGTTGTCGTAGGAGATGTCGCAAAGCCGGGCGTTTATCCGCTGCCACTGAGAAATACGCGCCTGCTCGACCTCGTCGCCCAAGCAGGCGGCGCGCGTGATGCGACCTACGAAACCGTGGTGACCCTGAAGCGTGGCAACCGTTCTGGCACCACCCGCCTGGAAGACCTGATCGATTATCCGGAAAACAACGTTCTGATCGCGCCGAACGACAATATTTTGTTGTCGCACCGCCCGCGCACCTTCTCTGCATTCGGAGCTCTCAAGGCGAACCAGCTTGTTCCGTTCAAAACAAAGACGGTGACGATGGCCGAAGCCCTGGCAACGGTGGGTGGTCTGCGGGATGACCGTGCGGATGCCAACGGTGTCTTCCTGTTCCGCTTCGAGGACGCGGCACTGGTTCGGAAGCTCAAGCCGCTTGTTGCCGACAAGTTGACAGGCACGCAAAGCGTACCGGTTGTCTACAAGTTGAGCCTTCGTGACCCAAGGGGCTTCTTCATGTCGCAGAAATTCGAAATGAGGGACAAGGACATCCTGTTCGTTTCGAACCATCCGACTGCTGAGCTTGGCAAGTTCCTGCAAATCATCGCACCGCTCATCAGCAACTACTCTGTGGTAAGTAACATCACGGATTAACAGTTGCCGTACGAAGATTTAACGGCTCAGATAAACAACATGGGCCGTTAAAGCCGGTAGGTTGGCAGATTGCATGGTTTCAGTCAGTTCAATGGTGGTGCTGTTTCTGCAAGGGCCGCCTGGTGTTTTTGCGCGAACCATTGCCGACAGTCTTGAAAAGGCGGGAGCGTCGACACGCCGAGTCAACCTGTGTGCAGGTGACTGGATCGCTTGGCACGACCGCAGGTGTACGTCCTATAGAGGGTCGTTGCGCAACTGGCCCGACTGGCTGCGAGCCTACTGCCAGGAACAGAAGATCACCCACATCGTTTATTACGCGGACCGCGTGCCCTATCACGTGGCCGCGGCGGAAGTGGGGGGCGAACTCGGAATTACCTGCCTGACCTTCGAAAACGGGTATCTGCGCCCGGACTGGATAACGCTGGAACATTGCGGAATGTCCGCGCATTCCAGGTTCCCGGACGATCCGGACCACATCATGCATGTGGGCAGTAGTCTTCCGGACATCGACCGTCAGCCACTCTACAAATACCCGTTCATCAACGAAGCGGTGAACGAGGTAACCTACAATATGGCCAACGTGATCTTTGCGTTGTCATATCCGAGATATGTCCGGGACAAGCTTTACCACCCGCTGATCGATTACCTGAGCAACATTCCGCGGTTCGCACGGGCGAAGAGCCGGAACAGGCATGCCCACCACGTAATTGACGACATCATCGCAACCGGCTTGCCCTATTACGTCTTTCCCCTTCAGCTCCAGAGCGACTATCAGCTTCGCTACAATTCCCAGTACGACCATATCGCCGATGCCGCGGAAGAAGTGATCAAGTCCTTTGCCGGAAACGCTCCGTCCTCGGCACGCCTGGTTTTCAAGGTGCACCCTCTGGACAATGGCATTGAGCCTTGGGGACGTATCCTGCGGACGCTTGCCAAAAAGTACCGGGTGAAAAAGCGTGTGTTGCTCGTGGATGGGGGCAACCTGAACCGACTTCTGGAACACGCATCAGGTTCTCTGACAATCAACAGCACCACAGGTCTGCACGCTCTCAGAGCGAATTGCCCCACGAAGGTCCTCGGGATCGCGCTTTACGACATCGCAGGCCTGACGTGTCAGAACCCTCTCGATGAGTTCTGGCGGAACCCGACGATGCCGAATCAGGAGCTGCTGGATGCGCTTGAGCGGCTGCTCGCAGCGTCCATTCAGGTCAAGGGGTGTTTCTACACCAAGGAAGGAAGGGAAGCGGCTGCCGATCTTATGGCAGAGCGGATGATTGCCGATACGGTGAATCTGCCGCAAGCCTTCTGCGAAACACCGCCGCGCTTGCAAAAAGCACAGGCGAGAGGGATCGCGACAACTTTTTCCGAACAGTTGGAGCGGCGCGGAAAAACCGAAAGGTGGACGCATGTCTGGCGTGGCTGAGCACTCTCCGGCAACGGAAATTCGCTCGAACGCTGAAAGACAGGTCCTTTTTCTGCAAGGACCTTTATCTCCACTCTACAAGCTGACAGGGGATCGCCTCGAAGCCTTGGGCTTCGGTGTTCACCGGATCAACTTCTGCGCCGGTGACTGGCTGCATTGGCATGGAAAGGGTTGCGTCAGCTTCAAGAGGCGGCCGACCGAATGGCCGGCCTTCATAGAAGACTATCTGCGCACTCACGGAATAACCGATCTCGTCCTTCACGGAGATCAGCGCCTTTACCATCGCGTCGCAATCGAAAAAGCGATCCAGCAGGATGTCTATGTCGCCGTCACGGAGCTCGGGGCTTTGCGGCCCGGTTGGATGACGCTCGAGCGCAATGGGCTTTCCACCCTCAGTCACTTCCCCTCCGATCCGGTTTCAATAATGCGCATTGCCGAAGCCGCAGGTCAGGTGGATCTCACACCTAAGTATCCTTCCAGCTTTTGGCTGCAGACAGCACCTGATGTTGTCTACAATCTGACCAATGTTTTTCTGAAGCCTCTGTTTCCTGCCTATCAGCGCCATACGATCTATCCGCCCATTCAGGAATATTTGAGGGGGGCGGTGAGGCTGTTAAAGGAAAAACGGAGAAACCAGGCTGCGGAACACTTGCTTGCAAGTTTGCGGGAAAAGGCGGTTCGTTATTATGTGCTGCCATTGCAGCTTGAAGGAGATTTTCAGCTTCGCAGACATTCGCCATTCGACAGTTTCGAGCAGGTCCTCGAGATCGTGTTCCAATCCTTGGCCGAAGAGGCGCCGGAAGACGTCCATATTGTTCTGAAAAGCCACCCGCTCGACGTCGGCTTTGAAGACTGGCCGGGCGTTTCAAAAAGGTTGGCGGACCGCTTTGGCGTCGGGGACAGGGTTCATTTTCTCGATGGTGGAGGCCTCGCGAAGCCATTTGAAGAAGCATTGGGTGTCGTGACGCTGAATTCAACCGCCGGACTTGAAGCCTTGCAGGCAGGCCTGCCGGTGAAGACACTGGTGCCTGCCCACTACGATATAGCCGACCTGACCCACCAGGGCGATCTTGCAACCTTCTGGCATGACCCGGTCTATCCGGATACCGATCTGCTTTCCGCATACATTCAGGCCCTCGCTGCCTCGACGCAGGTTCGTGGGTCGATCCACAATGCCGAAGGTGTGGTGGTTGCTGCGGACAACATTGCCCGCAAGGTTGCCATAAGGGACTTGAATTCCTTCGGTTCCTATGTCGATCCTCCACCGAGGCTTGCAAGGGCGCGTGCGCTCGGGGTGCCGTTATGATCGGTTGGTTGAAACGGCAAGGATCGATGGTCAGGATCGTCGACCCTGACCTTCGTCCATTGGCAGACCGACTGCAGGCGGCTGTAGAGGCTCGACTTGTGGAGAGCATCGGCAGCAAACCGTTCGAAGCCAGGTGGCTGAGGAATGTTCATCTGCCCGGCAAGGCGAATTCTGATGCCGGCGGCGCTCTTCTGATCCTGGAGGGGCCGACACCGCATCAAGCCCGTCGCCTGCCGTCCAGCCTCATCCTATTGCCGCTGAACGATTCAGACCAGGAAGGCCGGTCTCTGACGAGCATTGCCTGTGATGAATTGCTTCGGCAGTTCAATAAATCAGACGAGAACAACACGTCGGTCTGCGATTTCACTGGGACTTGGCGCGAGCGTTCGCTTTCCTGCGCTGCGGCGGGCGAAACCGGCAGGCTAGGAGGCGATGGTGTAATTCTGGAGAAGATACTGGCTGGCGGAGAAGGGCAATCAGAGGGGGGGACGTTCTGGACCGAACTTCTGGAGAAGGCAGCTCGTGAGCAGATAACCATCGACAGGCTGTTGAACTGGGTTCTCTCGTGCCGGACCGCCTGGTTCTCTCCTTATACCAACGATCTTCTGCGCCCTGATGAAGCGATAGAGATCTTCACGCTGATGCAGGAGCACTGGCAGGACAATTCTGTGCCCGGGCATTGCTACGGCGCGCAGTATTGGAACCATCCCTCCATCAATGCCACCTTTTCCGGAAAAGGCGGTGCTGTCACATTTCATGATACCCAAGAGGCCGCCGTCTCAGCTGCCCGAACCGACGGTGGGCGCATATACTCCTGGGCTGGCCGAACCGATACGACCTTCGAGGCGCTTTGCAAACGCAATGCAGTGCCGCTGTCTCGCATAGAGGATGGTTTCTTGCGATCTGTCGGTCTTGGAGCAGGCCTTGCGAGGGGCGCAATGCTGGCGGTCGACGACCTCGGGATCTATTATGACCCCTCACGGCCCAGCCGGCTGGAAGGTCTGCTGAAGGAATACGAGCTTTCGCCTGCCGAGCGACGGCGGGGCGAAGCACTGATCGACCTCATCATTCGCGCTCGGGTTTCGAAATACAACTTCGGCAAATCGCAGAAGTTTGCCTATCCGGCTGGCAGGGAAAAGATCCTGGTGCCGGGTCAGGTAGCTGACGATGCGGCTATCAGGAAATCCAGGTCAGCAACAATCGACTGCGCCAACACGCCGAACGTCAATCTTGACCTGTTGCGTCTTGCGCGAGACCGTCACCCGGACGCGTTTCTGGTATTCAAGCCACATCCCGATGTCGAAACAGGTTTGCGCAAGGGGCGGGTGCCCCGCGAGACCGCCTTGCAATACGCCGATGACATCGCCGAAGATGCAAATATCATCGATCTCATCGAGGCTGTGGACACCCTTGAAACCTTTTCGTCTTTATCCGGCTTCGAAGCCCTTTTGAGAGGCAAGAAGGTGTGCGTTCATGGAGCGCCCTTTTATGCAGGTTGGGGGCTTTGCCAAGACCTGACGGAAATTGAGGGCAGAGGCAGGAGCCGCACCTTGCCTGAACTCGTCTATCTGGCGCTTGTAAAATACGCCCGCACAATCGATCCGGTGTCCTTGTTGCCTTGCACCCCTGAATTTCTGGTAACGAGACTTGCTGAGCAGAGGACGGACAAGCGGCATCTTCTTGTGACCTCGATCAAGCGGCATTCGTCTTGGCTGGGCAGAAAACTTGGAATCTAACCCTTACGGGAGAGGCGAGAATGGCAGGCGAAACGCAGAAGGTCATCGTGTTGACCGGTGCCAGCGGAGGCATAGGACAGGCGCTTGCGCGTGAATTCGCTGGCCCTGGCATATATTTCGCCCTGATTGCACGTGACCAAACCCGGCTTGAAGCGCTTCTGAAGGAAATCCGGACGCTTGGAGCCGACGGAGAGATCAACGCTGTCGACATTCGTGATCGCGACGCACTTCACGGCTACCTGAGCGATCTGGAAAAACGGCATCCACTGGATCTGGTCATTGCAAATGCCGGCGTTACGGCAGGGCTTGGTCCGGACCGGACGCGGGAATCGGACGCAGACAGCGATCGGCAGATCGATGTGAACTATCGCGGCGTGGTCAACACCATCTCCGGGGTCGTCGATGGGATGCAGAAACGCCGCAAGGGACAGCTGGTGCTCATTTCCTCACTTGCCGGAATGCGTGCCTTGCCGGATATGCCAAGCTACAGTGCCTCCAAGGCGGCGCTTATTGGCTACGGCCATTCCCTGCGCGGCTGGTTGAAGCCCTTCGGTGTCTCCGTGACGATCATCTGCCCCGGTTTTGTGACGTCACCAATGTCCGCCCGCCACAAGGGCGCAAAACCTTTTGAAATGCCGGCCTCGAAAGCTGCAACTTTGATGCGGCGGGCCATTGACTGTCGCAAGCCATTTTACGCATTTCCGTTTTTGCTTGCCTGGGGAATCCGGCTTCAAAACCTGCTGCCGACGAAGATCGGCGATCTGTTCATGGGCGGTTTTGACGTGACGATTGATCAGGACCCGCGCTACCGGGAAGGTTCGGACAAGTAGTCTCCGGATCCGTCCGGACACGACAAAGACGCCGTGTCCGGGAATTGCGCCAGGAGTTCTAACTCCTGCAAGATTAGCGTGTCGCCTTGATCAGCCTGTCGACGGCCGTTCCGTCTGCACGCATCGCGTCCAGTTCCGAAGCAGTGGTTTCAACGGCACGACGGATCTGGTCTTCCGTGTGTTCGCTCGTGATGAAGAACCGAATTCGCGCGGATTTCTCCGGAACCGCCGGGAAAATGATCGGAAGAGCGTTGATTCCCTTTGCGAGCAAACGATTGGAAAGCGTTGCCGCACTTGCAGAATCGCCAACGATAACCGGAACGACCGCATAGCCTGCACTGGGGCCGGTGTTCAGTCCGGCTTCCTTGGCGAGCTTCAGAAAGAGTGCACCATTCTTCTGCAGTTTTTCCACCCTCTCAGGCTCCTGCTCAAGCAGTTCGGCAGAGGCAATGGCCGCCCCGGCGAGCGCGGCGGAAAGGCCGACGGAAAATACGAAGCCCGGAGCCGACACCTTGAGATAGTCGCACAGGACCTTTGACCCGGCGATATAGCCGCCACAGGACGAGAAAGTCTTGGAGAGGGTGCCCATCCAGATCTCGACTTCCGTCGGGTCTATTCCGAAATGTTCGGCAATGCCCTTGCCGGTCTTGCCGAGAACGCCGATGGAATGTGCTTCATCGACCATCAGCCAGGCGTCATACGCCTGTTTGAGCTTCACCACACGTTTCAGATCCGGGAAATCTCCATCCATCGAATAGAGACCTTCCACGACGACCAGCACCTTGTCGAACTTGTGCCGATGATCTGCGAGCATCTTTTCCAATGCATCGAGGTCATCATGCGGAAAATTCATGCGGGTGGCGCCGGACAGGCGAACGCCTTCGGCGATGGAATTGTGGACAAAGGAATCGGTCAGAACCAGATCGCCTTTGTTTACCAGATGGCCAATTGTCGTGACGTTGGTGGCATGCCCGGACACCATCACGATCGCTGATTCAACACCGTGGATTTTGGCCAGTGTTGCTTCAAGCTCTGCATGGAAGGGCCGCTCGCCAGCAACGATCCGGCTTGCGGAAACGCTTGTGCCGAACTTATCGACATAGGCTTTTGCAGCTTCGTTGACTTTGGGATGCCCGTTAAGGCCAAGATAGTTGTAGGACGCGAAATTGTCGTAGTTGCTGCCGTTTATGAAACTGGTTCCCGCAGCAAGCCCGTCGTGGGGGCGGAAGAACGGGTTTTCAATTCCCATCATGTCTGCCGCAGCCCGGTGCATTTGCAACTGCTTGACCTGCGGAAGCTCCTTGAAGTCATAGACCTTGCGCTTCGGCGCTGGTTGCGGGCGCGACGTCGAAGACGCCGTCCGTCCGCGCGCTGAACGGCGGTTGGCTTTCAAGCTGTCCATCAGCTTGGCGCGATCATCAGCGGCCATACCAGTTTATCCTTTTATGAGGCCGCTTACAGGAAAGAACCAAGTTCGCGGCTCTTGTTCTCAACTTCAGTGGCGATATCGGAAAGGTCTTCCGTTTCCTGACGCTGGTCATCCACATGCAGGCTGGCAAGCTGCTGTGCCTCATCCGAAATTCCGGAGGCATTTTCTTCGCCCAGAACCCGGTTGGCAACTCGGCCAGACAAGTCGATCAGAGTTGCGCCGTTCGCCAGAGACATCAACGGAATGTCGATCCCAAGCTGCCGTTCCGCACTCATGCGCAGTTCGAGAGCCATCAGCGAATCCATGCCGATATCGGACAGCGGCTTGTGCGGATCAATTTCCTCGGGAGCAATCCGCAGGATCTTGCCGATTTCTGCAGCCAGAAGCTTTGCAACTGTCTGAGCGGCGGTGACCTGATCCATGCCTTCGAGCATGGCTGCCAGGTTGATCGCTCCGTCCGCACCGGTCTCGTCCTCGTCGCCAAGACCAAGCAGGCCGACAAGAGGCGTTCCTACGAGAGCCAGATCTTTCCGCGCTGCCTGCCAATCGATACGTGCATAGCCCAGGGCGGCAAGGCCGGTGTCTTCCTGTGACGGCTGCACCATAAGCGCCATCAGGCCATCGAGCGCTTCCTTGGCGGTCAGGGCGTGGCGTCCGAGCTTGCGGGACAGCATCTCGTTGACATCTTCGTTGCGGGCAAGATAGCCGGCGTCGGAGATCGCTCCCCAGGCAACGGCAAGCGCTGGTCGGCCTTCGGCGCGGCGTTTGCGTGCAAGCCCTTCCAGGTAGCCGTTGGCGGCAACATAGTTGGCCTGACCAGGATTGCCGACAAGCGTCGTAGCGGAGGAATACAGCACGAAGTGGTCGAGCGGATCGTCGGCCGTCAGCCTGTCCAGAAGCTCCGCACCACGCACCTTGGGTGCCAGCACTCTCGTCAGGCCATCGTGATCCATGTTGGCGATCAAAACGTCATTCAGCACCATTGCGGTGTGGAACACGCCTTTGATCGGGCGTCCTTCTGTCCGGATTTCCGAAAGCGCTTTCTTGACGGCAGCTTCGTCCGTGATGTCGCAAGCGTACCCCTTGATGGAGACACCGCGCTTGGACAGTTGCCCAATGACTTCTTGAGCCTCTTCGCTGGAAGCGCCGCGGCGGCTGAGAACCGCAAGCGACTTGGCGCCGTGATCGGCAAGGCGATGAAGCAGTGCGGCACCGAAGCCACCGAAACCACCGGCAACGAGATAGACAGCGTCACCGTCAAACGAGATTTCACGCTTGGTCGGAACGTTTTCGGGAACTGCCGGCGGGCGGATGACGATCTTGCCGATATGTCCGGCCTGCTGCATCAGGCGGAACGCATCGACCACATCTGCAGCTTCAAAGAGGCGATGCGGCAAGGGCCGCAGCGTTCCGGCTTCGAAGAGCTCGACAAGCTTGACGAACAGATCGACGGCCAGCTTCGGTTGGCGCGTCAGAAGCTGGTCGGCGTCGATACCGAAGTAAGTCAGGTTCTGACGGAACGGACGCAGACCGATCCGGGTGTTGCCGTAATAGTCGCGTTTGCCCAGTTCCAGGAAGCGGCCGAACGGTTTCAAAACCTCGATGCTGCGTTCCATGGCCTCGCCAAACAGCGAGTTGAGAACCACATCGACGCCTTCGCCGGACGTTTCCTCCATGACAGCATCAACGAACGCCAGGCTCCGGGAATCCAGAACAACGTCGGCCCCAAGCAGTTTCAGCGTGTTGCGCTTGTCTTCCGAGCCGGCTGTGGCGATGATTTTTGCACCGCGCCACTTGGCGATCTGCAAAGCCGCCAGGCCGACACCACCGGCGCCGCCGTGGATCAGGACTGTCTCACCCTCGGAGAGCGCTGCCAGATGCACAAGGGCATAATAGGCCGTGAGGAAGGTAACCGGGATGGTAGCGGCTTCTTCTGCGGAAACCGTGCTCGGCATCGGCGCACAGCCGCTTTCGTCGACCGTGACATGAGAGGCAAAGCAGGCCGGAGCGAAGGTAATGACCTTGTCGCCCGGCCGGAACCGGGTCACGTCCGGCCCGCAGCCGACAACATGACCGCAGCATTCCATGCCCAGTGTCGGTCCTGCAAAGCCATCCTCGAGGGCTTCTTCCGGCAGCAGGCCAAGTGCCCACATAACATCGCGGAAATTGAGACCGCTGGCTTCAACGGCGATTTCCACATCCTTGCCTTCAAGCGGCTTGCGCTCAACTGCGTGCCAGGCGAGCTGGTCCAGGGAACCCTGGCGCAGGATATCCAGCCGCATGGCCGGTTTCGCGCCTTCCGGCAACGTAACGCTTGAAAGGACACCACCTTTGACAAGGCGGATGCCGGAGCGCGTCTTGCTGTCGAGAACGATTTCCCGTTCGCAATTGGCCACCAGGATCTCGTCGGCCACACGGGCCGCGGCTATCCCCGGTTCCAGATCCGGCGAAACGTCGATCAGCTTCAGGTTCGCGTCCGGGTATTCGTTCATGACCACACGGCCGAACGCCCAGATACCGGCCTGCTCGGGAGCGGCGGGTTTGCCGCCGGCAATATCCTGGGCACCGGCAGGAGCCAGAAGCGTGAATTCACCACCATTTGGACCCAGCGCCTTGAGCAAGGTCATCAGGCTGAAGGCACGGCTATCGACAGAGGCGAGAGCATCAGCCGGAGCGGCATATGCGCCGAGCAGATGAACGACACGGCCATTGTGTTCAGCTACGAGCGCGTTGAGCGCTTCGTCTTGCGCGTGGGCGTCGCCCTTATCGCCAAGCGCAACGCTCCAGATGTCGTCGCCGAGCTGTTCGGTAACTTCGCCTGGAACCAGAAGGGTTGCCGCATGACCTTTTCGGTTCAGACAAGCCTTAAGGCCTTCTGCGAGGCGGTGAGACGCACCCTCGGAGCTGGTCAGGAGCAGATACTTCTTCTCCTCGGCCTCAGCTTCGGGTGCTTCCTCGCCGGTGTTGTCCGTCGCTTCCTCGACACGCTCGCCAGCACGTGCGCAGATGAGATCAGCTTCGATCAATGCGCTCTTGAGTGGTACGGTCTGAACGTCTGTCAGGCCGGCAGTTTCCAGGGCCTTGGTCCAGTCAGCCTGCTGCTTGGAAATCGGGAATTCGGCAGTTGCGCCTTCGTCCCACCAGGAAGAGCCGACCCCCATGATAAGGTCGGTGAGCGGGTGCGGCAGCGGTTCTGCGCCCAGCACAAGCCCGCCGGGGACGATGGATTTCGTGAAACGCTTCAGCGTGTCGGCATCGATTTCGGCAAGAGACGTGTCGAACAAAACGATGTCGAAATGCCGGTCGAAGGTGAAAGAAGTCTCTCCCGGCTCGACAAATTCGGTCGCCGAGCTGCCCTGCCAAAGCCGCTCGCCGCGTCCGACTGCAGACGAAGTGGCGTCTGTCACCGTCAGCGCCATGTAGGTGGGATCAAGCACCGCGTCGATCGCCGCCGCGACTCCGCTGCTGGCACCAACCAGAAGCACTCTGAGTGCCTGGTCACTCGGCCAGCCGTCGATCAGGCTTTCTACGCCCGCTTGCAAGGCGGACGAGAGCGCGCGCTTCGCCGGAGACGACGTGCGGTAAGCCTCGAACAGGCTTGAAGAATATTCCTTGCCGGAAGCTTCTTGCAGACCAAATTTGAGAATATCTGGCAACCCGGTCCAAAGACGGGCGAGCAAGGCTGCTTCGGCAATATGTTCGCCGCCACCATCGGTCAGGGCTTGCAGAAGCTCAGATGCATCCGGATTGCCGGACGGGTCCGTAAGCTCGAAGCCATCGTCGCTTTCCGTGCAGACACCGCTCTCGACCAGCCAGCCGAAGAGGCTTGCTGCCAGAGGGATCGCGCTTTCGTGCAACTCTCCAGCCTCGACAAGCGCGCCCAAATCAACCTGTCGATCCGCAAAGAGATCGAAAAGAGCCTTGTGCGCAATCGTTCGTCCAAGAGCTTCGATGAGAACCCTGCTGTCATCGAGTTCCTGATCGTCCGAGCCCAGCAGATCTAGGTTGCCGGCCAATGCGGGCAGACCTTCGAAGGTCTCCTGAAGCGGGGAAACGCGGTCCTGTGCGGGGAGAAGTGTTGCAATCTGTCGGTAGACCAGATCGTCGGGGCGCGTGTCCTGACCAAGGGTCACTGCTTTGAAGCGGGTCTTGGTGAGGCGGGCGATTGTCAGGCCTTCGGCATCCAGGAACTCGAAGCTTGCCTCGATCGAACGCGGCGAGGCCTTGGTCACCTCAATGCGCACGGAAGCCGGAAGAGTTTCCGGTGCCAGAAGACGCAAGGTGCCCAGACGGATCGGCAGGAAGGAGGTGTTTTGCGGTACGTCCTTGACGCCGTCCAGCAACGCAAACAGGCCGTGGAAACCGGCATCCACCAGGGTCGGGCAAAGAGAGAACTCGTAATCGGCAAGGCACTCGTCCTGCGGCAGCAGCGTGACGGTCGCGCTTGTGTCCGAGTGTTTGACGACTTTTTCCGCGCGGCGGAAAGCCGGCCCGTAGTTAAGACCGAAGCTCTTGGTGACCGTATAAAGCGTCTCGTGATCGAGTTCCGAAACGACGCAATCACTTGTCTTCACCCACGGGATTCTGGATGTCGTCGAGGGCGTCAGGAACGTTCCACGGGCGTTCAATGACCAGTCGTTGTCGGACAGGCGCGGACGCGACAGGATCTCGATCACATGGTCGTCTGGCGAAATGCGGACCTGGGTCTCCCACACTTCGTCGCCTTCGATCACCAGCGGGCGCAGAATGTCGAAATCACGCAGTTCGATCTGGTCGCTCCGGCTCCAGCGGAGCGCGGCGCGCAGACTCATCTCGATGTAGCCCGCAGCCGGAAAGACGATGCTTTCCTCGACCTTGTGATCCTGCAGGAAGGGGAGGGCGCCGCTGTCGATATGGCTGAACCACTCGGCCGTATCCTGACGCAGCCGGTATCCGAGCAACGGCCAGGTCTGACCGAACATGAAATCGACGCGCTCGGGGCTGTTTTCCGGGCGATACTCGGAATTTTGCCAGGGATAGGACGGCAGCGGAGCCAGATGGCCAGGCCGTTCCCCGACGAACCGGACCAGATCGGTCTGACCGCCATGGGCGAGAACGGACGCCGCGATCCGATCAAGCGGATTGCCTTCGCTCGCAACCGCCTTCTTGGAGGGCTCTTTCAGGGTTTCCAGAACCTTGGCCTTCTTGCCCTTCGCCCGGAGAACATCGTTCACATAGGTGCCAAGGACAGGCTTCGGGCCGATCTCGATCAGGACGGAGAAATCATCTGCTGCCATGTTTTCCATAGCGGTAGCAAAGCGTACAGGCTGACGAACGTTGTGCCACCAGTATTCGGCATCGACGCGCACATCGCGCTCATCCGGCGTGACGGTCGAGTAAAACGGCAGGAAAGCGGTGGTGGGCGAAAGGCCTTCCAATGCCGTAAGAAGTGGCTTCTCGATCGGGTCGACCAAGGCACTGTGGAAGGGGTACGCCAGGTTGAGGCGGCGCATGGCCCACTTTTTCTTGCGGGCAAATTTTGCGAAGGCGTCAAGGCTTTCGCTGTCGCCGGAAATGGTGACGCTGCGGGGGCTGTTGTCTGCGGCAAGTTCAAGCTTGGGCAGACCGCTTTCCTTGATTGCGGCAATCGCCTGATCCGCCGGCAGAAGCAGGGCCGCCATCGAACCAAGGTCGCGAACGACTTCCTGTTCACTGGAACGGGCACGGATGACGCGTACCGCCTGTTCGAGGTCCAGAGCACCAGCACACCAGGCAGCGGCGACTTCACCGACCGAATGGCCCGCTGTACCGGCTGCGGTAATGCCCCGCTGGCGCAGGGATTCCACAATCCCGACCTGGATTGCGAACAGAAGCGGCTGGGCGATTTCGGAGCGCTCGAGATCGGCTTCAAGGTCTTCTGCAAAAAGCGTCGTGACGAGAGACCATCCGCTCAGACCCATGAAGATCTTGTCGACCTTGTCGAAAGCAGTCCGGAAGGCGGTGTCAGCCTGATAGGCTTCCTGGCCCATGCCTGCCCATTGAGAGCCGTTCCCGGAAAAGACAAATCCGACCTTCGCATTTGCCTTGATGACGCTGCCAGAGACGAGATCGGTGTTTTCTTCGCCGGTTTCTGCAAACGAACGCAGCGCGTCGAGTTTCTCTGCTTTCGTCTTGCCGAGCACGACCAGACGCTCGGACAGCAGATCGCGGCCATGAGCGCTCGAGGCAATGACGTTCCCCGCGGTTTCATCCGCTTCGCTGTCCAGACG
Source organism: Roseibium aggregatum IAM 12614 (assembly GCF_000168975.1). Lineage (GTDB taxonomy): Bacteria > Pseudomonadota > Alphaproteobacteria > Rhizobiales > Stappiaceae > Roseibium > Roseibium aggregatum. The sequence continues at coordinate 266,510 of NZ_AAUW01000008.1, forward strand.
GTCGGCGAATTTTCCGGCAAGTTGCTGCAAGGCTTCCTTGGACCGGGCACTGATCACGAGAGGCGCTTCGACCGGCGCTGCCGAATCTGCGCTGGAAACGGGATCCGGATCGCCGATAACGGCGTGCGCATTGGTCCCGCCAAAGCCGAAGGAGTTGACCCCTGCAAGTCTGCGGCTGCCGTCGCGCTCAAGAGTTATATTTTCGCCGGCGACCTTGAGGTTCAACTCGTCAAAGGGAATATCCGGGTTGGGAGTCCTGAAGTGTAGCGATTGCGGCAGCAGATCTTCCCGCAGAGCCATGAGCGCCTTCAGAAGACCGACGAGGCCCGAAACAGGCTCAAGGTGTCCGACATTGGTCTTGACGGACCCGATGGGCAATGCCTTTTCGCGCTTCTGGCCGATAACCTTGCCAAGTGCATCGGCTTCCGCAGGATCACCAACGCGGGTGCCCGTGCCGTGTGCCTCAACGAAGGCGAGGTCCTCCGGATTGATTTCCAGGCCTTCGTAAATTTCGCGCAGAAGATCTGCCTGCGCGTACGGGGAGGGCAGCGACAAACCGACGGTTCGGCCGTCTGCGTTGATGCCGGTTGCCAGAAGCTTGCCGTGGCTTTTTGCGCCTTCCGGGATGCCCGCACGGGCGGAGCGCAGAACAACAACTGCACCGCCTTCCGAGCGAACGTAACCATCACCATTGGCATCGAATGCCTGGCAGAGGCCGGTCGGAGACAGCATCGTGGCGCGGGAGAAGCCGACGAAGGCAAAAGGGCTGAGCAGAAGACTGACGCCGCAGACGATGGCGGTGTCTATCTGACCGGACTCAATGGCGGAAACCGCTTCGTGCAGGGCAACGATGGACGAGGAGCAGGCGGTGTCGACCGTGAAGCTCGGGCCACGAAGGTCATAGATGTAGGAAATACGGTTGGAAACGATCGACAGTGTGTTGCCGGTCATGAACTGCATGTCGGCCATGGCCGGATCGACCAGGAAGCGATGGTGGTAATCCAGCGAGGACGCACCTACATAGACGCCGGTATTTGATCCTGCCAGGTCGCTCGGACGGATGTTCGCGTGCTCGAGAGCTTCCCAGACCAGCTGCAGCAGCAGGCGCTGCTGCGGATCCATCTGCACGGCTTCACGCGGGGAGACGCCGAAAAATGACGGGTCAAATCCCCAGACGTCGTCAAGCTGTCCGGCGGCCCAGGTGTAGCTCTTGCCCGAGGTGCTTTGAACCGGATGGCCGAACCGGGCAAGGGGCCAGCGGTCATTGGATACGGTTGTGACAGCACATTTGCCGTTTTTCAATAGCGACCAGAATTCGGCAGAATCATTGGCGCCGGGAAGCCGAGTAGAATAACCAAGAATATCGATGTTTGATGTAAGCGACGCCACAGAACAACCTGTTTTTATTAGTTAGGAACAGTCAAGCTATTGAGTTACATGAGGAAACTTAAAAATTGTAAACAGTCATTCGTGCAAGCTCCCTCGAGATAATTCGAAGACCGGCGCGACCCAGTCCCAGTGCTGCCTTGCGTAAGCTTATCCCATGCCAAACAGCGTTTCCAGCTACCTTGCGAACGCAGGGTTTGGCAACCTTTATCCCATGCAGAATTGCTGGAAAAGGCTACATACATAAAAAAACGTAGTTCTTCTGAGTGTTGTTAAAAAGCGTGGCAGCTTTGCAAGAGCAAATTTAGAAATTCACCATGAAAACAAACGCCCCGCGAAATCGCGGGGCGTTGCTGGTTTATTGAGCAGAGTATCAGACGTTGCTGTCTGGGAAGGAGGCTTTGCGCTCGGTCATGAACGCTATCAGGGCCTCGTCAATGGCAGGGTCCAGTTCAGGGCCGGTATAGCCCGCCAACTGTTCCTTCCAGCGGGCGTTGGCCCGTTGCGCGGCATTCAGTTGCCCGTCGGCAAGCCATTGCTCGTAGGAGTTGTTGTCCGCGATGGAGGACCTGAAGAAAGCGCTCTCGAAATTACGCTGCGTGTGCGCGGCCCCAAGGAAGTGACCGCCCGGACCAACTTCCTGAAGTGCGTCCATCGCAAGGGTTTCATCGGAAATCTCGATGCCCTTGGCCAGGACATGCATCATGCCGAGCTGGTCCGCATCCATCACGAATTTTTCGTAAGACGAACACAGACCGCCTTCCAGCCAGCCGGCCGCATGCAGACAGAAATTCACACCCGATTGCAGCGTGGCCAGAATGGTCTGGGCCGATTCCTGCGCGGATTGGGCATCCGGCGTCTTCGAGGCTGTGAACGAACCGCCCGAACGGAACGGCAGGTTTAGCCTGCGGGCGAGTTTGGCAGCACCGTTGAGAAGCAGGGAGCCTTCCGGGCTGCCGAAGGTCGGAGCGCCGGACTGCATGGAAATCGAGCTGACAAACGCACCGAAAACAACCGGGGCACCGGGACGAATCAACTGGGTCAGCGCACAGCCTGCCAGGGCTTCGGCCAGTACCTGCGACAGTGTGCCGGCGACCGTAACCGGGCTCATGGCGCCTGCCAGGATGAACGGTGAAACGATACAAGCCTGATTGTGCCGGGCGTAGACCTTGAGAGCGCCAAGCATGGTCGCATCGTAGACCAGAGGCGAATTGGCGTTGATCAACTGGATCATGACGCAATTCTGGTCGACGAACTCCTCTCCGAAGGTGATCTGCGCCATCTTGACGGAGTCTTCGGCGCGCTCCGGCGCGGTGACCGAGCCCATGAACGGTTTGTCGGAGTATTTGATATGGGAATAGACCATATCGAAATGCCGCTTGTTGACCGGCAGGTCGACAGGTTCGCAAACGGTGCCCCCGGAATGGTGCATCCAGGGCGACATATAGGCGAGTTTCACGAAGTTGCGAAAATCTTCAATCGTGCCATACCGCCGGCCCTTGTCGAGATCGGTGACGAAGGGGGGACCGTAGACCGGTGCGAAGACAAGATTGTTGCCGCCGATCTCAACGTTGCGGGCAGGATTGCGTGCGTGCTGGGTGAATTGCGAGGGAGCCGTCTTCACCAGCTCCTGCAGCATGCCTTTCGGGAAGCGGACACGTTCGCCGTCGACTTCGGCACCAGCTTCCTTCCAGATGCCGATGACTTCCGGATCGTCCCGGAATTCGAGGCCGATTTCGGCAAGGATTCGGTCGGTATTGGCTTCGATACGTTCCGCGCCTTCGTCGCTCAGAATGTCGAAGTTCGGAATATTGCGCGAGATATATGGAATGGCCAGGCTGGCGGGGCCGGCTTGCCGGCGTTCGCGGCGTGCGCTTCTTCCTCGACGGCCAGATGGGGCGGCGTCTGACATCTTATGCTCCCAAGATGAGTTTGGTTGCGCTTAGTCTTTCTCAGGAGCCCTGACAACCCGGCTCCATAACCGTCGCGCAATACCGTAAAAGCGTCATGGCGCTTTGTTGCTTCATTTTGACTGGAAAGTCCATTGACTTCGCACCCTGAAAAGTGATTTCGGAAACGGCAGAGAGGCGCGGGAAGACGGTTTACTTCAGACACGTCTCGGCCACCGTTTCAGCGGAGCGATCCGCTGTAAAAGGCTCACCCGGCGATCGCGTTCGGGACCGGGCGCTTTGGAAGAAAAGGCTGCGTATGGATTTCCTTCCGTGGTCTGATATTGCAGGAACAAGCCCCGTATCGGGTACAAACCACACCAACAAGACGAAAGACGACTGAATGTCCAAGCTTGAAGAGCTTCTTGCCGAAAGGGGAGCGTTGCTTGCCGACGGTGCAACCGGAACCAATTTGTTTGAAATGGGCCTGGTTTCCGGTGATGCACCGGAACTGTGGAACACAGACGAACCGGAAAAGATCACCGCGCTTCACAAGTCCTTTGTCGATGCCGGATCCGATATCATTCTGACGAACACTTTCGGCTGCAATCGTCATCGGCTGAAGCTCCATAAGGCGGAAGATCGCGTCAGGGAACTCAATATTGCCGCCGTAAAACTGGCGCGAGATGTTGCGGAAGCCTCGGGGCGCACGGTTCTGATCGGCGGATCTGTCGGACCGACGGGAGAGCTTTTTCAACCTCTCGGCGCACTCAGCTACGAAGAGGGTGTGGCTGCCTTCAAGGAGCAGATGGCAGGGCTTGTCGAAGGTGGCGCCGACATTCTGTGGGTGGAAACCATGTCTGCCGTTGAAGAAATGAAGGCGGCTGCGGAAGCTGCGCAGAATTTCGACGTGCCGCTGGTTATTACCGCAAGTTTCGACACGGCTGGCAAGACGATGATGGGCCTGTCCCCCAAAGGCTTGGGTGACCTTCAGGCGCAATTTGCCTGTACGCCTGTTGCAATCGGGTCCAATTGCGGGGTCGGAGCCTCGGATCTGCTGGCGGCCATCATGGACATCACCGAAGCCTATCCGGATGCCATCGTCGTTGCGAAAGCCAACTGCGGCATCCCTCAGATCAAGGGCGATGAGGTGATCTACACGGGCACCCCGGAACTGATGGCCAAATACGCGCATATGGCACTTGATGCGGGCGCGCGGATTGTCGGAGGTTGCTGCGGCACGTCGCCGGTCCATCTTGCGGCAATGCGTGCGGCGGTCGATGCGCATCAGGCAGGTGTCCGGCCCACGCTTGATGAGGTCATTGCCGAAATCGGCCCGCTTGTGTCCCCACCGAACAAGGAAGCCGATGCAGCCCGCGCAGAAAACGACGGATCGGGTTCCGGACGGCGCAGGGGCCGCCGGCGCGGCTAGAGTTTGCCTTTGAGCTACAAAACAAAGCTCTCGCTTCTGTCTGCGGCCAGAAGCGAGAGCTTTTCATTCAGAACGGATCACGACCTGCGGGAGATCCGCAACCGCGTCAGGCGCATCACTGCAGCCAGGGTGCAGACGCGCTCCAGAAGATGATGTCGACCCCGAGATATCCGCTGGCAAACTCGATAAATTCCGACCGGGTAAAGGTCTTGCCAGTTTCCGGATTGACGTATTTCAGGGTTGGTTCCTGGATCGCCATGGCGATCACCGGCAATTTGTCCTGGTACTCGTGGAAGAACGGGTAGGCGTTCTTCATCTGCGCCTTCCGGTTTGGAACGATGTCCGGCCCGCCCAGGCCGATGCCGAGTTCTGCCGCCGTCTCGAAGCTGCGCTGCATATAGCCTTCGCTGTTTTCCCATTCGCAAGGCCAGAAGTTGACGTATTGCACCACCTGCGATTTCTGGAAGGCGTTTCGGGCAAAGGCCATGTTCTCCAGGGTCGCATTGAAATAGGCATCGCAGGTGAAGCCTGTCTTGTCCTTGCGTCCGTCGATGTTCACGGAGCTTTCCGGCAGATTGAGGCCTTCGATGCGGCCGTCGAAATTTTCCGCCAGAGCGCTCAGAAGGGCCTGAAACCGCCCGCGTACGGCTTCGTTCCACTGAATTGCCACCCAGCCTTCCGGCTTCGGGTCCTTTGCCTCGCTGTCATCGACCTGACGGGCCAGGCCTCCTGCATAGACAGGGTCCTCGAGAAGATAGTCCGGCACGTAGCGGGCGCCTTCCCAGAAAAAGCGGTCCTGAAGCTGCAGAAAGAAAGCCTTCCCAGATTTCTCGGCAACGGCCAGGTCCCGTTCGATTGCCGAGAAATCATAGCGCCCTTTTTCAGGTTCGAGCATTCGCCAGTTATAGAGGATCTGAACGCCGGAAATCTGAGGGTTGTCCAGCAGTTTCTGTGTCTGGGAAAACGCACCCTCACTTGTGTAGAGATAATGCTTGATCTCGGCCAGGGCGGCGTGAGGGAGGGTCGCGGCGGAAACCGCTGCTAAAAGTGGTGGCAAACAGCGCAAGCTGCGAACGGAAAAGACTTTGCGCAAGGCTGCAATCAGTTTGGTCAACAGAAGACCCCTTTGTCTGAAAAATGAAGACAACCCGACAACGGCTGGAAGTGAGGCACTTGTGTGACCGGAATTGGTTTTGCCCAAGAAACAAATTGACGCAAACGTAAGATAAAATCAGATTACAGGTTGAAAAAGAGAAGGATAGGGAGGGGCTGAATGACGCCGGTTATGACAGGGCCTGAAATAATGGAGATGCTGGACAGAGAGTTCCCGCAGATTCATGCCGGTGGGCGCGTATATGCAATCGACAGCGTCTCGCCCGGAGAGGCGGTGGTGCGTCTGTCCGCAAATGAGTTGCATCTGAGGCCAGGTGGCACCGTTTCCGGTCCCGCGATGATGGCCCTTGCCGACCTTGCCGCCTATGTCGTGATTCTGGCTCACATCGGCCCGGTCGCGCTTGCAGTCACCACAAACCTGAACATCAATTTCCTGCGCAAACCGGACGCGGGAGATCTTCTTGCCACGTGCCGGCTACTGAAGCTCGGCAAACGTCTTGCGGTGGTTGATTGCGCAATTGCGGGTGAGGGGCAGGAAGAGCTCGTTGCCCACGCGACGGCAACCTATTCCGTTCCGCCGCGCTGACTGCGCTACGTTAAGTTGGCATTGATGCTGGATTTCTGCCTGAACGGAGAGACCTGTCAATTCAATGACAGGTGCCCCTTCAAGCGGAAGCCAAAAAGTAGAGCTGCCGTTCGCGTTTCGGCCGCGTCGTTGTCACTTGGAAAAAATGGTGCGAGCACAGTTTTTGAGGTTGGTTTGATGCCAATACTCACCACAATCAGGCTCCAATTTGAGGGGAAGCTCACTCAGGAAGACGCGACCTGCCTTGAATTGCGGGATCTTGATGTGCCTAAACACACAAAATTATGCGGTATTATGATACCGTTTTTTTAAGATATTGAAAAATATAAGTAATTAGGAACATTGCCGGAAATAAGGTGCTTGACGCCCATTCTGGGTGAGCGTATAAGCGCCACCGAACGAAATTTTGGTCCGTTCGCTGGCTTGATACAGGCCGCGCGGGCCTTTTCTTTAACCGACCAGTACGGATCAATCTCATGAAGACCTTCTCTGCCAAGCCGGCTGAGGTCGAGAAAAAGTGGATCTTGATCGACGCAGAAGGAATGGTTGTCGGCCGTCTTGCCGCATTCATCGCCAATCACCTGCGCGGCAAGCATCTGCCGACCTTCACGCCTCACATTGACACCGGTGACAACGTCATCGTCATCAATGCCGACAAGGTTGTGTTCACCGGCCGCAAGTACGACAACAAGAAGTACTACTGGCACACCGGCCACCCGGGCGGCATCAAGGAGCGCACTGCACGTGCAATCCTGGAAGGTCGTTTCCCGGAGCGCGTCCTGGAAAAAGCCGTTCAGCGCATGATGCCGGGCGGCCCTCTGTCCAACAAGCAGCTTAAGAACCTCAAGGTCTACGCTGGTCCGACCCACCCGCATGAAGCTCAGTCGCCGGAACTCGTCGACGTCAAGGGCCTCAACGCAAAGAATGATGGCAAGAGGGCTTAACGATGGCTGAGCTGCAATCCCTGGAAGAACTGGGCGGTGCGGTCGAAACCGCTGCCCCCGAAGCTCCGGTCCATGTCCAGAAGCTGGACGCCAATGGCCGGGCCTATGCAACAGGCAAGCGTAAGGACGCTATTGCCCGCGTCTGGATCAAGCCGGGCACCGGCAAGATCGTGATCAACAAGAAGGACTACACCGAGTATTTCGCTCGCCCGGTTCTTCAAATGATCCTTCAGCAGCCGATCATGCTGACCGACCGTGCAGGCCAGTACGACGTTATCGCAACGGTTACCGGTGGTGGTCTGTCCGGTCAGGCTGGCGCCGTGCGCCACGGCCTGTCCAAGGCTCTGACCCACTACGAGCCGGAGCTGCGTGGCGTTCTGAAGAAGAACGGCTTCCTGACCCGCGACAGCCGCGTTGTTGAACGTAAGAAGTTCGGTAAGCGCAAGGCACGCCGGTCGTTCCAGTTCTCCAAGCGTTAATCGCTGGATCTGGAAGTTACCAGTTCGAAAAACCCGCCGGAGCGATCCGGCGGGTTTTTTGTTGGCATCGATACCTGCTGGGGCTTTGGATCGGTTGGTGTCACGCAAGACGAGGGCAAACCGCTGAATTCGAATGTGAAAGATCAGGAGCCTGCGACAGAGGCAAAATTCCTGTCCGGCAGTCTGTTTCGCCATGTGACCGTGATGTCTCTGACCGCTTCTGTTGGTCTGATGGCGATCTTTGCGGTCGACTTTGTCGACATGATCTTCATCTCCATGCTGGGCAAGGCGGAACTGGCGGCGGCCGTCGGATATGCCGGCGCGATCCTTTTCTTCACGACTTCGTTCAACATCGGGGTTGCCATCGCTGCCGGCGCCCTTGTGGCCAGGGCGCTGGGGGCAGGGGACAAAGAGGACGCAAGACAGCAGGCTTCCAACGCCCTGACAGCGGGCGTTCTGTTCAGCGCGGTCTTTGCCCTGGCCGTCTGGTTTTCGCTAGGCCCGCTCGTCACGCTGATGGGCGCGACGGGGCGGACGCATGATCTTGCGGTTCATTATCTGGCGATCATCGTACCTACCTTGCCCCTGCTGTTGCTGGGCATGGCGGGCGGGGCTGTTCTGAGGGCACATGGCGATGCCCGTTGGGCAATGATGTCGACCATCATCGGCGGCCTTGTTAATGCGGTGCTCGATCCGATCCTGATCTTCGGCTTCGATCTGGAGCTGACAGGAGCAGCAATAGCCAGTGCCGCGTCCCGCGTTGCCATTGCCGTGTTCGCGCTGGTGCCGATCGTTCGTTTCCACGGAGGCCTTTCGCTGCCCCGGCCAATGGCCCTTGTCAGAGGGATGCCATCGATTACAGCAATTGCCTGTCCTGCAATCCTCACCCAGCTTGCGACACCTGTCGGGCAGGCCTGGGTAACGCGGTCCATGGCCGAATTCGGAGAGGAAGCCGTGGCCGGAATGGCGGTGGTCGCCCGTATGACACCACTGGCGTTTGCAACCATCTTTGCCCTGTCAGGAGCCGTCGGGCCGATTGTGGGTCAGAACTATGGGGCCGGCAGGTTCGACCGGGTGCGCGACACGTTGCGCGCAGCGCTATTGTTTACCGCACTTGTGGTCGGCCTTGCCGCACTTGTTCTGTTCTTGCTCCGCGGTCCTGTTGCACATCTGTTCGAAGCTGACGGCGTCGCCTTGACCCTGATATACCTTTTCTGCGGTCCGTTGGCCTTGGCGTTCTTTTTCAACGGCGCGATTTTTGTCGCAAATGCCTGTTTCAACAATCTGGGCCGTCCATTCTATTCCACCCTGCTCAACTGGGGGCGGCATACAGCCGGTACCATTCCCTTCGTTTTGGTTGGCGGAATGCTTTACGGAGCGCCCGGGGTTCTGATCGGGCAGGCGGCCGGAGGTGTTCTGTTTGGCGTTGCCGCCGTCCTGATCGTTCGCAGTGTCATCCGGTCCGTCGAAGAGCATCACGAAAAGCCCGCGAAACAAGGGCTCTTCCAGAGGCAGGCGCGTCAGCTCATTCTGTTCTTTTCAAGAAGGTGATGGTCTGCGGCGAGCGGGAAACGATCTGGCTGGTTTTGCATGGCGAGCAGCGCGCTCATCTCGTTTTCTACGGCCACTGATCCGGATTAGCTGCTGAAACTTCGGGCATTCCATGTGTGACGGAGCCGGACAGTCGGCGACATGCCGGATCATGTCTCGAAGGGCTTCAAGGGTATGGATTTGCCTGTCGAGGTCATCAGCTCTCTGGTGAAGCCCGGGCCGGGAGAGTGCAGGGCGGCCGTCCGGGCCGAACATCGCCTTGATCTCTTCCAGCGAAAACCCGCCGGTCTTGCCAAGCGTGATCAGGGCAAGCTGGTCCAGCACCTCCGGCCCGAACAGACGCTTCAGCCCCCGGCGGCCGACGGACGTGATCAGGCCTTTTTCCTCATAGTGGCGAATGGCCGACGATGCGATGCCGGTCTGTTTCGAAACTTCGGAAATATCCATGAATTTCATCTATTGACCTCAAGTCGACTTGAATTTGTAGGCTGTGCTCCTCGCTTTCAAAATGCAAGGAAAAACGCCCATGTCGGCTCAAGCTTCGCCATCAGGAAAACCGCTCTGGCTGGAAACGGCGGCAATCGCGCTGCTGATGACGGCAACTTTGAAAATCATGGCAAATGCCACCATCAGCCCGGCCTTGCCGGCGCTTGAAGCCAGTTTCCCGGATGAACCGGCGGCAGCTTATTTGACCCGCTTTCTGGTCGCAGCCCCGTCGTTGTCGGTTGTCCTGGTCGCACCGTTTGCGGGTCTGGCCGCCGACAGGTTCGGCAGAGGTCCGCTACTTCTGGCCGGCGTTCTTCTGTTTGCGTTTGCCGGCAGCGCCGGCGCTTATCTGCCGGATCTGCAGTCGATCCTGGCAAGTCGTCTTTTGCTGGGTGTGGCGGTCGCGATCACGATGACGGCGCAGGTTGCGCTGGTGGGAGACCTGTTTTCCGGTCAGCGCCGAAGTGCCTTCATGGGATGGCAGACCGCGGCGATCAATTTCAGTGGCTTCCTGTTCATCGGCTTTGCCGGCTGGCTCGCAGGCCTGTCTCCCCGATTGCCGTTCCTAGTCTACATGTTGCCGGTCCTGCTTGTGCCGCTGCTGCTGCCAATCTTGAAGCGGGAACGAACCGCGCGGAGCGACAGCGCTTCCGAAAGATCCATAAACCGGGTTTCCGTACCGCAAAAAGGCTGGATCATTCCGGCTCTGGCGGTGGGGTTCCTGACTATGGTCACCGTTATGTTCTTTTTCCTGATGCCCAGTCAGTTGCCGTTTTATCTTGATGAAAACGGCATTGAGAGCGCTTCTGGCACCGCGGTGGGGTTGGGAGCACTGACGCTCACCGGAGGCGTCGTGGCGATCGCCTATCGTCGGATCAGCTCCATTGTTGGTCTGTCTGCTTCGTTCGGTATCGGCTTTGCGCTGATGGGGCTGGGCTTTGCCGTTCTTTCGATCGACGCCGTCTGGCCGCTCATCCTCGGCGGCGCAGCGCTGGTCGGGGCGGGATATTCTCTGGTTCAGCCGTCGTTTCTGCTGCTTGCCTTGCAAGTCGCTCCTGAAGAACGGCGCGGCAGTGTTTCGGGCATCGTGACGACGGCGATGTTTCTGGGGCAGGTCGTCTCGCCGCTACTCCTGACCATGCCCATTCAGGACTGCGGTTTTGCCGCTGTCTACCGTGGAACGGCGCTGGCGTTGTTCCTGTTTGCCGCTACAGGGTTCAGCCTGTTGCTGTTCCGCCCATTCAGGGCTAGGCACGCTGGCTAAGGCAGCCAAAAGCCGGGGCATTTAGGCGTGCCCCGGTAAACTGTCAGGACTTCAAGGCCTGTCCGGCTGCGTAGGTTTCAACGACTGCACGATCATCGCCAAGGGTTTGCAGCACGAAAAGCTCTTCCGACAGAGTCTCAGCAGTTTCCATCCGCAAGGCCATCGGCTGGGTCGCACGCGCATTCAGGACCACAAGGTCGGCATCGGTGCCGGGCTCCAGGGTGCCGATCCTGTCTTCCAGGGACAGCGCTTTGGCGTTGCCGAGCGTTATCCAGTGGAAGCAGTCTAGCGGGTGGAGGCGCTGACGCTGAAGCTGCAGAACCTTGTAGCCTTCATCAAGGGTGCGCAGCATGGAATAGTTGGTGCCGCCGCCAACATCCGTTGCAATGGCTGTGCGGACGCCGGCCTGCTCCAGCCCGGCCTTGTTGAAGAGACCGCTGCCGAGGAAGAGGTTGGATGTCGGGCAGAATACGGCAACAGAACCGGTCTCCCGCATAACACCCAGTTCGCGGTCATTCATATGGATGCAGTGACCGAGCAAGGTCTTGCGGCCGAGAAGGCCAAACCCTTCGTAAACGCCAAGATAGTCCGCTGCTTCCGGATAGAGCTCCAGCGTGTAGGCGATTTCGTTGTGGTTCTCGTTGATGTGGGTCTGCAAATGGCAGTCCGGGTATTCCTGCAACAGTGATCCGGCGGCTTCAAGCTGCCCGGGTGTCGACGTGATTGCAAAGCGCGGGGTGATGACATAATGCGCTCGACCGCGTCCGTGCCAATTCTCCAGCAAAGCCTTGCTGTCGTCATAGGCGCTTTGGGCGGTGTCGCACAGGTCGGCTGGCGCGTTCCGGTTCATCATTGTCTTGCCGCCAAGCATCAGCATGCCGCGCCGTTCGGCTTCCTCGAAATAAGCGTTGACCGAGGCTGGATGACTGGAACAATAGGAGGAGGCCGTGGTGGTGCCGTGGGCAACAAGCGCGTCAAAAAAGGCACCCGCGATCCGGTCCGCATGCGGCTTGTCCGCAAACTTCATTTCCGCAGGAAACGTGTAGTCGTTCAGCCAGTCCAGAAGTTGATCGGCCCAGGAGGCGATCACCTGTGCCTGCGGAAAATGGATGTGCGTGTCGATGAAGCCGGGAAGGATCAGATGTGGCCGATGATCAATGATGGCTGTTTCTTCACCCGCGGAGGAGGCAACGTCCGCAAACTCGCCGCAGGCAGCAATCTTGCCGCCGTCGATCAGCAGGGCGCCGTCCTCGATATAGCTGTAAGCCTGCGTATCGTCTGGCCCCTTGGGGGCGGCTGAGAAGGAGAGCAGCCTGCCGCGCAGGATCTTCTGGGTCTTTTTTGCCACGGCAGGAAATCCTCATGGAAATGGACCAGCTTGCGCTGGTCTGGTTCCCCGTTTTAGTCCCGGGGGCCGAAGGCGACAACGCCCCATACTTATTTGCCAAAGGGAAATTGGCGCACTTGCGGGAACGCCGGAGAATATTCCTGAGGACAATACGTTGTGTGGCAAGCAGGGATTATGAACCGAATCCTGTCAGCGCAGACAGGGCTCCGCCCAGGGCAGCGAGCGTTCCCAGAATGGCAAGGCACACGTAGATCGTAATTATGCCGGCTGCACCGTCCGGGGGAGCGGTGTTCTCGCTTCTGGCGTTCCAGCCCGGAGGTGCCGGGTCCTGCGCCAAATTTCTTTCATAGCCAGCCATCCTGGAGATACCTTACCCGACAAGATATAATCCGGCGTAAACAGGCTGAATTTTAGGCCGAAACCAGTATTGACGACGAAGCCTGGGCCTTCGGCCTCAAGAACCCTCGGTAATCTCGATGGTCACATGGCCAATTCCGTGCCGGGATTTCAGCCGTTCGCGGATCTGCCTCAGTACGTTTTCCGCATCGTCCTCCGGCTTCAATGTGGCATGCATTGTTGCGTTGATCTTGCCCTCGGCAAGCGACCAGAGATGGATATGATAGACGTCGACCAGACCCGGGACTGCGTTCAGCAAATCGGTTTTCAACGTGTCCCTGTCGATGTCAGCCGGTGCCCCTTCAAGCAGAATATGGGCGGACTGGCGCATGACCGAGACAGCGGAGCGCACAATCAGCAGGGCCACGAACACCGACAGGATCGGATCAATGGGATACCAGCCCGTGAAATAGATCACGACGGCGGCGGCAATTGCTGCAACGGAGCCGAGGAGATCGCCAAGCACGTGCAGGATCGCGGATCGCATGTTGAGTGATCCGTCGCCGCCGCGCTGAAGGATGAAAAACGCACCTATGTTCACCAAAAAGCCGATGACGGCGATGATGAACATCGGTCCTGCAAGCACTGTCTCGGGTTCCATAAATCGGCCGGCGGCTTCAACGCAGATCCAGCCTGTAACCACCAGCAGGAAAATGGAATTGGCAAAGGCAATCAACACCGGCAAACGGTCTCGGCCATAGGTGAGCCGGGCATCTGCCGGTTTCTTGGATTGCTGGAACGCCCACCAGGCCAGTCCCAGCGAGGCGGCATCCGTAACCATGTGGACGGCGTCTGCCATCAGCGCAAGGGACCCCGCAAGCCAACCTCCCACCAGTTCGGCAAACATGAAGGCGGCGATCAGCAGACCGGCCAATGCAACGGCGCGCGCGTTCCTGTCGGTCACTTCCGGCGTGTGGTCGTGCCCGTGGCCATGATCATTGCCATGACCGTGGCCGTGATCGTGGCTGTGACCATGAGAATGTCCGTGGGGGGCATTCTCGGCATGGTCGTGATGGCCACTGTCGCTCATCGCAGATTTCCTTTGGTCGGAGGCTAAGACCGCACAATCTTTCGACATATGCCGCCGGTTGACAAGAACCGCAGCAGGACTGGCCCTGCATCGCAAGCGGACAATTCAGGAGCAAGACAATGCGACGGGCTTTGCCGCACGGGATTGGCGCGACGAGACATCGCTGGTAAAACCTGAAACACCGTCCTCGGGTGTCCGGTAAATGACACACCCGGCAGTTCGTACCGCTTGATCCGCAGCGGTACACCAAGATCCTGCCACATAAGACTTCAAGGAAATTGTCATGTCAGCAGAATTGCCTCGGGAAACCGACAACGCATTTCTGGGGAAATCGGTCAAGGGTGGTTCGCATGAACCGACGTATGCCGGCGCGCTGTCCTTCATGCGCCGCCGCTACAGCCGCGACCTGACAGGGATTGACCTGGCGGTTTGGGGCATCCCGTTCGATGCTTCCGTTTCCAATCGCCCCGGCGCCCGGTTCGGACCACAGGGCGTTCGCCGTGCCTCCGCCATTTTCGATGGCGATCCGCAGTACCCGTTCGAGATGGATCCTTTCGAGGTGCTCGCCTGCGTGGACTATGGCGATTGCGTCTTCGATTATGGCCGCAACGCCGACATTCCCGGACACATTCAGGCCCAGGCAGCCGATATTCTTGCCTCTGGGACTCATTTGTTTTCCATCGGCGGCGACCATTTCGTCACCTATCCGCTGCTCAAGGCGCATGTGGCCAAGCATGGACCGCTTGCCCTGGTACAGTTCGATGCACACCAGGACACCTGGAACGACGAAGGAGACCGGATCGACCATGGCACCTTTACCGGACGAGCCGTTCGCGAAGGCCTGATCGATCCGGACAGGTCGATCCAGATCGGCATCCGGACCCATGCGCCTGAGACCTGCGGGCTGGACATCGTCTACGGCTACCAGATGGACGATCTGGGAATCGGTGGCGTGATTGACAGGATCAGGGAACGGGTTGGTTCCGGGCCGGCCTACATGACCTTCGACATCGACTGTCTGGACCCCGCCTTTGCCCCCGGCACGGGAACGCCGGTTGCGGGTGGCTTGTCATCCCGCGAGGCGCTCTCGGTCCTGCGCGGGCTGGGATCGTTGAACTTCGTGGGCGGTGATGTCGTCGAAGTCGCTCCGGCCTATGACCATGCTGATATCACCTCCATTGCCGGCGCAAGCGTTGCACTGACCTACATCGGCCTGCTTGCGGAAAAGCGCAAACAGGCTGGTTAGACCAGAGCAGGGCTGCAACGTGGAAAAGGTCCTCAGTTTGCGGTTTGTGAAGACGCCGGGCAGCATTCCCTTGCCGCCCGGTGTCTCCAGACAGTTCAAGGTCTTTTCGGGAGAAGAGAGCCTGGATGGTGCTCCAGCGATGACGTTTGATCTGGATAAAGCGCACATGAGAGGCGTCACCAGCATTCACCTAGAGGCAGGACCTGATTGGTCACTCGGACGCACAGCCAAGGTCGGCACAGGAAGCTGGGATCTTACATCCGAGACCGGTGTCTGCATCGGTCGGGTCTTGGGGCGGGGATCATTGAAAAAAGGCTGGAAACTTGAACTGCCGGGTGGCGGCGTAGATTATGAACTGGCCGATCCTGACAGCGTTGCCAGACAGACCGTTCGAGCCATGCTGGGCGGTGACACGGAAGCATTGGTGCTTCTGGAAAACGGTGTCCTTGCAGGAACATTGACCCGCAAACACCGGGACCAGTCACAAGGCAAGAAAGCCGGGTTGCTGGCAGGGCTGAAAAGGTTTGTCACCGGCAGGGACTGGGTGCTCGACATTCAGCAACAAAATGGCGGCCGCGAGCTCGCGGGCAGGGAAACCCTGATTGCGTTGGCATCCCTCGGGCTGGTCGCCATAGTTAATCTTGATTTGAGTACAGCAGACTGAACCCGAAAGCTTCACTGTGACAGGAGCCGAGAGCGAACCGGGCGTCAGTGCCGGTTGCTGCGCGCGATGTCGTTCGGAAGATTGTCGTTTTGCGGAACGGCAGTCCAGAAACGGTAGAGCGGGGTTTTGTCCTTCATGGTCCGATAGAGCTGAACCAGCTTGACGAAGCTGACGAACTGGGCCGCGTGGGCGACGAGCAGGCCGGTCAGCGAGAGGATCGGCGACATCAGGAAGCCGCCAAGCAGGGCGATCAGCCCACCCATCCAGAACACGAGGTAAAGCGTCGTCAGCCTGGCACTGTCAGTGGCCGGAACCGGAAGAAACAGTCTGTTGAGCCAGACCTTCTCGCCGAAACTCACCTGTTTCGCCCAAGCGGTTGTCTTGCCGGTTTCTCCGACGAGGCTCGGGAGGGTGATGACACATGCCAGAACCCCGATCGCAACCAGAAGCGCGCCCCAAATTCCAAGCCAGACCTGCGTCCACAAGGCGGCGGTCAACAAACCCGGGGCAACGATCTTCATCACCGTCGACAGGGCCGGTGCCGGCTTGCCCGATGCAGCTTTCGGCAGAAGAACGGGAGCCTTCAGTCCATTGGCATCTTTCAATGCCGGACGGGCAAGCGGACTCAAGTGACGTCGCGAGGTTTGCATATGCTGCAGCCAGCCTTTCCAATATGCATTAATCTTACTCGGCGACATGGGCGCTTGGCAAACGACAATCTGTCTCAAGCAATATCAATTTACGTAAAATTCTCAATGAGAATATGTCGTGCAGGAAAGTATTGGGTGCGATATCGTGCAGAGGAATTGGTGTATCTTCAAAGTGGTTGGCCGTAATTGCCGTCTGCTTGAATAAAGAATGAATAGCCAGGGGGCTAAAAGGCCCAGGTTCTGTCCGGTTCATTGTTTTTTAGTCTAACATCAGTGAAAATAGCCAAATACTTGAGTTTATTAATTCCTATCAATTGGGCTGGGGCATGGTCTTACAAACGAGCCAAGATGAAGGTGGCGTGGAAAGCAGCGACATTATTTCGTCTCTGGGTTCCGAGCTTGATCGGCTAAACCGCATCGCAGCGTTGTCCGCAAACGATGAACTGCGGCTGAGCAAGGATTCACTTCACGCGCTTCTTAACGAGGTTTCCGATTACCTCTACGTAAAGGACCGGAGTTCGCGCTTCGTCATGGCAAACCAGCAGGTTGCGCTGGATGTGGGTCTCCTTGACGTTGCGCAGTTGATCGGCAAGACGGATCTGGACCTTCACCCAAAAGAGACGGGCTTGAAATTCCACGCCATCGAACAGGAGATCATGGCGTCGAATATTCCGCGCATCGATTTTGAAGAACCCTTGATTCTGGAAAACGGCAAACGGAAATGGTTTTCCTCGTCCAAGTATCCGGTGACAAACAGCGAAGGTGAGGTTGTCGGCATCATCGGTTTGTCGAGGGACATAACCGAACGCAAGAGAGCCTTGCTGCTGCAGCAGGGTCAAAACAAGGTCCTGCAGCAAATTGCGGCGGGCAAGCCGCTGGAACAGGTCCTGACAACCCTGGTGCTGACCATCGAGGACCAACTGGATGGTGTCATGGGGTCGATCATGCTGTTGGATGATGCCGGCGAAAACCTGTTGGCGACCGTGGGCCCCAACCTGCCGCAGGAATACCTTGACCTGACGGACGGTATACCCGTGGGTCCCAAAATGGGGTCCTGCGGTACCGCGGTTTTCCGTCGGGAAAGCGTTATCGTCGAGGATGTACTGAAAGACAGCCTTTGGGAGGATGTGCGCGATCTCATCGCGCCATATGATCTGCGGTCCTGCTGGTCGGTGCCGTTTTTCGGCAAGGACAGCAAGGTTCTGGGCACCTTCGGGCTCTACACAAAGTCAACACGCAGCCCGACCGACCACGAGTTGAAACTGGCCCTCGAAGCGGCCCGGCTCGCGTCCGTGGCCGTCGAGCGGGACCGTGCCGAACGCAAGATTCGCTATCTGGCCAACCATGATGTTCTGACCGGTCTACCCAACCGGCAGGAGTTCAAGACAAAGCTGGAAGAAAAGGTTTCCGAATCCGACAGAACCGGTGCACCGGTTGCCGTCGTTTTTGTCGACCTCGACAATTTCAAGTTCGTCAACGACAGCTTCGGACACGGGATCGGCGATCAGGTGCTGATGATTGTCGCCGAGCGCATCATGTCCGTTCACAACGGCGCACATCAGGCCATCCGGTTCGGCGGGGATGAATTTGTCCTGATCGTCGATGGCGAGACGGCGCAGAAATCCGCACTGAACGAGTTCATGGCGCGGCTGCGCAACGAGATTACCAAGACGATCCAGATCGATGACCTGTCATTCCACGTGACCTGCAGCATAGGTGCCGCCTGTTATCCGCAAGATGCGGACAGTGCAGCTCAGCTTTTGAGGAATGCCGACAAGGCCATGTTCGACGCCAAGTCTGCGGGGCGCGACAGCTACAAGGTTTTCGAGAAAACCCGCCCGGAACGTTCGGTCAACAAGCTGACGCTTCTGGAGGAAATGCGGAAGGGCATCGAAAGCGGTGAATTCTTCCTCGAATATCAGCCGCAGTACAATCTTGTCAGCGGACGCATCGTCGGCGCGGAAGCGCTGGTCCGCTGGCAGCACCCGGATCTCGGTCGCATGATGCCCGGCGAGTTCATCACTCTGGCTGAAGAAAGCGGCCTGATCGTGCCGCTCGGCAGATGGGTGACGCGGGAAGCATGCAGACAGAACAAGGAGTGGCAGGATAGCGGACTGTTGCCGATCACCGTCGGGGTCAACGTATCTGCCCGGCAATTCCGGGATGGAGGCCTGATTTCGGACGTCCGGGAGGCGCTGCAAGAAACCGGTCTCGACGCGACATATCTGGAACTGGAACTGACGGAAAGCCTGTTGATTCAGAATGCGGACCAGGCCGTCGAGCTGATGGATGATTTCCGCCGGCTGGGTGTGAAGCTTGCGATAGACGATTTCGGCACGGGGTATTCAAGTCTCACCGCATTGAAGATCTTTCCGCTGACAAGGCTCAAGATTGATCGTAGTTTCATCAGCGATCTGGATTTTGACGAAAGTGACCGCTGTATCGCCAAGGCGATCATCTCTCTTGGAAGGGAGCTAGGCCTTTGCGTGGTGGCTGAAGGCGTGGAGACGGCAAAGCAGCAGGCGTTTCTTGCCAGTTGCCGTTGTGAAGTCGTCCAGGGTTATCATTTCGGTCGTCCAATGGCGGCGAGCAAATTCGGAAAGCTGCTGGCGATGACGCTGACACCGCTGGACGCACATTTCGGGTAAGAAATTCAGATGCCTACAGGGTCTTCGTTTCAAAACCGCCCATTAATGCTTAGAAATTCGGTTAGAATGTCCGCGCGAATTTCTGGCGTATGTCTTGCGCCGTTGAATACCCACCATATTGCTTTCGCGTGATCGTGAGAGTTCTTTCGCAGACGTAGCCCGTTTGCACCGCAGCGAAATTTATGCCAGCGATGGACAATTCGACTTTCATCAGAGCCCTCTGAGGATGGAGCCGCAGCATCCACATTCATTGGCCTAGGAATCCAAAGCTTGTCCAGAACAACAGTGTATCCCTCGCCAATTTGTATCTCTGGCTCCGGGCCGGTGCTGTATCTGTTTGGATTGAGTGGATACTGAAATGCAATGTCTCGGACGTCTCCTTCGGAAAAAGAGCCGATAAAAGAATAGGTTATCCGGAACGATAAGGTTTGCTCATAGTAGCCGTCTTCAAGGGCGAGGATTGGCCCAGCCGCAAGCAATTCGCCTCTGAACACAAACTTTGAACTTAGCACACTTCGCAGTTCTGTTCCCCGACCTGACATGCAAGCCTCGGATGGTCCGGAAATCAACCAAGCTGCTAGAAACACGGTCAAAAACTAGAACAAAGGCAAAGCGGTTCTCGTTGATGTCGGGATTTCTATATATTTTGCATAACGGACTATGGTCGTTTGTTATGCCTTGTACGCGCTACCAAATGAACTGCGGACAGAAGAGGTTCTGCTGGTTCGCTAGACCTTGGTCATGACATAGGAGCCGGGGGCATCCTCCAGGATCTTGATCCGGTTTGCTCCCGGTTTGCGGGCCTTGACCTTGGTGTCGTCATGCGAACGGATCCACTGATCCCAGTACGGCCACCATGAACCCGGATGTTCCTCTGCATTCTTGAGCCAGTTTTCCAGCGTTCCCTTGGCCTCCGGGCCGGTCCAGAACTGATATTTTTTCTTTGCAGGCGGGTTGACCACACCGGCGATATGTCCGGAGCCAGCCAGCACGTAATCGACCGGACCGCCGAAGCAGCCGGAGCCTAGAAACACCGATTTGGGCGGGGCAATATGGTCTTCACGTGTTGCCAGGTTGAAGATCGGGA